>NZ_JBAOJU010000001.1:366453-2181715 GCF_037083565.1 Microbacterium sp. CCNWLW134 | reverse complement strand
CGACACCGGGTACCTCGTGCGGCGGCGGGGCCGGTACGGCGGCACCTTCGTCGCCGACCCGCTTCCGCAGCCGGCGTGGGGGGGGGGGGGGGGGGGCGCGGGGGGGGGGGGGGGGGGGGGGGGGGGGGGGGGGGGGGGGTCGGGCCCCCCCCCCGCGACCTGGGAGCGTGAGCTCATGCCTACTGACCGACCTCGGCTTCGTAGTCGGCCTGGACCGAGCTCAGCAGGCCCGCCGCGTCCTGCTCACCGGCGACCAGTCGCTGCACGTTGGGCGTCCAGCTCTGGGCGTAGATCGCTCCGGTGGCGTTGGCGATGAAGTCCATCGCGCCGTCGGCGTCGTTGATCGTGGTGCCGGCGGCGAGGGTCTCGGCGGTGACCGAGCCCTCGGCGACCTCGGGCATGAAGGCATCGGCCGGCCCCATCGGGTGGGATCCGCCGACCTCGACCGTGATGGTGCGCGCCGTCTCATCCGTGGCGACCCAGTTCAGGAAGAATGCGGCGCAGTCGGGGTTCTCGGCGTTCGCGGAGATGCCGTACGTGAGGGGTGCCGACATGGCGCCGATCGTTCCGCCGTCTTCCAGCGGCGGCATGACGAAGAAGCCGGCGTTGTCGGGCATCTGGGTGTCGAGGTTGCCCGACTCCCAGTCGCCGCTGAAGATGAAGACGCTCTCGCCGCCGATGAAACGGCTCATCATCTGCGAGTAGTCCATCGAGTTGACGTCGTCGGCGAAGAAGCCCTCCTCGACCCAGCCCTGCAGGTGCTCGGCGGCCTCGAGGTTGTCGGGGGTGTCGATCGTCGCCCCCTCCTTCTGGAAGATCCAGTCGTTGATCGGTGCGGTCTCGCCGTACGAGGCCATCAGCAGCTGGAGCGGGAACAGCAGACCGCCGGTCGCGCCGCCGTTGAACTGGGCGATCGGCGTGAGCCCGGCGTCGCGAGCGGCGGCGAGGTAGCCGTCGAACTCCTCGAGCGTCGCGGGCGGCTCGGTCATGCCGATCTGCTCGGCGAGCTCCTTGTTGTAGAACACCCCGGTCATCGAGAAGTTCAGGCCCATCGCGTACAGCGGTCCGTCGCCGCGACGGCCCTCATCGTCGACGCGCAGCTGCTCGAGCTGCGAGGCGGGCCAGTCGGTCCACCCGAACGCCTCGGCGTACGGGTCGAGGTTCAGAAGGAGGCCACTGGAGGCCAGTTCCGACATCTGCGGCAGGCGCATGAGGTCGGGCGGCGAGTCCTGGAGCACCCGGGGCGCGTTCTGCGTGATGACGGCGAACTGGTCCTCGCGGATGTCGAAGGTGACGTTCGGGTACTGCGTGGTGAATTCGTCGGCCAGCTCCTTGGGAAGGGGGAAGCCGGTCTCGATGTACATGTCGAGGACGACGTCCTCCTCTCCGCAGGTGGGAGCGCCGTCCAGGGTCGGCGCAGCCGACCCGTCGGTGTCGGTCGCGCCGCCGCCGCCGGGAGGGGCGCAGGCGACGAGAGCGAGGGCGGATGCTGCGAGCAGGCCGGTGGCGAGGTAGAGGCGTGACCGGTTGCCGTGTGATTGAGACACCAATGTCTCCCTTCCTTGGGATTTCGATGGCTTCGATCGGGTGGGCGAGGAACGCAGGGGGCTGCGAGTACCTTGAGCTAACTCGATTCAGCATCGTGCTAAATCGTGTTAGCAAGGATCATCATGACCAGCGACCGCGTGTCTGTCAACTCCGTTGATCGCGACCCGCGGGGTGTTGTTACCCACCCGTTAGGATCGGCCTGGAACGAAGGACGAGTGACGTGACCCGACGCCGTGTGACCCTCGCCGATGTGGCTCGCGCCGCCGGTGTCTCGCGGACGACGGCATCGCTGGTGCTGTCGGATCGTGGAACCGAGCTGCGCATATCGGAGGCGTCGCAGCAGCGGGTGCGCCAGGTCGCCTCGGAACTCGGCTACCGTCCCAACATCCTCTCCGCCGACCTTCGCCGCGGATCCAGTCGCACGATCGGCTTCATCTCCGACACCATCGCCACCTCGCAGCTCGCCGGTGACATGATCAAGGGCGCCCTCGACCATGCCCATCGCGAGGGGTATCTGCTGTTCATCGGTGAGACCGAGGGGGATCTCGCCGAAGAGGAGCGCCTGGTCCAGACGATGCTGGACCGACAGGTGGACGCCGTGGTGATCGCCTCGATGTTCACCCGGGAGCGGCCGATTCCCGAGGGGGTGCGCGGCCGATCCGTCGTGCTGCTGAACGCTCTGCCTGACGAAGCGGGAGCGGTCACCGCGATCATCCCCGATGAATACGACGCCGGACGGCGTGCGGCGGAGCTTCTGCTGGCGGCCGGTCACACGCGCATCCACCTCGTGGGCGCCGGACCGGATCGTGACCAGGTGGCGCCCCAGACGGTCGCGGGTCGCGAGCGGCTCGCGGGCATCCTCGACGCGCTCGCCGATGCCGGCATCGCGCCGGCGAGCGGACGGATGTGCAAGGTCTGGCTCCCCGAGGACGGATGGAGGGCGACCGCCGACCTCGTCGCGTCCGGTGCTCGGGGCGAAGCGATCATCACCTTCAACGACCGGCTCGCCTTCGGCGCCTACCAGGCGCTGCAGGAGGCGGGCATGCGGGTTCCCGACGACTTCTCGCTGGTCTCCTTCGACGACCACCAGCTGGCCGGGTGGCTGCACCCGGGCCTGACCACTTTCGCCATTCCGCATTACGAACTCGGGCGCCGTGCCATCCAGTACCTCCTCGACGGAGAGGATGATGCGGTCGCCGCCGTCGAACGCATCGAGATGCCGTTGCGCTCGCGCGGCTCCGTCGCGCCGGTCGGCGGCGTCGCCGCCTCCGGTGCCGTCACCCCGTCGGAGCGGCCTCGTCCGTCGCGCGCTGCGCGGCCAGTCGGCGCTCGCGCATCGCGAGGAACAGCGGAAAAGTGAAGGCGATCGCCGTGATGCCCGACAGCACGATGTAGAGCCACCACCGCTTCATCCCGAGCCGTCGCCCCTCGACGACGATCACAACGCAGGCTGCGATCGCGACGACCAAGAGGTCGACGGTGATGGATGAGACCGCGGGGCCGCTGCTGACGAGGTCGCCGATGAAGTCGCGCATCTGCACGACAGCCCAGACGTTGAAGACGAAGGTGGCGACGAGTCCCGCCATAGCCAGGACGAGGAAGGCGATGGCGAGTGGGGGCCAGGGGTCGCGGGCGCGGGTCATGGGTCGAAGGCTAGCGCCGTATCATCGTGCGGTGCTCGCCTTCGACGATCCGCTGCCCCGCCGCCCGCGCCGGGTCGCGGTGGCAGGGGTGTCGGGGGCGGGGAAGACGACGCTCGCGGCGAGGATCGCAGAGGTCACCGGCGCGCCGCACACTGAGATCGACGCCCTCTTCCACGGAGCCGGTTGGACCGAGCGGCCAGAGTTCCTCGACGATGTCGGGCGGCTGGTGGCGGGGGAGTCGTGGGTGACCGAATGGCAGTACGCGACCGCGCGTCCTCTCCTCACCGCGCGTGCCGACATCTTGGTCTGGCTCGACCTGCCCTACTGGAGCTGCGTGTTCCCCCGGGTCGTGCGGCGGACCCTTCGGCGGCGGCTCCGCCGCGAGGAACTGTGGAACGGCAACATCGAGCCTGCGCTCCACACCTTCTTCACCGACCCCGAGCACATCGTGCGCTGGTCGATCAGCACCAGGCACAAGTACGACGAGCGGATTCCCCGACTGGCCCGTGATGACACGGCGCCGGCGGTGATTCGTCTGCGTTCGCAGAACGAGGTCGATCAGTGGGTCGATGGACCGCTGCGGGCCAGTGCGCGACTCTTTTGATCCCGCACCCTCGCCACCATGCTCACCCGCTCCTGCTCATTCAGAAGGGGGCGACGGTGAGTCCGTCGTCGTCGGTGGGGACGAACGCGACCCGTGAGGGTGGGTGGCTGTCGTAGGTCTTCCCGCCGGGGCTGGTGAATTTCAGCACCCCGCCGGGGAGTTGTTCCACGTGCCAGTTCGTCGCGTGTTTCAACGTGTGGTGCCTCACGCATTCGTTGCAGAGGTTGTCGTTGGAGGTCGGTCCGCCCAACGCGAAGTCTTTGGAGTGGTCTTTGTCGCACAGTTTCGCGGGCCTTCGACATCCGGGTGTTCGGCCGGTGACGTCGCGGGCGTTGAGGAACCGGGTCTGGGAGGGATGGAGCACGTATCGGTCCACGGCGGTGACGACCCCGGTGATGGGGTCGGTCATGACCCGGTCCCAGACCCTGGTCGTTCCCGCCATCTTTCTGGCTGTCTCGGGGTCGACCGGGGTGACTCCGTTGAGTTCGGCCCCCGACGTCGTCACCCCGGTGAGGGTGGTGATCGGGATGGTGATCTGCACTTCGGCCCGGATGGCGCTGAGCCCGCCCTGCGCCCCGTCGGTGGGGTCGATCACCGGGGACCCGGCGAGGAGCATGTCCAGGGCGAGGTCGCAGCGGATCTCATCCAGCGACCGGTCGTCGAACCACGGCTCCGTCGTTTCCTCCTCCGGCGCATCCGCTTCACCCTGCGTCGCGGCGTACTCGCGCCGCTTGGCGCGGTCGACGTCCTTGATCGTGGTGCCCTGCCCGGTGAGCCGGTTGAAGGCGCCGTGGATGTACACGTTCCCGCCGAGGATCGTCAGGGTCGACAGGGTGTCGTCGAGGTCGGTGACCCACACCCGGCGTTCCCGGATCGCGGTGTCGTGTCGTTCCTGCAACGGCCTCGGGTCGAGGACCGCGGCACGTTGGATGGCGTACTTCTTCGTCCTCGGGACGGTCTGACGTTCGGCTTCGACGAGGACGATGCGTTCGAACGCCGCCCGGTCGGTGGCATCCTCGATCACCCGGCCCGCGTCTTGGATCACCTGCGCATGCGCCCGACTGACCCGCCCCTCCACCAGCGCCGCCATCGTCTGAGGGAACAGCTCGATCAACTCGTGGGCGTCGTGCATCTGCGACTGCATCGACCGGTCATTCACCCTGACCGCCATCCCCAGTTCCAGCGCCATCGACCGCAGCGGCATGTCCCGTTCCCGCGATGAGACCGAGCCGATCCGTGACCGCTGCTCGAGCGTCAGCGCGTATGCGTCGGCGAGCAACCGGGTCTCCTTCGCCTCGAGCGCCGCCCGACGCCGCCGCAGCTTCGCCAGCTCATCCGCGAACACCCCGGCGCGCTTGTCCTCCGCCCGCCGCCGCTTCTCGTCCGCGTCCACTGGAAACCCCGTCTCGATGACCTATCAGAATCATCGCAGAGGGTTCCGACATTACGCATGGAAAAGAGGCACGTAGTGTCGTATATATCTTCGCAATCCGGATGCGCTACCGGCCGCCGCTCACGTCGAGACAGTACGCTCAACCGGTGACCTCGCACACCCTCCCCGATGGTGCGGTTCTCCGCCGCGCCCAGCCCGGCGATGAGCCGGGCATCCTCGACGCCATCTCCGCCCTCGCGGTCTACGAGCGAGAACCCGATGCGGTGGAGAACACCGTCGAGGCGCTGACCGCTTCGCTGTTCGGACCCGAGCCGCGTGTCTTCGCCCACGTCGTGGAACGCGACGGGGCGATCTTCGGCATCGCGATCTGGTTCCTCACCTACTCCACCTGGACCGGAACGCACGGCATCTGGCTCGAGGATCTCTACGTGCACGACGTCGCCCGGGGCCGCGGCTACGGTCGCGCGCTCATGCAGGCGCTCGCGGACGAGTGCGTCGAACGCGGGTACGCACGGTTCGAGTGGACGGTTCTCGACTGGAACGAACCCTCGATCGGGTTCTACCGGGCGATCGGCGCCCTGCCGATGGAGGAGTGGACCACCCAGCGTCTCAGCGGTGACGCCCTGCGAGCCCTCGCGCAGACCGCTCCCGAGCGGGGATGACCGCGGGGATCACCTCCCACACGCCCACACGAAAGCGGCGGGTGCGGCATGTCCTGCACCGCACCCGCCGCTTCGCGCGCCCATGTCAGACGCGGCGATATGTTCCCGTCATCGGGCAGTCGAAGGGGTCGCGGGCCGCGAGCCCCACCCGGTTCAGGTACGCGATCACAATGGCGTAGGAGCGCCACAGTGTGGTCTCGGTGTACGGCACATTCAGCGTCTCGCAGTGGTCGCGGACGATGTCACGGGCCTTGGCCAGATGCGGGCGAGGCATGTTCGGGAAGAGGTGGTGCTCCACCTGGTAGTTCAAACCGCCCATGAGCACGGTCGCCCACCATCCGCCGCTGACGTTGCGCGAGGTGCGCACCTGCTTGGAGAAGAAGTCGAGCTTGGCGTCCTTGGCGATGACCGGCATGCCCTTGTGGTTGGGGGCGAAGGAGGCTCCCATGTAGACGCCGAAGACGGCCAGCTGCACGCCCAGGAAGGCGAAGGCCATGCCCAGGGGCAGGAAGAGGAAGACGGGCACGAGCACGACGCCGAAGCGAAGGAACAGCAGTGCGAGCTCGGTGATCCGGCCCTTCACGGGCTGCCGGCTGAACAGGTGGCGGAACGCGATGGCGTGCAGGTTCAGCCCCTCGAGCGTCAGCAGGGGGAAGAACAGGTACCCCTGTCGCCGCGTGATGGCCCGCCGCAGGCCCCGGGCCGTCGCCGCATCCTCATCGATGAACGAGATCGTGTCGATCTCGATGTCGGGGTCCTTCCCGACGCGGTTCGGGTTCGCGTGGTGCCGGGTGTGCTTGCTGGCCCACCACGAGAAGCTCATGCCCACGACCCCGTTGCCGAGGATGAGCGCCAGCCGATCGTTCGCGGGGCCGGAGCTGAGGATCTGACGGTGAGCCGCCTCGTGCGCCAGGAAGGCCACCTGAGTGAAGAGGATGCCGAGGGCCGCGGCGATGAGGAGCTGGAACCAGCTGTCTCCCAGCAGGATGAAGCCGGCGATGCAGGCACCGAAGCCGAGTGCGATCGCGGCGCCCACCAGGGCGTAGAACCAGCGTGCGCGGGCGAGGAGGCCGGTTTCACGGACGATCTGCGCCACATCGGTGTAGGCGCGGGCCATGGGCGGGAATTCCGCCGTGCCGGCGTACGTCTGACGAACAGGTCCGAGGCGGGGCTCGAGGACGGTGGAAGAGATGGGGTTACCTCGGTTTCGATCGCGACCACTTCGGCCTGGAAAGCCAAAGGCGGATGCCGATCGCTTTCTTCAGCGTACGTACCCTCGTATCCACGAAGCGGTATACGCCGAGTTCCCAGAAAGCCGTCAGCCGGCGGGGAGACCTTTCGGTCACCCCCGCCGGCTGACGGAATGAAGATCAGAGTGCGCGGATGTTCGCAGCCTGCATGCCCTTGGGGCCACGCTCGGCGTCGAATTCGACTTTCTGCGCTTCGTGGAGCTCCTTGAAGCCCTCACCGGTGATCGCGCTGAAGTGCGCGAAGAGATCGGCCGAGCCGTCGTCGGGTGCGATGAACCCGTAGCCCTTCTCGGAGTTGAACCATTTCACGGTGCCAGTGGCCATCGTGTCTTTCCTTTTTCTTTTCGGGCCGCGGAGGCGACCGGGTGTGCCGCTCCCACAAGTGCGGAGCGGACGTGTTCAGCGCGGCCCGATAACAGACCCGCGTGAAGCCCGTCAACCGTAGCACGGCAACGGGTGCGGATCAGGAGAGCTTTCGCAGCGCGGAGCCCTTATGTGCGGCTTTGTCGCCGCTCTTCTCCGATTCGACGATGTACGCCGGCTCGTCGTCACTGGCGGTGAACTTCTGGCCGGCGAACTGGAAGTCCTTCGTACGACGCTCCACCACCGTGCCCTGGGTGCGTCCCTGCGACGTGCTCCAGCTGACGCGATCGCCCTTCTTGAGGTCCTTGGTCACGACATCCTCCTTCTCTTCCGAGAATGGTCGCGCCCCCGCGGCGTGGGACGAAGCCCTTGACCGCGGGGGCGAAACCTGCGAAGAGCGGCCGGTCAGACCGTCGATGTCGCCTCCGAGCGGCGGGGGAGGACCCACCCTGCGCGCGGGAAGTGGCAGGTGTAGCCGTTCGGGATGCGCAGCAGGTAGTCCTGGTGCTCGGGCTCGGCCTCCCAGAAGGGTCCTGAGGGCTCGATCGTCGTGACGGCCTTGCCGGGCCAGAGGCCCGAGGCGTCGACGTCGGCGATGGTGTCGCGCGCGACCCGCTCCTGCTCCGGGGTCAGCGGGAAGATCGCCGAACGGTAGCTGGTGCCGATGTCGTTGCCCTGACGGTTCAGCGTCGACGGGTCGTGGATCTGGAAGAAGAACGCCAGGATGTCGCGATATGTCGTCTGCGAAGGATCGAAGACGATCTCCACCGCCTCGGCGTGGCCGGGGTGGTTGCGGTAGGTGGCGTGATCGTTGCTCCCGCCCGTGTAGCCGACGCGGGTCTGCAGGACCCCGGGCTGCCTGCGGATCAGATCCTCCATGCCCCAGAAGCATCCGCCCGCGAGGACGGCGGTCTCGGTGCCGGGGAGGCGGGTGATCGCTCCGGTGTCGGTGGGTCCACTGGTCATGAGGCGTTCTCCTTCTGGGTGTTCTCGAACAGTCTGCGGTATGCGCCGTACCCCTGGGCCTGCAGGTCCGATGCAGGCACGAAGCGCAGCGCGGCGGAATTCATGCAGTAGCGCAGCCCACCGGCATCCCGCGGTCCATCTCGGAAGACGTGCCCGAGGTGGCTGTCAGCGATCGCCGACCGCACCTCGGTGCGCGGCAGGATCATCTTCCAGTCCGTCTTCGTCGTCACCGCTTCGGGGTCGATGGGGCGCGTGAAGCTCGGCCACCCCGTTCCGCTGTCGAACTTGTCGGTGGAGGAGAACAGCGGTTCTCCCGACACCACGTCGACGTAGATTCCCGGGTCGTGGTTGTTCCAATGGGAGTTGCGGAACGGCGGCTCGGTGCCGTCGCGCTGCGTGACCTGGAACTGCAGGTCGGTCAAGGCGCTGATCGCCTCGGGGGTCTTGCGGTACTCGTTCGTCACGATTCCTCCTCACGCGGCTGGCTGCCGCGTCACAGTAAGAGAACCGTCGGCAGGACGGATTTGGTCCCGTGAAGCTGGGAGCCGCCTGCGAATCCGGCGCCACTGGCAGGGTGGTGGCCGCTTGTCAACCGGGGAGCGCCCCCTGTGCCTGGGGGATGGAATGGACGCAGACCTCGACGAAAGGGACGTGATGAACGAGACGGCCACCCCAGAGAACGACGAGCAGGCCAAGCTCCGAGAACTGCTGAAGAAATTCCGCTTCGCGATGGTGACCACGCGTGCCGCGGACGGTTCGCTCCAGGCGCACCCCCTCACCGTTCAGGAGGCGGAATTCGACGGCGACCTGTGGTTCGTGATCGCACGCCATGCGTCTGCCGTGCAGCACGTCCAGGCCGACCCTCGCGTCGGGGTGTCCTTCAGCTCGAACGACGCCTGGCTGTCGCTGTCGGGTCGTGCCGAGGTGGTGACCGACGACGCGAAGCTGCGGGAGCTCTGGAACGCCGGCGTCGAGGCCTGGTTCCCGAACGGTCCCGAGGATCCCGAGATCGTCCTCCTTCGGTTCGACGCCGAGGGAGGGGAGTACTGGGACAGCCCAGGTGGCCGGGTCGCCACCCTCCTGGCCTTCGTGAAGCACAAGGTGACCGGCGAGCGCCTCGAGGGTGAGCACGAGAAGTTCGACCTGTGACACCCATCGCGACGGTGACCCGCCGACACCGGGTCGTGGTGATCGGCGGCGGCAACGGCGGGCTCTCGGTCGCCGGTCGACTCGTCCGGCGCGGAGTCTCCGACATCGCCGTCATCGAGCCCCGCAGCGAGCACGTCTACAAGCCGCTGCTCTCGCACGTCGCGGGCGGGACGGCGCGACTTCACGAGACGCTGCGTCCGCAGGGTGAGGTGACCCCGCGCGGAGTCGCCTGGATCCAGGATGCTGCGAGCGACATCGATCCGGAACGCTCGACGGTGACCCTCGGCAGCGGCGAGGTCATCGGATACGACCACCTCATCGTCAGCGCCGGCGTGCAGCACGACTGGACGCAGGTGCCGGGGTTGTCTGCGGCGCTGACCACTCCGAACGTGGTGTCGAACTACGAGCCCGATCTCGCGGGGAAGGCGAGCGTGGCTCTGCGCGACCTCCGGCGCGGCACCGCGGTCTTCGTCCAGCCACCCGGCCCCGCCTCCTGCGCGGGGGCCGGGCAGAAGCCGATGTACCAGGCGTGCGACTACTGGCGTCGAATCGGCGTGCTCGACGACATCCGCGTCATCCTCGTCCTTCCCACTCCGACGATGTTCGGGATTCCCGAGATCGACGCCGAGCTGGAGCGGGTCGTCGCCCGGTACGGCATCGAGGTGCGCTACTCGACCGAGCTGGCGATCGTCGACGGTGACCAGCGTCACGTCACCCTCGAGTCGCACGGGACGCGGGAGAGGATCGATTACGACGTGCTGTCGGTCGAACCGTCCCAGTCGGCACCCGATTGGCTCAAAGCGACGCCGCTGTCCGCGGAATCCGACCCGGGCGGATTCGTCGCCGTCGACGCCGAGACCCTCCGGCACCCCCGATGGCCGAATGTCTGGAGTCTGGGCGATGCCGCGGACACGACGAATTCGAAGTCGGGTGGGGCCCTGCGCAAGCAGAGTTACGTGCTGGCGAAGAACCTCGCGGCCGTGATCGCCGGGCGTCGTCCGACGGCACGCTACGACGGGTACTCGGTCTGCCCGTTCACCGTCTCCCGCTCGACGGTCGTCTTCGCGGAGTTCGATGATCGCGGCGAGCTCAAGCCGACGATCCCCTTCTGGCGGTCGATGTACCGCGAGAACCGGCTGTCGTGGATCTTCGACCGACGCATCCTCCCCTGGCTGTACTGGCACGCCATCCTGCCGGGTCGGCTCTGACTCAGGCGGAGCCGCTCCAGGGGGCCGGGACGATGACCCAGAGGACGACCGCGGGGGCGCCGCCGTCGACCTCCCATGTGTGGGGTTCGCGGCCCGGGAAGGTCAGGGCGTCGCCCGGCGAGAGCGAGACCGTTCGATCGGCGAACCGCACGGTCATCCGGCCCGTGACGACGTGGACCACCTCGACGTCGCAGTTGATCGTGTAGAGCTCGCGGCCCCCGTGGGCGTCGGCGGCGAGCTCGGATCGCAGCAGTTGCACCCGCTGTTCGGAACGCGGCGAGAGGAGTCGATCGTCGACGTGGACGCCACCGAGATTGACGCGGGGAGCATCGTCCCAGGTCACGCGCTGCACTTCGGGCTCGGCGAACAGCGCACCCATCGGCAGGGACAGCACCTGGCACAGCTGCACGAGCGTCGACACGCTCGGTGAGGTCTCGTCCCGCTCGACACGGCTGAGGAATCCCTTCGACAGGCCGGTGGTCGTGGCCACCTGCGCGAGCGACATGCCCTGCGCAGTGCGAGCGGCGCGCAGCTTCGCGCCGATGGGGGCCACCTTCTCTTCGGCCGCCGGATGGATCGCCCTCACCGATCCTCCTTCCGCGTCGCTCTTGACGCCGGGCGTGCACGGGCGTAGCGTGCAGCGCAGCAGTTGCGCCCAGCGTACCAAAGGTTTACTAATATGCAACCCTCTTCTTCTTCGACACCGCGTGGCCCGGTGGATGCGAGCGTCGTCCCTCGATTCGCAGGCATCGCCACCTTCGCGCGCCTGCCGACCCTCGACGAGGTCGGACGCGCGGACGTCGCTGTCGTGGGCGTGCCCTTCGACAGCGGGGTCAGCTACCGGCCGGGCGCGCGCTTCGGACCCGCGCATGTGCGCGAGGCCTCGCGACTGCTGCGTCCGTACAACCCCGCCCAGGACGTCTTCCCCTTCGGGGCTCAGCAGGTCGCCGACGCCGGCGACATCGCCGCCAACCCGTTCGACATCGACGCAGCGGTGACCGAGATCGCCGCGGCCGCGAGGAAGCTCGGCGAGCGGGCCACGCGCCTGGTCACGATCGGCGGCGACCACACCATCGCCCTGCCGCTGCTGCGAGCGGTCAGCGAGCGCCACGGCCCGGTCGCCGTCATCCACTTCGATGCGCACCTCGACACCTGGGACACCTACTTCGGCGCGCCGACCACCCACGGCACACCGTTCCGGCGGGCGTCGGAGGAGGGGCTGATCGATCTCACCGCCAGCATGCACGTCGGCATCCGCGGACCGCTGTACGACAAGAGCGACCTCAGCGACGACGAGCGGCTCGGTTTCGCCATCGTGACGACCGACGAGATCGAGCGCGACGGCGTGGCGCGTGCGATCGAGCGGATCCGCACCCGCGTCGCCGGTGCGCCGGTCTATCTGTCGATCGACATCGACGTCCTCGACCCCGCGCACGCCCCCGGTACCGGCACCCCCGAGGCCGGAGGGCTCACCAGCCGCGAGCTCCTCACCATCATCCGCAGTCTCAGCGATCTGCCGATCGTCGGCGCCGACGTCGTCGAGGTCGCACCGGCATACGACCACGCGCAGATCACCGCGGTCGCGGCCAGCCACACCGTCTACGAGCTGCTCAGCGCGATGGCTCCGAAGGGGGCGAACGCATGAGGACCCCGACGCATGACGAGGTGATCCAGGCCGCGGCCGAGATCGTCGACGCCTACGCCGCCACCGACGGCGGGCGGTACTTCTCCCTGTTCGCGCCCTCGGCGACCTTCCTCTTCCACACCGAGCCGCGGCGGCTCGACGACCGCGCCGCCTACGAGCGGCTCTGGGACTCGTGGATCGGCGAGGGATGGCGCGTCGTGTCGTGCGTCTCGTCCGATCCGCTCGTGCAGCTCCGCCCGGGGTTCGCCGTCTTCACCCACACCGTGGACACCACGGTGGCGACCGAAGGCGGTGAGGAGTCCTTCCGCGAGCGCGAGACCATCGTCTTCGCCGTCGAGGACGCACAGCTCGTCGCCGTCCACGAACACCTCTCGCCTCTCAGCTGAGACCCTCCCTCTCCCTCTCCCAAGGAGCCCGATGATGTCGCTCTACACCCGCCTCGATCGCCGTCTGCAGTCCCAGTCCGATGACGCCGGGCCCGTCCGAGGGGACTATTCGCTCGGTCGCATCCTGATGATCTGGCTCGCTGCCAACCTCGTCGTGACCACCCTGCTCACAGGAACGCTGTTCGTTCCCGAGGTCGGCTTCGGCACCGTCATCGGCCTGATCGTCGGGGGAACGATCCTCGGCGCCGCGGTGCTCGTGACGGTGGGTGCGATCGGAACCCGCACGGGACTGCCGACGATGGCGCTCACACGGGGCCCGTTCGGCACGCGCGGCAGCCTTCTCCCGGTGGCCGCCAACGTCGTGGTCCTCATGGGGTGGAGCTGGGTGCAGGCGATGCTCGCCGGACTGGCCCTGAACTACATCGTCGCAGCGGTGACGGGGTTCTCCAGCCCCGTGCTCTTCGCCGTGATCTGCCAGACGATCGTCGTCGTCCTCGCGATCTTCGGTCATGCGGGGGTGGCACGGGTGGAGCCGTGGTTCGCAGCGGTCATCCTCGCCATCGCGGTCTACATCTTCGCCGTCTCGTTCGCGACCTTCAGCCCGGCGGAGTTCGCCGCCATCCCGGCTCCTGAGGTGCCGTTCTACACGCCCGGTCTCGTCTTCGACGTGGTGCTCGCCACCGCCATCTCGTGGACGGTGCTCTCAGCCGACTTCAACCGCTTCGCACGCTCGACCCGCGCCGGTGTCATCGGCGCGGGCGTGGGCTACACTCTTTCGACCGTGATCGCGATGTCGCTCGGAGCGACGGCGATCGGATATGTGGTCCTCAGCGGTGGCGAGGCGATCCCGTTCGATCCCGCGACCGTCGTGGAACCCTTCGGCGCCCTGTTCGCGGTGGCCATCTTCCTCTCCGTCATGGCGACGAACACGATGGTGGTCTACGGGATGGTGACCACGGTGGTCAACGCCGTACCGGGGTCACAGGTACGGTTCCTTCCCGCCGCCCTCGTGCTGGGTGTCATCTCGATCATCGGTGCGACGTTCTTCGGGCTGCTGGATCAGTTCACGACCTTCCTCGTGACGATCAGCGCGCTGTTCGCACCGGTCTTCGCAATCATGATCGTCGACTACTACGTCATCAAGCGGGGTGACTACGACGGCGACATCCTCCGGCCCAACGGCGGCCGCTTCTGGTACACCGGGGGTGTCAACCTCCTGGCGGTGGCAGCCTGGGCAGTCGGTGCGGTCCTCGCCTATGTGTGGGCCTACGTCTGGCCGCTGCCGTTCGGAGCGACCGTGCCCGCCTTCGTGGTCACCTTCCTGCTCTACCTGCTGGTCTCCCTTCGCACCCGCCGGAGCGGACCGTTCGCGCCGGAACGCCATCTCGCTGAGAGTCGGATGGACTGAGGCGCCGTGATCCACGATCTCAGCCATGTCGTCTCCGACGGGATGCCGGTGTACCCGGGTGATCCCGAGGTGCACGTCGAGGCCGGGCTGACCATCGCGGCGGACGGGGTCGATGTCGCTCGGCTGACCATGGGCTCGCACACGGGCACGCACGTCGACGCGCCCTCGCACACCGTCCCGGGCGGACGGACGATGGCGTCGGTGGGTCTCGACGAGCTCGTGGGCGACGCCATCGTGTTCCGGGTTCGGGTCGGCGAGGGCGAGACCTACGGCTGGGCCGAACTCGACCCGCGGGGAGATCTGCCGGAGACGCTGCCCTCGATCGCCCTGATCAGCACCGGCTGGGACGCCTTCTTCACCGATGATCGGCGGCGCCTGCGGCATCCGGCCCTCGATCCCGCTGCCGCGCGGATTCTCATCGACCGCGGTGTTCACGTTATCGCCGTCGACACCCTGAGCCCCGACCCGACGGGCGCTGCCGACTTCCCCGTGCACGACGTCGTCCTCGGCTCCGATCACCTCATCGTCGAGAATGTCCGCGGGGTCGCGGCGCTGCCCGATCACGTGCGCGTGGGGTTCTTCCCGCTGAGGATCTCCGGCGACGGTGCGCCGGTGCGCGCGGTCGCCTTCACCTGAGTCAGGCGATCCGCTCGCCGCACATGCCGCAGATCCCGGTCGCCGACACCTCGATGAAGCAGTCGGGGCACACCGGCCGGGGTTTGTCCTCCACCACCCGGCGTTGCGGCGTCGTCTGCTCGCGCGGCGCACGGGGAGCTCGCGCCTTGCGGACTGGTGCCGGCGCGGCTGGTGGAGGGGGCGTCACAGCCGGCACGTGCGCGGCGCAGTAGAAGCGGACGAACCCCGAGTGATGATTCGGATGACGGTGCTTGACCGCGAAGAGCGCGGTGCGTTCCCACGTCGCCACCTCGGCCGGGCACCCCGAGCAGCGCGCGGGATCGCCGGGAGCGACGTCGGCGGCGGGGACGGGGGTGTCGAACGGGAGGGCGTCTCGCCAGTCCGCTGAGGATGCGACTCTCATCTCGGTGGGCCTCCCGGAGGTGTCATCGGCTGTCGGTGGTCGACGCCGACGCCGCGCTGTTCATCGTAGGCGCCGCGCGGGGCGGGTCGCTCTCGGGGAACGCTGTGGTCACCGACCATTCGGTGACGCTTCGGAGAACGCCGCGCAACGCGATCGCCTCGCGCCTGGCAGCGGCCGGCCCCTCGGTCGCATGGACATCGATCGCCAGCGGCGGGGGCTCACCGAACTTGGGGATCTCGATCTCGATCCACACTCCGTCGCGGAGGGGGATCCGAGGGTGCGCGGTGCCACCGCCGACCACGGTGCTGCCCGTCGCACGCGCGATGATCGCGAGGGCCGCGAGCTTGTCGACCGCGTCGGCGGCGACGAGGGTGGCCACGGCAGGCTCGGCGGCCGACGCATCAGGTGGGGCGGACATGAATCCAGTCAACCAGCCCCCGGCGACGCGTGGCGCGGAGTCGTACGCTGAATCTATGGCGATCCTCGTGCTCACCCTCGTCGGAACCGACCGCGCCGGCCTCGTGGCCGCGGTGGCCGAGGTGATCGACGCCCACGGCGGCAACTGGGAGCACAGCGAGCTGGCAGAGCTCGCCGGGGCCTTCGCCGGCGTCGTGCAGGTGTCGGTGCCCGAGGAGCGACTCGACGACCTGCAGGCGGCTCTGGATGCGGTCCCTGGGCTCGTCACGGTGAGTGTGCCGGGGAAAGGGGGCGGTGCGCCGCACGACACGACGTCGCGCCGCCTGTCTTTCACCGTGCTCGGCAATGATCACCCGGGGATCGTCCACGAGATCTCCGCAGCCCTCGGCTCCCACGGCGTGAGCATCGACCGGATGAGGACCGAGACCCGCGATGCGGCGATGGCCGGCGGTCGCCTGTTCGAGGCGACCGTCTCGGCCGTGGTGCCGCCCTCGGTCGAGGTCGCCGCGGTCATCGCCGACCTCGAGCGGATCGCCGCCGAGCTCCAGGTCGACGTCGCCGCGCGCGACTGAGCGCACCACCACTCCCTTCCCCGGTGGGAATTCCCTGCCGCGCCGGCGGCGTTGCGATCAATGGAGGTACGCCCGTGACATCCCCGCTGTTCAGCCCGCTCACCGTGCGCGGCATCACCCTGGCCAACCGGATCGTGATGGCGCCCATGTGCCAGTACTCCGCCGATCCCGACGGACCCGACGTCGGCGCACCGAACGACTGGCACGTTCAGCACTACGGTTCCCGGTCGCTCGGGCGCCCCGGCCTCATCATCGTCGAAGCGACCGCGGTCAGCGCCGAGGGTCGCATCTCGGCCTACGACCTGGGCATCTGGAACGACACGCAGCTGGCCGCACACCGCCGGCTCACCCGGTTCTTCCGCGACAACGGCGTGGCCGCCGGGATCCAGCTCGCCCACGCCGGGCGGAAGGCGAGTTCACCGCGACCGTTCGACGGCCCGTTCGGGAGTGACGAGCCTGCCGCCGACTGGCAGCCGGTCGCCCCGAGCGCCGTGGCGTTCGCGCCCGGCAAGCAGGTTCCGACGGCGCTGGACCGTGCGGGAATCGACGAGGTCATCGGGCAGTTCGCCGCCGCTGCGGAACGTGCGCGTGAGGCCGGCTACGACGTCATCGAGATCCACGCCGCCCACGGGTATCTGCTGCACGAGTTCCTCTCGCCCGTGTCGAACACCCGCACCGACGAGTACGGCGGCTCTTTCGAGAACCGCGTGCGGCTCCTCGAGCAGGTGACGGATGCGGTGCGGCAGGCGGTCGGCGACCAGACGCCGATCTTCGTGAGGATCTCGGCCACCGACTGGGTGGAACCGGCCGGCTGGACGGCGGATGACAGCGTGCGGCTCGCCGGCCTGCTTCGCGAGCGCGGCGTGGACGTCGTGCACGTCTCGACGGGCGGAAACGTCGCCGACGCGCGGATCCCCGTCGGACCGGGGTATCAGGTGCCGTTCTCCCGCCGCATCCGGCAGGAGGCCCAGGTGCTCACGGCGGCCGTGGGTCTGATCCGCGACCCCGAACAGGCCGAGGAGATCCTCGATGCCGGAGACGCCGACCTGGTCGCGCTCGCGCGGGAGTTCCTCCTCGACCCCCTCTGGCCCGTGACCGCCGCGCGCCACCTGGGGGAGGAGTGGTCGCTCGCGCCGCAGTACGAGCGGGCGGAGATCCTCGCGCGACGGGACGCACGCACATCGGTCTGAATCCGACGGCGCCCCAGGGTGCCCCGGGGCGCCCCGCGCCTGCGAGTTTGCTCCATGCCGACCCTCAGCGATGCATAACGACATATCGTTGAGTATCGCTCGACGTCGCGACCGCGACGGAGCGGAGGAGGTCATCATGAGCAACTCATTCTTCGGCGAAGCATTCTCGGGGCGCGGCGGGTCGGCGTCGGGATGGCCGATGTCGAACATCGCGGAGGCCATGGACCAGTTGCGCTCCGCCTTCGAGAAGGGCGTCGGCAGCGGGTCCGCGCCGCGGATGAACCGAGGCGACGTGCGCACGGCCGTCCTCACCCTTCTGCTGGAGCGCCCCATGCACGGCTACCAGATCATCCAGCTCATCGAGGAGCGCAGCGGCGGCAGCTGGAAGCCCAGCGCCGGCTCGGTCTACCCCACGCTCCAGCTCCTCGCTGACGAAGGCTTGATCGAGGCCACGGAAGCGGATGGGCGCAAGACCTACAGCCTGACCGAGGGCGGAATCGCCGAGGCCGAGGCCGCCGCCGAACGCGGAGCGCCCTGGGAGTCCGGCGGGGCGTCGCACCGCGAGTCGCCGCGCATGACCGCTCTCCCCAAGGCTGGTCTCGACCTGGCACAGGCCGCGGCACAGGTGGCGCGCTCCGGCTCGTCGGCTCAGGTGGAAGAGGCTGTCGCCGTCCTCGAGGACGCGCGCCGTAGGCTCTACTCCATCCTCGCCCAGAGCTGATTCGACGCCACTCGTGCGTCGGCGTCCAGGAGAATCGATGACCGACGCCCGACGGATGCGCGCCCGCTACCGCCGCATCACCCGCTTCGCGCTGCGCGTCATGCTGCAGACGTGGTGGTGGGAGCTGTTCCTTCCGAGGTTCGGACTCACCGCCCTCGTGGCGCATGGGCGCGCGCGGCGGATGCGACGGATCGCCCAGCGCTTCCACGCGCTCGCCGTGGACCTCGGCGGTCTCATGATCAAGGTGGGCCAGTTCCTCTCGTCTCGGCTCGACATCCTGCCGCCCGAGATCACGAAGGAACTGGAGGGCCTGCAGGACGAAGTGCCCCCGGTCGCGTTCGACCGGATCCGTGCGTTGGCCGAGAGCGAGCTCGGCGTGCCGCTCGAGCAGGCTTTCTCGTTCGTCGACCCGCAACCGGTCGCCGCGGCCTCGCTCGGGCAGGCGCACCGGGCGCGGCTGTCGACCGCTGACGCTGAGCTCGCCGGGTTCACCGACGTCGTGGTCAAGGTCCAGCGCCCCGGCATCGACCAGATCGTCGACGTCGACCTGCGGGCGCTGCGCAAAGTCGGCGTGTGGCTCAGCAGGGTGTCGCTGGTCTCGCGGCGGGTGGACATGCCGGAGCTCGTCGAGGAGTTCGCCGAGACGTCGCTGCAGGAGATCGACTACCTGCAGGAGGGCGTCAACGGTGAGCGATTCGCGCGGGATTTCGCCGATGACTCCCGCGTGGCGACGCCCGCGGTCGTGTGGGAGCGATCGACCCGGCGCGTCCTGACGCTCCAGGACGTGACGGCGATCAAGATCAACGACCGCGAGGCGCTCGTCGCCGCGGGGATCGACCCCACCGACGTCGCGCTGGCCTTCGCCTCGGTGATGTTCCAGCAGCTGTTCGGCAACGGCTACTTCCACGCCGACCCGCATCCGGGGAACATCTTCGTCACCCCCTCGGCGAGTGAGCCCGGTACCGCGGAGGAGGGCGGGGCGGAGGGCTGGACGCTCACCTTCATCGATTTCGGGATGATGGGCCAGGTCCCCGATTCGCTTCGCGCCGGGCTTCGTCGCCTCGTGATCGCCGTCGCGGCGCGCGATGGCGTGGGCCTCGTCGACAGCATCCGCGAGGTCGGGGTTCTGCTTCCGTCGGCCGACACCGCCGAGCTCGAGCGAGCCATGACGCAGCTGTTCGCGCGGTTCGGCGGCATGGGGTTCGCCGAGCTCGCCGAGGTCGATCCCCGCGAATTCCGTGACTTCGCGATCGAGTTCGGCGATCTCGTCCGGGCGCTTCCCTTCCAGCTGCCGGAGAACTTCCTCCTGGTCATCCGGGCGATGTCGCTGACCTCCGGTGTGTCGAGTGCGCTCGACCCCGCCTTCAACATCTGGGAGGCCGTCGAGCCGTACGCCGCCACCCTGTTGCGCGAGGAGCGGGGCAACGTCGTGCAGGCCGTCACGCGTCAGGCGGTCGACACCGTGGGGCTCGTCGCGCGCCTCCCGCGCCGGATCGACAAGCTCGCCACCCGTATGGAGGAGGGGCGCCTCGCGGTCGACGCGCCGCGGGTCGACCGTCGCCTCGCGCGGCTCGAGCGCCTCGGGCGTCGCCTTCTCTCGGCGGTGCTGTTCGGTGCCCTCCTCATCGGCGGCATCCTGCTCCGACCCGACGATCCGGTGTTCGGAACGATCCTCCTCATCGCCTCAGTGCCGCCGCTTCTGCATGCGCTCCTGGCGGGCGTCCTCGGTTCCCGCGGACCGGTCTGATCGTCACATCGCCTGGAGGTGCGCCGCCGCGGCGAGCAGAACCGCCGCCGCGGTGCCGAAGGCGATCCACATCGCCATTCCGCCCAGCAACCCGGTCAGGAACAGGCCTGCGGCGACCGCCACGACCGCGAGCGTGACGAGGGCGATGATCGCGCCGAGCGCGAGGAGGACTGATCGCCAGGGATGACGCCGAATCATGCGTCCCGCCTCCCGGAGGGCGTGCCCCATACCGGAACTCGCACCGGGGAGGACGAAGAGCGCCGCGAGCCCCGCGAGCGCCGCACCGAGCGGAAAGACCACGAGCAGCACCCCGACGACGATCAGGGTGATCCCCGACCATGCCGCGATCGGGAGCACTCGGACGGATGCTGCGCCGCGATCGAGAGCCATGATCGCCCACGTGAGGCCGCTGAGCTGCGCCCACAGGACGAGGAGCGAGGCGAGGGCGGCCAGCACGAACCACACCGGGGCCACGCGCCCGAGGCCCGGGACGGCGGTGGCGGCCTGGAGAAGGGCACCGATGACGATCGCGGCGGCGGCGACGAGGAGCGGAAGGGTGCGCGACCGCCTCATCCGCTGGATCCCCTCTCGAGGACGGTCATGAGCGAGCCCTCGTAGACGACCTCTTCGTCGACGCGGACGACGATCTGATCGGATGATGCCGCCTCGGAGACGGCGTCGATCGCGCGCTCGTCACGGGTCGACCCCTCGCACGCGACCGTCACCTCGTCGGCCGCGACCGTGCAGACCGGCGCGACGAGGATGTCGATCCCTTCCTCGAGGAGGATGTCGTTCACGGCGTACCGGACCTCTGCCAACCTGTCACCGCCGACCGGCGCGATCGCGGCGATCTGCGAACAGCCCGCGGCAGTGATTGCGACGGTGAGCGCCAACGCGGCCGCCGAGGCGAAGCGACCGATCATGAGGCGATCCGCTCTTCGTGCGCGAGGATGCGCGCCCGCTCCGTCATCCGCTGCGCCTCCAGGGAGGCGTCGGTGATGGTCTCCAAATCGAACGGGGAAGGGAGGAGGAGCTCGGTGTTGCGGTCGAGCGGAGATCCTCGACGCATGATCGGCGTCTCGGCCCAGTCGTTGGCGGCCAGCTCGCGGGCCCGCGCGGCGAGGTCACCCGTTCGGCCAGGCGCACCCGGTGAGACCGGAGAGGCGTGGTCGAGAACCGTGGTGAACAGCGACAGCGTGCCATCCCGGTTGTCGACGATCTCGACGACCTGCTGCTGCTGGGGGAAGTCGATGCACGAGGCCGTCGTGATCTCCCAGAACCCTCGGTCGCCTGATCGGTGGGCGAGGATCTGATTCAGATGCGTGTGCCCGTTCAGCCAGGCGATGGCGACGGGGAACTGCAGGATGAGATCGACCACCTCGGGCCCGTGACGCAGGATCTCGGTCTCGCCCGGGCGCTGAGCGGTGTTCTCCATGGTCAGACTGTTGTGGTGGCTGAGGATGAGCACGAGCTTCTGCTCACGCTGGGCGCGCTCGAGCTCGGTGCGGAGCCACCGGAACTGCACGTCGGGGAGGGCGCCGTCGGGGCCTGCGACGGCGTTGCAGGTGTCCAGGCCCAGCGCACGCACATGCGGACTCAGTTCGGCGCGCCACCACGTCTCACCCGTCTGGAGGTTCCGACGGGTGAACCCGTGCCCGATCGGCCCCGGCTCGGGCTGCGTCACGAAATGCTCGGCCATGAATTCCCGCGTCTCGTAGATACGGCGTTCCGGGTTCGCAGAGACCGCGCGGAAGCCCGAACGGCCCCACGCGAGATTGAGGGCGTCCCATCCCTGCTGGATGGCGCTGCCGCTCGCGGCCCAGCCGCGAAGGAACGTCGATGCCGTCGCATCCAGCGTGTAGGACTTCCGCCCGCCGACCGCGAGCGCATGCAGGGAGGGGCTGAGCTCGAACGTCCCGAGCAGGAGCGTGTCGTGGTTTCCGTACACGGCGTACCAGGGCGCGGGGAGCCCGGTCGAACGGATCTCGCCGGCGATCGCCCGCTCGAGCATGTCGGGGAGTGCCGGGAAGCCGTAATCGCCGAATGATCCGCCGGTCGGATCCTCGGGGCGATACGCCCAGATGGCTTCCGGCCACGCCTGCACGCCCTGGAAGACCGGACCCGCGGTGGCGGGGTCGATGGCCAGCCCGTCCATCAGATCGATGTACCAGCGCAGCTCGAGGTGCGAGTGCATGTCGGCGCTGTCACCCGTGACCACTGCGGCTCCCATCGGTGCTCCGGTGAGCGGACTGGACCGCGCGTCGTGGAACGCGCCCACCATCGCCGCGACCGTGTGGGGGCTCAGCGGATCGTGCGGGTGGAACGCCGAGCCCCATGCCGAATGATCCTGGACGATCATCGGCTCGATCCGGCCCGGCGACTGGGCGTCGATGACGTGGAGATCGGAGAGATGGCCGAGGTAGAGCAACGACCGTCGCCGCGACGTCCGGGACGGGTCGGGATCACGTCCGAGCACGTCCACGCGGGGGAGGTAGGGTTCGCCAGGTCCGGCGACCAGCCGGCGGTAGCTGCCCTGCACCGTCGGTCCGTACAGGATCGTCTGCAGGAGCGTGGAGGGGATGTCGGTGGTGCCGCTCGTCGCCGTCGGGGCGGCGGCGAGGAGGCGACCGAGATCGTCGGGGTCGAGGGACAGCGCGGCGGCGAGCGCGGCGGTGCGCGCAAGGAACTGTCGACGCGTGAGCGAGCGCATCGTGCCCCTTCGGTCAGGGCGGATCGGGTGACGCCATCATGCCAGGAACAGCGGAGGTCCGCGCTTCTTTTTCAAGCGAATCCATAGGTCCGCCTGGCTACCGTGGGGGAGGCAAGGGGAGTACTCCCGATTGCGGTGGACCCGTCAGTACGAACGCCCCGTGGCGTTCCGGCCCACCGGCCCGTGAGGGTGGAGGAGACCTTGACGTTCAGAAGGGATCGTCATGAGCAAGCTCTCCAAGCTGATCGGCATGGCCGCCAAGGCGCTGGACAACCAGGGCGGCTCCGCCCAGAGTTCCTCCTCCCCGGATTGGCGGGGGATCGTCCGAAGCGCCGCCGACGCACTCGGCGGTGACGGTCGTCCCCCCGCGGGCGCCGGGTCGACCGCCCCGCCGTCCTCGTCCGTGCCGCGCGGTCGTCCCTCGACCACGCCGCCACCGGGGGGCGGCACATCCTCCAGCCGTCCGAGCGAGGCCGACCGGGCGGCGATCGCCCGGTACGACTATCTGATGCAAACCGCCGACCCGCACCAGGTGGAGCAGATCCATCGCGAGGCGTTCGCCCGGCTCACTCCGCAGCAGCGCCAGCAGATCGAGTCGCGCATGCGGACAGAGTTCCCGCCCGCGGAGCGACCGCGGTCGGCCGCTCCGGAAGACCTCGCTCGTGCGGCGGGCCGCGCCGAGGCCCTGCGCCCTGGCCGGATGCGCGGCCTTCTCGGCCGGGTCGGAGGCGGTGCGGCGATGGTCGGCGCCGGCGGCCTCGCCATCGGAGTCCTCGGAGCGGTGGCGGGAGCCGCGGTGGTCAGCTCGGTGGCGACGCCGCTCCTCGAGCAGGCCGCGGGGGTCGGGGTCGACTTCGACGCCCTCGCCCACGGTGTCGACCTCACGGGCCTGGCGGACGGCGTCGACGTCTCGGGCTTCGCCGAGGGCGCGGAGGGCCTGGTCGGAGGCGCCGGGGACGTCGTGTCGGGATTCGGCGATCAGGTCTCGACCATCGGCGACCAGTTCGGCGCCCTCGGTGACTTCTTCGGACGGTGAGGCGGGCGACCCGGCCGTGCCGGGTCATCCCTGATCATCGGACACCGAACCGGTTCGACCTCGGCGGGGTCGGGGTCTGCGACCATGGAGGTCGTGCACGTGGTCTCGCTCGTGGTGAATCTTCCCATTGCGAAGCCTGACGCGCTCGCCGTCATCGCACTGGTGTCCGACGGCGAGGTCCAGGATGCCGGTTCAGCCGACCCGCGGGTGTGGGTCAGTGCGAAATCGTGGGCGATGGTCGATCTGCCCCGCTTCGCCGAACCGCCGCCGTTCGCCGTCGACGTCTGCTCGCACGAGCCTGCCGCGGCGCGGGAGGATGCGCTGCGCCTGGCAGCGGCCCTGGAACGCGTCGGCTGGCGGATCGAACCTTTCGGTGATCCGCCAGCCGAGTGAGTCGCGTCGGGTCTGAGCTCAGTACCAGCCGACCGACTGCGAGTGGTTCCAGGCGCCGCAGGGGGTGCCGTAGCGGCCGGAGATGTAGCCGAGTCCCCACGAGATCTGCGTGGCGGCGTTGGTCTGCCAGTCGGCGCCGGCCGAGGCCATCTTGTTGCCGGGGAGGGCCTGCGGAATGCCGAACGCACCGCTCGAGGCGTTGTAGGCCTGGTAGTTCCAGCCCGACTCCTTGTTCCACAGCGACACCAGGCATGAGAACTGGTCATCGCCCCAGCCGTAGTTGCCGAGCATCGCCCGGGCGGTCGCCTGAGCGCCCGCGGGGCTGTTGTCGCCGCCGGTGCTACCGCCGGTGGGGATGAAGCCACCGCCCCCGCCGCCGCTTCCGCTCGGGGTGCTCCGGGCCTGAGCGGCTGCCTCGGCCGCCGCTGCGGCCGCCGCCTCGGCCTCGAGACGTGCCTTCTCGGCGGCCTCTTCCTCGGCCTTCTTCGCCAGCGCTCCGTCGAGGCTGCCCCGCAGCTGGGTGACCCGCTGGTCGACTTCCGCCACCGCGTCGGTCACGTCGTCGGCGAGATCGGGCAGGAACGCCGCGGGCAGGACGTCGGCTGCCTGCAGCCTCGCGAGCGCCGCTTCGAGCTCAGCGGTGTCGACGGTCGGGTCGGCCTCGCCGATGTCGAGTGCTGCCGCCTGGATGTCGGCCTCGATCGTGTCGGCGGCGGCCAGGGCCGCGCCGGCCGCGTCGGTCGCCGTCGCGTCGACGTCGGCGGTCGCATCCGCCGCCGTGTTCGCGGCCAGGGGCGAGGTCGACGCCGTCGTGTACGAGGCGAGCGTGACCGGGCCGAAGGCGGTCGTCGACGATGCCGCGGCCGTGGGTGCGGTCGCGGTGATGCCGACGGCCGCGAGGACCGAGAAGCTCAGGCCGGCGACGACGAGGGCGGGCCGGCGGCGTGAGCGCCGGTCAGCGGCGCGACGGGTGCGGCGGGCGGAGGTGGTCGTCGTGGTGGAGCGCATGAAGTACCGGTTTCGTGTCGGGGGATGCGTCTTCGGGTGACGCGGCACGCGCCCGGGCGGGGCACAAGTCCCCGAGTCTGGTCTCTGAGTCTGGACGCTTCCCGTACGTTACCTGAATGTGATGTTCTCCTCGCGCGTCCGGAAAAGTCCTGATCGCCGGGCGGCGGAGCGGATGTCGGGGCGCCGCGTACGCTGTCAGGGTGACCCCAGCTCTCCGGGCGGATGCCGCGCGACAGGCGCTGCGAGAGCTCGTCCGCGCGGCGGCATCAGACCCCCGCGGCGGCCTCGGCGACCGTGTGGCGGAGCTTCCCGATGTCGCTGACGCTCGAGACGCCGCGGTACTGATCCTCTTCGGCGTGCTCGATGCCGAGCCCAGCGCCGGGGGAGCCGACGGCGGTGCGGTCTCGCGCGACCTGGACGTGCTGCTCCTCGCTCGGGCGCTGACGCTCCGATCGCATCCCGGGCAGGTCGCCTTCCCCGGGGGACGGGTGGATGACGGGGACGACGGACCCGTCGCAGCGGCGCTCCGCGAGGCCCAGGAGGAGACCGGGCTGGATCCCGACGGGGTCGAAGTGCTCGGCACTCTCGGTGCGATTCCGCTGGAGTACTCCCGACACCGGGTCACCCCCGTGATCGCGTGGTGGCGTCGCCCCTCCCCGGTGGGGGTCGTCGATGAGGCCGAGTCCGCGGATGTCTTCCGCGCGCCGGTCGCCGACCTCCTCGACCCGGCCAATCGCGGAGTGACGGTCATCCGACGCGAGGGCCGCGAATGGCGCGGACCGGGCTTCCTGGTGCGCGACGGCGTGCGCGAGCACCTCGTCTGGGGCTTCACCGGCATGCTGCTGGACGGTCTGTTCGACAGCGTCGGCTGGACCCGCCCCTGGGACGCCTCGCGCGAGCTCCCTCTCGTGCTGCCGGACGAGGCTAGCCGCCCATCTCCGGCAGCGGGGTGACCACCGCGAGCGAGCCTGCCTCCTGGCAGGCCGCAGTCGCCGCGTTGATCGCGTCGATGTAGCCCTGGTTGGCGCCCGACGGGTCGGCGGCCGCCTGCACCTGTACCTCGTAGATGAACGGGGTGATCTCCGTGTCGTAGGTCGGCATGTAGACCCAGGCGTCCTGCAGGGCGGCCAGACGCGAGACGTACTCGACCTCGTCGATCCGACCCGTCTGGTACTCGAAGTTCGTGCGGATCGCCACGCCGCTGAGCGCGCTGATCTGCCCGCACTCCCAGGCCAGGACCGGATCCGGTCCGGACGGTGTCGGCGCGATCGGGGCGGTGGGCGTGGGGGTGGGCGTCTCCCCGTCCGCGACGATCCGTTCGACGATCCCGCAGCCCGACAGCGCGGCGGCGAGGACGAGGCCGATGCCCCCGGCACCCAGACCCCGGACGACGCGTACCGGCACCCGGCCCGCGCGGTGCCCGTTCGCCGTCGCCCTTTCGTGAAGCGCTCCCATTTGCGGCATCCCCCCTCTTCCCGCGGCCAGCCTACGACCCGCGCCTTTCCCGCGAGAGTGCATCTGGGCGCCGAGGATGCGGACGGACCCCGCGCTCTCGGCGCGCAGATGCACGTTCGACGGTCGAGCGGCGACGACGTGACGGGTGCGGTCGACGCCGCGCCTGTCAGAGGCTGCGACCGGCGTCGGTGCTCGCGATGAAGAGCGCCGCCGCCTCGGCCCGGTTGGACGCGCCCACTTTCGAGAGGATCGCCGACACGTGGACGGAGGCGGTCTTCGGGCTGATGTACAGCCGCGCGCCGATCTGTGCATTGGTGAGCCCCTCGGCGACGAGGGCCAGCACCTGACGCTCACGAGGGGTCAGGCCGGGCGAACCGGCGGCATCCACCGCTCGAGACGACTCGATCGCCCGGCGGCGAAGTCCTGCGCGTTGGGCGAGGTCCTCCGCCCAGAACGCGGCCCGAGCGACGCCGAGCCGCGGGGCGTCTGCGATGACGGCATCCAGCGCGCGCGCCGCCGCATCGCGGTCGCCTCCGTCGATGAGGGCGGCGGCAAGGCTCAGGTGTGCGATCTGTCGATGACGAACCGGCAAGACCCCCGTCTTCGCCTCATCGACGACGGCGCGCCAGAGGCGTACGCGCTCGTCAGGGTCGCGGCGAGCGGCATCAGCGAGCACGGCGTCGATGGCGTCGACGATCACGGGGGTCACGCCCGTCCGCGGCCACGCCCGGGTGGCGTCCATGATCGCCGTGCGCAGCTCGTCCGAGTCCACGCGCGCCTCACCGCCGGCATGCATCGGCGACACCGCGCGCAGCATCAGGGCCGCGGTGAGCGTCGTGAAACGCCGAGCCGCAGATGCGCCCCCTTTCGCGATGTTGCGATGAAGCCGATCGATCCGCTGGGTCCACGCCGAGCTGTCGTCAGGGTCGGTCGTGACCCGCAGACCGGACGACGACATCAGCACCGCGTCGACGGTCTCCGGTTCCCACATCTCGTGCTTGTCCGGGTGCGATCGCCGGGCCTCCTCGATCGTCGCGTGCTCGACGGCGAGCAGGGTGTCGTGCTCGCCCGGTTGATCGTTCCACGCGTAGTGGGCGGCCAGCATGCGGATGACCGACGCCCGCGACGGCCGGTCGAGGAGCCGCCTGGCCCGCGCGGCGTAGCGCCTCGCCTCGTCGGGTCGCCCTGCGCAGAAGTGCGCGTGCGCGATCTGCACGGCGATCGATCCGCCTGAGCCGCGCTCGATTCCGCCGCGTACCGCGTCGGCGAAATGCGCCTCTCCGACGAGCGCGGCGTCGTCGTAGCGTCCCAGCCGGGCCAGAAGGTCGACGTAGGCCGCTCCGACGTACGCGCGCACCGCGGGATTCACCTGCAGCTCCCGGGCACGCTCGAGCGGGGCGAGAGCGGCGATCTCGTCACCTGCGGCGTCGGAGTACCGCCACGACTCATTGACGAGGGCGATCGCGAGGGCGACGTCGTCCCCGGCGCCTTCGGCCAGGTGCACTGCCGTCCGCAGATACTCCTCTGCTCGGCCGTCCGCGTAGCTCAGCGCCAGATTCGACAGGATGCGCGACTGCAGCACGCGCGATGCGTCGGTGTCGATTCCCTCCAGCAGCGCGATGGCGCCGAGGAGCTCTTCGTGATCCGGATGACGGCCGGTGTTGAACTCCTGAACGATCTTCTGGCGAATGAGCGCCGCACGCACCATCGGATCCTGCGGATCCGTGGCGAGGCCCTCGAGTGCGGCACGGAGGGCACGGTCGGGATCGCCGAGGTCGTGCCAGGCCTGCGCCGCGCTCAGGTGCAGTTCGGGCAGGGTCGTCCCCGACCGCGTCGCGGCGTCGGGGACCTGCCACCACAGCTCCGTCAGCCTCTCCGCGAGCTTGACCGATGTCGCCGGTGCGAACGTGGCGCGAGACTGCTCCAGCGCGCGAACGGTGGCGTCGAAGGCCGGCGCCAGCTCCCGCGCGATCAACCAGTGCTCGGCGACCGCGGATACGGCGTCCGGAGAGTCGGCGCGGCCTGCGGCGAGGTATTCGGCGTACCGACGATGCACCCGCACGCGCTCGCTGGGCAGCATCTCGTCGTGGACCGCTTCCTGCGTCAAGGCATGACGGAAGGTGTAGCCGGCGCCGTCCGCGGCGATGACACGGGCCGCGATGGCATCGCGGACGGCCTGATCGATCGTGCGCTCGTCGTGTCCGCTGACCGCGGTGAGAGTGACATGCTCGGTGTGCATCCCGCCGGCAGCCAGGACACGGACGACCTCTTGGGCGGTGTCATCCAGCCGGGAGTAGCGCGCGAGGACGAGCTCGCGCAGGGTGTCCGGCAGTTCCGCGCTGCCGAGGTCGACGAGCTCCTCGACGAGGAAGGGGATTCCGCCGCTGCGCTCGACCAGGGCTGCCAGTTCGGTCTCGCCGAGGTCCGCTGTCGCCAGGAGCGCCACCTGTTCGGCGACCTCGGCCGCGCTCAACGGAGCCACCTCGATGCGGATGATCGCCCTCGTGCGGTCCAACTCGGCGAGGATCGGACGCAGCGGATGGAAACGATCGATGTCGTCGGACCGATAGGTCGCGACGATGATGAGGTGGCGGCCGCGCAACGTGCTGGCGAGTGTCTTCAGCAGGGCGAGTGTCGCGGCGTCGGCCCACTGCAGGTCCTCGATGACGATCACGAGATGCCGTGTCGTCGACAGGTTCTCGAGCACGACCTCGATCGCCTCGGCGAAGTCGCCGGTCGGAACATCCGCCGAGGGCGTCTCGGTCATGACCCCCGGGACGAACGCCGCGAGGGTCGCCGCAGCTGCCGGTGAGCCGGCCGCCTCACGGAGCGCCTCGGTGCCCACCGCGGCGTGGAGGTCACGCAGCACGCGACGCACCGGGCCGAACGGAGCGCCGATCGGGCCGAGGTCGACGCACTGACCGACGGCGACCACCACCGGCAGCTGCGCGTCCTGCCCTCTCGTCGCTGCGCTCAAGAACTCCTGCACGAGGCGCGTCTTCCCGATGCCGGCCTCTCCTCGCACGATGACCGAACGGGGTGTTCCACGACGCGCGTCGTCAAGAGCGTCGAGCAGCGCACCCAGCTCGATGCCACGACCGACCATGCGGGGACTCGAGGCGAGCGCGGGCATGGTCATATCGTGGCACCGCCCTCCGACAGCTGCGACAGGAATCCTCGCGGCAACCCGGCGCGCGCCCCGTCGCCGTGCCCGTGACCCCGCACTCCCGTCATGCCGCGGGGCCCGCCAATCCGAAGCACTCGACACTCGCCTCATCGCTCCGGGTCGCTTCGCTGATGCTGTGGACCGCGGCACCCGGGTCCGCCGTCTCGCGTCGTCGGGCCCGGGCCTGTCGAAGTCTCACCTCGGAGGCCAGCATCTCCGCACGCTGCGCCGCGATCCGGCTTGCGGCGTAGGTCATCGCGTCCATCGTCGTTCTCCCGTCGTTCGTTCTGAACGTCGACTTTCCTCCCTGAGGCGGGAGGCGCGGATCGGGCGATCGCCCTATTTCGCGACCGGGGGCGGGGACCCCGAGGTAAGGAGTCGCTCGCTGTCGGAGGCACGGGGGATACTCGACGCGTGACGCACCGACTCAGCCGGGAACAGGCGCGGCGCATCGTCGTGCGGGCGCAGCTCCTCGACGCCGACCGGCCTGGCGACGTGGTGGAGGTGGCTGAGCAGCTGGGGTACATCAAGATCGACCCGACCGCGGTGATCGCCACCTGCGAGCACACGGTGCTGTGGTCGCGGATCGGGTGGTCGTACGAGCCCGGCCAGCTGAAGAAGGCGGTGGAGATCGACCGCCTTCTGTTCGAGTTCCAGGGCGCGTTCCACCCGATGAGCCTGCTGCCGCTGCTTCGTCCCGCCATGCGTCGCCACCCCGAACGTGAGAGCAGCCGGCAGTGGCTGGAGGCGAACGCCGCTTTCCGTTCCGACGTCCTGGCCCGTTTACGGGCCGAGGGTCCGCTGACCTCGCGGGAGATCCCCGACACGGCCTCGGTGGCCCGGACGCCGGACGGGTGGTCGGGGTCGAACCAGGTGCCGCTGATGCTCGACCTCCTGGCGCGCCGGGGCGAGGTGGCCGTGACCAGGCGGGAAGGGCGCACGCGCGTGTGGGATCTCGCCGAGCGCGTGTACCCCCGCGATCTTATGGATCTGGACGACGACACCGCTGCGCGAGAGCTCGAGACCCGTCGCCTGAAGGCCGCGGGTCTGGCCCGGGAGAGGTCGGTCTGGACACGGGTGGGGAAGGCGGGGGAGCCGGCCGAGGTCGAGGGGTCGTCATGGAAGTGGCGCGTCGATCCCGATGCGCTGGAAGCCGCCCACGTCGACGTCGACGGCCGCGTGGCACTCCTGAACCCGTATGACAGCGTCCTGTTCGACCGTCAGCGCCTCGCCGAGATGTTCGACTTCGACTATGTGCTCGAGCAGTTCAAGCCCAAGGCCCGACGCCGCTACGGCTTCTTCGCCCACCCGATCCTGATGGGCGACCGCTTCGTCGGGATGCTGGACGCCAAGGTCGATCGCGACCGAGACCTCCTGCGGGTGAACGCCGTCCACGGGTTCCTGCCGTTCGAACCGGAGGAGACCGACATGATCCGGGCCGAGGTGAACGACCTCGCCGAATGGCTCGGCGCGCGCGTCACGGGGGTGGAGTAAGCGGCGATGAGGCTCAGCTGGCCACGAGGCTCTGCGTGGAGGGGGCCCACCCCAGGTGCGGTGCCACGTGGCGGGCGAAGGACTCCACCAGGCGCAGGTTGAACGCGACCCCGAGCTGGCTCGGGATCGTGAGCATGAGCGTGTCGGCGCTCATGACCGCGGCATCCTCCCGCAGCTGCTCCACCAGCACGTCCGGTGCGGCCGCGTAGGTCTTGCCGAAGGTCGAGCGGAAGCCGTCGATGTACCCCACCCCGTCGCCGTCCTGACGGCCGCCGAAGTACATCTCGTCCTCGGCCGTGGTGATCGGGAAGACCGAGCGGCTCACCGACACCCGCGGCTCGCCGGCATGTCCGGCTTCACGCCACGCGGCGCGGAAGGCGTCGATCTGCTCGGCCTGGAGCACGTCGAACGGCAGACCCCGGTCCTCGGTGAGGAGCGTGGACGACATGAGGTTCACTCCCATACGGCCGGCCCACTCGGCGGTCTCGCGGTTGCCCGCACCCCACCAGATCCGCGAGCGCAGACCGGGGGAGTACGGCTCGATGCGCTGCAGTCCTGTGCCGCCGCCGAACGGGCTGGACTGGTCGCGTTCGGCGATGCCGTTGCCCTCGATCGCATGCAGGAAGGTGGCGAAATGCTCCCGCGCGAGGTCGGCGCCCCGCGGATCCGACGCGCCCGTGTACCCGAACGCCTCGTAGCCGCGCACCACCGTCTCGGGTGAGCCGCGGCTGACGCCGAGCGCGAGGCGACCGCCGCTGATGAGGTCGACCGACGCCGCCTCCTCGGCGAGGGAGAGAGGATTCTCGTAGCGCATGTCGATGACGCCGGTGCCCATCTCGATGTGCCGCGTCCGCGCGGCGATCGCGGCGAGGAGCGGCATGGGCGAGGACTGCTGCCGGGCGAAGTGGTGTACGCGGAAGAAGATGCCGTTCACGCCGAGGTCGTCCATCCCCTGCGCGAGATCGATGGCCTGGAGCATCGACTCGCCGGCGGTGAGCTGGCGGCCTCCGCCGAGCGGACCGTAGTGACCGAAGGAGAGGGTGCCGAAACTCTTCATGCCGACCACAACCCGATCGGGTCGATTCACATTCCCGCGAATGGATCGGATGTCTCGTCTCCGCCGCCCAGGACGGGTTCGATGTCGAGGGTCATGTCGATGATCTGCCGCAGGAGGCCGCCCAAGGTGGTGGCCTGCAGGAGGGTGAAGCGGTCGAGCTCGCCGAGCGGTGCGATCGCGGCGAGCTGCCATGTCGACTCGACGGGGTCTTCCGACAGTTCGATGTTCGGATCGTACGAGGCCAGGCCCGCCGTGTCGGCCTTCCCCAGCACGCGTCGCACGATGCTCTCGGCCTCCGTCCGCAAGGGTGTGAGGGCGTCGTCCCAGGTCAACGCCTCGAGGGGCGTGACCTCGGCGAGAGGATGCGGGTCGTCGTCGAGCCAGGTGTCGACCCTCACGCGTTGGTCGCCCACGGCGAGGACGAAGATGTCATCCTTGCCGACCTGCACCTGCGCGAGTCGTGCCATGGTGCCCAACGAGCTTCGCTGATCGCCGCCACCCGCCTCGGGTCCGCGCTCGATGAGCACCACTCCGAACTGCGGGTCCTCCTCGTCGAGCAGGCGCCCGAGCATGGTGAGATAGCGCGGCTCGAAGATCCGCAGCGCCAGGGGCGCGTGCGGGAAGAGCACACTGCCGAGGGGGAACATCGCCACCTGCGTCACCCCCTCAGTCAACCAGCGGATGACGCGGCGAGGGCGATTTCCCGCCGGTTCGCCGCTGCCTCGCATCCGGAGCCCACGGGGTCGGCGGGGCGTAGCCTGAAACCATGCGTCATCCGTCACCCGACCCCATCGCACCGGGGCAGGAATCGGTGTGGGACTACCCGCGGCCGCCGCGGATCGAGAAGGTCGACACCCGCGTCACCATCACCCTCGGAGGCGAGGTGATCGTCGACACCGGCGACGTCGTCCGCGTCCTCGAGACCAGCCATCCGCCGGTGTACTACCTGCCGATCGCGGCGTTCGTCGAGGGGGCGCTCACCGACGGTGTCGGGTCGTCGTTCTGCGAGTTCAAAGGTGCGGCGCGCTACCTCGACGTCCACGGCGGCGAGGAGCACCGGCCGGCCGCTGCGTGGAACTATCCACGACCGAGCGCCGGGTACGAACTGCTGGCCGACCGGGTTGCGGTGTACGCGCAGGTGATGGACCGCTGCACGGTCGACGGCGAGGTCGTCACCCCTCAGCCCGGACGCTTCTACGGCGGGTGGATCACCTCGCGCGTCGCGGGGCCGTTCAAGGGCGTCGCGGGCTCGATGGGCTGGTGACGACGCCGGGTTGCTCCTGGGCCGCGTGATAAAGTCGGCGACGGAAGCGTGTCCGAGCGGCCTAAGGAGCATGGCTGGAATCCATGTAGGCGGGGTAACTCGCCTCGCAGGTTCAAATCCTGTCGCTTCCGCGTCGAGGCCCTCATCCTCCGGGATGAGGGCCTCTCCCTTTCCCCGCGTCCCCCTCCTCCCACCCACCCCCTCGCGGGGAGGAGAGCGACGAGGGGGGAATGATCGCGGGGGTGTGCGTCGTTGTCATCCGGGGTCACACGACGGCGTGACCTCCCTGGCTCGCCGTAGCCTCGACCAGGCCATCCCCACCCCCGGATGACCGACGCCCCCACAGGAGAGATATGAGTTCCGCCCCGAGCGCTGCCACCGCGCCCTCCCGGCCCACGCCCGAGAAGACCCGCGCCCGCCGCATCCTGACCTCGTTCGGGTTCCAGATCACCGTCGCCCTCGTGCTCGGGGTCGCCCTGGGTCTGGTGGCCCGACAGATCGGCCCCCTCGCCGACGGCACCCCCAACGCGCTCGCCGCCACGGTGAACACGATCGGCGACTCCTACGTCACGCTGCTCAAGACCGCGGTCATCCCGCTCATCTTCTTCGCGATCGTCGCGAGCATCGCGCAGCTGCGGCGCGTGACCAACGCCGCCCGTCTCGCGGGGCAGACCCTGCTGTGGTTCGCCATCACGGCCCTCATCGCCGTGTCGATCGGGATCGTGCTCGGTGTGACCATCCAGCCGGGTGCTCGCGTCGATCAGGCCGCCCTCACCGCCGCCGAGCCCACGACGGTCGGCACGTGGTGGAACTTCCTCGTCGGTCTCGTGCCGCAGAACTTCCTCGGCCTCACCGTCTCGACGTCGGTCGACGCCGAGACGGGCGCCGCCTCGTCATCCGTCGGGTTCAACGTGCTCCAGGTGATCGTCGTCGCGGCCGCGGTCGGGATCGCCGCACTCAAGCTCGGCCGTCGCGCCGAGCCGTTCCTGGCCTTCACCGAATCCACGCTAAAGGTGATCCAGCGTGTGCTGTGGTGGATCATCCGCATCGCGCCGCTCGGCACCCTCGGCCTCATCGCCTCGGCGGTCGTGGAGTACGGCTGGGAGAAGCTGACCACCCTGGCGTGGTTCGCGCTCGCCGTCTACGCGGGCCTGGCGCTCGTGCTGTTCGTGGTCTACCCGACGCTTCTGCGCACCCACGGCCTGTCGATCCGGCAGTACTTCTCCGGCGTCTGGCCTGCCGTCCAGCTGGCGTTCGTCAGCCGGTCGTCCATCGGCACGCTGCCGCTGACCCAGCGGGTGACCGAGCGCAACCTCGGTGTCCCGCGCGAATACGCCTCCTTCGCGGTGCCCTTCGGGGCGACGACCAAGATGGACGGCTGCGCGGCGATCTATCCCGCGATCGCGGCGATCTTCGTCGCGCAGTTCTTCGGCATCGACCTGTCGATCTGGCAGTACGTGCTCATCGCCCTGGTCTCGGTCGTCGGCTCGGCCGCCACGGCCGGGACGACCGGGGCGACGGTGATGCTCACCCTGACGCTGTCGACGCTCGGTCTGCCGCTCGAGGGCGTCGGACTGCTCCTCGCGATCGACCCGATCCTCGACATGGGGCGCACCGCGGTCAACGTCGCGGGCCAGGCGCTCGTGCCGACGATCGTCGCCGCGCGCGAGGGCATCCTCGACGCCGGGCTCTACGACGCCCCCCGCGGCGCCGTGCCCTTCGACGACGACTCCGCCGATGACGTCGTCGTCGACGAAGACGGTCGGACGGATGCCGCGGAGCGGCCGAGCGCCGACGAGTTCGAGGGCCCCTCGGCGGACGCGCAGCTGCAACGCTCTTCCCGCTGACCCCATCCCGCCGCGAGCCGCCCGCCGCCGGCCGTCGGTCAGCCGGCCGGGCGGGAGGTGCCGCGGCCGGCGCCGGCGTAGAGCGACCCGGGGCGGATGATGAGCGAGCGCGGCACGACGAGCGCGAGAAGGCGTCGCGCGGGCTGCGCCGCAGCCAGCACCTCCGCCCGCACCTCGCTCGCCGCGGCCGCGGTCGCCTCGCCCTGACCGAAGCCGTGACGCCCGCCGGGCGCGTAGCTCGCCCGCTCGATCGCCCGGATGAGCACACCCATGGCCCCGGCGGGGGCCCCGGCCTCGGCGATGAGCCGGGCGCCGAGCGCCCGCGGACTCTCGCTGACCGGCGACGGGATCCCGAGGTCGATCGCGGTGTCCTGCACGATGGCCCACGCGGCGGCGGCGTCGCCGGACCGCGCGGCCGACAGCTGCTGCCTCCTCCGCAGATCTCTCACGATGAGCGGGATCGCCAGCACCACGAGGACGGCGAAGACCACCGTCACCGTCGGGAGAGCGTCGACCCCGTCGTCAGGGGCGGCGGTGCCGGCATCCGGGGTCAGCGGCTCGCCCGTGTCGGGGTCGACGGCGTCGGGCACGTCGGCGGGGGCCGATGGTTCGGGGGCGTCGTCCGCGCCGTCGGCGGTCTCTCCGGGGGCCGAGGCCTCGGGGGAGAAGCGGGTCGGCTGACCCAGGCCGTTGGTCGGTTCGAAGGGGATCCATCCGACGCCTTCGAAGTAGATCTCCGGCCACGCGTGCAGCTGTCCCGACATCACCGAGTACACCGTCTGGAAGTCCACGGCGTCGCCGGTCGAGGTTCCCGGCAGGTACCCCACGACGATGCGGCTCGGCATGCCGAGGGTGCGCGCCATCAGGGCGAACGCCGAGGCGTAGTGCACGCAATAGCCCTCCCGCACCTCGAGGAAGCGGGCGACCGCCTCGGCGCCGCTGCCGTCGAAACCCTCCTCGACGGGCGCTTCGAGCGAATAGCGGAAGTCGGCTCCGCGGAACCAGCTCTGCAGCGCCAGGAGCGCGTCGTAATCCGACGCCGCCCCGGCTGTCACCTCGGCGGCGAGCTCGCCGACGATGGGAGGCAGATCGACGGGCAGCCCGAGGGTGTCGGCGCGGACGCCCTCGCCCCCGGCCGACCGGGCGCGGATCTGCTCGAGCGTCGGACGAGGGACGCTGGAGAGCACCTCGTAGTCCTGACCCTGCGTCCCGCCCTGTCGGGCTTCGACGGTGCGGTTGTAGGGGAACGCCCCCCACACCCCGTCGAGTCCCTCGATGCCGGTTGCGGGGTACGACACGGGCAGCCACGAGGAATTGAGGTTGCGGATCTCCACCGTCGTCGAATACTCCGCGACCTGGATCTCGGGATCGACCGGGAGGGCGGTGAGCGCCTCGGCGCTGTCGAGCGGATAGGAACGCCCGCTGTCGGGCTCCCACACCGCGCCGGTGAACTCGGTGAGGGTCGTCGCCCGGAGGTAGGGCGGGGTGGGCGCGTCGCTGCGCATCTGCAGCACCTCGACCTCGCGCGGTCGCCGCAGGTCGTCGCCCAGCTGAAGGGTGGCGTCGATGCCGGGACCGGGGCCGAGATCCCCCGACCCCGGCCGGATCGCGGGCTGGGGGAGGAGCGGGGTGGCCACGAGGGCGACGACGACGGCGATGGCGCCGATGCCGATCGCCGTGGCCGACACCCCGGACGCCGACCCCCCGGACGCCGACGAGCCGGTCGCGCGGGTCGACTCCGCGCTCCCCGCCCCTTCACGCGTCCGGGTGTCGGTGCGGATGAGGAAGAGGATCGCGGCGGCCAGCAGCACGAAGGCGACCACGTCGATCTCCGCCGGCACCGCGATCGCGGGGATGAGGGAGACCGCGATCAATCCGACGCCCGCGAGCAGCGGCATCCGAGCCGTGAGGACGACGTGGTCGATGACCACGGCGAGGAGCCCCGTCGCCCCGACGATCAGCATCGAGAGCGGGGCGCTGGGAGTCAGCGGCGCGACCCCGAGCGCGATCTCCTCCCCGGCGGCGGCGAGGATGTCGGGAAGCTCGCGGAACGTCTCCACGGTCGGAATCACCAGGAGGAAGGCGGTGTCGCGGAGGAACACCACGGTGACGAAAGCCACCCACACGACCACCTCGATCAGCGACACCGCCAGCGCAGGCAGCCGGAAGCGTCGCGCGACATATCCGGTCGCGAGCACCACGGCCACGATCACCAGGGTGCCGAGGAGCCATCCCGTGGGGCGCACCACCCGCATGAGGGGGAGGAGCGCCGCGATCAGGGCGGCGAAGACCCCGGCCGTGAGGAGCAGATCCGCACCCCGGCGCGATGACGGCTCAGCGGAGGGCACGGCTCACCCCCCGCTCGCCCGCGGCGGCCCACTCCTGCACCAGATCGCCGTCGGGGTCGAGGTGGACCGCGTGCCAGCCGATGTCGCCCGCGCGGTCCAGCGCGCCGCTGCGCGGCGAGGCCGCGAGCAGCACGGCGAAGGTCGAGTGGTGGACGATCGGCGCGAGCGCGTCGACGTCGGCGGGGTCGAGGCGTCCGGTCAAGACGATCACCGGCCCGGTCATGACACCCGCGAACTGACGGGCCAGGCGCGGAAGGTGGTCGTCGCGTCGCGCCGTGACCGTCGCGAACTGGGTGACGAGGTCTTCCACTGCCGCGGTGTCTCCGCCGTCGATTCGTGCGGCGAGGGCGGTGCCGTCGCTGTCGAGCACGCTCACGCCGTATCCGTCGCGCACCAGCCGTGAAACCACCGAGACGCACGCCGCCACCGCCGTCTCGAAGGCGTCATCGGCTCCCGGCTCGTGGAGGGCTTCGGTCGACCACCGCAGCACTCCCCGGTCGAGGACGACGGTCGCCTCCGGGGTCGCTTCCTGCTCCTCCTGACGCACCATCAGCTCGTCGCGGTGGGCGGTCGCCCGCCAGTGGATGCGCCGCATCGAATCACCGGGCGCGTAGGGGCGGGCGATGAGATTGTCGGCGCCCTGACCGGGCTGATTGTTCTGCGTCTGGAGTGTGCCCCCGGCTTCACCGGCCAGACCCGTGAGGGGTGGCAGGTCGATCACGGCGGGGGTGACGGTGACACGGGTGCGCTGACCGTACAGGGTGCTGCGGCGAGCGAGGGCGAAGGGGTCGGCCGAGTGCACCCGCAGCGGACCGAGATGGTGGATGCCGCGGCGCACCCCGGTCACGGTGTAGGCGAGGTCCACCGTGCGATCCGAGCCCCGCAGCCCCGAACCGAGCGCAGGGAAGACCCCCGCCGCCGCGCCCGCCAGCCCGGCGGGGAGCGTATCGGTCCAGGTTCCGGGGGGCGTCGGCAGCGCGGTGCGGACGCCGACGCGCACGCGGACGAGCGACGCGCGACCCACCCCGACGGTGTCCGGCGCCAGCGAGCGGGTGACCGAGTCGGCGTGGCGGGTGAGGTAGAGCGAGGCCACCGCGGCGACGAGGACGGCGACCAGCAGCATCCCGAAGTACATCAGCTCGGGGATCCCGACCTCGCTCGCGACGACGAAGCAGACCAGCGCCAGAAGCGCCGCACCGGTTCCGCGCAGCGTCAGGGGCCAGAGTCGTCGGAGCATCGGATCACTGCCGTGCGGCGATCGGCACCCGCACGCTCGCGGCGATCTGTTCGAGCACCGACGAGATGACATCGGTCATCGACTTCGCCCGGGCGCCGCCGGCGGATCGGGTCGGGATGAGCCGGTGCGCGAAGACGGGGATGAGGAGCGCGGTGATGTCGTCGGGGATGACGAATCCGCGGCCGTCGAGGGCGGCCCAGACCTTCGCGGCCCGCACCAGCTGCAGCGTGGCGCGCGGGCTGGCCCCCAGACGCAGGTCGGCGTGGGTGCGGGTGGCCGCCGCGAGGGCGACGGCGTAGTCCTCGATCGCCGGTGCGACGTGCACGGCGCGGGCCCAGGCGATGAGGCCGGCGATCTGGGATGCGGAGGCGACGGGGCGGATGGCGTCGAGCGGATTGACGGTCTCGCGCTGACGCAGCATCAGGGCCTCGGAGCGGGCATCGGGATAGCCCATCGAGATGCGCATCATGAAGCGGTCGCGCTGGGCCTCGGGGAGGGCATAGGTCCCCTCCATCTCCAGCGGGTTCTGCGTCGCCACGACGAGGAACGGGTCGGGAAGGAGGTGGGTCGCTCCGTCGACGGTGACCTGCCCCTCCTCCATGGCCTCGAGGAGGGCGGACTGCGTCTTGGGGGAGGAGCGGTTGATCTCGTCGGCGATGACGATGTTGGCGAACACCGCGCCGTGCTTGAATTCGAACTCCCGCGCAACGGGATTGAACACGCTCACCCCGGTGACATCGCCCGGCAGCAGGTCGGGAGTGAACTGGATGCGACGCACCGTGGCATCCACACTCGCGGCCAGCGCTCGGGCGAGCATGGTCTTCCCGACGCCGGGGACGTCCTCGATGAGGAGGTGGCCCTCGGCGAGGAGGCACACCAGGGAGCTCCGCACCGCGTCGGGCTTGCCGTCGATCACCCGCTCCACCGAGGCCACGATGGCCTCGGTCAGTTGCGCGAACTCCTCGGCCGACGCCGGTCGATCGGGCAGGGCGGAGCGGACGGACGCGACCTGCTCGGTCGTGACGGGGTGATCCATGTGGTCCTCTCGGACGGCGCGCGGGCCGAGCATCGGCGCTCGTTATGCGATCGTAACCGCCGACGGGAGAGGAGGGCCTGGGAATCCCCCGACCTCTCCCGGGGTAGACTGGCGTCAGCTCTCCGCGAGGCGGCATCCAGGCCAACTCCCCCAGGACGGAAACGTAGCAAGGGTAACCAGGCTCTGCCGGGTTCGCGGAGAGTCTTACTTTTCCCGGGAACGTGCCCGGTGAGGGCCCCGCCCATAGGCTGGACAGGTGGCGCAGAGCATCTACATCACCTCGGCCGAGGGTCACTCGGGCAAGTCGACGATCGCGCTCGGCGTGCTCGACGCTCTCAGTCACGCCGCGTCGCGCGTGGGGGTGTTCCGCACGATCGCCCGTTCCACCATCGAGCCGGACTACGTCCTCGAGATGCTCCTCGACCATGACGGCGTCGACCTGCCGTACGAGGACTGCATCGGCGTGACCTACGACGACGTGCGCCGCGATCCCGAGCAGGCGCTGGCGACCATCGTGGAGCGCTACCACGCCGTCGCCGCGGCCTGCGACGCCGTGGTGGTGCTCGGCAGCGACTACACCGACGTCGGCAGCCCGGCGGAGCTCACCTACAACGCCCGCATCGCGGTGAATCTCGGAGCTCCGGTGCTTCTCGTGCTCGGCGGCCGCGCCCAGCACGGGCAGGGTGAGCAGCTGGGTACCACCATCGCCCGCACACCCGCCGAGATGGGCCAGATCACCGCGCTCGCGCTCGCCGAGCTCGCCCACGAGCGTGCCGAGCTGTTCGCCGTGGTCGCCAACCGCGCCGACCCCGATCGCCTCGACGACGTCGTCGCCGCGATCTCGGGCGTGGTCTCCGCGTCGCGGGGGGCGGGCGATTCCGCGGCGGGCGGCGTAGCGGTGCCCGTCTGGGCGCTTCCGGAAGACCGTCTGCTGGTCGCCCCGTCCGTCCGCGACGTCGCCCGTGCCGTCGATGGTCGCCTCATCAAGGGTGATGCCGACCTGTTGACCCGCGAGGTGCTCGGAGTGGTCATCGCCGGCATGTCGATGGTGAACGTGCTGCCGCGCCTGACCGAATCGGCGATCGTGGTGATCCCCGCCGATCGCACCGAGGTGCTGCTCGCTACCCTGCTGGCGAACTCGTCGGGCACGTTCCCGAGTATCGCCGCGGTCATCCTCAACGGTCCCTTCCCGCTGCCCGAGCCGGTCGACACCCTCATCGACGGCCTCGACTCGTCGCTGCCGATCATCGCCACCGACCTCGGGACCTACGACACCGCGGTCAGGATCATGGGGACGCGGGGCCGTCTCGCCGCCGACTCGCAGCGCCGATACGACACCGCCCTGTCGATGTTCGAGCGGCACGTCGACACCGACACCCTGGTCACCGCGCTGGGACTCGCCCGGCCCACCGTCGTCACTCCGCTGATGTTCGAGTACCGCCTGCTCGAGCGTGCACGCGCGCAACGCCGCCGGATCGTCCTTCCCGAGGGCGACGACGACCGCATCCTCCGCGCCGCCGCCACGGTGCTGGCTCGGGGCATCGCCGACCTGACGATCCTCGGCGAGGAGATCGAGGTGCGGAACCGGGCGATCGAGCTCGGGATCGACATCCGCGACGCCCAGGTCATCTCGCCCTTCGACGCCGTGCACGTCGACCGCTTCGCGCGCGAGTACGAGCGACTGCGCGCCCACAAGGGGGTCACCTACTCCCAGGCGGCCGACACGGTGACCGACGTGTCCTACTTCGGGACACTCATGGTCCACCTGGGACTGGCGGACGGCATGGTGTCGGGCGCGGCGCACACGACCGCCCACACCATCCGCCCGGCGTTCGAGATCATCAAGACCAAGCCCGGCGTCTCGGTGGTCTCCAGCGTCTTCCTCATGGCGCTGGCCGACCGCGTGCTGGTGTACGGCGACTGCGCCGTGATCCCCGATCCGACGGCGGAACAGCTCGCCGACATCGCCATCTCGTCCGCGGCGACCGCTGAGCAGTTCGGCATCGAGCCGCGCGTGGCGATGCTGTCGTACTCGACCGGGGAGTCCGGCTCCGGGGCCGACGTCGAGAAGGTCCGGGCGGCCACGGCGATCGTCCGCGAGCGGGCACCCGAGCTCCCCGTCGAGGGCCCGATCCAGTACGACGCCGCCGCCGACGCCGCGGTCGCGGCCGCCAAGGCCCCCGGTTCGGCTGTCGCGGGGCGGGCGACGGTGTTCGTCTTCCCCGACTTGAACACGGGGAACAACACCTACAAGGCGGTGCAACGCTCGGCCGGAGCAGTCGCGATCGGTCCCGTGCTGCAGGGGCTGAACAAGCCCATCAACGACCTCTCGCGGGGCGCGCTCGTCGACGACATCGTCAACACCATCGCGATCACGGCGATCCAGGCGCAGGGGGAGGACGGACAGTGAACCCGGTCCTCGTCGTCAACAGCGGATCGTCGTCGTTCAAGTACCAGCTCATCGACATGACGGGGGAGACCCTGCTGGTTTCGGGACTGGTCGAACGCATCGGACAGGCAGGCCCGGGGCGCGCGATCCACACCGTTCATCAAGCCTCGCTGACGGGCCCCGCGACCACGATGGTCGATGCCACCTTCGAGCGCGAGCTCCCGATCCCCGACCACACGGCCGGTTTCGCGGTCATGCTCGAGGCCTTCGCCGAGAACGGTCCGTCGCTGACCGACACCGCCCCGGTCGCGGTCGGGCACCGGGTCGTCCACGGCGGCGCACGGTTCTTCGAACCCACCCTGGTGACACCGCTCGTCGAGATCAACATCGACGAGCTGTCGGTCCTCGCGCCGCTGCACAACCCGGCGAATCTCGCCGGCATCGTCGCGGCCAAGAAGGCCTTCCCCGGCGTCCCCCACGTGGCCGTCTTCGACACCGCGTTCCATCAGACACTTCCGCCCGCCGCCTACACCTACGCGATCGACGCCGAACTCGCCGCCACCCATCGCATCCGGCGCTACGGCTTCCACGGCACGAGCCACAAGTTCGTCAGCGAAGCGGCCGCCGCCTTCCTCGGGCGCCCGACGACCGAGCTCCGTCAGATCGTCTTCCACCTCGGGAACGGGGCGTCGGTCACCGCGATCGAGGGCGGTCGATCCGTCGAGACCTCGATGGGCCTCACACCGCTCGAGGGGCTCGTGATGGGCACCCGCTCGGGCGACGTCGATCCGGCGGTGCTGTTCCAGCTCTCCCGTCGTGCCGGGCTCTCCATCGACGAGCTCGATGCGCTGCTGAACAAGCGCAGCGGACTGCTGGGGCTCGCCGGGGTGTCGGACATGCGGGACATCCAGGCCGGGATCGACCGCGGCGACGCCGCGGCCGCCCTCGCGTTCGAGGTCTACGTGCATCGGCTCCGGGCGTACGCGGGGGCCTATCTCGCGCAGCTCGGCGGGGTCGACGTGATCTCCTTCACCGCCGGCGTCGGTGAGAACGTCCCCCGTGTGCGCGCTGCGGCGCTGGCGACCCTCGGGTTCGCCGGCGTCCGGGTCGATCCTGCGCGAAACGACGCGCGCGAGCGCGGCATCCGGGTCATCTCCGCCGATGATTCGGCGGTCACCGTGCTCGTCGTCCCGACCGACGAAGAACTCGAGATCGCCCGGCAGACCCTGACCGTGGCGGGACGCACCCCGGCCCCGTAACGCGCTCGAAACCCCGGCGTTCACCCGCCTCGATCGCGGGCCACTACGCTTTATCCGTCCCTCTCGCTGCTCCGTGCCTCACCCCCCCCGGCAGGAGCCTCGCTCGCGTATGGAGAACCCGTGACCGCCCCCGCCCTTCCCGACCTCACCACCTACGACGGCGTGCTGTTCGATCTCGACGGCGTCCTCACCCCGACCGCCGAGGTGCACATGCATGCGTGGCGGACGATGTTCGAGGAGCTCTTCGCCGCGTGGGACGTCACCCCGCCCTACAGCGACGCCGATTACTTCGCCCACCTCGACGGCAAGAAGAGGTACGACGGCGTGGCGAGCCTGCTGCGCAGCCGGGACGTCGAGGTTCCCTGGGGAGAGCCGTCCGATGCCTCCACCGCCGACACGGTCTGCGGAATCGGCAACCGCAAGAACGACGTCTTCGCCCGGGTGCTCCGAAGCGAGGGCATCGCCCCCTACCCCGGATCGGTCGCCCTTCTGGACGTCCTCATCGCCGCGGAGGTGCCCATCGCGGTGGTGTCCAGCTCGAAGAACGCCGAGGAGGTGCTCGCCGTCGCCGGCATCCGCGACCGCTTCTCGGTCGTGATGGACGGCGTCATCGCCGAGCGCGACCATCTGGCCTCCAAGCCCGCGCCCGACGTCTTCGCCGAGGCGGCTCGGATGCTGGGCGTCGACCCCGCGCGCAGCGCGGCCGTCGAAGATGCCCTGAGCGGCGTGCAGTCGGCCGTGGCCGCTGGTTACGGGCTCGTGGTCGGGGTCGACCGTGGCGCCGGTGCCGAGACCCTGCGCGACGCCGGCGCCCACGTCGTGGTGAGCGACCTCGCGGAGTTCGTCGAGAAGGCGATCCCGGCATGATGGACCGCGACCGGTTCCCCGTCGATCCCTGGCGGCTGATCGAGAAGCGGTTCTCCCTGGAGGATCAGGGCGTCACCGAGACGCTGTTCTCCGTCGGCAACGGCTACGTCGGACTCCGGGGGAACACGCCCGAGGGGCGGCACGCCCACGAACACGGCACGTTCATCAACGGGTTCCACGAGACCTTCCCGATCCACCACGCCGAGCAGGCCTACGGCTTCGCCGAGGTCGGCCAGATCATCGTCAACGCGCCCGACGCCAAGATCATGCGGGTCTACGTCGACGACGAACCGCTCTCGCTCGACGTGGCGGACGTGCGCGAGTACCACCGCGAGCTCGACATGGAGAGCGGCGTGCTGCGCCGCCGTGTGCTCTGGGTGACCCCCTCCGGCAAGGAGGTGCTGATCGAGGACGAGCGCATGGTGTCGTTCGAGGAGAAGCACCTGGTGATCCTCCGACTCGACGTCACCGTGCTGAACGCCGACGCCCCGGTGACCATCAACTGCCAGCTGATCAACCGGCAGGACGGCGAGGACGTCTACGGCGGGTCTCCCGCGCCGGCGAAGAAGGCCGGATTCGACCCCCGGCGCAGCGACAAGATCCACGAGCGGGTGCTCCAGCCCAAGGAGTACTGGCAGGATCGCGACCGCTCGGCCCTGGCGTACCAGGTGACCGACTCGGGGATGACGCTGGCCGTCGTCGCCGACCATGTCGTGGAGACCGAGAACCACTACTCGGCACGGGGTATCGTCGAGCCCGACATCGCCAAGAACGTCTTCCGCGTGCAGGCGCGAGCAGGAGTCCCCATCCGGGTGACCAAGCTCGTCAGCTACCACACCTCGCGGGGCGTCCCCGCCCGGGAACTGGTCGACCGCTGCCGGCGCACCATCGACCGTGCCCTGGCCGAGGGCGTCGCACACCAGTTCGACCGGCAGCGGGCGTGGCTGGACGCGTTCTGGGCGCGCAGCGACATCCGGATCGAGGGCCAGCCCGAGATCCAGCAGGCCACCCGCTGGTGCCTGTACGAGCTGGCGCAGGCCGCCGCGCGGGCCGATCAGCAGGGCGTGCCGGCCAAGGGCGTCACCGGATCGGGCTACAGCGGCCACTACTTCTGGGACACCGAGGTGTACGTCCTGCCGTTCCTGGCCTACACGACGCCGCTGTGGGCTCGCAACGCGCTGCGGATGCGCTATCTCATGCTGCCCGCCGCGCGCCGGCGCGCCTACCAGCTCAACGAGGCCGGCGCCCTCTTCCCCTGGCGCACCATCAACGGCGAGGAGGCCTCGGCCTACTACGCCGCCGGTACCGCGCAGTACCACATCAACGCCGACGTCTGCTTCGCCCTGGCGAAGTACGTGCGGGCGACCGGCGACACCGACTTCCTGTACCGCGAGGGGGTGGACATCGCCGTCGAGACCGCGCGGCTGTGGACCACGCTGGGGTTCTGGCGCACGTCCAACGGCGACGCGATCGAGTCGTTCCACATCCACGGCGTCACCGGGCCCGACGAGTACACCACCGTCGTCAACGACAACCTCTTCACCAACGTCATGGCGCGCTTCAACCTGCGTTTCGCCGCCAGGACGCTTCGGGACATGGCCGAGGGCGATCCCGATGCCTACCGCGCGACGGCGGAGCGGCTGTCGCTGGATCCGGCCGAACCGGAGCATTGGGAGCGCGCGGCCGAGGCCATGCACATCCCCTTCAGCACGGCGCTCGGCATCCACCCGCAGGACGAGATCTTCCTCGAGCGCGAGGTGTGGGATCTCGAGGCGACGCCGGCCGACAAGCGTCCGCTCCTGCTCCACTTCCACCCGCTGGTCATCTACCGCTACCAGGTGCTCAAGCAGGCCGACGTCGTCCTCGCCCTCTTCCTGCAGGGGGAGCATTTCTCCGACGAGGACAAGCTCGCCGACTTCGAGTACTACGACCCGCTGACGACGGGGGACTCCACCCTGTCGGCGGTGGTGCAGACGATCCTCGCCGCCGAGGTCGGCTATCAGGAGCTGGCGCTGGACTACTTCCGGCAGGCGATCTTCGTCGATCTCGCCGACCTCCACCACAACGCGGCCGACGGCGTGCACGTCGCCTCGGCGGGTGGGGTGTGGACGGCGCTCGTCAGCGGCTTCGGCGGCATGCGCGATCACGCCGGCGAACTCTCGTTCGACCCGCGTCTGCCCGCCGGATGGGAGGAGCTGTCGTTCCCGCTCCGGTGGCGTGACACTCCGGTCTCCGTGGCGATCCGCGCCGCCGAGATGCGAGTGCGGATCGAGGGGGAGGTGCCCCTGATCTTCAGCGTGCGCGGGACGCCCTACGTGGTCGCGCCCGGAGAGGAGGTCGTCGTTCCCCTGGAGAACCAAGGACCGGTCATCCCCGGCCGGCCGTCGCTGACGCAGTTCGCCGATGTGCGACTCGAGGACGGCACGACGCTGTCGGCGTCGGTGCCGACGGTCACCGCCTCCATCCCGATCATCACCTCCCCGGTCCCCGCAGCGGCTGGGGAGCCGGAGCCCGCGACAGAACGGTGATCCCGTTCGTTGCGGAGGGGGAGGAGACGGCAGAACGGATGTCGGAGGCACGCCGTAGGCTGTTCGGGTGACCACCGCCCTGTACCGCCGCTACCGTCCCGAGGCGTTCGGCGAGATGATCGGGCAGTCGCAGGTCACCGAGCCGCTCATGACCGCGCTGCGCAGCGATCGGGTCGGCCACGCCTACCTGTTCTCGGGTCCTCGCGGCTGCGGGAAGACGACGTCGGCGCGCATCCTCGCCCGCTGCCTGAACTGCGCCGAGGGTCCCACCGACACTCCCTGCGGCACCTGTGAGAGCTGCGTCGAGCTGGGGCGGGGCGGTGGCGGTTCGCTCGATGTGGTCGAGATCGACGCAGCCTCCCACAACGGCGTGGACGATGCGCGAGATCTTCGGGAACGGGCGGTGTTCGCCCCCGCGCGCGACCGCTTCAAGATCTTCATCCTCGACGAGGCGCACATGGTCACCCCGCAGGGCTTCAACGCCCTGCTGAAGCTCGTCGAAGAACCGCCCGAGCACGTGAAGTTCATCTTCGCCACCACCGAGCCCGAAAAGGTCATCGGCACGATCCGGTCGCGGACGCACCATTACCCGTTCCGGCTCGTGCCGCCCGCCGCGATGCTGGAGTACGTCCAGACGCTCTGCGAGAGCGAGGGCGTGACGGTCGAGACGGGCGTGCTCCCGCTCGTCGTGCGTGCCGGCGGCGGGTCGCCTCGCGACACCCTGTCGCTGCTCGACCAGCTGATCGCCGGGTCCGATGGCCCGGTCGTGCGATACGAGCGCGCCGTCGCTCTGCTCGGCTACACCCACGGCGAGCTGCTGAACGAGGTCGTCGACGCCTTCGCCGCAGCCGATGCCGCCGCCGCGTTCGCGGCGGTCGATCGCGTGGTGCAGACCGGGCAGGACCCGCGCCGTTTCGTCGACGACCTGCTCGAGCGGCTGCGGGACCTCATCATCGTCGGCGCCGCCGGACAGGGGGCGGCCGCGGTCCTGCGTGGGACGTCGGAGGAGGACCTGGCGCAGATGATGCGGCAGGCCGATGCCTTCGGCGTCGAGCGGCTCTCACGCACCGCCGACATCGTCATCGGCGCTTTGGACGACATGACCGGAGCGACCTCGCCGCGTCTGCAGCTCGAGCTCATGATCGCCCGCGTGCTGACGCACACCGGCTCGACGGTGGGAAGTGTCGGAGCATCGCCGGCCGCGCATGTCGTGGCCGCGCCGGCGCCGCCTGCGCATGTCGTGGCCGCGCCGGCGACGCCGCCGAGCCCGGCGGCCGTGACCCCGGCGGCGTCCTCCGGCGCGGAGTCCTCGCCGCCCGCCGAGGATGCGACCGACGTGCCCGCGACGGCCGCGCCGACACCGGTGCAACCGGTCGCCACACCGCCGGCCGGGCCCGTGACACTCGATCTCATGCGCAACGCCTGGCCGGAGGTACTGGCGCGGCTCGAGGATCTGAGCCGTTCGTCGTGGCTGGTCGCCTCGACCGCACGCGTCGCCGGCCTGCAGGACGACGTGCTCACGCTGTCGTTCCAGAGTCAGGCCGATCTGGTGAAGTTCAAGCAGCGGACCGCCGGCGCGGGACCCAGCGAAGACCTCCGTACCGCGATCCAGGGTGTCCTGGGCATACGGGTGAAGTACCTCGCCCGCCATGACGCCGGTGCCGGCGACGCGCCCCGCGACGAAGGTCCGCGCGACATCGGTGGGGAAGATGGGCCTCCGCCGCCACCGGATCCCCACGACGACCCCGGCCCCTCCGATCCTCCCGGTCGGGGCGGAGGAGCGCACCAGGCAGCCGCGGCGCGGCCTCCGCGGGGCGCGCCGATGCGCGGAGCGACCGATCGTTCGGTCGCGTCCGCGCCGGGCGGATCGGCGACCGGCGCCGTGGCGTCGGTCACGGAGTGGGCTGTGGCCCCGATCCCCGGCGGCGCAGGCGCCGCCGATGCCCGAGCGATGCCGGCTCTGGCCGTCGACGACGATCCGGAAGACGCCGCGATCGAGGTCGCCCGCGTCCGGGCGGCATCCGCGGGCCCCCGACGCGAGGGTCAGGTGCTTCCCGCCTCCGAAGTCGTGTCTTCGGCCGAGCCCGACGACGATTCAGACGCGGAGGTGGCGCCGACGGCCGTCGACGTGCCGGTGCCGCCGGTCATCGCTCCGCCGATCGTGCCGCCCGCGCGATCCTCCGGGGGCATGCAGAGGTACGGTGAGGCGGTCGTCCGCCAGGTGCTGGGTGCACGATTCGTCCGCGAGGAGCCGCACCAGGCACCGACGAGGTTCGGCTGATGTACGACGGCATCGTTCAGGACCTGATCGACGAGTTCGGCCGTCTTCCGGGCATCGGACCGAAATCGGCGCAGCGGATCGTTTTCCACATCCTGCAGACGCCGAACTTCGACGTCTCCCGCCTGGCGCACCTGCTCGCCGACGTGCGGGAGAAGGTGCGCTTCTGCGAGATCTGCGGCAACGTCTCCGAGCAGGAGCGCTGCGCGATCTGCCGCGACCCGCGTCGCAACGCCACGCTCATCTGCGTGGTCGAGGACGCCAAAGACGTCGCCGCGATCGAACGGACTCGGGAGTTCCGCGGGCTGTACCACGTGCTCGGCGGCGCCATCAGCCCGATCGCGGGAATCGGACCCGACGACCTGCGGATCGCGTCGCTCATGCAGCGCCTCGCCGACGGCACCGTGCAGGAGGTCATCCTCGCCACGAATCCCAACCTCGAGGGCGAGGCGACGGCGACGTACCTCAGCCGATTGCTCCACACACTGCAGATCACCGTCACCCGGTTGGCCTCGGGGCTGCCGGTCGGAGGCGACCTCGAGTACGCCGACGAGGTGACCCTCGGGCGCGCCTTCGAAGGCCGGCGCTCGATGTGACCGCACCCGTCACCGCCCCTCCGGCCGGAGGTCGGTTCAGCACGCGCGGCTGGATCCTCTTCGCGGTCATGTCGGTGCTCTGGGGCATGCCGTATCTCTTCATCAAGGAGGCCGTCGAGACGATCTCCCCGGCGGGTGTGGTCGCGGGCCGAACGCTTGCCGCTGCCCTGCTGCTGCTGCCCTTCGCGCTTCGCGCGAAGGCGATGCGCCCCGCGTTCGCCAAGATCGGGTGGGTGCTGGCGTTCGGAGCGGTCGAGATGGCGGGACCGTTCTTCCTGCTCAGCCACGCCGAGTTGACGCTGTCGTCAGGTCTGACCGGACTCCTCGTGGCCACGGTGCCGCTGTTCGCGGCGGTCATCGCCGTCGTCGGCGGTGACCGTGCCGTCCTCCGCCCCTCCCGGATCCTCGGCCTCGTGATCGGATTCGTCGGCGTGGGCGTGATCGTCGCCGGGCCCGCCATCTCCGAGGGCGACGTCGCCGCCGGCCTCGTCGCCGTCGGCGAAGTGCTGCTGGTGGCCGTGCTCTACGCCACCGCTCCCTTCATCGTCGCCCATAAGCTGCGCGACGTTCCTCCGCTCGGCACCATCACCGTTTCGCTCCTGGCGGTCGGACTGTGCTACCTCCCGGTGGCGCTGATCGTGCAGCCGGCCCCACCGAGCGCGCGGAGCCTCTGGGCGCTCGGCCTCCTCGCCGTGCTGTGCACGGCGCTCGCTTTCATCGCCTTCTTCGCCCTGATCCGCGAGGTCGGCCCCGCCCGTGCGCCGCTGTTCACCTACGTCAACCCCGTCGTCGCCATCCTTCTCGGGGTGATCGTTCTCTCCGAACCCCTCACCGTGGGACTGCTCCTCGGCTTCCCGCTGGTCATCCTCGGCTGCTGGCTCGCCGCCACGGGCGGCACCCTCCGGCCGCGTCGCCCCGCGGTCGATCCGCCACCGGTCGCCCCGGGCTGATCAGCGCAGCACCTCGACCAACGCGATCCACGACACCAGCAGCGCGGAGGCGATCGTCAGGAGCGCGGCAGCGGCGGCGGCATACAGCCCGGCGGGGTGACCGACGACGAGCGCGAACCCGGCCACAGCGTAGGCGGCGATCGGCACGAAGCCGATCACGGCCTTCACCGCCGCCGGTCGCGTGTCGTCACCGGGTGGGGGCGTGCGGACGATGACACGCGCCGCATGTCCCTGGAAGAGGGCGGCGATCAGGGTGAGGACGAGGACGGTCACGCCGTAGGCGACGGCGCCGAGGTCGGGGACCAGGCCGATCGCCGCGATCGAGAGGGCGACCACGAGGGCGACGATGCCGGCCCCCAGACGGGCCGTGACGGTCGTCGCCTGGATGACCTCTCGGATGTTGACGCTCGCGGCGACGATCACCAGGCCCGCGAGAGCCGCGGTGGCACCCACGATCGCCACGTTGAAGTCCGACCACGCAGCCAGGTCCGCCGTCATGGTCGGCAGGCTACATGGAAGTCGGGGAATGCGAACGTCCGTAAGATGGTGCATCGGCGCGCCGTCCCGTCGCGCGCCGTCGCCGGGCGCTGTGGCGCCAGACGTACGCGGGGGTCTTGCACGTGGCGTTGATCGTCCAGAAATACGGTGGCTCGTCGGTCGCCGATGCCGAGAGCATCAAGCGGGTCGCCAAGCGGATCGTCGACACCCGGCGCGCCGGTCACGAAGTCGTCGTCGCCGTCAGTGCGATGGGCGACACCACCGACGAACTCCTCGAGCTCGCGGGCAAGGTCGCGCCGATGCCGGCTCCGCGCGAGCTCGACATGCTTCTGTCCAGCGGCGAGCGGATCTCGATGGCGCTGCTGGCGATGGCCATCCACTCGATGGGCTTCGAGGCGCGATCGTTCACCGGCAGCCAGGCGGGCATGATCACGGATGCGACGCACGGTGCGGCGCGCATCGTCGACGTCACGCCGGTACGCCTTCGAGAGGCGCTCGATGACGGGGCGATCGTGATCGTCGCGGGTTTCCAGGGGTTCAACCGCGACACCCGCGACATCACCACGCTCGGTCGCGGCGGGTCGGACACGACCGCCGTGGCCCTGGCCGCCGCGCTCGAGGCCGACGTGTGCGAGATCTACAGCGACGTCGACGGGATCTTCACCGCTGACCCGCGGGTCGTGCCCAAGGCGCAGAAGCTGGGGAGCATCTCCAGCGAGGAGATGCTCGAGCTCGCGGCCAACGGGGCGAAGGTGCTCTACATCCGCGCGGTGGAGTACGCCCGCCGGCACGGGGTGCTGATCCACGCACGTTCGACGTTCAGCCCGGACGTCGGGACGTGGGTCGTCGGTCCGGGCCAGAGTCTTCCCGACGGGGAAAAGGGAGAGAACATGGAAGAGCCGATCGTCGCCGGAGTCGCCACCGACCTCAGCCAGGCCAAGATCACCGTCATCGGTGTTCCCGATGTACCCGGCAAGGCGGCGGACATCTTCAAGATCGTGGCCAAGTCGGGCGCGAACGTCGACATGATCGTCCAGAACGCCTCCGCAGCGGCGACCGGTCTCACCGACATCTCCTTCACTCTGCCGAAGTCCGACGCGACGGCGGCACTGAAGGCCCTCGCCGGCGAGCAGTCGGAGGTGGGGTTCCAGAGCCTCGTCCACGATGACCAGATCGGCAAGCTCTCGATCGTCGGTGCCGGGATGCGCACGCATTCGGGCGTCGCGGCGACGCTGTTCGAGGCTTTGAGCGTCGCGCGGATCAACATCGAGATGATCTCGACATCCGAGATCCGCACCTCCGTCGTCGTCCGGGGTGACAACCTCGGCGAGGCCGCCCGCGTCGTCCATACCGCCTACGGTCTCGACGGCGAGACCGAGGCTGTCGTCTACGCCGGCACGGGGCGCTGACCCGCGGCCGGGTCATCGCCCAGGATCCCCCGCACGAAGGCGTCGACAGCGGCGTCGGTCGAGATCTCCGGATCGATCGACACCGTCAGCCTGTCCAGGACCAGCCCCTCCAGGGCGTAGTGGAACAGCGCGATCTCGAAGTCGCCCCCGGGGAGGCCCGCACTCCGGTTGAACGCGACGTCGGCGGCGAAGCCCGTGCGCATCCATTCCCCCAGGGGGACGGCGATCTCCGGATTGCGCGCGGCCTCGATGCGGAGGGTGAACAGCGCGAGGGAGACGTCGCGGTCGGCCAGCAGTCGGCGGACGATGTCACGCGCGTAGTCGGCGAACAGAGAGGGCGTCGGGGCGCGATCCTGCCACGGGGCGTACACCGTCGGGTCCGGCGCCAGTCGCTCGCCGATCCGGTGCACCAGCGCCGCGATGAGCGCGGCGCGGTTGCGGAAGTAGTTCGAGGTCGTGCCCACAGGCACGCCGGCCTGAGCGTCGACGGCCCGATGGGTCAGTCCCCGCATCCCCTCTCGCGCGATGACGGACAGTCCCGCGTCTGCGAGCGTCTGCCGCCGTGCATCGTTCCGGGCCACGCCCTCACCCTAGCGTGACCACGACATCTGTCGTATGTTAACCACAACAGATGTTGTGAAAGGTGAAGCCATGACGGACCTCGTCTACTACGTCGCGACCAGTCTCGACGGGCGGATCTGCGCGCCCGACGGGGGGTTCGAGGCCTTTCCGGTGACCGGTGATCACCTGGAGGCGATTCAGGTCGACTGGGCGGACACGCTCCCCTCCGCCTTCTACGAACAGTCCGGATCGACCGCGCCACGCGAGAGGTTCTCCACCGTGCTGATGGGATGGAACACCTTCGCCGCCGGACTGAGCGTGACCGACTCGCCGTACGCGCATCTCGACCAGATCGTCTTCTCGCGCACCCGCACCCAGGCCGACGTGGGTGCGGGGGTGCGCGTGGAGCGGGGGGACCCCCGCCGTGTCGTGGCAGACCTGAAGGCGCGCGGCGGCGGTGACATCTGGCTTTGCGGGGGAGGCGATCTCGCCGGGCAGCTGCTCGACGACATCGACCGTCTGGTGCTGAAGGTCAATCCCGTCGTCTTCGGCGACGGGCGTCCGCTCTTCGCCGCCGGCTATGACCCGACGGCGTTCACCCTGGAGACCAGCCGGACCTTCCGCTCCGGCGTCCTCATCAACGAGTACGCCCGTCGTCGTCCGGGAACGTGAGGCGCATGTCCAGCCTCGCGCTCTCGCATCCGCGTATCGGCTCCATCCAGTTCGCCGTCTCCTTCGGTGCCGCCGCACTCGGCTGATCGAGGCGGGCCAGCGGCGTCACACAGGAAAAGGCCCGCAGCCCGAGCGATAGACTCCCTACCCATGGCCCGCATCTCCGACTCCGGTCTGTCCCTCGCCGTCGTCGGTGCCACCGGTCAGGTCGGCACCGTCATGCGCGAGATCCTCCTGGAGCGCTCCTTCCCGATCCGTGAGCTCCGACTCTTCGCCACTTCCCGCTCCGCGGGCACCGCGGTGGACTTCGCCGGGCACACGGTGGTCATCGAGGACATCGCCACCGCCGACCCGCAGGGCATCGACATCGCCCTCTTCTCGGCCGGCGCGACCGGCAGCCGGGCACACGCGCCGCGTTTCGCCGAGGCGGGCGCCGTCGTCATCGACAACTCCAGCGCCTGGCGCATGGACCCCGAGGTGCCCCTCGTCGTCAGCGAGGTCAACCCCCACGCGATCGACGAGGCCGCCAAAGGCATCATCGCCAACCCGAACTGCACGACGATGGCGGCCATGCCCGTGCTGAAGCCGCTCGACGCCGAGGCGGGTCTCGAGCGGCTGATCGTCAGCACCTACCAGGCGGTCAGCGGATCGGGACTGGCGGGCGCGGAGGAGCTGCTCGGCCAGGTCGAGGGTGTGCTGGCACAGGGCGAAACGCTCCGTCTCGTCCATGATGGCTCCGCGGTGGACTTCCCCGAGCCGAAGAAGTACGTCGCACCGATCGCCTTCGACGTGATTCCGCTCGCCGGCAACCTCGTCGATGACGGCGAGAACGAGACCGACGAGGAGAAGAAGCTCCGCAACGAGAGCCGCAAGATCCTCGAGCTTCCCGACCTCCGTGTCGCGGGCACCTGTGTGCGGGTACCGGTCTTCACCGGCCACTCGCTCAGCATCCACGCGGAGTTCGCCCGCGAGCTCTCGCCGTCACGGGCAGCCGAGATCCTCGCCGATGCTCCCGGGGTCAGTCTCGAAGAGGTGCCGACGCCGTTGCAGGCGGCGGGGAAGGACGCAAGCTTCGTCGGCCGGATCCGCGCCGACCAGTCGGCCCCCGAGGGGCGAGGACTCGTCCTGTTCATCAGCAACGACAATCTCCGCAAGGGCGCCGCTCTCAACGCGGTGCAGATCGCCGAGCTCGTGGCATCCCGACGGTTCGCAGGAGCCGGCGCCTGACCCACCGGTCTTTCGACGACGAGAAAGTTCCGCCATCCTTTCGGCGCTCGGACCCGTGCTCTGATCGGGAGGTTTTCCGCGGCGCGTAGAATCGTTCCGTGACTGATTCCTCCGATTCCGAGACCCCACCGGCGGCACCAGACGAGGTCATCGACGTCGTCTTGATCGGCGGGGGCATCATGTCGGCCACCCTCGGAACTCTGCTCAAGGAAATCCAGCCCGACTGGAAGATCGTCGTCTACGAACGACTGAGCGACGTGGCCCTGGAGAGCTCCAACGCGTGGAACAACGCCGGGACCGGTCACGCAGCGTTGTGCGAGCTGAACTACATGCCCGAGGGCCCGGACGGATCGCTCGACCCCGCCAAGGCGATCGCGATCAACGAGCAGTTCCAGCAGAGCCGCCAGCTGTGGTCATCCCTGGTCGACCGGGGTGTGCTCGACGAGCCGTCCACTTTCATCAACGCCACCCCGCACATGACCTTCGTCACGGGTGAGAAGGACGTCGCCTACCTCCGGAAACGCTACGAGGTCCTCAGGCAGCAGCCGCTCTTCGCCGGCATCGAGTACAGCGAGGACTCGCGGGTCATCAACCAGTGGGCCCCGCTGCTGATGAAGAAGCGCAGGAAGGGCGAACCGTTCGCCGCGACGCGGGTCCCCAGTGGGACCGATGTCGACTTCGGTGCGCTCACCCGTCAGCTGTTCGACGACCTCGTCGAGAAGGGCGCGGAGGTCGTCACCAATCGCGAGGTGAAGAAGATCCGGCGAGCCAAGGACGGCACGTGGCGGGTGCAGTGGCGCAACACCATCGGCCACACCCCCGGGGAGACCCGCGCGCGGTTCGTGTTCGTCGGCGCGGGCGGATGGGCCCTGAAGCTCCTGCAATCCAGCCGCATCCCCGAGATCAGCGGATACGGAGTCTTCCCGATCGGGGGGCAGTGGCTGAAGACCAGCAATCCCGCCCTCGTTGCGCAGCACCGCGCCAAGGTCTACTCCCAGGCCTCGGTCGGGGCGCCGCCGATGTCGGTGCCGCACCTCGACACCCGCGTCGTCGACGGCGAGGCCTCGCTGCTGTTCGGCCCGTTCGCCACCTTCAGCCCGAAGTTCTTGAAGCACGGCAAGATCACCGACATCGTCGCGCAGGTCAGACCGGGGAACATCCTGCCGATGCTGAAGGTCGCCGTCGACAACCCCGGGCTCATCAGGTACCTCGTCGGCGAGCTGCTGAAGAACCACGCGCGCAAGGTCGACAGTCTCCGTGACTTCATGCCGACCGCGCGTGACGAGGATTGGGAGCTGCTGCAGGCCGGTCAACGTGCGCAGGTCATGAAGAAGGATCCGAAGAAGGGCGGCGTGCTGCAGTTCGGCACCGAGGTGGTCACCTCGGCGGACGGCACGATCGCCGGGCTTCTCGGAGCCTCGCCCGGGGCGTCGACGGCGGTGTCGATCATGCTCGGGCTGCTGAAGACGTGCTTCCCCGACCGGATCGCTGAGTGGGAGCCGCGGTTGCAGCAGCTGATCCCGAGCTACGGCCACACGCTGAACCCGCGGCCCGAGGTCGCCGAAGAGGTGCTGTCCGAGACGGCAGAGGCGCTCGCGCTCACCGCGTGATCTCGGCGATCGCTACGCTGGCGCGGTGGGGATCGCGAAGAGCGTGGTGGTCGCGGGGCTGCTGCTGGCATCCGCCGGCGGCATCTCGGCGGCGGGATCGAGTGCGGCGGGATCGAATGCAGCGGAGGCCGTTGCGGCTGACGTCGACGATTTCTCCTACGACTCCTTCACGGGGGAGTACTGGCTCGGGCGGGAGCCGAGCGGACGCAGTGCGCTGTTCACGACCGAGACGATCGTCGCTCGGTTCCCCGAGTTCGACCAGAACCGCGGCATCGTCCGTGCCATCCCGAAGGCCGACTCGGGCGTGGATCATGACACGTCCGTCGTCAGCGTCACGGGTGAGGGCGGGGAGCCGATCCCGTGGTGGACGGAGGAGGATGACGAGTTCGTCTACGTTCTGACCGGAGACGACTCCTACGTGCGCGGCGCGCAGACCTACGTCATCTCCTACACGATGACCGACGTGGTCGTGCGTTACGACGACACCGACGCCGACGAGTTCACGTGGGACACCGTCGGCACCGATCACGCGCAGCCCTTCGATGCCGTCGAAGCCGTCGTCTATGTGCTCGGTGACCCGGCCGACGACCTGCTGCCGGGGCGTGCGTACTGCTACACCGGACCCGCGGGCTCGACGGATGTCTGCGACATCCGGGAGGCGGCCCCGCCGGCGGCGCTGGACGGGGCGGTCGCGGTCTGGGCTGCCGGTCTCGGTGCCGGCGCCGCGCCGTCGGTCGACGCCTCGTTCATCGCGGATGACACCGGGCTCGGTCCCGACGAGAACCTCACCGTCTCGCTCGGCTTCGCCACCGGTACGTTCGCCGCCGTCTCTCCGCCGCCCCCGCCGCCCTACCCGTGGTGGGAGTGGATACTGCCCGGGTTGGGGCTTCTGTGCGGTATCGGTGGCCTTCTCTTCCTGGTGGTGCTGCGAGGGGTGCTGCGGCGAAATCCCGACCGGTCGCCGGTGGTCGTTCACTACACCCCCGCCGAGGACGAGTCTCCCACGCTGTCGGCGGGGGTGTGGGGTGTTCCCGAACGCGCTCTGGCCGCGCACATCGTCGATCTGGCTGTCCGCGACAAGGTCGAGATCATCGGCTCGGGTGACAGGGCCGAAGCGGACGACTTCTCCGTCGTCCTGCGGGATGAGACCGGGCTCGCCCATGACGATCGCCGCGTCGTGACGGCGTTGTACGGCAAGGATGCCGCTCCCGGCGACCGGGTCGATCTCGGGGCCTTCACGCGCAACCCGCCCAGTCGCGCCGTGGCTTATGTGCGCCAGATCGATCGGGCCACCATCGATCGCGGGTACCGGACCGCCACGCCCGGCTGGATCGGACGCGTCCGGAGCCTCCTTCAGTTCGCCGGCCTGACCACCGGCATCCTCCTGGCCTTCTTCCTCGACGAAGTTCCGTCGGTGATCCAGGACGTGGGCGAGATCGGCGGGTGGATCTACGGGCTTGCGATCGCCAGCGCGTTCGCGGCGTTCATCGTCCTGCCCTTCTTCTCCGTGCCGGGTTCGACCCTGACCCTCGCCGGGGGACGCCACCGTACCTACCTCGAGGGCATCCGCCGCTACCTCTCGCTCGTGGAGGAGGATCGCCTCCGGGCGGCCCAGGCGCCGGCGACGGCGGATCTGGTCTCCTCCGGCCGTCGCCCGTTCGCCGAAGCGCCGGGAGCGCCCGGAGCCGACGTGGTCAACCTCTATGAGCGACTGCTGCCCTACGCGGTACTGTTCGGGATGCAGCAGGACTGGATCGACGTGATCCGCACCGCCGGGCACGTGCCCACGGACGCGGCGGGTGCACGTGCGGCCCTCTTCGACGCGGTCACCACCGACTCCCTGTCGCGGGCGTCCTCCTCGATCGGTCGCCTCGCGGCCACGCCGGTCTCGCGGAGCGGATCGTTCTCGTCGTCCCGTTCGTCGTCTTCGAGCAGCTGGTCGTCATCGGGCAGCTCCGGCGGCGGGGGGTTCTCGGGAGGCGGGGGAGGCGGCGGCGGATTCGGCGGCCGGTGATCGGATCCGCCGGGGCCTAGACTCTCGGGGTGGCAAAGCTGTATTTCCGCTACGGCGCGATGAACTCCGGAAAGTCGACCGCTCTGCTGCAGGCCGCCTACAACTACGAAGAGCGCGGACAGCATGTGCTGCTCGCCAAGCCCGCGATCGACACCAAGGACGCCGCCAAGGTCTCCAGCCGCCTGGGGGTCACCCGCGACGTCGACTTCCTCGTCGGGCCCGACGACGACATCCGCCTGCTGTTCGGCGAGCACCGTGAGCGCGTCCGGCGAACGGCAGAGGATGCGCTCGTTCCCGAGGCGGGGGAGACGAGCCCCGACGTGGCCTGTCTCCTCATCGACGAGGCCCAGTTCCTCACGCGCGAGCAGGTCGATGATCTGCTCCGCATCGTCGTTCTCGACCGTGTGCCGGTTCTCGCCTACGGCATCCGTACCGATTTCCGCACCGATGCGTTCCCCGGGTCCGCACGGCTGATGGAGCTCGCCCACAGTCTCGAGGAGCTGAAGACGATCTGCCGGTGCGGGAGCAAGGCGCTCTTCAACGCCCGGCTGGTCAGCGGCCGGTTCGTCTTCGACGGCGACCAGGTCGCGATCGACGAGCTCTCGGCCGACCGCGTGACCTACGAGTCGATGTGCGCGGAGTGCTACCTGCGTGAGTCGGGCGGTCGTCTCGACGGGCGGTAGTTCTGTGCGGTTGCATGTGGTCTGACCACAGAGTAGGGTGGCCACCTGCCCATCGGAGACCGCATGCCCTCACCCGACGATCCCCCGCCGCCCGCCCCGCGAGCGTGGCAGGTCGTCCTCGAGCACATCGAGCGCGACCTCCTCGACGACACCCTCGCCCCCGGTGATCACCTGCCGCCCGAGCGCGACCTCGCGGCACGCCTCGGGGTCGGACGCTCGAGCGTGCGTGAAGCCCTTCGTGTTCTCGAGGTGATGGGGCTCATCCGTACCGGGACGGGTTCGGGGCCGAGCTCGGGGGCGGTGATCATCGCCACCCCGCGCGGTGGAATGTCGGCGCTTCTCCGGCTGCAGGTGGCGGCACACGGGTTCCCCCTCGACGACGTCGTGCGTACCCGGGTGGCGCTGGAGAGCGCCGTCGTCGAAGATCTCGCCTCGCAGGGGGCGCCCGACACGGCCCCGGTCCGCCGCATCCTCGATGCCATGGACGCCGCAGAGCGTACCCGTGACGAATTCCTGACGCTCGACGCGCAGTTCCACCTCGGCCTCGCCGAAGCATCCGGAAATCTCGTCATCACCGCGACGATGGCGGGCCTGCGTAGTGCGATCGAGTCGTATGTGCGGATCGGTGCCGCACGAGTGCCGGACTGGGCGGCGATGTCGACGCGGCTCCAGCATGAGCACCGCGCCATCGTGGCGGCCGTCGAGGCGGGTGATCCCGGACGCGCCCGTGACCTCGTGCGCTCCCACATCATCGGGTACTACTCCGACGCCCATCTGGCTCGCGAGACAGCCACGCCCTCCGAGGGGACGAAGACATGACCGAGCCCACCATCCGGCGACAGCTGCCCGTGCCGGGAGACCTCCGCGAGCTCATGCGGTTCAAGCGTCCCGAGCTGAACGGCACCCGGCGACGCCTCACCTCGGCCCTCACCATCGCCGACCTCCGGGCGATCGCCCAGCGCCGCACGCCGAAGGCGGCGTTCGACTACACCGACGGGGCGGCTGAGGGCGAGCTGTCGCTGGCGCGGGCTCGGCGCGCCTTCGAGGACGTGGAGTTCCACCCGTCGATCCTCCGACCCGCCGAGCACGTCGACACCTCCCTCACCGTCCTCGGTGGCGCGAGCGCCTTGCCGTTCGGCATCGCCCCCACGGGATTCACCCGGCTGATGCACACCGCGGGCGAGCGGGCCGGCGCCTCGGCGGCGGGCGCCGCGGGAATCCCCTTCGCGCTCTCGACCCTCGGGACGACCTCCATCGAGGACGTGAGAGCTGCGAACCCGCACGGTCGCAACTGGTTCCAGCTGTACGTCATGCGCGACCGGGAGATCTCCTACGAGCTTGTTCGACGGGCTGCGGCGGCGGGTTTCGACACGCTGCTGTTCACCGTCGACACCCCGGTTGCGGGGGCGCGCCTCCGGGACAAGCGGAACGGCTTCTCGATTCCGCCGCAGCTGACGATACGGACGATCCTCGACGCCCTCCCGCGGCCGTGGTGGTGGTTCGATTTCCTGACGACGCCGAAGCTGGAGTTCGCCTCACTGAATTCGACCGGCGGCACGGTCGGAGAGCTGCTGGATGCCGCGATGGACCCGACCATCAGCTACGACGACCTCGGTGTCATCCGCGATCTCTGGCCGGGGAAGATCGTCGTCAAGGGGGTGCAGACGGTCGAGGACGCCGTGCGACTGATCGAGGCGGGCGTGGACGGCATCGTGCTCTCCAACCACGGCGGGCGTCAGCTCGATCGCGCACCGGTGCCCTTCCACCTGCTTCCGCGTGTGGTGCGGGAGGTCGGCCAGGATGCCACGGTGATGGTCGACACCGGGATCATGCACGGTGCCGACATCGTCGCGTCGATCGCGCTCGGCGCGTCCTTCACCCTCGTCGGGCGGGCGTACCTCTACGGCCTGATGGCGGGCGGGCGTGCCGGCGTCGATCGCGCGATCGCGATCCTCCGGGAGGAGATTGAGCGCACGATGCGCCTGCTGGGAGTGTCCAGCCTCGCGGAGCTCGAACCCGCGCACGTGACGCAGCTCACCCGCCTGGTGCCGGTGGGTGACGCCGCGCGCGCTGAGCGTGCGCGCTGAGCGAGATTCAGGCGCGAGGGGAGAGGGTCGGCAGCAGCGCATCGAGGAAGGTCGCGGTGTCCTCCCATCCCTCGACGGCCTGGCAGCGCACGCCCATCGCCAGGACGGGGTAGTCGTTGCCGTGCGGGTCGAGGCGGTCTCCGACGAAGAGCATGTCATCGAGCGCGATGCCCGTCTGATCGGAGAGCTGACGCATGCCGTAGGCCTTGTCGATTCCGCGGTGCGTGATGTCGACCGACGTCGAGCCGCCTGATCGGACCTCGAGGTCGGGGATGCGAACGGCGACGGCGTCGCGGAGGGCGTTCTTCTTTTCGCCGGTCGGGTCCCACGCCGTCTTGGCGTCCAGCGGCGCCTGCTGGCCCAGAGCCGAGAAGGTGATCTGCGACCCTCGGTCTTCGAGGATCTCACCCCACGGCTCGCTCTCCCACAGGCCCAACCGTCGGGCCTCCTCCTCGACGGCGGCGATGGCGCGAGACTTCTGGTCGTCGGTGAGGCTGTGCGCGTACACGGTGCGTATGCCGTCGGCGTCGATCCGGTAGTACTGGGTGCCGCACGTGGGCAGCAGGTGGACGTGATCGAGGATGTCGGGCGCGGCCGCCGGCAGAAGATCGACGACCTGCGTGCGGAACTGCGACAGCTGACCGCCCGAGATGATGGCGACCTCGACGCGCTCGGCCAGCGCGATCAGCTGATCGCCGATGCGGGGATCGATGGCGCTCTTGGAGGGCGCGAGGGTGTCGTCCAGATCGAAGGCGACGAGCTTCGGGGCGGGCTGGGGCGAGGTGTCGTTCACGGCGCTCCTGTTCGGTGTCGTGCGAGAGGCCTCACCGATATCGGTGAGGCCTCTCTGCGGTCGGGGTGACAGGATTTGAACCTGCGGCCTCTTCGTCCCGAACGAAGCGCGCTACCAAGCTGCGCCACACCCCGTGGCAACCCCCCAAGCCTACCCGATGCCCGCGCCGTGTTCGAACCGACGGCGGCGCGACGTCCCGAGCGCGATGCCGGTGGCCACCACCGTCAGCCCGACGACGAGAGGGGCAGCCACCGTGGCGATGCTCGCCCCGGTCGCCGCGAGGGACGGGGTCGGGGCGGGAGGCGCTTCCGCGACGATCGTCGTCTCGGCGGCGACGCCGCACGCTCCGTGATGCACCTCCTCGCCGGCGGCATCCACCGCACGCTCCCGCCAGTAGTACGTTCCCGGTTCCGTCATCGCAGGGGACGTCACGATGTACTCGCCCGCCTCGGTCACCGCGATCGGCTCGCTCTCCCAGACGAGGGCCTCCGGGGTGCAGGCGTCGGCGGCCGGCACGCCGTCGGCGGAGCGGTAGACGGCGGAGGACACGGACAGACCACCGGTGGGGATCACGCCGCCGACGATGATCGTGTCCGACACCGGATCGCCGACGGCGACGTGCTCCTCCGCCTTCGACGAGACGTCGGGGACGACGCTGATCTGGCTTCGCACGCCGAACGACTCCGTCCACGAGAACTCCGCCGGCAGATGCGCGGCGACGTCGGGGTGCTGGGTGTCGCGGGTGATCGTCCACACTGCGGTGTAGAAGCCGGGGCCGGGCAGCTCCCAGTCGGAGGTGACGCGATAGGGGACGTCTCCGCCCTGGTCACCGGTCACGAGCGCCAGCGAGCCCACCGGTTCGGCGTCGGCGGGGACCGATGCCTGCGGTTCGGTGGGTTCCCACGACGTGCGGTAGACCTCAGCGCCGGCGGTGATCGGCAGGGGTGATCCGTCAGTCGACCGAGGCCAGTCGCCGTCGGAGAGAGTGATGTTCACGTCATCGACGAACGCCCCACCGGGGACGTAGCGCGCAGCGACCTGCGTCGTGATCGCGGGGGAGAAGAGGGGGACGCGCGGCGCGGTGTCGGCGCCGGACACCTCGAAGGTCGCGGGGCCCCCAGGGCCTGCGGTGTCCTGGTCGCCCGCGGTGGTGACGTGGCGGACCGCCGGGGCGACTCCGCCCGCGAAGCGGCCGGTCCCGCTCACCGTGTACGCGCGGCCGGGCGCCGGTGGTGCTGTCGTGATCGCATACTCGGTTCCCGGCGTCACCCCCTCGAGGGTCGGCGCACCGGACTCGCTGAACACCGCGTCGACGAGCGTCACCGTTCCGACCGCGTCGGCAGCGCTCGTCTCGACTCTGACCGTGCCGCGGCGATGATCGACCGGGTCGACGGTGAAGACCAGCGTCCCCGTGGGGGCGTCGGTTCCACGCCGCATCGCCTCGTCGTAGAACGCCACCGCACGCTGCTGGACCGCCGCGTTGTGCTCGGGCGCAAGACGGGAGAAGACCCGGTCGATGACGCCGGCGAGCGAGTCGCCCTCATAGCCGAACTGGCGGAGCGTGTCATTCCAGTTCGCGATCGCCTTGACGGCCCAGCCGACCGCGGCCGCCTGCACCGGGTCATCCGTCTGTCCGTGAGTGGACACGAGGTGATTGATGCGGGTCAGCTGCTCGCCGGAGAGCCCCGCTGCGCCGCCGCTGATGCCGTGGTCGATGCTCGGGCCGGTCGGCAACGGCAGGCCTGGGACGATGCAGTACGTGTGGACGCCGTTCACGAGCATGGAGCCGTGCCATCCGTGCGCCGATATCGGCGCCCAGGTGCCGAAACCCGTCCCGCGCTCGGCGGCCGAGGCCGGAGCAGCGGCGAAGACCGATCCCGCGATCACGACGACGCTCAGCGCGACGCTCGCGGCCAGGAGTCGAAGGAGTCCTCGGATCGAGGAGGGGAACGCGGCGGGGCGAAGGGTGGTGAAGGGCATCGTGCGGACTCCCGGCTAGACGATCGGACGGATCGATCGTCGCCGCCGGGCCCATCGCGCAGGTCGTCAGGGGACGCTTCGGTGGAGAAGTCCGCGCACCCCGCCGTTGTGCAGGAGAGGACGTCGAGGACTCAGCGGCGGGGGAGGATCGTGATGAGCGTCGCCTCCGGGCGGCACGCGAAGCGTACCGGGGCATAGATGGAGTGGCCGAGACCCGCGCTGACATTCAGCGGTACGGTGCGGCCGGCGTGCGACCAGGTGCTGAGCCCCCGCGCCTGATCGAGCGGGATGTCGCAGTTCGCCACAAGTGCGCCGACGCCGGGAAGGCGCACCTGTCCGCCGTGCGTGTGCCCGGCGAGAACCGCGTCCGCCCCGAGATCGACGAAGGCGTCCAGAACGCGGCGGTAGGGCGCGTGGGTCACACCGATCGTGAGCGCTGCGTCCTCGCCCTCTCGCATCCGCTGGATCGGTTCGGGAAGCGACCCCAGGCGATCCCACCCGCGGTGGGCGTCGTTGACACCGAACGCGTGGATACGGGCTCCGGCGGCGTCGAGAGCGGCGACGGTGTTGTTCAAATCGTGCCAGCCGAGCTCATCGGTGAGATATCGATCGAGCAGGTCGGTGTCGAGCAGCTCGGGCTCGGTCTTGATCTTCGACGGGCCCAGGAAGTACTTGAACGGATTGCGCGGACTGGGTGCCACGTGATCGTTTGAGCCGTGGACATACACCCCGGGGATGCCGCGGAACGGCCCGAATGCGGCGCGGATGCCGTCGAGCCCCAGGGGGTGGCCGAGGTTGTCGCCGGTGTTGATGATCAGGTCGGGTTCGAGCGCCGCGAGGCCGGCGATCCAGCGCTGCTTCCGCCGCTGCCACGGCGCCATGTGCGCGTCGGAGACGTGGAGGATGCGCAACGGCCGGGCGCCCGCGGGAAGGAGCTGCAGCTGGTGCTCACGCACCGTGAAGAGGTAACGCTCGACACCGACACCCCAGACGGCCGCCGCGGTGCCGGCCGCCCCCACCACGCCGAGCGTGGTGAGGGCGGCCCTCGTCAGAGGGTGCGGCACTACTCGTCGTCGTCTTCGTCGTTGCCGGGCGCGCCCTGGCCGGGGCACGCTGCGGCGGTGAAGTTGATCGTCACCGTGGCGCCGCGGGTGGTCGCGGTTCCTGCCGCAGGGTCGGTTCCGGTGACACGACCGCCACCGGATCCGGGATCGGGAGTACACGACCCCAGTTGGGCGGAGAACCCGGCCGCGTTGAGGGCTCCCGCGGCGACGGCGGGATTCTGCCCGCTGACGTCGGGGACGGTGGCGGCCTGACCGTTACTGGGGTTGATCGTCACGACGCTGCCGGCCGGTGCCTGACCCGAGGGGTTCTGCTGCACGATGATGTTCGTCGGCTGGTCGGAGTTCACCGCCTCGCCCACGCTGACCTCCCAGCCGGCGCCTTCGAGGGTCGCCCGGGCCTGGTCGATCGTCTGTCCGACCACGTTCGGAACGTCACGGACCACCTGACGGATCAGGTTCTCGGCGGGCGGCGGGAAGTCGTCTCCGCCGTACGCGGCATTGGCGGTCGCCTGGATGCGCTGGGCGATCGGGTACCGGATGTCCATGACACGTCGGTCATAGGCATAGGCGCGCGCGATGTCGACGGTGCCGCGGACGTTGCCGGCCATCACGGCGGTCGTGACGTTCGTCGACGACTCGATCATCCACGAGTGACGCTGTTCGTTGGTGCCGGTCTTTCCGAGCATCGGGGTGCCGTCGAACGGGTTCGCCTGGGCACCGGTTCCACCGCGAGCCATCACGCCCTGGAGAGCGAACGCGGCCGTCGACGCCACCTCGGGGGTGAGGACGGGCGAGCAGTTGCGCACCGGGACGAGCTCCGGGCGGTCGACGCCGTTGTTGTCCACCACGCGGTCGATGACCTTCGGCTGGCAGAGGGTGCCGCCATTGGCGACGGTGGCGTAGGCGCCCGCCATCGCGATCGGTGAGACGTCGTTGACGCCGATGATCTGCGAGGGCACGGTGACGTTGATCGGCTCGCCGTTCCCGCTGGTCACACCCATCTTGGCCACCACGTTGGTGATGTCGCAGAGGTCGAGCTCCGCAGCCATGCCGATGAAGCCGGTGTTGAGCGACTGCGCGGTGAACTGCAGGGGGGTGCCGTTGTAGCCGCGCTGGTTGCCGAAGTTGCGGATCCGGTCGCTGCCGGGGTTGACCCAGTCGCCCGCGCAGGAGGTCATCCGGGGGATGTTGCGATCGGTGCCGTTGACGACCTCGCGGAGGGACTTGCCCTGCTCGAGCCAGTCGATGAGGGTGAACAGCTTGAAGGTCGAACCGGCGCCGAAGCCGCCCGAGCCGCCGTAGGTGGAGTCGCCGGCGAACACGATGGACGATTCGTTGGGATCCTCGGTTGCACCCGGCACGTAGCGGGTGTTCTGTGCGATCGCGAGGACGCGGCCGGTCTTGGCCTCGATGCTCGTGGCGGTCGCCCCGAACTCCATGCCCTCGATCGACGTCGGCGCGTAGTCGGCCATGGCCTGCTCGGCGGCGCCCTGCACACGGGGGTCGATCGTGGTGTAGATCTTCAGGCCGTCCTGGCGGAGCGCCCGGTCCCGAGCCTCGCGTGTCTCGCCGAAAGCGGGATCATTCTGGATCGTGGACACGACGTACTGGCAGAAGTACGCAGCGGCACCGGTGGACTGGCACCCCGTCACCGGCTGCGTGATCGTCGGGGTGATCGGCTCCACCGCCGCCTGGATGTACTGGTCGCGGTTGATCTTGCCGTCATCCAGCATGCGACTGAGCACGTACAGCTGCCGGCCCTTGGTGGCGCTGTAGCCGTCCGCCGCAGCGAGCAGCTGCTCATCGTTGATGACGCCCTCATCACGGAGGGTGTAGAGCGCCTGGATCGTGCCGGGCTCGACGTCCTCGATCGAGCCATCGGGCGCCTTGTTGTACCCCACACCTTCGGAGTTGACGATCGAACCGTTCGGTCGGTCGATCCGGTAGGTGTTCGGGTTCTGGACGATGCCGGCGAGGGTTGCGGCCTGAGAGACGCTCAGCTGCGACGCGGGGACGGCGAAGTAGTACTTCGACGAGGCATCGATGCCGTAGTTCGTGCCGCCGAAATTGGCGATGTTGAGGTATCCGAGCAGGATGTCGTTCTTCGAATACCGCTGTTCGAGGGCGATCGCGTACCGCATCTCCTGAAGCTTGCGCTCGTAGCCCTCGGCGCCGGTGGCGTTCGTCGCCTCTTCCCAGCAGTTGCGGAGGACCTCGTCGCGGGTCTTCAGGACGTTGCCGTCAGCGTCGACCTCGGCTTCCGCATCCCGCTCGCAGCGCTGGATGAGCACGTTCTTGACGTACTGCTGGCTGATCGACGACCCACCCTGGGTCTGACCCCCCTGCGCGTTGCTCAGCAGCGCGCGGGTCGTGCCGATGAGGTCGACACCGCCGTGCTGGTAGTAGCGCGGGTCCTCCGACGACAGCACGGCGTCGTAGACGACCGGCGCCACCTGATCGAAGGTCACCGGCGACCGGTTCTGGTCGTAGAACTTCGTCCACTCGACCTCTTGCCCGTTGTCGGGGTTCACGTACATGAGGGTCGTCGGCAGCATCAGCTCGTCGATCTCGAGGTAGCTCGGCATGTTGTCGAACATCGAGATGGCGCTCGAGGCCGCGGCCCCCGAGACCGCGATCGCGGGGGTGACGGCGGCGGTCACGAGCACACCGGCGACGGCGCTCAGTCCGACGACCCCGAGGAGGCCGCCGAGCACACCGCTACCCGTCCGTTTCGTCTCAGGCATAGGGTTGATCGTAAGGGAGCTTCCTGGGCGATCCCTCGACCGGCGTGCGCCCACGGAGATCTTTCCCAGCATCCGCCCGCGATACCGCCCCGACCACAGGAGCCTCGATGACGACGTGGGAGTACCTCACCACTCCGCTGCTGATCCACAACACCGCCGCCATCCTCAACAACTGGGGGAAGCAGGGCTGGGAGCTCGTGCAGGTCGTCCAGGGTCCGGAAGGGGGCCTCGTGGCCTACTTCAAGCGGCCCACCGGCGGCGGCGCTCCCAATGCGGCGCTCGGCGCGGCAGAGCAGGCGGCGCGCCAGTTCGGAGACGAGCAGTGAGCGTTTCGCAGCGCCTGGCCGAGCTCGGCATCGAGCTCCCCTCGGTCGTCCCGCCGGTGGCCGCCTACATCCCCGCCAAGGTGCACGGCGACCTGGTGTACACCGCGGGCCAGCTCCCGATGGTCTCGGGTGCGCTTCCCGAGACCGGCAAGGTCGGCGAGGGTGACGGTCTGGTGACCCCGGATGCCGCGGCGGGTTACGCCCGCCAGTGCGCGCTCAACGCCGTCGCGGCGGCGGCAGCCGCCGCCGGGGGCGTGGACCGCCTCGCCGGTGTGCTGAAGGTCACCGGATTCGTCGCCTCGGTGCCCGCGTTCACCGGTCAGCCCGGGGTCATCAACGGTGCGAGCACCGTCCTGGGGGAGATCTTCGGCGACGCTGGTCGTCATGCCCGCTCCGCCGTCGGCGTGCCGGTCCTGCCCCTGGACGCCCCGGTCGAGGTCGAGGTCGTCTTCACCCTCGCCTGACGCCGCGCCGCGGCATCCCGCTTTCGCGGTTCCTCACGAAACCGCGAAAGTGCATCTGCGCGCCGAGGATGCGAGTGAACCCCGCACCCTCGGCGCCCAGATGCACTCTCGGCGCGGGTGAGCCGCGTGGGGCTACTTCACCTGGGCGGAGATGACGCTCATCACTGCGGTGTCGGCGAGCGTCGTGGTGTCGCCGACCTCACGGCCCTCCGCGACATCCCGCAGGAGCCGGCGCATGATCTTGCCCGACCGGGTCTTCGGCAGCTCACCGACGATGTAGACGTCGCGCGGCCGGGCGATCGGCCCGATCTGCTCGCTCACCCACGCCCGCAGCGCCTGCGCAAGTCCCTCAGGGGAGTGCTTGTCGAGGTAGCTCTGCTTGATGATGACGAAGGCCACGACGGCCTGGCCCGTCGTCTCGTCGGACGCGCCGACGACCGCCGCCTCCGCGGTGGCCTCGTGCGCGACGAGCGCCGACTCGATCTCGGTGGTCGACAGGCGGTGGCCCGAGACGTTCATCACATCGTCGACGCGGCCGAGCAGCCACACGTCTCCGTCGTCGTCCAGGCGCGCGCCGTCGCCCGCGAAGTAGAACCCCTTGTCGCGGAACTTGTCCCAGTAGGTCTCCTTGAACCGTTCCGGGTCGCCCCAGATGCCGCGGAGCATCGACGGCCAGGGCTCGGTGATCACCAGCAGGCCGCCGTTGCCGTTGCCGACGTGGGTGCCGTCGTCGTCGACGACGTCGACCGAGATGCCGGGGAGGGGAACCTGGGCAGACCCCGGCTTGGTCTCGGTCACACCCGGAAGGGCGGAGATCATCATCGCGCCCGTCTCGGTCTGCCACCACGTGTCGACGATGGGCGTCTCGCCGTGGCCGATGATCTCGCGGTACCAGACCCACGCCTCGGGGTTGATCGGCTCTCCGACGGAACCGAGGAGGCGCAGGGACGACAGGTCGAACTTCTGCGGAACCGCGCGCCCGATCTTCATGAACGAGCGGATGGCGGTGGGAGCGGTGTAGAGGATCGTGACGCCGTACTTCTCCACGACCTCCCACCAGCGCCCGGGGTGCGGGGTGTCGGGCGTGCCCTCGTACAGGACCTGCGTGGCGCCGTTCGCGAGGGGACCGTAGGTGACGTACGAGTGACCGGTGATCCAGCCGATATCGGCGGTGCACCAGTACACGTCGGTCTCGGGGTGGATGTCGTGGACGACCCGGTTCGTGAACGCGGCCTGGGTCAGATAGCCGCCGGAGGTGTGGAGGATCCCCTTCGGCTTCCCCGTGGTGCCGGAGGTGTACAGGATGAAGAGGGGATTCTCGGCGGGGAAGGCGGATGCCTCGTGCTCGGCCGATGCCGCCGGGACGACGTCGTGCCACCACAGGTCGCGGCCCTCCACCCAGTCGACGTCGTTGCCGCCGCGGCGGACGACGAGGACGTTCTCGACCGTCTCCTGCGGGCCTGAGCCGTTGCGGTCGGCCAGCGCCATGTCGACGGCGGGCTTGAGGGGTGACACCTTCCCCTTGCGGTAGCCGCCGTCGGCGGTGATGACGAGCTTCGCGCCGGCGTCGTCGATGCGCGCCCGGAGGCTGTCAGCCGAGAAACCGCCGAAGACCACGGAGTGCACAGCGCCGATACGAGCGACGGCGAGCATCGCGGCGATCGCCTCGGGGATCATCGGCATGTAGATGGCCACACGGTCGTTGACGCCGACGCCGAGGCCCTCGAGCACATTGGCGAGGCGCTTGACCTCATCGGTCAGCTCGGCGTACGTCACACGCCGCTCATCACCCGGTTCGCCCTCCCACAGCAGGGCGACGCGGTCGCCGTTGCCGGCTTCGACGTGCCGGTCGAGGCAGTTGTAGGCGACGTTGAGCTCGCCGTCGGCGAACCACTCGGCGAACGGCGGGTTCGACCAGTTCAGCACCTGCGTGAAGGGCGTGTGCCAGTGCAGCAGCTCGCGGGCCTGGTCGGCCCAGAACCCCTCGCGATCCTCATCCGCGCGGGCATAGAGATCGGCGTTCGCAACGGCGTCGTCGGCGAAACCCGGCGACGGCGCGAACCGTCGGTTCTCGTTCAACAGGTGATCGATCTGACTGCTGGTCATGCTCATCGGTGCGCGCTCCTTCGCGGGCGAACGGGTGCCGTTTCCGGCCACAACACTCGTGAGAGTACCGACGCCCCGCAACGCCTCACTACCTCCGTTAGTGGGTGGATGAGACGAATGTGATATTCCGATGAGAGATCGCCGGCGCCGTTTTGCCGGCCTGTGACGACTGCGTATGATCATCACCGGCCGAACTTCGATTCTGGCATTCGCGACGCCCGCCCATCCCCCCGAGCCAGGGCGTCGCAGGAGGCGGTATCCCATTCCCCCCAATGGGATACCGCCTCCTTCTGTCTGTCGTCTTCTGGGGTCGGTGAGCCGCTGAGGCGCGTCGCGACCCGTCGAATACTGCGGCCTTCTCGCGACCCGGGCCGCGCTCTGCGACGAGTCGCGGGGGGCGGGGGGTCACACGGGGGCGGTCGCCCGTCGTCTCCTGCACATCTTCGCCGGCTACTCGACTGTCCACCGGTCCCGCCTCCGGCGCTGTGCGCAGTCTGTCCCGTCCCTACGGTCGAGGGCATGTCGATCCCGTTCGTCGCCCGTCCCCGCGTCGCGGGAGGGGGCGGCGGCGCGGGCGAACCCGCACCGACCGGGGTTCGGCGGCCGGCGGTTCTCGACGCCTTCTCGCCGTTCATCGACGACCCGGATGTGTCGGACGTCTTCGTCAACGGCGCACAGGGTCTGTTCGTCGACCGTGGTGCGGGGCCCCGGCGCGCGGACGGGTGGTGTGCCGGCGAGGAGGAGGTCCGCGATCTCGCTGTGAACCTCATCGGTGCGGGCGGTCGCCACATCGACGACGCGACGCCGTGCGTCGATGTGCGTCTGGAGGGCGGGATCCGCGTCCACGCGGTGCTTCCGCCGATCTCGCCGGAGGGCACCCTCATCTCCCTGCGCATCCCGCGGCTGGGTACCCCCACTCTGGACGATCTCGCCGCGACGGGCATGTTCGACCCGCCCGCCCAGCGCGCGCTCGAGCGATTGGTCGCCCGGCGGGCGAACCTGCTCGTCAGCGGCGCCGCCGGCGCCGGGAAGACCACGCTTCTGGCCGCCCTGCTGTCCGCCGCCCCCGCAGAGGAGAGGATCGTCACGATCGAGGATGTCGCGGAGCTGCGCCTCTCGCATCCGCACCATGCTCGGCTCGAGGCGCGCCAGGCCAACCTCGAGGGGGCGGGCGAGATCGCCCTGGCTCGGCTCGTGCGCGAAGCGCTGCGGATGCGTCCCGACCGGCTGGTGGTGGGGGAGTGCCGCGGCGCAGAGGTGCGTGAGCTCCTCTCGGCGCTGAACACCGGTCATGACGGAGGTGCGGGAACCGTGCACGCGAACGGGCTCGGCGACGTCGCCACGCGCCTCGAAGCACTCGGCGCGCTGGCAGGACTCGGGGACCACGCGCTCGCCCGCCAGGTGACCAGCGCGATCGACGTGGTACTGCATGTCGAGAGGAGCGGGAGCGGGCGCCGCCTCGCCGGCGCCGGGCGTCCGCAGCTGTCGTCGGTCGGTCGGCTCGAGATCGCGCCCGTGGAGCTGGCGGAGGTGGCCGGCCGATGAGCGCGCTGCTCGCCCGTCTCCCCGGTCGGAGCTCACCTGCTCCGCCCGCGACCCCTGCCGCCGACACCGTCCTGAAACTGGCGGTGCTGTTACAGGCGGGGGTGACGCCCGACCGGGCGTGGGAGCACCTCGCCGAGACGGGGGATGCCGCGGCGCGGACGATTCGCGACCGGAGACGAGATGGTGCCGCCCTCGCGTCGGCGATCAGTGGAACGGGGCCGGAAGCGAGTCCCTGGCGGGAGGTCGGGGCGGCATGGGAGGTTGCCACCGTCGTCGGTGCGCCTCTCGCGCCGAGCCTGCGCGGTCTGGCCGTCGCCCTCCGCGACGCGCAGGAGGCAGCGGATGAGATCCGGGTGGCCCTGGCCGAGCCCACCGGAACCGCCCGACTGATCGGGTGGCTGCCCCTTCTCGGGGTCGCGCTGGGGCTTCTGCTCGGCTTCGATACGGTCGGGATCCTCACGACGCACCCCCTGGGTATCGCCTGCCTCGTCATCGGCGGCGCCCTCATCCTCATCGCGCGGCGCTGGACGGCATCCCTCGCCCGCAGGGCCCGTCCGCCCGGTGGAATCGCGGGCCTCGACGGAGAGCTTCTGGCGATCGCCCTCAGCGGCGGCGTCTCGATCGAACGGGCGAGGACCCTCGTCGCCGCGGCATGGGGGACCCCTCCCGCGCCGGCGACCGTCGGCCTGCTCGATCTGTCACGGAGGGCTGGGGTGCCCGCTGTCGAATTGCTGCGCGCCGCTGCCGCGCTCGCGCGTCATCAGGCCCGCGTCGACGGCAGGCTCCGTGCCGCGAAGCTCGCGACGAGGCTTCTCCTGCCGCTCGGCGTCTGCACGCTTCCGGCGTTCCTGCTCCTCGGGGTCGGACCCATGTTCCTCAGCGTCCTGTCCTCGTCGGCGCTCAGCCTGTGACACATCAACGAACGTGCCCACCGTCCACCCCATCGCAGAGAGAAGTGACCACCATGACCCACCCGCACGACAGCACCACACGCTCGATCCGACTGACCCGCCGCCGCGCCGCGACCCTGTTCACCGACGACACCGGCGCGGCGACAGCCGAATACGCCATCGCGACGATGGCCGCCGTCGCTTTCGCCGGCCTCCTCGTCCTGATCATGCGCAGCGACGAGGTGCGGGGCATCCTGACCGAACTGGTCCGCCGCGCCCTGACGGTGGCGTGAGGGGCCGTGAGCTCGGCGGCGACCGGGGGTCGGTCGTCGCCGAGTTCGCGGTGGCGCTGCCCGCCGTCATCGTCGTGGTCCTGCTTTCGGTCGCCGCGTTGACGGTTTCTGCCCAGCAGGTGCGGCTTCAGGACGCCGCCGCAGACGCGGCGCGCCTCGCCGCGCGCGGCGAAGACGGTGATCGCGTCCACGGCGCGATCAGGGCTGCCGTGGCGGGTGCTCGGGGCACCGTGTCGCACGAAGGAGATCTCGTGTGCGTATCGGCCGTCGCGCCGGCGCACCCCGTCCTGCCGATGACCCTGACGGCGCGCAGCTGCGGGCTGTCCGGGGGATGGTGATCCGGTGGCCGGCACGTCGATCGCCGTCGGCGTCGTCGGCGTGACCGCCGCACTCGCGGTGGGTCTGCTCGCCGTGGGCGGCGCCGCCGTCCAGGCCCAACGCGTGGCGGGCGCCGCCGATGCGGCCGCACTCGCCGCCGCCGACGCCGCGTCGGGCGTGCTGTCGGGGGTGCCCTGCGAGCGAGCCGAGCAACTGGCGGCCACCATCGGGGCCGAGCTCGTCCGCTGCGAGCTCGACGACCTCATCGCGACCGTGACGGTCGAAGGCCGCGTCCTCGGCCTCCCGGTCTCGGCGTCGGCCCGCGCCGGGCCGCCCGCTTTCCCGTGACGCCCCGGGGGAACGCCGCTCCCGCTCTCAGCGATCACCCCCCTGTGCGGTGTGTATGGTGTGCAACGAAGAAAGGACCCCCGTGGCATCCACAGGCAAGAAGCTCGTCATCGTCGAGTCCCCGACGAAGATGCGCTCCATTCAGGGGTACCTCGGCGACGGATACGAGGTGCTCAGCTCGGTCGGGCACATTCGCGACCTGGCGAACAAGAAGGACATCCCGGCCGACAAGAAGGCCGCGTACGGCAAGTACTCGATCGACATCGACAACGACTTCGATCCCCTCTACGTCGTCAACGACCGCAAGACCAAAACCGTCGCTGAACTCAAGCGTGCGTTGAAGGGGGCCGACGAAGTCCTCCTCGCCACCGATGAGGACCGTGAGGGCGAGGCGATCGCGTGGCATCTGCTCGAGGTGCTCAAGCCCAAGGTGCCCGTCAAGCGCATGGTCTTCCACGAGATCACGAAGGACGCCATCCGCGCCGCGGTCGACAACACCCGTGAACTCGATCACGCTCTCGTCGACGCCCAGGAGACCCGACGCGTCCTCGACCGGCTCTACGGCTGGGATGTCTCGCCGGTTCTGTGGCGCAAGGTCGGCAGCGGTCGGGAAGGCGCGGCGTTGAGCGCCGGTCGTGTGCAGTCCGCGGCGACTCGGATGGTGGTCGACCGCGAGCGCGAGCGGATGGCCTTCGTCACGGCCAGCTATTGGGACGTCGAGACGGGAGCGGTCAAGGGATCGCTCGCCGACGGCGCCCAGCCGTTCACGGCGCGTCTCGCGCGCCTGGACGGCGCCGCCCTCGCCCGTGGCACCGACTTCGACGACGCCGGTCAGCTGAAGAAGGCGGTCGTCGTCCTCGATGAGGTTCGGGCGCGTGCCCTGGCCGCCGCGCTGGAGGCGGCCGGCGAAGCATCCGTCTCGGGTCTGGAATCCAAGCCCGGCACCCGCAGTCCCAAGCCCCCCTTCACCACCTCGACGCTTCAGCAGGAGGCGGGGCGGAAGCTCTCGATGAGCGCGAAGCACGCCATGGGCGTGGCGCAGCGTCTGTACGAAAAGGGCTACATCACCTATATGCGCACCGACTCGACGGCGCTGTCGGCCCAGGCGGTCACGGCGGCTCGTGCGCAGGCGGTGAGCCTGTACGGCGACAAGGCCGTGCCGGCCAATCCCCGGACGTACCGCAACAACAGCAAGAACGCCCAGGAGGCCCACGAGGCGATCCGCCCCTCGGGTGAGGATTTCCGGACGCCGTCCTCCGTGAAGGATCAGCTCGATCGCGATGAGCTGCGGATGTACGACCTCATCTGGAAGCGCACCGTCGCCAGCCAGATGTCCGACGCCAAATACGAGACGACGACGGTGACCATCACCGCGGACGTCTCGGTCGACGGCGTCGTCCAGCGCGCCGAGTTCACCGCATCGGGCACCGTCTACACCTTCAAGGGCTTCCTCGAGGCTTACGAAGAGGGCACCGACGAGAAGCGGGGGGATTCCCACCGCAGCGACGATCAGTCCCTGCCCGTGCTGAGCGTGGGCGACCAGGTTCGCCTGCGCGACATCGAAGCCAAGGGTCACGTGACGTCGCCGAAACCGCGCTACACCGAGGCGAGCCTGGTCAAGGCGTTGGAGGAGAAGGGGATCGGGCGTCCCTCGACGTTCGCGAGCATCATCGACGTGATCCTCGATCGCGGCTACGTCCGCAAGCGCGGACAGGCCCTCGTGCCCAGCTGGCTCGCCTTCAGTGTCGTGCGACTGCTCGAACAGCACTTCGCCGACCTGGTCGACTACGACTTCACCGCCGCCCTCGAGGACGACCTCGACCGCATCGCTCGTGGCGAGCAGCGCCGCACCGATTGGCTCCGCGCCTTCTATTTCGGCAACGAGGAGCACCCGGGCCTGCGCAACATCGTCGAGAACCTCGGCGAGATCGACGCCCGCGAGCTGAACTCGACCCGCATCACCGACACCGCCACCCTGCGTTTCGGCAAGTTCGGGCCCTACCTCGAGATCACCGATCCCGAGCAGCCCGAGGCCGAGCCGCGCCGGGTGAACATCCCCGACGACCTCGCTCCCGACGAGCTCACCCCCGAGAAGGTGCAGGAGCTGCGCGACGCCCCGGTCGCGGGCAACCGCGTCCTCGGCACCAACCCGGCCAACGGCAAGCTGGTCGTGGTCAAGGACGGCCGCTTCGGTCCCTACATCGAAGAGACCGACCCCGAAGAGCCCGCCGAGGTCGACGAGGCCACCGGCGAGGTGATCGAGGAAGCTCCGAAGAAGGGTAAGAAGGATGCCGCCAAGGCGGCGCCCAAGCCCCGCACCGCGTCCCTCTTCGCGTCGATGACTCCCGACACGATCGACCTCGAGACCGCACTGCGACTGCTCGATCTTCCCCGCGTGGTCGGAGAGGATCCCGAGTCGGGCGAGCCGATCACGGCGCAGAACGGCCGGTTCGGCCCGTACCTGAAGAAGGGGTCGGACTCCCGTTCGCTGGAATCGGAGCAGCAGATCTTCGACGTGACGCTCGAACAGGCCCTCGCGCTGTACGCGCAGCCCAAGTACGGCGCGCGGAAGGCGTCGAGCGCGCTGAAGGAGTTCGACAACGATCCCGTGAGCGGCAAGCCCATCAAGCTGCGCGACGGCCGTTTCGGCCCGTACGTCACCGACGGCGAGACGAACGCGACCATCCCCCGGGGTGAGAACGCGATGGATGTCACCTACGAACGCGCCGTGCAGCTGATCGCCGACAAGCGCGCGAAGGGCCCGGCGCCCAAACGCACCACTCGACGCACCACCACCACCCGCAAGCCCGCGGCGAAGAAGAAGTGAGCTCCGGCGCCGCCGTGGCGTCGGAGGGCGAGCTCGCGGCATCCGGACTGTTCGTCACCCTGGAGGGCGGCGACGGCGCCGGGAAGACCACACAGGCGGCGCTGCTCGAGAAGTGGCTGACAGGGCAGGGCCGGCGCGTGGTCCGCACCCGCGAACCGGGCGGGACCGAGGTGGGGGTGCTCATCCGCGACATCGTGCTCCACCACCGCGGTGACGTCTCACCGCGTGCCGAGGCGCTGCTCTACGCCGCCGACCGGGCCCATCATGTCGCGACGGTGGTGCGTCCGGCGCTCGCCCGCGGCGATGTCGTGATCCAGGACCGTTACCTCGACTCCTCGGTCGCCTACCAGGGTGCCGGCCGGGTGCTCGGTCCGGGCGAAGTGCGTGATCTGTCCCTCTGGGCCACCGAGGGCCTGCTGCCCCACCTCACGGTGCTGCTCGACCTCGACCCCGCGTCGGCGCGCGCGCGTCGCGATGCCGACGACAAGCCGTTCGACCGGCTCGAAGCCGAGCAGGATGATTTCCACGCGAGAGTGCGCAGCGAGTTCCTCTCGCTCGCCGCCGCGGAGCCGGAGCGCTTCCTCGTGCTCGACGCCACCGCGCCGGCCGACGAGATCGCGGCCGCCGTCCGCACGCGCGTGGCCGCACTGCTGGACGCCCGCACATCGTGAGCAACCCCCCAGCCGGGGTGTCGGGCGGGAAGATTAGGCTTAAGCCCATGGAGGCCACCGCGACCACGATCGGCACGGCGACCGACCCGTGGCGCGGCGTGTGGGGGCAGCCCGACGCCGTGGCCGCCCTTCAGGCCGCCGCCGCCGACCCCGGGGCGATGACGCACGCGTGGCTCCTCGTCGGGCCGCCCGGATCGGGCCGATCGACCCTCGCGTACGCGTTCGCCGCCGCTCTGATCGCCGAGCCCGGCGACGACGCCGCCGTGGCCCAGGTGCTCGCAGGCACCCATCCCGACCTGACGGCGCTGCGCACCGAACAGGTCATCATCCGCATCGACGAGGCCCGGCGGCTGGTCGAGCGGGCCTACTTCGCGCCTTCGATCGGGCGGCACCGGGTCATCGTCGTCGAGGACGCCGATCGGATGGCGGAGCGCACCTCCAATGTGCTGCTGAAGGCACTGGAGGAGCCGCCCGAGCGGACGGTGTGGGTGCTGTGTGCGCCGAGCGACGCCGACCTGCTTCCCACGATCCGGTCGCGGGTCCGCACCGTGCGGCTGCGCGAGCCCGACGTCGCCGACGTCGCCGCTCTCATCGCGGCCCGCACCGGGGCGACACCGGAGATCGCCGAACAGTCGGCGCGGCACGCGCAGCGGCACATCGGCATGGCCCAGCGCTTGGCGAGCGACGACGCGGCGCGCCGGCGGCGCGCCGAGACCCTCGCCGGCGTTCTCTCCGTCCGCGGTGTGGGGGGCGCGGTCGATGTGGCCGCGCGGATCGTCGCGGCGGCCACCGACGACGCCAAGGCGCTCAGCGCCGAGCGCGACGAGGCCGAGCGTCTGCAGTTGCGGCGTACCCTCGGCATCGCCGAGGGGGCTCCCGTGCCACCTGCGGTCCGCGGCCAGTTGTCCGCGCTGGAGGACGACCAGAAGCGCCGCGCCACCCGGAGTCTGCGAGACGGGATCGATCGCGTCCTCACCGACCTGCAGTCGCTGTTCCGCGATGTCCTCATGCGGCAGTTCGGCCGGGAGGACGACATGATCAATCGCGAATTCGCTGATGACATCCATGCTCTCGCCGATCAGTGGCAGCCCTCGCGCACGCTCGTCGTGCTCGATCAGATCTCCGAGACCCGCCGAAATCTCGAGCAGAACGTCGCCCCGACGCTGGCCATCGAGAGCATGCTGATCACCGTTGCCACCGGAAGGACCCCGTGACCGTCGCACCCCCTCGCCTCCGCCGCCGCGTCGCGGCAGCACTCGCCACCGTCGTCGCGATGACGTTGGTGCTGTCGGGATGCGTGTACTCGCTGATCCCCGAGACCCGGCCGGCATCCACGGCGAGCCCCGCCCCCGACACGGACGGGGTCGACCAGGAGCTGCTGCCGTTCTACGAGCAGACGCTGACATGGAGCGACTGCGGCGACGGCTTCGACTGCACCATGGTGCGGGCACCGCTGGATTGGAGCGACCCGTCGGCAGGCGACATCCAGCTCTCCGTCGTCCGCCACCGGGCGACCGGCGGCGAGGCGATCGGCTCCCTGCTGACCAACCCCGGCGGGCCGGGTGCGAGCGGGGTCTCCCTCATCCGCGACTCCCTGGGCTTCGCCGTCGGTCAGCAGCTGCAGCAGAGCTTCGACGTGATCGGATTCGACCCGCGCGGGGTGGGGGAGTCCACCGCGGTGCGGTGCTACGACGCCGCGCAGATGGATGACTACCTCTACCCCGACGTCTCCGCGCCGCGCGGCAGCGACGAGTGGACCCAGGAGTGGCTCGACCGCCACGCGGGGTTCGCTGAGGCGTGCGACGCCAACAGCGGCGGCATCCTCCCGCACATCACCACAGAGAACGCAGCTCGCGACATGGACCTCCTGCGCGCCGTCCTCGGAGATGAGCAGCTGAACTATCTCGGCTATTCGTACGGCACCTTCCTCGGCGCCACCTACGCGAAGCTCTACCCGGAGCGGGTGGGCCGCCTCGTGCTCGACGGGGCGATCGACCCGGCGGCGTCGGGCTTCGATGTCAGCACGACGCAGGCGATCGGCTTCGAGTCGGCGTTGCGCGCGTACATGAGCGACTGTCTGGCAGGCGATGACTGTCCGTTCCGAGGTTCGGTGGATGAGGCGATGGCCGATCTGGGGGCGCTCCTCGCCAGCGCCGACGCGGCCCCGCTCATCGCATCCGACGGGCGTGAGCTCAACGCCGACGCGCTGACCACCTCGATCGTGGCGGCGCTGTATTCCCGCGACAACTGGACGTTCCTCACCACCGCGCTCAGCGACGCGCTGCAGGGAGACCCGGAGTTCGCGTTCGTGCTGGCGGACTTCTACTACAACCGCCAGGAGGGCCAGTACCTCGACAATTCCACCGAGGCCTTCCGGGCGTACAACTGCATGGACTATCCCGACGATCCCACCTTCGAGGCGGACGAGGAGGCCGCCGAGGCCCAGCTCGAGGCGGAGGCCCCGACGATCGCGCCCTATTGGGCAGGACCCGACCCGTGCGACGCGTGGCCCTACCCGCCGACGGGTGTGCGTGAGGCGATCACCGCCGAGGGCGCCGCGCCCATCGTGGTGGTCGGCACGACCAATGATCCGGCGACCCCGTACGAATGGTCGGTGGCGCTGGCCGATCAGCTGGCGTCCGGGGTTCTCGTGACCCGCGTCGGGGAAGGCCACACCGGGTACAACAAGGGCAACGCGTGCGTCGACTCCGCCGTGGAGGCGTATCTCGTCGACGGTGTGGTTCCCGAGGACGGGTTGCGCTGCGAGTAGCCCCGGGGTCGCGCCCGGCACGGTTCGCTCCGCGCCGGGCGAGGCTGTAAGATCGGTGATCGTGCATCGCGCGAGCGACGCGCGCCACCTTAGCTCAGTCGGCAGAGCGATTCACTCGTAATGAATAGGTCAAGGGTTCGATTCCCTTAGGTGGCTCCACGTTTCGGTCGGACTTCCCGTGTCCGCGAGGGTCAGCACGCGGAATAAACTCACGGAGTGACCACCTCTGCCGACACCGCGCTGAACGCGGTGCTGGAGATCTTCAGCTGGGTGGGGCTGGGCCTCGGCGGGGTGGTGCTGCTGGTCGGTGTGATCCTCGCTCTTGCCGACGGAACGTGGGAGCCGGTCACCGTCATGATCGACGACGACGAGGACGGCGGTCGGATCGCCCGCTGGTTCGGATCGGACGGTGAGGTCGGCGAGGCGCACCTGACGCCCGAGCAGCTCCGGGTGCTCGACGGTCAGGATTCCGCCTCGGTGTTCGCCCGGCGCGACTCCTCCGGACGGATGCGGCTGACCCGGGGATCACCGGTGGTGCGCTTCGTCGCCTGGTTCGGGGTGGGCCTCACCGGTCTGGGGCTGGTCGCCCTCGTGATCTCCTGGATCCTCCTTTTCGCGGCCGGATGACTCCCGGGTGCCTTCTCACCCGGAGGAGCACGCGTCGACGTAGGCTCGACGCATGACCCGGGCGCTGTTCATCGTCGATCTGCAGAACGACTTCACCGAGCGCGGTGCCCTAGGCGTGGCCGGGGGAGACGAGGTCGCGGCCCGGGTGACGGAGTTCCTCGCGAAGCATGCTGGTGACTACGCCCTGATCGTGGCCTCCCGCGACTGGCACGACTCCGACAACGACAACGGCGGTCACTTCTCCGACACCCCGGATTTCGTCGACACATGGCCGCCGCACTGCGTCGGCGGCACGTACGGTGCGGAGTACGACGAGCTGTTCGATGCGTCGTCGGTCACCCATCATCTGAAGAAGGGGCAGGGTCGGCCCGCCTATTCGCTGTTCGAAGGGCATGCGGATGACGGCGCCACGGCCGCCCAGCTGCTCGACTCCCACGGCATCATCGACATCGACGTCGCGGGGATCGCCACGGACTACTGCGTCCGGGCCTCGGCCCTGGACGCACTCGCCGCCGGACGGCGGGTGCGGGTGCTGACCGACCTCATCGCGGGCGTCCACCCCGAGTCCAGTGCCCGAGCGCTCGACGAGATCGCACGCGCGGGGGCGGAGCTCGTTCCTGCGCAGAGCTGAGTCAGCTGCGCGAGCCCGACTCGCGGTCGAACGGGGGAGGGCGGAGCCAACCCGGGATGCCGCTGCCGCGACCGTTTCCCGCGCCGGGTCCTGGCGTCCCGTTCTCCTCCGGCGCCGTCTGGGGCGGGTCGGGGCTGGGTGGCGAGGGCGTCGGAGACGGGTCGACTTCGCCGTCCTCGTCGGTGTCGCCGCGAGGTGCAGGGGGCGTCGAGCTCGGACGCGGCGTCGTGGTCGCCTCGGTCGGACTCGGGCTCACCACGGGGGCGGGCGGTGTCTGCGGATCCGTGACCTGTGCGTCATCGGTTCGAAGCTCGGTGTCCGACGCCGGCACCGAGTCCAGGACCGGTGCCGGTGCGGTGCCCGCATCCTCTGCGATCTCCTCGGTGGGGTCGGGCTCCGGCAGGATCTGCGCGGGCGTCGGTTCGGACACCACGGGGGTCAGCGAGCCGGCGGTGCCGAACGCGCCGGAGAGCGCGCTGACGACCCCGACGATCAGAAGCGCGGCCACGGCCGCTGTGCCCCAGAGGGCCGTGACGCGGCGGGACCGTCGCGTGCGCTCGGTACGCGTCGTGCGGCGACTCGAGGTGTACTGCACCGGGATCGGCGTCTCGTCTGCGATCGCGGCGACGGGGAGCGCGGTCGGCATCGTGGCGGGAAGTTCGGAAGTGTCGAGATCCCGGCCCGACATCGTGGGCTCGAGGGCGACGCTGCCCGACGGTGCGGGTGCGGGCGCCGGCGAGGCCGGCGGCATGGCGATCATCACACCGGTGCTGGTGAGGGCGGACGCGGCGACGGCGACATCGAGGGCGGTGGGACGATCGCGCGGGTCGAGCGAGGTCATCGCGACCAGGAGCTCGCGCCAACCGTCGTCGAGGTCGGGCGGGATGGCCGGCGCAGAAGCCAACCGCGCCACGAGAGCTTCGGCGCCCGTGCCGCGTCGGTAGGCGCGGAGGCCCGTGAGCGCCTCGATGATCACCAGGCCCAGCGAGAACACATCCACCGCCGGGGTGGGCGCGTCGCCCCTGACCTGCTCGGGAGCGAGGTAGGCGGCGGTGCCCAGAACGAGGCCGGGCGAGGTGATCCGCGCGCCGTCGTGCAGATAGGCGATGCCGAAGTCGGCGAGCTTGGCGCGGAACTGGCGCATCGGCAGCGGCGAGGGCGAGAGCAGGATGTTCGACGGCTTGATGTCGCGGTGGACGATTCCCGCGTCGTGCACCGTGTGCAGTGCATCGGCGAGATCCATCGTGAGCGCCGCGGCCGTGGCAGGGGGCAGCGGGCCGCCGCTCAGACACTGCGCCAGGGTCGGTCCCTCGACGTACTCCATCACGAGGAAATCGCCGTCGCCCCCGGGGGTCTCGTCACCGAGATGCGCGTCCAGAAGGGTGACGAGCGAAGGATGGCTCAGCCCGGCGAGAAGCCGCATCTCCGACCGGACGCGCGGCTGGTCGTCGTCGATCGATCCCCGCATCCGCTTGATGGCGACCGTGCGCCCGAGAGCGACGTCCTCCGCACGGTAGACCCGTGCCATTCCGCCTTCGCCGATGCATTCGCCGACGCGATAACGCCCCGAGAGCAAGGGGGGTTCAGCCGGTGACATACCTGAAACGGTACGGGGGGAAAAGGTCCCCTCCCGGGCCCTTGACGGATCGCCTCGGGCATGCAGGGGGCGTGGTTGCGGTGGGCCCCGTGGGGCTCGAACCCACGACCCGCGGATTAAAAGTCCGATGCTCTACCGACTGAGCTAGAGGCCCGCGGTTCCAGCCTAACGGTGTCGGGCTGGTCGACCGCTCACAGGGAAACGACGCGACCGCCGGTGCCTACCTCGCCAGGCACCGGCGGTCGCCCCGCCCCATTCACCCGGCCGTACCCCAGATACGGCCGGGAGTATCAGATCACTGAGCCGGCGGCGTCAGGACCGAGTCGATCAGGTAGACCGTGGCGTTGGCGGTGACGACGCCACCGCAGATCACGCTGGCCTGGTTGACCATGAGCTCGTCGCCCGAGCCGGTCACCTCGAGGTCGGCGCCCTGGACCGTGGTCTGGGTGCCGACGACCTCGTCGGGCGACAGCTGGCCGGGGACCACGTGGTACGTGAGGATCGAGGTCAGACCGGCGGTGTCGGTCTGGAGGGACTCCAGCGTCGCCGGGTCGAGCGCGGCGAACGCGTCGTTGACCGGAGCGAACACGGTGAACTCGTCACCGTTCAGCGTGTCGACGAGGTCGACCTCGGGGTTGAGCTGACCGCTGACAGCCTGCACGAGGGTGCTCAGCAGCGGGTTGTTCGATGCGGCCACCGCGACGGGCTCGGTCGACATGCCCTCGATCGAACCGGCGCCGTCGGGCACCTGCTCGGCGTAGGCCTCGCAACCGGGGCCGACGAGGTTGGCGGCCGGGTCCATCGCCATGTCCTCTTCCATGGCGGGGGACGAGGCCTCGGTCGACGGCTCCATCGAGGGCTCCATGGTGTCTTCCGCGGTGCCGGCGCCGGACGAACAGGCGCTCAGCGCGAGCGTCGCAGCGAAGGCGAGGGAAAGACCGGCGGTGAGACGAGTCTTGCGTGACATTGCGTTCCTCCTGATAGTCGAAGCGGCACAGGCCGCGTCCCCGGTGCAGGGACCCCACTGGGTTCAGCGGGTACATCGGGTCCTTCGGAACCCCTCCCGGATCGGATGGGATGCGCGGGACGTCGTGTTCTGGCAAACCGCTGGATGCTTCGCAACGAACAGGTGTCGACCGAGCGCCGGAATCGGGATTCCGAGGGGAGTACGGCATGCTGTTGGATGTGGTGATCGACGGAGCCGACGTGCGCGAGGACGAACCGCACGCCGACCACGTCGGAGATCTCCTCCAGCAGGTCGCTCAGGGCGACGCCGACGCCTTCACGCGGCTCTACGACATGCTCTCGCCGCGGGTGTTCGGTCTGATCCTGCGCGTGCTCGTCGACCGCTCCCAGAGCGAAGAAGTGCTCCAGGAGGTCTTCCTGGAAGTCTGGCAATCCGCTTCCCGCTTCGCCCCGAACAAGGGTCAGGGCAGAACGTGGGTGCTCACGATCGCACATCGCCGCGCGGTCGACCGGGTCCGGTCGTCGCAGTCGAGTTCCGATCGCGACATCCGCGTGGGCTATCGCGATCTCGGGGTCGCCCACGACACGGTCTCCGAGCACGTGGAGCTGCGCCTGGAAGCAGAAAAAGTCAATCGAGCGCTCGGAACACTGCCGGAGGCGCAGCGGGAGGCACTGACTCTTGCGTACTTCGGTGGTTACAGTCAGAGCGAAATCGCGGCGCTCGTGGGAGCGCCGCTCGGAACGATCAAGACCAGGATGCGGGACGGTCTCTCGCGACTGCGTGTGGAGATGGGGGTGACAACGTGAACGAACAGGAATTCGCCGAGCTTGCGGCCGGCTACGCGCTCGCCGCGCTGTCGCCGGAAGACGCCCAGGCGTTCGAACAGGCCCGGATCGCGCATCCTGAGTGGGCTCACCACGTCGAGGACGCCCTCGAGTCCGCTGCACTCCTTGCCGACGGTGTCCCTGCCGTCAGTCCGCCGCCGTCTGTCCGCGACGCCCTGTTGGCTCGGATCACCGGCGAAGCCGCGAGCGAGATCGAGATCTCGTCGGCCACCGGTCTCTTGGCTGCGGTGCAGGACACCTCGGCATCTCCGAGCCCGGATGCTGCGCCGCCGGCCGGTCCTCGCACGGACGACCAGGACGCCCATCCCGCCACCACAGGGGCGATCGCCGTCGTCCGCCGTCGTTGGACGCGGGGAATGCTCGCCCTCGCGGCGAGCTTCGTCCTGCTCGTCGCGCTCGGGTTCGGCGCCGCGTCGGTGAACGAGTATCTGAGCCGCACTCCCGCCCAGGTGGCGCTCGCCGCCATCGAGGCCGCGCCGGACGCCGCGTCGGTGACCGCCGAGGCCGCCGACGGCGGTGTGGTGACGGCCCGCTGGTCGCCTTCACTGGAGCAGGCGGTCGTCGTCACCGATGGGCTGCCGCAGCTCACCGATGATCAGGTCTTCGAACTCTGGGTGCTCCGGGGCGACGACGTGACCTCTGCGGGGACCTTCGAACCGGCTCCCGGCGGGGAGGCCGTCGCGCTGCTGGAGGCCAGCTTCGAGCAGGGGGACACCATCGCGATGTCTGTCGAGCCCGCAGGCGGTTCGCCGACGGGCCTGCCCACGTCAGACCCCCTGGTCGCGATCACCACCGACGCCTGAGACACGCCGCCCCACGAAAGACGGGGGTAGCCTGGGGCGGGTGAGTGACGGATCGAGGGAATTCCACAAGCCGGTGCGCCGCCCCGCGGAGTTGTTCGATCGGGTGTTCGCCTCGCGCGATCCCGCCGAAGTCTCGCGGGTGGCCCACTCCACCGCCCAGGCCCTGCTGACGCGGGTGCGCTCCGAGCCCACCGCCGAGATCGTGGATCGCCTCGTGGCCTTCACCGATCACCACGGGATCGACGACATCGCCGAGCTGTGGTCGCACGCGCCCGCGAAGAGCCTGCCGGGCGCGCTCTGGCGCCTGTACCTCTTGCAGCTCATGATCCACGACGACCCCCGCACCGCCGCACTGCTGTACGAGCGGGGGCGCGTGGAGCTCGCCTCGGCCGACGAGGTCATCGCCGGGGCTCCGACACCTGCGGGACCGGATGAGCTCGTCGAGCTCGTGGACACCCTGCTGCGCGGGCTCTTCCAGGGAGATTTCGCCGTCGCGCTCGAACGGGCCGCGGCGTTCTGCCGGGTGCAGGCGTCGGGTGCGAGCCACCTGGCGGACGACTACGAATCGACCGAACCCGACCGCGCCGCTGCGCTGACGACCCGGGCCCTGCGCCTCACCGACTACGCGGCCGACCTCTCAGCCTGCGCGGGCCTGTGGCGCCGCGACGCGCTCACCTGAGCGGGAGACGTGAGTGCCGGGCCGCAGAACGCCTCTCGGCGCATGGCCGCTCGCAGCGGCAGAAGATGGAGCCCGGGGTTACTGCGGCCCGGCGAGAACAGTCTAACCGACCCCACGCGGGAGCTCTTCCCGTCACGTCCGTGTGCTGACCTAGGCTCGAGGGATGACCCCGCGCCACGCCCTGTTGATCGACCCCGTCGCATCCGATGACGACCGCGGCGAGTTCTCCGACACCCTCTCGGCCGTCGATCCCGCCGGCCCGGTCCTGAGCCTCGGAGAGCTGAGCGCGCAGCGCGGCGACGGTGTCTTCGAATCCATCGGCGTCGTCGACGGGCACCCGCAGGAGGTCACCGCGCACCTGGAGCGTCTCGCGCATTCTGCGGCGCTGTGCGACCTTCCGGCTCCGCACCTCGGTCAGTGGCGCGCGGCGGTGGCGGAGATCGCGTCGCGATGCCCCGCCGGCGAGTATGTGATCAAGCTCGTCCTGAGCCGAGGCGTCGATCAAGGGCCCGGACCCACGGCCTGGGTCACCGCCTCGCCCGCCCCCGACTTCTCGCGGGTGCGCCGCGATGGCGTCCGAGTGGTGACGCTCGACCGGGGCGTCGACAGCGGCGCCTCCACCCGCGCCCCGTGGCTGCTCCTCGGCGCGAAGACCCTGTCCTACGCGGTGAACATGGCCGCGATCCGCGAAGCGGGGCGCAGGGGAGCAGATGACGCCGTCTTCGTGTCATCCGACGGGATCGTGCTGGAGGCGCCGACCGCATCGGTCATCGTCCGTTTCGGCGACCGCTTCGTCACCCCCGAGCCGGCAACGGGAATCCTCCACGGAACGACGCAGCTGAGCCTGTTCGCGTATCTCGCCGGACGGGGGTTCGACGTGGGGTACGACACCATCTCGGTCGACCGACTGAGACACGCCGACGCTGGATGGCTGGTCTCCAGCGTGCGGCTCGCGGCACCGATCGTTGCGGTGGACGACCACGAGATCGCCCTGGACGCCGCCCTGACGGCATCGATGACCGACTACCTGCTCTCGCCGCGCGACTGACGACCGCGGAACGCACGGCAGTGCTCTCGCCGCGCGACAGTGCTCTCGCCGCGGCTCTCGCCGCGCGACGGTGCTCTCGCCGCGCGACGGGCCGAGCCCCCCAGCAGGGCACGCCGCGCGGCGGAGGTCTGCGAGGTCTATCCGAAGCGACCGGAGACGTAGTCCTCGGTGGCCTGCACCGAGGGCGTCGTGAAGATCGTGGTCGTGTCGTCGTATTCGATGAGCTTGCCGGGCTTGCCGGTGCCGGCGATGTTGAAGAACGCCGTCTTGTCCGACACCCGCGACGCCTGCTGCATGTTGTGGGTGACGATGACGACGGTGTACTCGTTCTTCAGCTCGGCGATGAGCTCTTCGATGGCGTAGGTCGAGATCGGGTCGAGGGCCGAGCAGGGCTCGTCCATCAGCAGCACCTGCGGTGACACGGCGATGGCCCGCGCGATGCACAGACGCTGCTGCTGACCGCCCGACAGGCTCGAACCAGGGCGGTCGAGGCGGTCCTTGACCTCGTTCCAGAGGTTGGCGCCCTTCAGCGACTGCTCCACGAGGCCGTCGGCGTCGGACTTGGACATCCGCTTGTTGTTCAGCTTCACCCCGGCGAGCACGTTGTCGCGGATCGACATCGTGGGGAAGGGGTTCGGCCGCTGGAAGACCATACCGATCTGGCGGCGGACCAGCACCGGGTCGACGTTCGAGCCGTACAGGTTGTCTCCGTCGAGCAGCACATCGCCTTCCACGCGAGCGCCGGGGATGACCTCGTGCATGCGGTTCAGGGTGCGCAGGAACGTCGACTTGCCGCAGCCCGACGGACCGATGAACGCGGTGACACTGCGGGGCTCGATGTTGAGGGAGACGCCTTCGACGGCGAGGAAGTCGCCGTAGTAGACGTTCAGGTCATTGACTTCGATGCTCTTGGACACGATTCCTCTGATTCGGGTGGAGAAGGGGGTCAGCGGCCCTTGGAGGGCGCGTAGAAATTGGCGATCACGCGCGCGACGATGTTGAGGGCCATGACGATCAGGATGAGGACGAGCGCGGCAGCCCAGGCGCGGTTGATGTACGCCTCGGCCGGGATGCCCTGGTTCATGAACTGGGTGTACGTGAACACCGGGAGGGTCATCATGCGCCCCTCGAACAGGTTGTAGTTCATGCTCGTGGTGAAGCCGGCGGTGATGAGCAGCGGCGCGGTCTCGCCGATGACGCGGGCGATCGAGAGCATGATGCCGGTGACGATGCCGCCGATCGCGGTGGGGAGGACCACCTTGGCGATGGTCAGCCACTTCGGGACGCCGAGCGCGAGCGACGCTTCACGCAGCTCATTGGGAACGAGCCGCAGCATCTCCTCGCACGAACGGACGACCACGGGGATCATGAGCACCGACAGCGCGATCGCGCCCATGATGCCGAGCCGGATGCCCTGGCCGAAGAAGATCGCGAAGAGCGCGTAGGCGAACAAGCCCGCCACGATCGAGGGGATGCCGGTCATGACGTCGACGAGGAAGGTGATGCCCCGCGCCAGGCGCTTTCCGTCGCCGTACTCCACGAGGTAGATCGCGGTGAACAGCCCGATCGGGATGGAGATGATCGCGGCCGCGCCGGTGATGAGGAGCGTTCCCACGATGGCGTGGAGAGCGCCGCCGCCCTCGCCGACGACGTTGCGCATCGAGGAGGTGAAGAACTCCGCCGAGAGCCCCGCGATGCCATTGGTGATCGCGGTGAAGGCGAGCGAGATCAGCGGCACCATGGCGATGGCGAAGGCGGTGGTGACGACGCCCGTCACGAGCCGGTCCACGGCCTTGCGGCGACCCTCGACGACGCTGGAGACGACCGTGATGAGGACCAGGTAGACCAGCGCGGCGACGACCGCGAAGCCGGCGATGTTGAAGCTTCCCTCGGGGGCGAGGGCGAGGATGCCGAAGAAGATCAGGCTGAGCAGGATGCTGGCGCCCAGGATGCCCCAGGGCGCCCACTTCGGCAGCCGACCGGTGGTGATCCGCTGGTCGACGGTGAGCGGGGGAGCCGAGGGGGACTCGGTCGGGGGAGCGGAGGTGAGGGCCATGTCAGTTCGCTCCCGAGAATTCCTTGCGCCGGCTGACGATCCAGCGAGCGAGCGCGTTGACGGCGAAGGTCACGATGAAGAGGATCAGGCCGGTGGCGATGAGGACGTTGACGTTGACGCCGTACGCCTCGGGGAAGGTCAGGGCGATGTTCGCGGGGATGGTGCTGGGGTTCTCGGAGGTGAAGAGCCGGAAGGTCACCACGCCGGTGGCCGAGAGCACCATGGCCACGGCCATCGTCTCGCCGAGGGCGCGGCCGAGGCCGAGCATCGAGGCCGAGACGATGCCGGAGCGGCCGAAGGGGAACACCGCCATCCTCACCATCTCCCAGCGCGTGGCGCCGAGGGCGAGGGCCGCCTCTTCGTGGAGGACCGGGGTCTGCAGGAAGATCTCGCGGCAGATGGCGGTGATGATCGGTGTCACCATGACCGCCAGCACCATCGCGGCGGTGAAGATCGTGCGGCCGGTGCCCGAGACGGGCCCGGCGAACAGCGGGAACCACCCCGCGTTGTCGACGAGCCAGGTGTAGACCGGCTGGACGGCGGGCGCGAGGACGAGGATTCCCCAGAGGCCGAAGACGACCGACGGGACGGCGGCCAGCAGGTCGACGATGTAACCGAGGGTCTGCGCCAGACGGCGCGGGGCGTAGTGGGAGATGAAGAGGGCGACGGCCACGGACAGCGGCACAGCCATCACGAGCGCGAGGAGGGAGGCCCAGAGGGTTCCGAAGGCGAGGGGCCAGACATACGACCAGAAGGTCGAGGTCAGCACCGAGGCGTTCTCGCTCGTGGCGGTGAGGCCGGGGATCGACTGGACGATGAGGAAGATCGCGACGGCGGCAAGGGTCACGAGGATCATCGAGCCCGCGAACAGCGCGGTTCCCGAGAACCAGCGGTCGCCGGGGCGCTGCTTCGGCTTCGTGCGGGGTTCGGCCGCCGGAGGAGCCAGAGTGGTCATCTCATCCTGTTCTCGGGTGGGGTGCGGATGTTCTCCCGGGGGAGAGGAATGGTGTCCGACCCGCCGAAGCGGGTCGGACACCATGGTGTCACTCGGTGACGATCAGGTCGATCGCAGCCTGCATGTTCTCGCGCTGGGTGTCCGAGACCGGAGCCGAACCGGCGGCCTCGGCCGCGGCGTCCTGACCCTCCGGGCTGATGACGTACTCGAGGAAGCCCTTGACCAGCGGCGCCTGAGCGGCATCGACGTACTCCTCGCACGCGATCATGTAGCTGACCAGAACGATCGGGTAAGCAGCCTCGTCGGGGGTGCGGTCCAGGGCGATCGCGAGGTCGCCGTCGGTGCGGCCCTCTTCACGCGGCGAGGCGTCGACGACGGCGGCGGCGGCCTCGGGCGAGAAGGCGACGAACTCTTCGCCGACCTGCACGGCGACCTGGCCGAAGCCCTCGGCGCGCGACGCGTCGGCGTAGCCGATCGTGCCGACGCCACCCTCGACGGCGGCCACGACACCCGAGGTGCCCTGCGCGGCCTCACCCGAGCTGAGCGGCCACACGCCGTCGGGCTCGTAGGTCCACACGTCGGGAGCAGCCTGGTAGAGGTAGTCGGTGAAGTTCTCGGTGGTGCCCGAGTCGTCGGCGCGGTGAACCGGAGTGATCTGCTGGTCGGGCAGCTCGACGCCCTCGTTCAGCGCGGCGATCGCCGGGTCGTTCCAGTTGGAGATGGTTCCCGCGAAGATGCCCGCGATCGTCGCGGCATCCATGTTCAGCTCTTCGACGCCCTCGAGGTTGAAGATGACAGCGATGGGCGAGATGTAGGAGGGCAGCTCGATGATTCCGGAGCCCTCGACGCAGCCGTCGAAGGGGCCCTCGGCGATCTCGTCGGCGGTGAAGGCGCGGTCGGAGCCGGCGAAGGCGACGGCGCCGGCCTGGAACGAGTCGCGACCCGCACCCGAGCCCGAGGGGTCGTACGAGACGGTCACATCGGGGTTTGCGCCCTGGAAGCCGGCGGACCAGGCCTGGACCGCGACCTCCTGCGAGGAGGCACCCGAGCCGACGAGCTCACCCGAGAGAGTCGACTCGGCGGGAGCGTCGGAGGAGTCGCCGCCGGCGGGGGCGGTCTCGTTGGCGGCGCAGGCGGTGAGCGTCAGCGCCGCGACGGCCGCGACGGCGCCCAGCTGAGCAATACGGGAGATCTTCACTGTGTGAATCCTTCGGGTTGGGGAATGGATGCCCGGTGCAGGGTCCGGAGGGCACGCTAAGCATCGACTCTTAAGAGAGTGCGCTGGGCCGGTGAACGGCAGGTGAACGGGTCACGCCCCCGAACGGCCGACTGCGTTACCTTCTCTCGCTACGATCCGAGACATGCCCGCGCCCGAACCGGACCCGGTCCGACCCCTTCCCGGGAACGATCGCCACCAGTCCGAGCTCGACCGCGCCGGCGCTGCCCCGCCTTTTCGGACGCTGTGGGACATCGTCCGCGAGACCGCCGCCCGCCACCCCGAGGCCTCCGCGATCGATGACGGGTCGACCGCCCTCAGCTACCGCGAAACGGTGCGAGCCGCCGGCCGCCTCGCGCTCCGCCTGCACGAGGCGGGGGTGACGCGAGGTGATCGCATCGGAGTGCGCATCGCCTCCGGTTCCAAGGACCTGTATCTCGCGATCCTCGGGATCCTCGCCGCAGGCGCCGCGTACGTGCCGGTCGACGCCGACGACCCGGACGAGCGGGCCCGCCTGGTCTTCGGCGAGGCCCGGGTCGCCGGGATCCTCACCGACGGCCTGGTGTTCGTCGGTGATGACGTCGCGCGCCAGGCATCGTCTCGTCGGGCCGTTCCCGCCGATCACGGGGCCGCCGGGGTGCCGACCGACACCGCTGCGCTCGCCCTGCTCGAGCCCCCGACGCCCGACGACGACGCGTGGGTCATCTTCACGTCCGGCTCCACGGGTGTGCCGAAGGGCGTCGCCGTCACGCACCGGTCGGCTGCGGCGTTCGTCGACGCCGAGGCGCGGCTGTTCCTCCAGGACGCGCCGCTCGGCCCCGACGACCGCGTGCTCGCCGGATTGTCCGTCGCCTTCGACGCGTCGTGCGAGGAGATGTGGCTCGCCTGGCGGCACGGCGCGTGCCTCGTCCCCGCACCTCGCGCGCTGGTGCGGTCGGGCGAGGATCTGGCGCCGTGGCTCATCCGGCAGGGGATCACCGTGGTCTCGACCGTGCCGACCCTCGCGGCGATGTGGCCGCAGGATGCGCTCGAGAGCGTGCGGCTGCTGATCTTCGGCGGCGAGGCATGCCCGCCCGACCTCGCCGCCCGCCTGTCGGTGGAAGGGCGCGAGGTGTGGAACACCTACGGCCCGACCGAGGCCACCGTCGTGGCCTGCGCGGCCCCGCTCGGCGACGGGGGGCCGGTGCGGATCGGTCTGCCCCTCGACGGGTGGGCGCTCGCGGTCGTGGACGCCGAGGGCGTACGGGTCGCGCCGGGCGAGATCGGCGAGCTCATCATCGGCGGCGTGGGCCTGGCTCGCTACCTCGATCCCGCGAAAGACGCCGAGAAATACGCGCCGTTCGCGCAGCTGGGCTGGGAACGGGCTTACCGCTCCGGTGACCTCGTGCGGTACGACCCCGAGGGCCTGGTGTTCGTCGGTCGCGCCGACGACCAGGTGAAGGTGGGCGGCCGGCGCATCGAGCTCGGTGAGGTGGAGGCGGCCCTGCAGGACATCCCCGGTGTCGTCGCGGCCGCCGCGGCGGTGCGCACCAGCGATGCCGGCGTCGCCCTCCTCGTCGGATACCTCGTCGCTCCCGCGGACCTCGATCGTGCGGCCGCGCGGGCCTTCCTCGCCGAGCGACTGCCGGCCGCGCTGGTGCCACTCCTCGCCGTCGTCGACGACCTTCCCGTGCGCACCTCCGGCAAGGTCGATCGTGGCGCCCTGCCGTGGCCGCTCCCGGGCGTCGAGCTCGATGTCAGCGGCCTCTCACCCGACGAGGTGTGGCTGGCCGCGCAGTGGCAGGCGGTGCTCGGGATGCCGGTGGGCGACCGGGAAGCGGATTTCTTCGACCTGGGCGGGGGGTCGCTCGCCGCCGCGCAGCTGGTGTCGCGGCTGCGGGCGCGGGTGCCGGAGTTCTCGGTCGCCGACATCTACGATGTCCCGCGGCTCGGTGCGATGGCGAAGGCCGTCGGAGCCGTGGCCGAGGATGCCCGCACCGACTTCCATCGGCCGGTGCCGACCCCGCGTCGAACCCAGTGGGCGCAGACGCTGCTCGCGGTGCCGCTGTTCGTGCTCAGCGGCATCCGGTGGCTGCTGTACCTCCTCACCGCCTCGGCGCTTCTTCAGCTCGTACCGGGATTCGAGGTGCTGCCGACCGCGCCGTGGCCGGTGCTCGTGGCGGGACTGCTGCTGTTCGCCACGCCGTTCGGTCGCATGGCGATCGCCGCCGCGGCGGCGCGACTGCTGTTGGCCGGGGTGAAGGCGGGTGATCACCCGCGCGGGGGTGGTGTGCATCTTCGGCTGTGGCTCGCCGAGCAGATCGCCGACCAGGTGGATGCGGTCGGGCTCGCCGGCGCCCCCTGGGTGGTCTACTACGCCAGGGCCCTCGGGGCCACGGTGGGCCGGGGCGTCGATCTGCACACCCTGCCGCCCATCACCGGCATGCTCGTCATCGGTGACGGTGCGGCGATCGAGCCGGAGGTGGATCTCACCGGCACGTGGATCGACGGCGACGTGGTGCGGATCGGACCGGTGCGCATCGGGGCGGACGCCACGGTCGGCGCGCGGTCGACGCTGGCCCCGGGCACGCGCATCGGACAGCGCGCCGAGATCGCACCCGGGTCGGCGGTGTTCGGGCGGGTCAAGGCCGATCAGTCGTGGGCCGGGTCGCCCGCCGTCCGGGTGGGGGAGGTCGCGGCAGGGTGGCCGACAGAGCGCGCCCCCGCGCCGACCCGGTGGCTGTGGGCCTACGCCGCGTCATCCGTTCTGCTCGCCCTCCTTCCGATCGTCGCCTTCGCCCTCGGAGGGCTCGTGGTGGCCGCGGGGATCCGGGGGGCGGATGACCTCGGCACCGCGTTCCTCGGCGCGCTCGCCCTGCTCGTCCCGGGAGTCCTCGTCGCCGGTGTCGTCTTCGCCGCCGCCGTGATCGTCGCGGTACGCCTGCTGTCTCTCGGCCTGGGCGAGGGCACCTTCCCGGTGCGGAGTGCGAACGGCTGGCGGGCCTGGACCATCGAGCGACTGCTCGACTCCGCCCGCACGATCCTCTTCCCGCTCTACTCGAGCCTGTTCACACCGGTGTGGCTCCGGCTCCTCGGCGCCCAGGTCGGTAAGGACGTCGAGGCGTCGACCGTGCTGCTTCTGCCGTCGATGACCCGCATCGAAGACGGGGCCTTCCTCGCCGACGACACGATGGTGGCGTCCTACGAGCTGCGGCGCGGCTGGGTGCGGATCGGCGCGGTGCGCATCGGCAAGCGCGCCTTCCTCGGCAACTCCGGTATGGCCGCGCCCGGACACCGTGTGCCCCGTGACGGCCTCGTGGCGGTGCTGTCCTCCGCGCCGCGCAAGGCGAAGGCCGGATCGTCGTGGCTCGGCTCGCCGGCCGTGCGCCTGCGACGGGTCACCGCCGGCGGAGACGACGCGCGCACCTATCACCCGCCGGTCCGGCTCCGCGTCGCACGGACGCTGTGGGAGCTGTGCCGGTTCGTGCCCGTCATCGTCACCTGCGGCATCGGGTTGGGTGTGCTCTTCGTCCTCGCCGCCCTGTGGGAGGCGGCCCCGATCGCTGCCCTGCTGCTCTCGGGCGTCGTGCTTCTGGCCGCCGGAGCCGTGGCGGCGCTCGTGACCACCGCGGCGAAGTGGCTCATCGTCGGGTCGATCCGCGTGGGCGAGTCCCCCCTGTGGTCGAGCTTCGTCTGGCGCACCGAGGTGTCGGACACCTTCACCGAGATGGTCGCCGCACCCTGGTTCGCCCGGGCGGCCGCCGGCACACCGGCCCTGGCCGTGTGGCTGCGTACCCTCGGGGCTCGTATCGGTCGGGGAGTGTGGTGCGACAGCTACTGGCTCCCCGAACCCGACCTCGTCACCCTCGGCGACGGCAGCACGGTCAATCGCGGGTGCGTCGTGCAGACCCACCTGTTCCATGATCGAATCATGAGTATGGACACGGTCACTCTCGAACCCGGCGCGACCCTCGGTCCGCACAGCGTCATCCTGCCGGGCGCGGTGATCGGGTCGCACGCGACGGTGGGCCCGGCGTCGCTGGTGATGCGGGGCGAGGCGGTGCCCGTCGGGTCACGCTGGAGCGGGAACCCGATCGGACCCTGGCGCGCGGTGAAGGTGCGCGCCTACCAGTCGACCTCGTGATGTCCTCGACCTCGTGACCCCGGTCTCGGCCTACACCCCCGACAGTGGGGACGCCGCCTTCGACGTCGAGTCGTACGACCTCGACCTGACGTACCGCGTGCGCACCAACCGCCTCGACGGGCGGGCGCTTCTGAACGCCGTCGCGGCCCTCTCGACGCGACAGGTGCGCCTCGATCTCGTCGGCCTGCGGGCGGCCTCGGTCCGCGTGGACGGCGACCCGGTGGCGTTCCGCCAGGACTCCCGCGCCCTTCACCTCACCCTGGCCGCGCCGTTGGAACCGGGGGAGCGGTTCTCCGTCGACGTCGCCTACGGCGGCGCACCGCGACCGCGCCGGACCCGCTGGGGGACGCTCGGGTGGGAGGAGCTCGATGACGGCGCCCTCGTCGCCGCGCAGCCGACCGGTGCGCCGACCTGGTTCCCGTGCAACGACCGCCCCGACGACCGGGCGACCTACCGCGTGACCCTGGCGACGGACGCGCCGTACCGCGCCATCGCGACAGGGGTGCCGATGGACGTCCGGCGCCGTGGCCGGCTCGAAGCCCGCACCTTCGAGCTGCGCGTTCCGACGCCGACCTACCTCGTGGCTGCGCACGTCGGGCGCTTCACCACCACCGCGGTGACCGTTCCGGGGGTGGTGGCGGAGCTGGTCCATCCCCCCGACCTCGCAGAGCGCGCCGCGCAGGCCTTCGCTCCGCTGTCGCGGATGATGGCGGTCCTAGAGGATGTCTTCGGCGCGTACCCCCAGGAGCGCTGCACGATGGTCGTCACCCCGGACGTCCTGGAGATCCCGCTCGAAGCGCAGGGAATGGCGCTGTTCGGCGTCAACCACCTCGCGCCGTCGTTCGAGCGGCTCATCGCCCATGAGCTCGCCCATCAGTGGGTGGGCAACAGCGTCGGCCTCCGCGACTGGAGCGACATCTGGCTGAACGAGGGCTTCGCCTGCTACGCCGAATGGCTGTGGTCCGAGCGCTCGGGCGGGGCGACCGCCGACGCCCACGCCGCTGCGCACTGGGAGCGTGTGGCGGCCGAGCCGGCCGATCTGCTCCTCGCCGACCCCGGTCCGGAGGCGATGTTCGACGATCGGGTCTACAAGCGCGGAGCGCTGACGCTGCACGCACTGCGCTCAGCCGCCGGCGATGCGGCGTTCTTCCCCTTCCTGCGGCGCTGGACCACCGTGCACCGCCACCAGGTGGTCGGCACCCACGAGTTCCGTCTCGCCGTCGCCGAGTCGTTCGGACCGTCCGGGGAAGCGCTCCTGTCGCGCTGGATCGACGGCGTCGCCCTCCCGCGGCGTCACTGACGGAGGATCGCCGCACTGACGACGAGATCCGAGGTCGCGGGAACGTCCCATCCCTCGGCCGGCTCCCGGCGACCGGGGAGCGTCGCCGACCAGGTGCCGTCCGCCCTCTCGCGCACGACGACGTCGGCGGGGTCGACGTCGAGCCCGCGGCCGTCCGCCTTCAGCGCAGCCTCGATCCGAGTCCACTCGCGGACGGTGCCGCGCCGTCCCGGCCCGGGCACCCCGTCCCACCCGGCGGTGTCGCGCACGGGATCCAGCCGTGCTTCGGCATCGATCCCGAACCCGACGGTCTCCGCGGCGGGCGTGACGGCCGCGACCGCGATGCGTCCGGCGTAGGCCACCGATCCGCGCAGTCCCGTGCCCTCCAGGACGACCGGTCCGTGCGGTCCGCCGCAGCGAGGACAGGGGTTGCGAAGGCGAAGGGCCGCCGGGTTTCCGGCCAGCTCGGCGATCATGCTCCAGGCGACGTCGCGACGCGGCATCCCCTCGGGCACTCGGGCCCAGCGGATGACGAACCCGGATGGCTGCGACCGCGCGGCCCTCATCGTGCCCGACCTGCGATCACAGCGCGGGCGTGAAGGTCTCGATCGAGAGGAGGCCCGAGCCCGGGGCGTCGGCGGAGACATGGAGGACCGAGTACCCGGCCGGCTCGAGCGGCGGTGTCTTGGCCAGCATGCCGGGGAGCGTCCCCGTCGCGAGCACGACCTCGCTGAGGATCGTGGGCAGGACCGGGCGGTGACTCACGAGCACCACGGGCTTGCGGCTGCGGACCCGCTCGCCGATCACCCGGCGCACGTCCGCCGATCCTTCGTCCCAGGCGTCCTCGCTGATGTTCCGGCAGAGCTCCACCTTCCGTCCGGCCGCGGCGGCGAAGGGCGCGATCGTCTTGACGCAGCGGACGGCGGGACTGGAGAGCACCTGTCGGACGCCGAAGGCCTGCAGCTGGCCGACGAGCGCCGTCGCCTGCCGCCTGCCGCGGACCGTCAGCGGCCGGTCGGTGTCCTTTCCGTCCCAGTCTTCCCGCGCGAGCGCCTTGCCGTGGCGCAGGACCACCACCGGGAACGTGCGAGGCGGATCGCCTTCGCGAAGCGCGAGGAACCGCTCGACGATGTCGATGTCGACGGGATAGCTGAGCAGCTTCAGCGCCTTCTTCGGCGACCGCCACTCCAGGGCAGCGATCTCACGGTTCGGCACGAAGGAGGAGGTGCGAATGGCCGTCTCGGTCGCCTCGGCCGCCCAGTAGTGCACGACCTTCTCGCGTTTGCTCGGCAGGTGGTAGCGGGACACCCCGACGGGTGCGCCGAGGCTCACCTTGATCCCGGTCTCTTCATGGATCTCGCGCGCCGCCGTCTCGGGGAGGGTCTCGCCCGGGTCGACCTTGCCCTTCGGGAGCGTGATGTCGCGGTACTTCGTGCGATGGATGAGGAGGATCCGGAGCTTCCCCTCCACCAGACGCCAGACCACGCCGCCTGCAGCCCAGACCGTGTCGGCCGTCATCGCACCGCCCGTGCACGCCGACGGCGCTGCACGTTCGTCATCGTCCGGTCCTGCAGATCGATCAGCGCCTTGCCGTCGTCGTCTCGGCTGTGACGGGTCCACTCGCCCTCGGGACCGAGCCACCAGGAGCTCGTCCCGTCGTTCATCGCGAGGTCGAACAGGTCGGAGAGCTCCTTCAGGTGCTGTTCGGCGGTGACCCGGACGAGCGCCTCGACACGACGGTCGAGGTTGCGGTGCATCATGTCGGCGCTGCCGATGAACACCTGCGGGTCGCCGTCGTGCGCGAACGAGAAGATCCGCGAGTGCTCCAGATAGCGGCCCAGGATGCTGCGGACGGTGATGTTCTCGCTCATACCGGGGACGCCGGGCTTGAGCGAGCAGATGCCGCGCACCCAGATGTCCACGGGCACACCGGCCTGGCTCGCCCGGTAGAGGGCGTCGATGATCTGTTCATCGACCATGGAGTTGACCTTGATCCGGATGCGGGCGGGCTTACCCGCCAGCGCATTCCGGCGCTCCCGGTCGATCAGTCGCAGCAAGCCCTTGCGCAGGTGCAGGGGAGCGACGAGGAGGCGCTTGAACTTCTTCTCGATCGCGTAGCCCGACAGCTCGTTGAACAGCCGTGTGAGATCGCGCCCGACCTGATCGTTGGCCGTGAACAGGCCGAAATCCTCGTAGATCCGGCTGGTCTTGGGGTTGTAGTTGCCGGTGCCGACGTGGCTGTACGAGCGCAGCACGCCGTCCTCCTCGCGGATGACGTGGGCGAGCTTGCAGTGGGTCTTCAGCCCCACGAGGCCGTACACGACGTGGACGCCCGCCTTTTCGAGCTTGCGCGCCCAGACGATGTTGGCCGCCTCGTCGAACCGTGCCTTGACCTCGACCAGCGCCAGTACCTGCTTGCCGGCTTCGGCGGCGTCGATGAGCGCCTGCACGATCGGGCTGTCTCCCGAGGTGCGGTACAGCGTCTGCTTGATGGCGAGCACGTGCGGGTCTTTGGCCGCCTGCTCGAGGAACGCCTGGACGCTCGTCGCGAAGGACTCGTACGGGTGATGGACCAGCACGTCGGCCTTGCGGATGGCGGCGAAGATGTCGGCGCGTTCGTTGTTGTCGCCCGGCTGGAACGCCACCGCCGTCGTGGGCAGGTGCGGCTTGTAGTGCAGCTCGGGGCGGTCGATCCGCGACAGGTCGAACAGCCCTCGCAGATCCAGCGGCCCCGGAAGGCGGTAGACCTCCTGGGCGGTGATGTCGAGCTCGCTCAGAAGGAGGTCCAGCGTCAGGTCGTCCATGTCCTCGGTGACCTCGAGGCGGATCGGCGGGCCGAACCGGCGGCGCAGGAGCTCGGCCTCGAGGGCCTGGATGAGGTTCTCGGTCTCATCCTCCTCGATCGTCATGTCTTCGTTTCGGGTGAGGCGGAAGGCGTGATGGTCGAGGATCTCCATGCCGGGGAAGAGATCGTCGAGATTGTGGGCGATCAGGTCCTCCAGCGGCAGGTAGCGCACGCGCTCGCCGTCTCGCGCGACCTCGACGAATCGCGGCAGCATCGGCGGCACCTTCAGCCGCGCGAACTCCTGCCGACCGGTGCGGGCGTTGCGGATGCGGATGGCGAGGTTCAGCGACAGGCCGGAGATGTAGGGGAAGGGGTGGGCCGGGTCGACCGCGAGAGGCATGAGGACGGGGAAGACCTGCGCCTGGAAGAAGTCGTACAGGGCGGTGCGCTCATCCGCGCTGAGATCGTCGTAGGAGAGGATCTCGATCCCCTTCTCGGAGAGCCCCGGCCGTACCAGGCTCGTCCAGGCGTCGGCGTGTCGGAGCTGGAGGTCGTGCGCCGCTGAGGAGATGTCGGCCAGCACTTCCTGGGGGGACCGGCCGACGTTGGTGGGGACCGCGAGGCCGGTGATGATGCGGCGCTTCAGCCCGGCGACGCGCACCATGAAGAACTCGTCGAGGTTGCTGGCGAAGATGGCCAGGAAATTCGCCCGCTCGAGCACCGGCAGCGAGGGGTCTTCGGCGAGCTCGAGGACCCGCTGATTGAAAGCCAGCCAACTCAGCTCGCGATCGAGATACCGATCGTCCGGGAGCTCGGAGTCGAATGCCTCGGGAACGTCGAAGTCGTCGTCATCCGCATCGCCGAGGCCGGCGTCGAGCACATCGTGTTCGATCATCCCCACATCATTGCAGGGAGAGGTGTCGGCCGCGTGAACAGACCCGTGCCGGACCGGCGGTCAGCCGGTCTCGGCGAGGTGATCACGCCTCCGTGCGCTCCCGGTTCGCGGTCCGGTCGCGGGGGGCGGGAACCTGATCGTCCTCGTAGACGTTGAACCGATAGCCGACGTTGCGCACGGTGCCGATCAGCTGCTCCAGATCGCCGAGCTTCGCGCGCAGTCGCCGCACATGCACGTCGACGGTGCGGGTACCCCCGAAGTAGTCGTAGCCCCACACCTCGCTCAGCAGCTGCTCGCGCGTGAACACCCGCGAGGGGTGCGTGGCGAAGAAGTGCAGGAGTTGGAACTCCTTGTAGGTCAGATCCAGCGGTTTGCCGTGCACCTTGGCGGAGTACGAGGATTCATCGATGCTGATGCCGGAGGTCTGGATGCGGGTGGAGACCTGCTCCTTGGAGACTCGGCCGATCGCGAGGCGGACGCGGGCGTCGACCTCGGCAGGGCCTGCGGTGACCAGGATGACGTCGTCGACGCCCCAATCGGTGGACACCGCCGTCAGGCCGCCCTCGGTGACGACGAGGACGAGGGGTGCGTCCAGGCCCGTGGTGTTGAGGATCTTGCAGAGCGACTTGGCGCCGACGAGGTCGACCCGGGCGTCGACGAAGATGACGTCTGCTGCGGGGGCGTTGACCAGCTGAGCCGGTTCGGCGGGGATGAGCCGCACGCGGTGACTGAGCAGTTCCAGGGCAGGCAAGACCGGTCCTGCTCCCTGCGTGGAGCTCAACACCAGAAGCTGTGCCACTCGCTGGACCGTCCTCCCGACGCTCTGGGGCGTCGTGCACTTTGACTTCACGTCGTGAAGCCCAGTGTAGAGCGTGGCGAGAACCGGCCCGACGCGGTCGGCGAGCGGGGGTGTTCCCGCCCCGGTGATGGGACACAATGGAGGAGATGTCCGAGATCGAGCTCGTTCCCCGCCGCGCCATCGGCGGGATCATCGCCGTGTGGGTGTTCGCGGCGGTCGCCGGAGTGGCGATCGGGGTGCTCGTGCCGGTGGAGTGGCGGGCCGCGTGGTTGACGGTGAGTCTCGGCGGCTGCCTGATCATCGCGTTCGCGGTGCAGCTGTGGTACGGGCGTTCCCAGGGTTTCACGGAGCGTGTGGCGGCCAGCGTCCTCGGCGCCCTGCTGGTGTTGGGCGTGCTGAGCATGGGCTTCGCGCTCGCTGCCGTCGTGACGGGCTAGGCGCCGCCGGCGGCACTAGACTCGGGCGTATGGACCTCCTTGCGCTGGAAATCTTCTACCTGGGGTTGCTGGGTCTCGCGTCGGTCGCGATCGCGTTCGTGTCGGCTGTCGTGATCAAGAACCTCTACCGCGGTCAGCGCTGACGAGCCCTTCGTGCTCGACCTGCCGACCGACCTCCCCGCCGATCTCGCTCCTCTCTCATGGCTCCTGGGCGTGTGGGAGGGAACGGGTGTCATCGACTACGACGCGCCTGAGCACCATTACGTCGGCGAGTTCCGTCACCGGGTGAGCTTCAGTCACGACGGGGGAGACCACCTCAACTACTCCGCCCGCGCATGGCTGCTCGCTCCCGCGCCCGACCCGCAGCCGCAGGAGCTGGTCTCGGAGATGGGATTCTGGCGCCTGTCGCGTCCCGCGACCGCTGCCGACGCCGGACCCGGGCTCCTTCCCCCCACCGCGAGCGTTCGCGCGCGCACCGTCGATGACGTCGAAGCCCTGCGGACGTCCGAGGGCGACTTCGAGGTGGAAGCGGCGATCGTGCACTCCGACGGCGTCAGCGAGCTGTACCTCGGACGCGTCCGCGGTCCGCGCATCGACCTCGCCACCGACGCGGTGGTCCGCACCGCGGGCGCCAAGCCCTACACCGCCGCCACGCGGATGTACGGGCTCGTGGACGGCCACCTGCTGTGGGCCTGGGACATCGCTGCCGTCGGCGCGCGTCTGGGCGCGCACGCGTCGGCCCGACTGGCGAAGGCGGACTGACATGCTCCCCCCCATCGACCTTCCCGGAGCGATCGTCGAAGACGGCGCGCTCCGCCATCTCGGCAATCCGCTGGGAGAGCAGCGCGCGTTGGCCCACGGTCGCGCTGTCGCACTCCTCGGTGATCGTGGGGTCATCGCCGTCGCCGGACCCGACCGGCTGTCGTGGCTGGACTCGCTCACGTCGCAGGCGGTGGCCCATCTCTCTCCGGGTGAGAGCACCGAGCTGCTCGTGCTCGATCCGCACGGACACGTCGAGCACGCGGCATCCGTCCTCGACGACGGCGAGACGACCTGGTTGATCGTCGATGCCGCCGACGTCGAGCCGCTGGCGTCGTGGCTGATGCGGATGCGGTTCCGGCTGCGCGTGGAGATCAGGGATGCGACCGACGAGGTCGTCGTGGTCGGGGGGACGGATGCCGCGGTGCGCGGCGTTCCTGCGGCCGAGCCGGCCGGACACCCGCTCACGTGGCACGACCCGTGGCCCCGGGTCCAGGTCGGGGGGCACGCCTACGGACCGGCTGACGACCACCCCGGCGCGGACTGGGATTGGACCGAGGCGCTCGTGCTCCCGGACGACGCCGCGCGGCTCATCGACGACGCCCGCCGCGGCGAACGGAACCTTGCCGGCTCGCTCGCCGCCGACGCCCTGCGCATCGCCGCGTGGCGTCCGCGCTGGCGGAGTGAGGCCGACGAGCGCGCACTCCCGCACGAGGCCGATTGGCTGCGGACCGCGGTGCACCTGAGCAAGGGCTGCTACCGCGGACAGGAGACGGTGGCCAAGGTGCACAATCTCGGCCACCCGCCCCGCCGCCTCGTCGCCCTGCACCTCGACGGCAGTGACAGCACCCTCCCGGCGCACGGATCCCCGGTCCGCAGCGGAGAGGACGTCGTGGGGGCGATCACCTCGTCGGCGTTGCACTACGAGGAAGGGCCCATCGCTCTGGCGCTGGTGCGCCGGAACACCCCCATCGACACCGACCTCGTCGTCGACACCGACGACGGTGAGGTCGCGGCCGCGCAGGTCGCCATCGTGCCGCCGGAGGCGGGCGCGGTCGCCGGCGTCCCGCGCATCACCCGTCTCTCCCGGCGCAAGGTCGCCGAGGTCTGAATCGGGGCGTCGGCCTGACCCGACCCCGTCAGCGGGGGGCGACGGTCTCCCACGGGACCGTCATCTCACCCAGGCGCCAGCGCCGGCGGTCGGGGAGGTCCATCCCTCGCGCCCGGAGCGCCTCCAGGGCTCCCTCCCAGCGTTGGACCGGGCCGAACGGGGCGAGGCTCGCGGCCCGCTCCCACGCATCGTCCACGGCCTGGAGCAGGTCGTGGATCCGCTCTCCCGGCACGTTGCGATGGATCAGGGCCTTCGGGAGTCGCTCGGCGACGACCCCCGGCCGCTCGAGATCGGCCAGGCGCAGCGAGATCGTGAGGCTCCGCGGATGCGCGGTGTGGTCGATGGCGATCCAGCTGGCGATCCGGCCCGGCTCGTCGCACGTGCCCTCGACGAGCACGCCGCCCGTCGGGAGCCGGGCGGCCATCTGCTCCCAGGCGGACACGACCTCGGTCTCGTCGTACTGGCGGAGGACGTTCATGGCGCGGATGACCGCGGGGCGGCGTCCGGCCGGAAGGGGAATCTCGAAGCCGCCGCGATCGAAGCGCACGCGAGCGTGAGGGGCGAACGAGGTCTCGCCGGCGCGGACGCGCGCGAGTTCCTCACGGGCGCGGTCCACCCGCGCGGGATCGATCTCGAGGCCCACCACCTCAGCGGCGGGATGGACCCGCGAGATGCGGGACCACAGCTCCAGCGTCGTCCAGCCGCGGGCTCCGTAGCCGAGGTCGACGACGAGGGGATCGGCCGAGCGGCGGAGGGCGGGGTGCCGGGCGATCCAGCGGTCCACCCGGCGAAGGCGGTTGGTGCCGGTGGTCCCCCGCGTCGCACGCCCGATGGGAGCGCGTCCGCCGGTCATCTCTCCATGATGCCAGCGGGTTCGGGCGCTGCCGATGCGCTCAGTAGCATGAAGGTATGACCGAGCCCTCTACGCTGATCCTCCTTCGTCACGGCCAGAGTGAGTGGAACGAGCTGAACCTCTTCACCGGGTGGGTCGATGTCCGCCTGACCGAGCAGGGCAAGGCCGAGGCCACCCGTGGCGGCCAGCTCCTGGCCGAGTCGGGCCTGGCTCCCGACATCCTCTACACCTCGGTGCTCAGCCGCGCCATCCAGACCGCGAACATCGCCCTCGATGCGGCCGATCGGCTGTGGATCCCGGTGAAGCGGTCGTGGCGCCTGAACGAGCGGCACTACGGCGCGCTGCAGGGGAAGGACAAGGCGCAGACCCTGGCCGAGTACGGGCAGGAGCAGTTCATGCTCTGGCGCCGCTCCTTCGACGTGCCGCCGCCGCCGCTGGCCGATGACGACGAGTTCAGCCAGGTCGGCGACCCGCGGTACCACGGTATCGACGGCGAGGTGCCGCGCACCGAGTCGCTCGCGCTGGTGATCGACCGCCTGCTGCCCTACTGGAACAGTGACATCGTGCCCGATCTCCAGGCGGGCAAGACGGTCCTCGTCACCGCGCACGGCAACTCGCTGCGAGGACTTGTGAAGCACCTCGAGGGCATCAGCGACGCCGACATCGCCGAGGTGAACATCCCCACGGGCATTCCGCTGGTGTACCGCCTCGACGAGAACCTCGTCGCCGACGGGCCGGGGCAGTACCTCGACCCCGAGGCCGCCGCCGCCGGGGCTGCGGCCGTCGCCGCTCAGGGCGCGAAGAAGTAGCACTTCCAGAACGCAGAAACGGGCCCGCGCACACAGCGCGGGCCCGTTTCTGCGTCGGGGGAGTGGATCAGGCGTTCGCGGCCTGGGCCTCTTCGAACGCCTCGCCGTGACTCGCCCAGTCGCCGGTGGCGAGATAGATCATCTTCTTCCCGATCGACACGGCGTGGTCGGCGAAGCGCTCGTGATAACGGCTCGCGAGAGTGGCGTCCACCGTCGCCGAGGCCTCGCCCTCCCAGCTGTCGGAGAGCACCTTCTCGAAGACGCTGACGTGGAGGTCGTCGATCTTGTCGTCGAGGTCGCGGATGCGATCGGTGATCGTCAGGTCGATGGTCCGAAGGAGCTCGGTCAGAAGGCGCGCGGCTTCGACATCGAGCTGACCCATCTTGGAGAACGTCGACTTCAGGCCCTTCGGGACCGCACGCTCCGGGAAGCGCATGCGGGTCAGCTGGGCGATGTGCTCGGCGATGTCGCCCATGCGCTCGAGCGACGCGCTGACGCGGAGGGCGCTGACGACGATGCGCAGGTCACGGGCGACAGGCTGCTGCCGGGCGAGGATCTCGATCGCGAGCTCATCGAGTTCGACCGTCTTCTGATCGATGATGAGGTCGGCGTCGATGACCTCCTCCGCCAGCGAGACGTCGCTGGAGCCGAAGGCGCGGGTGGCCTTGTCGATCGCCACCGTGACGAGCTCGGAGATCTCGACCAGACGCGACTGCACGTCCTCCAGCGACTGATGGAACACTTCGCGCATCGCAGCACCTTTCCTCGTGATGGTCTTTCGCGTCGGGCGGGCACGCGTAACCCCGCGATTGTCGTCAGCGGAGGTTAACGAACGGTGCCCGGACAGTGAATAGTAGCGACCCCGCCCTCGCCGGGCCTCTCGTTGCGCCGGAGCGCCGGTGCCTGGCACTCTACGCTGGAACCCATGGACACGACGCAGCTCGCGCTGCTGGCCCTCCTCGCCGGGGTGGTCATCGGGGCACTCCTGAGTGCCATCGTCCTGGTGTCGATGCGGGCTCGCGACCGCCTGCGTGCGGCGGACTCCCGCGAGCTCCCCGAGGGCATGAGCGAGGTGCTCCACGGCATGGACGACCCGGCCGTCGTGGTCGACAACTCCTTCACCGTCCTGGCCGCATCGGCCTCGGCGACGCCCTTCCATCTGAGGGAGGGCGCGGCCCTTCCCGGCGACGACCTGCGCGTGCTCGTGCGCAAGATGAAGGATGACGCCACGTCGGCGTCCTCCACGCTGCGCCTGCAGCGGGGCGCGCCGCCTGCCGAGCCCCGGCTGGTGTCGGTGCGGGCGACCCGGATCTCGCCGCGGCTGACGCTCCTGGTTCTGCGTGACATCACCGAGCGGGAGCGGGTCGAGCAGATGCGTCGCGATTTCGTGGCGAACACCAGCCACGAGCTGAAGACACCGGTGGGTGCGGTGAGCCTGCTGGCCGAGGCGATCGAATCCGCTGCCGACGATCCCGATCAGGTGCGCGTGTTCTCCTCCCGCCTGACGGCTGAGGCGAACCGGCTCGCGCTCCTGACCTCCCGCATCATGAACCTCTCCCGGCTGCAGTCGGCCGACGAGCTGTCCGAGGAGCGCAGCGTGTCGGTCGACGAGGTCATCGCCTCCGCGGTCGACGCGCACACCCTGCAGGCGGAATCCGCCGACGTCGTGCTGACCCGAGGAGGCTCGCGCGGCCTCTACGTGCGCGGTGACGGCCAGATCCTCAGCGAGGCCGTCGGCAACCTCATCGCCAACGCGATCGCGTACTCCCCGAAGGGGTCGAGCGTCGGGGTCGGGGTCAAGGCGGTCGACGACATCGTCGAGATCGCCGTCGCCGACCGCGGCATCGGCATTCCCGAGGCCGACCAGGAGCGCATCTTCGAACGCTTCTATCGCACCGATCAGGCGCGATCGCGCCGCACCGGCGGAACGGGTCTCGGCCTCGCGATCGTCAAGCACGCCGTGCAGCGCCACGGCGGGGAGGTGCGCCTGTGGTCCCGGCCCGGGCGAGGGTCCACCTTCACGATCCGGCTGCCCCTGGTCGAACCGCCCCTGGATGACAGCCCGGGTCGCCGCCCCCGACGCAAACGTCCCGCCTCCGGGGTCGGCCGCGCCGCGGCATCCGTCCCCTCCCGCCCCGTCCCGAACGGAGAACCCGAATGACCCGCGTCCTGCTCGTCGAGGATGAACCCGATCTCGCCGACCCGCTGGCCTACCTGCTCAAGCGCGAGGGCTACGAGGTCGAGATCGCCGAGGACGGCGCGGCGGCGCTCGCGGCCTTCCGTGAGCGTGGGGCCGACATCGTGCTGCTGGATCTGATGCTCCCGAGCATGCCGGGAACGGAGGTCTGCCGGCAGATCCGCACGACCTCGGCCGTGCCGATCATCATGCTGACCGCGAAGGACTCGGAGGTCGACATCGTCGTCGGGCTGGAACTCGGCGCCGACGACTATGTCACCAAGCCGTATTCGGCACGCGAGCTGCTGGCGCGGATGCGCGCCGTCCTCCGCCGTCTGCAGCAGGCCGACTCGGACCTCCAGGATCACGTGCTCGTCGGCGGGCGGGTCGTGCTCGACATCGACCGGCACACGGTGAGCGTCGACGACCAGCAGATCAACATGCCGCTGAAGGAATTCGAGCTGCTCGAGGTCCTGATGCGCAACGCGGGCCGCGTGCTCACCCGGGGTCAGCTGATCGACCGGGTCTGGGGGAGCGACTACTTCGGCGACACCAAGACGCTGGACGTGCACATCAAGCGGATCCGTTCGCGGATCGAGCAGAACCCCTCCGACCCGACGATGCTCGTGACCGTGCGGGGGCTCGGGTACCGCTTCGAGGGCTGAGATCGCCGCGCGGTCGCACCGGAGCCGCGGTCGGCAGCGGCCTCAGGACTCCGGGACGAACGGTGCGAGGTAGTCCTGCTCACCGTCGAGGACGGGGACGTCGGTGAGGATCGTCTCACCGTCGCCGGACTGGAAGCTCGCCGGCACGTCGCTGCCCGGAAGCATCTCGATGCCCTCCAGGAGGATGGGCTCCTCACCGTCGACGCCGAGGCTGATGACGGTGTTGGCGGGTACGCGGACGGTCTCGGAGATGCCGCTGCCGGGCTCGCCGAACTCCATGCTGACGGTGTGGTTGTCATCGGTGGAGTTGACGAAGGCGCCCAGGAGGTTGCCCGCCGAGCCGTCTTCGTTCGCCACGATGAGCACGTTGCGGATCTGCACCGGTCCGCTCTCGGCCGACACGGTGATGCCGTCCGACGGGGAGTACTGGATGGTCGTGGCCTGCGTGGAGATCAGGGCGCATCCGCTCGCGCCGAGGAGGACGGCGGTGCCGAGGGCGCCGGCGGCCAGCATGCGCGCTGCGGTCCGGGAGCGTCCCGTGCCGAAAGTGCGGTTCAACGAAATCACGGATCCTCCCGGAACGGATGGCGGCAACCCTTGCATTCTATGGGGTGCGCCCGGTCGGGCCGGGCCACGCGGGGGTCGGGATCGGTGCGGCGGTGCGGTGGACCGGCGAACTCTAGCGTATGTCGCCTGTGGTATCCTGGACGTTGCCGAAAGGACATAACTCCATGCTTTTTGAGGTTGGCGAAACGGTCGTCTACCCCCATCACGGGGCAGCGACGATCGCGGAAGTGAAGACCCGCATCATCAAAGGCGAAGAGAAGGTCTATCTGAAGCTCCGCGTCACACAGGGCGATCTCACCATCGAGGTTCCCGCTGACAACGTCGACCTGGTCGGGGTCCGTGATGTGATCGGCAAGGAAGGCCTCGAGCGCGTCTTCGACGTTCTTCGCGCTCCCTTCACCGAAGAGCCGACGAACTGGTCGCGCCGATACAAGGCGAACCTCGAGAAGCTCGCCTCGGGTGATGTCATCAAGGTGAGCGAGGTCGTCCGCGACCTGTGGCGCCGCGATCAGGACCGCGGTCTGTCGGCGGGCGAGAAGCGGATGCTCGCGAAGGCGAAGCAGATCCTCATCTCCGAGCTCGCGCTGGCGGAGAAGACCGATGAAGAGAAGGCCAGCGTCCTTCTCGACGAGGTTCTGGCCTCGTAGTCGATAGCGTGAGGGTGTGAGCATCACCCCCGTTCCCCGCGTCGCGATCATCGTCGTCGCGGCGGGCTCCGGCACCCGCCTGGGCGCCGGACCGAAGGCATTCGTCGGACTGGACGACCACACCATCCTGCGTCACGCGCTCGTGCGCGTCTTCGAGGCGGGAGCGGCGCAGGTCGTGATCGTCGCGCCGGCCGGTCGCGAGGGCGACGCCCTCACCGACGCGCTGGAGACCGCGGGCGACCGACGCGATCTCGTCACCGTCGTGACGGGAGGCGCCTCGCGGCAGTCGTCCGTCGCGGCGGGCATCGACGCGCTCTGGCCGGACGTCGACTACGTCCTCGTGCACGACGCTGCGCGCTGCCTGACACCGTCCGAGGTGTTCGACCGGGTCATCGCCGCCCTCGAGCTGGGCCATGCCGGCGCGGTGCCGGTGCTCCCGGTCGTCGACACCATCAAGCGCGTGCAGGATGACCTCATCGTCGGCGTGGTCGATCGCAGCGAACTCTCCGCGGCGCAGACACCGCAGGGGTTCCGTCGCGACATCCTCGAAACGGCCTATCGCTCGGCGACAGCGGAGTTCACCGACGACGCGGCGCTCGTCGGCGAGGCCGGACACGTGGTGCTCGCGGTGCAGGGCGACGAGCGGGCATTCAAGATCACCACCCCGGCCGATCTCGACCGGGCTCGCAGGCTCGTCGCCGTCCAGCCGCTGGCGGCCGCGGAGTCATCCCTGCATCGTGTTCCCGCGTCCCCACGCGTGGGGATCGGCACCGACGTCCATGCCGTCGGCGGCGACGGGTCGCTCTGGCTCGCCGGACTCGAATGGCCGGGCGAGCCCGCGCTCTCGGGACACTCCGACGGAGACGCGGTCGCTCATGCGATCGTCGACGCCCTGCTGGCGGCAGCAGGTCTCGGCGACATCGGCACCCACTTCGGCACCGACCGACCGGAGTTCGCCGGTGCGCATGCCGACGCTTTCCTCGCCCGCACGCGCGCGCTCCTCGGCGAGGCCGGTTTCCGGATCGGGAACGTCTCGGTGCAGATCCAGGCGCGGCGGCCGCGGTTCGCCGCGCGACGTGCCGAAGCCGAGACGGTGCTCTCCCGGGCGCTGGGCGGAGTGCCCGTGTCGGTGTCGGCGACGACGACGGACGGGCTCGGCTTCACCGGCCGCGGTGACGGTGTGGCCGCCTTCGCGGTCGCGCTCGTCCTGCCCGCCTGAGCGCAGCCGCGGCGGCGGGGATCACACGCGCCGGGTCAGGAAGACCGAGTGCGGATCGGGGGAGTAACCGCCGAAGGGCTCGCACAGGACGAATCCCTCGCTGAGATAGAGCCCGCGGGCCGGTGCGAAAGCCGGCGCCGACCCCGTCTCCAGCCAGAGCGAGGTCATGCCGCGCTGCCGGGCACGCTCGATCAGGTGTCGCAGGATCATTCGCCCGACGCCGCGGCCGCGGTACTCGTCGGCGACCCTCATGGATTTCAGCTCTCCCCGATCGGCGTCCAGGGCGGCCAGCGCTCCGACGCCCGCCAGCACGGCACCGTCCCACGCCGCCCAGAGTTCCACCGACGCGACATCCAGCGCGTCCGCGCCGAGGGCGTGCACGCTCCCCTCGGGTGAGAGGCCGTGCATGTCGCGCAGGTGGACGTCGATGAGATTCCGCACCGGCGGATCGGCGGTTGCGGCCCGACGCAGGGCGAACACGGTCATCAGCCCTCCACCGCGAAGGGTCGGGGATCGCGCGGCGCGCGCGATCCCCGGGCGAGGAGGGCGAGGCCGATCCCCAGGACGACGAGACCGATCACCGCGAGCACCGAGAGGCGTTCGCCCAGGACCGTGAGCCCGAGGATGGCGGCGGTCAGCGGCTCACCGAGGGTGAGGGTCGCGGCGGTCGCCGCCGTGAGGCCGCCGAGCCCCCAGGTGAACAGAACGTAGGCGACGGAGATGGTACCGAGACCCAGCCAGAGCGCCATCGCGAGCCCCGCCGGTTCGCCGAGCCACGACACGTCCACGAACGGCAGGGCGGGCAGGGCCACAAGAGCCGAACTCGCCCCCATCCCGCCGACGACCGTGAAGGGATCCCACCCCGCATCCAGCAGCCGTCGCTGCACGTTCGCGATGACCGCGAAGGTTGCCGCCGCGCCGAGCGAACCCAGAAGGCCCGCGGGATCCGTCCCGCCGCCGCCGGCGGCGTCACCCCCGGCGCCCAGCAGCACGACGCCGATCGTGGCGGCACCGGTCGCCACGGCCCACGTGGCGCTGGGCAGACGCCGGGTAAGCAGCCACTCGAGCAATCCGGCCATCACCGGGGCCGACCCCAGGGCCACCACCGTTCCGACGGCGACGCCGTTGCGCTCGGTGCCGAGGAAGAACAGCGGCTGATAGAGCGCGAGGCAGATCCCGGTGACGGCCATGAGCAGGAGGGGGCGGACGCCCGGACGCGGCGTCGGGGGTGCGTCCGCGGGGCGTCGCCGGGCATGGCGTCGCGCGAGGAGTCCGGCCAGCAGAGCGAGTCCGGTGCCGCCGATGACCATGCGCATGACGCCGATGGACAGGGGGGTGGTGTCGTCGGGACCGAGGGCCTGCGACGTGCCGGTCGTGCCGAACAGCACAGCGGCGGCGAGGACGGCGAACACGTGCACCCTACAGTTCTACCGGCCCGGCCCTTCGCGCCGGGACAGCCCCGCGTGGGACGGACAGACGCGCCGGTAGGCTGGATCGGTGACCCTCCGGCTCTACGACACGAAAGCGCAGGCCCTGCGCGACTTCGTGCCGCTCGACCCCGCCGAGATCACCGTGTACGTGTGCGGACCGACCGTGCAGTCCGGCCCGCACATCGGGCACCTCCGCGGGGCCCTGAGCTTCGACATCCTTCGGCGGTGGCTCCGGCACCGGTACGGCCGGGTGACCTTCGTGCGCAACGTCACCGACATCGACGACAAGGTCCTGGCCAACGCGACGGACCTCGAGACCTGGTGGGCCCTGGCCTACCGCATGGAGCAGCAGTTCTCGCGCGCCTACGCCGAGATCGGCATCCTTCCCCCCACCTACGAACCCCGGGCGACCGGATCGATTCCCCAGATGCTCGCCCTCATCGAGCGGCTCATCCAGCGCGGGCACGCCTATGCCGCGGCGGGTGATGTCTACTTCGACGTGCGTTCGTGGCCGTCGTACGGCGAACTGACGCGGCAGAGTCTCGACGCGATGGAACCGGCCGCCGACGCCGACCCTCGCGGCAAGCGCGACCCCCGTGATTTCGCGCTGTGGAAGGGCGCGAAATCCGAAGAGCCCGAGTCGGCGACCTGGGAATCGCCCTGGGGCCCCGGGCGACCCGGCTGGCACATCGAGTGCTCGGCGATGTCGCGGCGCTATCTCGGTCCCGCATTCGACATCCACGGCGGCGGATTGGACCTCCGCTTCCCGCATCACGAGAACGAGCTCGCCCAGTCCGCGGCTGCCGGAGACGGCTTCGCGCGTTACTGGGTGCACAACGGTCTGGTGACCGTCGGAGACCAGAAGATGTCGAAGTCGCTCGGCAACTACCTCCTGGCCGCCGACGTCCTCCGCGAGCACGACCCCCTCGTCGTGCGCTACGCGCTCGCCGCCGCCCACTACCGCTCGAGCCTGGACATCACGGCCTCGAGCTTCGAGGAGGCGTCCGCCGCGATCGAGCGGATCCGCTCGTTCCTCGAGCGCGCTGCCCGCACGCTCGCGCAGGCCGAGGACGACACGGTGGTGGCCGCGACCGTTCCCGACGCGTTCGCCGTCGCGATGGACGACGACCTCAACGTGCCGCAGGCCCTCGCCGTCGTCCATGAGCGGGTGCGGCAGGGCAACACCGCGCTGGATGCGGGGGAGAAGGATGCCGCGCGCGCGGCGTGGGCCGATGTCGCCGTCTGCGTGGGCATCCTCGGCATCGATCCGGAAGACCCCCGCTGGCGCTCCGGGGGCGGGGCCGAGGCTGCGGCCCTCGACGCGCTGGTGCACACGATGATCGCGCAGCGCGCACGAGCGCGCGCCGAGAAGGATTGGGCGAGCGCGGATCGCATCCGCGATGCGATCGCCGCAGCAGGCGTGGTCCTGGAGGACACCGCCGATGGAACGCATTGGAGTCTGACGAATGGCTAAGCCAGGTAACCCCGCCGCCGGTCGCGGCAAGAAGAAGGGCGCCACCAAGGGCTCGGGAGGCAAGAACCGCCGCTCGCTCGAGGGTCGCGGTCCGACACCGAAGGCCGAGGATCGCGCGTGGCACCCTGCCGGTAAGCGCAAGGCGGCCGCCGAGCGGTATGCGGCTGCGGGCGGCAAGGGACGCTCGAGCGGCGCCGGTACGACCGCGCCGCGCCGTGCTCCGAAGAAGGACGAAGACACCGAGAACGTCACCGGTCGCAATTCCGTCCTCGAGGCGCTGCGGGCGAAGATCCCGGCGACCGCCCTCTACATCGCGCAGCGTGTGGAGATGGACGACCGGGTCAAGGAGATGCTCGCGATCGCGACGCACCGCGACATCCCGGTCTTGGAGGTCACCCGTCCCGAGCTCGATCGGATGGCGGGATTCGACGGTGTGCATCAGGGGGTGGCGCTCAAGGTGCCGCCCTACGAGTACGCCCATCCGCAGGACCTGCTCGAGAAGATCGTCGACAGCGGTCAGACCCCGCTGCTCGTGGCCCTGGACGGCATCACCGACCCGCGCAATCTCGGCGCGATCATCCGCTCCACCGCGGCGTTCGGCGGACAGGGGATCCTCGTGCCGCAGCGACGCTCGGCGGGGGTCAACTCGGCGGCGTGGAAGACCAGCGCGGGAGCAGCGGCCCGGGTGCCCGTGGCGCTCGCGGCCAACCTCACCACGACGCTGAAGGAGTTCAAGAAGCAGGGCGTCTTCGTGCTGGGCCTCGACGGCGGGGGAGACATCGCCCTCCCCGACCTGCAGCTCGCCGATCGGCCGGTGGTGATCGTCGTGGGCTCCGAAGGCAAGGGACTGTCGCGGCTCGTGACGGAGACCTGCGATCAGATCGTGTCGATTCCGATCTCGGCGGCCGCGGAGTCGTTGAACGCCGGCATCGCGGCATCCGTCGCCCTCTACCAGGTCGCGACGCTGCGGGCCGCGAAGCCGACGGGATGACCGGGGGCGGCGTCCGGCTTCGTCGCGACGCCGCCCCCGGCCGTCACCCGCGGAGGGGGACGGTCACTTCTTGTACTGGTAGGGGTTGTAGAGCACCTCGACCTCGGGGATCTCGGGGTGCATCCCCGCGACCCAGTCGTCGCCGACCTCACGTTCGAGGTGGGCGATCGTGTCGTCGAGCTTCGCCTTGACGCCCGCGAGATCGCCCGCCACGAGACGCCCCTCGGCCTTGACGACCTCGCCGCCGACGAGCACCGTGTGCACGTCGCCGCGCTGGGCCTGGTAGACGACCTGCCCCCAGGGGTTCACCAGCGGCGCCCAGGTGGCGGAGTGCTCGTTCTTCAGCAGCACGACGTCGGCGAGCTTGCCCTTCTCCAGCGACCCGATCTCGCCGTCCTTGCCGAGCGCCTGCGCGCCGCCGCGGGTGGCCATGTGCACGACGTCCTCCGCGCGGAGCTTCACGTGCGTCACGGTCTCGGCCGGCTCGAGCTGATGAGCGAGGTAGTGCTCGAGCGCACGGTCGGCGTTGACGGTCGCGCGCATGGCCGAGAACAGGTCGGCGCTGAACCACACACTGGTGTCGACCGAGAGCGAGGTGGGGATGCCGTACTTGCGCAGCTGGTGCACGGGCGGATAGCCCTGGCCGCACGTGTCCTCGGACTCGGTGGCGAGGGAGACGTTGCCGCCGGTCGCGGCGATCTTCTGGTACGAGTCGGCCGACAGCGTCGCAGCGTGGACGTAGGTGAAACCCTCGTCCATCACCCCGGCGGCGTAGGCGTTGCGGATCCCCCAGTCGTTGGTCGCACCCCAGACGCCCGCGTGGGTGGTGACCCGCAGACCCAGGTCCTTCGCGACGCGGTAGGCGGCGAGCTCGGGGAAGTTCTCGTCCTGGTTCGGCACGTCGAAGGCGATCTGGGTGCCGAACATGCGCGAGTCGTCCCGTGAGGCGGTGAGGATCTTCTGCACCTCGGGATCGGCGGTCCACTCCCACGGGGAGACGTGGATGTTGCCGTAGGCGAAGACGAACCGCCCGGGCGAGGTCGCCAGGGCCTCGTAGGCGGCCCACCCGTGCTCGGGGGTGCGCAGGCCGTGCGACCAGTCGACGCTCGTCGTGACGCCGGACTCGACCGCGTCGAGGGCCGAGATGAGGTTTCCGGCTGCGTAGTCCTGAGGGCGGAACTTCACGCCGTGCTGCAGGTAGTACCAGACGAAATACTGCGTCAGCGTCCAGTCCGCTCCGTAGGCGCGCATGGCCGTCTGCCACATGTGCCGGTGGGTGTCGACCATGCCGGGCATGAGGATGCCGCCGGTGGCGTCGATCTCGAAGGTGTTGTCGGGGACCGAGAGGTTCGTTCCGACCTCGGCGATCTTTCCGTCGACGACGAGGACATCGCCGTCGGGAAGGACCGTGTGGGCGTCGTCCATGGTCAAGACGATGCCGTGACGGAACACGATGGGCTGGCCGCTCTGCGGCCGCGGGGTTTCAGGCATAAACGCTCATCCTCCTTGACGGGCGGTTCGTTGCGATGGTGGGGCGAGGCGGGTGCGGGATGTCGGGTCTCAGCTTTGCCGGCGTCTGCTCACCTCCGCGATGGCGGACCAGTCCAGGTCCTTCAGCTCGGGATCGGCGAGGGCGCGATCGAACACGGAGATGAGGGCGGGGAGGGTGGCGGGATCGACGTCGACCGACGTCGCGACCTGCTGGGCGAGATCGAGGTCCTTCCGCCCGAGGGCGATGTGGAACCCCGGCGGGTCGTAGGCGCGCTCGGCGATGATCCGGCCGTAACCGGTGTACACGACCCCTCCGAACAGCGTCTCGGCGAGCAGACGGGTGAACTGGCCGGGGTCGACGCCGAGGCGCTCGGTCATCGCCACGGTCTCGCCGATCGCCTGCATGGCGTGGATGATGTTGTAGTTCACCGCCGCCTTGACCGCGTTGGCAACAGCGGGGCGGGTGCCGAGCCGCCAGGTGCGCACTCCCAGGACATCCAGCAGGGGAGCGACGGCATCCACGGCGTCGGCGGGGCCTGCGGTGAGGATGTTCAGCTTCCCCTCCGCGGCGACGGCAGGGCGCCCGAGGACCGGGGCGCCGACGTAGCGCGCGCCGACCGCCCCGAACCGGGTGTCGAGCTCGTCGGCGAGGGAGGGGCTGATCGACCCCATCGCGACGTGGATGCCGTCGCGAGCGCGGGTGACGGCCTCATCGGTGAAGACCGCCGTCATCGCCGCGTCGTCGGCGAGCATCGAGAACGACACGTCGGCGGCGAGGGCCTCGGCCGCCGACGGCGCCCGCCGGCCGCCGCGTTCGACCAGCGGGTCGGCGGCGCCCGGCGAGCGGTTCCACAGCACGACGTCGTGTCCGGCGTCGATCAGGCGACCGGCCATCGCCGACCCCATCGAGCCGAGACCGAGGAATGCGATCGTACTCACGCTTCGCCGCGCCCCCAGACGGTGTTAAGGTGCGATTGCGCATCGCGATTGAGGTTCAGCGGCCCGTCGATCGTGTAGTAGCGGCGCCCGGCGACGATGAGTTCTTCCGCGGGGAACTTGGTGATGACCTCGCAGCCGTCGACGGTGACCACCACCTCCTCTTCGATGCGCGCGGCGCCCCAGCCGTCGGCGGCCGGCCAATACGTCTCCAGTGCGAACACCATCCCCTCTTCGAGGGTCTCGGGGTGATCGAAGGAGGTGAGGCGGGAGAAGATGGGCTTCTCCCAGATCGACAGGCCTACACCGTGGCCGTACTGCAGGGCGAACGCCGCCATCTCGTCGGGGAAGCCGAACTCGCTCGCCTCGGGCCACACCGCGACGATGTCGGCGGTCGTCGCTCCGGGTTTGACCAGGGCGATCGCCCGGTCCATGTACTCGCGTGCCCGGGTGTAGGCGTCCTTCTGCGCGGGGCTCGCCGACCCGACGGCGAACGTGCGGTAGTAGCAGGTGCGGTAGCCGTTGTAGCTGTGCAGGATGTCGAAGAAGGCGGGGTCGCCCGGTCGGATCAAGCGGTCGGAGAAGACGTGCGGATGCGGTGAGCAGCGCTCGCCGGAAATGGCGTTGACCCCCTCGACGTACTCGGATCCGAGGTCGTAGAGCGTCTTGGCGACGAGCCCCACCGCTTCGTTCTCGCGCACTCCCGGGCGCAGGAATCGGTAGAGCTCCTCGTACGCGGCGTCCACCATCGACGCCGCCTGGGTGAGGAGGCGGATCTCGTCGTGGGTCTTGATGCGTCGCGCCTCCATGAACACCTGCTGGCCGTCGACGACCTCGATCCCTTCGCGCTGAAGCGCCAGAAGGACCGGCATCTCGACCACGTCGACGCCGAGCGGCTCGTTCGCCAGGCCGAACTTCTCCAGCTCGCGCTTGATCTTGCGGGCGACGTCGCCCGCGAGGTCGGCGTCGGGCGGGAACGCCCCGCGAAGCGTCGAGATCCCGGCGCGCGCGCCGCTCTCCTGCCGAGGCCGCTTGGCGCCCTCGTGCGGGGCGTGCGGGTTCGCGTCCGCCTCGGCGGTGGTGACGTCCAGCCACGGGTTGTAGAGCGCGTGATGCTTCGCCGCCGAGCCGAAGTCCCAGACGATCGGATCGGTCTTGCGGGTGAGCAACGCGAAACGGATGAGCTTGTCCATCGCCCATGTGCCGATGTGGGTGCCGCTCATGTAGCGGATGTTGGAGAAGTCGAACGCGAGGACGGCGCCCAGATGCGAGCGGTCCAGCTCGGCATGCAGGCGGGCCAGACGCGCATCACGCAGCCGCTCCATGTCGACGCGCTCTTCCCAGTCGACCGCTGCGGGACCCGTCGTTCCGGTGCTCTTCATCGAGTGCTCTCCTTCGCCGGCGAGGGTGTCTTGACTTCACCGCCCGCGTCGAGTTGACTTCATCAGTAAAGCGCTACTGGACACCGATGTCCAGTATTACTTCCGGCTCACACGCCCCCACCGAGCCCCCTCAGGTGGGATGCGACGGGTCGGCGACATCGTAAGGAGGAGATGTGAGCCAACGCACCATCGTCGTGGTCGGAGGGACGTCGGGCATCGGGCGGGAGATCGCCGCGGACTGCGTGCGACGCGGCGACAGAGTGGTGATCACCGGTCGTGACCGAGAACGCACGGAGGCGATCGCCGCCGAACTCGGACCGGCTGCCCGCGGCGTGGCCCTCGACATCTCCGAGCCCCACACCGTCGCCGACAGCCTCTCCTCCGTCGAGACGGTCGACGGACTCGTGCTCGCGGCGATCGAGCGCGATGCCAACACCATCCGCGACTACGACATCGATCGCGCCATCCGCCTCACGACCCTGAAGCTGGTCGGCTACGCGGCGACCGTCCGGGCGCTGCTGGATCGCATGCCGGTCTCGGCCGACACCGGCATCGTCCTCTTCGGCGGCCGCGCGAAGGATCTGCCCTACCCCGGCTCGACCACGGTGTCGACGATCAACGGCGGGGTGACCGGTCTCATCAACACCCTCGCCCTCGAGCTCGCCCCGATCCGCGTCAACGCCCTTCACCCCGGGATCATCGGCGACAGCCCGTTCTGGGCCTCCAAGCCCGCCGGGGTCCTCGAGCAGTACGAGCGCCATACTCCGGGCGGCCGGTTGGCCACCATGGCCGATGTCGTGGATGCCACGCAGTTCCTGCTGCGCAATCGCGGTGTCTCGGCGGTCAATCTCCCGGTCGATCGTGGCACGGCGCTGGTCTGACCAACGAGAATCAGGGGATGGCTGACAATCTCGGAGCCCGCATCCGCGCCGCGCGCGTGAGCCGCGGGCTCAGCCTCCGCTCCGTCGCCCAGTCACTGGGGGTGTCGGCGAGCCTGGTGTCGCAGGTGGAGATCGGCAAGACCCAGCCGTCCGTCTCGACGCTCTACGCCATCGCCAGCCACCTCGGGGTGTCTCTCGACGAGCTGGTCGGCGGTGCCGTGACCACCGCACCGGCCGATGCGCCTGCCGAGGAGACGGCGTCAGCGATCCAGCGCGGTGCCGACAATCCGGCGATCGAGATGGAGAACGGTGTGCGCTGGGAGCGCCTCGCGGGTCGGCCGGGCGGCCCCGCCGACGCGCTGCTGGTCACGTATCAGCCGGGCGCCAGCAGCTCGATCGAGGGGAAGCTCATGCGGCACGCGGGCGTCGAGTACGCCTACCTTCTGGAAGGGGCGCTGACCCTGCAGCTCGAATTCGATACCCACGTCCTGCACGCCGGGGACTCACTGCACTTCGACTCCACGAGACCGCACCTGTTCTCCAACCGCGGCGAGGAGCCCGCGCGCGGGGTCTGGTTCGTCGTCGGACGGCGCCAGCACCACCAGGAGATGCCCCTCGCCCCGGGCGGCCACCGGGCTGACTCCGGCGGTCAGTCCGCCGGCGGACCCGCCTCGGCCGTGGACGTGCTGAGAGCGATGGAAGGGCTGGCAGACCCCGCAGCGAGGTGACGGGCGCGGCGCGCGGAACCGATCCACGGGTCCACGAGGGTCTTGATCTGACGCGATCCGCCGGCCAGGAGCGGACGCAGTGCGGCCGCCTCGACATCTTCCAGCGGCACCACGGTCCCCGCGACATCCGACCAGTCGTCGCGGGTACCGAGCAGCCTCACCGCCTCGGGGATGTCATCGCGGAAGACATGCGCGACGGTCCCGACGATGGTGATCTCGCGCAGGGTGAAGGACCCGAGCGGGAGGGCGGGCTCGCCGCGTTGGATTCCCACCGGGACGAGGGTCGTCCCCGGGCGTGCCGCCCCGAGCACCTGCGCGAGTCCCTCGGAGCTTCCCGACACCTCGAAGAACACCTCCGGCTCGAGCCCGGTGTCCTCGATCGCCGGGGAGAGTCCGGTCGTGCGGGCGTTCCGCGCGGCGAAGGCTCCGAGCCGGAGGGCGAGGTCGAGCCTGTCGTCGTTCCGATCGAGGATGAGGACGCGCGCGCCGGTGCTGGCGGCGGCGAAGGCGATGAACGCGCCGATGCCCCCGGCGCCGACGACCACGGCATCCTGCCCGGCCGCCAGGCCGCTGCGGCGCACGGCGTGGACCGCGATCGCCATCGGCTGGGCGAGCCCCAGCGTGTCGGTGGGGAGTCCCGCGTCGCTGACGTCGTAGACGATCGCCGCCGGGGCGACGACGAACCCCGCCAGGCCCCCGTCGCGGTGGAAGCCGAGGGTGCGGTAGGTGCGGCAGAGATTCGTCCGCCCGGCGCGGCAGGGCGCGCAGTCGCCGCACGAGACCCCCGCGCCGCAGACGACCGTGGCGCCGGGGGCGAGATCGGTGACCTCCGAGCCGACCGCCTCGATCGTGCCGACGAATTCGTGGCCGAGGACGACCGGCGGTTCGGCGAGGACCTTCCCGCGGCCGAACTCCGTGGCATCCGACCCGCACACGCCGCACACCGCGATGCGGATCAGCACCTCGTCGGGTGCCGGCGAGGGGATGGGCCGGTCCTCCACGCGAAGGTCGCCGATCGCGTGCAGGACGGCGGCGCGCATCGTCGTCACGTGAGAGTGCCCGACGTCAGCGGAAGCTGCACGGCCGAGCGGTCGGCGATCATCGCACCGAGGTGGTCGCGGTACACCTCCGCGTGAAGCGGGTGGTCGAGGTAGGCGTCGAGCGCGGCCGCATCGTCGACGACTGCCGCGACGGCGTAGTCGGCTCCGCCGGGTCGCAGGTGGAGGTTCGCGCCCGCGACGTACGACCGGAGCACGTCGATGCCTTCGGCCATCCGGTTCAGTGCCTCGGTCAGCGCGGAGACGCGCTCGTCGGTGACACCGTCGACCCATCGGAAGGTGACCAGGTGGAGGATCATGGAGTTCTCGCTCTCTTCGTCGAAAGCCGGAGCAGTGTCCAGCCTCAGCGGACGTCGTCCCTACGCTAGACGGTGGCCTGCCACGCGGCAAGCCGATCTGTACACTCTGGCTTGATAGACACGCTGGCTCGACGGGCATCGCCGCCCGTCGCCGAATTCGGGAGGAACCATGGCCGGTCCCCGCGTCGCCGTCGTCGGAGGAGGCGCCAACGGCGCCTCGATCGGAGCAGACCTGTACCGCGCAGGCGTGGATGTGACGCTCGTGGAGCAGTGGCCCGCGCACGTCGAGGCGATCAGGTCGGAGGGGCTTCGCGTCATCACCCCCGACGACGAACTTCACGTGCGTCCTCGCATCATCCACCTCTGCGAGGTCGCCGAGCTGCGATCGGGCTTCGATGTCGTGCTGCTGGTGATGAAGGCCTACGACGCCGGCTGGGCGAGCCGGCTGATCGCGCCCTATCTCGCGCCCGACGGGCTGATGGCGGCGGTGCAGAACGGGATGACCGCCGACGCCGTGACCGAAGCGGTGGGCGCGTCACGTACGGTCGGCGCGGTCATCGAATGCTCCGCGACGATGACCGAGCCCGCTGTGGTGCACCGGCACACACCGCGGGAGCGATCCTGGTTCGCCGTGGGCCGGCTTCCCGGTGGGGCCGAGGGGATCGAGCCGGTGGCGGATCTCCTCGCGCTCTCGGGCACCGTGGCGCGCTTCGACGACATCCTCAGTGCCAAGTGGATGAAGCTCGTCAGCAACTGCACCCTTCTCGTGACCTCTGCGATCCTCGGCCTGCCGATGCTCGACGCGCTCCATCAGCCCGGCTTCCGCGACGTGATGGTCGCGGCCGGTGACGAAGCTCTGGCCGTCGGTGGAGCGCTCGGCCACCGCACCCTGCCGATCTTCGGTCTCGAACCCGCCGACCTCGACGACCCGAGAGGCGTGATCGAGGTCATGACCGATCGCCTGTTCGCCGGCTTCGTCGTGCCCGGTGCGACGACGACCGTGCTGCAGGATTGGCGGAAGGGCCGCCACAGCGAAGTGGACGATCTCAACGGAGAGGTGGTGCGCCGGGGGGTGGAGCTCGGCATCGCCACTCCGGTCAACGCGAGAATCACCGAGATCGCGCATCGGATCGAACGAGGGGAGATCGCCCCCGGGGCCTCTCACCTCCCCCTCCTTCTCGACGCCCTCAGGTGAGCGGGTCGGATGCGAAGATCTCGGGACTGCGCGCCAGCTGACGGCGCGTGCGCCGGATGTGGCCGGCGAGGACCCGTTCGGCCTCCTCGGTATCGCCGTCCTGGAGGGCGGCCACGATGAGATGGTGCTCCTCGTGGGCGATGCGACGGGATTCCTCGGCCCACGAGGAGACGTACGCTCGCCGGTAGGGCGCCGTCGCGTTCCACAGCCTGCCCACCAGCTCGCCGAGGTGGGCCGTGCGGGCGGCGCGGTAGCTGCGCAGGTGGAACTCGGCATCGAGCTGAAGGAAGGCGTCGGTGTCGGCGCCGACCTCGCTGATCCGCGTGGCGAGTGCGTCGAGCTCGGCGATCGCCTCGCCGGTCAGCAGCGGTGCGCTGTAGCCGAGCAGCAGCGGCTCGAGGCGCTCGCGCATGCGATAGATCTCCTCGCACTCGGCGAGGGTGAGGCGTGCCACCCAGGCCCCGGCGTTGGGGACGACGGTGATGAGCCCCTCGTATTCGAGCTGCCGGATCGCCTCCCTGACCGGCACGCGGCTAGCGCCGAACTGCTCGGCGAGATCCTCCTGTCGGATGCGCGTTCCCGGCGGGAAGATCCCGCGCACGATTCCCTCGCGTACCTGATCGGCGATGCGGGCTCCGGCGTCGCCGTCACGACTGCGGATGTCGCTCCCGCTCATTCGGCCGGCCTCGCCGGGTGCCACAGCAGCGTGTCGGCGCCGCTCTCGTACGCCTTGCCGGCGGGGAAGCTGACCAGCTCGAGCTGCAGTCCCCACGGCGCCCGGAAGTACAGCCATCGCTGTCCGGCGCTCGCTCCGGCGCTGGCGACGGGCTCTCCCATGATCTCCACGTCGTGCGCGCGCAGGTGGTCGATGGCGGCATCCATGTCGTCGACATAGATCGCGAGGTGGTGACCGCCGAGGTCGCTGTTGCGCGGGGGCGGGGCCTGCCCGTCCGCGGCGTCGTAGGCGAACACCTCGAGGTTGGTCCCGTACCCGAGACGGTAGAAGCGGATCTCGCGGATCTGCGTTCGGGGGTGGACCCCGAGCTGGACGCGCATCCAGTCGTCATCCGCCCGCTTGGGCCCCAGGCGGTAGACCGGAACGGCGCCGAGGACCTCCACGAAGAAGCGTTCGGCCTCGTCGAGATCAGGCACCGTGATGCCGATGTGGTCCATTCCCCGCATTCCGGGTAAGCCTCGCGTCATCGCGTTCACCTTCCGTTTGGATCCAGGATGCCACCTGCGAGGCGCAATCACCATGAATTCTCCGGCGAAGCCTTGATATTGGATCCAATCAGTCGTACCGTGAGGATCGCCGCCATCCGCGGCCGCCGACCATCGAAGGAGATGCGATGCCGCGACGTCGCCGGCTGGAGACCGGAACTCCGTGGGTGGAGCTGAGCACCACCGCCGCCGATTGGAAGGCGGCCGACCCGGCGCTGCTGGCGACGATGCTCGGTCAGCTGCATCTGATCCGTGCCTTCGAGGAGTCCGTCCTCGACCTCGCTGCGCAGGGCCTCGTCCACGGCCCGGCGCATTCGAGCATCGGTCAGGAGGGCGGGGCGGTCGGGTCGATCGTGACCCTGCGGTCATCCGACGCGGTCAACGGCTCCCACCGGGGCCACCACCAGTTCCTGGCCAAGGCCATCGCGCACGTCTCCGACGGCGGCCTGTCGCTGGACGCCCTGGTCACGCCCGACCTGCAGGCTCTTCTGCAGCGCACGCTCGCCGAGATCCTCGGCCTCGCGCAGGGGTTCTCGGGGGGCCGTGGGGGATCGATGCACCTGCAGTGGCTGGCAGCCGGAGCGCTGGGCACCAACGCGATCGTCGGGGGTGGGGCGCCGCTTGCCGCCGGCAACGCGTGGGCGCAGAAGCACGCGGGCACCACCGACGTCAGCATCAACTACTTCGGCGACGGCGCGAGTCAGATCGGCTCGGTGCTGGAGTCGATGAACCTCGCCGCCACCTGGCGGCTGCCGGTGATGTCCTTCATCGAGAACAACCTCTACGCGGTGTCGACCCATGCCAGCGAGGCCTCCGCCGACCCGCGGTTCTCGATCCGGGCTCAGGGGTTCAGCATCCCTGCCTGGCGCGTGGACGGGATGGATCCGCTGGCCGTCCACCTCGCCACCCAGGAAGCCCTCGAGCGCATGCGAGCAGGAGAGGGTCCCGCGGTGATCGAGGCCGAGGTCTACCGGTTCTTCCACCAGAACGGGCCCTATCCCGGCAGCGCCTTCGGCTACCGCACGAAGCAGGAGGAGGCCGAGTGGCGCTCGCGTGACCCCCTGGAGAAGACCGCCCGCGAGCTCGCCGGGCTGGGGATCGCCTCCCCGGAGGAGATCGCGGGAGTGCGCGAACAAGCCGTCAGCGCGATGGCCGATGCGGTCTCTGCGCTGATCGAGGACGATCCCGACGACGCCGGTCGCTCCCGCATCCGTCCGGAGCTGTGGCCCGATCCGGCCCACGTCGACCGCGGCATCCGCGGCGACGAGAGCGAGCTCGCCCGCCTCGTCCCCGCCGAGCCCGCGGCGCACACCGGGGGCTGGCGGGAGGTGAAGTTCGTCGATGCGGTCGCCGAGACGATGAACCGGCGGATGTCGCAGGACCCGCGCATCATCGTGCTCGGCGAGGACGTCCATCGCCTGGGCGGCGGGACCAACGGTGCCACGAAGGGCCTCGCGAAGGCGTTCGGTCCCGACCGGGTCATCGGCACCCCCATCAGTGAGAACGGCTTCTTCGGCCTTGCGGGCGGGATCGCCCTCGACGGACGCTTCCGCCCGGTCGTGGAGTTCATGTACCCCGACTTCATGTGGGTCGCCGCCGACCAGGTGTTCAACCAGGTCGGCAAGGCCCGGCACATGTTCGGCGACAACAACCGCGTTCCCCTGGTGCTGCGCACGAAGGTCGCGATGGGCTCGGGGTACGGCTCGCAGCACCTCATGGACCCCGCGGGCATCTTCGCCACGAGCGTCGGCTGGCGGATCGTCGCCGCCTCCACCGCCGCCGACTACGTCGGGCTCATGAACGCCGCGCTCGCGCTCGAGGATCCCGTGCTCGTCATCGAACATGTCGACCTCTACGGCACCGCGGACCGCGTTCCCGAGGGCGACCTCGATTACGTGATCCCTCCGCGCAGCGCCGCGATCCGTCGCGCGGGCGAGGAGGTGACCGTGCTGACCTACCTGTCGATGGTCGGTCACAGTCTCGAGGCGGTGACGCAGACGGGGATCGACGCAGAGGTCATCGACCTCCGCTGGCTCGACCGGGCGTCGCTGGACTGGGACACCGTCGGCGAGAGCATCCGCAAGACCAACAACGTCCTCATCGTCGAGCAGGGGTCGCAGGGGCCGTCGTACGGCGCGTGGCTCTCGGACGAGATCCAACGCCGCTTCTTCGACTGGCTCGACCAGCCCGTCCAACGGGTGACCGGGGGAGAGGCGAGTCCCAGCATCTCCAAGGTGCTCGAGCGCGCCGCGATCGCCCGCACCGAAGAGGTGGCGCGCGGGCTGGAACGCGTCCGGGCCGAGTGGGGAGGCCGCTGATGGCCGCGGTCGTGCGGATGCCCGCACTCGCCGCGGGGGCGACCGAAGCCGCGATCCAGAGCTGGCTCGTCGCCGTGGGCGACGAGGTGTCGGCGGGGCAGCCGATCGTCGAGATCGAGACCGACAAGGCCGTCGTCGAATACGAAGCCGAAGAGGCAGGAGTGCTCGCCCGGATCCTCGTGGACGAAGGTGCATCCGCCGACGTCGGCTCTCCCATCGCGGTGCTCGCCGCGGCGGGGGAGGACCTCGCCGTCGCAGGGCGGAGCGTGCCCGCCGGCCAGGCCGAGGAGACACCGGTCACGACCGGCGCAGCCGCGGGGACGGAGTCCTCTGAGGACGGCATCCTCCTCCCGCCGCCGGCCGTCGCCGAGCTCGAGCCCTCGCCGGACCCCGAGACCCCGCGCCGCCTCTTCGCCTCGCCGCTGGTGCGGCGCCTGGCCGCCGAGCGCGGCCTCGACCTGTCGTCCCTGGTCGGCACCGGTCCGAACGGCCGGATCGTCCGACGCGACCTCGACGAGCACTCCCTTCCCGCAGCACAGTCCCCCTCGACGCCGGCCGCTCCTGATGTGCGTGCACCCGCGGCTCCCCCCACCGCCGCACGCACGGAGGAATCCCCCGCGGCCGACGTCGAGGTGATCCCGCACTCCCGGATGCGCCGCGCGATCGCCCGCCGGCTGACCGAGAGCACGTCGACCGTGCCGCACTTCTTCCTGCGCGCCCGCATCCGGGTCGATGAGCTCCTCGCCCTCCGCACCCGGATCAACGAGGGGCGGGCGAACCGCGTCTCGGTGAACGACTTCGTGGTCAAGGCGGTGGCGGCCGCCCTCCTGGAGGTGCCCGAGGCGAATGCGATCTGGACCGACCAGGCGATGCACCGCTTCTCCCACGCCGACATCGCCGTCGCGGTCTCCGTTCCCGGAGGCCTCGTCACCCCCGTCATCCGCGGGGTCGATCGGATGTCGCTGGGCGAGGTGAGCGCGGCGATCGCGGATCACGTGGCGCGTGCACGGGCCGGAAGGCTCACGCAGGAGGAACTCGAGGGCGGCAGCTTCTCGGTGTCGAATCTCGGCATGTACGGCACGGAGGAATTCGCCGCCATCATCAATCCGCCGCATTCCGGCATCCTCGCGATCGGTGCGGCGCGCCCCTCGCCGATCGTGGTCGACGGCGAGCTCGCGGTCGGGACCGTCATGACGGTGACGCTGTCGGCCGATCACCGGGTGCTCGACGGTGCGCTGGCCGCACAGTGGCTCGCAGCGTTCGCGGCGAAGATGGAGAATCCGCTCAGCATCCTCGTGTGACGTCCGGCGCCGGTGCGATCGTCGGCTTGAATGATGCGAGGACCAGGAAAGGATCACACCATGGCTCGTATCGCCGTCATCGGAGGAACCGGCTACGCCGGAGGCCACATCGCCGCAGAGGCCGCCTCACGGGGCCACACCGTCGTCTCCGTCGCCCGCTCGGTGCCGAGCGAGCGGCTGGACCACGTCACCTACGTCGAGGGGACGATCCTGGATGTGCCCGGCCTCGTCGCCGAACTGCAGGGGGTGGATGTCGTCGTCATCAGCGTCCCCGCCCGCGGAGAGATGGCGGGCAAGGTGCGCCCCGCCGTCGCCGAGCTCGTGCGCGAGCTGCCCGCCTCGGTGCGCATCGGCGTGATCGGCGGAGCCGGGGGGAGCCTGGTGTCACCGGGTGGGCCCCGCGTCGTCGACACGCCGGGGTTCACCGAGGAGTGCAAGCCCGAAGCGCTCGAGGCGATCGGTGTGCTCGAAGACCTGCAGGCCGACGCGGTCGGTCGCGACTGGTTCTACGTCCACCCGGCGGGCGGCTTCGGGGCGTGGAATCCGGGAGAGCGGACGGGGACCTACCGCGACGGCGGCGACGTGCTCGTCACCGACGCCGACGGGGAGTCCTTCATCTCCGGTCCCGACCTCGGCGTGGCCGTCGTCGACGAGATCGAGCAGCCGAAGCATCGCCGCGAACGGTTCACCGTGGGGTACTGAGACCGGTCTCAGACCAGGTCGCGCCAGTCGACGTCGTCGGACTCGTCGGATTCGACCGCCTCGAGCTCGCCGGTGATGACCGGCAGCGACGTCGTCTCGGTGACGGGGCCCATCACCGTCGCTTCGTCTCGGCGATGGCGCAGCACGTCGTCGACGTAACTCGTCAGCACCTCGGCGAGCGGCACGGAGCGGCCGCGCTCCTGTGACATGTACCAGCGATGCTCGAGCACCTGGTGGAAGACCTCGGCGGGCTCGAGCTTGGCCCGGTACTCGAACGGGATGGCTTTGACCACGGGCTCGAACACCCGGGTCAGCCACTCGTGGGCGACCATCTCCTCGTCGGCCCCCAGCCGAGACACCCGCGCGCGGTACTCGTCGAGGTCGTTGAGGAGCCGGCGCGCCTGATTCTCCTCGACGTCCAGGCCCGTGAGGCGCAGCAGCCGACGCTGGTGGTGCCCGGCGTCGACGACCTTCGGCTGGATCGACACGCGCGTGCCGTCACGCGTGGTGTCGATGGACATCTCGCCGATGTCGAAGCCGAGGTCGTTCAGGCGATGCACGCGTTCGGTGATGTGCCAGATCTCGTCCGAGCGGAACGTCTCGGTGTCCGTCAGCGCACCCCAGAGGGAGTGATAGGACTCCATGATGCCGTCGGCGATCGCGATCGCGTCCACGCCGCCCTCCAGCCGCCCACCGGCTTCGAGATCCATGATCTCGCCGGCGATGTTCGTGCGGGCGACGTCGAGGTCGTGCGCCCGCTGCCCCGCCGTCAGCCCGCTCTCGTGCAGCTCGCCGGTCTCGGCGTCGACGAGATAGGCGGCGAAGGCTCCCGCGTCTCGGCGGAAGAGGGTGTTGGAGAGTGAGACATCGCCCCAGAAGAAGCCGACGTTGTGGAGGCGCACGAGCAGGAGCGCCAGGGCGTCGACCAGGCGGGTCGCGGTGTCAGGACGCAGAACCTGGGTGAACAGGGCGCGGTAGGGGAGCGAGAAGCGCAGATGCGAGGTGACGAGTGCGGCGGGGAGCGGCTCGCCCGCGGCATCCGTCCTCCCGGCGATCACCGCGACGCGCTCCACGCAGGGGGCATCGAGCCGGTGCAGGTTCCCCAGCATGTCGTACTCGCGGCGGGCCATCTCCTCGGTGGTCTCCTTGATGGCCACGACCCGCCCGGAGAGGGTGGCGAAGCGCACCAGGTGGCGTGAGATGCCCTTGGGGAGGAAGACGATGTGGTTCGACGGCCAGTCGGCCAGCGGTGTCGACCAGGGGAGTGTCAGCAGGCCCGGATCCACCGCGCTGGCGGTGATGCTCAGGGAATCGACCATCTTTCCTCCCGGGACATGCCGCGGCGCGGGGGGCTCAGAGAACCCGCCCGCGCCGCGTCGTGGTGTGTCAGGAGCCGGAGACGACGGGGGCGTCGTTGAGGCGCTCGCCGGTCTCCATGTCGAACGCGTGCACGTGCCCCGCGGTCGCGGCGAGGGTGACGGTGTCGCCGGCCATCGGGTGGCGGCGGCCGTCGACGCGGGCGACGATGTCGGTGCGCTTGCCGTTGATGTCGGTGTGGCCGTACAGGTACCCGTCCGCACCGAGCTCTTCGACCAGGTCGACCGTGACCGACAGGCCCTTGCCGTCGGCGGGGCCGACCACGATGTCCTCGGGGCGGACACCGACGGTGACCTCCGAGCCGTGGGCGCGGCCGACGGTGTCGCGGTCGAGCGGCACGATCTCCGAACCGAAGTGCACGCCACCCTCGGCGAGCGACGACGGGAACAGGTTCATCGCGGGCGAGCCGATGAAGCCGGCCACGAAGACGTTGTTCGGGCGCTCGTACAGATCGCGCGGGGTGCCGACCTGCTGGAGAAGACCGTCCTTGAGCACCGCGATGCGGTCACCCATCGTGAGGGCCTCGGTCTGGTCGTGGGTGACGTAGACCGTGGTGACGCCCAGGCGACGCTGGAGCGACGCGATCTGGGTGCGGGTCTGCACGCGGAGCTTGGCGTCGAGGTTCGACAGCGGCTCGTCCATGAGGAACACCTGGGGCTGGCGGACGATGGCGCGGCCCATCGCGACGCGCTGACGCTGACCACCCGAGAGGGCCTTCGGCTTGCGGGTGAGGTACTGCTCGAGGTCGAGCAGCTTCGCGGCCTCGAGCACGCGCTGCGCGCGCTCTTCCTTGCCGACGCCCGCGATCTTCAGGGCGAAGCCCATGTTCTCGGCAACGGTCATGTGCGGGTAGAGCGCGTAGTTCTGGAAGACCATCGCGATGTCGCGGTCCTTCGGCGGGACGTCGGTGACGTCGCGGTCACCGATGAGGATGCGGCCGGAGTTGACCTCTTCGAGGCCGGCCAGCATGCGCAGCGACGTGGACTTGCCGCAGCCGGAGGGTCCGACGAGGACCAGGAATTCGCCGTCGCCCACCTCGAGGTTGAGCTTGTCGACGGCGGGGCGGGTGCCGCCCGGGTAGAGACGGGTTGCGTTGTCGAACGTGACGGACGCCATTGTTTTCTTCTCCTTCACCGGCAGGTACGTGCCGGACGATCCGTTGTGAATGGAGCGGTGTGACCGCAGACGCCCACCATCGGGCGCCTGCCCTCAGTATGTCACGCGTGCGCGCGAGCGGAAACGACGGCGAAGCGGGCAGCGGTGAGGGGCGTCCGTCTGGGCTTTTCCCAGCCTGCCTGATTAGCATCGTCCCCGGCCCGCCTCGCCAGCGCCCCGCCCTGTTGCCCATCGGCAGCTCCATTCGTCCGAGAGGTTTCATGTCCCACGACCAGTCACCGAACGTTCCGGCCCACCGTGAACGCCGGAATGCGGTACGCGAGAAGGCCCAGCAGGTCCAGGCGCGTCAGTCGCGTCTGCGCTGGCTGCGTCGTGGCGGCCTGACGCTGCTGGCCGTGGGTGTCGTGACGGTCGCTGCCGTGATGGTGACGTGGGCGGTCGGATCCTCGATGTCCCGCCCCGAGCTGCGCCCCCAGAACGTCACTGACGACGGGTTCGCCGTGACGTCGGTCTCGGGTGTGGCAGCCCCCGAGGTGGCGGCGGCTCCGGATGACGCTACTGCGAGCGCCACGGTCGAGGCGACGCCCGAGGCCACCCCCACTCCCACGCCGACGCCCACCGAGGCGGCGGTCGTCGACATCCGGGTCTACGTCGACTATCTGTCGACCGGTTCGCGGGAGTTCCAGCTCGCCAACGTGCAGCAGCTGAAGACCTGGGTCTCGCAGGGCGCGGCGGATCTGACCTACCACCCGGTCGCGATGCTCACGGCCAAGTCCAACGGCACGAAGTATTCGCTCCGCGCGGCGGCGGCAGCCGCCTGCGTGGCGACGCACTCGCCCGAGGAGTTCTTCGCGTTCAACGACGCCCTGCTGCGTGAGCAGCCCGAGGTGGACACCGACGGCTTCACCGACAGCCAGCTCGCCGACCTGGCGCAGGCGGCCGGTGCCGAGTCGCCGAAGCTCGTGCGCTCGTGCATCGAGGAGGAGTCGTACCTGGACTGGGCTCGGGATGCGACCGAACGGGCGCTGAACGGAATCCCCGAGACCGAGGGCGTCACCCTGACGGGTACTCCGATGGTGCTCGTGAACGGTGTGCCCTACGTCGGCGCCCTGGACGATCCGCAGGAGTTCTCGCAGTTCGTGCTGACCATCGGCAGCGACGCGTACTACAAGACGGCTTCGCCCAGTCCGACGCAGACGCCGTCTCCGGCGGCGACTCCCTGACCGGCTCGCATCCCTCGATAGGATGGGATGCCTTGCCGGCTTGGCGCAATTGGTAGCGCACCTAACTTGTAATTAGGGGGTTACGGGTTCGAGTCCCGTAGCCGGCTCCAGAGCCCCTCCGCGAGTCGTCAGTAAACGCGGCCTCACGTCGATCCGGGCCGCGTTTTCTGACGGGTCGCGACGAATGGGCGCGGCGGGACGGGCCCCCGACCGTGCGCTACTGCGGCGGCGCGAAGCGCAGTGACACCGTCGTCGCACCGCCCTCGCGGAAGAAGGCGACCTCGGCCGTGACGGCGGTGTCCGCATCCGCTCCCGGCCCGATCTCGACCTCGAAGACCTCGCCCGATCCCGTGGAGTTGAACTCCAGCAGGCGTTCGTCCAGCCCCTCGAACTGCGACGCGTCCCAGCCGAACTCCGGCGCCCGTGCTCGCAGCCCGTCGATCGCGCCACGCCACGAGCCCGCCCCGTCGATCCCCACGGTGATCGCCGCAAGCCGATCATCCGCCGCCGTCGCGGTGGCGGTGACGACGTCTTCCACGACGTGCACCTCGTCTCCGGCGGCGATGAGCGCCCGGACCGGCCGGCGGAACTCGGCATCCTTGGTCTCGTTGGCGCGAAGCCCGAGGTCGGATGCCGGAAGGGCCCCGTCGCCGACGCGGACCCGCAGCACGCCTTCGACGTTGACGTAGTCGAATCCGGCGTCGGTCAGCATGCTCCCACCGTCGGACGCCTTCTGATCCGCCGAGGCCTCGGGCTCATCCTCGGCCCACCACGACCCCTGAACCATGAACGTTCCGACGATGACGGCGCCGATGATCAGCACGAGAAGCGCCGCGGGCAGCCAGCTGAGGAGTGTTCGGGTTCGACGGGTAACGGGCACACTTCAGCGTACGTCGGCGCACCACTCCTCGTCCCTCATCCGGACAGCGCCGCCTGTCCCTGCATGATGGAGGGATGCCCGCTCCGCGTGTTCCGATCGCCCTCGCCGTCGCGGGCGCCGTCCTCGTCGGCGTTTTGACGGCTCTGCAGGCGCGGGTGAACGGTCAGCTGGGCGTGAGCGTCGGCAACGGGGTGGTCGCCGCCGTCATATCGTTCGCGTCGGGTCTTGTCATCGTGGCCGTCATCACCGCGCTGACACCGGGCGGCCGCCGAGGGGTCACGGCGCTGCGACGGGGCGTCAGGGAACGCTCGATCCCGTGGTGGATGCTCCTCGGGGGAGCGGCGGGCGCGCTCACGGTCGCGACGCAGGGACTCGCCGTCGGCATCATCGGGGTCTCCCTGTTCACCGTGGGCATGGTCGCCGGCCAGGCGGTCGCGGGCCTTATCCTCGATCGCACCGGCTACGGACCTGCGGGGGCGGTCGCGGTCACGGTCCCCCGGCTCCTGGGCGCCCTTCTCGCCGTGGCCGCCGTCGCCTTCGCGCTGAGCGGCGACACGCTGGCCACCGTTCCCCTGTGGATGCTCATCCTTCCGCTGCTCACCGGCGCCGGCATCGCCTGGCAGCAAGCAACCAACGGTCGTCTCCGCGCGCGGGTCGGCTCACCCCTCACGGCGACCCTGGTCAACTTCATCGGAGGCACGGCGATCCTCGCGGTGGGGGCGGGGATCAGCGTCGCCCTCGTCGGTGCGCCCACGCAGTTCCCCACGAATCCGCTGCTCTACCTCGGCGGTGCGGTCGGCGTGGTCTACATCGTCCTCTCGGCGGCGATCGTGGGCTCCACCGGCGTGCTGCTGCTGGGCCTCGGCGCCGTCGTCGGACAGCTCGCGACATCCGTCCTCATCGACGCGTTCTGGCCGGCGGTCGGCAACCCCGACCCGCTGCAGGCGGTCGCCATGATCACGCTCGCCCTGCTGTCGGTGATCGTCGTGAGCCTGCCGTGGCGTCGGATGCGCCGGCGTTAGCGTGCCCGCCGGCTCGCCTCAGCGCGGGTCGCGCTTGTCGGCCGGCATGCGCGAGAGGAAACGGTCGGCCTCGATCGGCGCGCGCCGACCCGGACGAGCGTCACTCGGCTTGCCGCCGACGTAGAGCCACCCGAGCAGCTCCTCGTTCTTCTTCAGCCCGTGAGCCTTGGCCACCGCTTTGCTGCGCGTGTAGTGGCCGGTGCGCCAGATCACACCCCAGCCCGCATCGTCGAGCAGCAGGCTCAGCACGTGCGCGACGCCGGAGGCGACGGCCTCCTGCTCCCACCGCGGCACCTTGCCGCTCTTGCGATAGCTCGCGACGACGGCGAGGAGAAGGGGCGCACGCTGGGGCTTCGTGGACGCGCCCTTGTGCCCCTCGGCCTTATTGATCGCCCGGCCGAGTCGATCGCGGTCGGCGCCGCGCAATTCGATCAGTCTCCAGGGGCGCAGGGATGAATGGTCGGCCACCCTCCCGGCCGCGGCGACGAGCCGGACCAGCTCCTCGTGCGTCGGCGCGTCGGCCGTCACACGAGACCACGAGCGTCGACCGGCGACGGCGTCGTACACCGCCTCACTCATCGCACTCACGCGGACGGTTCGGGCGTGAAGTCCAGAGCGAGCGAGTTCATGCAGTACCGATCACCGGTCGGAGTGCCGAAGCCGTCGGGGAAGACGTGGCCGAGATGCGACCCGCAGGCCGCGCAGCGCACCTCGGTGCGCACCATCCCGTGACTGTTGTCCTCGATGAGCTCGACGGCTTCGGGTCGGATCGACTCGTAGAAGCTCGGCCACCCGCAGTGGGAGTCGAACTTCGTCCCGCTCTTGAACAGCTCAGCGCCGCAGGCGGCGCAGGCGTAGAGACCCGCGCGTTCCTCGTCGAGCAACTCTCCGGTCCAGGGGCGCTCGGTCGCCGACTCGCGCAGAACCGCGTACTGCTCGGGGGTGAGCTCGGCTCGCCACTGCTCGTCGGACTTGTCCACCGTGTAAGACATGGAACCTCCTGCATCCATTCAACCGCAGACCCGCGACCCGGGGCGCCTGGTCCGCCATGCGCGTACACGCGGCGACACATCGGTGATGCCGACGACGCTCGACCGCGGCACGATGGGACGATGCCCGACTCCGATGCTGTCGTTGACGTCGCCGAGCGGTATCGCAGGTTCGCCGAGATCGAAGCGCCGGGGCGCTCGATGATGTACGAAGCCTGGGCCGCCGGGGTGTCGGGCGACCGGGCGGTGCAGCGAATCCTCGCGAGGATCCCCGCGACGCACCGTCAGCCGCCTCTCGTGTTCGCCGTCACCCGTCTCCTCGGTGCACCGGAGGACGACTACCCCGCGTGGGCGGCGTGGACGAAGCGCCACGCGCGGGCCGTGGTCGAGGAGTGCGCGGCCCGCTCGCTGCAGACCAACGAGCCTCTTCGCTGCGCCGCGCTCCTTCCTGCGCTCTCCGCCATCACGGGACCGATCGCCCTGCTCGAGATCGGCGCGAGTGCCGGCCTGTGCCTGTATCCCGACCGTTATTCCTACCGCTATGCCGACGGGCCCGCCCTCGACCCCGTCGACGGGACCTCCGCGGTCATCCTCGACAGTGCGCTCCGGGGACCTGGCGCTGAACGCCTCGCCGAGACGCTGACGCTGCCCGAGGTGGTCTGGCGTGCAGGAGTCGATCTCGCACCCCTGGATGCCGCGGACGCGGCGGATCGTGCATTCCTCGCCTCCCTGGTCTGGCCGGGCGAGACGGGACGACAAGAGCGCGTCGTGGCCGCGCTCGACATCGCGGCGGCGGATCCGCCGCGGATGTGGCGGGGTGACGCCTCGGAACCGGGCGTGGTGGCGCAGGCCGCCGCCTCCGCTCCCGCGGAGGCCACTCTCGTGATCACCACCCCCGGAGTCCTCCCGCACATCCCGCGCGCGGGTCGGCAGCGTCTGCGCGCAGAGATCGACGCGCTCGGCGCCACGGTGGGGGCGCGGTGGATCACCCTCACCCCCGCGGACATGGCCGACCAGTGGCATCCCCCTCTCGATCCCCGGCGATGGTCGGGGTTCGTCCTCGCGATCGACGGGAATCCCTGCGCCGAGGTCGATCCGCTCGGCGGATTCGTGGAGTGGCGCGCGGGGGAGCAGGGGGCCCGGGGTTAGCGTGGGCGGGTGCCCCTGAGTGACAGGCCCTTGAGTGAACGAGATCGGCTGATCCTCGACTTCGAGGCGCTGTGGACTCGACACGGCAGCGCCAAGGAAGAGGCCATCCGCCTTCGGCTCGGTATGTCTCCAGGGCGGTACTACCAGCTGCTCACACGGCTCATCGACACCACCGAAGCGCAGGAGTACGACCCCATGCTGGTCAAGCGTCTGCGCCGCATCCGCGACGCGCGCCTGCGCGCGCGGTTCATCCGCACCGCCGCCACCGGGCGCTGAGGGCGGCGACGCGGCAGGGGGATCGTCCGTCCAGCTGACGCTTAGGTTGCCTCTGCCCGCTTCGGTAGCATCTTCTGGTGCCGAAAAGGACCTATCCGCGGGATCGCTTCGATGACCTCCCCGCGGACGGAGGACGTGTCGGCGCCCACCGTGCGGAGAATCCCCGGATGCGTCCGGGAGTGGTGCTGCTCTGGGCGAGCCTGGCCACCATCGTGCTCATCGTCGTCGGCATCTTCGGAACTCTGCTGACGTCGGGGCGCATCCAGCTCGCCCCCGACGCCGAGCCGACGGCGTCACCGCAACCCACGGTCGAGCCGGTGATCGACACGTCGTACTCGGTGCAGGTGCTCAACGCCACGCCGGAGCAGGGGCTGGCGACCCAGGTGAAGGATGAGATCGTCGCGGCCGGATGGTCCGCCGACGCCGTCTCGGCCAGCGGCGCCGGGACGACCGACTTCGCCGAGACCACGGTCTACTACGCCTTCCCCGGAGACCAGGCGGCCGCCGCGGGTCTCGCCGACCTCGTGCTCGGCGGCGCACGCATCGAGCAGACCGATGTCTACCAGCTCGCCGACGACCCGAACACCCCGGAGGACGAGAGCCAGGCTCTGCAGCTGACCGTCGTCATCGGGCTGGACCGCACGACCGACGCGCCCGCCGAAGAGACACCCGCTCCCTGAACCGAGAGATGTGTTTCGCCCGCGTAAATGTTTGACAGCGGGCATGTCAACAATCGCGTGAGAGCCGGTTCCCGCCTGTCGGCGGTCCCTAGCATGGGCCCTGTCCCGCCGCAGTACAGGAGAGTTCGCCATGACACAGGGCACCGTCAAGTGGTTCAACGCCGAGAAGGGTTACGGTTTCATCACCGCCGGTGACGGTCAGGATGTCTTCGTCCACTACTCGAACATCGACATGACCGGGTTCCGGGTTCTCGAGGAGGGTCAGACCGTCGAGTTCACCGTCGGGTCGGGACAGAAGGGCCCGCAGGCCGAATCGGTCCGCGTCGTCTGAGAAGCGGATGACGCGGGTCGGCGTCGCGCGCCGACCGCCACACGCCGCGTGTGCCGTGGCTTGCACTCACCCATGCCGAGTGCCAGAATGGATTAGCACTCGTGATTGTTGAGTGCTAAGTCCGAAAGCCTACGTCCGGGAGGGACGACACACACATGGCAAAGATCATCGCTTTCGATGAGGAGGCCCGTCGCGGCCTCGAGCGCGGCCTGAACACCCTGGCCGACGCCGTCAAGGTGACCCTGGGTCCCCGCGGTCGCAACGTCGTGCTGGAGAAGAAGTGGGGCGCCCCCACGATCACCAACGACGGTGTCTCGATCGCCAAGGAGATCGAGCTGGACGACCCCTACGAGAAGATCGGCGCCGAGCTGGTCAAGGAGGTCGCGAAGAAGACCGACGACGTCGCCGGTGACGGTACGACCACCGCGACCGTGCTCGCCCAGGCGCTCGTTCGCGAGGGTCTGCGCAACGTCGCCGCCGGTGCCGACCCGATCTCGCTCAAGCGCGGTATCGAGAAGGCCGTCAAGGCCGTGACCGACCAGCTGCTGGCCGACGCCAAGGAGGTCGAGTCCAAGGAGCAGATCGCCGCGACCGCGTCGATCTCCGCCGCTGACCCCACCATCGGCGACCTGATCGCCGAGGCGATCGACAAGGTCGGCAAGGAGGGCGTGGTCACCGTCGAGGAGTCGCAGACGTTCGGCACCGAGCTCGAGCTCACCGAGGGTATGCGTTTCGACAAGGGCTTCATCAACCCCTACTTCGTCACCGACCCCGAGCGTCAGGAAGCGGTCTTCGAAGACCCCTACATCCTGATCGCCAACCAGAAGATCTCCAACATCAAGGACCTTCTGCCCGTCGTCGACAAGGTGATCCAGGACGGCAAGGAGCTCGTCATCATCGCCGAGGACGTCGAGGGTGAGGCGCTGGCGACCCTGGTGCTGAACAAGATCCGCGGCATCTTCAAGTCGGCTGCCGTCAAGGCTCCCGGCTTCGGCGACCGTCGCAAGGCGCAGCTGCAGGACATCGCGATCCTCACCGGCGGCCAGGTCATCACCGAGGAGGTCGGTCTCAAGCTCGAGAACGCCACCCTCGACCTGCTCGGCCGTGCGCGCAAGGTCATCATCACCAAGGACGAGACCACCATCGTCGAAGGTGCCGGCGACGCTGCGCAGATCGAGGGTCGCGTGACCCAGATCCGTCGCGAGATCGACAACACCGACAGCGACTACGACCGCGAGAAGCTCCAGGAGCGCCTCGCCAAGCTCGCCGGCGGCGTGGCCGTCATCAAGGCGGGTGCGGCCACCGAGGTCGAGCTGAAGGAGCGCAAGCACCGCATCGAGGACGCCGTCCGCAACGCGAAGGCTGCCGTCGAGGAGGGCATCGTCCCCGGTGGTGGTGTCGCGCTGATCCAGGCCGGCAAGATCGCCTTCGAGGCTCTCGAGCTCGTGGGTGACGAGGCCACCGGTGCGAACATCGTCAAGGTCGCCATCGAGGCTCCGCTGAAGCAGATCGCCCTGAACGCCGGTCTCGAGCCCGGTGTCGTGGCCAACAAGGTCGCCGAGCTGCCGGTCGGTCACGGCCTGAACGCCGCGACCGGCGAGTACGGTGACCTGTTCGCGCAGGGCATCATCGACCCGGCCAAGGTCACCCGCTCGGCGCTGCAGAACGCCGCGTCGATCGCCGGCCTGTTCCTCACCACCGAGGTCGTGGTCGCCGACAAGCCCGAGAAGGCTGCCGCGGCGCCCGCCGACCCCACGGGTGGCATGGACTTCTGATAGCAGTCCCACACACAGAGGCGCCCCTCCTCCGGGAGGGGCGCTTCTGCGTGTGACCGGAGCATTCCGGTCCTCATCCCGGATCCCGACGGCTACCATCTGCCGCATGGCCTTCGACGGACTGGACTCCGACGCCCCGCGCTTCTACGACGACCTCGCCGCCGACAACACCCGCGAATGGTGGCTCGCGAACAAGGCCCGCTACGACGCGGTCGTGCGTGGTCCGTTCGAGGCGCTCGCCGCCGAGCTCGAGCCGGAGTTCGGTCAGCTGAAGATCTTCCGGCCGAACCGCGATGTGCGGTTCAGCGCCGACAAGTCGCCCTACAAGCTGCACATCGGGATGGTCTCGCTCACGCCGGTCGCGTACTACCTGCAGCTCTCGGCCACCGGACTTCTCATCGGCGGCGGTTCGTACGACGTTCCGCCGGCCGCGCTCGCGCGATTCCGTGAGCTCGTCGACGACGACCGTCGTGGCCCCGAGGTGGAGGGTCTCCTCTCGGCGCTTGCCGAGGACGACCTCGTGCCGATGAGCGAGGACGCGTTGCGCACCGCGCCGAGGGGGTACTCCATCGACCACCCCCGGATCGAGCTGCTGCGTCTCAAGCACCTGGCGGTCGGGCGCACCGAGCCGCTCGCGGACTGGATGTGGGGCCCCGAGGTGTTCGACATCGTCAGCGACGCCTGGCGCGGCGTGGGAATGTGGAACGGGTGGATCGCGCAGAACCTGGGGGACCTGCTGATGCGCCCCGATCGCGAGCGGCCCGGTCGGCGCTGACGGATTCCTGTCAGAGGAGGCTCGGGATCTTCTGCTCCTCCGCAAGGTTCGCGCGCCGGAACCACAGCGTCACGAACGTCGACACGATGACGATGAACAGCGAGTACAGCGCCGGGACGATCAGGATCAGCCCGATGTCGGGGTTCCCCGAGAAGCTCAGCAGCACGATCGCGATCGCGAGTGGTCCGTTCTGGATCCCCGTCTCCAGACCGATCGTGCGCGCATTCATCGGGTGCAGGCGGATGGCGCGGGCGATCCCGTACGCGATGGCGATGCCGAACAGACCGAGTCCGATCGCGACGAGATAGGTCTGCCACGGCGTGGAGGTCAGCAGTCCCCAGTTGCGCGGCACCCACGTCGCCATGAGGAACACGATGAAGAACAGGCCGAAGAAGCCGCCGAGCAGTTCCATCACCGCTCCGACGTTCGCACTGAATCTCCGCACGAGCATCCCCGCGACCACCGGGATGAGGAGGGTGGCCAGGGTGACGACGATGTTCACGATCGGGATCTGCAGGTCGGTCGATTCGGTGAAGATGAACGACCCGTAGAGGGCGAGCATCAGAGGTGTCAGCACCAGGGCCCACAGCGTGGAGTTGGTGGTCATGATCACGCTCAGGGCCAGATTGCCCTTCGAGAAGTAGGTGAAGATGTTCGAGGTCGTCCCCGCCGGCACGCACCCCATCAGCAGCGCACCGATCGCCACCGGGATGGCGTACTCCCGGGGGAGCTGGAACAGCACCAGCACGACGAGGACGTACGACAGGAGCGGCATGATGCCGAACTGGGTGACGAGACCGATGATGAGCCCGTAGGGCCGTCGGAGCGCCAGCTTGAAGTCGCGCGGCGTGAGCCCCGCGCCCAGGCCGAACATGATGACGAACACCAGTCCGACCAGCAGCACCTGCTCGAACGGGGTGACGACGTCCTGCTCGTCGACCACGGCCTGACCCGTGGCCAGGAACACCTCGATCATCGGGCTTCACCGCTCGTCGTCGGCGCAGGCTGCGCGCCGTCGCGGAGCTCCCGGCGGAGGATCTTGCCGATGGGGCTCTTGGGGAGCTCCTCGACGAACACCACCGACTTGGGAACCTTGTACGCCGCGAGGGTCTCGCGGCAGTGGGCGATCACCTCGGCCTCGGTGGGCGCCGACGTTCCTGCGACGACGTAGGCCCGAACCGCCTCGCCGGTCCTGTCATCGTCGATCCCGATCACGCCCACCTCGACGATGCCCGGCATCGCGGCGATGCGCTCCTCGATCTCGTTGGGGTAGACGTTGAAGCCGCTCACGATCACCATGTCCTTCTTGCGATCGACGATGGTGAAGTACCCCTCGGCGTCCATGGTGGCGATGTCGCCCGTATGCAGCCATCCGTCCACGACGGTGACCGAGGTCTCGTCGGAGCGTTGCCAGTACCCCTTCATGATCTGCGGCCCTCGCGCCACGAGCTCTCCGGCCTCGCCGACGGCGGTCTCCCGGCCCTCCGCATCGAGGCACCGCACGTCGGTGGAGGGAACGGGGATGCCGATGCTGCCGTCCTTGCCGTTCCCCCCGAGCGGATTGAACGTCAGGACGGGGGAAGACTCGGTGAGCCCGTACCCCTCGACGATGGGGGTGCCGGTCACCTCGCGCCACCGTGCGGCGACCGACTCGTGAAGCGCCATCCCGCCTGCGGCTGAGGCGTGCAGATGACGGGGAGGGCTGTCGACGAACCATCGTTCGTTCAGCAGCGCGTTGAACAGGGTGTTCACCCCGGTGAGCCACGTGATCCGGTAGTTCTCGAAGGCCCGCTTGAGATTGCTCGGGGGTCGCGGGGTCGGGATGAGGATGTTCCGTGCACCGAGATGGTGGAAGCCGAGGAGATTCACCGTGAACGCGAAGATGTGGTAGATCGGCAGGGCGGTCAGCACGATCTCACGTCCGCGCCGCATATGCGTGCTGCACATCGTGATCGTCTGCAGCGTGTTGGCGACGAGGTTCCCGTGCGTGAGCATCGCGCCCTTGGCGATGCCGGTGGTGCCGCCGGTGTACTGCAGCGCGGCGACGGAATCGAGGTCGACGTCGTCGAGATAGGCCGCGACGGCTTCCGCGGTCTTGCGCGCGCGGCCCGCCTTCAACGCGTCCTGGAAGGGGGTGTGCGCCACGCTGATCGCGGGGAGCGAGCGATTCCAGAATTTCTGCACCATACGGATGACGCCGGCGATGACGGGTGGGAAGAACTCGGCGATGCGCACCGTCACCACCGTGCCGATCGACGTCGAGGACAGCACCTCCGGCAGGCGATCGGCGAACATGTCGATGATGACGAGCGTCGTGGCGCCCGAGTCGGCGAACTGCCGTGCCATCTCGGTGGGCGTGTACAGGGGATTGGTGTTGACCAGGACGCATCCGGCCTTCAGGATGCCGAACGCGACGACGGGGTAGCTCAGGCAGTTGGGCATCTGCACGGCGACGCGGTCTCCGGCGGACAGTCCCACCACTTCTCGGAGATACGCGGCGAAATCGTCCGAGAGGGTATCGACGTCGGCATAGGTGAGCGAACCGTTCATGCCGTTCGGCATGCACTGTGTGAAGGCGATCGTGTCGGCGTAGTCGACGGCGTCCTGCCGGAGCATCGCGGGCAGATGGGCGAAGGGCGTCTCCTCGAGTTCGGGAGACACGTCGGGTGGATAGTGGGCGAGCCAGGGCCGTGGGGTCATCTTCGATCCTTTGCCGGGGGCGGGCAACGCCGGCGAACACACCGACGCTGGTGATTCATCTCGACTGTAGCCGACGCCCGCACGGGTGAACGGTCCCTCCGGAGGGGAGGGACCGTTCGGTCTTCCGCTGCAGCTTCGTGTGGGGGTCAGCGGAAGAGGCTCGCGGTGGCCAGTTCGGCGTCGGCGTACTGCCGGCCGGCGGAGGCCAGGGCGGCGTTGATGCCGTTCAGGCTGTCTTCGACCTGGCGCTGGGTGGCCCGCCACTGGTCCACGACGGAGTGGAAGGCGACGGCGGCGCTCCCGGTCCAGGAGCCCTGCAGATGGGTCAGCTGAGCCAGCATCGACTGCGTGTCGGCTTGGATCCGGTCGATGGTGCCGCGAATGGTGGATGTCGCCGCGAGAAGGGAGTCGCTGTCGACGGAGTAGGTGGCCATGGGTGCTCCTTTTCGAAGTGGGACACCCGTCACGCTAGAGAGCCGACGGCCTCCGGTCTTCGGTGACCGGGGGATCGGTGGAGAACGGTCTGAATCGCCCCGGTTGTGCAGGAGAGGACGACAGCGCCTCACTCCCGAGGCGGACGCGGCAGCGGCTGTGTCTCCAGCAGGAGGTGCTCGGTGGCATCCCTCGATTCCGCCAGCGGAAAACCGACCCGGAACGTCGCACCGCCACCGGGGGTGTCGAGCACGTCGACCGATCCGTGCAGCGCGTCGACGATCGACGCGACGATCGACAGTCCGAGTCCGGTGCCGCCGGTCTCGCGGGTGCGGGAGGTGTCGGCTCTCCAGAACCGCTGGAAGATCTTGTCTTTGATCTGGTCGGGGACGCCATCGCCGTGGTCGATGACCTCGATCCAGCCGAGGTTGGCATCGCGGTCCACCCCCACGCGCAGCTCGATCGGCGAGTCGTCCCGTGTGAATCGACGTGCGTTCCCGAGGAGGTTCGCGACGACCTGGCGGATGCGATTCTCGTCTCCCCAGACGACGACGGCGGAGGCCGCCGCGGCGGTGGCGGCGGTCGGCGGGGGAGCGGGCGCGACATCGGCCGCGACCGCGGGGGCATCGGGGGCCGTCCGCGGGCGGCGGCGCAGGCGCGACAGCGAGGCACCGCGCCGCGGGGTGGCCGCGGTGGCGGGTGATCCACCGCGTCGACCGGTGCCGGCGACACCCGGATCGACCTCGGGTGACAGGGCAGGACGGAGCTCGTGGACGGTGGCATCGAGCACCGTCACCGTTCGCTGGGGCGACGCGGCGCGGGCATCCAGGCCCGCGTCCCGCGCGATCGGCACCAGATCGACCGGGGTGATCGCGACGTCCTTGCGTTCGTCGAGGCGGGCGAGGGCGAGGAGATCCTCGACGAGGAGACCCATGCGGACGGCCTCCTTCTCGATGCGCTCCATCGCCTGGCCGGTCGCCTCGTCTCCCGAGATCCCCCCCATGCGATAGAGCTCCGCGTAGCCGCGCACCGTGACGAGCGGCGTCCGCAGCTCGTGGCTCGCGTCGCCGATGAATCGACGCATCTGGCGCACGGTGGCGTCGCGTTGCGTGATCGCGGCGTCGACACGCGACAGCATCGCGTTGATGGCGGTCTTCAGCCGCCCCACCTCGGTGGTCTTCGGTTCGATGTCGGTCATCCGTTGGCTGAAGTCACCGGCCGCGATGGCGTCGGCGGTCGTCTCCACCTGCCCGAGACTGCGGAAGGTCAAGGTCACGAGGAACCGGGTGAGAGCAGCGGCGACCGCGATGATGATGACGGCGAGGATGCCGTAGATCGCGATGTAATTGGCGATCGTGCGATTCACCGACGAGACGGGGAGCGCGACCATCTGGGAGTAGACGCCACCGCCGCCCGGGTACTCGCTGACGGCGACCGTCGCACGGAACTCCGCCTCGCCGTTGCGTGAGAGGAGGGTCACGATGTTCAGCTGATTGGTCTGCGCATCGGCGACCGGATAGGTGGCGGGGAATGTCGGCTGGGGTTGCGTTCCGCCTCGACCTCCCGCCGTCGTCAGCAGTTCGCCGTTTCGGTCGTAGACCGCGACGAAGTAGTCCGTCAGCGGCGCGCCCTGGATCGCGCGCGCCTGCAGAACCCCGTCTTCGACTCCGATGTCGATCAACGGACCCGCAGAATCCGTGGCCGCCAGGGCCTCGACCTGGGTGTCGAGACTGGCGATCAGGCTGTTGCGGAGGAAGATCGCGGTTCCGATGCCGGCGGCGAAGAGACCGACGACCAGCAGGGCCACCGTGACGCCGGTCACCTTCGTGCGCAGACTCGTGCCGCGCCACCATCGCGTGATCGCGTCCGGCTGTTGCCCCAGGGTCTGCTCCTCGTCGTATCCGGCGCTCGTGCGGAGCGCCGTGCTGCCCGGTGTCAGACGGTCTTGCCGGCTTTCAGCATGTAGCCGAACCCGCGCTTGGTCTGGATGAGCGCCTCGGACGAGTGGGGATCGATCTTGCGACGCAGGTAGGAGATGTAGCTCTCGACGATCCCGGCGTCGCCGTTGAAGTCGTACTCCCAGACGTGATCGAGGATCTGCGCCTTCGACAGCACCCGGTTCGGGTTCAGCATGAGATACCGCAGCAGCTTGAACTCGGTGGGGGAGAGATCGATCGAGACGTCTCCGACGCGCACGTCGTGAGTGTCCTGATCCATCGTCAACTCGCCGGCGCGGATGACCGACTCCTCGTCGGCCTGCATGGTCCGTCGCAGGATCGCCTGGATGCGGGCGACGATCTCGTCGAGGCTGAAGGGCTTGGTGACGTAGTCGTCGCCGCCGACGTTCAGGCCCGTGATCTTGTCCTCGGTCTCGTCCTTGGCCGTGAGGAAGAGGATGGGGGCGGTGTAGCCGGCGCCCCGGAGGCGTTTGGTGACGCTGAAGCCGTTCATGTCGGGAAGCATGACGTCCAGCACGATGAGGTCGGGTTCCTCCTCAAGCACGGCCGAGATCGTCTGCGCCCCGTTGGAGACGGCCCTGACCTGGAAGCCGGCGAATCGGAGGCTCGTGATGAGGAGATCGCGGATGTTCGGCTCATCGTCCACAACGAGGATGCGGGGTGCAGTCATCCCCTCATTATGGCCATCGATCTCATACCCTGCCTGGATATCGTGCGGAGGGGCGCCGACATGCCCGTCGCGAATGCGGCGGTTCGGCGGGTGGGGTCACCCGGCGGGGAGGGGCATCGTCTCCACGGTGAAGCGGTGGCGACGAAGGCGCTCGGCGAGCGCCTCGCCCATCGCCGTCATCGGGGTGAGGACACCGCCACCGGACGGCAGGTCGTCGAACGCGAGGCAGAGCGCCGACTCTCCGAGCATCACCGCGGTGCCGTCGTAGCCCGGATCGTAGGGCGCCGAGATCCGCGTGCGCGTCGGTGGGCCATCGACGGGATAGACGTCCGACTCGACGGTGAACCGGCCGGCTTCCCTCGTCCGCAGGCTCGGTCCCTCCCCGGGTGCCGGCAGGACGCGGTCGAGGATCGCGCGGGTGGGAGGGAACAGAAGCCCTGCGACGAGGACTCCGGTCGCCGCCGACACCGCGGCGGCGATGATGCGCCCCGACACGCCGGTCGTGGTGTCGACGACCTCGCGGTACCGCATCAGCTCGCCGTAGGACCAGCCGTGGAGATAGCTCGTCCGCTGCACGATCTGCTGGTTGTACGCGCCCATCACGAACGGGGCCTGCCAGATTCCGGATGTCTCGTCGAGACGCATCCCGCGAGGGCGGCTGCTCGCGGGCAGGCGGCGGGACGGGCCCGGAGTGAGTGCGTACGGGTTCCCCACGGCGCGGCGGGCGGCGGAATCCGTCCGCGCGTCGAGCAGCTGCTGTCGGAGGGAGTCGATCGTCCCGCCGCTCACACCACCCTTGATCGCGCGCACCTGCACGATCGCCTCGGCGAGCGGCCCGCCGCCGGCCGCGGCGTGGGCGAGCCCGACGCCGAGATCGGACGGGATCGAATCGAACCCGCAGGAGTGGACGATCCGGGCACCACGCTCGCGGGCTGCCGCGTGCGCCTCCGACACGCTGCGCGCGGCGAAGGTGCTCTCGCCGGTGAGATCGGCGTAGGCCGTGCCCCCGCGCGCACACGCCCTGACCAGGGGGAGGCCGTGCCGCGCGTACGGACCGACGGTCGACGCGATCACCCGCGTGGACGCGGCCACCTCATCGACGGAAGCGGCGTCGTCGACATCGACGGTGAGGATGTCCCACGGGACATCCAGCTCCCGGCGAAGGGCTGCGAGACGCTCGGGGGAGCGGCCCGCCAGGGCGACGCGCGCGCCCTCTCCGGCGCTGCGCGAGAGATGCGCGGCGGTGAGGCGCCCGACGAAACCGGTGGCACCCACCAGGACGATGTCGTACTGCCGCTCCCTGCTGTTCATGGTCCGGCTACGCCGCCGCCACCTCGTCGGCATCGAGGATCGTGTAGCTGTAGCCCTGCTCGGCGAGGAAGCGCTGGCGGTTCTGCGCGAAGTCCTGATCGACGGTGTCGCGGGCGATGAGCGTGTAGAAGCTCGCGGTGCGGCCGGATTCCTTCGGCCGCAGCAGTCGTCCGAGGCGCTGCGCCTCCTCCTGACGCGAACCGAACGATCCCGAGACCTGGATGGCGACGGATGCCTCCGGAAGGTCGACCGAGAAGTTCGCCACCTTCGACACCACGAGGAGCGAGATCTCGCCCTCGCGGAATGCCCCGTAGAGCTCCTCGCGCTCGTCCACGGGGGTGGCCCCGGTGATCTTGGGTGCCTGCAGGGCGTCGGCGAGCTCGTCGATCTGATCGAGGTACTGCCCGATCACGAGGATGCGCTCGCCGGGGTGGCGTGAGACGAGCTGCCGGACGACGTCGATCTTCGCCGGCGCGGTGGCGGCGAGGCGATAGCGCTCCTCATCCGCCGCCGCGGCGTACTCCAGGCGCTCGTCGGCGGGCAGGTCGACCCGCACCTCGTAGCAGACGGCGGGGGAGATGAAGCCCTGCGCCTCGATCTCCTTCCACGGCGCATCGAACCGCTTGGGACCGATGAGGCTGAACACGTCGCCCTCGCGGCCGTCCTCGCGGACGAGGGTCGCGGTCAGGCCCAGGCGCCGTCGCGCCTGCAGGTCGGCGGTGAGCTTGAACACCGGCGCGGGGAGCAGATGGACCTCGTCGTAGACGATGAGACCCCAGTCGAGCGCGTCGAGCAGCGCGAGGTGGGCGTACTGGCCCTTCCGCTTGGCGGTGAGGATCTGGTACGTCGCGATGGTGACGGGCTTGACCTCCTTGGCCTGCCCCGAGTACTCGCCGATCTCTTCCGGGGTCAGGCTCGTGCGCCGCAGCAGTTCGTCGCGCCACTGGCGGGCGCTGACGGTGTTGGTGACGAGGATGAGGGTGGTCGTCTTCGTCTCGGCCATCGCTCCGGCCCCGACGAGGGTCTTCCCGGCGCCGCAGGGGAGGACGACGACGCCCGAGCCCCCGTCGGCGAAGGTCTCGACGGCTTTCTGCTGGTACGGGCGCAGGTGCCAGCCGTTCTCGGCCAGATCGATCGGATGCGGCGTGCCCGGCGTGTACCCGGCGTGGTCCTCCGCGGGCCATCCGATCTTCAGCAGCTCCTGCTTGATCTGACCGCGCGCCCACGCGTCCACGACGTAGGTGTCGGGCGAGGGGTGGTCGATGAGGAGCGGCTGGATGCGCTTGTTCCGCGACACCTCCGCCAGCACCGCGGCGTCACCGGATCGCAGGACGAGCGTGCCCTCGTCGTCGCGTTGGATGACGAGTCGTCCGTACCGCCCGACCGTCTCGCGGATGTCGAGCGACACCGACGGCGGCACCGGGAAGCGCGACCAGCGGTCGAGGGTGGCGAGCATGTCGTCGGCGGCGTGGCCGGCCGCCCGGGCGTTCCAGAGACCGAGACGTGTGATCCGGTAGGTGTGGATGTGCTCCGGCGCCCGCTCGAGCTCGGCGAAGATCGCCAGCTCGTGCCGCGCGGATTCCGCCTCGGGATGGGCGACTTCCAGCAGCACCGTTCGATCGCTCTGCACGATGAGGGGTCCGTCAGCCATAGCGTTCCAGTCTACCGGTGCGGCGGGGAGACGGTCCCGCCAGGGTGGGGCGCCGGGGTTCAGGCCACGCTGCGGACGGTGACCACGTGCGAGAGCGGAAGGGTGCGTTCGACGTCGCTCGACTGATCGCGGCCGCGGAGCCGGCCGCCGCCGAATCCGGTCGCCTCCAGGGTGAAGGTGCGTTCGGCCCCGTCGGGCATGCGGACGACGACATCGATCACGGCGCGGCTGCGCACCGCCTGCACGATCTCGCGTTCGAGCCAGGCGTTCTCGGCGTCATCGCCGTGGGATCCGCGCAGCACCCGGATGAGGGCCGCGTGCGGCTCGGCCGGCGCCTCGGGCCGATCGGAGCTCTGACGCACCCGGTGACGCAGCACCACGGGGCGGCCGTCGTCGCCGACGGAGACCACGGGATACCGGGCGTCGCTGAGGGCCCAGGCCACCGTCTCCTGCGAGACCCCCGTCGTCAGGGCGTCGCCGTCGGCGACGAGGCCGAGCGCGCGCAGCCCCTGATCGACCGAGACGGCGTCGAGGAGCGAGGGATCGCCGCTTTCGACCATGGTGCGCCGCGTCGCGGCATCCGTTCGGACCCGGATCAGCCCGTGCCGGGCCGCGGTGCTGTCGATCAGGTAGCCGAGGGGCTGGGGGAGTCCGGTGAGGGACAGGCCGGTGAGGAACTCGCGGATGGAGTCGGCGGTCTCGCCCTCGGTGAGCCCCGCGGTCAGCGATTCCGCGGTGAACCGATACGTCGAGGCCTGCGCCCGCGATTCGCGTGCGGCCAGTCGGCGCAGACGCAGCTCCAGGCGCGGGGCCAGGGGGCCGGGGGCGATCGCCGTCAGGTCTGCCTGAAGGTAGACGCGGTCGATCTCGGCGGGGAGGTGCCGGGTCAGTTCCTCGGTCTGCGGGTCGTCGCCGCGGCGGAGCGCCCTCGCCCACGCCGGCTCGCGGGAATCGGGGGTGATGAGACCCCACTGCAGCGCGATGCGTGTGAGTCCCTCGGACCGGCGCTCCCACTCCCCGTCGAGCGGGTAGCGTCTCGTCCACGCCGTCACCGGGAGATAGCCGCCGCTCGGGGTGCGCACGCCGGACGGCAGGGCATCACGGAATCCGGTCACGACGAGCCGCCAGCGCTCGGGGGTCGACGCCTCCAGCCACCGAGCGCCGGAGTCCGAGACCGTCCAGTCCCGCCCACTGGAGGTGAGCAGGCCCGCCGCCGCGGCCGCCCCGACGATGTCGTCGAGCTCGTCGGACTCGCCGAGCGCCCCGGCATCGAGGAGCTTCCGTCGGTCGGCGGCGCTGACGCCCCCCGAGGTGATGCGCGCGAGCGGTGCGTGGGTGGCGGCCACGAGGACATCGGCGAGCGACCCGACGGTCGCGAACACCCGCTCGGCCGCCGCGAGTGTCTCCTCCTCCGACGCCGGCGCGGGGTCGGTCCCACCCTCCACGGGTTCGAAGGCGTCGGGGAACTGCGCGCGGATGTCACGGAGGGCGCTGACCACCGGATGCCACGGGGCGCCGTCGTCGCCCGTGAGCGCCAGTCGCGCCGACGGTGGGGTCGCCGACGCGGGGAGGGGCCTGCCGTCGACCGTCGCCGCCAGGGCGATCAGCTCACCCCGCGTGAGGTGGATCATCGCGCGATCGACCGACGTCTTCTCCAGCAGTGCGTCTGCGGCGTCGAAGAAGTCCTTCCAGGGCGCCGAGGGGGACACACCCCGGGCCAGGAAGATGTCGGCGAGCTCGCGGTCGTCGCGACCCGCGAGCCACGTCGCGAGGGCGCGCTCGTCGGAAGCCATCACCCTGCCCGGTTGGCCCGCGCCCTTCGCACGAAGCTCATGATGAGAACCGTCAGCATCAGCACGAACGCCAGAGGCGGCGCGATCCAGACGATGACACCGATCGTGGGCCAGATGCCGCCGGACATCTCCGCGCCGGCTGCCGAACCGATCATGATGGCCAGGAAGCACACGATCGACAGCAGAATCAGTCCCAGCGACATGAAGGCCAGGATGCGGTCGATCCGCCGCACCGGAAGGTCGGCGTTCGAAGTCGGCGTGCTCATCGTGGCTCAGCCTATCGGGTGCGCTCCCGCAGCGGAGATCGCAGGCGTCGCGGTGACGAGCCCGCGCGCGCCCGCGTAGGCTGGGGGAGGGCGCAACTCTGCCCGTCATCCGTCATGCCCGCGCCACGCAGGCACCGATTTCAGCGAGGTCTCATGCCCACCGGCAAGGTCAGGTTCTACGACGAGGAGAAGGGTTTCGGCTTCATCACCACCGATGAGGGCCAGGACGTGTTCCTGCACGCCACCGCGCTCCCCGCGGGCTCGGCGGCACCCAAGCCCGGTGCGCGCGTGGAGTTCGGCGTCGCGGACGGCCGTCGCGGTCTGCAGGCTCTCTCGGTGCGGGTGCTGGAGGCACCGGTGAGCCTTGCGAAGCGGTCACGCAAACCCGCCGACGACATGGCTGTCATCGTCGAGGACCTGGTGAAGCTGCTCGATGGCATCGGCGCCGATCTGCGCCGCGGCCGCTACCCCAGCTCCTCGCAGTCGAAGAAGGTCGCCGCCGTCCTCCGCAAGGTCGCCGATGACTTCGAAGCCTGAGGCCGACCCCCGGCTGCTCGAGGCTCACGACCTCGCACTCGCGGCACTTCGCGAGATCACGCCGGCCGACACGATCGGCGAGCCCGCCGATGTGCGGGTCGAAGACGACGGGGTCGTCTCACTCCGGTTCGAGAACCGCCTCAACGGGTATCCGGGGTGGTTCTGGACCGTCAGCCTCGCCCGCGTCGAGGATGCCGAGCCGACCGTGCTCGAGGTGGAACTGCTCCCCGGCGACGGCGCGCTGCTCGCCCCCGAGTGGGTTCCGTGGGCGGTGCGCCTGGCGGAGTATCAGGCCGCCCAGGCGGCCGCCGCCGACGGTGACGACGACGCCGACGCCGACGCCGACGAGGATGATGACGACGACGCCGACTTCGACGACGACGCCGATGTCGACGACCTCGATGACCTGGACGCCACGGATTTCGACGAGGACGGGTCGCCGATCCTCCACGCGGGTGATCTCGACGGCGTCGACATCGACGAGCTCGCCGAGGGTGCCGACGAGGACGAGGACGACGAGGACGACGCCGACTCCGAGGGCGACGCCGACTCCGAGGACGACGCCGACCCCGAGGACGACTGAGCGCTCGGGGCCGGCGCCGGCCCCGACGTCACCCCGTGACGGTGAAGGTCGCCGAGAGCAGCCGATCCTCGCGTGAGGACGGCCCGACCAGCAGATCGAACTCGCCCGCCTCGACCCGCCGCTCGCCGTGCGCATCCACGAGGCGGCACGCCGACACCGGCAGTTCGAACGACACCACGCGCGACTCGCCGGGCGCCAGGTCCACGCGCCGATAGGCCTTGAGCTCGCGATCGGCCCAGCTCACCGAGGTGACGCGGTCGCGGATGTAGACCTGGACGGTTTCGCGGGTGGGGCGGTCGCCGCTGTTGGTCAGCCGCACCTCCGCGCGGACGATGTCGGTCAGCTCCACGTCGGGCTCGGCGATGCGCAGATCGTCGTAGTCGACGTTCGTGTACGACAGACCCTCGCCGAAGACGAACGCGGGGCTCTGCGTCAGGTCGGCGTACCGGTCGCCGTGCTGGCCGCGGATCTGGTTGTAGTAGGTGGGCTGCTGACCCGCGTGGCGGGCGAACGAGATCGGCAGGCGACCGGTCGGCTCGGTCAGTCCGAGGATCACCTCGGCGATGGCACGGCCGCCTTCCATGCCCGGGCTCGCGGCCCAGATGAGCGCGGCGGCCCGCTCGACCGCGGGCGGCAGGACGAGGGGCTTGGAGGCGAGGAGGACCACGACGAACGGGGTGCCGGTCGCGGCGACCGCGTCGAGCAGTGCCACCTGTGCGCCGATCAGCTCGAGCGTCGCGGTCGAGCGACCCTCGCCGACCAGCTCGATCCGGTCGCCGACCACCACCACCGCCAGATCGGCGCGGCGGGCGGCGGCCACGGCGTCGGCGATCAGCGCCGGATCGGGCTCGGCCGGCACGACCACCTGCGGGCGCGGCTGTCCGTCGGGGAAGAACGCCCCCGCCGGGTCTTCCTCCAGGCTCAGGATGCGGGCGCCTTCGGCGCTTTCGATGACCCACGATTCCGGGGCGACCCGGGTCATCCCGTCGAGCACCGTGGTGATCATCTCCCGGGGGTGCCCGTCGGGGAGCCAATCCGCCTGTCCCGATGACCCCGCCCAGTCTCCGAGCTGTGTCTGCGCGTCGTCGGCGAGGGGCCCGAGAACCGCGATCCGTCGCGGCGCGGCGTGGTCCCGGGCGCGACCGGTCTCGTCTGCGGAGGAGTCGGGCAGCAGGGGGAGGGTCCCGTCGTTGCGAAGCAGGACCAGCGATCGTCGTGCCGCCTCGAGGTTCAGCGCGGCGTGCGCGGTGCTCCCCACCGACGCGTGGATGCGCGCGGGGTCGGGGCGGCGGGGATTCTCGAAGAGGCCGAACTCGAACTTCAGCAGCAGGATGCGCGCCACCGCGGGGTCGAGGTCGGACTCGGCAAGGAGGCCCCGCCCGATGGCCTCGCGGGCTCCGTCGAAGAAGCCGGGGGTCGTCATGATCATGTCGTTGCCGGCCTTGACCGCCGCGGCGGCGGCGTGGGCGTAGTCGGGCTGCACGCGCTGCTCCCACACCATCCGCCCCACGTTGTCCCAGTCGGTGATGAGGGTGCCGGTGTAGCCCCATTCCCCGCGCAGCACGTCGCTGAGAAGCCAGTCGTTGATCGTGATCGGAACGCCGTCGGTGCTCTGGTAGCCGAGCATGAAGGTGCGGCATCCCTCCTTCGCCACGCGTTCGAAGGGAGGCAGGAACCAGGACCGGAGTTTCCGTCGGGAGATGTCGGCCTCGCTGGCGTCGCGCCCGCCCTGCGTCTCGGAGTAGCCGGCGAAGTGCTTCGCGGTCGCCAGGATCGCCGTCTCGTCGGCCAGCCCCTCGCCCTGATATCCGCGCACCATCGCCGAGGCCAGCTCGCCGATGAGGAAGGGATCCTCGCCGAAGGTCTCACCGACCCGCCCCCACCGCAGATCGCGCGCGATGCACAGGACCGGTGAGAACGTCCAGTGGACTCCGGTGGCCGAGACCTCCTCGGCGGTCGCGCGGGCGATCCGCTCCACCAGCTCGGTGTCCCACGACGCGGCCATTCCCAGCTGAGTCGGGAAGATCGTCGCGCCCTCGAAGAAGGAGTGTCCGTGGATGCAGTCTTCGCCGACGAGGAGCGGGATCCCCAGCCGGGTCTGCGCGACGAGGTCGTGTGCGCGCAGCAGCCGTTCGGGTGAGGCGTGCAGGATCGATCCCACGTGGCGCCTCAGAACCTGGTCCTCGATGTCGTCGCGCGCATCGAGCTGCATCATCTGCCCGATCTTCTCCTCCATCGTCATGCGCGACAGCAGATCGGCGATGCGTTCGGCCACCGGCCGTGCCGCATCGAGGTAGAGCGGGGCGGCGATGTCGGCGGTGGTCACGGGTTCTCCTCGGATGCGGATGCGGATGCGGATGCGGGGACGGTTCGGCGTTCGTGCGAGGGGCCCGTGCGGACGACCGTCACGGTGTCGTTGACGTTCATGCCCTTCTTCTTCATCGCACGGGCCCGTTCGCCCGCCGAGCGGAGCCGGGGGTTGACGTACTCGTCGATGCCGAAGTTGATCAGCGAGAGTGCGACGCCGATCGCGGCGATGCACAGCCCGGGCGGCAGGTACCACCACCACTGGTTCTGCCGGAAGGCTCCCTGCGCGGACGCCCAGTTGAGGATCGTGCCCCAGTTGTACGTCGTCACCGGGATGACCCCGATGTAGGACAGCGTGGTCAGGGCGAGGATCGCGGCGGTGACGGTGCCGACGAAGCTCGCGGCGATGAGCGCCATCAGGTTCGGCAGCATCTCGACGGTGATGATGCGACGCAGCGGCTCGCCGTTCGCCCGTGCCGCCTGGATGAAGTCGCGGTTGCGCAGCGACATCGTCTGGGCGCGCAGGACGCGGGCCCCCCATGCCCATCCCGTGATGCCGAGGACGGCGGCGATCACCGCCAGCGGGGGGTCGTCGAACATCGAGGCGACGATGATGATGAGGGGAAGTCCAGGGATCACCAGGAAGACGTTGGTCAGGGCGGACAGGCTTTCGCTCCGCCATCCGCGGACGTAGCCGGCGATGACGCCGATGACCACGGCGATGAGCGTGGCCATGAGCGCTGCCAGGAAGCCGACCACGATGACGCCGCGCGTGCCGTGGATGACCTGGCTGAGAACGTCCTCACCAATGTGGGTCGTTCCCAGCCAGTGCTCCGCCGACGGCGGCTGGAACCGCGCGCTGTTGTCGACGGCCGTGGGGGAGTAGGGCGCGAGCACGTCGGCGAAGACGGCGACGAGCACGAAGAAGCCCAGGATCGCCAGGCCCGCCATCGATTTCCGATTGCGGAACATCGCGAAGGCTGAGGCGAGCTTGGAGCCGAAGGTCGGCTCTGCCGCCGCGGGGCGGTTGTCGCGAGCATCCATGGTTCAGGCCTCCGTCTGGCGCGTGCGCGGGTCGAGGAATGCGTAGGCGAGGTCGGCGAGCAGATTGGCCAGCAGGACCGAGATCGTGAGCACGAGGAACACGCCTTGCATGAGCGCGTAGTCCTTGGCGTTGGTCGCATCCAGTAGCAGCTTCCCGACCCCCGGGTAGCTGAACACCATCTCCATGACGATGGTGCCGCCGACGATGAAGCCGATCGACAGCGCGAAGCTCTGCACCTGCGGCAGCACGGCGTTGCGCGCGGCGTAGCCCCACAGCACGCGGCGGCCCGTCATGCCCTTGGCCTGTGCGACGGTGATGTAGTCCTCATCGAGGACGGTCAGCATCATGTTGCGCATGCCGAGCATCCATCCGCCCAGCGAGGCGATGATGATCGTGACGGCCGGCAGGGTCCCATGGTGGATGACCTGGCCGATGAATTCCGGCGACCACTCGGGCGAGATCCCGACGCCGTAGGCCTTGCCGATCGGGAACCAGCCGAGGTTCACCGAGAAGACGGCGATCGCCAGCAGTCCCAGCCAGAAGTACGGGATGGTGCTGAGGAACGTGGTGATCGGGATCAGACCGTCCATGCGGCTGCCCCGACGCCAGCCCACGATTGCACCCCCGATCGTTCCGATTGCGAACGAGATGACCGTCGCGAATCCGACGAGCCCGATCGTCCAGGGGAGGGCCTGACCGATGACCTCCGTCACCGGGCGGAGCCCGTGGAGGAGCGAGACCCCCAGGTCGCCTCGCAGCAGAAGACCCCAGTAGTCGAGGTACTGCTGCCACAGGCTCTTATCGGTGTCCAGCCCCAGCAGCGAGCGGAGGGCTTCCGCGGCTTCCGGGCTGATGTTGCGGTTGCGGGCGAGGTACTGGGTGACCGCATCGCCTTTCATCAGGCGCGGCAGGAAGAAGTTGATCGTGATCGCCGCCCACAGGGTGAACAGGTAGAAGACGGCCCGTCCGCCGAGGAAGCGCCAGGGGATCCGCGGTCCGGAGGCCTCGGCGACGGTCGCCGTGGTGCCCTGGGTGACCGCGTCGGCGGCGAGATCGCCTGCCGGGTCACCCGCGTCGGTCGGGATCTGAGGCTGGACCGCGGTCATTGCGCACCTCCATGGATGCCGGATGCCACACCGAAGAAGGTGTCGGGATCGGGGGAAGCCGCCAGCAGCTCGCGTGTGTACGGATGCTGTGGGCGCAGGATGACGTCGTCGGCGTCGCCCCGCTCGACGACGCGTCCGTGGTTGAGGACGAGGATCTCGTCGCTGAAGTGGCGTGCCGTGGCCAGATCGTGCGTGATGTAGAGCACGCCGAGCCCCTCCTCGCGCTGGAGGTCGGCGAGGAGGTTCAACACGCCGAGGCGGATGGAGACATCGAGCATCGAGACGGGCTCGTCGGCGACGAGCAGCTTCGGGCGCGACGCCAGAGCGCGGGCGATGGCGACGCGCTGACGCTGACCCCCGGAGAGCTCGTGCGGGCGGCGGTCGATGACGGCATCCGGGTCCAGCCGCACCCGATCCAGCAGGCGGCGCACCTCGCTGTCCACGTCACCGGCGGGCACGACGTCGTGAAGGCGCAGCGGCCGCACGAGGTGGTAGCGGATGGAGTGGTACGGGTTCAGGGAGGCGAAGGGGTCCTGGAACACCATGCGCAGCTGTTGCCGGTACGCGCGAAGCGCGCGTCCGCGGCGCGGGATCGGACGCCCGTCCAGGCGCACCTCGCCGCTCGTCGGCGTCTCGAGCTGGGTGAGGATCTTCGCGATCGTCGACTTGCCGCTGCCGGACTGGCCGACCAGGCCGATCGTCCGGCCCGACTCCAGTCGGAAGCTGACATCGTCGAGGGCGGTGATCTGCCCGGCGCCGCGCACGGCGTAGCGCTTGGTGACGGCGTCGAATTCGAGGACGGTCATCGCCGCACCACCCCCCGCTCGCCGGTGAGGCGGGGGAAGGAGCCCAGGAGTGTGCGGGTGTACTCGTCCTGCGGATCGGTCCAGATCTGCTCGGCGGTGGCGAGCTCGACGATGCGCCCGTCGCGCATGATCGCGATGCGGTCGCTGATTTCGAGCAGGAGGGGGAGGTCGTGGGTGATGAAGATCACCGAGAAGCCGAATTCGTGACGGAGGGCCGAGATCTGTCGGAGGATCTCGCGCTGGACCAGCACGTCCAGCGCCGTCGTCGGCTCGTCCATGATCATCAGCTGGGGCCGGAGGGCGAGAGCCATCGCGATCATCACGCGTTGGCGCATGCCGCCGGAGAGTTCGTGGGGGAAGGAGCGTCGCCGCTGCGCACCGACCTTGACGATGTCCAGCAGCTCGGCGGCGGCGCTGCGCCGCTGCGCGCGGGTCATCTCGGGGCGGTGCACCTCGAAGACATCCTCGAGCTGCGACCCCACGGTGGCGACGGGATTGAGGGAGTTCATCGCCCCCTGGAAGACCATCGAGATCTTGTCCCAGCGGAATCGTCGCATCTCCTCGGCGTCGAGGTGATTGACGTCGATGTCGTCCCCCGAGGCGTCGTGGAAGACGACCGTGCCGTCGGTGATGACCGCCGGGGGCTTCAGCAGCCGCTGCACGCCGTAGGCGAGGGTGGTCTTGCCGCAGCCGCTCTCCCCGGCGAGGCCGAGGATCTCGCCGCGGCGCAGCTCGAGGGTGATGTCGGAGACGGCCCGAACGGGGGGATCGACGTCGTAGACGACGGAGAAGTCGCGGACGGAGAGCAGGGTGTCGCTCATCGGTGCGTGCTCGCTTTCGTGATGACGGGCCCGGGCGGGACGGGAGCGCGGGCTCCCGCCCCGCCCGGACGGTTCAGCCTGCCGGCTGCAGCTTCGTCAGGATCTGGACGATTGCGGGCTGCGTCGGGTCGGCCGAGGCGTACTGGTCGTCATCCGTGGGGAATCCGACGTAGCTGCGGGTGTTGTACTGGCCCAGCAGCGGGTGCGATCCGAGCGGGATGGCCGGCACGTTCTCCACGAACGCCCGCTGCATCGTCGCCAGCGCCGCCTGGCGCTCGTCTTCGGACGCGGTGTTGGCGTAGGTGTTCAGGGCCTCGGTCACCGCGGGGTCCTCGAAGCGACCGAAGTTGAACTGCGCGCGGTCGTCGACGATCCACTTCGGGTCCATCGTCGAGGTGTACAGCCCGTAGGCGTTGCCGGTCTCCTCGAGCCAGTGGATGATCGCCTGGAAGGTGCCCTCCTGACGGGCGGCGTCCCAGCCGCCCCAGTCCGGCTGGTCGACCTGGACCTCGATGCCGAGGGCCGCGTCGAGCTCTTCGGCGAGCAGGGCCTGCTCGGTGTTCCAGTCGCTCCAGCCCGCGGGAACCGAGATCGAGAACGACACCGCCTCGCCGTCGGGATCGATGAGGGTGTCGTCCTCCCAGGTGTAGCCGGCCTCGCTCAGGATGTCGCGCGCCTTGTCCACGTCGACCGCGTACTCCTGGTCGGCGAACTCGGGCAGCACCTCGTTCTCGAGCAGGTTCCCGAGACCGGTGACGCTCCAGACCGCCTCGCTCGCGCCTTCACGGGCGATGTCGACGTAGGCCTGACGGTCGATGGTCCAGGCCAGGGCTTCGCGCAGGGCCGGGTCGTCGAAGGGCTCTGCCTGCAGGTTCATGAACAGCGTCCCCGAACCGGCGGTCGGCGAGACGAGGTAGTGGTTGTCTTCGTCGGCGGCCAGGTAGCTCTCCTGGATCTGCGGGATGAAGGCCTGCGCCCAGTCGGCCTCGCCCGAGACGAGGGCGGTGGTGAGGGCGGCGTTGTCTCCGTAGGAGACGTAGTTCAGCGCGGGAACGGCCAGCTCGCCGCCCCAGTAGTCGGGGTTGGCGGTGAGGGTGACCGATTCGGTGGACCAGTTGTCCAGGACGTACGGGCCGGTTCCCACGGCCAGGCCCTCCCCGGTCAGCGGGTCGGTGTTGGGGTCGTCGATGTTCTCCCAGATGTGCTTGGGCACGATCGGGGTGTGCAGCACGCGCGCCTGCGAGACGAACTTCGAGTCCGCGAAGGTCAGCGTGATGGCGTCGCCGTCGACCGTGGCGCCCTCGTACTTCAGTCCCGAGGTGTCGGCGAGACGGCCGTCGAGGAACTGGTCGAAGGTGAAGACGATGTCCTCGCCCGTGAACGGCGTGCCGTCGCTCCAGGTCACTCCGCTGCGGGGGACCACGGTCAGCTGGGTGTAGTCGTCGTTCCACTCGACCGACTCGGCGAGCCACGGGGTGGTGCCGAGGTCGCCGGTCGGGTTGACCAGGGCCAGGGGCTCGAAGATCACCTTCGCGTAGCCGTACTTCGATGCCGACGAGTCGCCGAGGAACGGGTTGTGCGATTCGGTCGTGATCGCACCGTCGGGCTTCGCGATGGTCAGCGCGGCGCCCGACTCCGCGGAGCCGGTGTCGCTGCCGCCGCCGGCGCAGCCCGTGAGTGCGAGCGCCGTGATGATCCCGGCGGCGCCGAGTGACGTTCTGAGCCTCATTGCTTCTCCTTCTGCACGACACCGTGCGGGTTCTCGGCCGCGGCTGTCCGACGGCTGGCGAGTGATTGCCTGAGAAACTTACAATCAAGTAAGTAAGTTTTGCAAGCGCGTCTGCCGACCCACCCACGGGGGTCTGCGTAGACTCTGAGCCGGATCGCGAGAGGGGGTGCGAGATGACGACGACGCAGCGACGGCAGCCGCGTTCACGTCCGGCGACGCTGGCGCGCAAGCGCGACATCCTCGATGCCGCGGTCGAGATCTTCGGCAGCAAGGGCTTCGCCGCCGGCACACTGCAGGACATCGCCGATCAGGTGGGGATGACCCACGCGGGGATCCTGCATCACTTCGGGTCGAAGGACCAGCTGCTGCTCGAGGTGCTGCGGCACCGCGACGAGACCGACGTCGCCGACCTCGAGGAGCAGCACATGCCCGACGGGCTGGAGCTGTTCCGCCATCTCGTGCAGACGGCCTTCGTCAACGCCCGGCGCGCCGGGATCGTGCAGGCCTACGTGGTGCTCTCGGCCGAGTCGGTCACCGACGACCATCCGGGGCGCGTGTACTTCGAGAAGCGCTACGAGACCCTGCGCCGGGAGGTCGCCCAGGCCTTCCACGTGGTCTGCGCGGAGCGGGGGATCACCGCACCTGACACGATCGGGCTCGCCTCGGCGAGCATCCTCGCCGTCATGGACGGGCTGCAGGTGCAGTGGCTGCTCGACCCCGAGAACGTGGACCTGGGGCAGGCGTCGGCGTTCGCCATCGAGGCGATCCTGGCCTCGGTTCTTTCGACGGAGCCCCTTCAGCCCGGGCTGACGTAGCTCAGAGTCGCTCGAGCGTGTAGTCGATCGCGCGGATCAGGGTGCGGACGTCGTCGGGCTCGATGGAGACGAACGTGGCCACCCGCAGCTGGTTGCGGCCGAGCTTGCGGTACGGCTCGGTGTCGACGATGCCGTTCGAGCGAAGGCTCGCCGCAACAGCGGCGGCATCCACTGTGTCGTCGAAATCGATCGTCACCACGACCGGGGATCGGTCGGCCGGATCTTCGACGAAAGGTGTGGCGACCGAGGACGCCTCGGCCCACTCGTAGAGCGCCCCCGACGACTCGCGCGTCCGCGCGTCGGCCCACGCGAGGCCGCCGCTGTCGAGGATCCATTCGAGCTGCTCGTCCAGCAGCACGAGGGTCGCCACCGCGGGGGTGTTCAGCGTCTGCTGCAGCCGGGAATTGTCCAGGGCGTTCTTCAGACTGAGGAACTCGGGGATGTAGCGATCCGAGGCGGCGATCCGCTCGATCCGCTCGATCGCGGCCGGTGACACCGCGGCGAACCACAGACCGCCGTCGGAGCCGAGGTTCTTCTGCGGGGCGAAGTAGTACACATCCGCCTGGGACATGTCGAGGTCGATCCCGCCCGCGGCGCTGGTCGCATCGATGACCGTCAATGCTCCGTCGTCGCCGATGACGCGTTCGACGGGCGCGGCGACGCCGGTGGAGGTCTCGTTGTGAGGCCAGGCGTACACGTCGACACCGTCGACGGCCTCCGGCCGGGCGCGGCCGCCCGGGTCGGCGGTGCGGACATCCGGCGCCTGCAGCCAGGGAGCGCGCGCGGCGGCCGCGAACTTGCCGCCGAACTCACCGAAGACGAGGTTCTGGCTGCGTCGCTCGATCAGCCCGAACGCCGCGGCGTCCCAGAACGCGGTCGAACCGCCGTTGCCGAGGAGGATCTCGTAGCCCTCGGGCAGCGAGAAGAGGGAGGCAAGTCGCTCGCGCACCGACCCCACGAGGTTCTTCACGCCCGACTGGCGGTGCGAGGTGCCCAGCAGGGTCGCGCCGCGGGTGACGAGTGCCTCGAGCTGTGCACCGCGGACCTTCGACGGACCGCAGCCGAAACGGCCGTCGGTGGGCAGCAGGTCGTGGGAAAGTGCGACGTGGGCCATGCGAGTGATTCTAGGGATGTCGCGTGCGCGCCGTTTCCGCCTGGGTGCCGGCCCGGGCTCGGCGTCGGTGACGACGACTAGGCTGGAAACGCCCCTGAGACCCGCGAGGACACCGCCACATGACAGACCTCATCGACACCACCGAGATGTACCTGCGGACCATCCTCGAGCTCGAGGAGGAGCGGATCGTGCCGTTGCGTGCGCGCATCTCCGAGCGTCTCGGTCACTCGGGCCCGACGGTGTCGCAGACGGTGGGGCGGATGGAGCGCGACGGTCTGGTCGTCGTGTCCGAAGACCGCCGGCTCGAGCTGACCGATGCGGGGCGTCAGAAGGCCGTCGACGTGATGCGCAAGCACCGTCTTGCCGAACGGCTCCTCTCCGACGTCATCGGGCTGGACTGGGCCTACGTCCATGAAGAGGCCTGCCGCTGGGAGCATGTCATGAGCGAGCAGGTCGAACGGCGTCTCGTCGAGCTGCTCGGCCACCCCACGGAGTCTCCCTACGGCAATCCCATCCCCGGGCTCGACCAGCTGGGAGACGTCCCGGCGAACAACTTCGAACAGGGCGTCATCGGGCTGGTGACCAAGCTCAACGCGGCAGGAGGTCCGTTGCGCGGCACGGTGCGGCGCCTGGCGGAGCCCGCCCAGGTCGACCCCGAACTGCTGCAGCAGCTGAAGGCGGCCGGCGTCGTTCCCGGCGGCACCGGCAGCTACCGCTACAGCGAGGGTTACGTGCTCGTGGAGATGGACGACAACGACGAAGCGCTGGAGCTTCCCGTCGAGGTGGCATCGCACATCTTCCTCGTCGACGACGAGGTCCAGATCCTCGCAACGTGACTTATTCGTTACCTTCGGGTAGCCTCTGAGGGTCCACAGGCGAGAAGCCCGCCGACGGACTCCGCGTGAATTGCCTCATCGGCTCGTCGTTCACGCGGCCCGCCCCGCACATCGTGCCCCCACACTGAGTGTCGACGAGCCAGCGCAGACCGCGCGGAGGCGCCGGAGGACAATGGCCGATCATCAGAACACCCCCGAGTCTCCATCGGTGACCGACGGACCGGGGCTGGAACGCCGAGACCGCACCCGACGCAAGGCCTCGGCCCGCACGACATCCGTCACGACCGCCCGCCCGGTGGTGACCGCTCAGCCCAGGAGCAGACGGCCCCGAACGGGCCGCAAGCCCGCGCGCACCCTCGTCATCCTGACGATGGTGGGTGGGCTGATCGCCACCGTGGCGCTGCCCGCCTATGCCGCGGTCGAGAGCGCCACCGCCGATCCGATGACGCTGCAGCAGGTGGCCGTCGACGACGCCCAGTCGCTCGTGGTCGCCTCCGACGCGGGCGCGGCGGAACTCTCCCGCAGCAGCTACTCCGCCACCACCGCGGAGGAGATCGAGAAGAAGAAGGCCGAGGAGGCCGCCGCTGAGCGTGCGCGCATCGCGGCCGAACTCGCTGCGTCGGCGGCGGCGTCGTCGTCGTCCTCGTCGGGCTCCCGTGCCAACGTCGACCTCACCATGGTGGCCCCGGGCACCGGCGAGGTGCGCTGGCCGCTCTCGGGCTTCACCGTCGGCGACCGCACGTTCGCGCGCGGCGGCGCCCACATGGGCACCGACATGCTCGCCCCCTGCGGCGAGCCGCTGTTCGCCGCAGCGGCCGGCGTGGTCCGTGTCTCGCAGGAGAGCTACGGCGGCTACGGCGTCGCCGTCACCATCGACCACGTCATCAACGGCCAGCGCGTGTCCACGCTCTACGGCCACATGACCTACGGCAGCCGCGCCGTCCAGGCCGGCCAGACCGTCTCGGCCGGTCAGATCATCGGCCTCGTGGGCAGCACCGGGCGCTCGACCGCCTGCCACCTGCACTTCGAGACCTACATCAACGGCTCCGTCGTCGACTCCTACGAATGGCTGCTCGCCAACGCGGGATGACGCACAGCACTGAATGACGCGGGCGCCGGGAGAGATCCCGGCGCCCGCGTCGTTCGTCGACACGTCACACGATGTTCACGTCGCTGAACCCCCGGGCGTGTCGCGTGCATTAGCCTGAGGTCAGCTGACGCTCTAGAGAAGCGGAGGGAGCCGATGGACGGCGCACCACGTATCCGAACCATGGATGCGTTGGGCCTGCTCGTCCTTCGGCATCATGTCGATGGAGGCCACGGTGTGACCGTGGCGCCAAGGCGCTGTCTGTAGACAGCGCCTTTTTTCATGCCCTCAGCCCCTCGAAACGTCACGAGTCGAATAACCGTGAAAGCCGTCCCGGCCATTCGAGGGGAACAGGAATGCGCACTCTGGTGCTGAACGCGGGCTACGAGCCCCTGGCCGTCGTGTCGTTCAAGCGGGCGCTCGTGCTCGTGATGAACGATAAGGCCACCGTCGTGGAGCACATCCACGACGAACCGGTCTGGGGGGCGACCGGGGCGTACGATCGCCCCGCGGTCATCCTCCTGACCAGATATGTGCGCGTCCCGGGAGCCCGGCGCGTGCCGGTCACCCGACGGGGCGTGCTGCGCCGCGACGGGCACCGCTGCGGGTACTGCGGAAAGACCGCGTCGACGATCGATCACATCCTGCCGCGTTCGCGGGGCGGAGCGGACTCGTGGGAGAACCTCGTGGCCTGCTGCCTGCGCTGCAACAACGTCAAGGGTGATCGCACGCCGCAGGAGATGGCGTGGGAGTTGCGCATCACCCCGCAGCCACCGCGGGGCGGGCAGTGGACGGTGCGCGGCACCGAGCGCTCCGACCCCCGGTGGGAGCCGTATCTGGCCCTGGCTGCCTGAGCGCCGCGGCGCAAGCTCTTTCGAAAAGAGCGCCGGCATGGCGGCGCTGAACTGCGCGGTTCGTAGCATCGACGGATGCACACTGTCGCGCCACCCGCCGTCGCCCTCGGCACCGTTCCCGCACACCGCCTCGGTGAGGCCGTCGTCACGGTCGTCGGTGTCGACGACGAGCCGATCGCGAACGCCGAGGTCACGATCATCCAGACTCGTCACGAGTTCGCCTTCGGCAACACTGGATTCGACGTCGGTGACGGCGAGGACCTGACCGGGGAGTGGCAGCTGACGGCGGCCGAGGCCGAGCTCTGGCTGCAGATCCACAACGCCGCGACCCTTCCGTTCTACTGGGGGAGGTTCGAGCCGACCCGCGGCGCTCCGCGCACGGCCGAGATGCGCCGAACCGCGCAGTGGCTGCGACAACGCGGTGTGGCGCTGAAGGGGCATCCGCTCGTCTGGCACACCGTGACCGCGCCCTGGCTGCTCGACCTCGAGCTCGACGAGATCGAGCGCGCGCAGCGTGGGCGCATCCGCCGCGACGTCGCCGATTTCGCGGGGATCGTCGACACGTGGGACGCCATCAACGAGACGGTGATCATGCCGGTCTTCGACAACGGCGACAACGGCATCACGAGGCTGGCGAAGGATCGCGGCCGCCTGGCGATGCTGCGGCTGGCCTTCGAAGAGGCGCGAGAGGCCAACCCGAACGCCTTTCTGCTCGTGAACGACTTCGATCTGTCGCCGGCGTACGAGCGTGTCATCGAGGAGATGCTGGATGCCGGCATCCGCCCGGATGCGATCGGACTCCAGACTCACATGCACCAGGGGTATCGCGGAGAGGACGAGATCCTCGAGGTCGCCGACCGCTTCGCGCGGTTCGGGCTGCCGCTGCACTTCACCGAGACGACCCTGCTGTCGGGCGACCTGATGCCGCCCGAGATCGACGATCTCAACGATTACCGGGTCGACCACTGGCCGTCGACACCGGAGGGCGAGGCGCGGCAGGCCGACGAGATCGAACGGCACTACCGGTCGCTCGTGTCGCATCCGGCGGTCGAGGCCATCACCTTCTGGGGATTCAGCGACCGCGGCATGTGGCTGGGGGCGCCTGGCGGGCTGGTCCGCGCCGACGGTTCACCGAAGCCCGCGTACGACGCACTGCACCGGATGATCGCGGACGAGTGGTGGGTGTCGCGGGCGACCGTGCGCACCGACGCCGACGGGCGCGTGCGCGTCACAGGCTTCCGGGGCGACTACGAGGTGAGCGTGGCGGGGGATCCGCCGGTGCCGCTCGGCATCGGCAGGGACGCGCTCGCAGAGACGATCCGGATGTCGCCGACGCACCCGTGATTCGAACATCCTCCGCGTTTCCCCGCGCTGAGGATGTCGGAGGCCCCTCTTACGCTCACCACAGGCGTTGAGTTCGTAGAACACATGTTCTACCCTGTGGAGGTGAGGGCGATCGTGCAGAGCGAGACGACCCGCGACGAGGTTCGCGGTGAAGTGCATCGCCTCCGCGCGCAACTCGAACGTGTGCAGGGGCGCCGGATGGATGCCCCGGTGCTGCCGGTCCTCGCCCCGTTGACCGGCATCCTGCCCGGGGGAGGGCTGCGCACCGGATCGGCCTACTCGCTCACCCGCTCCGCCTCGCTGCTGGCGGCGCTGCTGGCCGGTCCCTCGCAGGACGGCACCTGGTGCGCCGTGGTGGGCATGCCCGATTTCGGCGTCGAAGCCGCCGAGAGCGCGGGCGTGGATCTGTCCCATCTCGTCCTCGTGCCCGATCCCGGCCCGCGGTGGCTGGCGGTCGCCGCGACCCTTGCCGAGGTCATCCCCGTGGTGGCGGTGCGCCCAGCGGCCAGAGCGGCAGATGCCGAGGTGTCTCGGCTGGGTGCGCGCCTGCGGGATCGCGCAGCGGTGCTGCTGGTGCAGGGTCCGTGGCCCCAGGCCGAGGCCTCGCTCGACCTCGCCGAGCCGGAGTGGTCGGGGGTGGGGAGAGGACACGGGTACCTGGCGGCGCGCGAGGTCACGATCGATGTGCGCAGCCGGCGGTGGCCGATGCCCCGGCGGGCGCGGATGCTGCTGCCCGCGGCCGATGGCGTCGTCGGTGCCGCCGAGACGGAGGCGGCGTCGGTTCCGGCTCTTCCCCGCCTCGAGGCGGTCGGCTGATGCGCCCCGACGCCCCGGTGCGCAGTCTCGTGCTGTGGTTCCCGGATTGGCCGGTGGCGGCGCTGGCGCGGGATGCCGCCGGCTCGGCGCCTGAGGCCGACGATACCCCGGTGGCCGTCATCGCCGGGGGGATGGTCACCGCCTGCTCGGCGACGGCTCGTGCGGAGGGGGTTCGCCGCGGGCAGCGTCGCCGCGACGCGCAGTCCCGGTGCCCGGGACTGCGCGTGGTCGACGCCGACGAGGCCCGCGATCACCGGGCGTTCGCGCCGCTCGTCGCGGCGCTCGAGGAGCGGGCGCCGGGGGTGCAGATCATCCGCCCGGGACTGTGCGCGCTGCGCGCCCGCGGACCTGCCCGGTACTACGGGGGCGAGACCGAGGCCGCCCGCATCCTCGTGAGCACGGTCCGTGCGCAGGGCGTCGCCGACGTGCGCGCGGGTGTCGCCGACGGGCCCTTCACCGCCGAACAGGCCGCGCGCATCACCCGCGCCTCCGATCCGGTCTCGGTCGTTCCCACCGGGGGTGCGGCGGGCTTCCTCGCGCCGCTTCCGATCACGGCCCTCGCCGATCCCGATGTCGTGGCGCTGCTGGCGCGCCTGGGGGTGCAGACGCTCGGCGACTTCAGCCGCCTCGACCCCGAGCGGGTGCGGGAACGCCTCGGAGAGCCGGGGATGCGGCTGCACCGGCTGGCGTCGGGTCTGGATTCGCGTCCCGTCGAGCCGCGCGTGCCTCCTCCCGAGCTCCACCGCGAGGTCGCCTTCGAACCGCCTCTCGAGATCGCCGAGCAGGTGGCGTTCGCCCTGCGCATCGCGGCCGACGAATTCATCGCGCGCCTCGGCGCGATCGACCTCGTCTGCACCGAGTTGAGGGTCGAGCTCACCGGCGACCGCGGAGAGCGCAGCGAGCGGGTGTGGCTGCATCCGCACTCCTTCGATGCGGCGGCGGTCGTCGACCGGGTCAGATGGCAGCTCGCCGAAGAGGCGACGGGCGACGGCGGGGGAGTGCTGGCCAGCGGCGTGGCGCTCGTGCGCGTCTCTCCCGAGGCGGTGGACGCAGCCTCCCACCACGCCCCGGCGATGTTCGGCGCCGGCACCGACGAGCGGGTCCATCACGTCCTCTCCCGCGTGCAGGCGATGCTCGGTCATCGCGGCGTGCTGACCGCCGAGGTGGGAGGAGGGCGGTGGCTCACCGAGCGCCAGGTGCTCGTGCCGTGGGGCGACCGCACCGTCGTGACCGCGGAGCGCACCCGCCCCTGGCCGGGAAGCCTCCCCGATCCCCTCCCGGGCACCGTCTTCCCCGAACCGGTGCCGGTCCGCGTCGTCACCGGCGAGGGTGCGCCGGTCGCCGTCGACGAGCGCGACCGGATGACGGCGACACCTGCGGTGCTGGTGGAAGCCGGGCGCCCCCGGGCGATCCGGGAGTGGGCGGGTCCCTGGCCGATCGTGGAGCGCACGTGGGATGCCGCTCGCAGCCGCCGGGCGCACCGGTTCCAGGTGGTCGACGCCGACCGCACCGCCTGGCTGCTGGTCTGCACGGGCGGGACGTGGATCGCCGAGGGCCGCTATGACTGATCGATGCGGACGGGGCCGCTGATGGGCTTCAACAACCCCGGCGTCCCCTGGTCGGAGCTCGAGCGCGTCCTCAGCGACCGGCGTCGGCCGCGCAACATCCCCGCGGGGGCCGACGGGGGCGACAGCCCCGCCTGGTCGCACAAGCGCGGCCCCTACGTCCCGCCCGCCATCGAGCGCCCGGCCGAGACGGTGCCGTATGCCGAACTGCACGCGCACTCGTCGTTCTCGTTCCTCGACGGCGCGTCCTCGCCGGAGGAACTGGCAGAGGAGGCCGAGCGTCTCGGCCTGCACGCCCTGGCCGTCACCGACCACGACGGGTTCTACGGCATCGTGCGCTTCGCCGAAGCCGCCGAGAACCTGCAGGTGAAGACCGTGTTCGGGGCGGAGCTGTCGCTCGGTCACGTCAATCACGCGCCCACCCCGTCGCGGGCGGGTGACCCCGACCCCGAGGGGTCGCACCTGCTCGTGCTCGCCCGGGGGGAGGAGGGCTATCACCGCCTCGCCGCCGCCCTCACCCGCGCCCAGCTCGCGGGGTCTGAGAAGGGGCGTCCCGCCTACGATCTCGACGAGCTGGCCGCGCGGGCGGAGGGGCACTGGGCGATCCTCACCGGATGCCGCAAGGGGGCCGTTCGCCGGGCGCTCGCCGACGACGGACCGACGGGCGCCGCCGCGGCGCTCGACCGCCTCGTCGCCCTGTTCGGCCCGGAGGCGGTGAACGTCGAGCTGATGGATCACGGCAACCCGACCGACACCCGCGACAACGACATCCTCACTGCGCTCGCCCGGGAGCGTGGGCTGCCGGTGCTGGCGTCCAACAACGTCCACTACGCCGCCCCCGAACGGGCACGGCTCGCGGCCGCCGTCGCGGCGATCCGCGCGCGCCGAGGGCTCGACGAGCTCGACGGGTGGCTGCCCGCCCATGCCGCGGCTCACCTGCGTTCGGGCGCCGAGATGGCCGAGCGCTTCGCCCGGTACCCCGGAGCGGTGGCGCGCACGGTGGAACTCGCCGACGAGCTCGCCTTTCCGCTCCGTCGTGCGCGCCCGGCGCTGCCGCGACAGAAGGTTCCCGAGGGGCACACGCCGATGTCGTGGCTGCGGCACTTGGTCTGGGAGGCCGTTCCCCGCAAGTACCCCGACCTGTCCGCCGACAACCGCGCCCGCATCGAGCGCGAGCTGCAGGTCATCGAGACGAAGGACTTCCCCGGCTACTTCCTCATCGTGCACGGCATCGTGCAAGAGGCGCGGCGCCGCGGCATCCTCTGTCAGGGCCGCGGGTCGGCGGCCAACAGTGCGGTCTGCTACCTGCTCGACATCACCGCCGTCGACGCCATCGCCTACGAGCTGCCCTTCGAACGCTTCCTCTCCAGCCTCCGAGACGAAGAGCCCGACATCGACGTCGACTTCGACTCCGACCGGCGCGAAGAGATCATCCAGTGGGTCTACGCCACCTACGGCCGCGACCGCGCCGCCCAGGTGGCCAACGTCATCCAGTACCGGCCCAAGAACGCCGTCCGCGACGTCGCCAAAGCCCTCGGCTACTCCACCGGGCAGCAGGACGCGTGGTCGAAGCAGGTCGAGCGCTGGGGGGCGTCGCTGGAGTCGGGCCCCGACAACGATATCCCGGCCCAGGTGATCGAGTACGCCTCCGAGCTGCTGAAGGCCCCGCGCCACCTCGGGATCCACTCCGGGGGGATGGTGCTCACCGACCGCCCCGTCGGTGAGGTCGTCCCCATCGAGCACGCCCGGATGGAGGACCGCACCGTCATCCAGTGGGACAAGGACGACGCGGCCTGGATGGGGCTGGTGAAGTTCGACCTGCTGGGCCTCGGGATGCTCGCCGCGCTGCAGTACTGCTTCGACATGATCCACACCGCCACCGGTGAGCGGTGGGAGCTGGCGACCCTGCCCAAGGAGGAGCAGGCGGTGTACGACATGCTCTGCCGGGCCGACTCGATCGGGGTGTTCCAGGTGGAATCCCGTGCCCAGATGGGACTTCTCCCGCGACTGCAGCCGCGGCGGTTCTACGACCTCGTCGTGGAGATCGCCCTCATCCGCCCCGGCCCCATCCAGGGCGGGGCGGTGCATCCGTTCGTGCGTCGAAAGCTCGGTCAGGAGCCGGTGACCTACGCGCATCCCAAGCTCGCGCCCGTGCTGCAGCGCACCCTGGGGGTGCCGGTCTTCCAGGAGCAGCTCATGCAGATGGCGATGGCCATCGGCGACTGCTCGGGAGAGGATGCCGACCTGCTGCGTCGTGCGATGGGCTCCAAGCGGGGAGTCGAGCGCATCGAGTCGCTGCGCGAACGCCTGTACGAGGGAATGGCCCGCAACGGCCTCGTCGGAGAAGATGCCGACGCGATCTACCGTCAGATCCAGGCCTTCGCGAACTTCGGCTTCGCCGAGTCGCACTCGCTGTCGTTCGGGCTCCTCGTCTACGCCAGCTCCTGGATCAAGCTGCACTATCCCGCCGCCTTCCTCGCCGGGCTCCTGCGGGCCCAGCCGATGGGGTTCTACTCGCCCGCCACCCTCGTCGCCGATGCGCGCCGGCACGGGGTCGAGGTGCAGCGCCCCGACCTGCTCCGCTCCGACGTGCACGCGACGCTCGAACCGGTCGGCGACGCGCGCGGTGCCACCGGCCGCCCCGAGTGCGCGCACCGGAACCAGCCTCCGGTGCCGGTGTTCGACCCGAAGGCGCCCGATGAGTCCGCGGCGCATCGGCGCGACGGCCATCACGCCGTGCGGCTGGGGCTCGCGGCGATCAAGGGGATCGGTGAGACCCTCGCGGCGAAGATCGTGACCGAGCGACGGCAGCGGGGCGATTTCCGCGACATGCGGGATCTCGTCCGCCGGACAGGAGCCAGCGCGGCGCACCTCGAGGCGCTCGCGACCGCAGGAGCGTTCGAGTGCTTCGGGATCACCCGCCGCGAGGCGCTCTGGATCGCCGGCTCCGCCGCACAGGACCGCGCGGAGTTCCTCCCCGACTCGATGGTCGCGGTGCAGCCGCCGCTCTTCCCGGATCAGTCCAGCTACGACATCCTCGCCGCAGACCTGTGGGCGACCGGGATCTCCACCGACGACCACCCCCTCACGCATTTCCGCTCGGGTCTGGATGCCCGCGGGGTGCTCACCTCACAGGAGCTGCGGACCCACGACCCGGGGCGGCGCGTAGAGGTGGCGGGGCTCGTCACCCACCGTCAGCGACCCGCCACGGCGTCGGGCATCACCTTCCTCAACCTCGAGGACGAGCACGGCGTGGTCAACGTCATCTGCTCCGTCGGGGTGTGGAACCGCTATCGCCGTGTCGCCAGAGATGCCCCGGCCCTCATCGTGCGGGGAATGCTCGAGAGATCGGAGGAGGGCGTGACGAACCTCGTCGCCGATCGCTTCGAAGATCTGCGCGTGGGCGTCGGGCACCGGTCGAGGGACTTCCGCTGACGGCGCCGTTCCGCGCTCAGGCGACGCGGCGCTGCCGGCGGGCGCGAGCCTCGTCGAGGATCGCCTCGAGCGAGTCGAACCATCCCGTCCGCACCGGGGCCTGGACCCAGACGACCTCGAATCGCGCTCCGTCCTCCTGCACGTAGGCCAGGAGGCAGGCCGGATCGTCGTGAGGCAGGGCGAGATCGGTGATGACCCAGCCGCCTGCCGCAAGCCGCACCAGCTCGAACTGTTCTGTGTCGAACGGCTCCGGCGATGTGCGCGGTGACTCGGTCAGCATGGCGTCCTCGTCCTTCTGCCTGGGAAACCAGTGAAGCGCCTTTCCTCCGTTCTGACTGCTCCCTTTCGCTTCCGGCGCCGGTGTGGCAAGATCCGCCCGCAGCGGTCAGGCCACTCCGGTTCCGAGCAGTGTGCCGATGAGGAAGGTGGCGCCGAGCGCGAGGGCTCCGCCGACGACCGTGCGGATGACGGCGCGAAGCCGTCGCGCGCCGCCGATCCATGCCGCGACGTACCCGGTGACGGCCAGGGCGACGAGGACGCTCGCGAAGGTGAGCCAGATGCGGGCGGGGTGGGGGACGAAGAGGATCGTGGCGAGGGGGAGGAGCGCGCCGATTGTGAAGGCGACCGCCGAGGCGATGGCCGCCGACCAGGGGCTCACGACGTCGCTCTGATCGATGTTCAACTCGATCGAGAGGTGCGCGGCGAGGGCATCGCTCTCGGTCAGTTCCTTCGCGACCGCGGTCGCCGTCTGCTCGCTCAACCCCTGCGCGCGGTAGAGGCCCACGAGTTCGGCGAACTCGCCGTCCGGATCGGTGGCGAGTTCGCGACGCTCCTTCTCGATGAGCGCGTGCTCGCTGTCGCGCTGACTCGACACCGACACGTACTCGCCGAGCGCCATCGAGACGGCGCCGCCGACGAGTGCCGCGGCGCCCGCGAGCAGGACGGGCCCGACAGCCGAGGTGGCACCGGCGACACCGACGACCACCGCCGCAGTGGAGACGATGCCGTCGTTGGCACCGAGAACTCCGGCGCGCAGACCGTTGAGGCGCTGGGCGAGCCCCGGCCGGTGCGGTTCATCGGGATGCGTCGTGGAAGGCCGATCGTCGCTCATGTCCCGACGTTAGCGGCGGGACCGTGCCCCGGCCAGGGGGAGCCGATCAGGCGACGAGAGTGAGCGCGTGGGCGAGCGCCTCGGTCGACTCGTGGTTCTCGGTGAAGGGGACGATGCCGAAGTAGCTGCCGATCACCAGCAGGAAGACGAAGACGATCGACAGGAACAGGATGCCGAGCGACGCCAGGGAGAGCAGGAGGGGAAGGCGGGAGGTCACCCCTCCATGATGGCGCATCCGCGTCATCCCGTGCCCGAGGATGTCTCGACGACGGGCCTGATCACGCCTCCAGGATGCGGACGACGCGACCGAGACCGGTCGCCAGGGTGGAGCGGATGGTGTCTTCGATCATCGGCTCCACCAGCCGCAGCATCCCCGACGGCTCGCCGTCGATCGTGGCGCTGACCCGCGTTCCGGCGGCGTGGTCGGCCAGGTCGAACAGCAGGGATGTCGGGAACGTCCCCCGCGTACTGACGATCGCCATCCGTCCCGGCGGCACGAACTCGGTGACGCGCCAGTCGAACTCCACCTCGCGGCCCATGACCCGCATCCGGCTGTGGATCGTGCTCCCCACCCCGACCGGGGCGGCCGAGGTCAGCGTCTCGGAGATGACGGTCTCGTCCCACTCGGGGCGCCGGCCGGCGTCGGTGAGATAGGCGAACACGTCGGAGCGCGAACGCGCGATCACGACGACCTCGGTGACGGTGAACATGGCGGGAACGGCGCCGGCGTCAGTTCAGCGCGGGGGTGTCGTCGGGGATGACCCCGTCGGCGTACAGCGACTCACCGAGGTCCCGAAGCGCGCGGAGCGCGACCCGCTGCGTGAGCGGACCGTACGAGATGCGGGCGACGCCGAGCTCCTCGTACTCCTTCGCCGGGAGGGCACCGGGGAAGCCGATGACCGAGAGCTTCCCGCGCCCCAGCCCCTCGACGATCCGCTCGACGTGAGCACGATCGATGGCGCCCGGGACGAACACCACCGCGGCGCCCTCGTCGAGGAACGCGCGGCCGCGCCGGATGGCCTCGTCGAGCTGCTGGTCGATCGGGGCATCGCCTCCGCGCAGAAGCGCGTCGGTGCGGGCGTTCAGCTGGAAGGGCACGCCCTCGGCCTCGGCCGCACGCACGATCGCACGGACCCGCGCGACGGCTTCGTCGAAGGGGCGCATGCGGTCTTCGACGTTCGCGCCCACGATGCCGAGCCCGATCGCGCGGCGCACCGTCTCGCCCGGCTCGTCGTACCCGTCGTCGAGGTCGGCGCTGACCGGCAGGTCGACCGACTGTGCGATCCGCCCCGCCGCCTCGAGGGCGGTGTCGAGCGGCATGCCGCCGTCGGGGTACCCCAGGCTCGCGGCGATCGAGTGCCCGGCGGTCGCGAGCGCGCGAGTCTCGGGCAGGTCGGCGATCGTCCGGGCGCTGATGACGTCCCAGACGTTCACCACCCGCAGGATCTCGGGTGCCTGGTGGAGCGTCTGAAGAGTCTGTGCCTTGTCCTGGATGGTGGTACCGGAGGTCATACCGCGACGCTACCCGACGGTGGGGGCCTGCCGGCGCAGAGGTCGGGATCAGCCGCTGAACGCCGCGACGAACCGGTCGCGGAACGCGTCCATGCGCCACACCGGCGCATCCGCGGACGGGCGGAACCCGGCATCCCATCCCCACGCCTCGATCCGCTCGAACACCGCGCGGTCTTTCGACACGATCGTGACGGGCACGTCGCTGTCGGCATGCGGCCCGCTGACGACACGGGAAGGCTGGTGGTCGCCGACCAGCACAAGCACAAGATCTGAGGGGTCGTAGGTCTCGACGAACGACAGGGTCGCCCCGAGCGAGTACTCCATCGATTCGGCGTAGTCGGCGCGGGTGCGCCGCTCGTCGGGCCAGAAGCTCGCCGCGGCCGTGTCATCCAGCTGACCGGCGAAGAGGCCGCCGTCACCGAGGTCCGCCCACGGCACGAGCCGGGGCGTCGGCGTCCACGGCGTGTGCGACGAGACGAGGGAGATCTCGGCCATGACCGGCGCGCCGTCGCCGGCGAGCTCCTCGTCGAAGAAGCGCTGCCAGGTGAACTGATCGGGCACGCGCGCGAAGCCGAAGGCGGGGCCGGCGTAGGTCAGTTCCTGCTCGTCGAGCATCCGATCGAAACCGTAGAACGCCTCACCCTCCGGCCAGGGCTCGGTATGGGCGGGGTTGACCGTGACCGTGCGCCAGCCGGCCTCGCCGAACAGGCGGCTCAGCGTCATCCGCTCACTCGACAGCAGCGCGTCGTATTTCTGCTGGGTGTCGACCCACGCGCCGCTCTGCAACGTGCCGTGGGCGAGCCAGCTCACGCCGCCGAAGGTGGGGGAGGTGAGGAACGCGCTCTCGGCGCGGTATCCGTCCGCGGTCAGCCGCTCGGCGCTCTCGTCGATCAGCCGGGTGATGCCCGCCACCTCGTCGGCGTCCGACACCGCGACCTCGCCGTAGCTCTCGACGAAGGCGATGACGACGTCCTTGCCGCGGAGGCCGGCGAGAGGGTCGTCGGGAGCGGCGTCGGCAAGCGAGTCGTCCTGGAGCGCTCGTTCGAAGGCCTCCTGGTCGGGGACGCTCTCCGCCGCCTGCACGGCTTCGCCGAAGAGGGTTCTCGTGACATCCGCCGCCGCGACAGCTGCTCCGGTGGGATGCTGCGCCCCGACGACCGACAGGATCACCCACGCCGTCGCCGCGGCGGCGACCGCCATCCGTCCCCGCGCACCGAAGTGCGACAGCGACCGTGCGCACCGCAGCACGCACCGGCCGACCACGAACACTGCGGCGACAGCGACCCCGATGACCACGAGCGCCGCGAGGGCGGCGGTGAACGGACCCACGACGTCCTGGACGACCCTGTAGGCGTTGACGACGGCGCGCCAGTCTTCGGTGGCGGCGAATCCGCGATCGATCGTTCCCCGGAACGACAGGTCGAGCAGGGCGACGAGCGCAGCCAGCACCGTGACCGCCCCGAACGCATACGCGGCGACCCGGCGGAACGCGCCCACGGGAACGGCGACGACGAGCAGCAGCACGAGGATCGTCTCCACCGGCAGCCGTGCCGCGAGGCCCGTACCGGCGTCGAGCGCGCCGGGGATGAGCGGAGCGCCGAACACCGTCACCCAGGCGAGCGCGGTGACGACGAGCTCCCGCGTCCGGGCCTGCGGACGACGGGCCGGGAGAGTGGGTGCCACCCCCTGGGCCGTCATACCGTGACGGTACCCGACCCCGCGGCACTCGTCGCGCGGATGATCGACCCACCGGCCGAACGGGGTGGTTCCTGTGTCAAGGTGGTGCCCTGACCACCGCGTCGAACACGGCGAACGGCAGGTCTGCGGTTCGCGGACTGACGCCGCCTGTGCTCGGCCGATGAGGGGACGGAGAAGACGTGGCATCGTGGCGCATCCGTGACTATCACGCGGAAGATGTCGACGGCATCCTCAGCCTCTGGGAGCAGCTCTCGCGCGATGGTGCCGAAGCGGTCTACGGCCTGTCGGAGGTTCTCGCGTCGTGCGCGAAGGACCACGCGGTCGTCGCCGTTTCCGGGGAGCAGATCGTTGGAGCAGCGGTCGGGCGCGCTGCGCACGCCCAGGGGTGGGTGGTCTTCCTGGCCACTGCCACGGGATTCGGCCCAGGGGGTCTCGGTTCCTCGCTGCTCGCGGCGCTCGAGGTCCGCATGGCTCCGCACGGAATCTCCAAACTCTCCGCACTGATCCCGGCGACCGAGACGAAAGTGGATGACTTCCTGTCGCAGGGCTTCGAGCTGAAGCAAGATCTCCACTATCTCGAGCGTCACATCCCGGTGCAGGGCAACGAACTTAAGCGGCTCGCCGAGCTGGGCGGACGTGTCCTTCCGCGTGGCCTGTGGGACGCCGTCGGGGGGATGAACGCTGAGAAACAGCTTCTCGAGCGCCGCGTCGTGCTTCCGCTCGCGCAGTCGGATCTCGCGGAGCGGTTCGGTGTGGTGCCGCCGCGCGCCATCGTGCTCTTCGGCCCGCCCGGAACAGGCAAGACGACCTTCGCCAAAGCCATCGCGTCACGACTGGAATGGTCGTTCGTCGAAGTCTTCCCGTCGCGCCTCGCCGCTCACGCCGGCGGGCTGGCCGGTGCGCTGCGCGAGACCTTCGCGTCGATCGCAGAGCTCGAGCACGCCGTGGTGTTCATCGATGAGGTGGAAGAGATCGCTTCGCATCGGCAGGGAGAGCCGCCGTCGCCGACCCAGGGCGTCACCAACGAGCTGCTGAAGATCATCCCCGCGTTCCGTGAGCAGCCTGGCCGTCTCCTCATCTGTGCGACCAACTTCATCCGGTCGCTGGACGCGGCCTTTCTCCGGCACGGGCGATTCGACTACGTCATTCCGATCGGGCTTCCCGATGGCATGGCACGCGAAGCCATCTGGCGCCGGTACATCCCGGAAGCGGCGGTGGGCGTGGATGTCGCCGAGCTGGTGGCGATGAGCGAGGGATTCTCGCCCGCCGACATCGAGTTCGCCGCGCGGAAGGCCTCGCAGTCCGCCCTCGAGAACGCGGTCGATTCGGGAGCAGCCGAACCGCAGGGCCCCTTCATGGCCGACTACACCACCGCGATCGCCGGAACGCGGGCAACGGTCTCCGCCCAGGTGGCCGCCGACTTCCTGGAAGACATCGAGACGGTGGGTCGGATGTAAGGAGCGGAAGCGCCGCCCGATATGCCGCCGCTACCCGACGGTGACGGCCTGCCCGACGGTGTAGCGCGATCCGTGGTGATCCTCCGGCAGCCGGTCGCCGCGCCCATGCAGCTTCTGCCGCAGGGTGCCGGGCTCGTACGCCTCGGGGTAGACGCCCCGGCGCCGCAGCTCGGGAATGACCCACTGCACGATGTCTTCGAACGTGCCGGGGGTGATCGCGTAGGCGAGGTTGAACCCGTCGACGTCGGTCTCATCGACCCAGGCCTGCAGCTCGTCGGCGATCTCTTCAGGCCCTCCCACGATCAGCGGACCGAGGCCTCCGATCGCACTGTGACGGCCGATGTCGCGCACGACCCACTCCTCGCCGTCGTCGTTCGCGGCCTGGAAGTTCGACACCGTCGACTGGATGGCGTTGCTCTTGACGTTGCCGATCGGGTCGTCGAGGTCGTACTCCGACAGGTCGACGCCCATCCACCCCGACATGAACACCAGGGCGCCCTCGGGGCTGGCGTACTGCAGAAAGTCGGCGTGCTTGGCCCGCGCCTTCTCGGGGGTCTCATCGGTGATGATCGTCAGCAGGGTGTAGATCTTCGCGGCGTCGCGCGGACGCCCCGCAGCTTCGAGGGCGTCGCGGATGCGCGCGACGGTCGCCTTCAATACGTGCTTGGTGGGGGCTGCGACGAAGATCGCCTCGGCGTTGCCGGCGGCGAACGCGATGCCGCGAGGGGAGGCTCCCGCCTGGTAGATCACGGGAGTGCGCTGCGGCGACGGTTCGCTGAGGTGGATGCCGGGGACGGTGTAGTGGGTGCCGTAGTGGCCGATCTCGTGCACCTTGCTCGGGTCGGTGAAGACGCCGCTCTCGCGGTCGCGGACCACCGCGTCATCCTCCCAAGATCCCTCCCAGAGCTTGTAGAGCACCTCGAGGTACTCGTCGGCGACGTCGTAGCGCTGGTCGTGCTCGAGCTGGTCGTCGTGCCCCATGTTCCGCGCGGCGCTCGGCAGGTATCCGGTGACGACGTTCCAGCCGACCCGTCCCTTGGTGAGGTGGTCGAGCGTCGACATGCGCCGGGCGAACGGATACGGGTGCTCGTACGCGGTGCCCGCGGTCACCCCGAATCCGAGGTTCTCGGTGACGGCGGCCATGGCCGACACCAGCAGGATCGGGTCGTTCACCGGTACCTGCGCGCCGTGACGGATCGCGGCCTCGTTGGAGTTGCCGTACACGTCGTAGGTGCCGAGCACATCGGCGATGAAGATGCCGTCGAAGGTGCCCTGTTCGAGAAGCCGGGCGAGGTCGGTCCAGTACGACAGGTCTTTGTACCGGGCGGACTGATCGTCGGGATGACGCCACATGCCGGATGACTGGTGCGCGACGCAGTTCATGTCGAAGGCGTTGAACCGGATCTGCTTGCTCATGTCTCCAGCATCGGGACCTAGCCTGCGGTGGCCGAACCGGCCGTCATCGAGCGTCACACAGCGGGGTGACGGCGGGGGCGCCGGCGCCTCGCTCTGTCGCTCGACGCCCGAGGGAACCGACTGCGCAACGCCTTTATCGGCCACACCGAGCGGTCGCCCTGTCGGACTGGATCAGACCTGGTGTCCATCTCGCGCCCGACGGGCGAAGCGAACAAGGAACCCACCTGCGATGAGAAGACCTCCGGCGGCCCCGACGAGAACGAGCACATCACCCGCGCCGGTCGCCGGAAGCGCATCGATCTCCGGCGGGGCACCAGCTCCCGGCATGCCGCCATCGTCCTCGGCGTCCTCGCCGCCCTGCGGCACAGACTCCCGCTCCACCGCTCCGATGTCGCAGCCTGGCCCCTCGGGACGGGTCACCGAGCGCTGATCGACGGGTGTCTCGCTGAGACAGCTATCCAGCGGGATGGCGTCGACCAACGGACTGGTCGCCGAGGGAAGGTGGGTGGCCGTCGACCCTCCGTTATCAGCGAGCGCGCCCAATTCCGGATCAGCCCCGCCTTCGACATCGCTGCCTGCGGCCAGGTCGCACGACTGGTCGGCGGCGTAGTTGTGGCCACCCGACTCGACATCGACGGCGTCCAGTCGGCAACCGTCGGTCGCAGCCGGTCCCAGGGCCGTCGCCGTCGGGATGAAGGTCGCTCCCGGCGTCTCCATCGCGAGGTGTGCGCCGCTCGGGGCCTCGTTTTCCATGAGCGTCACATGGATGAGGCGCACATCGCTCTCGCTGCCGATGCCGCCACCGACCAGACCTGCGCGGTTGCCCGAAATGGTGGTGTTGGTGGCCGTCATGGTCTGCGCGGCCGAGATGGCGCCACCGGCATCGGGTGTGGAGTTGTCGTGCAGAGTCGAGCGTTCAAGAGTGAGGGGGCCCTCGGCAGAGATGGCACCGCCCGACGACTGTGCCTCGTTGAAGGCGTAGGTGCTGTCGATCACCGTTGTCGTTCCCTCGCCGGTGGCGATCGCACCACCCCCGAGGCCGGCGACGTTCTCTTCGAAGAGGCTCGCCGTGACGAGGAGCGAACCCGCTTCGATCACCGTCACCGCTCCTCCCTCGCCCGAGATCGCGCGGTTCGCGGTGAAGGTCGACCCTTCGCTGGAGGTCGAAGCGTTGCTGTGCACCGCACCGCCGTCGGCGGATGACGTGTTGCCGGCGAACAGCGACGTCTCGATCGTGAGCGGCGCGTCGAACGCGAAGATCGCTCCACCGGCCGTAGTGGCGGAGTTGTCCTCGAAGGTGGATCCGACGACGTTCGCACCCCCGCCGGTGCGCATGGCGCCGCCCTCGCTGCTGGTCGCGACGTTACGCGCGAGGGTGGATCCCATGATCTCCACGAAGCCGTCCGCGTAAATGCCGCCGCCCTGGGCGCTCTCGTTGTCAGCGATGGAGGAGTCCGTGACGCGCAGATCGTCGTAGGCGGCGATTCCGCCGCCGATTCCCACGGAGGTGTTCGCGGTGGCGTCACTGGCCGCGAATGTGATCGCCGCGTCGCCGGCGATCGCGCCACCGTGTCGGGCGCTCGTGTTCCCGATGAGAGACGAACCCTGATCGACCGTGAGCGTCCCGCTCATCCAGATCGCTCCGCCGTCGAGCGCCGTCGTGGCGTTGGATTGCATCGTGGTGCCAGACACCGTGGCGGTCCCGAACCCGGATAGGGCACCACCCTGTCCGGCGGTGTTGCCAGAGAACGATGAGTCCGCGATCGCAATGTGCGATGGGTCCGTTCCATCGGCGGCCGCGACAGCCCCGCCGGCAACGGGTGCGGCGTTGAGATCGAAGTCGGTGGAGTTCACCGTCGCGTCGGCGCTCACCAGATACAGCGCTCCGCCGGAGCTTGTGCGGGCGTTGTTCCCCGTGAACGAGGACGAAGCGACCGTGATCGAGGTGAAGACCTGCACGGCGCCGCCGGCCTCGGCCTCGTTGCCCTGGAACGCGGATCCGGTCACGGTGATGGTGCCTGCCGAGACCACACCGCCGTTGCTCCCGGCGTCGTTGTCCGCGAAGGTCGAGTCGCTCAGTTCCACGGCCGCGTCGGAGAACAGCGCGCCTCCGTTAGCGGACGAGGAGTTCGCGGCCACGACGGAGTTTTCGATGGTGATCGTTGCGAGCGGACCGCTGGTCATGATCGCGCCACCGATGGAGGCCGTATTGGCGCTCAATTCAGACATGTTGCGAACGAGCACCGGGCCGTCGCTGGAGATCGCGCCGCCGCCGCCCGCGGCAGGTGCGCCGCCACTGAGGCGCAACTGATCGACGACGATCCCTCCGCCGCCCGTGAGCGTGAGGAGGCGTTCGCCGGGGCAGGTTTGCTGCAGCGTGAAGCCATTCCCCTCGATCGTCACCGTCGTGGCACTGACGCGTGCGAGATCGCCGGCCGCGCAGTCCGTCAGGTCGATGTCGGAGGTCAGTGACACCACGCTTTCGTTCGGGTCGCTGAGGGCGATCCGAAGGGCGGCCTCGTCACCGACGGTGATGGCGTTGGCCGATGACACCGGAACGATGACCAAGGCCGATCCGAGCAGAAGGCCGGCGAGGGTCGCCGCGATGAGCGAGCGGGGCGTGTTTTCGGGCATGACTCTCCTGTGTCGAATCCTCCGACCCAGTGTGCGGATCGCGACCATGGTCTCCGTGAGTAATCGATACTCAGATTCGCGACGCCGTTCAGCGCCGCCGAGTTGCGAGCCGCACTAGCCACTGATCGAAGCTCATGTGCGATCGAACGCATTCCGATGGCGTCGACGACCGATCGAAGGCGTCAGAGAGCGGGGCGACGACGGGGGAGATCCCTTACCTGAGAGCCGCACAGAATCCAGGCGTACTGTCCAGACATGAATACCCCCTTACAGGCGCACCTCGGCCGCTGACGCGGCCACCGACGCCGGCGACGATCCCCCCGATGTCCGCCATCCGCTCCACCACTCCACGCCCGGAAGGCGCCGCGCGTGCGGCGAGCGCCTTCACCGATCTGGCCGATCACATCCGCGAAAGCGGGTTGCTGCGACGCCGGTACGGCTACTACTGGGCCAAGCTGATCGTGCTCCCGCTCGTTCTCGCTGCGACCCTCGTGCTCTTCGTCTGGGTCGGCGACACGTGGTGGCAGCTGTTCACCGCCGCCGCACTCGCCGTCGTCTTCACCCACATCGCGTTCCTCGGGCACGACGCCGCCCACCGGCAGATGTTCGCGTCGGGCCGATGGAACGACTGGATCAGCCTCGTCCTCGGCGACCTCCTTGTAGGCATGAGCTACGGGTGGTGGCAGCACAAGCACACCCGCCACCACGCCAACCCGAACAAGGTGGGTGCCGACCCCGACATCGACCTGCCCGTCATCACGGTCGCACCCGGGTCGGCCCCGCGGCCGAGAGGACGCGTCGTGTCGTGGCTCCGCGCGCACCAGGGTCTGTTCTTCTTCCCCATCCTCTTCCTCGAGGGCATCTCGCTCCACGCCTCCGGCGTGCGCCGGGTGTTCGCCGGCGGTGCGCTCAAACGCCGGTGGGTCGAGATCGCCTTCTTGAGCGTTCGACTCATCGGGTTCACCACCCTGGTGTTCCTCGTCCTCTCGCCCGGGATCGCCTTCGCCTTCCTCGGGGTGCAGCTGGCGCTGTTCGGCTTCTACATGGGGATGTCGTTCGCCCCCAACCACAAGGGCATGCCGATCGTGCCGAAGAACATGTCGCTGGACTTCCTCGAGCGTCAGGTGAGGATGAGCCGGAACATCCGCGGCAACCGGATCGTCGACTTCCTGATGGGCGGCCTCAACTACCAGATCGAGCATCACCTCTTCCCGTCGATGCCGCGCCCGCACCTTCGTCGCGCGGCGCCGATCATCGCCGCCTACTGCCGTGATCGAGGTGTGCCGTACACCCAAACCGGCTTGTTCGCCTCTTACGCCATCGTCGTGCGGTACATCAACCGTGTCGGACTCGGCGAACGCGATGTCTTCACCTGCCCCCTCGTAGACCAGCGACGTCACCTGATCGCCGGCGGGTGACGGTGGGAGACCGGGCGGAGCGGCGTTTTCGCAGGCTGTTGACGCGATCGACGTGGTGTCGCACCATGGGCTCAGGACCCAGCCGGGGGAGTCGGCGAGGGGCGCGATACCGCAGGAATCGGGGGGATGACCGTGACCGACGCAGCACCTTCCAGCCAGGCACGCTCCGTGCTGGCCAGCTTCACCGAGTACGCCGACGCGCAGGCGATGGTCGACAGGCTGTCTGATCAGCAGTTCCCCGTCGAGCACGTCGCGATCATCGGCTACAACGTCCGGATCGAGGAGCAGGTGACCGGGCGGATGACGAACTGGACGGCCGCCGGCTACGGTGCCGCCTCCGGCGCCTGGTTCGGCCTCCTCATCGGCCTGCTCTTCGGGCTTCTGGCCGACAACATCGCGGCGTGGATCCTGCTGCTGCTTCTCGGCCTCGGACTCGGCGCGCTCTGGGGAGCGGTGTTCGGCTTCGTCGGTCACCTGGCCACCCGGGGCCGCCGAGACTTCAGCTCCGTCAAGCAGTTCCTCGCGGAGCGATGGGACGTCACCGTCAGGTCCGACGAGCTGCTGCGGGCGCAGAGCGTTCTGGCGAACACGGCGCAGGGCGCGTCGGCCGGTCCTGCCGCGGAGGATCCGGCGACGCCGCGGGCGTGACGCCAGTGACTTTCCCGTGAAGCTCGAGGCGGGGCTCGAATGCGACTGGTTCTGCGCAGTTCAGTTGAGTCCTCGATTCGAGTGAGGGTTCTTCTTCACGCATCTCTGCAACCCTTCGACCGTTCCTCGCGCCGTGCTGCGACCCCCATGATCTTGGCTCGGGTTAGCTTCACGTCCGGTTGCACTAGCCCGAAGGGGCCAATCGTCTTCCGCCCGCTAAAGGCGCCCCGATCGTTCAACTTTTCGAGCTGGTGATCTGCGACTCCAGTCTCAGACACGTTCATTGCGATCGGCGCCGTACGTGGCTCGACCAGTATCCACCCGCATCTGAGCCCGGTGCGGGACCGGCATTCGCACCCCGCGCCCGGGAAGACGCAGCCGGGACGCCTTTACCGCCGCCCTCGCCCAGCGGCGCTCAGCTCACCAGCTGACACTGACATGCGAGTCGGCCGATAGTGTTTCGGCATGCACTCCGCGCGCGCAGTTGAGCTCATTGACCAGCAGATCGCGGACGCGCGAAACGGCAGTCCGACCAACTTCGACGAGTGGCTTAATAAGACGGAGGTCGTGATCAGGTCAGTGTTTGGCGAAGGTAGCCCGATTCACCGGAAACTCAATGAGGTGCGCTACTCGCCGGGGATCTGGACCGAGAACACTGACTTTGCTCCATATCGCCGTGCTGGCGTTCAGCAGGCAGTGACTGTCTTGGAAGCTGCGAAGTTCGAAGTCGAACTGTCTGCAGACAAGGAAACTCCGAACGCAGCTGCGAGCGCCACAACATCGGAGCAATCAACTCGCATATTCATCGTCCACGGACGGGATGATGGGCGGAAATTCGAGCTGGCATCACTGCTGCAGAACATCACAGGCGAGCAGCCGGTGATCCTGCACCAACAGGCGAACGGCGGCAGGGTCCTCATTGAGAAACTCGAGGAGCACGGCGGCGCGGTGGGGTTCGCCGTCGTCCTGTTGACCGGCGACGATGTAGGACGTTCCAAAGAACTGGACGTCTCCGACGATCAGGCCCGCGCTAGGCAGAACGTCGTGTTCGAGATGGGGTTCTTCTTCGGCTTGATTGGACGCGAACGTGTCGCGGTGCTTTATGAGCCCTCCGTCGAGCTTCCCAGTGACATCAATGGCCTCGTCTACACCGAGCTTGATGCTGCCGGCGGCTGGAAGCCAAAGCTCGCGTCCGAACTCAGCCGTGCAGGCATACCTGTCGACTGGGCGAAGCTCGCTCAGAGCTAGGTCCAAGCACCGTAGGCGCCCGCTACTGTCGACCCCGCCGCGTTCTCATCGAAGCGCATCCGACGTTCCGTCAGCGCGCGAGTCCCGCAAGACGACCGGTTTGCGGACGACGAACGACCGGCTGTCGGTGCTGGCGGAGGGATCGTGGAACTATCATCGGCGGGTGACCGACGTCGATCTTGCCGCGACCTTCATGTCCATTGGTGCGGACTAGGAAAGGTACCGTCCAGGGTTCCCTGAGGAGATTGCGGCGATGGTCGCACCCTCCCGAATAGGAACCGTCTTGGATCTAGCGGCCGGAACGGGAAAGTTCACCGAACGGCTCGTCACCCGCGCGCGCGAGGTGATAGCGGTCGAACCGTCCGAGGCAATGCTCACCGAGCTGCGCCGCAAGCTCCCCCGGGTTCCGGCATTGATCGGCACCGCCGAAGCGATCCCGATTGCGGATGGGATGTGCGATCTCATCACCGTCGCGCAGGCATACCACTGGTTCGACCCGGATCTCGCATCGCGGGAGATCCGTCGGGTGCTCACCCCCGGAGGCCGGTTGGCATTGATCTGGAACGCCCCCGACCCGCGGTGCGAGTGGGACGCCGCTGCGCACGCGATCGCGCACCCATCGGAGGGCCAGGACACCGCACGAAGCGGCGAGCTCCCCGCCCTCAAGGTGCCGGGGTTCATCCACATCCGCACCGCTCGCGTCAGTTGGTCGGAAGATATCTCCCGCGAGGATTACCTAGCCCGATGGCTGACGGTCAGCACATTCCTCGCCGCAGATGACACAACCCGGGCCGAAATGGTGCAGGAGGTCGAGGCGACGCTCGACGCCCACCCTGACACATCCGGACTGCGGATGCTGCAACTCCCGCACCTCACCGACGCCCTCATCTATGAGCCGAACGACTAAGCACGGTCAGCCACTCCCGTTAGAGGGTCGCCAGACGCGGTCGTAAGCGGACCGGCTACTGGGTGGTAACGAACGTGCCCTGATGGAAAAGCATCCGTGGTTCCCCGCCCTTCGACGTCCAGATCGAGGAGTGGCGGCTGTCCTGAACCGGACCGCGGATGACGTAGGCGACCAGTGCAATGTCGGCTCCCAGGTCGAGGAGTTCCCACTCGTCCGTGACCGCGCGCTCACGCTCACCCTCGACCTCAAGGGCTGCCACGATGTCGTCGCGGGACCAGCGGGTTCCTGAGCGTCCGATCTCGATGAAGTCCGGGTGCAGGAGCTCACGAACCCGCGCAGGGTCGCGTCGGGTTGCTGAGGTCAGCAGTTCCTCTTCGACGGCGCGGATCTCATCCAGGTCCATCCGACAACCTTCCCACGGCGGGCGCGTCCCAGTCGTCAGTTGGCCGCCGGCTTCATGTCGTAGGTGACCCACGGCGTCTCCGCGGCGACCTTGTCATAGACACGTCTGGCCTCCGTGTTGTCTGCTGCAGTGATCCAGCGGACCACGTTCGCACCCTCCGCGGCTGCAACTTTCGCCGCTTCCCTCAGGAGCGCGGTCGCTACCCCGGCGCCACGCGCGGCGGGTGCGGTGAACATGTCGTCGAGGTAGAGCCCGAGAGACGCCGTCGAAGGGCGCGCAAAACGACGAAGGTTCGCGAGCCCGACAACCGCGCCCTCCTCATTGACGGCAACGAGGCCGATGAAGCCGTACTCACCGGCGGACACTCAGCTCCATGCGGTCCGCACTGGGCCCGGGGCATCAGGGAGTTTGTAGAACGCACGGTAGCCGGCGTAGAGGCTGCTCCACTCGCGCTCATCAGCAGGCACCACGGGACGAACCCTCACAGACATCCCGCCAGACTATGCGGCCCAGCGTCCGCGCCCGAACACCCACGGTCCTGCGCGCCGACAGACGTGACAATCTCCCGGCATGGGCTAAGACCCTGAGCGCCTTGACCAATCCTCGATTAGGAATCCTGCTGATCTGGGATTTCCCGACTACAGGACTAGTAGCTCGCCCTATGACCTCTCACACTTCACCACCGACCGCAGGGCGCACGTAACCGTCGGCGCGGGTGTTGCCAGCGCAGCACAAAATCGCGAGGCTTCCTGCGAGCACTTACCGCGATGCGATTCGGCGTGGGTGTCGGATGCCCTGGCTACATTGGAGTCTCCGGGAGAAGGGCTTCCGTAGTAACCGTCTGGGGGAAGACATGGCCGAAGCCAATCGTGACGTGCTGCAAGAGCACACGGCTGACCTGGTGGATAAGCTCCACGAGAAGCTCACAGAGGAGTCCGCATTCGCTCGTCTCGCGCTCGACTACGACCTCGACGTCGAAGCGCGTCGCTGGTATGCGTCGACGCTGAGCGAAATCGCTCTGCTCGTCGGCGATGAACCGCTCGAGTACGTCAAGGCGTCGGCCAGCCATCACCAAAGCGATTCCTGGCTCTACGTCATCGTGGTCCTCACCAAGAGCATGGTCATCACCTCTGCGGGCGCGGTGGAAGCCGAGTCCACCTCGTCCGATCACGGCGCTGTGGTTGCGATCGCGCGGTCCGCACTCGCTTCACTCGAAGTCAGCGCAGTGCGGGCCGATCCGTTCGAGGGCTCGACGTGGCCCGGAACGATCAATGTCCTCGCCAAGTACAGCGGCCACGAGACTGGTGTGGTGTTCACCGTCAAGGGCGCAGAGTCCGCCGACGCGCTCATCGAAACGCTCCGCGGCGACCTCGGCTGACATGTCCTGGGCAAGCCTGTTGCCGCTCCTGGTCGGTGCCGCGCTGACCCTGGTCGCTGGAATCGTGGGCTCGCGTTTCCAAGCGATGAGCGAGCACAAGAAGTGGCTGCGGGAACGCCGCTTCGACACCTACGTGGCGTTCGCCACGTACACCGACAACGCGACCGAGCTCATCGAGCAGGTACGAAGCGGACGCGACGCGATTGGCAGTGAGAAGTTCAAGATCAGCGACGAACTTCATGCCGAACGCAAGGCACTCTCAGCCAAGAAGAACGAGGTGTTTGCGCCGCTCACTTTGCTGGGCCCCAAGAGCGTATCGGACGCCGCGAAGGGCTTCATCGACGCTCTCGGGGAGTTCCCGCCCGACAAGTCGACCAAGGAGAAGGTCTCGAAGGCACGCAAGGAATACATGGAGGCGATGAGGAAGGTCCTCGACGTCGACTACTAGGCCGGGTCCACGACCCACGGGCCGACGCCCTGCGCTGCCAGCGCTCGCCGCAGACCTCCGAGGTCGACGTGCTCCCACGCGGTCGCGTTGGCCGGTCGCCCGGTGACGCACGGACCTCCGGGCGGGCTGCTGATGAGCATCGGGGGCTCGAACCCGTCACCCGCCCAGGCGCCTCTGAACATGACATATCGGTCGGTTAGATATGTTCGTGCGGTGAGAGACGAGCTGCGTGAGCAAACGCGGGGCGCGTACAACGTCGTCGCTGCCGACTATGCCGCGATGATTCCCGATACGAGCTTCGAAGCACCCCTCGACCTGGCCATGGTCGACGAGTTCGTTCGGCTTGTCGGCGCACGACGGTTGCGCCGAGTACTGGATGCCGGTTGCGGCGCCGGACGCATGGTTACATACCTCCAGTCAGCGACGCCGCGCCTCGAGGTCACCGGCGTTGACCTGTCGGAGGAGATGATCGCCCTCGCACAACAGGCACACCCGACCGCCAGGTTCGTCCAAGCCGACATCACCTACACCCCGTTCCAGGCCGAACAGTTCGACGCTGTCCTCGCTTGGTACTCGATCATTCATCTCGCGCCGGCGCAGATGCAGAATGTCGTCACCGAGTTCGCACGCCTCCTCACGCCCGGCGGACTCGTCCTGCTCAGCTACCAAATCGGAACCGGCGAGCGTCAGCTGATAAAGCCCTACGGGCACGACATCGAGCTGCGGGCCTTCTTGTACCAGACCGATGGCGTGGTGAAAACGCTCGCGGCCGCGGGCTTTGAGATAATCGCACGCCTAGATCGTTCACCAAGGAAGACGGAGCGGCACGCCCAGGGGTTCGTCCTCGCCGAGCGCCCCTATCAGCATCAATGAACGACCGTGCTACGCGCAGCGTTGATCGAAGGCACCAGCGTTCGCCCGGCGAACCGCGCAAACTGGCGACTCGGCCGCCACCCACCCTGCTCGCCCGGGGCAGGCAGGCGCTACCTGGCCGGCACGGGCGCGCTGAACAGGCTTGCTACGAATTGCTCGGGTCGATACGCGGTGCCATGCTCCACGACCACGTCGTCCCGAGCGCAGTAGTAGGCGGCGCGGAGCCGCTCATCATTGCGGTCCCACCCTTCTTGCCGGACTAGCCACGTGCGCCTCTGCGACCGCTCTGTGAGGAGGGCGATGATTCCGCCTGGAATCCACGTCACGAACAGGCTAAGGAAGCCGGCCATGAATGCGCCGACGCCGCCTCCGGAGCTGACGGCGCTCCACACTCCGATCGCGGCGGCAAGCCCGAAGGTCCATGCCAGAAAATGAGTCCGCCAAGGGAAGGTGGGTCGCGGTGGCGGGGTGAGCCGCGCCGAAAGCTGAGTGATGCTGTCTGAGCTGAAATGCGTGGTGTCCACGCGATTGCGGCCCTCGCGCCTCGCGTAGGTGACCGCGGTACCCTGCGTCGCGCTGGTTCCTTCACCGATGATCACGGAGACTCTCCGCATCTGATCGCTCGCATGACAAACGGGACAAGTCACGCCCGCGGGCTGAGACGAGGCTAGGGGCACTGATGGCGTCGAGTGCGCCGAGCGTGTGTGAGGTGTCCAGGTCGTGCCATCCCACCACTGTTCAACCCCGGGCTGTGACGGTTGGCCGTACCAACCCGCCGGCGGCAATTGAGGCCCACTACCCGACACTCTGTCCTCCGTTGGCGCGAGCACATGATGTCGCCCGATCAGGCGAACGATACCGCGGGTCCCATCGATCCCTGGGAAAGGCGCGCGGTTGGTCAGCGCCTCACCGGAGCTGTTCGCATCGAGTGCATGCGACGTTGCGTTGAACGACCCTCTTACGCTTGGCGGTATCGGGATGAGACTCTACGTCAGTGGAGAGCATCGAATGGTGGCCGTCCTTGGACGCGACGACGAAGGACTGGCTGATCGCGCACAATGGTGAGGCGTTGCCGGCTGACGTGGTCAGCAAGGTTGTCGCCGCCGGCGGCATCGTCACATCGAACGCTTGGTGGATCGGCGAGGACGGACCTGACGGCTTCCTATCCGACGAGGCAGTGGACTGGATCGAAGCCGTGGGGAACGCCGAAGAGCCCTGAACCCGTGCGCTGAGGGACCGGCTTGCGCCCCCTGGGGCATCTCGTTCGCCGCAGCCGGAGTCGGCTGGTCCGGACGACAGTCGGCTCACTCTCTACAAGTCGTGCCCATCCGCACGGGCGTCCAGGATCCATTGACGCAACGGCGGGATGATGTCCTTCGCGGCGCTGAGCACTCTGATCTCTGCGCACTTTCGATACTGCTTCTTCATGAACTCGGATGCCGCTTGATACTCCATCGACTTGTTCGTGTCTGAATGCCAGACCATTGCGTTGAGATACGTGTTCGCGTAGTCGAAGTCGGTCGCAAGGCCCTCGGTGGCGATGCCAGACGGCGAGCGACCCGGCGGCCCGATCCTAACCTGCTGCGAGCGCTCCTCGCCGGCAACAAGTCCGGGTGGTGCCACCTCGAAATTGCCGAGGTAAACAAACGCGTGGCGTTTCCAGGCAGACAACCGCTGCCGAGCTTGCTTGAGACGTCCGCGCAGCGCCACATGCTCCCGCTCGATCTGTGCAGTCAGCTTGCTTAGACTCACGGGATCATCCTCGAGGAAGATGATCGGCCGCATACGAGCGGCCATTGCCAACCAGTCGTCCTCGGGGAGCACTCGCGGGTCGAATCCGGTAGCACTGATCTCACCAGTTTGAATGTCCTTCCGCATGCGCACGGTGAACTGCGCGTCTTGCCCAGCCAGCGGATTGCCGGCGATTCGCTCTGCCCTCTCCATGAAGTTCGCGACGTTGGCCTTGAGTTCTACGCTACTTGGGCCACATCCGGGTGGTTCGGTAGCAGCAGTCATGCCCCAAGTGTAAGAACCATGTGCTAGTTCGCCGCGATCCAGACACGCAGGGCGCTCTCGCCAAGGCTCTCGGTCGTACGGTCGCCGGCGTCGACTGGAAGATCGACGGCACGGCCTCGAACTTGGACCAGTTCCGCACTGCGAACGAGAAGCCGCTGGACTCAACGTGAGGGAGGTGAAGCTTCTTGGCGACTATCAGCGCGAGCCCGTCCACGTCGCTGGGGGTGCCGTCGGTCCTATGAGCGCCTCGAGGCGGGCGAGAGCCCTGCAGCACTATCTGCAGAGCTCCGAGGCGTCGAACAGGAGCGGCGCACCTGCGGCAATTGCCTATAGAGTTCGCTGCAGACGGCCCGTGAAACGTGTGGCTGGCTGAAGTGCACTCGCGATGCGGCAGTGAGGCACCAGCTTTCGCCCACCCGAGCGCGGTGGGGCCCTTTGGGCTCCTTGGGTCAGAGCTCGATGTCGAGGTAGCGGGCGACGACGGTCATCAGCGCGCGGTAGTCGTCGTGGGAGAGCAGGCCGACCATGTCGCCGACGTAGCGTTCATCGATCGAGCGGATCTGGTCGACCAGCAGGCGGGTGGTCTCGCCGACGACCTCCACCTCCGGGCGCACCACGGACGGCTGGGCGCTTCTCGAGGTGGGGACCACGGTGACCACCGACAGTCCGATGTCGGTGGGTGAGACCACCACGCCGTACCGTCTGCCGCCCTGCTCGTGGCCGCGCGGCTGGCCGAGGTCTATCTGGTAGACGCCGCCGCGGATCACCAGGCGTCAGCTTCGGCGTTCAGGTCCTCGTCGGCCAGGCTCGCGGCCTCGCGGCGCAGCTGGTCCTCCCACTGCTCCTGCTGGACCCGGCGGATGCCGCGACGCAGGACGTCGGTGACACCGGCTCGGCTCTCCTTCATCAGGCTGACCAAGATGATGGCGTCCTCGGCGTTCACTCGCATGGTCACGCCGGCGCTCTGGGTCTTGCCCTCGATCACATCTAGGAGACGCTGTTCGGGCGTGATGGTAGCCATAGCCCCAGTGTAATACATCTGTATCACGCAGGGGTAGGCGGCGAGTGGTAGGGCCGCGCCGCTCGCCGAATCTTGGCCCGTTCCGCATACGGGCAAATTCTGCTCGAGATCGTCGACATCGCTTCAGAAAAGCCAACGCACCGACCAGTCTCCATACGGAGCGCACTCGCCGAGTCACGAGCGGCGGCAGCCGGCCGGGCGGCTTCAAGCTGTCGATATGGGCACCTGCGCGACGTGGTTCCGCATCCATTAACCACTTCGCAATTGATGGGCTCTGTAGTGCAGTTGCGTCTGTCGGCAGCGCCCGGCCGTTGCTCCTCCGACGAGCAGGTTGGCTCCCCGCAACATTGCCCATCATTGCCCGGCCGCGTGCGCCCTTGGCTCAGCGGAGAGGCTCGGGTCGAACGAGCGGATATTCAAACTACGACCGTTCCTGGGGTCGCCGCCTCGAAGTTCACTCTTGACCCGCTCTTTGATGTCGCTCAGGTCGTAAGCCTTCGGGAACATCTCCCATATGAGCGGCTCGTACCGTGGGTGCGAAGACCACATCCCCCAAAGTGGGTCGCCCTCGATCATCTGAAGGGATCCGTCGTTGAACCTGTACAGCGGGAGGAGTTCTTCGTTGACGGCTGTTACAACGAGGTTGATCGAACGGGTCAGCTCGTGGATTAGCGCGCCAGTCACGGCGTCATTGATTCCGAACTCGGAGATTGCCTCGGTGTATCTCTGCTCGCCATCGGCGCCGCCGAACCAGATTTCCTTATGCCTGCGCCGGATCGTGTAGGTATCACCGTCCAGGACAAACGAGTCCAAGATGTGCTTGACCAACAGGTCAAGCACCGCTCGATGCGTCTCAAACGCGGCGGAAAGCTTTGGGTACTGCGGCGGCCAGACGACTCCTGCCAGCCAGCTGGCTGTTTCGGCGAGTGACTGCCATTCCGAATTGCTGAGGTAGGGGTGTACCCAGTTGAGACGACGCGTGAGGTCCTCCCATGCCGCCAGATCGAGGGCGGCTTCCCAGCGGTCAATCCGGGCGGCCAGCGCCACCTCGAGCTGTTGTCTGTCTTTCGAGTCGTCGCTCATGGCGGCATCCACCTTCGCCTCGTGCGTGCTCTTCATCGACACCACCTTGGCGACGGGCCACGCACGGCCGTTCTCTTTATCGATGACGGTGTGGTGGGTGGGACAAAGGAGAATGAGATTCGCGTATTCATTGAGATCCTCGGTCGGATAAGACGGATCGTGACGCGGTCCCGTGACTTTCGACGAACGGATGTGCGCCTCTTCGCCGACGACACGCTGGTGCATGCCGAGCTCCTGGCCCGGGGATTCGAGATTGCTGACCAAGCGCTGGCTGCAGCCACCAAACGCGCACCTGTTGCCGGCGTTGCCCCACAACATTTTCCGCACCTCAATGCGCAGGTTGACCACAGTTCCCCGTTCTCGTGCGATACCACGTCGATGCGAACCCATCGTGCTTTAGGGTATCGACGGCGGTGGACAAGTCGTCGCCCTCGGAGCGACCGGCTAGCGGGCGGCTCCGGACAGAACCCGTATCTCGACTTAGAGTCAAGCTGGGGTGAGATCCGGATCCGCCTGACCGATGAGGGCATCGTGCGAGGTGTCGTCCTCCCAGTAGCGATACCGCACGCCGAGAAACTCAAGGAGAGCGTCTGACGGTATTGGCCCCACATGGATCGTTAGGCCAAGGGTTGTCATCCCGGCCGCGGCGGCCGAGGCGAGGTGGAATCGCAGTGCCTCCTCATCGAAGTAATCCGCAGTTAGGACTGGATCCGTCGTGAGTGCTGGTGTGTATGCCAGATTGATGAACTCTTGTCGTTGAGTGTCTGTCATCTGCCGGGTGAGTGTCATTCCTCGAGACGTCGCGCGGTGGTTGATGACGATGTTTGCTGTGGCGATCAGCAGGTGCCAGTCGAGCCACCCCTCCGACTGGAGGCGTTTCGCAGTGCGGGTGAACTCCGCGTTGGCAAGCAAGGATCCGAGGGTTGGGCCGATCACCGCAGGGAGCGTCTTGTAACGGTAGGCAATGTTCTCGAGGATCTTCTCGCGGTTCTTCTCGTAGGTTGAGGCGAGATTCCTCGGCCATTGCATTTCGGCGCTGGGATTGACGAGGTCGAACGGGGCCCTCCAGCCGATGGGCAGCTCGGGGCGTTGAGACATGACGCGGATCTGTTCGGCGGTAAGGAAGTCGGCCAATTCGTCGTACGGGCGGACGATTGCGGACTTGTGCATCAGACCGCCAACGAACACTTTCTCTATGAGGGATGAGAAGTCTTGTTGGGAGAGCAGGGATTTGCTAACGAGGAAGTGCATGACGGCGCCGACGGTCTCTAGGTGTATCGCTTCGGGGTCGCAATCTGCAGCCGGGGTGAGGTGGAGCTTCCATGTTCCAGCTGATGTTTGTTCGACGGAGCCGGCACCACCCTGACCGTTGGTCGCGTACGCGTCGACTTCGATGCTCAGGGTTCCGCGGAAGAAGTGTGCATCGTGTCGTGCGAAGTCCGCGAGGACGACTTGAGCGGCGGCGACGAAACGTTCAGTGACCAGGACCGCCTGACGAGCGTTCGGGCATCGAACCGACCAGGTCAATCCGAGCGCGCTCCAGTGATACTTACGCTCCGGACCAACATCGCTGAAGAGCCGCCCCATCCCGGATCTGTCGGTGATCTCAGCTATTTCCTTCTCAGTAGAAGCAGGGAGTTCGCTGACCGCGTTGAGCATGCCTGTGATCACTGGCATCAGCCCAGAAGGCTCGAGGATCGACTCGAGCAGCGGCACGAGGGTTGGGCGAACCGTGTGCGCGGCGCGGAGAATATGACACTGGTCCTGCAGCATGTTCATGAGTGCAGGATGACTGCGAAGGCTCATTGGGTCGTCAAGGTAGGCGTGCTGGGCGAGCACACCCAGATAGAACGTGTGCGTGGCGGTCAGAGACTGGCCAGCGTGATGGTCGCAAGTGGCCGCGACGAGGAGGCCCTCCGCCATGTACCGGTTCAGCGACGGGTCGGTTGCACCACGGGCTGCAACGGCGGCTGCGAGCGCGTGCTGCTTGGCCGCGTGTGGAAGGTTCAGCTGGTAGTAGATCCTCGCTGCAAGCAGCAGCATGTTGATGCCACCCTCGATGGTGTCGCCGTGCCACCAGTTGATCTTTGCTGCATGAATTTCGTGGAGCGCGTCGAGGAGTCGTCCTTCACCGTGGAATTGGAAAGCGCGATCAAGTGCACGGTCGCCGCGCGCTCCTTCGCCCTCCACCCGCTCTATAGCCGAGTCCAGACCGTCACGCACACGCTCGTACTGGGGGTGCTTCGCCAACTTTGTTGTGTACAGGCCGAAGATTTCGGCGGTGTCTTTGACCGGGAACAGTGGTGTGTCTTCGAGGATGTCGACGAGAGCGCCCAGCGCGGTCATGCCTTTGTCAATGTCGATCAGTTCGACGTTGGACAGGTCTGCCGATCGGATTCGGTCGACAAGCCCAGCCCTGGTTCCGGAGAACGGAATCGCCTCACCGCCCTCATGACCCAGGTCAGCTGGATACTTCTGGTGCAGCGCTAGGTATGCCTCCTGCGACAGTAGGAGCGCCCGCATGTTCGGGTACGGGTCCGTGGCGAGCTGATCGTCGATGCTGTTGACAAGGGTCTGGTGCCAAGTCTCGAGCTCGGAGCGTGAGGTATCCGTGACGCCCCGGAGCATGGCTCCGTAGCCAAGGTCAAGCAGCATTGTCGCGTCGCGAACGATTCCTGGGTCGTCAAGCGTCTCGGGGACAAGCGAGAAAAATGCTCGTACGTGCCTGTCTGCAGGGCGTAGCGTCTTGGTGCCCCGCATCGTTGCCCACGCGATTTCGAACTGCGCGCGGACAGTAACTTCGTCGCTGTCGGCGTTCTCAAGGAGTGTTTCTGCGAAAGCGAGCCACTCGGGTAGATCAGCTACGAGCGACGGGTCTGTGCTTGCAGATCGGAGTCCATCACGCAGATCGATGAGGTCTCCGAGGCTAGAAGCGGGGAGCGTACGGGCCCGCCACCGGGCCAAGTCGTCCTCGTACCAGTCGGGTCGCGGGGTAGCGGATGCTGGCCGCTCCGGGGCAAGCGCCGCTGGCAGGTGGAGGTAGTCGACGGCGAGGTGGTACAGGTCGTGCTCGGCGAGCTCTTTAGAGATCGCGAGGGCATCCCAGATGTCGAGCGCGATGTTGTGATCAGCCCGTGCATGCTCCTGCAGTTCGTGGCGCTTCCCGACTGCGACGGGAGTCAGGGTGAAGTAGACGACGCGATTGACAGTCTCACCGCGACCGCAAATCGACTGTATGTCGGACCGGATCTTGGTCGTGACGTCACCTTGCTGAGTCGTGCATGCGAGGACGACGTTCTCGTTGGTGGCGCCGACGATAAAGAGCGATGTCGGCCCCTCCTCATTCATGAGGTTGGTCCAGTAGCTTTCCGCGTCACGTCCTTGGTCACCGCCGGCCGCAACGGGTCCGGTTGCTGGCATGAGGTTGGTGGCGATGCGCTTTCGAGCGAGCCCGAGACTAATGATCTCGAAGTCGTGGTGTGAGTTCGTCTCCTTGAGCGTACTCAGCCCAAAGCGGATGCGTGCCTCAAGCTCTGCCCGGCTGGTCATGAGCCAATAATCTCCCGACCCACGGACAAACCGTTGCGTTCGAAGGATTGGATTGACGTGATCGCGATGGGCGCCGACGACAAACGAGTTCGCGGCAGCGCTCGGGATTCGAGACGTCGATGATCGCGCGGCAGAACTAAGTCCGTGCTCGGCGCCGAGGGTAGAGCGACGCGCGCCGACACGGCAGGGCCCGGCCACGGCACCGCTAGCGCACACCGCCCGGTTAAGGATCCCTGCTCAAGCACTCGCGGTTTTACTCGGCTTCGCCGATTCATCAATCCGCCGCAGGCGAGAGATCAAGTCCGTTACTTGAGCGTCGCTGAAGAGTGCGTCCGGGCCCTCAGGTGCCAGACCATCAAATGGGTCCTCGTACAGCCGCCGCGGATCCAGATAGCCGGCGATGGTCAGCTGTTGCACGACGAGGTCGACGAACGCGTGCTGCCGGTGAGTGAAGCCCGGCGCCGAGACGAAGTCGGCGAGAGCCTCCTCGACGGCAGAGCGTTCCATGCCGACGATCGAGCGGATGAGCCGGCCGAGTCCACCGGCGTCCGCCGCCTCGTCGCGCAGCTGCGCACCGTCGACGACACCGGCCGAGGTGAGCGCCTCCTCGAGCTGAGCGAGGTCGACCGCGGTGAGTGGTCGACCCGTGCGCAGCTTGTGCAGCGCCACGTCCGACCGGCCCGAGAGGAAGCCGAAAAGCTTCTCGCGGAACGCGCGGCGGTTCAGGCCCGGCACGACGCGCGTGAGTACGGCCTCGCGCGCAGGGTCGAGGGTGTCCTCGAAATCTGAGTACACGATCGCCTGATTCTCGCGTCCGATGAGGCGCACGAGGTCGCGGAGCTTGGCCCGCACCCGCTCGAGCATCACCACGTTGAGGTTCTCCCACCACGTCGGGTCGACGAGAGCGTCGATCAGTTGCGCCTGCGCGCCGACGACCGGGATGCTGCGCTGATCGCCGAGCGCCTGAGCGATCCCGACGATGCGCGACACGACCCCCGCGGGCACGGGCTCGCCGCTCGCCACCGCGACCTGAGCGTCGAGGACGAGCGCGTCGAACCGTTTGGCGGCTTCGTCGGTGTCGTGCTCGGCCGCCGACGGCAGGCCCGCGAGTTCCGCGGCGGCCTCGACGTCATCGGCGTCGAACGTTTCCCACGCGCGCGGGTCCCCGAACCGCTCCACCGCGCGCAAGTGGCGCCGCACCAGGAAGTTATCGCGGTTCATGCCGGCAACCGCGGTGTGCAGGCGCCCGGCGATCGCCGCGCGGAGGGCGGCGGCATCCGTCTCGTCGACATCGCGCAGGGCCGCGAGCAGGCGTGTGCGCTGGAGGAAAGTGCGCTCGGAGAGCGACAGCGAGCGTGCCGTCGGCGCTTCGGACAGCTCCTGGTTGAAGAAGTCGATGTTGCCGCAGACGTCGAAGATCACGAAGTCCCGCTTGTCGTCGCCTGGACCGTAGAGGTCGGGGCGCAGGCGCGTGCCGCGGCCGACCATCTGCCAGAACTTGGTGTGCGAGTTGACCGGCTTGAAGAAGACGAGATTCACGACGTCGGGCACGTCGATGCCGGTGTCGAGCATGTCGACCGAGATCGCGATCTGCGGAAGCTTCGCCGGGGTTGAGAACGCGTCGATGAGCGTCTGCGCGTACGGTCCCGCCGCGTAGGTGATCACACGCGCGAACTCGCCCCGAAGTTCGGGGAAGTTCGCGTCCCACCGCGACTCGATGAACTCCGCGTGCCGCTGATTCTTCGCGAACACGACAGTCTTGCCGAGCACATCGCCGCCGCCCACGCGACGTCCTTCGGTCACGAGCACGTCGAGCACCTTGTCGACGGTGTCGGCGTTGAAGAGCCAGCGGTTCATCGCGGCGGCGTCGATCGCGTCGGGAATCTCGCCGTCCTGCCACTCCAGCTCGTCCCACCGCTCGCGTTCGGCCTCGCTCAGGTCGGCATAGCGGATGCCGCGCGTCATGAATCCGAGATCGATAGGCCGCGCCACCGGAGGCACGAGGTAGCCGCCCGCGATCGCATCGTCGAGTTCGAACGCGTCGGTGGGCACCCCGTCGTCGAGCTCGAACAGCCGGTAGGTGTTGTGGTCGACGTCGGCACGCGGGGTCGCGGTCAGACCCACGATGAGGGCATCGAAGTACGAGAAGATCTCGCCGTAGCGGTTGTAGATCGACCGGTGCGCCTCGTCGACGACGATGAGGTCGAAGTACCCCGGACCGAAGCGGCGCAGCTCGTCGCCGCCCGCATCGATCAGGCCCATCACGGTCTGGTACGTCGAGACGAACACGCGCCCATCGCTGTCGCGGTCGGTCACGAGGTTGACCGGCGCACTATCGGGAAGGTGGGTCTTGAACGCGCCGACCGCCTGGGTGACCAGCGCCGTGCGGTCGGCGAGGAACAGCACCCGTTTGACCCAGTTCGCCTTCTGCAGCACGTCGACCAGCGCGATCACCGTGCGTGTCTTGCCGGTGCCGGTGGCCATGACGAGCAGCGCGCGGCGGCGCTTGTGCTCGAACGCTTCGGACACCGCGCGGATTGCGCGAAGCTGATAGGGACGCTCGACGATCGTGCGATCGACGGATGCCGTGGCGAGCGGCTTCAGCGAGGCGCGGCGCTGGATCGCGAGCGCGAGCTGATCCTTCGTCATGTACCCGGCGACGGCGCGCGGCGGGTAGCGCCGGTCGTCCCACAGCCAGGTCTCGAAACCGTTCGTGTAGTAGATCAGCGGGCGCTGCCCGAAGTCGCGCTCGAGGGCATCGGCGTAGATCTCGGCCTGGAGCCTGCCCTCTTTCGCGTTCTTCGTCGTGCGCTTGGCTTCGACGACCGCGAGCGGCTTGCCGTCGTCGCCCCACAGCACGTAGTCGACATTGCCGTTGCCCGACGGGCTCGGGATGCCGGTCACCACCCATTCGCGATCGCGGGCGTCCTCCAGTGCCCAGCCCGCTTCGCGCAGCTGCAGATCGATGAGGTCGCGCCGCGTCTCGGCTTCGGTCGCGATCGTCGGGTCGGGGATGCCCAGTTCGGCGTTCACGACCTCGTTCGCCGCCTTCGCCGCGGCGGCTTTGGACTGCAGTCGCTCGAGCTCCTCCTGGAGCGCCGCGTTGCGTTCGCGCTCTTCGGCCAGGGCGCGCCGTGTCTGATCGAAGTCCTCCTGCGCGCGCTCGAGCTCGGCGCGGGTGCGCTGGATTACCGCGGCCGGCGCCGGCGGAACCTTGGCGAAGTCGAAGGGCGGCGGGCCGGCGGTATCCGGATCACCGTAGCCGTGGTCGAGCCACCGGCAGACCGTGTGCAGCTGCTCGAGCGACCCGCGGGCACGACCGAGCGGCATCGCCTCTTCCTTGTGGACGGCGTCGTTGCCGATCGTCCGCACGATGCGCAGGCTCCCCGCGACATTCGGGCCGACGGTCGCCCGGAACTCGCTCTGGGCGGTGAGATTCGCGAACGAATCGTCGTAGGGGCGCGAGAGTGCTTCGGCGGCGTAGATCCACTCGGTGAACATCTCGCCGGCCCGGCGGGTGTACGTTGCCGACGCGCGCGGGTCGCTGCGTAGGTACGACTCAGCGCGGGATGCGGCCTCCCAGACTTTCGGCCAGCGATCCCGGACGAAGTCGAAATTCCCCAACGTGCGGCCCCCTGCGACAGGCTCAGCCCCTGCCTTCCGTCATGCTAGCCAACAGCGGCTGCCCGGGCGTGCGAGAACCGCTGCGCGGTTCCCGGTCCTCGAGCGGGCCTGTCGCTGTCTTGCCCGGCGCCGGCCCCTCCCGGGCATGGCACCGGTGGCTCGAGTCGAATCCGTGAGCGCTCCGCTAGCCGCGCGTGGTGCTCACTCGCCGGCGAAGAAGTCCTCGTCGACCTTGACGATCTCGATCTGGCGGGCGATCTGTACTCCCACGCGGTGTCGAATCATCAGTTCAGTCAGCCGATTGCCGTCGACGAGTGCGATTTCTTGCGGAACCCGCTGGGCGGCGTCAACGGCTTCGGCGCTGAACCGGCTTGTCGTGAAGAAGACCCCGACGTTCGCGCCACGCGTGGCGAGGGCCCCGACGAACTCCTGCACCTTCGGTCGACCGATTGTCGCCTCGGCGTAGCGCTTGGCCTGCACGTAGATCTTGCTGAGCCCGAGTTCATCGCGGTCGATCACGCCATCCAGGCCCCCATCACCGGAACCTTTGAGCGGCGTCATCCTGCCGTCGCGGCCGTAGCCCATTTTCACGAGCAGTTCGCGGACCACGCGCTCGAAATCGTACGGGTCGCTCTCTTTGAGGCGCGTGAGCAGGGTGGACTTCGTGTCTTCGTTGATCAGCCGGATGCCCGAGCTGATCAGCTCATCGGGGTCGGTCTCGTCGAGGTCGACGATCGGCGGAGCGTCATCGCTCGAGGTCGTCTTGCCCTTGACGGGCACGTAGTCGTTGTAGGCCGGGAGTGACTTGATGACGTGCTCCGAGATGTCTCCCGGATGCTGCGCCAGCAGGTCGCGGCCAGCCTGAGTGATGCGGAACTGCGCGCGAACCGGAGCCTCGATGAGCTTGGCGCGACGCAGCGCCGAGGTAGCCCATCCGATGCGGTTCCAGGCGCGCAGCTGACCGGAGTCGAGCACCTCTTCGAGCTGTTCTTCGTTGAGCCCAGCGCGGTCGGCGATCGCCCGCTCCATGTCACGCTTGCGCCAGGTCTGCCCGTCGGAGAGCACTTCGAGCAGCGGGCGGATGAAGCCCGGCCAGCGGGGGATCGTCGAGACGGGCGTGTAGGCGGATGCTGCGTCGGTCACAATTCTCCTCGAAATGCGCGGTGCTGAAGGGAGGCGAAAAGGGTTGCAAATGCGTCGACCCGACGCGCTGATGTCGCCTCCAGCGCTTCGGATCGATCGAGTCGCTCTCTGAAGGCCGCGATGGCGACCTTGGACGGCACCCTCACAGGGAAACTTCGCAGTTGACTCGAGTTGATCGTCGCGATACCCGTCGTCTGCTTGGCCGCGCGCAGGAAGTAACGCTTCCCGTAGTCACTACCGATCTCCCAGCTCAGCCATGTCATGTCTATAGAAGGATCGATCCTTCGGACGCGGAATACGTGGTTCTGATGAATGCTGACCGGAAGTTCCGAGTTCCACACAACGCCGCGGCCGAGCTTGTCCGGATCGCCGCCTTCAGTCAGAAGCAGGTCATTCGTGAGGAGCCGATATCGCTCAATCTCCGCTTCGCTGGCTTCGATCGTCTTCACGTTCGACAAGTCGAGACGTTTGTCCTGGACGTTCGCGACGGTCATGTACGGAACCTCGACGAGCCCAGCCGGGGGCGCCTTGCGGCCTTTCGTGATGCCCGAGCCAACCGTGGCGATCTCGGAGAGCGGCACGACATCTCTGCCACTGAGAGTCATCTCGAGTTCCCGGAACGCGGACTCGGAAATTGACGCGCTCGCCCGGGTGAGTCTCATGGCTGTCGAGCGGACGGCGTCGGCCTCGTCGAGGATCGCGGCGATGCGGCGCTGCTCAGGGAGGGGGGGGAGGGGCATCTCGAGGGACTGCAGGAATGACACCGGAACGCGCCGCTGCCCAGCGCTGCCGGTCATACGGAGCGTCCCATTCGCGCGGACCAACGAAGTACGGAGATAGTGCAACGCATAGCGGTCGTGGAGGGCGTCCGCGTGAGGCCGAACCACGTGGAACTCTGTTGACCCCCAACCGAGCTTCGTGGGAAGGGTGGCTTGAGCGATCTTTCCGTTCTCGAAGCACGGCGTGATCTTCGCGACCAGGATGTCGCGGTCTCGAAAGGGCGTGTATCCCGACTTGAGATCTCGGGGCTCGACGCGGATCCCTGTCGAGGTCGTACCGTTCTCGGAGACGTCCGCCATGCCCAGGAACGTTCCTGGCTCGATGTTCGAGTCGCTTCGTGGGTTCAGCGACGCCAGCCTTCCCAGCGGTACTGTCTCCCAGGTCACGCGAGCATCTCCCGCAGACGCTTCAGCCCGTCCTGGATCTCGACCTCGATCGCGTCGAGTTCGTCGAGGATCTCGGCGGGTGAGCGGTGCTCGACCTCCTCGATCTCGAGCTCCTTGTAGCGGTTCAGGCTCAAGTCGTAGCCGTTGTCGACGATCTCCTGTTTCGGCACGAGGAAGCTCTGGTTGGTGCGAGAGCGCGCGGCCTCGGCATCCCGCGCCCGCCAGCGCGCGACCACATCAGGCAGGTCGTTCGCCTCGATCGGGGTGCGCTTGTCGTCGAGGGTCATGCCGTCGGCGCGCACGTCGTAGAACCAGACCTGATCCGTACCGCCCGACGAGGTCTTCGTGAACAGCAGGATCGCGGTCGAGACACCGGTGTAGGGCTTGAATGTTCCGCTCGGCAGCTTGATGACGGCATCCAGCTTGTGATCATCGACGAGGAGCTTTCGCACCGCCTTGTGGGCGTTCGACGATCCGAACAGCACGCCCTCGGGAACGATGACGGCCGCGCGGCCGCCGTTGCGCAGCATCCGGATCATGAGAACGAGGAAGAGAAGCTCGGTCTTGCGAGTCTTAATGACCTTCTGCAGGTCCTTCGCGACCGTCTCGTCGTCGAGCGAGCCCGCGAACGGGGGATTGGCGAGCACGAGCGTGTAGCTGTCGTCGCTGGGGTGGCCCTCGGTGAGCGAGTCAGCCCGCTCGATCGTCGGGTTCTCGACGCCGTGCAGCAGCATGTTCATGCTCGCGATGCGGGCCATGGCGGCATCCGAGTCGTAGCCGGTGAACATCGGGCCGTTGAAGTGGGACCGGGTGGCGGCATCCGACCAAATCTCGGGGTGGTGCGCGCGCAAGTATTCCTCGGCGGTCACCAGGAAGCCGGCGGTGCCGACCGCGGGGTCGATTATGCGGTCGTCGGGCCGGGGCTCGGTGAGGTCGACCATGAGCTGGATGATGTGCCGCGCGGTGCGGAACTGGCCGTTCGTGCCGCTCGTCGACAGCTTCATGAGCATGTACTCGTAGATGTCGCCCTTCGTGTCGCGGTCTTCCATCGGAATCTCGGCGAGCAGGTCGACAACCTTGGTCAGCAGCGCGGGAGTCGGAATGGTGAACCGCGCATCGCGCATGTTGCGGGCGTAGCTCGAGCCCTCGGCGCCGAGGCGGCGCAGCCAGGGGAAGACGTGCTCGGAGACGACCTCGAACATCTCGGCCGGCGCGAAGTTCGTGAACCGGCTCCACCGCAGGTCGGCGTACGGACGGCGTCCGGGCGCGTCGCTGTCGTAGCCGTCGGGGTAGACCGGGTTCTCGACCTCTTCGCCGAATCGGGCGGCCTTCTTCTCGGCGAGCAGCTGCAGATCGTCAAGGCGCTTGATGAACAGCAGGTAGGTGATCTGCTCGATCACCTCGACCGGGTTCGCGATCCCGCCCGACCAGAAGGCGTCCCACACCTTGTCGACCTGACGCCTCAGTTCACCCGTGACCACATCTTCTCCCTACCAGCCCCAAACGTTCCCGCGGTAACCGCGAGGTGCGTGCGGATCTTCAGCTGAAGACTGGTTAAGAGCCGGATGCGCTCCGATGATTACGGATCCTCAGGGCCGAACCCTCACCACAACGTGCCCCTGGAGGGACTCGAACCCCCAACCGTTTGCTTAGGACGCAACTGCTCTTCCATTGAGCTACAGAGGCTGGCGAACAGAGTCTATCCGCCGACGACAAGGGCCCCGGTGCGTGTGCACCGAGGCCCGTCGTCAAACTTCAGGTCGTTACGCCTGCGCCGCGAGGGCGAAGCGCACCGAGCCGTCCTCGTTCATCTGCGCGTCGAGGACCTGGTCGTCCAGCGCCGCCTGAGCGGTGCTGTCGAGGAAGACGCGAGCGCCGTCCGCTTCGACGACGGCGTCCGCAGGCTCGGGCTGCGGGGCCAGGGTCAGTTCGAAGCCGGCGGTGGGTGCCTCGGCTCCGCGGATGCGGATTCCTGCGGCCTGGACGTCGGGGGTGCCTGCGACCACAGCCTTGACGGCGGTGGCTGCGTTCTCGGTGAGAGTGAGCATGTGCTTCTCCTTCCGTGGTGGAGTCAGCCACGCTTCCGAGAATCACGCCCAATCGCAAGCGAGAGCGCCGATACCCAGCGTTCTCCAACCCGATCCCCACGAAACACGGAAAGAGCCGCGATCCCGCCGGAAGGACTGGATGCGCCTAATTCGCTGCCTCGTACGCTTCCATCACCGACGCCGGAATACGCCCCCGCTCCGACACCGACATTCCGCGTTCCTTCGCCCATTGACGAACGGCGGTGTAGTCGGCCTGTCCGGTGCGACGGCGCTTGCGGGATGCCGCGGATTCGGCCTGCCGACCGGTCGACACCGAGCGGGCGGCATCCACATATCGCGACAATGCGTTACGGAATTCGGCGGCGTTATCGACGGTGAGGTCGATCTCATACGCGACGCCGTCGAGAGAGAAGAGAACGGTTTCACCTTCGCCGACTTCGAGGACGGTTCCGTCCAGATCGTCGACGAGTTGATGCACAATTTTTCGGGCCATGGTCACACATTATGGGGTGACAAAGACGCGAAAGGCGCTTCGCCGAGGAATTTCGGCTTTTCAGGGGAGAAGGCCCGCACGACGCGCTTGCATCACTGCGGCATGGCGGGTCGAGACATCCAGTTTCGCCATCGCCGATTTCAAATACGACTTCACCGTCGCTTCGCGCAGCCCCAGGGTGTCGCCGATCTCGGCGTTCGTTTCTCCGAGGGCAGCTCGGGCGAGAACATCCGTTTCCCTGGGGGAGAGGTGGATGTCGCCGATCGCCGGGTCGGTCTCGTCGTGGGTGAGGGCGGCCAGCCGCTGCTCGACGCGCGCCAAGCGCTGGCGCAGACCGTCGTCATCCACTCCGGCGGCGATGCTGCGCAGTTCGGCGTAGCTCTCCCGCAGCTCTTCGCGCGCCGCGGCGGGCATCGCGGCCGCGGGCAGCTGCGACGGGGCGAAGGTCTCCAGTCGCCGCGCGACCTCGTCGCGCACGCGGAGCTCGGTCGCGAGCTCTTCGGCGACCTGGAAGGCGGGGCGGGCGATGACGTCACCGACGCGGCGTTCGCCCCACGATCCGCAGTAGATGACGCCGCGCGGTTTGCCTGACACGAGGACCGGCACCGCGAACAGGGTGGCGATCCCCTCGCCGAGGATCGCGCGGTCGTAGTCGTGCGTGATGCTGCGCGCAGTGCGGTAATCCAGGGCAAGCCGCGGCCGCTTCTCCACATAGGCGCGGCCGCCCAGCCCCTTCATCGGGTGGACGACAAGTCCCTCGAGGTAGCGCGTGCGGGCACCGGAGATGGCCGACACGTGGATCGCGTCGTCGCGCGAGAGGCCACCGAACGCGACGGGGAAGCCGGTGCGGCGAGTCAGATCTCCCACCGCACGGGAAACGAGTTGCACGTCGCTCGGAGCGTTCGACGAACCGACCACGAACTACCTACTTCCGGGGGTGACGGCTGCGTCGCCGCCTTTCGTAGCGTCGACCATAGCAGGCGCTCTCCGACGACGGCGGGCGTCTTCAGTTCGGGACCGGCGCGACGCGCGCCCAGGGATTGTGTGCAAGGAGGCCACATGTCCGATCGACGCACCGAATCCGCCCCGCCGGGTGGAATCGATTACGTTGCGGTGGAGGAATCGCCGCGTTTCGTTGAATTGAAGAAGCGGCAACGCAGCTTCATCTTCCCCTTCGCCATCGCCTTCCTCGTCTGGTACTTCGCCTACGTGCTGCTGTCGTCTTTCGCCGTGGACTTCATGTCGCAGCGCGTGTGGGGTGACATCACCGTCGGCCTGCTCCTCGGGCTCGGACAATTCGTCACCACCTTCGGCATCACGATGCTTTACGTATCGTTCGCGAACAGGAAGCTGGACCCCATCGCCGAGGAGATCCGCGAAGAACTCGAGCAGCGAGAGGCGGCCGGCGCATGAACGACTTCTTCGCCTCGGTCGGGTCGGCCGTCAGCGCCGCGGTGGACACCGCCGAGAACAATCCGATCCTGAACATCTCGATCTTCGGGGCTTTCGTCGCGGTGACGCTGTTCATCGTCATCCGCGCGAGTAGGAACAACAAGACCGCCGCCGACTATTACGCCGCCGGCCGGTCGTTCACCGGGCCGCAGAACGGGTTCGCCATCTCGGGCGACTATCTCTCCGCAGCATCCTTCCTGGGTATCTGCGGCGCGATCGCCATCAACGGATACGACGGCTTCCTCTACTCCATCGGATTCCTCGTCGCGTGGCTCGTCGCCCTGCTGCTGGTCGCCGAGTTGATGCGCAACACCGGCAAATTCACGATGGCCGACGTGCTCTCCTTCCGTCTGAAGGAGCGGCCCGTGCGCATGGCGGCGGCGATCACGACGCTCGCGGTGTGCTTCTTCTATCTGCTCGCGCAGATGGCGGGAGCCGGCGGACTGGTGGCCCTGCTCCTCGGCATCACCGAAACAGTGGGCCAGTCGATCGTCGTGGCTGTCGTCGGCGTCATCATGATCGTCTACGTGCTGGTGGGCGGCATGAAGGGCACCACCTGGGTGCAGATCGTCAAGGCGTTCCTGCTCATCGGCGGCGCACTGATCATGACCATCTGGGTGCTCGCGATCAACGGATTCAGCCTTAACACGCTGCTCGAGAACGCCGTGGCCGCATCCGTCACCGAACCCGCCGACGCGATCCTCGGGCCGGGCCTGCAGTACGGCGGCAACCCGTGGGACTTCATCTCCCTCGCGATCGCCCTGGTGCTCGGCACCGCGGGTCTGCCGCACGTGCTGATGCGCTTCTACACGGTGCCCACGGCCAAAGAGGCGCGGCGCTCGGTCGTCTGGGCGATCTGGCTGATCGGCCTGTTCTACCTGCTCACCCTCGTGCTGGGCTACGGCGCTGCGGCGCTCGTCGGCCCGGAACGGATCGCCTCGGCGCCCGGCGGGGTCAACTCGGCCGCGCCGCTGCTCGCGCTCGAACTCGGCGGGCCGCTGCTCCTCGGCTTCATCAGCGCGGTCGCGTTCGCGACGATCCTCGCGGTGGTCGCAGGGCTCACCATCACCGCGGCGGCGTCGTTCGCGCACGACATCTACGCCAACGTGGTGAAGAAGGGCAACGTGCCGCCCGACGGTGAGGTGAAGGTCGCCCGACGCACCGTCATCGTGATCGGCATCCTCGCCATCCTCGGCGGCATCGCGGTGCAGGGTCAGAACGTCGCGTTCCTCGTCGCGCTGGCTTTCGCGGTGGCGGCATCGGCCAACCTCCCGACCATCCTGTACTCGCTGTTCTGGCGGAACTTCACCACGCGCGGCGCGGTGTGGAGCATGTATGGGGGCCTCGCCGCCGCGATCATCCTCATCGTGCTCTCGCCCGTCTTCTGGGGTTCGGAGACGAGCGTGTTCAAGGTGGGCACCGCCATCTGGCCGCTGAACAACCCCGGGATCGTCTCGATCCCGCTCGGGTTCTTCCTCGGCTGGCTGGGATCGGTCACCTCGCGCGGTGGGGAGAACCGCACCAAGGCGGCCGAGATGGAGGTCCGCTCGCTGACCGGCTTCGGTGCCGAGAAGGCGACCAACCACTAGGGCGTCTTCGATCCGGATGCCACGGCCTGGCGGCCCCGCGGAGAGGAAACTCCCGCGGGGCCGCTGCGCGCGACCGGCGGCCTACACGCCCGTCGCGCGCTCGAGGTCGACGAGGAATCGCTTCACCTCGGGATGGCCGCCGTACTCGCCGAGCGATCCGTCGGACCGCACCACCCGGTGCACCGGAATGACGATGGAGAAAAGCGTGTGGGCGCAGGCGGTGCCGACCGCCCGTGCCGCGCCGGGGCTTCCCGCCGCGATCGCCACCTCGCCGTATCCGGCGGTCTCGCCGTAGGGGATCTGCCGGATCGCCTCCAGCGCGAGCCGGGTGAAGCCCGTCGTCGCACCGAGGTCGAGAGGGAGGTCGAACTCCCGGCGCTCGCGGGCGAAGTAGTCGTCCAACTGATCGGCCGCCCGGCGGGCGAGCGGATGCGCGGGACCGGGCTCCACATCGCCGTACCGGCGGGCGAGGCCCTCGAGCTCGGGCTCTGCCGGCCCGTGGATCGGATGAACCGTGAGCAGGGCGTCGTCGCGCGCGACGATCAGCACCTCGCCGACGGGGGAGGGGTGCAGGAGGAACCGGGGAGCGAGAGCGGCGATCATGACCACATCCTCGCCCGTCGCGCCCGCGCCCCGCGGGTGCCGGAGCGTCATCTGTGAGCGATCGGCCATCGGGGGCGCCTGTGCAGGAAAGGCCGATCACTCGGCGTGTCGTCAATACCGCGAAAACCCGCCCCGCCTAACGGCGCCTGACGGGGCGGGCGCTTAGTGTGGCTGACGTGTGGCGAGTCGAGTCCGATGTCATGGAGAACCGGGGAGGAACCGTGTCCGGTCCGGCCGTGAACCCCGGCGACCTCGGTCTCTCAGAGCCGGGTGTCACGGTCGCGCATATCGCCGACCCCGCGCGGGAGACCCTGCGTCGCCAAGCGTCGCAACTGGGCGGACGATCGACCCTGCTGCACTACAGCGACTCCCGCGAGGAGGGCATCGAGATCACGGGGGCCCACCCCGGGAGCCTCCCGCAGTTCATCACCGGACGCTCGACACTGCTCTCGGGCCTCTTCCGTGACGAGGTGGCGTTGCGAAACGCCCGGCTCGCCGCCGAGCGCATCACCGCCAAGAACGTCGAACTGCGCACCTCGCGAGGAATCGACGCCGTGCACCTCGCGGTGGGCCTCGCCTCCTGGCGACTGGGCGGGCTCGCGTGCACCGCACCGGTGCTCTTGCGCCCGCTCGCCATCCGGCGGCACCACTCCGACTTCGAGTTGAAGCTCCGCGGCTCGTTCCACGTCAACCCCGAGCTCATCCGGGCGCTGAAGACCCACTTCGGCATCACCGTCGATGCGCGGGCGCTCGCCGCACTCGCTTACGACGGAGGCGTCTTCAAGCCCCAGCCGGTCATCGACCACCTGCGGGCCCTCACCGCCTCGCTGCCGAACGTCGCCGTGCAGCCCCGACTGGTGGTGTCGACCTTCGCCGACGTCGCCTCGGTGATGTCGCGCGACGCCGCCCACCTCGATCACCCTGTGCTCAACGCTCTGGCGGGGCATCCTGCCGATCGCGAACGGGTGATGCACCGTCGCGAGATCCCCTCGATCCTCCCCGCCGACGAACGTCCTCCCGCCGCCGACGCCCTGCTTCTCGATGCCGACGCCGAGCAGGAGGGCGTGCTCGCGCGGATCGCGTCAGGCCAGTCGCTGGTCGTGCATACACTCCCCGGCACCGGCGGAACCCAGACGGTCATCAACGCCGTCGGATCGCTCGTTCGCGAGGGGCGCCGCGTGCTGGTCGTGAGCGCTCGCCGTGCCACGCTCGAGGGCGTTCGCCACCGCCTCGCGGGGGTGGGCCTGCCGGGCCTCACCGTCTCGCCCCGCCACGTGCGTCGAGACCTCATCCGCGCGATCGGGCGCAATGAGAAGGCCGAGAAGCCCGCTGTGGCCGAGGTCGATGACGCCCTCGTGCGGCTGCGGACCGTGCTGCGCGACTACCGTCACGCCCTCACGACCACGCACTCCGACCTCGGCGTCTGCACCCTCGACGTGCTGCGCCGGCTCGCCGAGCTCTCGGCACTCGAGCCCACCCCGTCGACCGCCGCGCGCTTCGACGTCAGTACGCTCATCCGCCTGGCGGGGAAACGCCGAGAGGCTGCGACGAAGCTCGCCACCGCCGCGCGGCTGGGCGAGTTCCGCTTCGGCCCGCACGACTCGCCGTGGTTCGGCGTCTCGTTCGCCACCACCGCCGACGCCCGTCGCGCGCACAGCCTCGCCGCCCGCCTCCACCGCGCCGACGTGCCGGCCCTCCTCGAGCGCGGATACGCCATGGTCGGGCAGACCCACATGCGCCCGTTCCAGAGTGTCGCCGAACTCGGGGTGCAGCTGCGCCTTCTCTCCGGCATCCGCGATTCGCTCGACCGGTTCAGCCCGACCGTGTTCGAGCGACCGCTGGGCGAGCTCATCCAGGCCCACGGTCCGCGACGCGATGCCGCATCGATGAATGCGGCCAATCGCCGCCGACTCAAGCGGCTCTCGCGGGAGTACATCCGCCCCGGAGTGCACATCGTCGACATGCACGAGGCCCTGCTGCGCGTGCAGCAGCAGCGCACCGAATGGCACCGCTACGTCGAGGCCGGCGTCATCCCCGAGGTGCCCTTCGGGCTGGCCGACGTCCAGGTCGCGTGGCAGCGGGTCGATGCCGACCTGGCGGAGCTCGATGAGGTGCTCGGCCGCACGGGTGCCGACGCGCTCGCGTCGATCCCGGTGTCGCAGCTGGTGCGCACCCTCGCCGAGCTGGCCGCAGAGTCGGATGTCTTCGACAACCTCGTCGAGCGGGCGACCCTGCGTTCGGAGCTGGCCGGGCTCGGCCTCGACCCGCTCCTCACCGAGCTGTCGGTGCGCCATGTTCCCGAGCAGCAGGTCGGCGCCGAGCTCGAATGGGCCTGGTGGCAGTCGGCGCTGGAGTACCTGCTGCGCACCGACCGCGCGCTCCTCGGCGCCAACACGGCGGTCGTGGATCGCCTCGAGCGCGACTTCCGCCTCGTCGACGAGGCGCACACCGGCGCGTCCGGCCCGCTCCTTGCTTCGCAGCTGGCCACCCAGTGGCGCATCGGCATCGTCGACGAAGCCGATGAGGCCGCGGCGCTCCGCACCGCCCTGAAGTCGGGTGACATCAGCCCCGCTCAGTTCCTCGACGCCGCTCCCACCCTCTCCCGCGCCCTCGCGCCGGTGTGGCTGGCCTCGCCCTATGACGTGCCTCTGATTCCCGACACCCTCCGGTTCGACGTGGTGATCATTGCGGATGCCGGGGCGCTCTGTCTCGCCGAGGCGACACCGGCGCTGCGGCGCGGTGGGCAGCTGGTGGTCTTCGGTGACCCGGTGACGCAGAAGCCCACGCCGTTCCGGGTGGCGTCGGCCATACCGACCGACGACCCCGACGCGCCTGACGAGCCGTTCGACGACGAGAGCGTGTTCGTGCGGCTCTCCGAGCTGTTCCCCGTCGAGACGCTCACCCGCAGCTACCGCGCCGGGGGAGAAGACCTCGCGGCGCTCGTCAACGACGCCTTCTACGGCGGCGAGATCGTGTCGCTGCCCTGGGCTGGGTCGTACCTCGGTCGCGGAAGTCTCAGCGTCGACTACGTCGAAGGCGGCACGGGCGCTCCCGACCCGATCAGCGGCGCCGTCGAAAGCCCCGACGCCGAGGTGGCGCGCGTGGTCACCCTGGTGGTCGAGCACGCGGTCAACCGCGCGTCGGAGTCGTTGATGGTCGTCACCGCCTCGCGGCGTCACGCCGAGCGCATCCGCGCGGCGGTCGGCGCGGCGTTCGCCGGACGAGCCGATGTGGCGGACTTCGTCGGCCGCGACACCGCCGAGCCGTTCGCCGTGCTCAGCCTCGAGGAGTCGGTGGCCGAGAGCCGCGACCGCGTCATCTTCTCGCTCGGGTTCGGCCTCACCAAACACGGTCGCGTGCTCAGCGACTTCGGCGACCTCTCGACCCCCGACGGCGAGCGTCTCCTCACGGTCGGCATGACCCGCGCGCGCCGGTCGATGGTGATCGTGTCGTCGATCCGTCCCTCCGCGTTCGACGAGGGACGTCTCGAGCACGGGGCGGCCACCCTCATGGGCATCCTCGGCGGCATCGCCGCCCGCTCGCGCGAGGCGCGCTTGGAAGACCTCGCCGACCCTCTCACCCGGTCGCTGGCGCGCGAGCTCCGTCGACTGGGCGTCTCGGTCGACGTGCAGTACCGGGGGCTCCTGCCCCTGGTCGCCCAGTACAACGGCAAGGCGGTTGTCGCCGAGACCGATCCCGAGACCCGCGGCGAGTCGCTCCGCGAAGCGCTGCGCCTTCGCCCGCAGATTCTGCGGCGCCTCGGATGGCACTACGTCCGCGTGCACTCGTTCGACCTCTACAGCGATCCGGCCGGAGTGGCCGCCCGGATCGCCGAGCTGCTCGGCGCGCCCACGGTCACGGCCGACCCCGACACGCAGCCGGTCGACTTCATCGAGTGATGCCGTGAGCGAGGACGAACCCCGCCAGCGCATCGAACGGGTTCCAGGCTCGCGTCGCGCGCGGCTGACCCCTGCGCCCGATACGGTGGCCGAGCCCGCGGCCGTCGACGATCGCGATGACGCCGCCGAGGCGGCATCCGATGGTCTTTCCGGGCCGAATGACGAACGGATGCGGCGCGAGAAACCGCCCCACTACTGACCGGCGCCCGCGGCGAAGCCGCTACGGCGTCGGGGGAGTGGTGCGCGAGGCGCCTGCGCCGGCGCCCGGCTGCGCCGCGAGCAGGTCGCGGATCTGCATGAGCAGCTCCTGCTCGGTCGGCACGGGGTCGGCTGCGGCCTCGGTCGCCGCGCCCGCGCGTGCTTCCTGGCGCTTCTTCCAGTGGTTCATCGGCATGACGAAGACGAAGTAGACCACGGTGGCGACGGCGAGGAAGTTGATCACCGCGGCGATGATGGCGCCGAACGAGAAGACCGAGACGCCGCCGAGCAGGGTGGGCACCTCGACCATGAACGCGGTGTCGAGGTCACCGGTCTGGAAGACCAGCCCGATGAGGGGATTGATGAAGGCTGTGACCAGGATGTTCACGATGCCGGTGAATGCGGCGCCGATGACGACGGCGACGGCCAGATCGATCACATTCCCGCGGAGGATGAACTCCTTGAAGCCTTTGATCATCGATGGTGCCTTCCGACCTCGCCGGCTGCCGCCGGACTACGAACCGCTGGACGCGGGCGAGGCCTTCGCCTCGGACTTCGATGATGGCGAAGAGCCGGTCGAATCGCCACCGGAACTCGCCGGTGCGCTCTCACTCTTCTTCGACTCTCCGCCGCCTCCGGCGCGAGAGTCGGTGCGGTAGAAGCCCGAACCGTTGAAGGTGACGCCGATCGAGCCGTATTCCTTGCGCAGCGGCCCGTCGCACTCGGGGCAGGTCGTCAAGGCCGGGTCGGCGAAGGACTGCACGGCGTCGAAGCGGTGCCCGCACTGCTTGCAGGCATAGGCGTAGGTGGGCATGTCGGTGTCTTTCGTCGAGGGTGCGCCGCGTCAGCGTCGGGTTGTCGCGAGATCGATGGTACGCGTCGGGGTGACCACGCCCGACACCGGCTGGTCGTGCACGTCGCGCGGCACCTCGTCGAGCAGCTCGGTGTCGTAGATCACGGCGTAGACCGGGGGGCATCGCTCCATCGACCCGATCGTCTTGTCGAAGAAGCCTCGTCCCCAGCCGAGGCGCGTGCCGTCCTGCCCGACAGCGGCGGCGGGGATGACGAGAAGGTCGACGTCGTTCACCGCGATGGGGCCGAGCACGTCGCCGACCGGTTCGGGCAGGCCGTACATCCCCTCGGTGATGTCGAGGTCGGGGGTGGCGACCGACCAGTCCAGCAGTCCGTCGGTGCGGGTGATGGGAAGAAGCACCCGGATGCCACGGCGGACCGCCTCGGAGACGAAGCGTCGCGTGCCCGGCTCGGTCGTGGTGGAGAGGAAGCACGACATCGAGTTCACGCCGAAGCGTTCGACCAGGGCGTCCAGCTGGGCCGTGATGCCCTGTTCCGCGGTTTCCCGGGCCGTCGACGACATCAGGTTCCGGCGCTCGCGCAGGTCAGCGCGGAGCGCTCGTTTGGCGTCGGCGATCGCGTCTGACATGGGTCGATCTTAGGCGGACGGCTCGCGCGGATCCCGGCGGTCGGGCGCGGCTCACGCTTTCCCGAGACATCGACCCCCTACAATCGGGGGCGTGCCTCGTAGCTCTTTCAAAGCCGTGATCCCCGCCGCCGGACTCGGAACGCGTTTCCTGCCCGCCACCAAGGCCATGCCCAAGGAGATGCTCCCCGTCGTCGACAAGCCGGCGATCCAGTACGTCGTGGAGGAGGCCACCGCCGCCGGTATCGACGACGTGCTGATCATCATCGGCCGGAACAAGAACAACCTCTCGAACCACTTCGACTCCGTTCCCGAGCTGGAATCCACGCTCGAGCGCAAGGGCGATCACTCCAAGCTCGCGAAGGTGCAGCACTCCAGCGACCTCGCCGACATCCACTTCGTCCGCCAGGGCGAGCCGAAGGGTCTCGGTCACGCGGTTCTGCGCGCGCGCGCCCACGTCGGCGACCACCCGTTCGCCGTGCTGCTGGGCGATGACCTCATCGACGAGCGCGACCCCCTGCTGACCACAATGCTCGAGGAGCACACCAAGCGGGGCGCGGCGATCGTGGCGCTCATGGAGGTCGACCCCGACTCGATCCACCTCTACGGCGCGGCAGCGGTCGAAGCCACCGACGACGACGGCGTCGTGAAGGTCACGGGCCTCGTCGAGAAGCCCGCGAAGGAGGACGCCCCGTCCAATCTCGCGATCATCGGGCGCTACGTGCTGTCGCCGTCGGTGTTCGACATCCTCGAGCGCACCGAGCCCGGCAAGGGCGGCGAGATCCAGCTGACCGACGCCCTCCAGGAGATGGCCGCCGACCCCGACGGGCCCGGCGTGTACGGCGTGGTGTTCCGCGGCCGGCGCTACGACACCGGCGATAGAGTGGATTACATCAAGGCCATCGTGCAGCTCGCTGCCGACCGAGAGGACCTCGGTCCGGAGCTGCGTCCCTGGTTCAAGGAGTTCGCGGCGAAGCTGTGACCTGACACACGGCATCATCGCCGTAGCGAGGGGGGTGTGTGGACCTGTCAGCCCCTCGTCACCACGGCCCGATCGCGATCAGGCTCATCCGCCAGCGCGATGCGCGGGTCGTGCAGAACGAGCTGTTGACCAATCGGTCATGGCTTCGCCCGTGGGAGGCCACCAGCCCCGACGGCCCGGTGTCGTTCGACATGCGCGCGGGCATCCGCCGTCTGCTGCAGCAGTACCGCGACGGCGCCGGCATCCCCTTCGTCATGGAGTACAACGGCGAGATCGCCGGACAGCTCAATGTGTGGGGGATCGCGCGGGGGTCTCTGGCGACCGCCACCATCGGGTACTGGGTGAGCGAGCGGTTCGCGGGACGTGGCATCACGCCCACCGCTGTGGCGCTGGCCACCGACGTGTGCTTCACCGAGGCGCGGCTGCACCGGATGGAGATCTGCATCCGGCCCGAGAATCGCGCGAGTCTGCGCGTGGTGGAGAAACTCGGGTTCCGCTACGAGGGTCTGAGGCGCCGCTACATCCACATCGACGGTGACTGGCGCGACCACTACTGCTTCGCGCTGGTGCGCGAGGACGTTCCCGGGGGAGTGCTTGCCCGGTGGCTCGAAGGGCGTGTTCCGCAGGATGCGGCGACGATTCCCCCCGCGGATCGGTTGCACGCCTGATCGCGATCGGCCCGGGTCGGGTTGGTTGGGCTCGTGCCGCCTGGGGCTGATCTTGCCTGGTGTCCGGGTGCCACCCCTGTCGTCGCCGATCTGCTTCAACCTGTGGTTCGTGCCGCCTGGGGTTCGTGCCGCCGCGCGCGGCGTGCGTGGTGTCCCGATGCCAGCTCTGCCGTCGCCAAATCTGCTTCAACCTGTGGCTGAGGGTTTCGAGTGTGAATGTCGGAGGGTGGTGCCATAGTTCATACATGCGTTCGAACCCACGCCTCACCCTTCTCAGTGACGAGGACCGGTCTGAGCTGACGGGTGTGCTGAGCCGGGTGGAGGCCGCGCAGGCGGCGCTGGCTGCCGCGGAAGCGGAGCAGGCGCGGGCGCTGGCTGAGGCAGGCGCGTTCGCGGTACGGCTCGCGGAGGGATCGTCGGCGGTGGTGCGGGACAGGGACATGGCGCTCCGGGGTGTAGCGGCGGAGATCGCCGCGGCGGTGCGATTGTCGGATCGTTCGGTGCAGCGCCAGATCGATTCTGCGTTCGCATTGGTGACCGAGTATCCCGCGACGCTGCACTGCTGGGAGAAAGGGCTGATCACGCGGGCGCATGTCGCGGTGGTGGAGGACGTCGGGCGGCGGTTACCGCCGGAGGTGAAGGGGGAGTTCGATCAGCTCGCGGCGGAGATCTGCCTCGACGAGACCCCGGGTCGTGCCCGGGCGGATCTGGAGATCCTCGCCGAACGCCTGCACCCCCGAACCCTCACGGACCGGCGCACCGAGGCGTACCGGGAGCGGAAGATCACCCGCTACACGATCGGGGAGGGGATGTCGGAGCTGCGGTCGGTGCATTCCACGGTGCTGGTGGAGGGGATCTTCCAGCGGGTCACTGATCAGGCGAACGAGGTCATCGCCTCTCGGGAACCGGGAGCCGGTGACACCCGGTCTCTGGACGAGGTCCGCGCCGACCTGTTCGCCGATATGCTCCTCACCGCTGTCCCGAGCCTTGAGCCGACCGGTTGCGGCGACGGTAGCGGTGGGCTCGGGGCGATCACGGCGAAGGTGCAGGTCGTGATCCCCGTCATGGCGCTCATGGGGCAGAGTGACGTCCCGTGTGACCTTGCCGGGGTGGGACCGATCGACGCGGACACCGCCCGGCTGCTCGCGGGAACAGCGACGGGACGTGGGAGCGGCTGCTCGTCCATCCGATCACCGGGTTGACGATGGCGGTGGATCAGTACCGCCCGACCGGGGCGATGATGCGGTTCCTCAAGGGCCGTGACAAGCACTGCCGGTGGCCGGGATGCCGGATGCCCGCCCGAAAATGCGAGATCGACCACAACCACGACGCCGCCCTCGGCGGGAGAACCGAGATCTGCAACCTCTGCTGCCTGTGCCAACGACACCACAGCATGAAACAGTTCACGGCCTGGAAGGTGAAACAACTCGACGGCGGGGTCATCGAGTGGACCTCCCCCACCGGGCGGGTCTACACCGACAACCCACCGGGTCATGGGGTGCATTTCTCCCCAGAGGAGGACGTCCCCGACGACCTGTGGGTGAAGTGGACCACCTTCACCGGCGAATTCCGAATCACCGACGAACCCGCCGACGACCCCCACGAACCCGCACCCTTCTGAGGTCGGACCGGCGTGGCAGCAGCATTCTTCGTGCGCAGCCGAATGAGACACCGCGACACGCACCGCCTTGCCGGGCCGGGGTGCCGGTGTCGCATACCGTTATGCGCATGGGCGGACAGGTGCTGGGTGGCGGGGTGATCGTGCTCGTGGCGGTGCTGCTGTGGCTGGTCTACCTCTTGCCCTCATGGCACAGCCGTCGTCAGTTCGACGCCGCAGAACGAAACGCCGTGCGACTGAACCAGGCCCTGCGCGTCCTCGCAGAGACGAGTGAGACGCCGGCCGAGGTGCACCTCGAGCTGTCGGCCCGCACGGCGGCAGCGCAGCAGAAGCTCGCCAAACGCGCGATGGCCGAACGCGAGGAGGCCGCACTCGAACAAGCCCGCGTCGATCTCGAACGGGCACGCGCCGAGAAGGCCGCCGCCAAAGCTGCTCCCGAAGCCCGACAGGCCCGCGCTCGGCGCCGCGTGCGGCTTGTTGCGACGACGTTGGGTCTGGGTGGCCTGGGTCTCGCCGGATGGGGCGCCTGGCTGACCGTGTCGACCGGATCGACCGGCGCACTCGTCGGGGGATTGAGCCTCGTCGTGGTGGCACTCTCGGTTCTGGCGCAGATGGCTCGCGTCGCCGCGCGGGTGGCACGCAGGTCTGCGGCATCCTCTGTCCCCGTCGTCCGCCAGGCGCCGGTGGTGCAGGATGTCGCGCTCCCGGCCTCCCGTCAGCGGGCGGTGTGGGCACCGCGCGAGCTGCCGAAGCCTCTCACCGTGTCGGCGGGCTCGCAGGCCGCTGCGGTGCGCGACGTCGAGGACGCCCGCGAGGAGCTCCGTCAGGCCGCGGTCGCCGAAGCGGCGCGGATGCGCGCCGAGGCCCAGCGCCCCCCGTCGATCGAGGTCGCCCGCGCTGCGCGCGCCGTGCAGCCGGGGCCGAACTTCGCTCGGATGGGCTACGTCGACGACGCCGAGATCGAAGATCACGTTCGTCGCCTGCTCGAGCGTCGCGCCGCCGGCGCGTGATCCCCGGGCGGGCCGGACGGCATTCGTCGGTCGCCCGGCGGGGGTGATAATGTAACGGAGGTTCTCGGGCCTGTGGCGCAGTTGGTAGCGCGCTTCGTTCGCAATGAAGAGGTCAGGGGTTCGAATCCCCTCAGGTCCACCAACCGGAAAAGAGCTCGCCCGTAGGGTGAGCTCTTTTTCCGGTTCAATGGCGCTGTGACTCGAGGAGGAGGGGAGCCGAAGGCGACCCGACGGAGTCGGGTCTGTCAGGTCGCCGGCGGCGCGCTCATAATGGGCGGATGGCCGCGCATCCTCCCCTCCACGACGGACCGTTCTACCACGGCACCCGTGCGGAGCTGGCCCCGGGCGATCGCCTGAGCCCAGGGTTCGCCTCGAACTACCGCTCCGACGTCATCATGAATCACGTCTACTTCACCGCCGCGCTGGACGGCGCCGGCTTGGCGGCGGAGCTCGCCGTGATGCTCGGGCCCGAGAATGCCCGGCCGCATGTCTACCGCGTCGAGGTGACGGGGGATTTCGAGGACGACCCGAACGTCACGGACAAGAAGTTCCCGGGCAACCCGACGCAGTCCTACCGATCGGACTCGCCGCTCATCGTGATCGAAGAGGTCAGTGACTGGACGCCACTGAGTCAGGACGCGCGGGAGATCTGGCGCGAACGCCTCGCCGCGCTCGCCGCGAGTGGGGCCGAGATCATCAACTGAACCTGCCGCTGCGGCGCCATCAGGTCACGACCCCTGCGGCCGCGTCCAAACGCCGACGACCGAAGGCTCGAGAGTCCGGTCGACGGCGTCGGCGAGATCGGAGGCCGCGGTGTGGGGGTCGGCGCCGGTCCGGAGGCGTTCGCCGAAGGCGTCGACCACGCGTTCGGCGTTGTACTGCGTCCGGTTGAAGCGTCTGTCGAGAAGTCGACGTACCACGCGGAGAAGCGGCAGGAAGGCCGCCGCCGCGATCAGGGTGGCCAGGGCCACACCGAGTGTCGTCGCATCCGGCAGCAGCCACGCAACCGACGTGACCACCAGCGCGTAGATCGACACCGCGGATGCGGTGACGAGCACATAGGCCGAGGTGCGAGAGATGACCCGGTCGATCTCGTACAGGCGGTAGCGCAGCACCGCGATCGCGATCGCGACGGGGATCAGCCCGTACGAGACGAGCACGAGGCTGTTCGCCCCCGCCCAGTCGTCTGCGACGACCCAGCTGGAGATCAGGATGACCACGACGAGACATACCGCCCACAGCATCCACCGCAGCTGCGCACGCTGCATCTCGCCCGCGCTCCGGTACCGGGCCGCGAGCGACGCCAGAGATCCGACGAAGGCGACGGCGAGGGCGCCGAAGCACACCACGATGGCGACCGGCTCACCGAGGAGGGCTCCGCTGTGGACGGGATTCGGAACGCCGGGGTACACCTCCGCCGACGCGGTGGAGAGCACGGCGCTGACCACGACGAGCGTGATGATGGTGAACCACGAGAACCACCGCCATCGCGGCGAGGGGAGGGCGCCGTCGGGGAATCGCAGCGGGATCTGGGTGAGCAGCAGTCCGATCGGCGGCAGCCAGATCCACGTGTCCTCCCGGTCGTACCCGTACCAGAAGAGCCAGGCCGAGACAGAGGGAGCCGGATCGAGCAGGGCCTCACCGAGAAGCATCGCGGGCGTTGCCAGGGCGAACAGGCCCGGGATGACCAGCAGCAGCCACCCGATGGGATTGCCCGGGCGCTTCCACGCCAGCAGCGAGCCGACGCCGACGAAGACGGCGAGGAGGACGAGGAACGGTGCCGACTCGGGCCCTGGACGATCTCGCACGAACGAGGTGACGGCCGTCACGGCGAGCATCGCGCACACCAGCCCGCCGACCACAATCGCCGGCCACGCCGCCGTCCGCGAGGCCGTGCGACGGCGCCCGCTCATCGCCGCGCCCCCGTCGTCCAGATGCCGATGGAGGTCGGCTGAAGGGTCCGCTCGACGGCGCGCGTGAGGTCATCCGGTGTCGTCAGGGGGTCGGTGCCGGTGCGCAGTCGCTCTCCGAACGCCCCGACGACCTCGTCCGCGTCGTAGTGCGCGCGGTCGAACCGCCGGTCGATCCGGCGCTGGACGAGCCGCAGCGCCGGAAGCGCCGCGGCGGCGGCCACCAGCGTCGCAAGCGCCACGCCGAGGGCCGGAAGGCCGGGGAGCAGCCACGTCACCGAGGTGACGACAACCGCGTAGATGCCGACGACCATGGCGGTGACGATCGCATACGACACCGTCCGCGAGACCACCCGTGCGATCTCGTAGAGACCGTGACGGGTCACCGCCACCCAGATGGCCAGCGGGAGAGCGAGGGCGGTGGCTGCGAGGAAGACCGAACCGATGACGGCGGCCTCACCCAGCAGGGCCGCGCTGACGAGCGCCAGGACCATCCCGATCGGCAGGATGAGGAATCCGAGCCCCAGCCACCGCACCTGCAGGCGCTCGACGTCGTCACCGCGGCGATAGCGGAGGAGCACCGAGATCACGGCGAGCACGAGGACGCCCAGCAGCCCCGCCATGCTGACGACGGAGACGGCGGTCGTTACAGCTTCCCCGGGAAGCGGGGGCGGTTCGAGCCCCGAGTACCGCCACTCCGACGGAGACAGGAGGATGCCGGCGAGGCACCCCGCGACGACCGCCGGAACGGCCCAGAGGGCAAGCCGCCACCACCGCGAGAGCGCCCTGCCATCGGGGAAGGTGAACGCCAGAAGCAGCGGCGCGATGAGCCAGAACGGCCACGAGATCGCGCTCGGCACGATAGTCCAGACGGTGTCGGCCAGCCACAAGGGAATCGCCCAGACGGTGGTGATCAAGGGCACCGCACCGACGGCGACGAGCTGGGCGCCGACCCACAGGAACGGCCGGCGAAGAAGGAGAAGTGCCCCCACGACGATCGAGGGGGTGGTCACGACGACGGTGATCAGAACGGATGTTACGGTGCCGGCCGTGATGCCGGAGGCGACGGCGCTGACCACGAGGGTGATCGCCGCGAGGATTAAAGTCGCACCCACGACGGCCGCCCAGGGAACCCCGCGGCGGTGGGGACCGGTGCTCACGTCGCGCCCCCGACCCAGATCCCGACCGTCCGCGGCTGGAGCGTGCCCTCGACCGCGGCGAGGAGATCGTCGCCGGTGGCGGCGGGGTCGGTGCCGGTGCGCAGGCGCTCGCCGAAGCCGTCGACCGTCTTCTGCGCGTCGAAGTGCTCGCGATCGAAGCGCCGGTCGACGCGACGCTGCACGACGCGGAGGACGGGGAGGAAGATCGCTGCCGCGGCCAGGGTCGCCACCGCGACCCCGAGGGCGGGAAGGTCGGGGACCAGCCACGTCGTCGAGGTGACCGCCACCACGTAGATGCCGATGACGACGGCGGTCACGATCGCATACGAGACCGTCCGCGAGACGACCCGGCCGATCTCGTAGAGCCCGTGCCGCGTCACGGCGATCCAGATCGCGACGGGGATCGCGTTGATCCCGAGGGTCAACGCCACCGTCACGACGGGCGGCGGATCCTCGAACAGCAGCGAGCTGCCGAGGATGAGCACGGTGACGGCGGTTCCGTACGCCAGCCACCGGAACTGCAGCCGCGTCGGTCCGTCCGCTCGTCGCCACCGGAGGACGAGGTCCACCAGGGCGACGGCGCCGACGAGAGGTACCGCCAGGAAGGTGTCGTCGCCGAGGATGACCGTCGACAGCGGGGCCGCCGCCGGAATGCCGAGGGGGTTCGGCCGCTCCGAGAAGGCCAGGGGGCCGGGATGGATCGCCGCGGCGGTCACGACGACCCCGACGACGCCCAGCGCGAGAACCGTCACGATCATGTCCAGCCTCGTGGTCACCCGCCCCGTGGGGAACACGACGATGAGGACGGGAAGCAGCATCCACACTCCGTACCCGAGGGAGGACAGCGCGAGCTCGAAGACGGCCGGCAGCTCCTCGGCGACCCTCGGAATAGTGAACGCCCCGTAGAGGCCCCAGTAGAGGGCGAGCCCGAGGAGGATGCGCCCGATCGCATTGCCCGAGCGGCGGAGGAGCAGGAGTGCCCCGACGACGGCGAACCCTCCCCACGCCACGAGGCTCCAGGTCTCGCCCGTCGAGGCGATCGTCAGCCCGCAGAGCGCAAGATAGCCGGCGAAGAGCATCAGGATGCCCGCCCGCCGTACGACTTCACGCGCCGCCATCAGGTCGCCCTTTCCGCCCGGGTGCGACGGATCGGCGCGGAGAGCGCGTGGACCACCGTGCGGATACCGCTGTTGTGCCGGATGTTCCGCCAGTTGGCCCAGAGGCGTCGACGGTCCACGCAGACCGTCCGCTCGGTGATCGTCACCTCGGTCACCCCGTGGGCGTGGGCGAGGTTGCGGAGGACCCCCGGCCAGAAGACGTCTTCGCCGCGTCGCGCGAGCGGCCACATGCTCTCGAAGAGCGGATCGGAGCAGCGCAGGAGCATCGAGATCCGCGCGATCGTCCGCTCCGCGGCATCCTCATCGGCGGTGTCCTTCTCCGCCGAGAACGTGATCATCGCCGCGAACATGTGTCCCTCCGGGGTGAGGAAGGTGAACGACGTGTCGTCGGCGTAGAGGACCATGATCCCGGTGGTCACCCCGCCCGCGGTGAGCGCGGTGACATCCCCCGGCTGGATGGTGGAGAACGAACTGTGGAAGCGACCCATACGGGGCCAGTAATCGCCGAAATGCGCGCGCCAGTCGGCGACGACGGCCTCGGGCGTGACCGTCGTGCCCAGATCGGCGAGGTAGGTGCGCTGCCAGAGCCGGCCGAAGCCGTTCATCGGACCCGCCACGCGCTTGCCCTGGATGTTGTAGCCGTGAGGCTCGGCCGGATCGGTGACCTGAAGGCGGTCGACCTTCCGGGCCCAGTTCGCCGCATCCCGCGGCCCGTTCCCGACCGGTCCGTCCATCACCGTCCCTCCTTCGGGGCGAGCGCGCGGAGCGCCGAGGCGGTGTCGTCGTGGAGCACGATCGCCTCATCGAGCCGGGTCAGCTCGAAGATCTGCCGGTAGTGGTCGGTGAGTCCCACGGCGGCGATGCGCTGCTGGCGTCGCTGCGCGCGGACGAGAAGGGTGACGAGCATGCCGATGCCGCCGCTGTTCATGTACTCCATCTGCGCGAAGTCCAGGACGATGACGGTCGCGCCGGCGTCGGAGGCCTCTTCGTGAGCGGTCATGAGGTCGTCTTCGCAGGCGGCGGTGACGTCACCCGCGATCGCGATCTCGGCGGCGCCGGGTGCGGGGCGGGTGACCGCCATGTGTGCCGATCCCATGTCGATTCCTAGCTCGGGGTGGGTTGGACGATCTCGATGAAGTCGCTCAACCGGGTGATCTCGAAGATGTGACGGTAATGCTCCGTCAGGCCGGTTGCCCGGACGGCGATCCGCTGGGCGCGGGCGCGGGCCAGGAGCGCGACGATCAGCGCGATGCCCGTGGAGTTGATGTAGTCGACGCCCGAGAAATCCAGGAGCATCGACCCGGGCGGACCCTCGGATGCCGCGATCCCGGCCCCCTCCAGCGCGACAGCCGCGTCGCGGTCGATCCGGCCGCTCAGAACGATCTCGACGACGTCGCCTTGTCGCCGGATCTCATGACTCAGACTCATGTCCCCTCCGTTCCGGCGCCGCGGCGTCCGCCGCATCCGCCCCCTCCGTATGCATGACCAGTCGGACGACGTGACGGTCGGCGTCGCTGTGCTCTTCGACGCGGTCGACCAGCTCGCGCACGAGGAAGAGTCCCCACCCGCGTGGTGTCTGGAGACCGGCGAGCTTCAGATCGAGATCGGGCGTCTCCGCCTCGGCGCGGCGTCCCCGGCCGAAATCCTCGACGTCGACCGTGACCATCTCCGGAGAGCACCGCACGGTCACCGTGACCTCCAAGCCGGCGTCCCCCCGATTGCCGTGCTCGATCGCATTCATGACCGTCTCGCTGACCGCTGTGCGCAGAGCGTCGAGCCGGGCGCCGACAAGGCGGGACGAGACGATCTCGGTGACCCGGTCCATGGCGCCGCGCTCGTTTCCCGGCGCGCTCGGGACGGCGAAGCGCACCGTCTCGGACGCGCCGCCGCGTCGACCGCGCACGAGCGCGACCAGGGTGATGTCGTCCTCCTGCTCGACCCCGGCCGAGAACCGGGCGAGCGTCTGCACGGCGTCATCGATGAGTCCCTGTCCGGCGTCGGCGCGCGAGACGAGGTCGCCGGTGCGGCCGAATCCGAACATCTCGCCGTCGGCGCTGTGCTGCTCGGTGATGCCGTCGCTGTAGAGCAGGACGATCTCACCCGGGTCGATGACGGTCTCGTGCTCTTCGTAGACGCTGCCGGGCATCAGCCCGAGCGGCATCCCGCGTGCGTGCAGCTGAGCGACCCCGCGTGCGCGACGGACGAAGGGAAGATTGTGGCCGGCGTTGGCGAACTGGGTGCGGCCGGTCTCGAGGTCGATCACGAGCACGAGGCAGGTGACGAACATATGGGCGGGGATCTGCGGGATGAGCAGCTCGTTCACGCGGCGCAGCACCTCGCCCGGGGACGTCGTGACCCCGGCGGTCGAGCGGAGCAGGGCGTGCGTGCTGGCCATCACGAGCGCCGCCGGGACTCCCTTGTCCGTGACGTCGCCGGTGACGAGCATGATGCGCCCGTCGGCGAGCTCGATCAGGTCGTAGAAGTCGCCGCCCACGGTGCGCGCCGGACGATAGAAGGCCGAGAGGTGCCATCCACCGAGCTCGGGGAGCTCGGCCGGCAGGAACTGCTGCTGGATCAGCTGGGCGACGTGGAGTTCCTGCTCGATGCGCTCCCGCTCCCGCGCCTGCTTCTCCTGCGTGCGCATCAGCTGACCCAGGCGCAGCGCCGGGGCGGCATAGCGCGCCAGGCTGTCGAGGAGGCGCCGGTCGTTGCGGGAGTACGTGCGCTCCGACAGCCGAGGGCCGAGGGCGAGGATGCCGACGAGCTCGCCGCTGGTCACCAGGGGGACCACCAGCTCGACGTCCTGGGCGAGGAGGCGCGTCACGGCGGGGGACGCCGTGGGGAGGGCGCCGATCTCGACCGGTCCGGATGCCGACTCCAGGTACACCAGGAGCGGATCGTCCGGGTCGATCTCGATGTCGATCCGCCGCGCGCGTTTCGCCCTGGGCGTTGCGGTCCGCGTCTCGGGCGTCTCGAGCGTGTCGGTCATCGGATCCTCCCGTCCCGCTCGCCGTTCCGCGATCGGTACTGCAACGATGATCCTCCGCGGGGCGTTCCGAAAGCGTTACGGGGCCGGCGGTGAGCTGATGACCGGAACGCCTGGGCGCGTTACGGTGAGCACACCCGACGGTGAACGGAGTGGGCGATCGCGGCGGTAGAGCTCGATTTCCTCGGCCCGCCTCGCGTGAGACGAGCCGGCACCGTCGTGCGCTTCGACACCCGCAAGGCGGTGGCGCTGCTGTGCCTGCTGGCGGTGACCGGCGAGGATCACGGCCGGGGCGCCATCGCGGGCCTGCTCTGGCCCGACCTCGAGAGGGCGCGCGCCCGCGCCACGCTGCGAAGGACGCTCTCGGTCGCCGCGGCCGTCGGCCCGGCCCTCGCGGTGCGCGGCGACCGGGTCGGTCTCGACCTCGACATCGAGTCAGTCGACTGCGATGTCGTCCGCTTCCGTCGGCTCGCCGCGTCATCGGAGGTGGAGGACTGGCGGTCCGCCGCGCTCCTTCCCGCCGACCGGTTTCTCGACGGGTTCTCCCTCCGAGACAGTCCGGCCTTCGACGACTGGGCGATCGGCGTCGCGGCGGAGCTCACAGACACGCTCTCGGATGTGCTCGCCCGGCTCACGCGGGATGCGGGGGCGAACGGTGACTGGGAGGCAGGTCGGGACTGGGCGCGACGTCGCGTGCAGATCGACCCGCTCTCTGAGCCGGCGCATGCGGATCTGATCCGAGCGACCGCCTTCGCCGGCGACCGCCATGCCGCCGTCCAGGCCTACCGCTCGCTCGTGCGCCTGCTCGACACCGAGCTCGGCGTCGCCCCCCTCCCCGAGACGATGGCGCTCCACGACGACATCCGCGCCGGGCGGCTGCAGGCCCCACGCGAGAGAGAGGCGGTGGCCCCGGCCGCGAGAGCGCCGCGCGAGCGGGTGCGCCTCGTCGGGCGGGAGGCCGAGCTGGCCGCCCTCGAGGCGGCCTGGCGGGACGCCGCGGAAGGGCGTCCGGGGCGTGTGCTCGGTCTCGTCGGCGAACCCGGCCTCGGCAAGACGGCGCTCCTCGACGTCGCCGCCCGTCGAGCGGGTGCCCGGATCCTCCGGGTCGGCGGTCGGGCCTCGGAGACATCCCTCGCCTACGCGGCGGCGAACGACCTCGTGCGCGCGATGCTGAGCATCGAGCCCGCACTCGCGACGCAGCCGCGCTCCTCGGTGAGTGCGCTGGGCGCGCTGGCGTCGGAGATCGCCTCGCCGCACGCGCGAGAGATCCGGACCGCCGGCGACCTCCAGCGGGTGCACGACGCCGTGCGTGCGGCGCTCTCGCGCATCGCCGACGCCGGACCCGTGCTCCTGGTCGTCGACGACGCCGAGCTGATCGACCGCCCCTCCGCGCTGCTCCTGGCCTACGCCGTTCGTCGGCTGCCACCCGGAGTCCTCACACTCGTCGCCTGGCGTCCCGGCACCACGGGCGGTCCGCTGCAGCACGCCGTCTCCGAGACCGGCGAGGCCCGCAGGCTGCTGCCGCTCGACGCCGATCAGATCGCCGATCTCGTCGGGGAGGCCCTCGACCCCGCCGAGGTGCTGCGCCGCACGCGCGGCATCCCGCTCCTCGTCACCGAGCTGGCCGGGTCTCCTGCGGGGATCGACGAAACGGATGTGCGCGACATCGTCGCGGCGCGATTCGCGGGCGCGTCCGACACCGCGAGGCAGGTGGTCACGGCAGCGGTCGTCATCGGGACGGTGGCTCCCCCCGAGCTCCTCCGTGCCGTGAGCGGCCGCGACGAGGGCGAGACGGTTGATGCGATCGAAGAGGCGGTCGCGCGCGGACTCCTCGTCGAGCACGCCGAGACAGCGGGGTACGACGTGCCGCACGACCTCGTGCGCGACGCGGCGCAGGAGGCTCTGTCGCTCGCGCGGCGCCGTCTGCTGCACGGCAGACTCGCCGACGTCCTCATCCGCCGGCACGGCGTCGATCCGTCGGCGACGCCCGCCGGTGCGGTCGCGCGGCACCTCGCATCCGCCGGGCGGGAGGATGAGGCGGCCGACTGGTTCCTCGCCGCGGCGTCGGACTCCTCTCGCCTGGGCGCGCACGAGGAGGCGATCGGGCAGCTGCGGTCCGCGCTCGCGCTCGGTCGGCGCGAGAGCGACGTGCACGCGGCGATCGGGACGGCGCTGGTCCGCCTCGGGCGGTACGACGAAGCGCTCGTCGTCCTCGATCAGGCCTCGGCCGCGGCGGAGTCCGACCCCGGCCGTCGCGGCGAGATCGACCATGCGATCGCGCGCGTGCACGACCGTCTCGGCGACCTGCAGCTGGCGCTGTCGCACCTGGAGTCCGGGCTCGAATCGAGCGGGCCCGAGGGGCGGGGGCGACGGGCGAGGATGCTGGCGGATCTCGCCCTCGTCCTCCATCGTCTCGGCCGGCGCGGGGAGGCGCGCGCGACGGCGGCGACGGCGCGAGGGGCGGGCACGGAGGCCGGCGACGCTGCCGCGGTCATCCAGGCCGAGAACGTCCTCGGCATGATCGCGCTCGCTGAGGGGGAGCAGGATGACGCCGAGGCTCACCTGGAGGACGCGGTCTCACGCGCCGACGCCTACGCCGACGATGATCTGCTGATCGCGACGCTCAACAACCTCTCGCGCGCGCGCGCCCAGCGCGGGGCGGCCGACGAGGCGCTCGACGCCGCGCGCCAGGCTCTCCGCTGCGCGGATCGACAGGGGGACAGGCACCGTCAGGGTGCTCTGCACTCGCATCTGGCCGACCTCCTCCACGCGGCGGGGCGCGAGGAAGAGGCGATGGCCGAGCTCCGGGCCTCGGCCATCGCGTTCTCGGAGGTGCAGGGATCGGCGGCGCGCCCGGAGGTGTGGACGCTCACCGAGTGGTGACTCGGATCAGCGCGCGAGCGCGTGCTGCTCGTGGCCGGCAGTGAGCCGCTGCGCGGCGAGCCCCTCCGCGGCCATCAGCGGCGTGATGCCGCGCTCGGCGGCGTCGTCGAAGACCCGGCGGAGGGTGTCGCCGATGCCGGCGACCCGGTCCATGATCTCTTCGCGCGTGCCGAGCTTCTTCGCCTCGAGGTCGAGGTAGATCACCCCGCCCGCGTTCACGACGAAGTCGGGGGCGTAGAGGATGCCCCGCGCCGCGAGCCGGTCGGCGCCGGCGTGCTCGGCCAGCGGGTTGTTCGCCGGGCCGCAGACAGCGCGCGCGTCGAGGTCGTCGATGACCTCGGAGGTGAGGAGGCCACCGATCCCCGCGGGGACGAAGACGTCGGCCGGCACGAGGTGCTCGAATCCGGGCTCGCTCCAGGAGGCCTGCAGCTCGCGGGCGAGGTCGCGCTTGGCGGGATTCACATCGGTCACCGTGAGGACGGCTCCCTCGGCGGCCAGGCGCAGCGCGAGGCGACTGCCGACCTGTCCGAGGCCGGAGATCGTGATGCGTCGGCCCGCGACATCCGCACTTCCGGTCACGCGCTCGAGGGTCGCCCGGAGCGACGCGTAGACCCCGAGGCTCGTGGGGCCTGCCGGCTCACCCGAGCCGCCGACGGCGTCGGGGAGGCCGACGACGTGCTCGGTGCGCTCGTGGACCGTGAGCATGTCATCGGTGGTGGAGCCGACATCCTCTGCCGTGCGGTACAGACCGTTCAGCGCTTCGACGGCGTCACCGAGATCGAGGAAGGCGGCCCGCCGGCGCTCGGCGTCGAGAATCGTCCCCTCGGGAAGCGCGATGACCGCCTTGCCGCCTCCGGCGTCGAGGCCCGCGGCGGCGTTCTTCAGGGTCATCGCCGCCGAGAGGCGCAGGGCGTCGCCGAGGGCATCGCTCCAGTGCGGGTAGGTCCACAGGCGGGCGCCACCGAGCGCGGAGCCGAGGACGGAGGAGTGCAGGGCCACCGCGAGGAACAGTCCGCTCCGCCGCCCCGTGATCACCTCCACGCGCTCGTGGGTGAAATCGGGCAGGGGCAGGGTGTGCGTCATCGCGTCCTCTTTCGGCGGGCCTTGTGGGCGTGCTCTGTCGGATGCGGCCGCTTCGCCGCATCCGACTCCATTGCATCACCGCCGGCGCCGCTGTTCAACCACGCCGCGCCGCGACCCTAGGCTGGCGGGCATGACCTCCTCGCTCCCGCCCCGCAGCCGTCTCGTCCATGACGCCCTCCGCGCCGCCGGAATCGCCGGCGACATCGTCGTGCTCCCCGATGCCGCGTCGACCGCCGTCCTCGCCGCCGAGGCGCTGGGTGTCGAGGTGGGCGCGATCGCGAACAGCCTGGTGTTCTGGAGCGACGGCGAACCGCTCCTGGTGATGACGAGCGGCGCCCACCGCGTCGACACCGTCGCCCTCGCAGCCCGTCTCGGGCGCGAATCGATCCGACGTGCGACGCCGGAGCAGGTGCGGGATGCCACGGGCCAGGCGATCGGGGGAGTGGCCCCCACCGGTCATCCGGCGCCGCTTCCCACCGTGGTCGACGAGGATCTCGCGCAGTACCCCGAGATCTGGGCCGCCGGCGGCACCCCGCACACCGTCTTCCCGCTCAGCTTCGACGAGCTGGTCGGCCTCACCGGTGGGACGGTGTCGAAGGTCGACTGAGCGGGCGGGCCGTCAGCGCCCCTGCACCGCACTCAGCGCCACGACGGCGGCGGCCGCCGACCACGCCTGCGGCCGGCAGGCCGCGGGGTAGGGAGCGGGGCGCGAGGTCTCGGTGATCGGATCGCCGGAGTGGAGCTCGGGCACCCGGTAGGAGAACGTCTCTGCCGCGGCGAGCATGCCTGCGACGACCTCCTCCGCCTCCGTGCGAAGGCCGGCGCGCAGCATCCCGTGCGCGGCGATGGCCGTGTCGTGCGTCCACACGCTCCCACCGTGGTACGACAACGGCCAATAGCCCGCTGCGCCCGTGGACATCGTGCGGATGCCGAAGCCGCTCGACAGCGAGGCGCCCAGGAGCAGCCGAGCGACGTGCGCCTCGTCGTCGGCGTCGAGGATGCCGGTGCCGAGGAGATGGCCGATGTTGCTGGTCAGGGTGTCGACGGGCTGCTTGTGCCGGTCGAGGGCGACTGCCGGATAGCGTCCCTCGGGGGTCTCCACCCAGTACGCCGCGGCGAAGCGCTCACGCAGCTCACGCGCCCAGGCCCGCAGCCGGGCTGCCTCCTCGGCGTCGCCCGTGAACGCCTCGAGGATCTCGGCCCCGGCAAGGGCCGCCTCGTAGGCGTAGCCCTGCACCTCGCACAGCGCGATCGGCCCCTCGGCGAGGCGTCCGTCGCGCCACTGGATCGAGTCTCCCGAGTCCTTCCACCCCTGGTTGGCGAGGCCGTGGCCGGTGCGATCGAGATAGTCGATGAAGCCGTCGCCGTCGTTGTCGCCGTGATGCACCAGCCAGTCCAGAGCCCCGCGCAGAGCGGGCACGAGCGCCGCGACCTCCGCCTCGGGCATTCCCGCGCGCCACGCGTCGGCGAGGAGGCACACCCACAGCGCGGTCGCATCGACCGTCCCGTAGTACAGCGGGGGGAGGGCGATTCCCTCACCCGGCTGTTCGAGGGTGGTGGAACGCAGCTCGTGGAGGATCTTCCCGGGCTCCTGCGCCGAGTCGGGCTCGTTGCGGTCGCCCTGCAGACGCGCGAGGACGCGAAGGGTGGATGCCGCCATGCCGACGTCGAGCGGAAGGGCGAGGCGTGCCGCCCAGAGCGAATCCCGACCGAACAGCGTGAAGAACCATGGCGCGCCGGCCGCGTAGAACGCATCGTCCCGCTCGTCGGGGAGGGTGAGCCGCAGGGCCTCGAGGTCGCCGAGGGCGACTTCCAGCCACCGGCCGAGACGCGGATCGCCGCCGCTGGCCGCCTGCACGGCGGCCGGGACGTCGATGCGGCTCGGGTGCGACACCCCGGACACGACGACGGTGGTGTCTTCCAGGATCATCCGCCAGGACACCGTCGCCTCGCCGCGGGCGGGGAGGGTGATCGACCATGCCGCGCGGATGTCGGATCCGCTCGTCTCGACCGCGCCGCCGGTGGCCTCGAGAAGGAACGACGCCGTCTGGGAACGAGCCGACGCCGTGGCATCCGTCCCCTGCACCTCGGTGACCGCCGCCTCGGGACGCCCGCCCTTGACGTCGTGGAGCGATGCGAACTCGGCACCGACGCGCAGTCGGAGGGTCGCCGACACCGGTTCGTCGCGCGCGGAGCGCAGCGTCCAGGTCTCACGCACCTCGCCGGGGGCGACGACGCGATCCCGCAGCAGCCGCACCTTGGGGTCGGGGGTGTCGTCGTCGAGCCCGCGCAGCACCGCGCTGAAGACCACCCGCGAGGGGCCGTCGGGAGCGATCGAGATCCATTCGACGTCGGACTCGTCGCAGGTCAGCTCCAGCTCGCGCACATGCCGGACGTCGCCGTGGTAGACCCCGTCGATCGCGCCCGCGCCGGCGTCGCCGGTTTCGCGCGACCACACCTGGGTGGGCGCGCGCAGCGCGATGACCGCGTCGTCGAGCAGCGGCTGGCGCGTGCGGGTCGCGGGCTCGGTGAGGGGGTTCATCCTTTGACGGCTCCTTCGCTGGTGTTCATGATGCGCTTTTGGAAGATGAAAAACAGCACGGCCACGGGGATCGTCATGATCAGCGCTGCGGCGAGCTTGATCGGATACTGCGTGCCCTGACTGAGCTGACCGGAGGCCAGCGACGCGACGCCCTTGGTGAGGGTCGTCAGCTCAGGGGACTGCGTGGCGACGATGAAGTGGCTGAGCTCGTTCCACGATCCCTGGAACGACAGGATCACGATGGTGATGAGAGCGGGCCGCGCCATCGGCAGCACCACCGACCAGAACACCCGGAAGGCGCCTGCGCCGTCGATGCGTGCCTGCTCCTCGACCGAGACCGGGATGGACTCGAAGAAGTTCTTCATGATGAACACCCCGGCGGCATCGACGAGGAGCGGCAGGATCATCGCGGCATAGGTGTCGTAGATGCCGATCTGATTGAGCACGAGGAACTTCGGGATGAGGAGCACCACCGCCGGCACCGCCATGACGGCGACGACGAGGGCGAAGATCGCACCGCGACCCCGGAAGTGCAGACGGGCGAGGGCGTACCCGGCGAGGGAGACGAAGAACACCCGGCCGAGGGTGACCACCACCGTGACGATCGTGGAGTTGACGAACCACAGCGGGAAGTCGCTCCGGCCGAAGAGGGTCTCGTACGCCGCGAACGTCACCGTCTGCGGGAAGAGGGAGAGCGCGTTGCTCGCCGCTTCGGAGTCGGTCTTGAACGAGGTCGCGACCTGCACGAGGAACGGGAAGATGTAGATGATCGCGAGGATCACCAGCAGCGCGTACAGGAAGATCTGACCGCTGACCCGGCGGGAGAGGCCGTTGCGGCGGGGGCGAGGCGCGGGAGCGGATCGGCCCGGATCGACCTGGGCGACCTTCGCCTGCGGCGGCAGGGTCTCGCTCATGACCGGCCCCCCTTCACTTCGTAGCGTGCGGCGCGTCGCTTGGACACCCCGCGTTCACGCAGCACCCAGCGCTGGATGATCGTGAAGAAGATGATGATGAGGAAGAGCAGGAAGGCGATCGCCGACCCCTCGCCCCACTCCTGACGGGTGAACGCCGCCTCGTACGACAGGTAGGCGGGGGTGACGGTGGTCTTGGCCGGGCCGCCTTCGGTGCCGGTGTAGATCTGGTCGAAGACCTGCCAGCCGCCGATGACCCCGAGGGTCACGACGGTGAAGATCGTCGGGCGCAGCTGCGGGAGGGTGATGTGCCAGAACCGCTGCCAGCCGTTGGCGCCGTCCATCATCCCGGCCTCACCGAGCTCGCCGCCGACGTTCTGCAGGGCCGCGATGAAGAGCAGCATGAACGTGCCGCTCGTGGTGAAAACGGCCATGAGGATGAAGGCCGACAGGGCGACGGAGGGGCCGGCGAGCCATTCCCACAGGCTCACGCCGAGCACGTCGGTCTGCGTGAGCGCCTCCGGACCGGTGGTGATCCCGATGCCGGCGAGGGCGTTGTGGACGATGCCGCTCGGCTCTTGGAACCAGTTCGGCCCCGAGATGCCGATCCACGCGAGGACGGCGTTGACGACACCGGTCTGCGAGAAGAGGAACAGCCACAGGATCGTGATCGCCACCGAGGAGGTGACGGAGGGGAAGTAGAACGCGGTGCGGAAGAATCCGCGGCCGCGGAGGACCGCGCGGTTCACCAGGACCGCCAGGAAGAGCGACAGCGCGGTCTGGAGCGGGACGACGAGCAGCACGTACCAGGCCATGTTGCGCAGCGAGATCCCGAAGTCGCGCTCGGCGAGCCCGCCACCGGTGGTCACCGCGGCGTAGTTCTCCAGGCCGACGAAGTTCACCGATCCCGACAGGGGGCTTCCCCGTCCCGCCCAGTCGGAGAAACTCACCCAGAGCGCCATCAGCACCGGGATCAGCAGGAACAGACCCAGGATGAGGATGACGGGGAGGACGAACACCCACCCCGCGGCGGCCTCCCCGCGTCGGATCCCGGTGTTGCGGGATCCGACGCGGGGGGTGGTGACCGTGGCGGTCATGTCAGCCGACCACGGCCTCGAGGTTGCCCTGCACCGAGTCGAGGATGGTCGTCGGGTCGGACTCGGCCAGCGACTCCAGCTGCGCGTTGAAGTCGGTGATGACGGCCGCGGCGTCGGCCTGCGTCGGCAGGAACTGCGCGTACTCCGCGCCGTCGATGAAGGCGGCGAGGTCGGGGTTGGCCTCGCGCCACGCGTCGGCGGTGGTCTCCAGCGACGGCATGATGCCGAAGGCCTCGGAGAAGGCCAGCTGCTGCTCGGAGGCGGTCAGGTACTCCACCAGCTCGAGGGCGGCCTGCTGGTTGGGGCTGTCGGCGGCCATGCCCCAGCAGTTGGTGAACTGCAGGGTTCCGGGGCCGCCGGGGCCCTCGGGCAGCTGCGCGACCAGGTAGTTCACGTCGGGGTAGTCGTTGCGCATGGCCCCCTCGATCCAGTTGCCCTCGATCACCATCGCGGCAGAGCCGAGGCCGAACGCCTCACCGCCCCACCCGGCGCCGATGTCGGTGGCGTAGGCGAAGTTGCCGCCCTCGAGGTTGGTCTTGACGTACTCCAGGGCCTCGACGTTCTCGGGGCTGTTCGCCGTGGCTGCGCCGTCGGTGACGAGGCCGCCGCCGGCCTGGGCCATGAAGGCGCCGACGCGCTGCACCTCGGGACCGAAGGCGAGGCCGGTGACACCGCCGGTGGTGAGGGTCTGGCTGACCGTGGCGAGCTCCTCCCACGTGGTCGGCACGTCGTCTTCGGTCAGCCCTGCGGCCGCCCACAGGTCGGTGTTGATGATGAGCGCCAGGGTCGAGAAGTCCTTCGGGGCGCAGTAGAACTCGTCCTCGTAGGTGAAGTTCTCCACCAGCGGCGCATAGAAGTCGCCCGCATTGGAGAGCTCATCGCCATACGCCCGCAGCGAGCCGTTGTCGGCGTAGCCGGCGAGGGCGTCGGGGGAGAGGTAGAACAGATCCGGCGGCGACCCCGCGGCGAAGCCCTGCGCGAGCTGCTGGTTGAGGTCGCTGGCGATCTCGACGCTCGCCTCGACGCCGGATTCGGCCGACCACGCGGCGACGGCCTCTTCGACGGCTGTGGCCTCGGCCTCGCCGCTCGACGCGATGAGGACGCTGATGGGGTCGTCGGAGGAGGTCAGCTCGCCGTCGGCCGCGGCTCCGCCGCCGCCGTCGTCGAAGCTTCCTCCGCCGCATCCGGTCAGCACCAGGGCTCCGGCGGTGAGGATCGCTCCCGCGCCGAAGGCGGCGCGCATCTTCCTGCGTGTCATGTCTCCCTCTCCTTTGAATGAAGTCGCGACACCGGTGAGCTGGTCCGGGGTTCTTTGATCGATCAAATATGAACGTTCAAATCCGGTGTCGGGAAAACAATAAGTCGGTGGTCTTTCGGGTGTCAACGCCGAACGGCTACGCTCGGGTAACGATTTGATCGTTCAGATCCAGTCTTTGTCCACACCACCGGGGGGCGGAAGATGGCGAAAGCTCCGACCGTCGAAGACGTCGCGCGTCGCGCGGGGGTGTCGCGCCAGACGGTGTCGAACGTGATCAACTCTCCGGCGATCGTGCGGGAGGAGACGCGGGAACGCGTGCAGCGCGCGATCGATGAGCTCGCCTACCGACCCCACGTGGCCGCGCGCAGTCTGCGCACGCGCCGGAGCTCCACCATCGGCGTGCACATCGATCCCTTCAGCGGCGGGATCTCGGGGGTCATCCTCGACCGCTTCATCCATGCGCTGACCGAGAATGCCACCGAACGCGGACTGCGCGTCCTCATCTACAGCGCCGCAAGTCGGGAGGAGGAGATCACCCGGCTCAGCGACCTGGTCGAGGGGGGCGAGATCGATGCCGCCGTGATCACCGGAACGGCATTCGGCGATCCCCGCGCCGGATGGCTGGACGGCCGGGGCGTCCCCTACGTCGCGTTCGGCAGGCCCTGGGGCGGGGGCGATGTCTGGGAGTCCGGCCACTCGTGGGTCGATGTCGACGGCGCGGCGGGAACGCGCGCCGCCACCGAGTATGCGCTTCAGGCGTCCGGGCCCGGGGTCGCCTGGCTCGGCTGGCCGGCGGACGCAGGAACGGGCGATGACCGGGAGCGCGGGTGGCGCGAGGCGATGGACGCGGGCGCCGACTCCGCGCCGGCGTATCGCGTGCCCGACGGTGTCGCCGCAGCGCGGAGCGTCATGACCGCGGCGTTCACCGATCCGCACACGCGGAGCCGGATCGACGCGGTGGTCTGCGCGAGCGACTCGTTGGCCGTCGGCGCGCATCTCGCGGCCATGGACACCGGCGCCACGCACATCGGATTGTTCGGATTCGACAACACGCCCGTCGCCGAGGCGCTCGGGCTGTCCAGCGTGGAGCAGTCGCCGGAGCTCGTCGCCGCCGCGGCGCTCGATCTGTTGACCGACGATTCGGGGCGGCGCATCTCCACCGGCGAGAGTCCGCCCGAGCGGATGCTCGTTCAACCCCGCCTCGTCGTGCGCTGAGCGGGGCGAAGCGACGATCATCCGCCGATGCGCCGCGAGAGCTCGGCCGCGGTCCGGCGAATCAGGTCGGCGACATCATCGCGGGCCGGGGGGCGATCCTCGTCCCACGTGACCGCGATCGCGGCAGCCGGCCATCCGGTGTGATCGGTGACGCATGCCGCGATCGAGCGGAAGCCGAGGGTCACCTCGCCCTCCTCGACGGCGAGCCCGTCCAGACGAGCCTGGCGGAGCAGTTCCCGGAGCTCGCCGGGAGTGCGGGGTCCTCGTCCGGTCCGATCGGCGAACGCCGACGCGTCGGGGTAGAGGGCTCTGACCTGCTCCTTGGGTAGGCCGGCGAGCATCGCGCGGCCCGTCGCGGTCAGATGCGACGGCAGTCGGACTCCGACGTCGGTGACCAGGGTGGGCCGGTGCGGCGCGCGCTCCTCGACGATATAGACCACGTCGCGCCCACTCATCACTGCCAGATGCGCGCTCTCTCCGATTCGGTCGACGAGGCTCGCCACCAGGGGGCGCCCCAGGCGAGCGAGCGGCTGCTGTCGCGCGAATCCCCCGGCCAGCTCGAAGGCGCCGATCCCCAGGCCCCAGCGGTGTTCATCCGGCAGGTGGACGACGAACCCCCGCCGGGCGAGGGTGCCGAGCAGATGGTAGACGCTCGAGCGGGGGAGCGAGAGTGACGTCGCCACGGCGTGCGCCGTCACCGGCCCGGCCTGCTGCGCCATGAGCTCGAGGATCCGCAGCGCGTGGTCTGCCGCCGGCACCGCGCGCCCGGTGCCTTCCGTCGTCGCGCTCATGATCCCCAGAATGGCGCATCATGCGTTGACACGGGTATATAAAGGACTATAAAGTCAACCCTGCCACCGCGTGAGCGGATGCCCCTCGTCACCCGAAGACGTCGGGCGGGCCCCAAGGAGGAATCATGGACATCTCTGTCGCCGCCGACACGGACGTCGTCGCCGTGACGCTGGCCGGACGCTTCGATGCGCACTGCGCCGACGAGTACGACCGTCTCGTCATCAGCGAGATCGGCCCGGATCGCGCAGACGTCGAGATCGATCTGGCCGGCGTGGAATTCATGGATTCGAGCGCGCTGGCATGTCTGGTGCGAACCCTGAAGGCGTGCACGGCGAGCGGCGGCGTCGTGACGCTCGTTGCGGTGTCGAACCCGGCCCGCATCATCCTCGAGCTCACCCGACTGGACGGTGTGTTCCCGGTCGTGACGGACGTCTCCGCGGATCGCGGGCCCGCACGGATCGCGGTGGAACGATGACGCTCCTCGCCCCCGCACCCCCCGCCGCCGCGTGGGACGATCCGATCACCCAGGCCGCGCGCGTCCAGAGCGCCCTGGCGACGTCCTCTCACCAGCGCGCGGCCGGCACCGCCGCGGCGGGAGACGTGCGGAACCTCTCGGGCATCGGCGGCGACTTCGTCGACGTCCTCCGCGTCGACGAACACCTCATCGCCGTGCTCGGTGACGTGTCGGGCAAGGGTGTCGCGGCCTCCCTCCTCGCCGCGATGGCGCTCGGGAGCCTGCAGCACCACGCGCAGGACCTCGGTCCGCACCCCGCCCGGATCCTCCGCGCCGTGTCGAGTTCGATGCGCGGCGCGCTCGACCGGACGAGCAGCATCATCACCCTCGCGATCGTCGCCGTCGACACCCGCGCGGGGCTCGTCCGCCTGGTTTCCGCCGGTCACCACCCGATCATGCGCGTGGATCGCGGCCGGGTGAGCCACGTCGCCGCCACCTGCCCGCCCATGGGCGTCGACGTCGGCGGCAGCGTCGAACGCGCCTGGGACAGGGGGACCGGCAGCGCCCTCGTCGTGGTCAGCGACGGTGTCGTCGATCAGGAGGATCCGAACGGATCGCCTCTCGGTCTCGCCGGTCTCGCGACCGCGCTGCGATCGACGCCGACGTCGGACCCTTCCGTGATCGTCGCCCGCACGTTCGACGCCCTCGAGAACCACGCGGGGTGGATGCCTGCGGTCGACGACCGCGCAGTTCTGGCGATCGTCACGTGAGTATCGCATCATCCGACCGCTCGTCGGAGGTCCGCGCCGGCCGACGTGTCGCTCGGGTGGTGTCGGTGCTCTTCTTCATCGTCGCGTTCGTCGTCTTCCGCGACGTCCTGGCCGCCATCCCCTCGGTGCTGCGCGGTGACGCGGTCATCGTCGGCGACGAGCTGGTGCCCTTCTTCAACGTCAACAGCCAGCTGCTCGAGCAGGCAGCGGGCGAGTTCAATCAGCTCACGCACGGATACGAGTTCCGCGTGCGCTACTCGTTCCTCACCACCTGGCTCCGGCACTATCACGTGCTTCCCTTCGCGATCCTCCTCGTGATCCCGACCATCGTCGTCGCCGCCTACCGGACGGTGGTGTGGTTCGTCACGGATGTCTTCCGCACCCTCTCGCCGGTCACGATCGCCCTCGTCACGGCCCTTCCGGTCGGGCTGATCTACGCGATCATGATCTACGCCAAGATCACCCACTTCTACACGCTCGTGCTCGGCCTGGCGCTGGTGACCATGGCGATCCTCATCGTCCTGCACGCCCTGCTGTTCGAGCCGAAACACTGGGTTCGGCGCTCGGTGATCGCGAGTCTGCTCGTGCTGCTCAACCCTGCGGTGCACTATCTCGTGCTGTTCGCGGTGTTCCTGCTGATCGCGGGCGTCACGCTCGCCCTCGGGGAGCTGGCCCGGTGGATCCGCTCCGGCGGGCCCAGACGGCTGAAGCGGTTCCCGGCCGCCCTCTTCGACAGCGTCCGATCCCCTGACCGGATGCCGCGGTTGCGGCAGGCCCTGCACCGCTGGGGCGGCACGACCCTCGGCCGCGGCATCGTCATCGTCATCATCTTCGCGCTGGTGACGCTCATCCCGTACGTCCTCTTCGTGAAGTTCGTGGCGCTGCGCGGTGTGGAGAACCTCTCCTAGACGGTGCCCGGCGACTACTACTTCATCCGCGACGCGTCGGTGTCGTGGCTCCACGTCCTCAGCTGGGACCTCGCCGGCATCATGGACAAAGTCCTCTACGGTGACTACCTGGCGAAGGTGCCGAGGGTCAGCAACATCGTCTACACCCTCGTCTTCCTCATCCCCTTCCTCGTGCCGGCCGTGCGACGCTCGCTCCTGCGGACGCGGGCGCACCGGCAGCTGTTCGGCGTCCTCGCGGTCGTCGCCCTGTTCGCCGGCTGGGCAACGATCGGCTACGCCGAGCCGCAGTGGTTCCCGAGCTTCCACCGGTCTCTCGCGGCGGTCACGCGGACGCTCGCGGGCGTCGAGGGGCCTGTCGGGTCGATGAGCGTGAACATCGCCTCGACGATCGTCCAGGTGCTCCGCTTTCCGCACCGCTTCCAACTCCTCCTCTTCGTCCTCGCCCCGGTGGTCATGTCGCTGACCCTCGCGTGGGCGGTCGACGCGCTGCACAACCGGTGGATGGTGCGGCGAGACGCGGCGGTGACCGAAGGCCGGCGGTCGTCCCGCGACACCATCCTGCTGCGGGGCGCGGCCGTGGTGGCGGTGGGGGCCGTCTTCTTCGCCCCCCTGCTGTCGAACACGAACTACCGCACCGTGCTGCTCTCAGGGAATTTCGGCACCTTCCTCGCCCCATACCCGCTGCACGACCTGCGCGCCCTCAAAGCCGAGCTCGAGACGCTCGAAGAGGGGAAGACCGTCGTGCTCCCTCCGACGGAGACGGCGAAGCTCGTCACCGCCGAGGACGGCATCGATCACAAGTTCATCGACAAGTTCTTCATCTACTACCTCGATGTTCCGAGCTACTACTACGGGCTCACCGGTGACAGCTCCAACAAGTTCGAGTTCTTCCTGCTGCTGCGCGGCCTGTACTACCAGCAGGACTGGTGGATCAACGTCGCCCGCGACATCGATCTGCGTTACCTCGTGGTCAACAAGAAGCTGCGGGACAACCGAGGAGTGGGGGCGGAATACCTGCCGGACGTGGAGGACTACATCGGTCCGGCCATGAAGCGGCAGGAAGCCTTCGGGTTCGTCGAGGAGCGTTTCGAGAACGACAGCTTCGTGCTGTACGAAGTGGTCGATCCGCCGGCTGAGGAACGGCCGTCGCTGGTCGTCACATCGGGGTGGAGCGACTATCTCGCCCTGCTGTGGAACCGTCTGGAACTCAGCCGTTGCTACGACCTGGAGTACCTTCCGTTCACCGACAAGACCGTCGCGGCGGGTGGCGATCCCGACACGCTCTTCTTCTCCGGAGCGGCGTCGGGGACGACGGCGCTCGACGGATGGGCGCTCGCCCATCGGGATGCGTTCTTCACGCCGTCGCCGAAGATGTTCCCCTTCAACTCCGACATCGTGGCATCCAGCTACTACCTCTCCCCGATGTTCCGGGCGTTCCTGATGTTCTCGACGACGAAGTGGAACCGCACCGGCATGATCACCCCGGGGGTGTTCGGCACGCTCAAGGGCTCTTTCGTCGCCGTGCCGCGGGCCACGAACTTCGCCATCCAGCTGCGTGCACCCGAGGCAGGGCGCTACCGCCTGCTCCTCCGCGGTGCGGCGACCATCAACGCGCTCACCCTCGACTCGCCGACGGCCGAGGTGGTCCGCTCGCTCGACGTGCGCTCGACTCCCGGATCGCTGGACTTCTACCCCGAGGAGACGGTCTACTCGTCCGACCGCGTGCCGGTTGCGACCGAGGGACTGTCTCCCTCGGACCTGGAGCAGCGGATGGCCGAGGGGCTCGTGCCGGTGAACTCCCGCTACGAGTACCACGACCTGGGGACGGTGGAGCTCAGCGCCGGTTCGCACACGCTGCGGTTCGACAAGCTCGACGCCAACCCGCTTCTCGTGGAGGGCGTGCTTCTCGTTCCGGACGACGAGTACGGTCGCGTGACCGAGGCCGGCGCCCCCGACACGGTGTCGGCGGCGGATCTGTCGTGCTCGCGCACCTACGAGGTCTTCGGCCCCGACAGCGAAGGCTATGTCGACCCCGCGGCCGGCGAGGTGCACGAGGACCTCTCCGAGGAGGAGCTGCTCAACCTGGCCGCCTCCGGCGTCGAACAGCTCACCCCCGACGAGACCGGTGGGCTGGGGGCGGACTGGCTGGTGCTGATCCTCTCCGCGGCTCTCGTGCTCGCCGCGGGACTCACCGTCCGTGCCCGGACGCGTCCGCGCCCGGATGAGGTCGGCACCGTCGTCCCCTCCCGACCCGCTGCGTCGCCCGACGACGCGCCTTTCCCCGATTCGACGAAGGACACCCCATGACATCTCACGCATCCCGCTCGAACCCGCGTCGAATTCTGCTGCTCGGCACCCACGGGCAGTACAACATCGGCGACGAGCTTCTGCTCGAGACCTTCCTCCACGAGCTCGGCGACGACCACGACTACGTGATCAACACCTACGACCGGGCAGACACCGCCGCGCGGCTGGGCGATCGCTACCTGTACACGCTCATCGACACCGCTCGCGACCGGTGGTCGTTGCTGCGCCACCTGTGGACCTCCGAGCTCGTCGTGTTCGCCGGGGGGAGCATCCTGAAGGAGCTGTCGGCGGCGACCCGCCGCCCGCGGTACGCCACGCTCCTGATGATCTGGGCGGTGGTTCTGGGTGCGCGGCTCGCCGGCCGCACGCCCATCGCCATGCTCAACATCGGCGTCGGACCCCTCCGCACGCGCCGCGGGCGGCTTCTCGCACGACTCATCCTGGCCTCGGTCTCCTTCGTCACCGTTCGTGATGCGGCCTCGCTGGAGATGTGCCGTCGGATCGGCGCGGCCCGACGCGTCCGTCCGTCCACCGATGCGGTGTTCGGTGTGTCGCCTCGCTGGCTGCGCGGGGGCGACGACGACCGCGTCGACGCCTCGGGGCCGTGGCGCATCGCGTTGAACCTGAATCACGATGTCGAAGCACCCGAACTGTGGGATGCCGCGATGCGGGCGCTGTCCGAGGCGTTGACGGTGCTCGCGGCGGAGCGGTCCATCGAGCTTCACCTCCTGCCCATGCAGTCCCGCGGGAAGGAGCACGACGACGCCACCGTCCTGCGTGCCTTCGCCCGCTCCCTCCCCGGCGTCCCCATCGTCGAGCACGCGCCCGAGGACCACCGCGACGTCGCGAGGATCATCAGCTCCTGCGACGTGGTGGTCGCCGAGCGACTGCACGCTCTCATCACCGCATCCAAGCTCGGCATCCCGGTCGTCCCTCTGATCTACGACACCAAGGTCCGCGAGATCAGCCACCAGATCGGCGCCGTCGATCGCGCCGTCGACCTCTCGGTGCCGTTCTCCGCCGACGCCGTTCTCGGGCCGCTCCGCCGGATCGCCGCGACCCCCCGAGAGACCCGGGAGCAGCAGCAGTCCGCGGTCGATCGGCTCACCGTGCGCGCCCAGCAGGATTTCGGCCGGGTGCGGGCGTGGATCTCAGCGAGGACGGCATGACTCGCCCGCTGTCGGCGCGGATGCGCCCCGGACTCCTGGGCGGTGCGTCGGTCCTCTCCCTGACCATGGTCGCCGTGAGTGCGGTGAACTACGGGCTCAACGTGGTGCTCGTGCGCCTCCTCGACCCCGCGCAGTTCGGAGACGTCGCCCTCGCCATCACGGTGGTCCTCACCGCGAGCGTCGTCGCTGCGACGCTGCAGATGGTCGCCTCGCGCTCGGTCGCGGCGGATCCGGCGAGCGCGCCGGCGGTCCGGCGTGTGCTGCTGCGCGCCGCGTCGGTCGCCGGCGCCGCGGCCCTCGTCCTCCTCGGGGGCGGAGCGTGGATCCTCGCCGATCTGCTGCGCACCTCATCACCGTGGATCTTCGTGATCATCGCCGCCGGCCTGCCGGTGTACTTCCTCCAGGCCGTTCATCGTGGGCTGCTGCAGGGGCAGCTGCGGTTCACGCGGGTCGCCGCGAGCTACGCCGCCGAAGCGGGTGTCCGGCTCCTCATCGCCGTGACGCTCGTCATGCTGGGATTCGGCCCGATCGGCGCCGCCCTCGGGATCTTCGCGTCGTTCCTGGCATCGGCCGCCGTCGCCTGGACGCGGCGTCCGGAGTCCGGCTCCGCTGTGACGGCGGCCGCGGCGCTGGGAACGGCAGTGGCCTCGGCATCGATGATGCTCCTCGCGCAGGCACTGGTGAACAACGCGGATGTGGTGGTCGCCAAGGCGCTGTTCGCTCCGGCGGCCGCCGGAGCGTACGCCGCGGCCGCGGTGCTGTGCCGATCGCTGTACTTCCTGGCGTGGACGGTGATCCAGGTGAGTGTTCCGCTCCTGGCCTCCGCCGCGACCGCAGCCGCCCGCAGACGCATCATCCTGGTCGCCGGCGGCGTCATCTGCGCCCTCGGTGTGCTCGGCGCGATCGCTGCCGCCACAGTGGGCGATGAGGCGGTGCGCATCGTGTTCGGCCCCGCCTACGGCGCTGCGACCGTCCTGCTCGTCCCCTCGGTGCTCTGCGCCACCGTCCTGTCGGCGTCGACGTTCATCGCCGCCGTCGATCTGGCCGCCGGCCGCTCGGGAACGGCCGCCGTGCTGCTCGGCGGAGCGGTGCTGCAGGTGCCGATCCTGATGTTCCTCGCCACCGACCCGCTGTCCCTGATCCTCTTCCAGGTGCTCACCATGACCCTCACGCTCGCCGGCCAGGGCGTTCTCGTGGTGTCCCGCCGGATGCGACGCCTCACCCTCCGCCCGCACGCGGGCGAGCTCCACCCCACCACACCCACCGTTTCCGCGAAATGAGAAGACGATGAACCCTCCATCCCCGTCCTACGCCGCCTGCGTCGCCTGGCGCGAAACCCCCAATTCTCGACCCGTCGACCTGAGCGTGGTGATCCCGGCCTTCAACGAGCAGGCGCGGATCATCCCGACCATCGCCGCGTGGGTGGCGCACCTTGCGCCCCGCGACCTGTGCTGGGAGATCGTGGTCTCCGACGACGGATCGACCGACGCCACGACGGCCTTGATCGAGCTGATCGGGCACGTCAACGTGCGGCTCGTGCGCGCGCCGAGGAACGCCGGGAAGGGAGCGGCGGTCCACCGCGGGTTCTCCGAGGCCCGCGGTCGGATGGTGCTCTTCTGCGATGCCGATAACGCCACCCCGGTGCAGGAGATCGACGGCCTCATCGCCCGGCTCCGCGCGGGTGCGGACGTCGCGGTGGGATCCCGCGCCGCGCACGGTGCCGACGTCAACAACCGTTCCGTCCTCCGCTCGGCGATGACCACCGGCCTGCGCCGACTCGTCTCGCTGGGCCTCGGCATCGCGGTGACCGACACCCAGTGCGGGTTCAAGCTCTTCACCGCAGACGCGGCGCGCAGGGTGTGCGCCGTCCACACGATCGACGGTTTCGCCTTCGATCTCGAGATGCTCTACCTGGCGGAGCGCCTGGGCCTCACCGTCGCGGAGGTTCCGGTGCGGTGGTACGACGCGCCGGGCTCGACCGTGCGCCCCCTGCAGGAGGCGGTGCGCTTCCTGGCCTCGATCGTCCGCATCCGGATGAACGCCGCGAGAGGACTGTACGCGCATGCCTGACACCACGATCGCCGTCGTGACGGCGCTGACGCCGAGCCCCACGACCCTGGCCGAGTACGGCCTGCACTTCCTCACGGCCCTCGGCCGCAAGCCCGGCGTGCGGGTGGTGGCTCTCGTGGAAGACCTGCCGGTGACCTACCCCGACATCGACGGGGTGGAGATCCGCCGTGCGTGGCGGTTCAGAAGCATCGGCAATCCGCTCTCGATCCTCCGGGCCGCCCGAGCGATCCGGGCGGACGTCGTCATCGTCAACGCCCACTTCACCAGCTTCGGGTCGTCGAAGCCGGCCGCCGCCCTGGGGTTGATGACCCCGGCGCTGCTGCGGCTGAGCGGGATCCCCGTGGTGACGCTCCTGCACAACATCATGGAGACCGTGGATCTCGGCGCCGCGGGCTTCCGCAGCAATCGGGCGGGGGAGGCACTGGTCCGTGCCGTGGGGTGGTGCCTGACGAGGATGATCCTCACCTCGAACCTGGTCACCACCACGATGCCGAGGTACGTCGAGATCCTGCGCCGCCGCTATCGGGCCGGGAATGTGGCGCTCACCCCGCACGGGTCTTTCGCGACCGCTGCCGCCCCGCCGGCTTCCACGCCGACTCGGACGATTCTGACGTTCGGGAAGTTCGGGACGTACAAGAAGGTCGAGGGCCTCATCCGCGCGTTCCGCCTTCTGGACCGACCCGAGCTTCGTCTCGTCATCGCCGGCACCGACAGCCCCAACACGCCGGGCTACCTCCGCCGCGTGGCCGACGAGCTCGGCGGCCCCGACGTCGACTTCCTCGGCTACGTGCCCGAGGAGGAGGTGGAACCTCTCTTCCGCAACGCCGTGCTGACCGTCTTCCCGTACACCGCGACCACCGGAAGTTCCGGGGTCCTGCACCAGGCCGGGGCCTTCGGGTGCCCGCCGGTGCTTCCCCGCATCGGCGACCTGGAGGATCTGATCGAGGAGGAGGGCTTCACGGGGTCGTTCTTCGAGCCGGGGAATGATGCGGATCTCGCGCGTGCGATGGGGGAGCTGCTCGACGACCCCGATCGGCGAGAGGACGTGGTCCGGCACAACCGGGTGGCGGCCACGGGCCTGCCGCTCGAGGATGTCGTCGACTGGTATCTCCTGCACATCGGCAGCATCCTGTCCCGTGACCCCCGGATGCTGCTTGCAGATTCCCCTGTCGCGGCGATGGCATGACTTCCGTGAACTTCATAAAGATTTGTAAGATGAAACCATGATCAGCAGCCCCGAGCTCGTCGCCCGCATCCGCGCAGCCAGCGGCGACACCCAGGAGGGACTGGCCAGACGGCTCGGGGTCTCCTTCCCGACGATCAACGCGTGGGAGCGCGGGCGCAGCGAGCCGACGCCGCGCCACCGGTCATCCCTCGAGCAGCTCGCATCGGATCTCGGCGTGGTCCATGACTTCGTCGTGATGGTCATCGACGACGACCCGGTCACGGCGGAGCTCGTGCGCGCGGCCGCGGCCGACGTCGATCCTGCGGTGACCGTCGAATCCGCATCGAACGGATGGGAGGGGCTGGTGCGGTGCGGTGCGGTGCGCCCGCATCTGCTGTTCCTCGACATCATGATGCCCGGGATCGACGGGATGGAGGTGGCCCGTCGCCTGCCCTCCGTCGAGGGGCTGGACGACCTTCGCATCATCTTCGTCACCGCCTCGCAGAGTGCAGACGTCCTCCGGCGTGCCGGCGAGCTGGGCGCGGGTGTGCTGTCGAAACCCGTCGACATCGACGAGCTGGCCGCGATGATCCGCACCGTCATGGACGAGGCGACGGTGCGGTGACCGATCACAGCCTCGACGTCCTCGGAGACATCGTCGAGGGTCTGCCCGTCGCCGTGTATCGCACCTCGCCGGCGGGGCGCTTCCTCGCCGGCAACACGGCGCTTCTGCAGATGCTGGGCGTGGCATCGTTCGACGATCTCGCGTCGCTGCACGCGCGCGACATCTACGCCGATCCCGCGCGCCGCGACTGGCTCCTGCGCCGAGCGCAGGCGGGACTGCCGATCCCCGTCGAAGACCTGCAGATCCGGCGGCGCGACGGCGGGCTGCGGTGGGTGCGGATCAGCTCGCACTCCATCCGCGACGACGACGACGAGATCGTCTACTTCGAGGGCGTCATGGAAGACGTCACCACGCTGCACGCCGTCGACGCCCAGCTCCGCCGGTCGAACGAACTGCTCGACACCCTCACGCGGATGCAGGATCAGTACGTCGCCGGGGCCGATGTCGGGCCCCTCTTCGACGGCCTGCTGTCCGACCTGCTGGCGTCGACCGAGAGCGCCTACGGGTTCATCGCCCAGGTCCTCGAAGACGCCGACGGGCGGTTCCTCCGCACGTGGGCGATGACGGACATCTCCTGGAACGACGCGACCCGCGAGATGTTCCGCGCGGCGGGACCGCAGGGGATGGAGTTCCACAACCTCGACACCCTCTTCGGGCGGGTGGTGACCACCGAGGCGCCCGTGATCTCCAACGAGCCGCTCCAGGATCGGCGTGCCGCCGGCCGCCCGTACGGTCATCCGCCGCTGGATTCGTTCCTCGGCGTGCCGATCCTCCGCGGCGGCGCGGTGATGGGCGTCGTGGCCCTGGCCAATCGCCCCGGTGGTTTCGATGAGGAGTTCGTGCACTTCCTCGCGCCCCTGACCGCGACCGTGGGGAGCCTGATGGAGGCGGTCACGGCTGATCGCGACCGGGCTCAAGCCGAGCGGCGGCAGGCGCACAGCGAGGCACTGCACCGGCTCATCGTGGAGCGGGCCGCCGACGCGATCGTCACCTTCACCGACGACGGGCGGATCGTGCTGGCCAACCGCGCGGCGCGGAACCTGGTGGATGCGGCGGACGTGGATGCCGACGTCCTCGGTGCTCCGATCACCGGATTCCTCCCGCCTGACAGCGTCGACGGGTCTCGCGAGCTCGCCCGTCAGGCCTCGACCGACGGGAAGACCGTCGACATGCAGCTCCTGCGCCGGGACGGCGCGATCATCGACGTGGAGGCGAGCTTCGTGCGCGGCCGATACGACGACGAGGACGTCACCACCGTGATCGCGCGCGACATCGAGTCGCGCAAGGCGACCGAGGCGGCGCTCCGGGTCGCCCGCGACATCGCCGAGAGCACGGCACGGGCCAAGGACGAACTCCTCGCCGGGATGAGCCACGAGCTGCGCACCCCCCTGAACGCGGTGATCGGTCTGAGCTCGATCCTCCGCCGGGAGCTCCACGGCCCCCTCACCGACAAGCAGCGCGCCTACGTCGAACAGATCGAGAACAGCGGGCGCCATCTGCTGGAGGTCATCAACGGCATCCTCGATCTCGCGAAGGCGGAGGCGAGCAAGTTGACCGTCGATCTGCGACCCGTCGACGTCGGTGAGATCATCCGGGATGCGGTCGGTCTGTCCGGCGACCTCGCCGTCGGGAAGGGCTTGACTGTCACCCGCGACGGGGCCGACGGGCTCCCCGTCGTGGACGCCGACCCGGTCCGGGCGCGTCAGGTGCTGTTGAACCTGCTGTCCAACGCCGTCAAATTCACCCCGCGTGGCGGGCGAGTCGCCGTCCGAGCCGACGTCCGGGGGCCGTGGGTCGACATCTCCGTCATCGACACCGGCATCGGGATCGCTGCCGACGATCTCGAGCGCATCTTCGAGCCGTTCGAGCAGGCCGACTCCTCGCTCGCACGCCACTACGAGGGCACGGGTCTGGGGCTCGCTCTGAGCCGGAGCCTGATGGAGCTGATGGGAGGGACCCTCGCGGTGCGAAGCGAACCCGGACGCGGGGCGGAGTTCATCGCCTCGTTCCGCCGGACGGATGCCGCATCCGCCCTCGGTTCCGGCGACTGATCCCACCGACAGCCGCGAGTCTGGGATCTCAGACACCGCCTTCGTGAAACGCCTGCGCTCCGGGCCGAACGGGAGTGGAATCGCTCGTATGGCGCTTCCCTCCTCGACCCGCCCCCACGTCTCCATCGGGGGTGCACCGCTGTCACCGACGGAGGTCGTCGCGGTCGCCCGTGACCACGCTCGTGTCGAGCTCGACGACATCGCCCGTGAGCGCGTCGACGCCTCCCGCGCCCTGATCGAGCGACTCGCCGACGACCCGCGCCCGCACTACGGCATCTCGACGGGGTTCGGCGCGCTCGCGACCACCTTCATCGCCCCCGAACGACGCCGCCAGCTGCAGGCGAGCCTCATCCGCTCGCACGCCGCCGGAACAGGAGCCGAGGTCGAAGAGGAGGTGATCCGGGCGCTGCAGCTCCTGCGCCTGCAGACCCTCGCCTCGGGACGCACGGGCGTGCGCGCCGAGGTCGTCGAGCTCTACGCGGGAATGCTGAATGCGGGGATCACGCCGGTCGTCCGCGAGTACGGCTCTCTCGGGTGCTCGGGCGACCTCGCCCCCCTCGCGCACGTCGCGCTCGCGGCGATGGGGGAAGGCGAGGTACGGGTGCGCGGCGGACACGTCACGTCGGCGCGGGAGGCGCTCGCCACGGCATCCCTCATCCCCGTCGTCCTCGAGGAGAAGGAGGGACTCGCCCTCATCAACGGCACCGACGGGATGCTGGGGATGCTGCTCCTGGCCGCCCACGACCTGGAGATGCTCTTCGACACCGCCGATATCGCCGCGGCGCTCTCGATCGAAAGCCAGCTCGGAACCGACGCGGTCTTCGCCGCCGATCTGATGCAGCTGCGGCCGCACCCGGGTCAGCGGGATTCGGCCGCGCACCTGCGGGCCCTCCTCGCCGGATCGGGCATCGTCGCCAGTCATCGCGATCCCGACGTGTGCACGCGGGTGCAGGACGCCTATTCGCTCCGCTGCAGTCCGCAGGTGCACGGTGCGGCGCGCGACACCCTCGCCCACGCCTCCGCCGTCGCCGCGCGCGAACTCGCCGCCGCGATCGACAATCCCGTCGTGACACCGGACGGTCGCGTGGAATCCAACGGCAACTTCCACGGCGCACCGATCGCCTACGTGCTGGACTTCCTCGCGATCGCCGTGGCCGACATGGCGTCGATCTCGGAGCGGCGCACCGACCGCGCGCTCGACGTGGCGCGCAACCAGGGCCTGCCGCCCTTCCTCGCCCACGAGCCCGGGGTCGACTCGGGGTTCATGATCGCCCAGTACGGCGCGGCCGGAGTCGTGTCGGAGCTCAAGCGCCTCGCCGCTCCTGCCTCGGTGGACTCGATCCCGTCGTCGGCGATGCAGGAGGACCACGTGTCGATGGGCTGGGCCGCAGGCCGCAAACTCCGTCGTGCCCTCGACGGCCTGGCCCGTGTCCTGGCGATCGAGGTGATGGTCGGGGTGCGTGCGCAGCAGCTTCGCGCGCCCCTTCCGCCCGCACCCGCCACCGGCGCGGTCGCCGCGCTGGTGCGTGATGCGTGCGGCGGTCCCGGTCCCGATCGATTCCTCTCGCCCGAGATCGAGGCTGCCACGGACCTCGTCTCCACCGGCGCGATCGCCCGGGCCGCGGCATCCGCCCTGTCACCGATCACCCACGAGGAGGACTCATGACCGACGTCCACGCCCCTGCCCGCTCGATCCGCGCGCCCCGCGGCGGTGAGAGGACCGCGAAGAGCTGGGGAGCGGAGGCTGCCAAACGCATGCTCATGAACAACCTCGACCCCGAGGTCGCCGAGCGACCCGACGACCTCGTCGTCTACGGCGGCACCGGAAAGGCCGCCCGCTCGTGGGAGGCCTACGACGCGATCATCCGCACCCTCGACGAGCTCGAGCCCGACGAAACGCTGCTCGTGCAGTCGGGCAAGCCCGTCGGCGTCTTCCGCACTCATGAGTGGGCGCCCCGCGTGCTCATCGCCAACTCGAACCTCGTCGGTGACTGGGCGACGTGGCCCGAGTTCCGACGCCTCGAGCACCTGGGTCTGACGATGTACGGCCAGATGACCGCAGGATCGTGGATCTACATCGGCACGCAGGGCATCCTGCAGGGGACGTACGAGACCTTCGCCGCCGTCGCGCGATCGATGGGGCGCGACTCGCTGGCGGGCACGCTGACCCTGACCGGCGGGTGCGGCGGCATGGGCGGCGCTCAGCCACTGGCCGTCACCCTCAACGGGGGCGCCGTGCTCATCGTCGACGTCGACGAATCGCGGCTCGCGCGTCGTGTCGAGCACGGCTACCTCGACGGGTACACCACCGATCTCGACACCGCCGTCGCGCGGGTCGTCGCCGCCCGATCCGCGGGCCAGGCGCTCTCCGTCGGGGTGGTGGGGAACGCGGCGGAGGTGTTCCCCGAGCTTCTGCGTCGAGGCGTTCCGATCGACATCGTCACCGATCAGACCAGCGCGCACGATCCGCTTTCGTACCTGCCCGTCGGCGTCTCGGTGGCGCAATGGCACGTCGAGGCCGAGCGCGACCCGGTGGAGTTCACGCGGCGGGCCCGCGCGTCGATGGCCGAGCAGGTGGCGGCGATGGTGGGCTTCCAGGATGCCGGGGCCGAGGTCTTCGACTACGGCAACTCGATCCGCGCCGAGGCGCAGCTGGGCGGCTTCGACCGGGCCTTTGCCTTCCCCGGCTTCGTGCCGGCCTACATCCGTCCGCAGTTCGCCGAGGGGCGCGGCCCGTTCCGCTGGGTGGCGCTGTCGGGTGACCCCGAAGACATCCGCAAGACCGACGAGGCCGTCAAGGCCCTGTTCCCCGACGACGCCGGGCTCGTGCGCTGGCTCGACAAGGCCGGCGACGCGGTGCACTTCGAGGGACTTCCGGCGCGCATCTGCTGGCTCGGCTACCAGGAGCGGCATCTCGCGGGCCTGAGGTTCAACGAGATGGTCGCCTCCGGCGAGCTCGCCGGGCCCATCGTGATCGGGCGCGACCACCTCGACGCCGGCTCCGTGGCCTCCCCGTACCGCGAGACCGAGGCGATGGCCGACGGTTCTGACGCGATCGCCGACTGGCCGCTGCTGAACGCGCTGCTGAACACGGCGTCGGGCGCGTCGTGGGTGTCGATCCACCACGGCGGCGGCGTGGGCATCGGTCGGTCGATCCACGCGGGCCAGGTCACCGTCGCCGACGGGACGCCGCTCGCAGCCGAGAAACTCGCCCGGGTGCTCGTCAACGACCCCGGCACCGGCGTCATGCGCCACGTCGATGCCGGCTACGACCGCGCGCGGGAGGTCGCCGCCGAGCGCGGGCTGAAGGTTCCGATGCCGTGAGCGCGACGCTCATCACGAACATCGGCGAACTGACGACCAACGTCGGCGGCGAGGGGGACGCGTGCGGCACGATCCGCGATGCGGCCGTCCTCGCGCGGAACGGCCTCATCGCGTGGGTCGGGTGTGCTCGCGACGCACCGTCGCCCGGCTCCGACACGAAAGTGGTGGATGCCGCTGGCCGGGCTGTGCTGCCGGGGTTCGTCGACGCGCACACCCACCTGGTGTTCGGGGGCGACCGCGCCGACGAGTTCGAGGCGCGGATGGCCGGCAGGCCTTATACCGCCGGCGGCATACGTCGCACCGTCGCGGCCACGCGCGCGGCCGGTGAGGAGGAGTTGCGCGGCCGCCTCGCGGGGTTCATCCGGGAACTGCGCCGTCAGGGCACGACGACCGTGGAGATCAAGACGGGGTACGGGCTGACCGCCGACGACGAGGAGCGGCTCGCTCGCCTCGCGGCCGAGGTGACCGACGAGGTGACCTTCCTCGGGGCGCACGTCATCCCGCCGGAGTACGCCGATGACCGCCGCGGCTACCTCGACCTCGTCTGCGGACCGATGCTCGAGCGCTGCGCGCCGTTCAGTCGCTGGATCGACGTCTTCTGCGAGGACGGCGCCTTCACCGAGGCGGAGGCGCGCCGGGTCTTGGCGGCGGGTGTCGCGCGAGGCCTCGCGCCCCGCGTGCACGGGAATCAGCTCGGAGAGGGGCCGGGTGTCGCCCTGGCGGTCGGTATCGGCGCCGAATCCGTCGATCACTGCACGTTCCTCAGCGACGCCGACGTGGCTCTCCTCGCGGGTTCGCAGACGGTCGCCACGCTTCTCCCCGGAGTGGAGTTCTCCACGCGCCAGCCCTATCCCGACGCCCGCCGTCTCATCGACGCGGGGGTCACCGTCGCCCTCGCGAGCGACTGCAACCCCGGGTCGAGCTTCACCAGTTCGATGCCGCTGATGATCGCCCTCGCGGTGCGCGAGATGGGGATGACGGTCGCCGAGGCGGTGTGGGCGGCGACGGCGGGGGGAGCCCGTGCGCTCCGGCGCACCGACGTCGGCGGTATCGCCCCCGGGATGCGAGCAGATCTGGTGCTCTTGGATGCTCCGTCACGGATCCATCTGGCCTACCGGCCGGGTGTGCCGATCGTCGCGGCGGTCTGGGAAGACGGGGAACGCGCCGTGTAGCCCGCCTCAGCGGGGGGTGTCGATGTGCCACTCGTCCGGGTCGACCGCGCCGACGACCGCCCAGTCGTCATCGTCCCAGCGGAACCGGGCGACCGCGCACGTCGGCATCTCGCCGATCCGGCCGCCGGAGAGCGCGTCGGCCAGCTCGGCCATCCCGGGGTTGTGGGCGACGAGCATCACGCGCAGGGCGCCGCTCGTCGACGCCGTGGCGAGGAGCGTCGCGGGCGGGGCGCCGTAGAGGTCGGGCACGAGGGTGACCGCGGTCTCGAGCGCAGCGGCGAAGGCCTCAGCGGTCGTGCGGGCGCGCACGGCCGTGCTGGACAGCAGCGCATCCGGGCGGAAACCCGTCTCGGCCAGGCGCGCGGCCATCCGCGGCGCATCGCGCAGGCCGCGCTCGTTCAACGGGCGATCGTGATCGCGGAGCCCGGGGTCGCCCCAGTCCGACTTCGCGTGTCGCGCCAGCACCAGTTCGATCGTCATGGCATCGCCCTTCCCGCCAGGAGTTCCAGAACGCACAGCGCCGCCAGCCGCACCGTCCGGCCGTCCTCGGTGTCGGCCGTCGCGTCGACCTCGACGATATCCGCGGAGACCAGCCGGGTATCGGCTGCCGCCGACCGCACCAGCGCCCGGAGCGCGTCAGCGCTCAGCCCACCCGGAACCGAGGCCGGGCACCCCGGCGCGACCGAGCGGTCGCAGACGTCCACGTCGATGTCGAGGTGCACGCCGCCTGCACCCGCGCCCGCGATGGCGAACGCGTCGCCCATGAGGTCGGCGGCGGGGCGCCGGCGAACCTGATCGAGGGTGATGAGCGTGATCCCGAGATCCACGGCGCGCGCGACGTAGGCGGGGGAGTTGGCGAAGTCGGCGATTCCGATCTGCACGATCCGGCGCGGATCGAGCCCGTCGTCGATGAGCCGGCGCACCGGCGAGCCGTTCGATCTGCCGTCGCGCAGGTCGAGATGCGCGTCGAGGGTGATGAGGCCGCCCGCCTTCGCGCCCTGGGCGACCGGCACGGTCGCGGCGTTGTCGCCCCCGAGGGCGATGACCATCCCGCCACGAGCGATGAGATCGGCGACGACGCGGCGGACGCGCGCCTCGCCGGCATCGCCGTCGGGCTCGGCCACATCGCCCGCGTCGACGATCGACATCGCGGCATCGAGGTCGAGCGCGGGCGGACCGATCAGGGTGGCGCTGTAGCGCTGCAACGCCGCGCGGACGGCGGCGGGGGTGGCGTGCGCTCCGGTCGCCGACCGCGAGGTCCGCCACGTCGGCACACCGAGGATCGCCACATCGACCGGCCCCGAGGTCTCGGCGCCGTCGTGCGCGGACGGCCACTCACCGGCACGGGGCCAGAGGGGGTCGTGGAAGAGGCCGCTCACACCGACACGTACACCCAGGCGACGCGGCCGCTGGCGAGCGGGGCGGAGATGCGGCGGTAGAGCGACACTTCGTACTCATCGGCGGCGTCGAGCTCGTCCTCGGTGATGCTCAGGACCTTTCCCACCACCTTGTCCAGCGGATTGCCCGTCGCACGCACGATGGGGTGCACCGCGTGCCCCGAGACATCCACCACCCGTTCGTCGACGATCTCGGCGTAGTCGACCGTGAACCCTGGCAGGATGTCGGGCTCGGCCGCGACGATCCTGCCGAAGGTGTCCAGCTGCACCTCGGGCTGCTGGAGAGTGCCGTAGCTGAAGAGCAGTTCGTCGCCCACCGATTCCACGCGCTCACTGTAGCGCCGCGGGAGCGTCATCCCCAGATGGCGCGGGCGATCGTGTAGATGACGAGCCCTGCCAGCGCCCCGACGATGGTGCCGTTGAGCCGGATGTACTGGAGGTCGCGGCCGACCATGAGCTCGATCTTCTCCGTCGTCTCCTCGGGGTCCCACTTCTCGACGGTGTCGGTGATGATCGAGGCGATGTCGTGGCGGTATCGGTCGACCAGGAAGACCGCTGCCTCGGTCACCCAGCCGTCGGCCCGGTGCTGCAGGGCGGCGTCGGTCACCAGGCGGTCGCCGATCTCGGCCAGAGCGTCGGCCAGTCGGCGCCGCAGGCCGCTGTCGGGGTTGTCGAGAGCCGCCAGCAGTCCGGACTTCGCGGTGCCCCAGGCCTGGGCGGCGAGCTCGCGGACCCGGGGGCTGTCGAACAGCGCCCCCTTGGCGTCTTCGAGGCGTCCGATGGTGGTCGGATCGGTCTGCAGGTTCCGCGCGAGCCGCTCGAGATATCCGTCGATCGCATGCCGCGCCGGGTGGTCGGGGTCGGCGCGCACGGCCGCCACGAACTTCACCGCTTCGTTGTACACCGTCTCGTCCACCAGGCGCTGCGCGATCCGAGGCACCCAGCTGGGCAGGCGCCGCGAGACCAGGCCCTCGAAGGCCACCCTGTTGGCCGCGAGCCAGTGGTCGATCGTCTCCGCCGCCAGATCGACGGCGCTGTGGTGGGCGCCCGCGTCGATCACCCGGCCCAGCCACGCGCCCACGGGAGGTCCCCACTCCGGAACGAGCACGTGCTCCCGCGCGAGCTCTTCGATGACGTCGCGCACGTCGTCGTCGCTCAGGGCGCGCAACACGCCGGCGGCGATCACCGAGGCTTCGGAACCCACTCGGGCGGCATGCGCGGGCTCACGGAGCCACTCGCCTGCCCGCCGGGACACGTGGGTCGCGGCGAGCTTCGTGCGCACCACGTCACCGCGCAGGAACTCGGTCTCGACGAACTCGCCGAGCGTGCGGCCGATCTCGTCCTTGCGCTTGGGGATGATCGCGGTGTGCGGAATCGGGAGACCGAGCGGATGACGGAACAGCGCCGTCACCGCGAACCAATCCGCGAGCGCCCCCACCATCCCGCCCTCGGCGGCCGCGCGGGCGTAGCCGAGCCAGGGCACCTGCTCCTGGAGCGAGAAGGCGACGGCGAACACCACGGCCATCGCCAGCAGAGCGCCCAGGGCCACGGCCTTCATCGTGCGCAGACCGCGACGCCGCTGCTGGTCGGCGGGGCTCAGCAGAGCCGTCGGGGTACGTGCCATCCGGTCATCCTCGCACGCGCACCCTGGCGAACTGCGACGCTCAGGAGGGCGTCTCCAGCGGCCCGAGCCACGCCGTCGCGGCGGCGGAGTGGGCCGATTCCGGGTCGGAGGGATGGAACACCCCGGCGGCGACGTCGCGATAGAGCCGGGAGAGTTCCGATCGTGCGAAGAAGGATGACCCTCCCGCGACGATCAGTGCCTCGTCGACGACGGCTTTGGCCGTGGTGACGGCCCGGTGCTTGACGCCCGAGAGCAGCGAGAACCAGCGTCCGCCGTGGTCCACGTCGTGTGCGAGATCGCGGCACAGCGCGTCGATCTGCGGCGGCATCGCGTCGTAGGCGATGGCCATATCGGCCACCTGCCAGCGCAGCCGCGGGTTCTGGCTGTCCTTCCGCGCGGCGGCGAGGACGGCGAGATCGAGAGCCCGCCGCGCGATGCCGGTGTACACCGAGGCGATGAGCAGTTCGAACACGCTGAAGATGCCGAACACGAGCGGGTCGGGCTGAGGCCCGGGCGCCACGCGCCTGACCACGCGCTCGGGCGGCGCGACGGCGCCGTGGAGCTCCGTCGTGCGGGACTGGGTGGCGCGCATGCCGAGGGTGTCCCAGTCGTCGCGGATGCGCACCCGCCCCGCAGCCTCTTCGTCTCGTGGCACGAAGGCGTAGACGATCCGCGGGCCGTCGGCCGAGCGGGTGTCGAGGCCGTGGAGCCCCAGCTGCGTCCAGACGGGGGACAGGGTGGTGAAGATCTTCGTGCCGGTGAAGGCGTAGGCGCCGTCGGGCCGGGGCTCGGCGGCGGTGTCGCTGCCGAAGAGCACGAGGTCGTTTCCGGCTTCACTGATGCCGAAGGCGAACACCTCTCCGGCCGCCGCGCCCTCCAGCACGAACCGCAGATCGTCGATGCCGCGGTCGGACAGCTGGCGTGCGACGCCCGTCCAGACCAGGTGCATGTTGATCGCGAGCGCCGTCGCCGGGGCGGCGGTGGCAAGACGCTGCTGCAGCAGCGCGACCTCGGCGAGGGAGAGTCCTCGCCCCCCGAGGGCCTCCGGTACGAGGAGGGCGAGGTACCCGATGCCCCGGAGCTCGTCGAGGTCGGCTGCGGGGAAGGTGTTCTCGCGATCGTGCGCGCTCGCGCGCTCACGGAAACGCTCGAGCAGATCCGGCGGGAGGATCGTCTCCGGTTCGGTCACGATCCCATTGTCCGTCTTCCCTGCATCACCCGGCGCAGCTCAGCGACGGTCTCCTCGGGCTTGTCGCGATGCGGCGAGTGTCCTGCACCGGCGACGACCGTCATCCGCACCCGGGTGTTGGCTGCGAGCACCTCGGTGGCGAGCGGGCCGTCGAAGATGCTGTACACCGCCGGATCGGCGGCCAGGATGTCCACGTCGACATCGAGGCGCGACAGGGCTTCACGCACGTCCCACGTGGGGTTCTGCAGGCTCGTCTGCTCCACCGCCCACCGGCTGGCCTGCCGGGTCGCGAGGGCTTTCAGCTCGATGTCATGAGGATGCCACTGCGGGTGCGCCGCGCGCACAGCGACCTCCGTCGGGTCGGCGAAGGCCTCTTCCTGACTGCGTCGCACGACCTCGCGGTCGTGGTCGGAGAGGTGGATGGCGGGATCGATCAGGATGACGCGGCGCGCCCATCCGGGAGTGTCGGCGGCGGCCAGCGTGGTCGCCGCGCCGCCGAGGGAGTGGCCGATGACGAGATCCCACGTCTCATCGCCCGCCTGGGGGCGGGCGTGGGCGAGGTCGGCGGCGTAGGCGGGGATCGTGTAGTCGAGCACGCGCGGGGCGACGCCGTGCCCGCGCAGGTCGACGGCGTCGGCACGCCAGCCGTCCTCGGCCAGGGCCACGCCGAAGCGCCACATCAGCGCCGCGCTCGAACCGAGGCCGTGGACGAGGAGCGCGCGCCGCCCCGCGCGCGGATCGCCCCAGGAGATGCGGGGGAGGGTCACCGGAAACATCACGCCCTTCAGCGTAAGCGGGCCCCGCCGCCCCGGGGTGGCGGAAGATGGAGGGCATGATCTCGACCGACCTGGCCCTCGAGCTGCGCGCGGCGGGTCTCGTGTGGCATCCGACATCGGGTGATCGCTTCCAACTCGACGAGCCCGAGTTCGACGCCGACGTCTTCACCGTCAGCGAGATGACCATCGAACCGCGTGATTACCCGACCGGTCGGATTCTGGCCTTCAACGGCACGACCGAGTGGGCGCTCGACTCCGTCGCGCTCGAAGACGCCCTGTGGCTGCCGCATGAGAGTCAGCTGCGCGAACTGCTGCGCGGGGCGTTCCGGTCGCTGCGCCGGCTCGTCGACACGCATCAGGTGGAGATCGAGCTGGGCGGCGATGTCATCGTCTTCGAGCACCCCGAGCCCGCCGACGCCTATGCACTGGCGGTCCTGGAGCTGCTGCGCCGCATCCAGTAGGGGGGCCGCCCGCGGCATCCGCTCAGGTGATCGTCGAGACCGGCTCGGTGTCGGGAATGGGGCTCGCGTCGCGCCCGCGGAGATCGGGGAAGCCCCGGACGAAGACCACCGCGACGAGGAAGCCGACGCCCGCGAAGGCCGCCGCCGCCATGTAGGCGCCCTGCGGACCCACGCCGTCGATGAGGAAACCGGCGACGGCCGACCCCGCAGCGGCGCCGATGAGCTGCCCGGTGCCGATCCATCCGTAGGCCTCGGCGGTCTCGCTGAACTTCACGCTCGCCGAGGTCATCGCGAAGAGCACCGCCAGGGCCGGGGCGATCCCGATCCCGGCGAGGAAGAGGGTGCCGCCCAGCCACCACACATCCAGCGAGATCAGGGCGAGGAGGAGTCCCAGGGTGAAGATGCCCATGCGTCGCGCCATCGCCCACGGACCGATGGGGATGTGGCCGAAGCCGAGGCCGCCGGCGAGGCTCCCGATGGAGAAGACCGCCAGGACGAGCCCGGCCTCCAATCCGCTGTGGCCGAAGGTCGCCACGACTCCGGCCTCGACCGCGGCGCAGCCACCGATGAGGAGGAAGCCGATGACGGTCGCCAGAAGCACGGGCGGCTTGGCGAGCACGCGTCCGAGGCGTCGGCGGCTCCGAGGGATGCGCACGCGCCCGACCTCGGGCGACAGGATGAACCACAGCCCGCCGCCGACGAGGATCACCACGATGAGGACCAGGGCCTCGACGGTGCCGATCTGGGTCGCCACGAACGTCACCAGAACCGGGGCGATGATCCAGATGATCTCCTGCAGCGAGGCGTCGAGCGAGAACAGGGGAGTCAGCTGACGGGAGTTGACCATCTTGGGGTAGATCGTGCGCACGGCCGACTGGACCGGGGGCGTCGACAGCCCGGCGACCAGGCCCAGCACCATGTAGGCGGGGAGCGGCATCTCCACGAGGGCCAGCGTCGCGATCGCGACCGCGCAGATCGCGAGGGTGATGGAGAGCACCCGTCGCATGCCCCACAGGCCCATCCACCGGCTGGTGACCGGGCCGGCGACCGCCTGTCCGACGGAGGTGGCGGCCAGGACAAGTCCCGCCGCGCCGTAGGAGCCGGTCACCTGCTCGATGTGCAGCAGGACGGCCAGGCTCGTCATGCCGTTGGGGAAGCGGGCGGTCAGCTGTGCGGCGATGATGCGCGCCACTCCGGGGGTGCGCAGAAGGTCTCGATATCCCGCCACGCCACCACGCTAGTGCGACACGCCGCGACACGCCGTCGTCCACTGTCCACAGGAAATCGGATGTCGGAACCCCCGAATACCGTCCCCCCTGTGGAGGAGTTCTCGTTCCGGTTCGGAAAGCCGCGCGAATCCGGGCTTTCCGGTCGCGGAATCGGAGCGCCGCCTGTGGATGAAACGGTGGACAACCTGTGTTGTACATGGGGATGACGGTGAGAAAACTACACGGATGTAACTACTATCCCTAGTGGTGCTATCCGATGTCGGCACCCATATGTAGTATTGGTCTCCCGGTGGGGGTCACCGGAGCAAACACTCGAAATCGAGGGGAGAACGGATCGACATGGCGATCACCGTTTACACCAAGCCGTCCTGCGTGCAGTGCACCGCGACCTACCGTGCGCTGGACTCGAAGGGCATCGAATACGAGGTCCACGACCTCTCCGAAGACCCGGCTGCACTCGAGCAGGTCAAGGCCCTTGGCTACCTGCAGGCACCCGTCGTCATCACCGACGAGGACCACTGGTCGGGCTTCCGTCCCGACAAGATCGACGAACTGGCGTCGCGCCTGGCCTGAACCCGGCGCCGCGTCGGGGACCCCGCGAGGATCGAGCCCAGGAGGGAACCATGAGCGCACTGGCGACATCCGCCCCGCTCCTGGTCTATTTCTCCAGCGTGTCGGGCAACACCGCACGCTTCATCGAGAAGCTCGACCTCCCCGCCATCCGCATCCCGATCACCGCCTCCGAACCGACCCCGGTCGTGGACGAGCCCTTCGTTCTCGTGACCCCCACCTACGGGGGAGGCCAGGGACGCGGTGAAGAGAAGGGTGCCGTCCCCAAGCAGGTCATCCGTTTCCTCAACGACGAGCGGAACAGACGACTCCTGCGCGGAGTGATCTCCGCAGGCAACAGCAACTTCGGCGAGTCGTTCTGCCTCGCCGGCGAGATCATCAGCCGCAAGTGCCGGGTGCCGCACTTGTATCGGCTCGAAGTATTCGGCACGCCTGAAGACGTGGCACGCGTCAGCGATGGATTGGAACGATGGTGGAAGCTGCACTGACCGAGAAGGACTTCAAGACCGAGGCGCGATTCGAGGGTCTGGACTATCACGCCCTGAACGCGATGCTGAACCTGTACGGACCGGACGGGAAGATCCAGTTCGACGCCGACAAGCGCGCTGCGCGGGAGTACTTCCTTCAGCACGTGAACCAGAACACGGTGTTCTTCCACTCGCTCAAGGAGCGGCTGGACTACCTCGTGGAGAAGGAGTACTACGAGCCGGCGGTGCTCGAGAAGTACCCCTTCGAGTTCATCCAGCAGCTCAATGACCTCGCCTACGGCAAGAAGTTCCGCTTCGAGACCTTCCTCGGCGCTTTCAAGTACTACACCAGCTACACGCTGAAGACGTTCGACGGCAAGCGGTACCTCGAGCGCTTCGAGGACCGGGTCGTCATGACCGCCCTCGGGCTCGCCGACGGCGACCAGGCGCTCGCCGTCCAGCTGGTCGAGGAGATCATCTCCGGGCGCTTCCAGCCGGCCACGCCGACGTTCCTCAACACCGGGAAGGCGCAGCGCGGCGAACTGGTGTCGTGCTTCCTCCTGCGGATCGAGGACAACATGGAGTCGATCGCCCGCGGCATCAACTCCGCCCTGCAGCTGTCCAAGCGCGGCGGCGGGGTGGCGCTGCTGCTGTCGAACATCCGCGAGGCGGGCGCTCCGATCAAGCAGATCGAGAACCAGTCCTCGGGCATCATCCCGGTGATGAAGCTCCTCGAAGACAGCTTCAGCTACGCCAACCAGCTGGGCGCCCGTCAGGGCGCGGGTGCGGTCTACCTGTCGGCTCACCACCCCGACATCCTGCGGTTCCTCGACACCAAGCGCGAGAACGCCGACGAGAAGATCCGCATCAAGACCCTGTCGCTGGGTGTGGTCATCCCCGACATCACGTTCGAGCTGGCGAAGAACGACGAGGACATGTACCTCTTCTCGCCGTACGACGTCGAGCGCGTCTACGGGGTGCCCTTCGGTGACATCTCGGTCACCGAGAAGTACCGCGAGATGGTCGACGACGCCCGTATCAAGAAGACGAAGATCAATGCGCGCGAGTTCTTCCAGACCCTCGCCGAGATCCAGTTCGAGTCGGGTTACCCGTACATCATGTTCGAGGACACGGTGAACAAGGCCAACCCGATCAAGGGTCGGATCAACATGTCCAACCTGTGCTCGGAGATCCTGCAGGTCAACACCCCGACCACCTACAACGAGGACCTCTCGTACGCCCAGATCGGCAAGGACATCTCCTGCAACCTGGGCTCGATGAACATCGCGCTGGCGATGGACGGCGGCGACCTCGGCCAGACGGTCGAGACCGCCATCCGCGCCCTGACCGCGGTAAGCGACCAGAGTCACATCCGCTCCGTGCGCTCGATCGAGGACGGCAACGACCGCTCCCACGCGATCGGACTCGGACAGATGAACCTGCACGGCTTCCTCGCCCGTGAGCACATCCACTACGGCTCGGAAGAGGGCCTGGACTTCACGAACATCTACTTCTACACGGTGCTCTTCCACGCTCTGCGCGCGTCGAACCGCCTCGCCATCGAGCGTGGCACCGTCTTCGACGGGTTCTGGGACTCCACCTACGCGTCGGGGGAGTTCTTCGACAAGTACACCGATCAGGCGTGGGTGCCTGCCACGGAGCGGGTCAAGGAGTTGTTCGCCCAGATCCCCGTCCCCACCCAGGACGACTGGCGCGAGCTGAAGGCGAGCATCCAGCAGCACGGCATCTACAACCAGAACCTGCAGGCGGTTCCGCCGACGGGGTCGATCTCGTACATCAACAACTCGACCTCGTCGATCCACCCGATCGCGTCGAAGATCGAGATCCGCAAGGAAGGCAAGCTCGGCCGCGTCTACTACCCGGCCCCGTTCATGACGAACGAGAACCTGGAGTACTACGAAGACGCCTACGAGATCGGCTACGAGAAGGTCATCGACACGTACGCCGCCGCAACGCAGCACGTGGACCAGGGGCTGTCGCTCACGCTGTTCTTCAAAGACACCGCGACCACGCGCGACATCAACCGGGCGCAGATCTACGCCTGGAAGAAGGGCATCAAGACCATCTACTACATCCGCCTGCGGCAGATGGCGCTCGAGGGAACCGACATGTCCGAGTGCGTCAGCTGCATGTTGTGACCCTCTGACCAGGACTTTTTAGGAGACACGATGGCTGAGAAGCTGCAACTGCTCAACCGGGTCCAGGCGATCAACTGGAACCGCATCCAGGACGACAAGGACCTCGAGGTCTGGAACCGTCTGGTGAACAACTTCTGGCTGCCCGAGAAGGTGCCGCTGTCCAACGACATCCAGTCGTGGAACACGCTGACCCCGCAGGAGCAGACGCTGACGATGCGGGTCTTCACCGGTCTGACGCTCCTGGACACCATCCAGGGCACCGTGGGGGCGGTCTCGCTGATCCCCGATGCGATCACCCCGCACGAGGAGGCGGTGTACACCAACATCGCCTTCATGGAGTCGGTGCACGCCAAGAGCTACTCGTCGATCTTCTCGACGCTGTGCTCGACGCCCGAGATCGATGACGCCTTCCGCTGGTCGACGGAGAACGAGAACCTTCAGAAGAAGGCGCGGATCGTCATGGACTACTACCGCGGCGACGAGCCCCTCAAGCGCAAGGTGGCATCGACCCTGCTCGAGTCGTTCCTGTTCTACTCGGGCTTCTACCTGCCGCTGTACTGGTCGTCGAAGGCGAAGCTGACGAACACGGCCGACATCATCCGCCTCATCATCCGCGACGAGGCCGTGCACGGCTACTACATCGGCTACAAGTTCCAGCGCGGTCTGGAGCTGCTGGATGAGGCGGCGCGCCAGGACATCAAGGACTACGCGTTCTCGCTCCTGTACGAGCTGTACGACAACGAGATCCAGTACACCCAGGATCTGTACGACGAGGTCGGTCTCACCGAGGACGTGAAGAAGTTCCTTCACTACAACGCCAACAAGGCGCTGATGAACCTCGGCTACGAGGCGATGTTCCCGGCGACCGTCACCGACGTGAACCCGGCGATCCTGTCGGCGCTCTCGCCGAACGCCGACGAGAACCACGACTTCTTCAGCGGGTCGGGCTCGTCGTACGTCATCGGCAAGGCCGTCGCGACCGAGGACGACGACTGGGACTTCTGACCTCCCGGTAGTTTCGCCACGGACCGTTCAAGGGCCATGTCGTACCTTGCAAGTCGCGGGGTCGTTCAAGTCAACGGGTCTCCTTGCAACGGAGGCGGTTGCGAAGGAGGGTTTGCGGTGACCGCAGTTGGTGAGAACACCTCGCCCTCGACCGGTGGATCTGGTCTCGCCGTGGCCGCACGGCGAGACCACTGATCCCGCCGGCTTGGTGGCAGGCGCGTTCGCCTTGCGGCTTCAGGCGGCGGTTGGGGACCGAAGCATCCGCTCAGTAGCCGCGGAGTGTCACCTGAATCACCGAACGGCACCCCGATTCTCGCCAGCGAAGTGTGGCCGGACATCTACACCATCGCGCACTTGGAGTCGGGGTTGCGGGCTACCTTATGGCCCGCGACCACTGGGCGTCCCTGGGTTAGCGATGTCGGTTTCACTGCGTAGCGTGGACTTGAAGACTCAATAGAAGACCCCGACTCACTGAGCCGGGGCTCAGGTAGGTCGGGGCCGATGTGTCTTGGTAGGACGATTCGACCCGAGGTTCTACACAGCGCGCGAGCAGGTCGGCATTCCGCCGATCTCGTCACCTGCCTCCTCACGCCGGAGATCCCGGCAAACAGAGCCTATGGGAGGCTCCTAGATATGGATCACTATCCGACTATCGAGAAGGTGGTCAACGACGCGCGAGCGCGCATCGAGGTCACCAAGGCAGAGATCGACGAGGCGCGTAAGCGCCGGGTCGCCATCGTCGCGGCGCTTGCGAGAGAATTCGTCGGGTCGCGCCACTGCTTCAACGGCAGCGTCGCTCATGGCGACGCGCTTACACCGCTGACCGACGTCGACCTCGGCGTTGTAATCCCTAACCCCGACGGCACCTATGGGCCCGGAAGAGGGGACCGAGCGAACTGCAAGAGCGAGTATCCGCCGCCATTCGACGCGAGCTCGCGCCCGAGTACGGCGACCTGCGCGTCGAGTTCCGCGGCCGCAAGCGGTTGATCCTCGTTCGCTTCCGGGATCCCATCCGCAAGGGCCTCCCTGACTTCACCGCCGACGTGATCACTGCCAGCGACTATCCCAACTGACCGGGTCTCTATATTCCCCGGTTCGACTCCTGGGACCGCTCTGACCTTTGCAACGCACACGAGGCTCATCACGGAGGCGAACAAGCGCACCGAGTCCGTGTACGCGCGCACGGTCCGCCTGCTCAAGCACTGGAACAGGCAGAACGGTCAGTCGCTTTGCTCGTGGAACATCAAGGCGCTCGCCCTCTATTGCGTGACCTCTAAGGAGGCGCTTGTCACCTCGATGCGCAGCTGGTTCAGCTATGCCATCGAGGAGCTGAAGAAGGGTGAGACGGAAGATTCGGCCTGTGTTGCCGACAAGCTCATCAAGCTGAACGCGCTCCGCCCCGAAGTCATCAAGAAGCTTGAGGGCGCCCTTTCGAAGCTGGACAAGGCCATCATGTACGACCTGGCCGGCTATCCCGTGTTGGCGCAGGAGGAGCTCTCCGACCTTTTCAACGACCCTGAGATGATGCCGACGCCGTCGCGCGTTGCTGTCCTTGGGTACGCCTGGCAGCGATGGCTGGCGCGCGCGGATGCTCGTGCTGTCATGTACAGCGAAGCCCTTCGCGCAGTCGAGGACTACGCCGAGGCGCCTTTCATCGTCCAGCGGCGTAGCGGCATGGATGCTCGGGCTGTGGTTGCGACGCAGATCAGCTAGATCCAGTCGCGGCTACGGCTGTCGTGCGCGCTTCTCGAGGTTTCGGCGAACGACCACATCAGTAATGCGTATGGACGACTCGTCCAAGCCGCACGGCGCCAGGCGGGTGCGGCGATGTCGACGGCATGGCGGGCCCCGAGGATCCGGAGAGATGCCGATGTGCCCGGCCGCATCCCATACGACCGTTCACACATTGAGATCGAGCGTCGCGCATTTCTCGCCGCCATTCGTGAACACGACCGGCGGGCGTCCCGCCACGTGCGGTGGGCGGCGCATCCCATGCAGACGCCTAACTGTGCGCTCGGCCCAGGGCACGGTACACAGTTGACCTTCCCGCGCCAAGCGCAGTGCCGATCTCAGCGACAGTGAGGCTGCCCTGGTCATACATGGTGCGCGCGACGGTCTCCTGGTCAGATGTGAGCGACCGGGGCCTGCCCCCGACCGGTCCGCGAGCGCGCGCGGCGCTAAGACAGGCATTGGTGCGCTCACGGATTAGATGGCGCTCGATCTCGGCGAGCGAAGCGAACACGTGCATGATCAACCGGCCCCCCGCGGACGACGAGTCGAGTGTCTCGTGGAATGAGCGGAGGCTGACTCCACGAGCGTCCGGATCTTCGACGCGGTCGATGAGGTCTCGGAGGGATCTCCCAAGTCGGTCGAGGCGCCACACCACGACCGTGTACCCCTCGCGGAGCACGTCGAGCAATCACGCGTACTCGGGGCGGTCGGAGGTGGCCGACACCGATTCGACGTAGAACCGCGAGCACCCCGCTTCGCGCAGCGCATCGAGCGCCGCCGCCCGAGTGCAGATCGTTGAAGACGGTCTTCATGCAAACGTTGACCAGGGACGCGGTGGCAGCCTTTGTCATCCCGTGCGCGGCGAGCTCTACAACGATCCCTCGACGTGACTCTCGGGTCGTCGGAGGCATTCCTTCGCCCAGAACCGCCGCGAGGTACCTGGTCCACGGTCGGTCCACGGCCGAATGACTCGGGTGCGCCTGAGTCCCGTGCTGCTCGCAGCTCGGCGAGAAGGTGAGCGGCTGAGATGCGGCACTCCGGCCTGGTGAGGTTGAAGATTGGCCCGGTGATGTTCCGTCCAAGATGGGGGCACATGTCTTCTCCCCACGTGATCTCGAACCGCTCCCGGTGGCGGAGTGTCTCTCCGGGTGTGCCGCTGCCGACGACGACGACCCGCTCGATAGCACGGGCGAGGAATTCGCGTCGGCGCTGTGGGCTCCCCGTCGCATCCCTCCAGGCGCTGCCGAACGTAGCGGCCACTCTGGCGTCGGCCGAGTTCTGCCCGGGCCAGAGCGGCCGCGCCATGATGACGGCCTTCTCATATGGACATGTCCATGCGACTATCCGGGGCTCGGCAGTCGACATCGCGGATGAGGTGCTCGACGACCAGCCGCATGGCGTACCGGAAATGTTGCACGTGGGCGACTACTCTCCACATCGATTGCGGCGAGGTCTTTCGCCACGGCCGTGGGCCTAGACAACTGCCGCGGAAGCCTCGCCGGTGGCCTGACGCTCACCGACGGTCCGGCCGACCTCAATGAACCATCCCGTTGAAGGCTGGCCCCCGATCACGCCCTGACGGACGGACTGAGCGATTGAAGCCGCCGTGCACTTATCACCTTGCTTGCGCAAAATGCTCGACAGCACCTCGGACTGACTGACCATATGCAGCGGATCGAGTCGGAGGTGGATGTGACTCCAAACGGCCCAGCCACCAACTGGGCGCCATACTTTCCGGAGCCGGTCGATGTACTCGACGAGATCCACACACAATCGGACCCCTTGCGGATCCCCGCTCTGGGTGATGTCCCACGGGAAGCTCGAAGAGGTGCGAGTCACACGCATCCCCAGGAGAAGCCACCCAGAGCAGACCACATTCAGCGAGCTTCGTCGACAGCAGCTGACCAGATTCCAAGCCATCCCTGCGCACGTCGCACGGTAAGCGGCTGCTGTGGACGCACCGAACTGGGCGTTCTACGCTCGAACTAGATCGATCCCCTCACCGTCGAAATCGGCGTTGTGCCAGCCAAGCCTGGATGACCAACCTGTCGTCGGCATCGTCGAGGTTGAGGCCGAGCTCGCGCGCGGTTCGCTCCAATCGGTGGTAGACGGTGCCGCGGTGGACTCCGATTGCGCCGGCGATGTCGGCGGCTCGGCCGTTCATTGCGAAGTACGACTCAAGGAGTCGAATCGTGTCCGCGTCCGCCTCGTCCAGCCGCCTCAATGACGAAGTCCGCAGGTGCTCTGGGGGTGGGCTGGCGAGCAGCGTTGCCAGTGCGGTCGTTCCCGAGTTCTCATCCCACTGGCCGGATTGCTGGCCGGTTGATCTGGCGACGTCGGCGGCGACCACGGCCTGATCGAAGGACTGCCAGGAGTCGGCGAGGTGGTTCACGACTCCTCCGATCCCGACCGTGCCGGCGAGCTTCTCGCCGTCGCGCGCAGTGAGGAGCTCCGCCTCGATTCGGTGGACGATCGACGCCACAGCCTCGGGCCGGGGCTGGCTGGCGAAGCCGACAAGGATGAAGGTCGTGGGGACGGTCGGGACAAAACTGTACGCGTCGATCATCGGCGTGGTGATCGCACGAAGGAGCAGTCGGGAGAGCACCTCGCGGGGCGGTGGTCCGCCCCATGCGCTCCATTCGTCGGACACCTTGAGCGTCATGGCGATGAAATTCGCCGACCGGCCGAACATGCCCAGGCTGTTCAGCTCGCGGGCGGCGGCCTCGCGGGTAATGCTCTCATCGGTCAGCAGCCCGAGCATCTCCGCTTCGATGGTGGCGTTCACCGCGTCGATGGACTGGGTGACCTGCTCGAGAAGATGGCGGCATACCTCGGCGGCCTCGTCGAGCGTTGCGCGCTGTTCAGGGTCCAGGTCGCCGTCGCCGACGAGCGCGAGGGTTCCGAGGAGCTGGTAGCGGGACTGCAGGGGAATGAAGTGCCGCGGGTTCGACGTGGCGTAAGTCTTGCTGGCGGGAAGCGTGAAGGGGGTGCGTTGGCGGAAACCGCGGGTGCTGCGTATCGCTTCACCGAGTTCCGGGGGGAGGGTTCGCTGCCCGATGAGGTGCAGCTCGGCGTCATCGAGAGGCTCGAAGTGTCGACTGTGGGCGAGGAGCGTGAAGTCCGGGTCGAGGACGACCACGGACCGCTCGATCGCTGCGGCCAGGCGATCCACCGTCTCCTGCACGGTGTCGAACATGGCCCTCCGGATACTGTCGCCGCCAACCCCCGCGCTCAGAGGATTCGTCTTCCTGCCTTGAGCACCACGCGGATGTCGCCGAACGCGTGCATGTCATGCAGGTTGCGGCCCGGCACTGCGATGATATCCGCGAACGCGCCGGGGGTGAGGACGCCGATGTCGGAGCGGTCGAGGCACTGCGCGGCGACGATCGTCGCGGACTGGAGGGCTTGGGTGGGTGTCATCCCCGCCTCGACGAACTCCGTCAGTTGCCGGGCATTCATGCCGTGGGGGAAGACGATCGCGTCTGTCCCGTAGGCGATCTGCACGCCCGCGTCGATGGCGTCTCGAAGGGCCTGCCGTGCACGATCTGCGATGCTCCTGCTCTTCTCGGTGACGCCGGGCGGAAAACCCTCGGTCTCGGCGTGCTCGAGGATCCAGGTCAGTGCGTAGGTCGTGGGGACGTAGTAGGTGCCGTGCTCGCGCATGGCTGCGATGGCTGCGTTCCCGAGCAGGGTGCCGTGCTCGATGGTGCGCACGCCTGCGCGGATCGCGCGAAGCGCGCCCTCTTCGCCGTGCGCATGTGCCGCGACGAACAGGCCATACAGCGCGGCCTCCTCGACTCCAGCGCGGATCTCTGCTTCGGAGAATTCCGGTGCGCCCGGTACGGTGCCGGTCGCGTACACAGCGCCCGTGGCGATGATCTTGATGACGTCGACACCCCGGTGGGCGATGCGCCGGACGGCGGAGCGGACCTCGTCGGCCGAGTCGGCGACGCCGAACCGGTAGGAGCGGGGGAGCTCGATATCGTCAGCGAGATCAGTGATCTCGCCACCGCCGGAAGAGGAGGTGACGTAGGCGCCGGCGCACACCATCCGCGGGCCTTCGACCCAGCCGGCCTCGATCGCATCGCGCAGATCGCAGTCGACGAAGGCGCGGAAACTGCCGACATCGCGGACCGTCGTGAAGCCGGCCCGCAACGTCTGCCAGGCGTGGTGTGCCCCGACGAGCGCGTCGCGAGCCGCGGAGCCGGAGAGGAAGGGAGAGTAGTTGCCGCGTTCCAGATTTCCCGGCAGGTGGGTGTGCAGGTCGATCAGGCCCGGGGTGACAACGTGGTCGCGTAGGTCCAGATGTTCCCGACCGCCGTGCTTGGAGGCGGACCACGGTTCGATGGAGTGGATGCGACCGTCGGCGTAGTCGATGGCGTGGTGGGTGAGCAGTTCTCCGGTGCGGACGTCGGCGACCGCGCCGGCGCGAATGAGGCCAGACCCCGTCATGCGACGATCCTCCGCCCGAGGCGGACACGGGCGATGACCATGCCTAGAGCCACTGCCGCCGCCATCAGAGCGAGGCCGCCGAAGTACAGGCCCTCGCTCTGCCCTGGGGTGTACCACTGAGCGATCACTCCAGCGAGCGCAATCCCGATGGACACACTCACGTAATGGAGGGAAAGCAGGCGGCTCTCGTGCCCGGGCGGCGCGACCTCCGCGGCGAGCGAGATTCCGGAGGGAGAGATCACCACATCCGAAGCACCGAAGGCCACCACGACGAGGACGAGAATGAGCAGAGGCGTCACCGGGCTCAAGCCTGCGGACGCGGCGAAGAGCCCGATCGCAAGCGCGCACACCCCGAACGCCACCGCGAACTTCGTCGAGAGGGCGGGCTGCCGATCCCCGAGGCGTCCCCAGATCGCGGCCAGCAGTGGCGCTACTACCACCGTGCACAGCGGGGCGAACCCGAGCACGGTCGAGGGCGGGATCTCGACGCCGAACACGAAGCGGTCGGTCGCTGATTCGGAGTGGACCGCGACGGAGGTGAAGAGCTGCTGATAGAGCAGGGCGAAGAAGAGGGTCGCGATGTTGAACGGAAGGTAGTGCAGCACATTCCGCCGCTCAGACGGGGTGAACCGCGGAGATCGGAGGTAGCGGGTGAAGGCGGTGATCGCGAACGCGGACGCGCCGATTGTGATGACCAGGGACGGATTGAACCCGACTGCGACGACGGCTACGAGAGTCGTGATCGCTGCCGTCGCGGCGAGGATCGGCCACGCCAGCCGCCAGCCCCGCACCAGATTGCCCTGGCGGGACGGCGCGGTCGCTTCGATGGACCGTCGAGCGGGCAGATAGACCGCGAGTCCGATGAGGATGGAGATGGCGGAGGCGAGGAATCCGATCCGGAAGCCGAACTCCGTCTGCAGGATTCCGCCGAACGTGATTCCCACGACGGCGCCGGCGGCGCTGCCGAGGTAGTAGACGGTGAAGCCCGCCTCGCGCTTGCTCTCGAAGCGTTGGAGCGCGCCGTCCATCAGGGCTCCTTCGCTCACCCAGAGGGAGGAGGCCGCGAGTGTCAGCGCGACGAGGCCGATGGCCACGCCGAGCGGCCCCGGGAGGAGCGCAAGTACGCCGTAGCCGACGACGGCAAGGAACGCGCCGTATCGCAGTGCCCGGCCAGAACCGAGGACCCGGTCGGCGAGCCATCCCCCGAAGATGGTCGCCAAGAATGTGGTGGCGCCGAAGGCGGAGACGATGCCGATGGCCGTGTCTGTCGGAAGCCCGATCCCGCCTTCGTCCTGGGAGAAGTAGACGTAGTAGACCAGCAGCGTCTGCATGCCGTAGAAGGCGAGCGCGTCGAAGGCTGTGAAGCCGGTGATCAGATAAGCCGTGAGCGGGAGGCCCAGGAAGGTTCTGGGTTTTGTTGTCGGGCTGTCAGAGACGGTTGCCATCGTGACTCCTTGCTGGAGATCAGTATGTGTTCGCGTGAGTCAAGCGCACTCGGTCCGGGCGCGTTCACGACGTCTGTCTACATCCGAACATCGAGCTTGCGACATTTGTCCTAACGGCGTGGCAGTCTCGATCCCGACGATAGGAGCATGATCAACGACGAAGCCGCCATCCCGTTCTCGCGAGCGGAGTACGCCGCCCGCCTGGACAGAGTAAGGACGCGCCTGCAGGAAAAGCGCGTGGACGTCGCAGTGCTCACGGCCCCGGACACGATCGCGTGGCTCACGGGTTATCGCAGCCGTTGGTACCGCCACCACACTTCAACTGCCTTTCCGCCTGTTCACGCGCTGGTTATCGACCTCAGAGACGATCGCCTCTTCCTGATCGACGCCGAGTATCACGAGGACCTTGCGCGTGGGTCCTCGGTGGTCACCGACTTCCGTCGCCCCGATGCTGTGTCGGCGACGGGCGAGCCCTCTCTCGACGAGTTCGTGGCCTTTCTTTTCGCACAGATCGGGCAGCTCGAGCATCAGAACATCGGAGTGGAACGATGGAGCTGCGTTCCGAGCCCGGCTGTTGCTTCCATCGTCGACCAGGGTCTCGTACGAGCCGGCGCGATGGTCTCCGATGTGAGCCTGACACTTCGCGCTGCGCGGAGGCTGAAGTCGGCGAGTGAGATCCAACTGATACGGCAGGCTCAGGCGGCGTGCGACGCGGGGATCGAGGCCATCGTCGCGTCCGCAACGCCTGACATGACCGAGCTCGAAGCGTGGGGCGTCTACTCGCTGGGGATGGCGCGCGCCGGCGGCGAGCCCGCAGCGCTACACGAGACCGTGGCCGCCGGGAGCGCGGTGTCCGACATCCATGCTCTCAGCGGTCGGCGCCGTCTCGGCAGCGCCCCCGTCGTGTACCCCGACATGGCAGCGGCCGTCCACGGCTACCACGCTCGCGCAACCCGACCCCTCGTGTTCGGGCCTGCGGACGACGAGACGGCTCGACTCGCCGAGATCGTCGCCGGCGTCTACGACGTGATCGAAGCAGTCGGCATGCCGGGGACCCCGTGGTCCGTGCTCGCAGACGCCGTGCGGCGATACAGCGACCATGCGGGAATCGACACCAGCGCCGGAGGATATGAACTGGGCTTGTCTGTTCCGCCCGCGGACTGGGTGGGGGAGTTCACCTGGGCTATCGAGGATCCGCCAGCCGGGATCGTCGAGGCAGGTCTTGTCACGAACCTGGAAATCTTCAACTCCGTGATCATGGTCGACACCATCGTCTTCCTCGAAGACGGCCCTCAGTTCCTCTCCCGCCTGCCACGGTCCGTCCTGGAGATCCGGTGAACCGCCCCTGGCGCGACGAGTGGCAGCTCAACCTGGACTCCGGCGCACACCTTCGGGTGCGTGAGTGGGGGAACCCCGAGGGCCCTCTTATCGTGTTCCATCACGGAACGCCCAGCAGCTCCGTTGCGGTGCCCGGAGGATGGGATGCAGCGGCACGAAACGACGCTCTCATCTGCAGCTTCGACCGCCCCGGCTACGGGGGCTCCCCGAGACAGGCCGGCCGAATGGTATCCAGCGCGGCTGGCTGGTCTGCGGCTGTCGCGGACGCGCTCGGGCGCTCCGAGTTCGCTGTAATTGGCACCTCCGGCGGCGGACCGCACGCCGCTGCCGCGGCGGCGGCGTTACCAGAACGGGTCACCGCGCTCGGCCTCATCGTCAGCCTTGGGCCGCTTCACATACCTCACGCGACGATCCCCGACATGATGGCGGAGACGGAGGACGAAATCGCGGCGTCTCGAGCCGGCGAACTCGCCCTGAGGCATTTGATCGATGACCTAGGTGGCGCCGACGACGCACTAGACCAGTGGATGGCCCTGCTGCCCGCCAGCGACCAGGAGGTGCTTGCCCGGACTGAGGTGCAGCATGAAGAGTCCGTCGAACATGCCGAGTGGTCGGCGAACGGCGTAGACGGCTGGGTCGATGACGACCTGGCGCTCTTCGCGACAGATTGGGGCTTCGACCCGTCCCACATCGGGACGCCGACATTCGTCCTGTACGGCGAGTCGGACGTCCTGGTTCCTCCCAGCCACGCCCGACTCTGGCAGTCGGTCGTCCCGGGCGCCCGCTGCGAGGGGATTCCCCACGGCGGACACTGGCTGCGCGACCATGAGCCGAGAGTGCTCGACTGGGTCGAAAGCCTCACCCCGCGGCGGTGACGCCCATCCATGAGTTCCTAACGCGACGGCGACCTCACCAACCGCGCCCTTGCCGAACGGCTCGGCTTGGCCGAGTCGACGTGTGCCCATCGGGTGCGCATGCTGCGCGCGCGGGGGGTGATCCGCGGATCGCAGGTGCGCTTGAGCGAGACGGCGCTGGGCTATCCCATCCAGGCTCTCATCCGCGTGCGACTGGGGAGTCACACGGCTTCTCGTGTTCGCGAACTGTTCGACGCGCTGTGTGAGATCCCGTCTGCGCTGCGTGTCTTCCACGTCGCCGGAGTGGACAACTTCCTCGTCCATGTAGCCGTGCGCGATCCCGAAGCGCTGCGGGACGTGGTGCTCGAGCACATCACCGTGCACCCCGTTGTGCGGGCGACCGAGACGCAGCTCCTCTTCGAGGTGCGCGATGGTCAGGGTCCTTCCATCTGAGCTGTCCAGCCTTCGACGAGCGTGCGCTTCTCGAGAGCCTTGTCGGGGGCTTCGCTCGATTGGAGCCCGAGTGCCTCATCAGGTCGAGATCGGTTCAACCTGGGGTTGAGAGTTTCGGGTCTAGATGTCGGAGGCTGGTGCCATCATTCATACATGTGTTCGAACCCGCGGCTCACCCTCCTCAGCGAGGAGGACCGAACTGAGCTGACGGGTGTGCTGACCCGGGTGGAGGCGGCGCAGGTAGCGCTGGCTGCCGCGGAGGCGGAGCAGACGCGTGCGTTGGCGGAGGCTGGGGCGTTCGCGGCGCGGCTGGCGGAGGGGTCATCCTCGGTGGTGCGGGACCGGGATATGGCGTTGCGGGGTGTGGCGGCGGAGATCGCTGCGGCGGTGCGGTTGTCGGATCGGTCGGTGCAACGCCAGATCGATAGTGCCTTCGCGTTGGTGAACGACTACCCCGCGACGGTGCACTGCTGGGAGAAAGGGCTGATCACCCGAGCGCATGTGGCGGTGGTGGAGGATGTCGGGCGACGCCTGCCGCCGGAGGTGAAGGGTGAGTTCGATCAGCTCGCGGCGGAGATCTGTCTCGACGAGACCCCGGGGCGTGCCCGTGCGGATCTGGAGATCCTCGCGGAACGGATGCACCCCCGGACACTGACCGAGCGGCATGCGGGGGCGTTCCGGGAGCGGAAGATCGTCCGCTACACGATCGGTGACGGGATGTCGGAGTTGCGGGCGGTGCAGTCCACGGTGCTGATCGAGGGGATCTTCCAACGCATCACCGACGAAGCCACCGCGGTCATCACCGCCCGAGAACCCGGGGCGGATCCTGACGTGCCGCCGGATACCCGGTCCATCGACGAGGTCCGCGCGGACGTGTTCGCCGACATGCTCCTCACCTCCACACCGAGCCTCAACCCGACCGGCTCTGGTGACCTACCGGGAGGGCTCGGGGCGATCACCGCGAAGGTGCAGGTCGTGATCCCCGTCATGGCTTTGATGGGGCAAAGCGACGTTCCGTGCGACCTCGCGGGGGTGGGGCCGATCGATGCCGAGACGGCGCGGTTGCTGGCGGGGAACAGTGACGGGGTGTGGGAGCGGCTGCTGACTCACCCGGTGACGGGGTTGACGATGGCGGTGGATCAGTACCGGCCGACCGGGGCGATGGTCCGGTTCCTGAAGGGTCGGGATAAGCACTGCCGGTGGCCGGGCTGCCGGATGCCCGCCCGCACCTGCGAGGTCGACCACAATCACGACGCCGCCCTGGGCGGGAGAACCGAGATCTGCAACCTGTCTTGCCTGTGCCAACGACACCACAGCATGAAACAGTTCACCGCCTGGAACGTCCGACAACTCGACGGTGGGGTCCTGGAGTGGACCTCCCCCGCAGGGCGGGTCTACACCGACAATCCACCCGGCCATGGGGTGCACTTCTCCCCAGAGGAGGACGTCCCCGACGACCTGTGGGTGAAATGGACCACCTTCACCGGAGAGTTTCGGATCACCGACGAACCCGCCGACGACCCCCGAGAACCGGCGCCGTTCTGACGTCCAGTCGGCCGGGCCGGCGGTCGGACTCGCGCTGTCTCACCGCCCCGCGATGAGACCGAAGCCCAGACACACGACGCCCGCGGCGGCCAGGACGACCGCATAGGTCCATCGGTAATCCAGATGGATGAGACGGTCGTAGGTGCGGGAGACGAAGGCGGCCGCGCCCGGCAGCCGCGACCACACTCCGGCGAGCAGGACGAACGGGGCGATGAGCGCCAGCAGGAAGACGGCGTACGCCAGGATCCGGGGAACGAGCTCGTCACTGATGCCCGCGGTCACGCGGCCCGTGGTGTACATGATCGGGAGGGTCGTGAATCCGACGATCGAGCAGCTGAGGCCGAGCCAGAAGTAGCTCCCCGAATGTGCACGGCTTTGCGTGGCGCGCGCGACCGCTGCTCGCCGGGGGACGCGGAGACGCCAGACCGCGACCCCGATCGCCGCGGCCAGGAAGACGGCTCCGGCGATGAGGTCGACTGTGCGGCTCAGCGCGAGGGCGTCGGCATCGCGCTCCGCGGCCGTGACGAGATTCGCCGGATTGAAGCTCTGCAGCGCCACGAAGAGGATCGTGGCGCCCGTTGCGAGGCCACCCACCATCCACCCCATCCGCGCCGCCACCTGGGTGTTGCGGGCCAGCATGTCGGCCGTCGCCCCGTACAGGGCGGGGTTCAGGCCGAGCGCCAGTCCGAGCCCGATCAGCGTCGACAGGGCGACCGCCCACCGGGCGATGTCGTGCATCTCAGCCGCTCCTGGACACGGTGACGGTGAACTTGGCGTTGCGGGCGACCTGACGGGTGGGGCCGACGAGGCGCTTGAGTGTCGATCGGTGGCGGAGGTGCGAGTTCCAGACGGTCCAGAGCTCGCCCTCCGGGGCGAGCACCCGAGCGGCGTCGGCGAACAGCCCGTGGGCGAGCCGCTCATGCACGGCCGCTCCGGTGTGGAACGGAGGGTTCAGCGCGATCAGGTCGGCCACGCCATCGGGGAGGGTCGACAGGCCGGCATCCTGAATGACCTCTACCCGATCGGCGACCCCGTTCGCGGCGGCGGTGGCGCGCGCTGAGGCGACGGCGGCCGCCGAGACATCCGACGCGTGAACCCGGAGACGGGGATGACGCCGTGCGAGCGTCGCGCCGACGATACCGTTTCCGCAGGCCAGGTCGACGACGAGCGCGTCATCCGAAATCCCGTTCGGAAGATTCTCCAGGAGGAGCCGGGTGCCGATGTCGAGGGAAGCGCCGGCGAAGACGCCGCCGAAGGCACAGACCTCGAGGTCGCCGACCCTCGCACGCTTCGGCTCGGGGTCGCGTCCGTCGTGGGGCTCGGCGGCGATGAGGACACGGGACTTCTGTCGCGCCGGGCTGACGTCCACACGCCCGAAGTACCGCCGCAGGACGTCGTTCATGGCCAGGGTCATGTGTTTGATGCGGCCGCCGGCGAAGACCCGCGCGTCGGGGTGAGCGTGCCTCGCGATGAGACCGGCGATGTCATCCAGCGCATCCAGGGAACGGGGGAGGCGCAGAAGGACGACCCTCGCGTCTCGCACGAGTTCAGCGGACAGCGGCAGGGAGCGAAAGACTCCCGGCATCTCCAGCGCCTCGGCGTTCGCAGCGAGAGCGCGTTCGCCGAGGAGAGAATCCTGATGCACCCTCAGGAACCACCCCGGCTGCGCTGACGCGAGGGTGAGCGCCCCGTAGGCATCGCCGATCACGACCATCTCGTCCGGCGCCGCATCACGGCGCGCCTCCTGGGACAGGTCCAGGAGCAGTCGATCGGCCGCGTCGACGGCCACGAGGTCCGGAGCCTCGACGTCAGGCCACCGCCGCAGCGCGTCGAAGGGGAACTCCACACCTCCACGCTAGGCGCCGTCGCGATCTCTTGACACCGACACGACCGGGGCGGCGCGTTCTGTGGGCTTCTCTAGGCTGGAAACCCCGTCCCTCGCTGAGGAGAACCCGTGTTCCGCACGCCCCTGACCCTCTTCCGCACCCTCGCCATCGCCGAGGCGGTGTCGTGGACCCTGTTGATCACCGGATTGATCCTCCGTGCGACCGCCGGTCTCGACATCGCGGTGACGATCGGCGGCGGCATCCACGGCTTCGTCTTCCTGGCTTACGGAGCGACGGCGGTACTCGTCTCCCTCAACCAGCGCTGGTCGCCGGGGCCGGCGATCGTCGCCGTCGGGAGCGCCGTGATCCCGTACGCCACCATCCCCACCGAGATCTGGCTGCAGCGCTCCGGCCGCCTGCGCGGATCGTGGCGGACCGAGGAGACGGCCGATCCCCGCGACCGCCGGATCCTCGACCGGATGCTGCGCTTCTTCCTTCGGCGCCCGTGGGTGCTCGCCCTGCTCATCGCGACCGCGGTCGTGCTGCTGTTCGTCGTGCTTCTCGTCGTCGGCCCGCCCGGAGGTCGGGAATGATCCTCGCGCGGTTAGGCTGACGGGATGTCGGACAGCTCGAGCCCCCTGCGCACCCTCGCCCGCTGGTCGCTGGCCGGCGCGATGGTGTTCGCCGGCGTCACCCACCTGTTCTGGGGACGCAAGGAGTTCCAGGCGCAGGTTCCCGACTGGACCACCCGGGGCACCGGGTTCGACAAGGATGACGTCGTCATCGTCTCGGGAGTGCTGGAGGTCATGCTCGGGGCGTCGCTCGTGCTGCTTCCGAAATCACGTCGCACGCTCGGGAACTACCTGGCGGCGTTCTTCGTGGCGATCTTCCCCGGCAACCTCGAGCAGTACCTGAAGAAGCGCGACGGCTTCGGTCTCGACAGCGACCGCAAGCGCCTGTTCCGTCTGTTCTTCCAGCCCGTTCTCGTCGCCTGGGCCCTGTGGTCCACGCGGGACGGCCGGCGCTAACCGCTCGCGTCCTCTCCGACGAGCGTCCGCGCGAGCATCGTCGCGCCTGCGGTCGCGGCCGGCATGACCGCCACGGCGCCCAGAGGCACGAGGAAGCACAGCTGGGTCGCGATCCCGAAGCCCCACACCCGGGGCCGGGCGCGGCGGAGCAGAGCGCGCCGCTCCCTGCGCGAGATGCCGCGTGCCGTCAACGCACGCGAGGTGAGTTCGTCGGCGAGGATCCAACCGGTGAGCACCGTACCGATGACCGCTCCCAGGACCGTGCCGACGACGGGGATGAAGCCGACGAGGGCCGCGCAGATCGCGATGAGGATACCGCGGCCGAGAAGTGAGAGCGCGTCTCCTGTGGATCGCCAGAAGCCGTAGTCCGCGCCGGGGATCTCTCCTGCCGCGCTCTTCTCCACCGAACGCCAGATGCGGTCGTAGAACGGCTCTCCGACGATGAGGGTCACGGCGGTGAAGGTCACGATCGCGATGATGCCCGCACCGCCGAGAAGCGCGGCGCTCACGGCGATGCGAACGACGCCGGTCCAGAACTCCGGCCATCCCGCCGCGAACGGCGTCAGCCATTCGGCGACTTCGGGAACCCAGGCGCCCAGGACGACCAGCGCGGTGATGAACACCACCGCGACGACGACGGCGGGGATGAGTCCGAGCGCCATCGCCGCGGGACGACGAGCCCACCACCCGAACCCGCGGAGGAGGAGCCCCACCCCGCGCCACAGTTCCGACATCCCGCTCCTTCCGGCCCTGTGAAGGATAGCGAGGCTCGGACGGATATCGTGGCGGAGTGAACGCGACCGGCACCACAGTCCTGCATTCGGCTCGACTGGTTTCAGGCGGTGAGATCACCGAGGACGCGTGGCTGCTGCTCGACGGCGACGTCGTCTCGGCGCGCGGTACCGGCGCCGACTGGCAGCGCCACGCGCCTGCGGAGGTCATCGATGCCTCGGGCCGCGTCCTCACCCCCGGATTCATCGACCTGCACTGTCACGGCGGAGGCGGAGCGGCCGTCGATGACGGCGCCGCCGCGATCGCACGGGTGTTGGACACCCACACCGCCCACGGCACGACACGCTCCGTGCTCTCCCTGGTGAGCGCCCGCATCGATACGCTCGCGTCGCGCCTCGCCGCGATCGTGGAGGCGAAAGCCCGCGATCCGCGCGTCCTCGGCGCGCACCTGGAAGGACCTTTCCTCCACCCCGACTTCCGGGGGGCCCACGATCCCGACGTGCTGCGTGATCCCGATCCCGAGACGGTGCGTCGCCTGCGGGATGCCGCGGGGAATGCACTCGTCCAGATCACCGTCGCCCCCGACCGACCTCACGCGCTCGAGGCGATCGAGACGTTCGCCGACGCGGGCGTCGTCGTGGCGGTGGGCCACACCGGCGCCGATCGTGCCCTGGCCGAGGCGGCGTTCGCTCGTGGCGCGAGGCTGCTCACCCATGCCTTCAACGCGATGCGCGGCATCCATCACCGGGCACCGGGCCCGGTGCTCGCCGCAGTGAACGCGTCGGGAATCGTTCTGGAGGTCATCCTCGACGGCAGCCACGTCGACCCCCTGGTCGTGCGGATGCTGTTCGATCTCGCCCCGGGGCGCATCGCGCTCGTGACCGACGCCATGGCCGCCGCGGGCGCGGCAGACGGCGACTACATCCTCGGCGACCTGGAGGTCACCGTGTCGGAGGGCATCGCGCGGTTGGCGGGCACGGAGACGATCGCCGGCTCCACCCTCACCCAGGACGCCGCTCTGCGCCGAGCCGTCGAACAGGTGGGACTCGACCTCCCCACAGCCGTCGCCGCCCTGACCGAGACCCCCGCGAGGGTCGTCGGGCGGCAGGACCGCTTGGGGCGTCTCGACCCCGGATTCGCCGCCGACGTCGTCCTCCTCAGCCCCGCGCTCGAGGTCGAGTCCGTGTGGTCGGCAGGACGGCGGTTCCGGTGACCCAGGTCGCGGCCGCGACATCCCTCGCCCGCACCTACCGGTACGTCCGGCTGGCGATCCTCGGGGCTGTGCTCGCCCTCCTCGTCTCCGTCGCCGCGGTCGCGATCGACGTCGGGACCGCACCGGAGTCGTTGAGCGCCGGCTTCTACACCCCTGCTCGGACGGTCTTCACCGGGTCGCTCTTCGCCGTGTCGCTCGCCCTCCTCGCCCTATCGGGGCGGAGCGTGCCCCAGGCTCTGCTCGATGTCGCCGCGGTCCTGGCCCCCCTCATCGCCATCATCCCGACCCCTGTGGGTGGCGTCGTGCCCGCCGCCGTGCACGCCGACGTCGTCAACGGTCTCATCACGTTCGCGATCGTGGGGGTGGTCGCGCTCGTCGCCACGCTCTTCGTCGCCCGCGCCCAGCGGACCCTCACCCGTGGCGTGCTGACCACGGCCGGCGCCGCGGGCGGGCTCATCGTCGGGTTCCCCCTGTGGTCGGCCGTGGATCAGGAGAGTCTGCTCCGTTTCGGCCATCTGGCGGCGACCCTGGCCTTCTTCGCCCTCATCGCCGCTGTCGCCGGGTGGACCGCCTGGGCGCCGACCTCCTCCCGGCCGGCCGCCCGCGCGATCTACGGAACGATCGCCGTGGGAATCCTCGCCGCGATCGGCTTCCTCTTCGTCGTCTTCCTCCTGAGCGTCGCCGATCCGCGAGGGGCGGCCACCGGCATCCCGCTCGTCCTCATCGGCGAGGTCGTGCTCCTCCTGCTGTTCTCGGCGTTCTGGATCGTCGAAACGGCTCAGACGTGGAACGATCCGGATCCGACTTTTCGGTGACGGCGGTGGGAATAGTCGCCATCACGTCGCGTTGAAGTTGATACGTGTCTGCTCAAGTTCCCGTACCGGGATCTCCGAGCAGGCTTCGCATCACCCTTCACGGAGACTGACATGCCCGAAGACTTCCCCCAGACCGGTGACGGTCAGAGCGCGTTCGACGAGTTCCTCGCTCGCTACCTCGCGGGCGAGCGGGCTCGCGCGGAGCGTTCGATCGACCTCAGCCGCTTCCTGAGCGCCCGAACCCAGGAGATGCTGCAGCGTTCCGGCCGCTACGCCCTCGAGCGCGGGCAGCGCGAACTCGACGCCCTGCACGTGCTCCGCGTGCTGGTCCAGCACGCCCCGGCACGCGATGCGGTGGCGCGGATCGGCTCCGATCCCGACGCGATCGCCCGCGCGGCCGAACAGCGGCTCCCCGCCGCGTCGACGGCCGCCGACGTCGACGGCGCCGTGATCACTCCGTCGGTGCAGCGCGCCCTCTTCCACGCCTTCCAGGTCGCACGCTCCTCAGGCTCGACCTACGTCGACCCCGAGCACCTGTTCTTCGCCCTCGTCCTCGCGCAGGACACACCGGCCGGGCAGATCCTCGCCCAGGCGGGCGTCACCGCCGAGGCGCTCACCCAGAGCGTGCGCGAGACGGTCACCCCCGGCGGAACGAGCGCCGAAGAGAGAGCGGACGCCGCGGCATCCGATTCCCCCATGCTCGACCGTTTCGGCACCGACCTCACGGCCCGTGCCCGCGACGGACTGCTCGACCCGGTGATCGGGCGCGAAGACGAGATCGAGCAGACGATCGAGATCCTCAGCCGCCGCACGAAGAACAACCCCGTGCTCGTCGGCGAGGCCGGCGTCGGCAAGACCGCGATCGTCGAGGGCCTGGCCCAGGCGATCGTGGCGGGCGACGTTCCCGAGCAGCTGCGCGACAAGCGCGTGATCGCCCTCGACCTGCCCGCGATGCTCGCCGGCACGCGCTACCGGGGCGACTTCGAGGAGCGCCTCACCCACACGATGGACGAGATCGCCGCGCGCTCGAACCAGCTCATCGTCTTCATCGACGAGGTGCACACCGTCGTGGGCGCCGGGGGCGGCGGCGAGGGTGCGATGGACGCCGGCAACATCCTGAAGCCCCGGCTCGCGCGCGGCGACCTTCATCTCGTGGGTGCGACGACGCTGAAGGAGTACCGCACGATCGAGAAGGACCCCGCCCTGGAGCGCCGTTTCCAGCCGGTGAGGGTGGGCGAGCCGTCGCTCATCGATGCCGTCGAGATCCTCCGCGGCCTCCGTGGCGCCTATGAGGAGCACCACGGGGTCACCTACACCGACGACGCACTGCGTGCCGCCGTCGAACTCAGCGACCGGTATCTCACCGACCGGGTTCTTCCCGACAAGGCGATCGATCTCATCGACCAGGCAGGGGCACGGCTCCGGCTGCGCCTGGGGTCGAAGGTCGACACCCGGGAGCTCCTGGAGCGTCTCGCCACGCTCGAGGCCGACAAGAATGCCGCGGTCACCGCGGAGCGCTACGAGGAGGCGTCTCAGATCCGCGACGAGATCGCCGCGGTGCAGGAGCGCCTGCGTGTGGCGACCGAGGCCGGCGCGAAGGCGGGTGCGGCGGTGGTGGACGAACCCGAGATCGCCGCGGTGATCAGCCGCGCCACGGGCATCCCCGCTCAGCGTCTGACCGAGACCGAGCGTGAGCGCCTGGCGGTGCTGGAGAGCGAGCTGCACGCGCGGGTGATCGGACAGGATGACGCGGTGACCGCCGTCGCCAAGGCGGTGCGGCGGAGCCGCACCGGAATGGGGGACAGCCGCCGTCCCGTCGGTTCGTTCCTCTTCCTCGGCCCGACAGGGGTGGGCAAGACCGAGCTGGCGAAGGCCCTGGCGGCCTCCCTGTTCGATGACGACGGCGCCGTCATCCGCTTCGACATGAGCGAATTCGGCGAGCGGCACACGGTGTCGCGCCTGGTCGGTGCCCCTCCCGGATACGTCGGATACGACGAGGCGGGGCAGCTCACCGAGCGCGTGCGGCGCAACCCGTACTCGATCGTGCTCTTCGACGAGATCGAGAAGGCCCACCCCGACGTGTTCAACCTGCTGCTGCAGGTGCTCGACGATGGCCGCCTCACCGACGGTCAGGGACGAACGGTCGACTTCCGCAACACCGTGGTCGTGATGACCTCGAACATCGGGAGCGAATTCCTCGCCTCGCGCTCGGGTGCCATCGGCTTCATCGCCGACGGCGGCGGAGCCACCGGTTTCGGCTCGGACAAGGATCTCCGCGACCGTGTGATGGGGCGTCTGCGCGACGCCATGCGACCGGAGTTCCTCAACCGCATCGACGAGATCGTGCTCTTCCGCAAGCTCGAGAAGGAGCAGCTGGAGCAGATCGTCGGACTCATGCTCGGGGCGACCCGTGCACGGCTGAGCGCCCGCGAGGTGTCGCTCGAGATCGATGACTCGGCGATCGCATGGCTCGCCGAGAACGGCTACGAGCCCGAGTACGGGGCGCGTCCCCTGCGCCGGCTCATCCAACGCGAGGTCGACGACCGCATCGCCGACCTGTTCGTGTCGGGAGCGCTCAGCGACGGCGGAGCGGTGAGGCTCGACGCCGCCGACGGGATGCTGCGGGTCGCCGCCGGAGCGACGGTCGCCGCTGCAGCCTGACGCTGGTTCCGATGGGGCATGCTGAGGACATGGCATGCTCCATCGGAATCGCCGCCGCCGTCGGGCCCGCGTTCGCTCGCACGATCGCCCCGGTCGTCGAACGAGCCGGGTTCACCACCCTGTGGGTGAATGACACCCCGGGTCACGACGCACTCGAGGTGCTCGCCGCCGTCGCCGAGGTCACCGACACCCTGGGGCTCGCCACCGGCGTCATCCCGGTGGACCGGCGTCCGGGAGAGGAGATCGCCGGGCAGGTGAGGGCGCTCGAACTCCCCGCCGCGCGTCTCACCCTGGGAATCGGGTCCGGGGGCCTCCGACGCGGCGCCCTCGATGCGGTCCGCACCGCGATCATCCGGCTGCGGGAGGGGACCGGCGCGCGCATCGTCGTCGGCGCCCTCGGACCGCGGATGCGCGACCTGGGCGCGACGACGGGGGACGGCGTGCTCCTCAGCTGGCTGAGTCCCGCACTCGCGGCCGCACAGGCGGCCGAGGCGCACCGCGCCCAGGACGGCGCGCACGCGGCGCTGTATGTCCGCGCCGCCCTCGACGTCGACGCGCTGCCGCGGCTGGAGGCGGAGCGCGACGCCTACGCCGAATATCCCGCCTACGCGGCGAACTTCGCGCGACTGGGTCTGGCGCCCTCCGACACCGTCCTCACTCCCGACACCGCCGCGCTGCGGCTGCCGGACTACCTCGACGCCGTCGACGAGGTGGTGCTGCGGATGATGCTGACAGATCCGGGCGACAGCGTCGCGGCTGCGCGGTTCATCGAACGGGCGGCGGAGATCCGTGCCCGCTGACCGGTGTCGCACCCCCGTGGCAGAATCGCGCCCATGCTCCTGAGAGAGGTGGTCGAGGCCACCGAGGTCGTCTCGCAGACGGCGTCGAGGAAGGCGAAGGTGGTGGTGCTCGCCGAGACGCTTCGCGGCCTCGAGCCGCAGGAGGTCTCGATCACCGTGGGGCTGCTGTTGGCGAAGCCTCGACAGGGTCGGCTGGGTGTCGGGTGGCGCACGCTCTCCGCCGAGCGTGAGCACGCGCCCCACGCCACGCTGTCCGTCCTCGACGTCGACGCGGCCTTCGAGCGCCTGGCCGTCGCCGCCGGAACAGGCTCTGCGGCACGGCGGCAGGCAGAGCTCGATGCCCTCGCGCAGGCCGCGACGGCGAGGGAGTGGGACTTCCTGACCCGCGTCATCCTCGGCGAGCTCCGCACGGGGGCCCTCGAGGGCGTGCTCCTCGACGCGGTCGCCCTCGCAGCCGATCGTCCGCTCGCATCCGTGCGTCGGGCGGCCATGTTGTCGGGAGACCTCGGCGAGGCGGCGTCGGTGGCCCTCTTCGGCGGCGCCGACGCGCTCGACGAGGTCGGGCTCATCGTCGGCCGCGCCGTCCTGCCGATGCTCGCGGCGACGGCGGCCAGCGCGGGCGAGGCGGTGTCGGCGACCGGGGACTCATCGGTGGAGTACAAGCTGGACGGCGCCCGCATCCAGGTGCATCGTCACGGCGACGACATTCGCGTCTTCACCCGCACCCTGGCCGATGTGACCCATCGCCTCCCCGAGATCGTCGAGGCCGTCCGGGCACTGCCGGTGAGCGCGGCGATCTTCGACGGGGAGACCCTCGCCCTCGATGAGGACGGCGCCCCCCGGGCCTTCCAGGAGACGATGTCGCGGTTCGGATCCGAGGCTGCCACCGCGGTGGCGCTGCGCCCGTGGTTCTTCGACCTGCTGCACCTCGACGGCCGCGACCTGATCGATCAGCCCTTGCACGTGCGACAGGAAGAACTGGATCGCGTGGCAGGGGAGTGGCGCATTCCCGCGGTGCGCACGGCTGATCCCGAAGTCGCGGAAGAGACCGCCCGCGCCGCCCTCGCCGCCGGGCACGAGGGCGTGATGGTCAAAGCCATCGACTCCGCCTACCAGGCGGGCCGTCGAGGGAAGAGCTGGCTCAAGGTCAAGCCCGTGCTCACCTTCGACCTGGTCGTCCTCGCCGTGGAGGAGGGATCGGGGAGACGGACCGGGTTGCTCTCGAACCTGCACCTGGGTGCTCGCGACCCCGACGGTGCGTTCGGGCCGCCCGGCGGGTTCGTGATGGTCGGGAAGACCTTCAAAGGCCTGACCGACAGGCTCCTGGCCTGGCAGACCGCCCACTTCCCGACGATCGCGACCTCCCGGAGCCCGCACGCCGTCCACGTCCGACCCGAAACGGTCGTCGAGATCGCCATCGACGGTGTGCAGCGTTCGACGCGCTATCCCGGCGGCGTCGCGCTCCGCTTCGCACGGGTCAAGGGGTATCGACCCGACAAGTCCGCGGCGGAGGCCGACACCATCGACGCGCTGCGCTCGCTTCTGCGGGGCTGACCGTGCGCGTCGTCGTCCTCACCGGTGCGGGGATCTCCGCCGAGAGCGGTGTGCCGACCTTCCGCGATGCCGACGGACTGTGGGAGGGGCACCGGGTGGAGGACGTCGCGACGCCGGAGGGGTTCGAGCGCGATCCCGACACCGTGCTGCGCTTCTATGACGCGCGTCGGCGGGCCGTGGCATCCGCTCTGCCTCATGCGGGCCATCGCGCCCTGACCGAGCTGGAGGCGGCGATCGGCGATGACCTGCTCGTCGTCACGCAGAACGTCGACGACCTGCACGAGCGCGCCGGCACAAGGCGGCTGGTGCACATGCACGGCACCCTCGCGAACGCGTTGTGCACTGCGTGCGGGGAGGTGTCGGTCATCGTCGACGACCTCGAGGGCCGACCGGCGTGTCCGGCGTGCGGAGCGTCTGCGCTTCGCCCCGACGTCGTGTGGTTCGGCGAGATGCCCTACGAGCTCGACCGGATCGAGCGGGCGCTCGTCACCGCGGACGTGTTCGTGTCGATCGGGACCTCGGGGAGTGTCTACCCGGCCGCGGGATACGTGGCCTTCGCCTCGGCGCTGGGTGCCCGCACCGTGGAGCTCAACCTCGTGCCGAGCGACGCGGCTGTTCCCTTCGACGAGGTCCGCGCCGGGCCCGCGTCGCAGGTGGTGCCCGCGTGGGTGTCGGAGGTGCTGACGAAGGGGTGAGTGCGCCCGGACGCGTGCCGGGGCGCACTCACCCCGCAGTCAGATCCGTATGCCTCCCGACCGGAGGCGCGAGAGCGCATCGACCGTGGCGGCGAGGATCAGCACACCGCCGGTGACGAGCAGGTTGACGCCGGCGGGCAGGTTCAGCAGCCCCAGGCCGTTCGTGATGACGGCGATGACGAGCGCACCGATGGCCGCGTGGACCAGGCGCCCGCGTCCGCCGAAGAGGCTGACGCCACCCACGACCGCCGCCGCGACGCCGCTCAGCACGATGTCTCGACCGACCGTAGCGTCCACCGAGCCGACACGGGTCACCGCGAGAAGGGCCGAGGCCACGGCGAGACTCGAGCAGATGACGAAGGCCCACCACTTGACCCAGCGCACCTTCACGCCCGAGCGACGTGCCGCCTCGGCGTTGCCGCCGATGGCGTAGATGTAGCGGCCGAACTTCGTGCGGTCGAGCACCAGCGTCCCGATCCACAGGATCGTCAGCACGACGGGGACGATGATCGGCACGCCCTCGACCGCCACGACCGACTGGCCGCGGTTCTGGTTGAGGACGTACACCACGACCCCGCCGATGACGGCGATGGCGGCGAGCTTGATCCACACCAGCGACAGCGCCCGGTTGGGCACGCCCGCCCGGGTGCGCCGATTGCGGTCCCAGAAGCTCGTCGCGGCGGAGATGAGGAGCATGACCAGCAGCATCACCCAGCCTCCCCACACCGGCAGGTTGCCGTTCTGCAGGGCGAGGAGTTCGGGGACTTCGACGCGGTAGAGGCCGCCGGGTCCGATGACCGTCAGGGCGAGACCCTGGAATCCCAGGAACAGACCCAGCGTCACCACGAACGAGGGTATGCCCACCCTCGCGACGAAGAATCCGATGAACGCGCCCGTGAGGAAGCCGAAGGCGAATCCGATGAGGAGCGCCAGCGGCCAGGGAATGCCGAACTGGGCCGTGAGCACGACGAACAGCGCCATGCCGACGCCGCCGGTCACACCGGCCGACAGGTCGATCTCGCCGAGCAGCAGCACGAAGACGAGCGCCATGCCGAGGACCACCAGGGTTGCGGCCTGGTTGAGGAGATTGGCGAAGTTGCGCTCGGTGAGGAAGAAGGGGCTGAGTGCGCTGAAGAGGATGCCGAGGACGACGAGGCCGCCGATCGCGGGAAGCGCGCCCATGTCGCCGCCGCGGACGCGCTGGAGCCAGGCTCTCACCTGGTCCATCAGGCCGCCCTCGACGCCGCTGCCGATCAGATCGCTGGTCACCGGGTCGGGTGCAGCCTCGGTTCGGGTCGCGTTGCTGCTCATTCGGCTCCTCCCGTGCTGAGGGTGGTGGTGTCGATGATCTCGACCCCGTTGGTCTTGGTACCGGTGATATAGCCGACCACGTCGTCACGCGTGGTCTCACCGGTGGGGATCTGCGCCACCATCTGACCGAGGTAGAGCACGGCGATGTCGTCGGCGACCGCGAACACATCGGCCAGGTTGTGGCTGATGAGGATGACGGCGACACCCTGCTGTGCGAGGCGCTGAACGAGATTCAGCACCTGTTCGGTCTGGGCGACCCCGAGCGCTGCCGTCGGCTCGTCGAGGATGACCACGCGGGCCTTCTTCAGGACCGCACGAGCGATGGCCACGGTCTGCCGCTGCCCACCGGACAGGGAAGAGACCTTCTGGCGCACGGATTTGACGGTGCGCACCGACAGGGAGCGCAGGGTGTCGGAGGCGTCCTTCTCCATCCGCCCCTCGTCGAACATGCCGAAGGTGAGCTCCTCGCGCCCGAGGAACATGTTCTGGACGATGTCGAGGTTGTCGCACAGCGCGAGGTCTTGGTAGACGACTTCGATGCCGAGGCCCGAAGCGTCCCGCGGGGCGACGAGATCGCGATGCTGGCCGTCGATGAGGACCTCGCCCTCGTCATAGGGCTGCACACCGGCGAGCCCCTTGATGAGGGTGGACTTGCCGGCGCCGTTGTCGCCGACCAGAGCGGTCACCTTGCCGGGGTAGACCTTGAGATTCACGCCCTTGAGGACGCTGACGGGGCCGAAGGACTTCTTGACCCCGACGAGTTCGATGATGGGTTCCAGGGCGGTGGGGGTGTGGATGGTGTCTGTCATGCTCGCTTCCTTGCGACCGGGTGGAGGGGCGCGGCGGGGGCGCCACGGCGCGGTGCCGTGGCGCCCCCGGTTCGGCGCGTTGTCACGCGCGGGGCATCACTCGGTGACGCCGAACTCCTCGCACGCGGCCATCACGTCGGGGGTGCAGACGTCGTCGTAGGAGGCGTCGCCGGCGGCGATGACGTCCTTGACTTCGTTCGGACCGACGAGGACCGGCGTGACCTGGATGTAGGGCGTGCCGTCTTCGAGCTCGGCCTCGGCGGTGACCTCTTCGCCGTTGAGCAGCGCCACGGCGAGCTCGACGGCCGCGTCGGCCTCATCCTTCACCGGCTTGTAGACCGTGGCGGTCTGCCAGCCGAGGAGGATGTTCTGCAGGCCCGCGACGTTGGCGTCCTGACCGGAGACGGCGACACCTTCGAGGTTGTTGTCCTGCAGCACCTTGATGACGCCGGCGGCGTTGGTGTCGTTGGCCGCCCAGACGCCGTCGACCTGACCGCCGAGCGAGGTGAGGGCCTGCTCGAAGTTGGTCTGCGACTCAGCCTGGTCCCAGACCCCCGGGGGCTCGGCAGCCGGGGTGATGCCGGCGGCCTCCATGACCTCCACGGCGCCGGACTTGAACATCGCGGCATTGCCGTCGGTGGGGTCTCCGCCCATGTAGACGACGGTCGCGGTGGCGGGGTCCTTGCCGGCGGCTTCGAGGCCGTCGAGCACCGTCTGGCCCTGCAGACGCCCGACCTCCATGTTGTCGAACGAGACGTAGTAGTCGGCGCCCTCGAAGGGACGGTCGTACGCGATCACCGGGATGCCCTCAGCCGTGGCGTTCGCAGCGACGGCCTCAGCCGCACCCTGGTAATCCACGAGCAGCATGACACCGCAGCCCTGGGTGAGCTGCTGGTCGGCGATCGTCGAGTAGGTGTTGGTGTTGCCCTGCGCGTTCTGGATGTCGACCTCGAAGCCGGCTGCCTCCAGGCCCTCCTGCAGGTACTTGCGGTCGAAGTTCTCCCAGCGGGGCGAGGATGCCGCGTCGGGGAGGATGACGCAGGCCCGGCCCGCGGCGTCACCGCCGCCGGTCTCGCCACCGCCACCGCCGCTGTCGCCGCCGGTCGAGCTGGAACAGCCCGCCAGCAGCATCACGGCTGCGCCGGCCACCGCCGCGGCCGAAAGGAAGGATTTCTTCATTGTTCACCTTTCATCGTCGAATGGTGAGCGCGACGCCCCCATTGGGCCGCTCACGAGACTGATCATCCCGAGTGGCCACCCTTGGCGTCAAGTAGTGAACGTAACGCTTTCGCAACGGCGCTCATGCGTTCGGTCCCTGAAGGCAGTTACCGGCCGGTGGCCTCCCGGGTCCGTCGTGAGAGGGAGTCGATGATCACGGCGATGACGAGTACGAGGCCGGTGATCATGTAGTGCACCGACGAGTCCAGGGTCAACAGCGTCAAGCCCGAGGAGATCGACTGGATCACGATGATGCCGAGGAGTGCGGAATACGCGGTGCCGCGTCCGCCGAACAGGCTCGCCCCGCCGATGACCGCGGCGGCGATCGCATTCAGGTTCGTGTCCCCGCCGCCGGAACTCTGGCTCACCGCGGCGAGCCGGGCCGCAGCGAGGATGCCGCCGATGGCGGCGAGACTGGAGCACAGGGCGAACACCGTGACGTAGATGCGTCCGACGCGGATCCCCGCGCGCCGCGCGGCCTCCTTCGACCCGCCGACGGCGTACACCGCGCGGCCCCATCGCGTCTGCTGCAGCACGATGTCGATGACGACGACCAGGGCGAGGAAGAACAGGAACATCACCCCGACGCCGCGCGAGAGGTTGAGGTACCAGGTTGCACCGGCGAGGAAGACACCGAGGATGATCGTCCGCACGGCGATCTCGCGGTAGCTCTGGCTGTCGAGGTTCGCCTGCACGCGCCGCTGGGCGCGGCGGACGCGCGAGAGAGCGTAGCCGGCGACGGCGAGGCCGACGAGCACGTAGGAGAGCCAGGCGGGAAGGAACAGCTGCTGCGCGAAGACCACCAGCCACGAGTCGAAGGGCAGGTTGATCGATCCGGTCTCGCCGAGCACCCACAGCTGCAGGCCGAGGAACCCCAGGAGTCCCGCCAGGGTGATGACGAAGCTCGGCAGGGCGAACCGGGTCAGCAGCAGTCCGTACCCGGCGCCGATCGCCGCCCCCGCAGCGACGGCGGCGACGATCGCGAGGATCAGATCCCACTGCATCTGCACGAACGTCACGGCGAGGATCGCGGCGGCCAGTCCGGAGACCGACCCGACGGAGAGATCGATCTCACCGACGAGCAGGACGAGCACCACTCCCAGCGCGATGGTGCCGATGGCGGCGCACTGCATCGTGAGGTTGACGAGGTTCTGGCTCGAGAGGAACGACGGATTCAGCGACTGGAACACCGACCAGATGACGACCACCCCGACGATGACGGGGAGTGCACCCAGGTCGCCCTCCCGAACGCGAGCGGCGACGCGCGAGAACGTGTCGGCGGCGGTCATCCGTCGAGGTCCTGCGTGCGCGGACGTCGGCGGGGGCGGTCGGTGGGGAGGGGGATGATGCGACCGGGCGTCGCCTGCTCGGGCGCCGGCGCGGGGGGCGCCGGCGCGTCGGCGGTGGCCCCGGTGATGGCGGCGATGAGGGTCTCGGTCGTGATGTCGGCGACGTCGTACTCGCCGTTGTTCCGGCCGAGGCGCAAGACGACCGCGCGGTCGGCGACGGCCATCACGTCGGCCATGTTGTGGCTGATCAGGATGACGCCGTGCCCGCGTTCGCGCAGCCGCTCGATGAGGTTCAGCACTTCGGCGGTCTGCGCCACACCGAGTGCCGCCGTCGGCTCGTCGAGGATCACCACGCGCGGGTCGCCGATCAGCGATCGGGCGATCGCGACGGTCTGGCGCTGACCACCCGACAGCGAGGCGACCGGCACCCGCACCGAGGGGAGCTTCGCGGCGAGCTCGCGCAGCAGCGTCCAGGTGCGCTGCTCCATCTCGACCTCGTTCAGGCGTCGTCCCGAGACGAGTTCTCGACCGAGCCACAGGTTGGCGACGACATCGAGGTTGTCGCACAGGGCGAGGTCCTGGAAGATCGTGGCGATTCCCAGCTCCTGCGCGTCGGCGGGGCTGCTGAGGCGCACGGGTGCGCCGTCGAACTCGATCACACCGGCGTCGGCGGTGTACACGCCGGCGAGGATCTTCACCAGCGTCGACTTGCCGGCGCCGTTGTCGCCGACGAGGGCGACGACCTCGCCCTCGTCGACCCAGAAGTCCACATCGCTGAGGGCGCGCACGGCGCCGAACCGCTTGCCGATGCCGTGCATCGTCAGCACGCGCTCCCGGGGGCGGGGCTTGGGCGCCGTCATGCCGCCGGTCATCGCAGTCCCGCCTGCTCGCAGGCTGCGGCGTACTCGGCGGTGCAGATGTCGTCGATCGTCCAGAACCCGTCGGCGACCACGGTGTCGGCGATGTTGTCGACCGTCACCGCGACCGGGTCGAGGAGCGTCGTCGGCGTCCCTTCGATCTCCAGAGGTGCACTGACCTCCTCGCCGCGCAGCAGCGCGACCGCCACATCGGCGGCGCGCTCGGCCTGGGGGCGGATGGCCTTGTACACCGTCATGAACTGATCGCCGGTGAGGATCCGCTGAATGGCGGTCAGCTCGGCATCCTGGCCGGTCACGATCGGGAACGGCGTGACGTTGCCGGCGCGCAGCGCCGCCACCGCGCCCCCGGCGGTGGCGTCGTTGGCCGCATAGACCGCGGCGATGCGATCACCGAACTGGGCGAGCTGCCCGGCGACCCACTCCTGCGCGAGATCGGGGCTCCATTCGGGTGTGTCGAAGGACGACAGCACGGTCAGCCCGGCGTCATCGATGACCTCCAGGGCGCCGGACTTGAACAGCGCGGCATTGCTGTCGGTCGGCGAGCCGTTCACCATCAGGATGCCTCTCTGCTCCGTCTCGGGTTCAACGCCGGCCAGGGCCTCGGTGAGCGCGGCCGCCTGGAGCTGGCCCACCTTCTCGTTGTCGAACGAGACATAGTAAGCCAGATCGCCCCCCGCGACGAGTCGGTCGTAGGAGATCACCGGAACCCCCTGCGCATTGGCCTCCCGCACGATCGTGACGGCGGCGTTGGCGTCGACCGGGTCGAGCACCAGAACCCCGGCGCCCCCGGTGAGCGCGGCCTCCGCCTGCTGCTGCTGCTTGGCGGCATCCTGGTCGGCATTGGAGTACAGCACTCGGAAGTCACCGAGCTCTTCCACACGCTGTTCGAAGTACGGGCGGTCGAAGGTCTCGTATCGGGCGGTCTTGGCGTCGGGAAGCAGGAGCGCGATCGTCCCCTCCTCGCCCTCCGTCGGCGACGCGCAGCCCGCTGATCCCAGCACGACCATCGTCGCGAGGAGGGCCGCGGCGGCGCGGCGGAGAGCGGAGGTCATCGGCCGCTCACGCGGTGGCGCGATCGACTCCGCTGTCGACCGCCACATGATCGAAGGCGACGGCGTCGAGCGCGGCCGCGATGGCTCCCCGGGTCTCGGTCCATTCTCCGAACGAGCTCGCGACGATCTCGGGCAGGCCGTTGCCCGCGGCCAGCGCCGTGCGCTCGAGCGAGTGGCGCATCGGTGCCATGAGGGTCTCGCCGGCCTCGGCGAGTTCGCCGCCGACGACGATCAGCCCGGGATCGAGGAGGTTGCACAGGCTCGCCGCAGCGATGCCGATGTGCCGACCGGCGTCGGCGATCACCCGTCGTGCGCTCCCGTCGCCGGACTCCGCGGCCTGGATGAGGTCGCTGAGACGTCGCATCCCCTCCCCGGGCGGGAAGAGGGAGAGGAGGGCCGGCCCGCCGGCGTAGGTCTCGAGACATCCGCGGTTGCTGCAGCGGCAGATCGGCCCGTTCTCGTCGATCGTGACGTGGCCGATCTGGCCGGCCTTGCCGTTGACACCGCGGAAGAGCTCTCCGCCGACGACCATCCCCGCGCTGATCGTGTGTCCCACACGGAGGTACACCGACGACGCGACGTCCCTCGACACGCCTTCGCGGGCCTCGGCGAGTGCCCCCAGATTGGCCTCGCTGTCGACGAGGACCGGACGCTGGATGCGGGCGGTCAGGGATGTCGCGATATCGACGTTCTCCCAGCCGCGGAGGATTCCGGCGGCGCTCACCATGCCGGTCCGCGGGTCGATCGGGGCGGGAAGGGCGAGCCCCACGGCAAGGAGATCGTCGACGGCACCGCCGAGGGAATCCATCATGTCGCCCAGGAGCAGCGCGAGACGGTCGAGCTCGGCATCGTGCCGGTGATCGAGGGGAAGGGGGAGCGAGCTCTGGCTCACGACGGTGCGGGTGACATCCGAGATGGCGATGTGCAGCTGACGCGAGCTGAAGTGCGCTCCGGCGACCAGACCCAACTGGCGCGCGAGGGAGACCAGGGTCGCCCGGCGACCGCTGCGCGAGGTGATCGAGGTGTGCAGCACCCCGGACGCGACGAGCTCCTTGACGATGTTCGACACCGTCGCCGGGGACAGCCCGGTGATACCGGCCAGCTCGACCTGCGTCATCCGCCCGTGCCTCTTCAGCGTCTCGAGCAGGCGCGCGCGGTTGGCTTCACGCAGTGACGACTGCGAGCCCGGCGGCGTCTCTCGGCGGATCACATGCACACTGTAGCGGGTCAGGTCTTCTCGCCCGCGAGGCGGACGAGCACGATGTGGCCCGACTCGTCGACCTCGGCGACGTCGGCGTGGGCCTTGACGAACTCCGAGAAGCTGCGGAATCCGTAGGCCTTCTCGCTGAAGGACGGGTCCAGACGCTTGATGAGGCTCTTCACCGCCGACGCGTGCTGCCAGTCCTCGCCCTCGCGGTCGCTCTCCAGCCGCAGCGCCCGCTGGAGGAGCTCGGCGCCGGGGTCGACGGTCTTCTTCCGCGACCGGCTGCGGGCGGTTTCCGGCTTCTCGGTCACCGCCGGGGCGGGGATTCCCGGGAGGGCGTCGTAGGCATGGAATTGGTCGCACGCGGCGGCGAGGGACTTGGCGGTGGACCCGGCCACCCCGATGCCGACGACGAAGCGTCCGAGTCGTTTGCATCGCTGAGCCAACGGGACGTAGTCGGAGTCGCCCGCCACGATGACGACGTGAGTGAGGTCGTCGAGGCGGAACATGTCCTCGACCGCGTCGACCGCCAGGCGGATGTCGGCGCCGTTCTTGGCGTACGCCGCCGCCGGGAAGAGCTGAACGAGGTCGACGGCGCGGGCGACGAGCTGGGAACGGTACACCGCGTTGACCGGAGACGACCAGTCGGCGTAGGCGCGCGTGAGGACGAGGGTGCCGAAGGTCGCCGCGTAGTCGATGATCGCGCCGACGTCGATCATGGCCGCGGCCAGCCGCTCGGTGATCTCGGCATCGCCGTCGCCGGCGACGATGCGCTGACGGTCACGGGCGTAGGAGTTCCGCCCGTGCACCCGGTCGTACCAGGACATGACGATGTTGTCGAAATCGAGATAGACCGCGACGCGGCCGTTCTGATCGGCCATCACTTCTCCCCGGGGTAGCGCACGCCGATCTGGGTGCGGATGTCGTCGAGGGTGCCCATGATCGCCACGGTCTCGTCGATCCCGAGCAGGGGACTGTCGGTCTCGCCGCGCGCGATGATCTCCTCGGCCGCCAGCGCCTGGAACTGCATCCCGCGGCCGGCGATGTCGCTGACGTAGTCCTCGATCACGGTGCCGTCGGGACCGATGACGCGGAAACTCGTGGGGGTGTACCAGGTGCGATCGATGTCGATGCGAGCCTCGGTCCCGATGATGTGGGCGGTGTTGGGGCCGGCCGAACGCGACGAGGTGATCGACGTCGAGATGGCGCCGGAGGCGTGGGTGAAGATCGTCGACACGTCGGCGTCGGCGCCGGTGTCGGCCAGTCGCGCCCGTGCGGTGACCGAAGCCGGCGCGCCGAGGATGTCCCAGAAGAACGAGATGGGATAGATCCCGAGGTCGAGCAGCGCGCCGCCACCCAGGTCGAGAGCGTTCAGCCGGTGCGAGGGGTCGGCGGAGATCTTCTGGGTGTGGTCGGCGAAGACGGCGCGGATCTCGCCCAGCGTGCCGGCGGCGAGGATCTCGCGGATGCGGATCATATGGGGGAGGTACCGCGTCCACATCGCTTCCATCGCCAGGAGCCCGTGCGCTCGGGCCGCGTCGCGGATCGATGCGGCCTCGGCGGCGTTGAGGGTGAAGGGCTTCTCGACCAGGACGTGCTTGCCGTGCTCGAGCGCGAGGATCGCGTTCTCGGCGTGGAAGGGGTGGGGGGTGGCGATGTAGAGGATGTCGACATCGGGGTCGGCGACGAGCGCTTCGTAGGAGGCGTGCGCGTGCGGGATGCCGAACTCGGCGGCGAACGATCGCGACGCCTCCTGACGCCGCGACCCGACGGCGACGATGTCGCGCTCGGCGGTGCGCAGATCGGTGGCGAAGGCATGCGCGATGCCCCCCGTGGCGAGGATCCCCCAGCGAAGTCCAGTCATGCGTTCGAGCGTACCGGGGTGGGCGGTGGCGTCACGGAAGCAGGATGACCTTGCCCGCGGCGCCCTGCTCGACGGCGCGGTGCGCGGCAGCGGCGTCCCCGAGCGCGAAGGAGGGTCCGAGCTCGACGGAGAAGGCTCCGCCGGCCAGGAGCGCGAGCGCCACCGGTATCGCCTCGGCGCGCCATGCCCGCTGCTGCGCGGTGAGCGGGGTGGGCGCGCCGCCGGAGAAGGCCCGGATGCCGTAGCCGGCGGCATCGCGACCCCGGACGAGTGTGGCGATGCGCGCCGCGGGGGCGAGGGCGAGGGAGGTCTCGATCGCCTCGTCGGTGCCCGCTGCGTCGAGGGCGACGGTGATGCCCCCGGGGGCGGCCGCACGGACGCGGTCGGTGAGGCCCTCGCCGTAAGCGATCGGTTCAGCCCCGAGATCGTGGACGCGATCGAAGCGCTCCGGCGAGGAGGTGGCGATGACCCGCGCGCCCCACAGGGTCGCGAGCTGAATGGCCGCTTGACCGACGGCGCCGGATCCCGCGTGGACGAGAAGGGTGTCACCGTCGCGGACACCGAGCGAGCGCAGCGCTTGATACGCCGTCGCCACGGGGATGCCCAGGGCCGCACCCTCGGCCGCCGTCACGGATGCCGGCCGGGGCTGCGCCGACCGGACGGGGACGGCGATGTCGGTGGCATAGGCCCCCGTCGCGCCGAACACGACGACAGGGTCGCCCACGCGGAAGCCGTCCACGTCGGGGCCGACGGCCGTGATCACTCCGGCGCCGTCGGTCCCGATGCGCCGGGGCTCGGCGATCGGCGCCGAGGGTCGGAGGCCTGAGCGCAGCTTGTGGTCGATCGGATTGACGAACGCCCCGGGGCGTGGATGCTATTCCCGCAGCGCCTTCTGGATCCGCTGCAGCGAGACCGGTTCGGCGGTGCCGAGGGGCTGGGCGAAGAGACTCACGCGATACTCCTCGAGCAGCCACCGTGCGCGCACGAGGGCAGGCGGCGCTTCCGCCGGAAGAGGGATGATCCCGCCCGCCTCGGCGAACATCGCGGCGGCCCGTTCGAACTCCGTCATCCGCTGACGGTCGCGGCCGGGGTTGTCGACGAGGGTGTGCGCCCGCTCGGCGGCGGCGCGGAGATAGCGGGGGAGGTGCGTCAGCCGTGCTGCGCCGGTGCGCGAGAGGAACCCCGGGAAGATGAGGCCCGCGAGCTGCGCCTTGATGTCACCGAGCGCGCCGAGGAGGGCCATGGACGTCACACCGCGCACCGCCCGCTCCACGTCGCGAGCCGCGGTGAGGATCTTCGCGGCCAGCGAGACCAGGGCGAACAGCTCGTCGACGTTCGCGCGGGAGAACTCCTCGCGGGCACGGCCGAAGACCGCGGCCGTCCGCACCGGCTCCGCGCCGGCCACGCGGTCCAGAACCGCATCGGCGAGGGTGGAGCGCGCATCCTCGATGAGTGCCCGGGCCGACGGGTAGGGGCTCGCGGCGAGCGCGAGCTTCTCGGCCGCGGTGAGGTGATCGAGGATGTACGCCGCGGGCGAGGGCACTGCGAGGAGCAGCAGACGACGCACGCCTGCGCGCAAGGCCGTCGCGGCGGCATCCGGAGTGGACTCGATCCGCAGTGCCACGCTGTCCCGCTCGTCGACCAGGGCAGGGTAGCCGCGCACCACCCCGCCGGCGACGCGGGTGTCGACGACTGCGGCGAGGTCGCCGACGTCCCACGTGGTGATGCCGGTGCGTTCAGCGGGCGTGGCGCCGGCCGGCGCCGTTGCCGCGGCCACTCGATCGGTCGGACGCTCCAGGGTGCGGGCGACCGAGGAGCGGGCACGTCCGCGAAGGCGGTCCTGGAGCGCTTCGAGGTCGCGGTCGCTGCCGAGCGCCCGCCCGCGGTCGTCGACGGCGCGGAACGACATCCGGAGGTGGCCCGGGATGCGCTCGAGGTCGAAGTCCGAGGTCGTGACGGGCTGGCTCGCGGCGCGCTGGATCAGCCGCGCGAGTCCGGCCACGAGTGTGGTCGCCGGCAGCCCGTCGGAGGACTCAGGGCCCTGGCCGTCGAGTTCGTCACCCAGGCGCGCCGCCCAGTCGGCGGCGGGGACGACATGGCGGCGGATGGCCTTGGGGAGGGAGCGGATGAGCGCGGCGATGAGCTCGGGGCGAAGCCCCGGGACCTGCCAGTCGAAGCCGTCGGGCCGCAGCTGTGCCAGCAGCGGCAGCGGGATGACGACGGTGACGCCGTCGTCGGGAGCCCCGGGCTCGAACCGGTAGGCGAGGGAGAGCACCTGGTCGCCCTGCCGCCACCGGGTGGGGAAGTCCCGCTCGTCGGCGCGTGTCGCGTCGTCGAGGAGATCGGCCTCGGTCATGTCGAGAAGGCGCGGTGTGCGGGCCGAGGTGTCCTTCCACCAGCGCTCGAACGAGCGCACGTCGAAGACGTCGACGGGAAGGCGCGCGTCGTAGAAGGCGTACACGGCCTCGTCGCCGGCGAGGATGTCGCGGCGGCGCTCGCGCTCCTCGAGCTTCTCCAGGCGCCGCCGGAGGTCGGCGTTGCGGCGCTCGAAGGCACTCAACCTCTTGTCGAGATGCGACAGATCGACATCGCCCTCCACCAGCGCGTGGCGGAGGAACAGCTCGCGGGCGAGGGGCCGATCGAATCGGGCGAGCTGCACCCGCCGCCGCGGGATGATCTCCACCCCGAACAGCGTGATCTTCTCGTACGCCGACGCGGCCCCGGCGCTCTTGGACCAGTGGGGCTCGCTGACGCTGCGATGGGCGAGGTCGCCGGCGAGGGCCTCCGCCCACGCCGGGTCGATCTCGGCCACGGTGCGTGCGAACAGGCGCGAGGTCTCGACGAGTTCGGCGGCCATGACGGCCGCAGGACGCCGCTTGCGCAACCCCGAGCCGGGGAACAACGCGAAACGCGTGCCCCGCGCGCCGCGATACTCCGCGCGCCCCTGCTCCGGGCGTTTCCGATCGCGGTTGCGGTCACTGGTACGGGTCGCGGTCCGCTCATCGAGCACGCCGATCTGCGAGAGCAGGCCCGAGAGGATCGCGCGGTGGATGTCATCGGGGTCGGCCGTGGCCGTGGCATCCGCTCTCTTCACGCCCAGCAGCGCACCCAGCTGCCGGTGCACGTCGAACCATTCCCGAACGCGGACGTAGTTCAGATGCTCGCTGCGGCAGAGGCGCCGGAAGGCGCTCGAGCCGAGCTCCGCCTGCTGCTCGCGGAGGTGATTCCACAGATTCAGGAGGGTCAGGAAGTCGCTGGTCGGATCGGTGAACCGGGCATGCAGGCGGTCGGCCTCCTCACGACGCTCCTCCGGCCGCTCGCGCACGTCCTGGATGGAGAGGCCGGCGACGATCGCCAGCACCGGCCCGAGGACCTTCGTGCGCTCGGCCTCGACCAGCATGCGCGCGAAGCGCGGGTCGATGGGCAGTCGCGCGATCCGCCGTCCGACCTCGGTGAGGCGGGGACCCCGCTCGCCGGCGTCGACCGCGCCGAGCTCGGTGAGGAGGTCGAGCGCCGCCTTCACCCCACGCGAGTCGGGTCGGGTGAGGAAGGGGAAGGATGCCACGTCGCCGAAGCCGAGGCTGAGCATCTGCAGGAGCACGGAGGCAAGGCTCGTGCGGAGGATCTCTGGCTCGGTGAACTCCGGGCGCGCGGTGAAGTCGTCTTCGCCGTAGAGGCGGATCGCGATACCCGGCGCGGTGCGGCCCGCACGGCCGGCGCGCTGCTGCGCGGACGCCTGCGAGACCGGCTCGATGGGAAGGCGCTGGATCTTGCTGCGGTTGCTGTACCGCGAGATGCGCGCCGTGCCGGTGTCGACCACGTACCGGATGCCGGGAACGGTCAGACTCGTCTCGGCGACGTTGGTCGCGAGGATGACGCGGCGGCGGAGCCCTGCCGTCGTCGACCGCTCGAACACCCGATGCTGCTCCGCCGAGGTGAGCCGGCCGTAGAGGGGGAGGACCTCGGTCGGCGCGGCGTCCTTGGCGTACATGCCGCGAACGGCATCCATCGCGTCACGGATCTCGGCCTCTCCGGGCAGGAAGACGAGGACGTCGCCGGCCTGCTCGCGATCGAGTTCGCGCAGCGCCGCGAGCAGTCCGTCGATGTCATCGTCGGCCGCCTCCGTCTGCGGGCGGTAGCGGATCTCCACCGGATACGTGCGACCCGAGACCTCGATGATCGGGGCCGGGGTGCCCGACCGGTCGGCGAAGTGGGCGGCGAAGCTCTGCGGGTCGATCGTGGCCGAGGTGATGATGACCTTGAGGTCGGGACGCAGGGGGAGGATGCGGGTGAGGTAGCCGATCAGGAAGTCGACGTTCAGCGACCGCTCGTGGGCCTCGTCCACGATGATCGTGTCGTAGCGGCGCAGGAGCCGGTCGCGGTGGATCTCGTTGAGGAGGATCCCGTCGGTCATGAGGGCGACACGGGTGTCGTCGGAGACCTGGTCGGTGAAGCGGACCTTGTACCCGACCGTGCCGCCGAGGGGCACCTCGAGCTCCTCGGCGATGCGCTCGGCGATCGAGCGCGCCGCGATGCGGCGGGGTTGGGTGTGTGCGATGCGCTCCCGCCCGAGCTCGAGGCAGATCTTCGGCAGCTGCGTGGTCTTGCCCGACCCGGTCGCCCCGGCGACGATCACCACCTGGTGGTCGCGGATGGCGGCGGCGATCTCGTCCCGGGCCGCGCTGACGGGCAGCTCGGGCGGGTAGGTGATCACCGGGAGCGTCGTGGGCATAGCCCTCCATCGTACGACCGCGGGCGAACCGGGTAGCGGGTGGCGTGGGATGGCGCAACACGCGACCGCGGCCGGGGTGGAGATCCTAGGCTGAGGGAATGACCATCCCCACTCTGAAGCTCAACGATGGACACGAGATCCCCCAGCTCGGCTACGGCGTCTTCCTGGTCCCGCCGGAGGACACCGAGCGGGCGGTGAGCGAGGCCCTCGAGATCGGGTACCGCCACATCGACACCGCCGCGATCTACCGCAACGAGGAGGGTGTCGGCGCCGCGATCGCGAAGTCGGGCATCCCGCGTGACGAGCTCTTCATCACCACGAAGCTCTGGAACGACAGGCAGGGCGGCGACGCGCCGCACGCGGCGATCGACGAGAGCCTATCGAAGCTCGGTCTCGAGCAGGTCGATCTCTATCTCATCCACTGGCCGGCGCCCAAGCGCGGCACCTACGTCAACGCGTGGGAGAAGCTGGTCGCGATCCGTGACGCCGGCAAGGCCCGCTCGATCGGTGTGTCGAACTTCCACGTCAGCCACCTCGAGGAGGTCATCGCGGCGACGGGTGTGACCCCGGCGATCAACCAGATCGAGCTGCATCCGGCCTACCAGCGTCGCGACATCACCGGGTGGGCCGCCCAGCACGACGTCCGCATCGAGTCGTGGGGACCGCTGGGGCAGGGCAAGTACGACCTGTTCGAGCTGCCGGCCGTCGCCGATGCCGCCGCAGCGCACGGCAAGACGCCCGCGCAGGCGGTGCTGCGCTGGCACATCCAGCACGGCTTCATCGTCTTCCCGAAGTCGGTGCGCCGCTCGCGCCTGGAGGAGAACTTCGACCTGTTCGACTTCGAGCTGACCACCGATCAGATGGCGGCGATCGACGCGCTCGATCGCGCGGATGAGGGGCGCGTGGGCGGCAGCATCGACGAGGTCGACTGACCCCGGAGTGTCGTCAGTCAGCCGGCGGCCGGTGACGCCGCGCCGCCGGCTTCTGCCGCGCCGTGGTCGACCGAGATCCCGAAGACCAGATCCAGCGCGCGCTCGAACTCCTCCAACTCGCCGGCTGCCGCCGCCTCTCGGGCGCGCACCGACGGACGGTGGGAGAGGACTCCGGCGAGATGGCGGAGGGCGGCGCGAGCCTGCTCCGCGTCTTCGGGCAGTCGCGACAGCTCGTCGTCGAGGGCGTCTTGGATATGACGGCGCACCGCGACGATCGCGGGGGCGGCGGCCCGCTCTGCGGTGAAGGTCGCCGCAGCCGTGCCGACCAGCTCGTGGGCGCCGGGGCCGAGCTCGGGAAGCGCGGCGTGACGGCCGAGGAGCTCGAGGTCGAGCAGCTCGACGCCGGGAAGGTCGCCCACCTCGGGGGAGACGTTGCGCGGGAGACCCAGGTCGATGACGATGCGCCGAGCGGTGTCGGGGATGTCGTCGGGGGTGACGACGTAGCGGGCGGTGCAGGTGATGACGATCTCGGCGTGCGCGATCGCGCGGGACAGATCGGCCTCGGGGCGGACGCCGTAACGGGCAGCGAACCGTGCGGCACGGCCGGTGGCGGAGTACACGCCGATGTCGCGCGCGCCGCGGGCGCGCAGGGCGGCGATGGTGGTCGCCGCGTAGCTGCCCGTGCCGACGAGGAGGACCGGGACGCTGCCCCAGTCGGTCACGCGGGTGTCGACGAGGTCGAGGGCGAGGCGGGCGAGTGAGCGACGGCCGGCGCCGACATCGGCCTTGGCCCGCATCTCACGGGTGGCGTGGGTGGCGCGCTGGAAGACCTGCTCGAGCTGCGTGCTGGTCGTGCCGTCGGTGCGGGCCTGGACCAGTGCCCGCTGCACCTGCCCGCTGATCTCCTCTTCGCCGACGACCATGGACTCCAGGCCCGAACTGACCGCGAAGAGGTGACGCACGACATCGTCGCCGCAGAGCGACACGGCGGATTCGCGCAGCGCGTGCGCGTCTTCGCCGGCCGCGTCTCCGAGAGCCTCGAGCACCGCTTCCCGGGCGACGACCGCGCCGCCGGTCAGCGGTTCGTCCACCTCGAGGTACGCCTCGAAGCGGTTGCAGGTGGACAGCACCACCGCGCCGCGGACGAAGTCGTGCTCGGAGACGAGCGCTCGTCCGGTGGATTCGGCGACGGCCGAGATGCGACCCAGCACCTCGAAATCCGTATTGCGATGATTCGCCGTCACACAGAACAGCACCGGACAAGTCTACCCAACCGTCGAGCCCGGGGCCGCGCGCGTCTAGCCTGGAGGGCGTGTCATCCCCCGAATCCACGTCCCTCCTTCCCGCCGCGCACCCCCTGGTCGACGGGCGGACCACGGACAGTCCGCTGGTGCGTGCCGCCCGGGGGGACCGCCCCGAGCGCCCCCCGGTGTGGTTCATGCGGCAGGCGGGGAGGTCTCTTCCGGAGTACCGTGCGTCGCGCGCCGGCACGGAGATGCTCGACGCGTGCCTCACCCCCGACTTGGCCGCCGAGATCACCCTGCAGCCGGTCCGGCGCCACGGGGTGGACGCGGCGGTCTTCTTCAGCGACATCGTCGTTCCCGTGCTGCTCGCCGGCATCGACGTGACCATCGTCCCCGGCCGCGGTCCGGTCATCGATCAGCCGGTGCGCTCGTCCGCCGACATCCTGCGCCTGCGCCCGATCGATCCTGAGGCGCTCGCTCCGATCCGCGAGGCTGTCGCGATCGTCGTGGCCGAGCTCGGCTCGACCCCCCTCGTGGGGTTCGGGGGAGCGCCGTACACACTCGCCAGCTACCTCGTGGAGGGCGGCCCCTCCAAGGAGCAGCTGCGCACCCGCGCCCTCATGCGCACCGATCCCCCCGCGTGGGCCGCTCTGCTGAACTGGTGCGCCGACGTCACCGGCGCGTTCCTGCGCGCCCAGGTCGAGTCGGGAGCAAGCGTCGCGCAGCTGTTCGACTCCTGGGCGGGGTCTCTCTCCCGCGCCGACTATCACAAGCGGGTGGCGCCGCATTCGCGTCGCGCGTTCGACGCGCTCCGGGGCACCGACGTGTCCCGCATCCACTTCGGTCTCGGCCTCGGAGACGTCCTCGACCTGCTGCCGGGCATCGGTGCCGACGTGGTCGGCGTCGACTGGCGCCTCCCGCTGGATGAGGCCAACCGCCGTCTCGACGGGCGCGTGCCGCTGCAGGGGAACATCGACCCGGCGCTGCTGAACGCCCCGTGGCGACTGCTCGAGCGCCATGTCGAGGAGGTCATCGAAGCGGGCTCGGCGGCGCCCGCCCACATCCTGAACCTCGGGCACGGCGTTCCTCCCGAGACCGACCCCGACGCCCTCACGCGCATCGTCGCCTTCGTCCATGACCGCTGACCTCCTCGTCGCCGGCGGCGGTGTCGCGGGCCTGGTCTTCGCAAGGCGGGCCGCGCTCGCCGGGCACCGGGTGCGGCTCTTCGAGGCAGAGAGCGTCTTCGGCGGGCAGGTGGCCAGGCAGGATGTCGCGGGCGTGGCCCTCGACGCCGGGGCGGAATCGTTCGCCACCCGCGGCGGTGACGGGCCCGGAACCGTCCTCGCGCTGCTGGCCGAACTCGGGTTCGCCGACGACATCGTCGCGCCGGCCGCGGGTGCACCCGCCTGGGTGCAGGAGCGGAGCGACCGCGCCTTCCCGCTCCCGGCAGCCGGGCTCCTCGGGATCCCGACGATCCTCGACGAGTCCCTGCTCCCGGCGCTCGGCGCGGACGGCCTCGCCCGCGCCCGCCAGGACGCGACCCTCCCGCCCGATGAGGGAGCGAAAGCCGAGACGCTCGGTGCGCTCGTGCGGACCCGCATGGGAGACCGTGTCGTCGATGCCCTCGTCGCCCCGGTCGTGCGGGGTGTCCATTCGACCACCCCCGACGCCCTGCCCATCGACAGTGCCTCGCCGCGCCTGCGCGAGGAGTTCCACCGCACCGGTTCGCTCGCCGCGGCCATCGCCTCGATCCGGTCCACTTCGCCCGCCGGAAGTCAGGTCGCCGGGGTGCGCGGAGGGGTGTTCCGCCTCGTCGATGCCCTCGTGGCCGATGCCGCCGCGCACGGCGCCGAGCTCATCACCGGCGCCCCGGTGACCGCCGTCGCAGACGACGGTATCGAGGTCGGCGGACGCCGTCTCCGCGGCATCCCGGTCCTCGCCCGGCCGCGGCGGGCACCCGACCCCACTCGGCGGATCACCGTCGTCACCCTGGTCGTCGAAGCGCCCGCGTGGCGTGGCGCCCCGCGGGGGACCGGTGTGCTCGTGGGCCCCGCCGCGCAGAACGTGCGGGCGCGGGCCCTCACCCACCTCACCGCGAAGTGGCCGTGGATCCGACAGGCCCTCGGCGAGCGAGAGGCGGTGCGGCTGTCGTACGACGGCTCCGCCGATTCGGATGCCGTCGACGCGGCCGTCCGCGACGCCCAGACCCTGCTCGGGGCACCCGTCGACACGCTCCTCGACCACACCGTGCGCACGTGGGATCGCTGGGGCCGCGCGGGCACGGGCGACCCCGCCCTCGCCGTCGGCGAGGAGAGGGCGGGCACGGGGCTTGCCGCCGTCGTCCGTCACGCCGAGGCGCTGGCCACATCTCTCACCGTCGAGAGGGCCAGTGGCCAGCCGTCCGGCGAACGGGGGAGGATGGAGGGGTGACCGATACCGCTCCCTCCGCTTCGTCTGAGACCCCGAACGACCGGCACTACGCCCTCTGGGCGGTGCTGCGGCGCGAGCCCGGAACGCCGGTGCCGGAGGGTCTGCCCTCCATCGTCGACGCGGCAGCCACCGCCGGTGACGCTCTCCGCGGCGTCTACGACGTGTCGGGGCTGCGGGCCGACGCCGACATCCTGCTCTGGCTCGTCGGCCACACCGCCGAGCACCTGCAGGCGGTGCTGCGCGACCTTCGGCGCACGCGCGAGCTCGCGGCGCTCGCCCCGACCTGGAACGCCCTCGGTGTGCATCGCGATGCGGAGTTCAGCCGCGACCACAGCCCCGCCTTCGCTCGGGGCCTCGCGCCCAAGCAGTGGCTGACGGTCTACCCGTTCGTGCGCAGCTACGAGTGGTACCTCCTCCCCGCCGCCGAGCGCGGGGCGATGCTCGGCGAGCACGGCCGGATGGGCCGCGACTATCCGCAGGTGCAGAGCAACACCGTCGCGAGCTTCGCCCTCGGCGACTACGAATGGTTGCTGGCTCTCGAGGCCGACGACGTCATCGACCTGGTCGACCTCATGCGCTACTTGCGCGCCACCGAAGCACGGCGTCACGTGCGCGAAGAGGTGCCGTTCTTCACCGGGCGTCTGATCCAGCCCGCCGAGATCGCCGACGTGGTGCGATGACCCTGCGCCTGGGAACCCGCGCCAGCGCGCTGGCGATGGCGCAGGCCGGCACCGTCGCCGCCGCCCTCGGTGCGCAGCTCGTGCCGATCGTCTCCGATGGCGACCGATCCAGCGCGCCGCTGGCGTCGCTCGGCGGTGCCGGGGTGTTCGCCACCGCGCTGCGCGCGGCCCTGCGGGCGGGCGAGGTCGACGTCGTCGTGCACTCGTACAAAGACCTCCCCACCGCCCCGGAGGAGGGGCTCGCGATCGGCGCCGTCCCGACGCGGGCCGACGCGCGCGACGCGCTGTGCGCGCGCGACGGCCTCACCCTCGACACTCTGCCCGAGGGCGCGCGTGTGGGCACCGGCTCACCCCGTCGGCGCGCACAACTGGCCGCCCGGCGCCCCGACCTCGACCTGGTCGACATCCGCGGCAACATCGACACCCGGCTCTCTCGCGTGGGAGCGGATGACCCGGAGCGGCGTCTGGACGCGATCCTCCTCGCCGCGGCGGGGCTCAGCCGGATCGACCGATCCGATGCCGCGACGGAGTTCCTGCCGCTCGAACGATGGCCCACCGCTCCTGCCCAGGGAGCGCTTGCGGTCGAGACCCGTGCGGGGGAGGAGAACCGGGTGTCGCGGCTGGATCATCGTCCGACGCGGATGGCCGTCGACGCCGAACGCGGCGTGCTCGCTCGTCTGGAAGCAGGCTGCGCCGCCCCGATCGGGGCCCACGCCTTCTTCGACGACGGACTGATGTTCCTCACCGCGCGGATCTACCGCCCCGACGGCACGGCACAGCTCACCAGCGCCCACGCCGCCGACGCCGACGACCCCGACGTCGCCGCAGAGCTGGCCGTCAGAGTCGCCGACGAGCTCCTGGCCCAGGGGGCCGCCGACCTCGCGCCGGTCGGCCCCGGGGCCCGAGAGGATCACGCATGACCCCCACCCCTCCGCCCTTCCCGACCACCCGCCCCCGCCGGCTGCGGCAGAGCGCCGCCTGGCGACGGCTGGTCGCTGAGACCCGTCTGCACCCCGCGCAGCTCGTGCTGCCGATGTTCGTCCGCGAGAACGCCGACGCGCCTCTCCCGATCGGATCGATGCCGGGCGTGCAGCAGCACTCCCTCGACTCGTTCCGCGAGGAGCTGCAGCGCGCCGCGGCCGCGGGCATCGGCGGCGTCATGCTCTTCGGTGTGCCCGAGCACAAAGACGCCGAGGGTTCCGGCGCGACCGATCCCGACGGGATCCTCAACGTCGCGACGCGCATCGCCGCTGACGAGGTCGGCTCCGACCTCGTCGTGCAGACCGACCTGTGCCTCGACGAATTCACCGACCACGGTCACTGCGGGGTTCTCGACGCGCAGGGCCGCGTCGACAACGACGCCACCCTCCAGCGGTACCGCGACATGGCCCTCGCCCAGGCTGCCGCGGGGTCGGAGCTCCTCGGTCTGTCCGGGATGATGGACGGCCAGGTCGCGGTCATCCGCTCGGCTCTCGACGAGGCGGGGTACGCAGACGTCGCGCTCCTGGCCTACGCGGCGAAGTACGCCTCGGCGTTCTACGGGCCGTTCCGTGAGGCCGTCCAGTCCTCCCTCCAGGGCGACCGGCGCACCTACCAGCTCGACCCGGGCAACCGGCGCGAGGGGGCCCTCGAGGTGGCCATGGATGTCGCCGAAGGCGCGGACATCGTGATGGTCAAGCCCGCGATGTCGTACCTCGACGTGCTGGCCGATGCCGCGGCATCCTCCCCGGTTCCCGTCTGGGCGTACCAGGTCAGCGGCGAATACGCGATGATCGAGGCCGCCGCCGCTCACGGGTGGATCGATCGGGATCGCGCCATCGACGAATCGCTGCAGAGCATCGTCCGCGCGGGCGCCGACGCGGTGCTGACGTATTGGGCTGTGGAGGCCGCAGAAAGGTGGGCACGATGAGCATGACCCTCATTCCGACCGACAACGTTGAGGCCGCCGCCCGGGCCCGTGCGGTCATTCCCGGCGGTGTGAACTCCCCCGTGCGTGCCTTCGGTTCCGTGGGCGGCACGCCGCTGTCGATCGTGGGCGCTCGCGGCGCGTACGTCCGCGACGTCTCGGGACGCGAGTACGTCGACCTCGTCGCGTCGTGGGGTCCTGCTCTCCTCGGGCACGCTCATCCCGGTGTGGTGGCCGCCGTGCAGGAGGCGGCCGACCGCGGGCTGTCCTTCGGCGCCTCGACCCCCGGCGAGACCCTTCTGGCCGAGGCGGTGATCGGCCGCCTTCGGGTCGGGGGCGCGTCCGAGATCGAGCGCCTGCGCCTGGTGTCCACGGGTACCGAGGCGACCATGACCGCGATCCGCATCGCCCGCGGCGCCACCCAGCGCGACCTCATCGTGAAGTTCGCCGGTCACTACCACGGTCACTCCGACGGCCTCCTCGCCGAGTCGGGGTCGGGGGTGGCGACCCTCGGCCTCCCCGGTTCGGCGGGAGTCCCGGCCGACATCGCCGCGCTCACCCTGGTGCTGCCGTACAACGATCGGGCGGCGATCGAGGAGGCGTTCGCGCTCCACGGCGACCGCATCGCCGCTGTCATCACGGAGGCTGCCGGCGCCAACGCCGGGATTCTGCTCCCCGAGGACGGCTTCAACGCCTTCCTCGCCGATACCGCCCACGCCCACGGCGCGCTGCTGATCTCCGATGAAGTGCTCACCGGCTTCCGGGTCGACCCCGCCGGCTGGTGGGGGCTCGAGCACCGCGCCGGGGCCTCGTGGACCCCCGACCTCGTCACCTTCGGCAAGGTCATCGGCGGCGGGATGCCACTGGCGGGGATCGGTGGCCGCAGAGACCTGATGGAACTGCTCGCCCCCCTCGGGCCCGTTTACCAGGCAGGCACGCTCAGTGGGAACCCGCTCGCGGTGGCCGCGGGGCTGGCGACCCTCCGGCTCGCCGACGACGCGGTGTACGCCCACGTCGATCGGGCTGCCGGCGTGGTCTCCCGCGCCGCCGGGGAGGCCTTGGACGCCGCGGGTGTCGCCCACGTCGTCACCCACGCCGGGAGCCTGTTCTCGATCGCCTTCCGCGACCGGCCGGTGCGGGATTACGACGATGCCAGGGCACAGGAGGGGTGGCGCTACCGCGCCTTCTTCCACGCGATGCTCGAGGCGGGGGTCTCCCTCCCGCCGAGCGTGTTCGAGGCGTGGTTCCTCACGGCCGCGCACGACGACGAGGCGCTGGAGAAGATCCTCACGGCGCTTCCCAGGGCTGCGGCCGCCGCGGCATCCGCCACGCCGCCCGACGCGGTCTGACGCGTCGGGCCGGGGAGGTCTTTTCAGACCCAGCCGGGGAGCCAGTTGTGCGCGCGCCAGAAGTCGTAGGGCACGGTCGTGGCGGTGAGGATCGGGTACCAGAACGCCGACACCAGCAGGGCGATCCCGAGGAAGGCGAGCACCGCCACCCGGCCGGTAAGACGGCGCTGCGGGTCGGGGGAGCGGGTGATGTCGCGGAGGGCGAAGGTGAGGGCCAGCACCGTGAAGGGCAGGATCGCCACGGTGTAGAACTGGAACACCGTGCGCTCGGGATACATCAGCCACGGCAGGTACGTCACCGCGACGCCGGTGAGGACGAGCGCGTGACGCCAGTCGCGATCACGGAAGAACCGGTACGCGAGGTAGACCACCGCCGCGACCCCCGCCCACCAGATGAGCGGGTTGGGCATCGAGTAGATGTTCTGCACGCCCGCGTCGGTCTGGTCGTAGTACATCGAGGTCGGGCGCAGCAGCAGCGGCCACTGCCACGCGGGGCTCTCGTAGGCGTGATCGGTGTCGAGGCCGACGTGGAACGTGTAGATGGCCCGGTGGTAGTTCCACAGGCTCTCGAGCGCCGTCGGTGCGGACTGGCGGTCGTAGCCTCCCGTCGTCGCGAGCCACCCCCACCACGACGAGACGTAGATCAGCGCGGCCACCGGGACGAGCAGCAGGAAGGACACCGGCCCCTGACGCAGAACACCGTCGACGGCCCAGAGGCGGATGCCCGCGCGCCGGCGCTGCACGAGGTCGGTGACGACGGCGTAGATGCCGATTCCCGCGAGGGCGTAGAGCCCCGACCACTTCACCCCGCTGGCCGCACCGGCCGCGACCCCGGCGGCCACGAGCCACGGACGATCCCACAGCACGGGTCCGAATCGATACCCGCCGTCGCCCTCCGGCGGTCGCGCGGCGAGCGCCGCGGCGAGCCGATCGGGGAGGCGCCGTCGATCGAGGGCGAGGAACCAGAAGGCCAGCAGAACGAACAGCGCCACGAAGATGTCGAGGAGCGCCACCCGGCTCATCACGATCGCCAGGCCGTCGACGGCCAGCAGCAGCCCCGCGACGGTGGCGAAGACGGTGGAGCCGGTGAGGGTGCGGGCCAGGAGAAACAGCACGAGGACCAGGGCGGTGCCGGCCAGCGCTGTGGCCACGCGCCATCCGAACGACGAGTCGGCGCCGAAGAGCGCCATCCCGGCGCCGATGAGGAGCTTGCCGAGCGGTGGATGCACGACGAAGGCGGGCTCATCGGAGAGGAAGATCCCCGTCTCGCCGGCGACGAACCGATCGTTGGTGTCGTCGCCTTCGGGCCACTCCGCGGCGTATCCCAGCACCCACTGCGTCCAGGCGTCTTTGACGTAGTACGTCTCGTCGAAGACCAGCGCCTGCGGGTGGCCGAGGTTCCAGAACCGCAGCACGGCGGCGAGGAGAGTCACGGCGACCGCGGCGAGGACCGTCCAGCGGCGGGCGAGCCGTTCGTCGCCGGAGATCCGCTGCTGCCACCGATCCCACGCCGACGGCCGGATCAACGTGGGTGCGGGGGCGGTCACGTCGACCAGCCTAAAGGCGCTGCCGCCTAAGCTGACGGCATGCTGATCCTCGCGGCCACACCGATCGGCAACCTCGGCGATGCATCGGACCGCCTCCGCCGCGCGCTGGCGGACGCTCCCGTCATCGCGGCGGAGGACACCCGCACGACGCAGCGCCTGCTCGCCGCCCTCGGGGTCGAGAACCGCCCGCGGCTGATCGCCCTGCACGATCACAACGAGAAGGGCAGGGCGGCGGAGATCGTCGAGCTCGCCCGAGAGCACGATGTCCTCCTCCTCAGCGATGCCGGCATGCCGACGGTGAGCGATCCCGGATTCTCCGTCGTCGCGCGCGCCGCCGTCGACGGGGTCACCGTCACGGTGATCCCGGGTCCGAGCGCGGTGGTGACCGCGCTCGCCGCCTCGGGGCTGCCGACCGACCGCTTCACCTTCGAGGGGTTTCCGCCCCGGAAGGCCGGCGAACGCGACGCGCTCTTCGCGGAGCTGTCGACGGAGCGCCGCACGATGGTGTTCTTCGAGGCTCCGTCGCGCATCGCCGAGACCCTCGCCGCCCTCGCCCGCGCCTTCGGACCCGAGCGCCCCGCGGCGGTCTGCCGAGAACTCACGAAACTCCACGAGGAGATCCGCCGGGGTTCCCTCCGCGAGCTGGCCGAGTGGGCAGGCGACGGAGTGCGCGGCGAGATCGTCGTCGTGGTGGCCGGTGCCGAGCGTCGCGGGGTGTCGCTCGCCGATGGTGTCGCCGAGGTGACGGACCTCGTCGCGGGGGGCATGAGATTGAAGGATGCCGCGGCCGACGTGGCCGGCCAGACGGGCCTGTCCCGTCGAGATCTCTACGAAGCGGCGCTGGCGGCACGTCACACGGCGGCCGGTGGCATCCGGTCCACCTAGAATTCTCGGGTGACTTCCGGCCGATCTTTCTACATCACGACGCCGATCTACTATCCGAGCGACGTGCCCCACATCGGCCACGGCTACACCACCGTCGCCGTGGACGCGCTGGCGCGCTGGCACCGGCAGGCCGGTGACGACACCTGGATGCTGACCGGCACCGACGAGCACGGGCAGAAGATGCTGCGGGCGGCCGCCGCCAACGGGGTGACACCGCAGGAATGGGTCGATCGCCTGGTGGGCGAATCGTGGTTCCCGCTGCTGAAGACACTCGACGTGGCCAATGACGACTTCATCCGCACCACGCAGGAGCGGCACGAAGGCAACGTGCAGAAGTTCTTCCAGGCGCTCTATGACCGCGGCTACATCTACGCCGGAGAATACGAGGCGCTCTACTGCGTGGGGTGCGAGGAGTTCAAGCCCGAGTCCGAGATCGTCGACGGGACGGGCGCCTTCGAGGGCCTGAAGGTGTGCGCCATCCACTCCAAGCCCCTCGAGCTCCTGCAGGAGAAGAACTATTTCTTCAAGCTCAGCGAGTTCACCGAGCCGCTGCTGAAGCTGTACACCGACAACCCCGACTTCATCCGGCCGGAGTCGGCGCGCAACGAGGTCATCTCGTTCGTCAAGCAGGGATTGAAGGACCTCTCCATCTCGCGGTCGACGTTCGACTGGGGCATCCCGCTGCCGTGGGACGAGAGCCACGTCATCTACGTGTGGGTCGACGCGCTGCTGAACTACGCCACCGCTGTGGGCTTCGGCAGCGATCAGGAGACATTCGCGCGGCGCTGGCCGGCGTACCACGTGGTCGGCAAGGACATCCTCCGCTTCCACGCCGTGATCTGGCCTGCTCTGTTGATGGCCGCCGGTATCGAGGTGCCCCGCGGAGTCGTCGCTCACGGCTGGCTGCTGGTCGGCGGCGAGAAGATGTCGAAGTCGAAGCTGACCGGAATCGCGCCTGCCGAGATCACCGATGTCTTCGGGTCGGACGCGTACCGGTTCTACTTCCTCTCGGCCATCGCCTTCGGGCAGGACGGCTCGTTCTCGTGGGAGGACCTCTCGGCCCGCTATCAGGCGGAGCTTGCGAACGGCTTCGGCAATCTCGCCTCCCGCACCACGGCGATGATCGCCCGCTACCGGGAGGGCATCGTGCCGCCCGCGGGGGAGACGACCGAGGCGGACCGGGTCATCCGTGACACGGTCGCGGCGGCGACGGAGCGGGCGGATGCCGCGATCGAGCGGTTCCGGCCGGACGAGGCGATCGCCGCGATCTGGACGATCGTGGATGCGCTGAACCTCTACATCACCGAGAACGAGCCCTGGGTGCTCGCGAAGGACGACGGATCCCGCGCCCGCCTCGACGCGGTGCTGTATACCGCCGCCGAAGGCCTCCGCGCCCTTGCCGTGCTGCTGTCACCGATCATGCCCATCGCCACCGAGAAGCTGTGGGTGGGTCTGGGTGCGGCCGAGTCGCTGGGTCGACTGCAGGATCAGCCGCTCCGCGACGCGGGGCGTTGGGGGCAGCTGCGCCCGGGAACGAGCGTCAACGCCCTCTCTCCCCTCTTTCCGCGCGTCGAGCAGCCGGGGGACGGCAAACCCGGAGCGGCGAAGGCGTGACCGATCCGAGCGGATACATCCGCGAGCGTCACAACGACGGATCGCGGGACGTACGCTGGCCCGCCGCGCCGGAGCCGCTGCGTGTCCCCGTCTACGACAATCACGCCCACCTCGAGATCATCGACGGCGACGAGCCGCTGGACCTCGACGCCCAGCTCGCCCGCGCCCGGGCCGTCGGTGTGATCGGGGTGGTGCAGGCCGGGGGCGACATCGATTCCAGCCGCTGGTCGGCCGCTGCCGCGGCATCCCATCCCGACGTCCTCGCCGCCGTCGCCATCCACCCGAACGAAGCACCGGCCTACGCCGAGGCCGGACGCCTCGACGAGGCCATCGGCGTGATCGACGCGCTCGCCGCCGAACCGCGCGTCCGCGCGATCGGCGAGACGGGCCTGGACTTCTTCCGCACCGGCGAAGAAGGTCTCACCGCGCAGCACACCTCCTTCGAGGCGCACATCGCGCTGGCGAAGAAGCACGGGATCGCGATGCAGATCCACGACCGTGAGGCGCATGAGGCCGTTCTGGAGACGCTCGGCCGGGTGGGTGCGCCCGACAGGACGGTGTTCCACTGCTTCTCGGGCGACGCCGAGATGGCGCGCCGTTGCGCCGACGAGGGCTACTACCTGTCGTTCGCGGGCAATGTGACGTTCAAGAACGCCCAGAACCTGCGCGATGCGCTGAAGGTCACCCCGCGGGAGCGGGTGCTGGTCGAGACCGATGCCCCCTTCTTGACGCCGACGCCCCACCGCGGCCGCCCGAACGCGCCGTATCTCGTTCCCGTCACCGTGCGGTTCCTCGCGGCCGAGCTCGAGGTCGACGTCGACGAGCTGTGCGCTCAGCTCGCTGAGAACACCCTCGCCGTCTACGGCGCGTTCAGCGACTGAGGTGCGATGAGCGAGCTGTGATCAAGGACTGGCCGCTCAGACCGCGGAGGCCGCGGGGCCGCCGTCGCGCGCGGGAGGGGCGGCGGCGATGTGGGAGATCGACCGCCACACCAGTGCAAGGGTGATCGCCGAACCCGCGAACGCGAACCACCACGGCCCGGTCGGACCCCAGATCTGCGCGATCACGCCGCCGAGGAACTGACCGATCACCAGTCCGCCGAACACCCCGACCATGTTCACCGAGGCGATACGTCCCTGGAGCGGCATCGGTACGAGGCGCTGGCGCACGGTGGTGGAGATCGTCCCCCAGACGAAGGCGTAGAGGCCGAAGCCGAACATGAGCACGAACGCGACGGCCGGCACCGTGGTCAGCGCGAAGGCGAGGTGCATGAGGACCTCGCAGGAGAGGACCACGCGCATGAGTGTGGCGAAGGGCACCTTCTTCTCCAAGAAGCCGAAGCTGAAGATCGCGATGATCCCGCCGAGGGCCGAGGCCGTCGTCAGCGCCCCGTATCCGACGGGCCCCATGCCCAGGTACTCGGTGGCGTACAGCACGAGCACCCCCCAGGGCGCCGCCCAGGTGACGTTGAAGACGAGGATGATGACCACGAGCGTCCGCACCGGCGCATTGTGGCGGAGCCAGCCGAGGCCCTCCCGGATCGCGCGGAACTTCGACCCGCGCTCGGTCTCACCGGGATGGGGTGCGGGGGTGCGCGCGATCCGTGAGATGAGAAGGATCGCCAGGCTGACGCAGAACACCTGCAGCAGGAACGGCAGGAACGATCCTGCGGCGAAGAGGAAGGCGCCCAGCGGCGGTCCCGCCAGCTGATTGCCGACGAGGAAGCCGGCCTGCATCCGCGCGTTCCCGATGCCGAGATCGGCGGGACGGACGAGCATCGGCAGGAGCGTGCTGCCGGCCGTGTCGGCGAACACCTCGGCGGTGCCGTAGAGGAAGGACGTCACGAGCACCAGCCACACGCTCGCCTGTCCGGTCACGAGGAAGACCACGAGCCCGAGAATCACGAGGCCGCGCAGGGCGTTGGCGAGCATGACCAGCCGGCGCCGGTCGTGGTGGTCGGCGACAGCCCCCGCGAGCAGGCCGAACAGCAGCCACGGCAGGAACTGCATCATGGCGCCGGCGGCGACGAGGATCGGAGACGACGTCAGCGACGCGATGAGCAGGGGAGCGGCGGCCAGCGCGATGCCGTCGCCGAGATTGCTCGTCCACGACGACGCCAGCAGCCACCGGAAGTCGCGCCCGAGGCGACGCGGTGCGACGAGCTCGCCGAGGGAGGGCATCCGTTCATCCTACGATCGGATGCCACGCCGAACGGTCCTGGTCAGGCGCTGCGGCCGGCTTTGACACGCTCCTTCGTCACGAACAGCGTCTCGGTCTGCTCCAGCTCCATCCCCTTGGTCTCGGGGATCTTCAGCAGCACGTAGACGAAGGACAGTCCGGCGAAGATCGCGTACATCGCGTAGGTGAGGGGCAGCGACCAGCTCGACATCGCCGGGAAGCTCACCGTGATGAGGAAGTTCGCTATCCACTGAGCCCCGGCGGCCACACCGAGCGCCTTGCCGCGGATGCGGCTCGGGAAGATCTCGCCGAGCAGCACCCAGACCAGCGGGCCCCACGACGCGCCGAAGCCGATGACGAACAGGTTCGCCGCGACCAGGGCGATCGGACCCCAGGCGCCAGGCAGGCTCACTTCGCCGTCCACGGTCTCGGCGAAGGCGAACGACAGCGCCATGGCGCCGAGCGACACGGTCATCATCACCGATCCGGTGAGGAGGATGGGCTTGCGTCCCACGCGATCGACGAGCACGATCGCCACGATCGTCACGAGCACGTTCGTCACCGAGGTGATCACACTGATCAGCAACGAGTTCTGCTCGGTGAACCCGACCGCACGCCACAGCGTCGTGGAGTAGTAGAAGATCACGTTGATGCCGACGAACTGCTGGAACACCGACAGGATGATGCCGACCCAGACAATTCCCTGAAGCCCGAACCGGGGTCCGCGCAGCGAGACGCCCTTGGACTTCTTGTCGGCGGCGATGGCCTGCTCGAGGTCTTTCATCGTCTGGTTCAGATCGGCTTCGGGCACGAGCCGCGCGAAGATCGCACGCGCCTCGTCGTACTTGCCCTGAGAGATGAGGAACCGCGGCGATTCGGGCATCGTGAACGCCAGCACGCCGTAGACGATCGCGGGCACGGCCTCGACCAGCAGCATCCACCGCCAGGCTTCGAGCCCCAGCCACAGCTGTGAGGAGGCGCCTCCGGCGACTCCGGCCAGCAGCGCGTTGGAGAGGAGGGCACCGAAGATGCCGAGCGTGATCGCGAGCTGCTGCAGCGAACCGAGCGTGCCACGGATCTGCCGCGGCGCGACCTCCGCGATGTAGGCGGGTGCGACCACCGAGGCGATGCCGATGCCGAGGCCCCCGATGAACCGCCACACGGTCAGGTCGATGGCGCTGAAAGCCAACCCCGACCCGATCGCGCTGACGAAGAAGAGCACGGATCCCATGAGCATCACCCGCAGGCGGCCCCAGCGGTCGCTGAGCACCCCGGCCAGCACCGCGCCGAGCGCGCACCCGAGAAGCGCGACCGCCACCACGAAGCCGGTGATGACCGCGGTGAGGTCGAATTGGCTCTCGATCGAGTCGACGGCGCCGTTGATCACGGACGAGTCGAAGCCGAAGAGGAAACCGCCGACCGCCGCGGCGATCGACAGAGCCACGGCGCGGCGACCGAACGGGCTGCGCATGGAGAAGGCCTGGGTGGGAATCGACGCTGAGGAGCTCACGTGGGTCACCCTAGTCCTGCGCGTTTCCGGGAGATGGGGCTTGCGCGGCGAGTCACTAGGGTGGAAGCCATGGCCGTCACCCTTCTCGGCGCGGGCGAGATCCGTGCACTGGCCGCCGAACTGGACGTCACCCCCACGAAGAAGCTCGGCCAGAACTTCGTTGTCGACGCCAACACGGTCCGCCGTATCGTCCAGGCGGCGCGGGTGGCCCCGGGCGAACACGTCGTCGAGGTCGGACCAGGGCTGGGTTCGTTGACCCTCGCCATCCTCGACGCCGGCGCAGAGGTGACCGCCGTCGAGATCGACCACCGCCTCGCCGCGCGGTTGCAGATCACGGCCGCGGCACACGGCGCGACGCCAGGGTCGCTGCACGTCATCGACGCCGACGCGCTGGCCGTCACCGACCTCCCCGGCGATCCGGCCGTCCTGGTGGCCAACCTCCCCTACAACGTCTCGGTGCCCGTCCTGCTGCACTTCCTCGAGACCTTTCCGGCTCTCCGGCGCGGGGTGGTGATGGTTCAGGCCGAGGTGGGGGAGCGGCTCGCGGCGGCACCGAGGACGAAGGCGTACGGTTCCCCGAGCGTCAAGGCGTCGTGGTACGGGCCGTGGCGGTTGGCGGGGAACGTGCCGCGCCAGGTGTTCTGGCCCGTCCCGAACGTCGACAGCGTGCTGGTGGCCTTCGAGCGTCGAGACACACCGATCGGGTCGGAGGACGAGCGCCGAGCGACCTTCGCTCTCATCGATGCCGCGTTCGGGCAGCGGAGGAAGATGCTCCGTCAGGCCCTGGCCGGCGTCCTCGGAGGGAGTTCCGCGGACGCGTCGGCGATCTTGGAGGCCGCGGGCGTCGCACCCACCGCCCGCGGCGAGGAGCTCGTGGTGGACGACTTCCTGCGCATCGCGCACGTCGTCTAGGCCCGGGCCTCGTCCTGACGACATCGTGTGTATACGGGGTGTGCCGCCCGTGTTCACCTGACGGCACCCTACGGTTTAGGTGTCCGACTACCATCGGACGGACCCGACCGCCAAGGGGGCGGAGAACGAAGTGGACAGACTCCTCGCCGAGTACCCCAGACCCGAACGCGTGCTCCTGCATCTCAGCGACACGCATCTCAGAGCCCATGGCTCCCGCCTGTACGACCGCATCGACGCCGAAGAGCGGCTCGAGCGCGCACTCACGGCGATCACCGATTCCGGGGTGAGGCCTCACGCGCTGGTGTTCACCGGCGACCTCGCGGATCACGGTGAGCCCGAGGCCTACGATCGCGTCCGCAGCCTGGTCGAACCGGTGGCGGAGGCCATCGGTGCGCGCGTGATCTGGGTGATGGGGAACCATGACGAGCGGGCGGCGTTCCGCGCAGGGCTGTGGGGTCGGCCGGATGACTCGGGCCGGCCGGTCGACCGGGTCGACGAGATCGACGGTCTGCGTATCGTGACCCTCGACACGAGCGTCCCCGGCAGGCACCACGGCGAACTGACCGATGCGCAGCTGTCGTGGCTTCGCCGGGTGCTGGCGGTGCCGGCGCCGCTCGGCACCATCCTCGCAATGCATCACCCGCCCGTGCCGAGCGTGCTCGATCTCGCCGCGAGCGTCGAGCTTCGCGACCAGGCGAGGCTCGCCGAGGTCATCCGAGCCGGCGACGTCCGCGCCATCCTCGGCGGGCACCTGCATTACTCCACCTTCGCGACGTTCGCCGGTGTTCCCGTCTCGGTGGCGTCGGCGACGTGTTACACCCAGGACCTGACCGTGCCGGTCGGCGGAACGCGAGCGCAGGACGCCGCCCAGGCGTTCAATGTCGTCCACATCTACGACGACACCGTCGTGCATTCGGTCGTCCCGGTGGATGCCGGACCGATCCTCGACTTCGTCGACGCGGCGGAGTCGCGGCGCCGCCTGGACGACGCCGGCGTCGCGCTTCGAGGCGCCGAAGAGATCGGCGCCGACGCGGTCAACGGGAGTTCGCCGCCGACGTCCCCGTTGCCGGTGCTGCGCTGATTTCGTCACGCTCCCACGGAGCCCGCACCGGGAAGTAGCGCTCGAGGCTGTCGCGGATCGCGCGGATGCGCACCTCCTCGGGGAGCTCGGGCACGCTGCCGTCGTTCAGGCAGAACATGTCGGTGTCGCGGCGGGCCAGAAGCCGCTCCATCCGACGCAGTGAGGCGAGCTGCGTCGTCTGGATGTACCGGACCCGGGGTTTGGTGGTCACGATCGCCCGCCCGGTCAGCAGGGCGTAGTAGTGGTACAGGCTGTTGGTCACCGAGATGTCGGTGGCCGACCGGAACGGGCTGCCCGCGGTGCGGGCGTAATCGTCGGCGAACTCGCGTTCGAGCTCGTAGGCGACCGATCGGCGCATCGGCACCGCGCAGTGCTCGAGGTCGTGGGTGATCAGACGTCCGAAGCGCTCGCGCAGCAGAGCGCGGTTGACGCGGAGGCCGTTGTCGTGGCCGCTGCGTTCAGGGCGAGGGTCGCCGGTGCCGATACGCACCCGGCTTTCGACGAAGGTGCTGACGCCCCCCGGGGAGAAGAACAGCTCGGGATCGACGGGGCGCCCGAAGAACATGTCGTCGTTGCTGTAGAGGAAGTGCTCGGCGAGCCCGTCGATACGGTGCAGCTGCGCCTCCACCGCGTGGGAGTTGTGCGTGGGGAGGGCGCCGGGGTCTGCGAAGAACCCCTCGCTCCTGACGATCGTGACACGAGGGTGGTCGGCCAGCCACGCGGGGGCGGGCGAGTCGGTGGCGATGAAGATCCGCCGCACCCAGGGTGCGTGCATGAAGACGCTGCGCAGCGCATACTTCAGCTCGTCGATCTGCCGGTACCGCGCGGGGGCGTCGTCGCCGTCGCCCACGACGTAGCTCTGCATGCGCGCCGCGCGGCTGCGCTGGAATTCGCTGGATGACCCGTCGACCCACGAGAAGACCATGTCGACATCGGCCGAGAACTCCGTCGCGTGCGTCTCGTACATGCCCGACAGGGTGCGCCAGCGCCGACCGTGACGTTCGACCGTGGTGTACGACACGTCGTCGGCGGCCATCGTCCGACGGGTGAGGAGCGTCGGCCGCGGTGCCTCGACCAGAACGGCGCCGAACCGCCAGAGATCGACCCGGGTCCCCGAGGCCGACCCGTACCGAAGCGAGCCGCCGGGGGTGACCCTCGGCCGGAAGACGTTGACGGTGGCAAGGCCCACCGGCTCGGCAAGGGTGTGAAGCGGCACCGCATCTTCGCCGGGAGTTCGCGCGTAGAACGGTTCGTCGGTACCCAGGCGGCGGAGCGCGTCGTATGCCCGCGACCCATCCTCGACGTCGATGACGAGACGATCGCGACGTTCGGCGTCTCGAACCAGCAGCACGTCGATCCTGTGGGCGGCCAGTGCATCGGCGACGGCGAGGAGGTCGGCGACAGCCGCCTCGTTCACCGGGAGCGTGTCGTGGACGGTGTGCAGCATCCCGTCGACGAGACGGACGTCGTCGCGAGCGAGCAGATTCGTCCAGGGATCGCTCATCGACGGAAGGGGAGCGACACGTGCCATGGGAACCTCCTCGCGAAGTCAGATAGGGGCGCACCTCGAGTGGGGCACCGGACAACTGTAGTTCGCCTTCTGTTTCCTCGGCGTTTCACCGGATCTCCGCCGCGGGCGCGAGGACCCGCCCCCGCCCTGGGCGATAGCCTCGATGCATGACCGTGGACCCTGCCGGCCCCGCCGATCGCGTCCACGTCCGCGCTCCCGGGAAGCTGAACGTGTTCTTCGAAGTCGGAGCGGTGCAGCCCGACGGCTACCACGACGTCGCCTCCGCCTATCAGGCCGTGTCGCTCGTCGAGGATCTGTGGGCCGAACGGGACGACGACTTCTCGCTGACGGTGTCGGGATCGGTGTCGGTCTCCGGCGTGCCGGTGGATGACCGCAACCTCGCCCTGCGGGCGGCCCGGCTGGTCGCCGCCGAGATCGGCCACCGCGGGGGAGTGCGGCTGCACATCGACAAGCACGTGCCGGTCGCGGGGGGGATGGGCGGAGGATCCGCGGATGCCGCGGCCGCGCTGGTCGCCTGTGACGCCCTGTGGGGCGCAGAGCTCGGGTCATCCGGACTGCACCGACTCGCCCGCCGCCTCGGCGCCGATGTGCCCTTCGCCCTCATGGGCGGGACGGCCATCGGCACGGGCCGGGGAGACCAACTGAACCGCGCCCTCGCCAAGGGCCGGTTCGACTGGGTCGTCGTGACCTCTGAGGACGGATTGTCGACACCGGAGGTCTACGGGCACCTCGATGTGATGAGGGGTCGCTCCGACATCGCTCCGCCGCCGCGCGCCCCCGACGTCGATCCGGGCGTGCTCCAGGCGCTGCGCATCGGAGACGCCGTCGCGCTCGCCGCCCACGTGCGAAACGACCTGCAGGCGGCGGCGCTGTCGCTGCGCCCCGACCTCAGGGACGTCCTCGAGCTCGGTGAGGGGTCGGGCGCCCTGGTCGGCATCGTGTCGGGGTCGGGGCCGACGCTGGCCTTCCTCGCGGCCGATCCCGAATCGGCACTCGAGCTGCAGGTCGCGCTGAGCGTCGCGGGTCACCACGCGCTGCACGTGCACGGCCCGGTCGCCGGGGCGCGGATCGTGTCGGAGTAAGTCGCGATCGGACCCCGGTGTCGGCGGGGTCGGCTAGCGTGATCAGGGTCCGTCGCTTCGGCGGCGCATCCGCGCGACCTCGAGAGGACCCCATGAAGGCAGTACTGGACGGAACGGTGATCGCCGAGGCGTCGAAGGACGACCTCGTCTCGATCGAGGGCAACTGGTACTTCCCACCGAGCAGCGTGGTCGAAGGGGTTCTGGTCGACAGCCCCACCCCCTACACCTGTCCGTGGAAGGGGGAATGCCAGTACTACGACGTGACCTCGGGCGAGGGAGCGTTGAAAGACCGCGCGTGGTCGTACCCGACCCCGTACCCGACGGCGATCGAGCGCGTCGGCAAGGACTTCTCCGGCTACGTCGCGTTTTGGAAGGAAGTCCAGGTCGTCGACTGAGGCGACCGGACGCACGTGCCATGATCGAATTCCGAGGCGTCACCAAGCGCTTTCCCGACGGCACGGAAGCGGTCCGGTCCTTCGACCTCGTCCTGCCTGCGCACACCACCACCGTCTTCGTCGGCTCTTCCGGATGCGGCAAGACGACACTCCTGCGCATGATCAACCGGATGGTCGAGCCCAGCGACGGCACGATCCTCATCGATGGCGACGACATCGCCGGTCGCGACCCGGTGAAGCTGCGCCGCAGCATCGGGTACGTCATGCAGAACTCCGGACTTCTGCCGCACTTCACCGTCGCCGAGAACATCGCCACCGTTCCCGTGTTGGAGGGCGTGAACCGGAAGAAGGCCCGCGCGCAGGCGCTCGAGCTGATGGACACCGTCGGCCTCGACCGGGGGATGGCCGATCGCTATCCCAGTCAGCTCTCCGGCGGCCAGCAGCAGCGCGTCGGCGTCGCGCGTGGCCTGGCGGCGAACCCCAACATCCTGCTCATGGACGAGCCTTTCGGCGCTGTCGATCCCATCGTGCGCGCGGAGCTCCAGGAGGAGCTGCTCCGCATCCAGCGCGACGTCGCCAAGACGATCGTCTTCGTCACCCATGACATCGACGAGGCGTTCCTGCTCGGCGATCAGGTGGTCATTCTGGAGAAGGGCGCACAGATCGCCCAGCGCGGCACCCCCGACGAGATCATCGAGGCACCCGCCACCGATTTCGTCGCCTCCTTCATCGGCGCCGACAGGGGCAAGCGCGCGCTGCGGCTGAAGCAGACGCCGCACGGGACGGTGGTGGTCGACGGCGAGGGACGCACGCAGGGAGCTCTCATCGAGGACGGCGCTCGCACGTGACCTGGGTTCTGGACAACCTCGACCTGATCGGCGAACTCGCCGTGGTGCACCTGCGGCAGAGCGTCATCGCCCTGGTTCTGGGGTTCGTCATCTCCGTGCCGCTGGGCTGGGTCGCGTGGCGCTACCGACTGGTGCGCAGCGGGGTGATCACGATCACCGGTCTGCTCTACACGATCCCCTCGATCGCCCTGCTCGTGCTGCTGCCCAGTGCCACGGGTTTCTACTCGATCACCAGCGAGACGAACCTCGTCGTCGCCTTGACGATCTACGCGGTGGCCATTCTGGTGCGCGCCGTCGCCGACGGGCTCGACTCGGTCGACGAGGGCGTGCGGCAGTCGTCCACCGCGATGGGGTACGCCTCGTTCCGCCGGTTCTGGGCGGTGGAGTTCCCGCTGGCGGGTCCCGTCATCCTCGCCGGGCTCCGGGTGACAGCGGCGAGCACCATCGCGCTGGCGACGGTGGGGATCCTCGCCGGGATCATCAACCTCGGCTACCTGTTCACCAACGGCCTCGACCGACGGATCATCCCCGAGGTCGTCGCGGGTGTCGTCGCCGTGGTGGTCCTCGCACTGATCGTCGATCTCGTCCTCATCGTCGCCGGCCGGCTCCTCATGCCGTGGACCCGGCGCGTGGCGAGCACGCGGGTGAGGTCGGGCCGAGTCGCCCTGACGGGAGCGAGCGCATGAACTACTTCATCGACGCGTTCGCGTGGATCTTCGGCGGCGACACCGGCTACCTCGATCCCATTCCGGTCGCCTTCGCCCAGCAGGTCGCCTACACCGTGGTGTCGGTCGTGATCGCCGGCGCCATCGCGACGCCCATCGGGTGGTGGATCGGGCACACCGGCAAGGGCCGGGAGGTCGCCGTGGCGATCTCGGGCGCCGCACGCGCGGTCCCCTCGTTCGGATTGCTGATCCTCCTCACGCTGCTGCTCGGGGTGCTGCGCAAGCCAGAGGCCGCCGTCATCACTTTCGTCGTGCTCGCCATCCCGTCGATCCTGGCCGGGGCGTACGCCGGATTCGAGGCCATCGACCGTCGGGTGATCGACGCAGGACGGTCGATGGGCATGACCGAACGGCAGATCCTCTGGCGGATCGAGGTGCCGCTTGGACTCTCGCTCCTGGTCGGTGGCATCCGCTCCGCTACCCTGCAGGTCGTGGCGACGGTAACGATCGCCGCCTATATCGGACTGGGCGGCCTCGGGCAATACATCATCACCGGCTTGGAACTGCGCCGCATCGAGGTCATCATCGGTGGTGCGATCCTCGTCGCGGCGCTCGCCCTCGTCCTCGACGGTGTGTTCGCGATCCTGCAACGAATCGCTGTCCCGCGGGGTGTCGTCGTCGGCCTCCGGCAGTCCACCTCCTCACGTGCTCGGGCCCCGCGCGTGGCGGCCGCTTGACTCAGCTCCTTCCCTGTCCGCATCAGAAAAGAGGAAACCATGTTCACAGCACGACTCCGAAAGGGCCTGGCAGGCGTCGCGATCCTGACGGGCGCCGTCGTCACGATGGCCGGATGCGCGTCGAGCGATCCGCTGGACTCCGGTGACGGGGACGAGAGCGCCGGAACGGGCGACAGCAGCACGATCGTCGTCGGGTCGCAGGCCTACTATTCCAACGAGATCATCGCCGAGATCTACGCGCAGGCCCTGGAGAACGCCGGTTTCGAGGTCGAGAGGCAGTTCAGCATCGGACAGCGCGACGCCTACATCCCGCTGCTCGAAAGCGGCGAGGTGAATCTCTTCCCCGAGTACAGCGGAAACCTGCTGCAGTACTTCGACGAAGAGACCACCGCCCGCACCGCGGAAGAGGTCTACGCCGCTCTGCCCGACGCGCTTCCCGAGGGGCTGACGGTGCTCGACCAGTCCACCGCCAGTGACCAGGACTCGTACACCGTGACCGCCGCGTTCGCCGACGAGTACTCGCTGACCTCGATCGCTGACCTCGCGAACGTCGACGTGCCGCTGACCCTGGGCGGGCCGCCCGAGCTCGCCGAGCGTCCCTACGGCCCCCAGGGCCTGGCCGACACCTACGGTGTCGACGTGTCCTTCTCGGCGACCGGTGACACCACCGTCGAGGACCTCGTCGCCGGTACCGTCAACGTCGCGAACGTCTTCACCGCCGACCCGCGGATCCAGACCGAAGACCTCGTCGTGCTCGACGACCCCGAGGGTCTGTTCCTCGCCTCGAACGTGGTGCCGGTCGCCAGCGCCGACATCGCCGACGAGATCGCCGACGTCATCAACCAGGTGAGCGCCGCGCTGACCCCGGAGGCGCTCGTCGCCCTGAACGTCCAGAGCACGGTCGACCAGCTCTCCAGCGACGACATCGCCACTCAGTGGCTCGAGGAGAACGGTATCTCCTGAGCCGAGCGGCGTGAGGGACACCGACCGGCGTGCGCCTGTCGGTGTCCCTCACTAGCGTGGTGGGCATGGATGCTTCTGCTGCCGCCGCCCATCTCGCGCGCGACGTGGATCCGATCTCGCGAGAACGCCTCGAGGCTCAGGGCCTCGAGATGAGGTTGGTCACCGGCGACGCCGACCGCGAGGACTTCATCCAGGTCGTCGCCCGCGGTTTCCTCGATCCCGAACTGACTGATGAGCAGGTGCGCGAGACGCGCGCCCGCGGGGACTATCGACGCATGACGGGGGTGTACGACCCTCAGACCCCGACCAGGTCGGCGCCCGTGGCCACGAGTGCATCGTGGCTGTCGGAACTCACCGTCCCCGGCGGCGGTGTTCTGCCGGGCAGCGCCGTGAGCGCCGTCTCGGTCGCGCCCACCCATCGGCGCCGCGGTATCGCGCGCGCCCTGCTGGAGGCGGAGCTGCGCAGCGCCGTCGCCGGCGGCGTGCCGCTGGCGATGCTGACCGTCAGCGAAGCCACGCTCTACGGCCGCTACGGCTTCGCCCCGGCGGCTCCGGCGGCCACCTGGGTCATCGACACAAAGCGGGCCGGATGGCGCGGACCCGGCAGATCCGGCCGGGTGGACTTCATCTCGCGAGAGACCTGGCGCGAGATCGCGCCCGGCCTGCACGAGGAGGTGCGCCTGCGATCGGCCGGTGAACTGGAGATCCCCGCCGGCCACTGGGACAGTTTCGCGGGCACGCGGCCCGATGCGAAGGACCCCGGGAAGCGGCGGGCGATCCAGTGGCGTGACGACGCCGGCGCGGTGCGGGGAGCAGCGCTGTATACAGTGACCGAGAACAGCGATGACTGGACCAAGTCCCGCGTCGACGTGTCCTCGCTCATCGCCGTCACGCCCGCGGCCTACGCGGCGCTCTGGCGCTTCCTCCTCGAGCTCGACCTCATCGGCGAGGTCCACGCCGGCGAACTCGCTGTCGATGAGCCGCTGTGGTGGATGATCGCCGACCAGCGCGCCGCGACCATCACGGTTCGCGACCACCAGTATGTGCGGATCATCGACGTCCCCCGCGCGCTGGAAGCGCGGACCTACACGGGTTCGGGCGATGTCCTGCTCGACGTCGAGGACTCCCTGGGCCTGTCCACCGGTCGCTGGCAGCTGCGGGTGGTCGACGGCATCGGAACTGTCGAAGACGTCGGCGATTCCGCCTCCGCCGCCCCGGTCATGCGCCTCGGGATCGAGGAGCTGTCGGCGATCTATCTCGGCGGCGTCTCGGTGACGACCCTCGCCGCCGCCGGTCGGCTCGCCGTCGACGACGCCGATCTCGTTGCACCGCTCTTCCTCACACCTCGCGCGCCACGCCTGAGCTTCTGGTACTGAGGGTCTGGTTTGCGCGCCCCATCGCGGGACATAGCCTGGAAGGGATATGGCGCATCTTCTCGGGGCTGAAGCCCTGCATCTGGAATTTCCCACGAAGGTCGTCTTCGACGGCGTCTCCCTCGGCATCGACGAGGGAGATCGCATCGGCGTCGTGGGCCGCAACGGCGACGGCAAATCGACCCTGCTGGCCATGCTCGCCGGACGGCTCGAGCCCGATTCCGGCCGGGTGACCGTCAGACGGGGTGTGCGCGTCGGCGTCCTCGACCAATCCGACACCCTGGATGACGCTCACACCGTCCGCTTCGCCGTGGTCGGCGACCGCCCCGATCACGAATGGGCAGGGGATCCGCGCGTGCGCGATGTGATCGCCGGCCTCCTCGAAGGACTGGACTGGGAGGGTCCGGTCGCCGGGCTGTCGGGAGGGCAGCGCCGCCGCGTCGCCCTGGCCGCCCTCCTCGTCGGCGACTGGGATGTGCTCTTCCTCGACGAACCGACCAACCACCTCGACGTCGAGGCGATCGCATGGCTCGCCGACCACATCCGCCGCCGGTGGCCGGCGAACCAGGGCGGGCTCCTGGTCGTCACCCACGACCGCTGGTTCCTCGACGAGGTCTGCACCATGACCTGGGAGGTCCACGACCGGATCGTCGAGCCGTTCGAGGGAGGGTACGCCGCCTACATCCTCCAGCGGGTCGAGCGCGACCGTCAGGCTGCGGCGATCGAGGCACGACGCCAGAACCTCGCTCGCAAGGAGCTGGCGTGGCTGCGCCGCGGTGCTCCGGCCCGAACGTCCAAGCCGAAGTTCCGCATCGACGCCGCCAACGCCCTGATCGAGGACGTGCCCGAGCTGCGGGATCCGGTCGCCTTGCAGGCTCTGGCGATCACCCGACTCGGAAAGGACGTCGTCGACCTGCTCGACGTCTCGGTCGTCTTCGGCGACGGCGCCACCCGCACCGACGTCTTCCACGACGTCGAATGGCGCATCGCGCCGGGTGAGCGCACCGGCATCCTGGGAGTCAACGGCGCGGGCAAGTCCACTCTGCTGTCGCTCATCTCGGGCGAGCTGGAGCCCACGTCCGGGCGGGTCAAACGGGGGAAGACCGTGCGGGTGGCCATCCTGAGCCAGCGCATGGACGAGCTCGATCCGCACCTGGACGATCCCGTGCGCGTGGTCATCTCGGGCCTGCGGACGACCTACACCCTCGGCGCCGGGTCGAAGGCCCAGGAACTGTCACCCGGGCAGCTTCTGGAGCGGATGGGATTCTCCAGCGCACAGCTGTCCACTCCCGTCCGAGACCTCTCAGGAGGGCAGAAGCGGCGCCTGCAGCTGCTGCTGATCCTGCTGTCCCAGCCCAACGTGCTGATCCTCGACGAGCCGACCAATGATCTCGACACCGACATGCTCGCCGCGCTCGAAGACCTCCTGGACTCCTGGCCCGGCACTCTGATCGTCGTCTCGCACGATCGATACTTCATGGAGCGGGTCACCGACCAGCAGTACGCGCTGCTGGGGGGCCGGCTTCGACATCTGCCCGCCGGCGTCGATGAGTATCTGCGGCTGCGCGCCGCGGGGAGGCTCTCCTCCGCCGCGACGCCGGCTTCCTCCGAATCGACGGCGTCGCCGGCCACCCCGGAGCTCACCGGAGCCGAGCTTCGCGCGGCGCAGAAGGAGGCCGCCGCGCTCGAACGGCGGATCGAGAAACTCGAGACGGAAGTGTCGCGCGCGAAGATCGCCCTGGCCGACCATGATCAGTCCGACTATGCAGGTCTCTCCGCGGAGATGAGCCGCATCGGCGCCCTCGAGGCCGAGCGTGACACGACGGAAGCGCGCTGGTTCGCCCTCATCGAGCAGATCGGTTGACACTCACGCGTCGAAACCCAGGCTGAGTTTTCTCAGCAGTCCGGCGAGGCGATCCCGATCTCCGCGAGACAGCGCGCCGAGAAGGAGGGCCTCGGCATCGACGAGGCGGGTGATCGCGGCGTCGACGCGGGTGCGCCCTTCCTCGGTGAGCGTCACCAGGATGCTCCTCCCGTCACCGGGGTCCGCCTCCCGGCGCACGAGACGTCGGCCCACGAGGCGGTCGATGCGATTGGTCATCGTGCCGCTGGAGACGAGAGTCTGCTGCAGCAGCTGCTTGGGGCTCAGCTGGAACGGCTCGCCGGCCCGCCGCAACGCCGAAAGGACGTCCCACTCCCACGGCTCCAGCTCGCTGCGGCGGAACGCCTCCCGCCGGGCGCGATCGAGATGCCGCGACAACCTGTCGACCCGGGAGAGCACCTCCAGCGGCGAGAAGTCGAGGTCGGGGCGCTGCGCATCCCACGCCTCGACGATGCGGTCGACTTCGTCCGACTCTCGGGGCATGCATCCACTCTGGCAGACTTGTCGGGCGCCCTCTGCGGGCGCGGTCCGCCGTGGTGTAATGGCAGCACGACAGCCTTTGGAGCTGTGAGGTCTAGGTTCGAGTCCTGGCGGCGGAGCATGACAGACACCACCGCATCCTCCTCGCTCTCGGTGATCGTCCTGGCCGCCGGGCAGGGCACACGGATGAAGTCCGCCACGCCGAAGGTGCTCCACCGCATCGGCGGACGCTCGCTCCTCGGTCACGTCCTGCAGACCGCGGCAGGACTCGGCCCCCGGTGCACGGCCGTCGTCGTGCGTCACGAACGCGATCTCGTCGCGTTCGAGGCGACCGAGGTGTTCCCCGAAGCGGTGATCGTCGATCAGGACGAGGTTCCCGGCACAGGGCGTGCCGTCGAGCTCGGGTTGGAGGCGCTCGGCGAGGCCGACGACGACGTCCTGGTCCTCAGCGGCGACGTGCCTCTGCTCGACGCCGAGATGCTCGCCGTGCTCCTCGACACCCACCGTCGACGCCGGGCCGCCGCGACCCTGCTGACGGCCGTGCTCGAGGACGCCTCGGGATATGGACGGGTCATCCGCTCGAGCGACGACACCGTCGCCCGGATCGTGGAGCAGAAGGATGCCGATCCCGACGAACTCGCGGTCACCGAGATCAACGCGGGGGTCTACGTCTTCCACGCGGCCTCGCTCCGACGCGAGCTCGCGCGGGTGGGCACCGCGAACGCTCAGGGTGAGAAGTACCTCACCGACGTCATCGGTCTGCTGCGCGAGGCGGGGTTGCCCGTCGCCGCCGTCACCGCGCCCGACGCGGCCGCCGCCCTCGGGGTGAACGATCGCATCCAGCTGTCCGAGGCGGCGCGCACGCTGAACGCCCGCACCGTCCGTCGCTGGCAGCGCGAAGGCGTGACCGTGATGGATCCGGCCACGACCTGGATCGATGTCACCGCGACCCTCTCGCCCGATGTCACTCTGCTGCCGGGCACGCACGTCCTGCGCGCGACCGTCATCGGCGAGGGAGCGGTCGTCGGCCCCGACACCACGCTCGTCGACTGCGAGGTGGGGGAGAGGGCGACGGTCACCCGCACCGACGCGACCCTCGCGGTGATCGGCGCCGAGGCGACGGTCGGACCGTTCGCGTACCTCCGCCCCAACGCCCGTCTGGGGGCCGGTGGCAAGATCGGCACCTTCGTCGAGGTGAAGAACTCCGACATCGGCGAGCGCAGCAAGGTGCCGCACCTGTCGTACATCGGCGACACCACGATCGGCACCGGAGTCAACCTCGGCGCCGGGGCGATCACCGCCAACTACGACGACGTGGCCAAGCATCGCACCGAGATCGGCGACGAGGTCCACAGCGGCTCGCACAACGTCTTCGTCGCGCCCGTTAGGATCGGAGACGGCGCGAAGACCGGAGCCGGCGCCGTCATCCGCAAAGATGTCCCCGCCGGTGCTCTGGCCCTGAGTGTTGCCCCTCAGCGCAACGTCGAGGGGTGGGTCGAGAAGAACAGGCCCGGGACGGCCGCGGCCGAGGTCGCGGCGCGAGCCCGGACGTCACAGAAAGCGGACGATGGCGCGCAAAACGAAGACAGTTGATCTCGACCGCGACAACGACATCGCCCCCGGTATCGTCGCCAAGACCAAGAAGCGGCTCGTCGTCGCAGCCGGTCGCTCCCACCAGGCTCTCGCCAACGAGGTCGCAGCGGGGCTGGGCACGCAGCTCGTGCCCACCGAGTACCGCACCTTCGCCTCCGGCGAGATCCTGACCCGATTCGAAGTGTCGATCCGCGGATGCGACTTCTTCCTCGTTCAGAGCTTCGGTCCGCCGGTCAACGAGTGGCTGATGGAGACTCTCATCATGCTCGACGCGGCCAAGCGGGCGTCGGCGAAGCGCATCACCGTGGTCGCGCCGTACTACCCGTACAGCAGGCAGGACAAGAAGGGCCGCGGCCGCGAGCCGATCAGTGCGCGCCTCGTCGCCGACCTGCTCCGCACCGCGGGCGCCGATCGCGTCATGAGCGTCGACCTGCACGCCGCGCAGATCCAGGGCTTCTTCGACGGTCCGGTGGATCACCTCTTCGCCAAGCCCGTGCTGTTGGAGTATTTCCGTGACACCCTCAGCGCCGCCGACCGCGCCAAGCTGACCGTCGTCTCGCCCGACACCGGCCGCGTGCGCGTCGCCGACACGTGGTCCGACAGCCTCGGCGCGCCGCTGGCCATCATCCACAAGCGCCGCGACCCGAACGTGGCGAACCAGGTCACCGTCAACGAGATCGTGGGTGAGGTGACGGGGCGCGTCTGCCTCCTCGTCGATGACATGATCGACACCGGCGGCACGATCGTCAAGGCCGCCGAGGCGCTCAAGGCCAGCGGCGCGGAACGTGTCATCGTCGCCGCCACCCACGCGATCTTCAGCGACCCGGCCGCCGAGCGTCTGCGCAGCGATTCGATCGACGAGGTCGTCGTCACCGACACCGTGCCGGTGCCGGACGAGAAGCGCTTCCCGGGCCTGACGATCCTCCCGATCGCGCCGCTGCTGGCTCGCGCGATGCGCGAGGTCTTCGAGGACGGCTCGGTCACGAGCATGTTCGACGGCGCCGCGTGAGCTGACTCTTTGCTGGGCCTGCGGCCACTCAAAGCCACTGCATAGGGTGAGCGGGGCAGGATGACGGTATCCGACCCTTCCCTGGAGGAACAATGATCCGTCTCGACCTCGCCCCTCGTCCCGTCCGCGTCGGCGCCGCCGGTGCCGGTGTCTTCGGAGCCCTTCTCCTGGCCGGATGCTCCGGAGCGGCCGACGCGGGGACCCAGGATGCCGGGGCGAACAGCGATGCGGGCGCAACGACGACGGAAGGGCCGTACGCCGACGGCACCTACACCGCCGAGGGCACCTACAACACCCCCGAGTCCGTCGAGCAGATCACCGTGACCCTCACGCTGCAGGACGACGTCGTCACCGACGTCGAGGTGACCGGAGATCCCCAGCGGCCGGAGTCGGAGCAGTATCAGTCGCAGTTCATCGGCGGTATCGCCGACGAGGTCGTGGGCCAGAACATCGACGACCTCTCGGTCGACCGCGTCGCGGGCTCGTCGCTGACCAGCGGCGGATTCAACGCGGCGGTCGAGGAGATCAAGGCCGAAGCGGCCGCGTGAGATGTCTTCGCCCAGCGCACCGGGCGCGACGACCGAGATCTGGCGGTTCGAGGCGATCGGCACCCGGTGGGAGGTCGGAAGCGCCCACGCGCTGACCGCGGGTGACCGCGCGGCCGTGGCCGACGTGATCGAGTGCTTCGATCATGCGTGGTCGAGATTCCGCGACGACTCCGCCGTGACCGCCCTCGCCCACTCGGGGGGAGAGATACCCGCGCCCATCGACACCGATCTCCTGCTCTCACGTCTGGCCGAGATCGCCGACGCCACCGGCGACGCGGTCAGCCCCCTCGTCGGCGGGGTCCTCGCCCGTCGCGGCTACGACGCCGAGATGACGCTGACCGATCGCGGCGCCGAACCCGCACCCCCGTGGCGCGACGTCCTGTCGTGGACCTCCGACACGCTGAGCCTCTCCCGCCCCGCGACGATCGATGTCGGGGCGCTCGGCAAGGGTCGGCTGGTCGACATCGTCCACGGCGTGCTCGCCGAGCGCGTGACGGGGCCCCTCCTCGTCGATGCGTCGGGGGATCTGCGGGTGAGCGGCGCCGATCTCCGAGTCGCCCTCGAGCACCCCTACGACAGCGCCCGGGCGATCGGGGTCGTGACCATATCGGCCGGAGCGGTCTGCGCGTCGGCGGTGAACCGGCGGCGCTGGGGCCCGGGCCTCCATCACGTGCTGGACGCGCGCACCGGTCAGCCGGTGCGCACGATCGCCGCGACCTGGGCTTTCGCACCCGATGCCCTGACGGCCGATGCGATCGCCACCGCGCTGTTCTTCGACGGCGGACCGGAGATCGCTCACCGGTGGGGCGTGGAGTGGGTGCGGATGACCACCGACGGCCGCGTCGAATGGTCGCCCGACAATCCGGCCGACCTGTTCCTCCGGGCGGATACGGTGGCATCGTGAATGCGTTGACCGTGGGCGTCCGCGCCGCCGCCGCCCGGGTCTTCGCGGTTCTCGGCCGGTTCTCGATGTACCGCGTCATGCTGCTGGCGCTTGCGGCGCTGACGGCGGTCTCGCTCGTGCTGTCACTCTTCGGCGCGCTGGCGCAGACACCGCTGGAGATCCTCGCCACCGGCGTCGTCCTCGTCGTCGCCTGCGTCGTCGTCGATCTCGCCGCCCAGCGCCTTCTGCGCCTGCCGTGGCGGTGGGAGTCCTCGCTCATCACCGCGGGCATCCTGCTCTTCGTCCTCCGCCCGTCGCTGGATCCCCTTCTGCTGCTCGGCGCCGCACTCGCCGGCGCGATCGCCGCCCTCTCGAAGTACGTCCTGGCCTGGCGGGGTCGGCATGTTCTCAACCCCGCCGCCACCGGCGCATCGGCGCTCACCCTGCTCAGCATCTGGGTTCCGGCGCTGGGCGCCTCGGCTTGGTGGGTCGGCAGTCCCGTGCTGGCCGCACCGGTCGTCATCCTCGGGCTCATCGTGCTGTGGCGTGCGGAGAAGCTGCGCGTCGCGGCGCTCTTCCTCGTCGTGGCCGTCGGCGTGGCCCTCGTGCGCGTCTTCTCGCAGTACGCCGCCCTGGGCGTGCCCGTCGTGCTCGGCGACATCCTTCCCCAGGTGCTGTTCTCCTCTCCGTTCCTCTTCCTCGGCGCGTTCATGCTCTCGGAGCCCCTCACCCTCCCGCCGAGGCGATGGCAGCAACTGCTCGTCGCTCTGGTGGTCGGGGTCCTCGCGGGATGGCCGATCGTCATCGGGGCGTTCAGTCTCGGCCAGGAGCGCGCCCTCCTCATCGGCAACCTGCTTGGCTTCCTCCTCGCTGTCCGTGCCGCCAACCGGCTCCGGCTGCAAAGACGCGGGCATCTCAGCCCGACGGTGCGCGAGCTCACCTTCTCCGTCTCCGGTCCGCTGTCGTTCGCGCCAGGCCAGTACCTCGAACTCGACGTGCCGCATCGGAGGGCCGACACACGGGGGACCCGCCGGGAGTTCAGCATCGCCTCTGCCCCCGAAGACCTCCCGGAGCTGAAGATTGCCTACCGCGAGCCCGCCACGGGCGCTGCATCGAGCTTCAAGCGCGCCCTCGCCGAGATTCCGACCGGAACCGACCTCGCGGTCACGGGCGTGTGGGGGGATTTCGTGCTTCCCCGGAGCACGGCGGCGCCGGTGCTCCTCGTCGCGGCCGGCATCGGGATCACGCCCTTCGTCTCCCAGCTGCGCCATCATCGTCTGACCGGTGAGGACCGCGACATCGTGCTGGTCTATGTCGCCTCGGATGCCGCCGAGCTCGCCTTCCGCGACGAGATCGCCGCCTCGGGGGTCCCGGTGATCGTGTTCACCCGCGGCGCCCCTGCCGACCTCCCGCCGCATTGGCGGTGGGCGCGCGGAGTGCGACTGGATGCCGACGGACTGCTGGGCGTCGTTCCCGACATCTCCGCCCGCCACGCATTCGTCTCCGGCCCCGCGGGGCTCATCGCCGAACTCGCCCCCGCGCTTCGCCGGGCCCGATCACTGACGACCGACGCCTTCAGCGGGTACTGAGCTCGGCGGCGTCGCGATCGTCTTCCTGCGTCCGGACCGGATCCTCGGGCCGCGCCGGCAGGCGCATTTCGAAGGTCGTGTCACCCGGCGAGCTCGTGACGGCAAGGGTGCCGCCATGTGCCACGACGATGGCGCGAGCGATCGACAGACCCAGGCCCGTGCCGCCGGTGTTGCGCGCTCGTGACCGGTCGGCGCGAGAGAAGCGCTCGAAGAGCTCATCGGCGATCGCCGGGTCGATTCCCGGACCGTCGTCGTGCACCCGCACGACGGCGTCCGAGTCGTTGCGCTCGATCGAGACCCGCACGGTGGTGCCTGCCGGAGTGTGGATCCGCGCGTTGCCGAGGAGGTTCGCCATCACCTGGTGCAGGCGTCGTGCATCGCCGGCCACGACGACGGGCTCCTCACCCATATCGGCGACCCAGTGATGCTCGGGTCCCGCCGCCTGTGCGTCGCCGAGGGCTTCGACGGCCAGCTGCGACAGATCGACCGCGCCATAGACCAGTTCCTGACCCTCGTCCAGACGGGCGAGGAGCAGCAGGTCCTCCACGAGAGAGGTCATCCGCAGCGATTGGCTCTGGATCCGCTCCAGCGACGCCTCGGCGGTGTCGACGGCGCCGTCGTCGTGGCCGCGTCCGAGCGCCCGCAGCGAGAGCTCCGAGTATCCACGGATCGACGCCAGCGGGGTGCGCAGCTCGTGACTGGCGTCGGCGACGAAGGATCGCATCCGCTCCTCGTTGCGCTGCCGAGCGGTGAGCGACGTCGACACGTGGTCGAGAAGGGTGTTGAGAGCCTGCCCGACCTGTCCGATCTCGGTGCGCGGGTCGGCCTCCGCGTCGGGGACGCGGTCGCGGATCGAGACCTCGCCCTGGTCGAGGGGAAGTGCGGCGACCCGGCGGGCGGTCTCGGCGACGGAGCGGAGGGGCGCGAGGCCCGCGCGGACGGTCCACGCGGTCGCGACCGCCAGGAGCAGCAGGCCGCCGAGGGTGAGAAGCGCGATCGTCAGGAGCATCTCGCCGATGGTGGTCGCCACGGCGGTGCGCGAGATCCCGATGACGACGATCGCGGGGGAGGCGGGGACGTTCGCGAGTCGGTAGGTCCCCACACCGTCCAGAGCCGTCACCGCGGGCCCGGCGGTGTCGAGCCGGTCCACCAGCTCGGTGATCTGGGCGTCACTGAGCTCCACCACCCGGCCCCGGTCGTCGGTGGCCGCCGCGGTCGTCTCGCCGGTGACGGGGTCGCCGACCACGAGGAGGAAGCCCGGCTGCGGGGCCTGTTCCCCCAGGATGTCGGCAGCGGTGGCGCCACTGCCGATCAGCGGCCTGATCCAGGTCGCCGCGCGGTTCGCCGTCGCCTCGACCTGGCTGTCGAGACTCCGCTCCAGCACGGATCCGAGGATGGCGGAGGTGGCGACGCCCACGAGGATCAGGATGAGCGACACGATGGCGGCGATCGTGACGATCAGCCGTCGCTGCAGGGTCCAGGGGTGGCGGGGTCGCCTCACTGGGGCGCCTTGATCATGTATCCGACACCGCGGACGGTGTGGATCAGGGGTTCGTGGCCCTGGTCGATCTTTTTGCGAAGGTAGGAGATGTACAGTTCGACGACGCTGGAGCGTCCGCCGAAGTCGTAGTTCCACACGCGGTCGAGGATCTGGGCCTTGGAGACGACGCGGCGCTGATTGCGCATGAGAAAGCGCAGGAGTTCGAACTCCGTGGCCGTCAGCTCGATCTCCACTCCGGCGCGCTCGACCTCGTGGCTGTCTTCGTTGAGCGAGAGGTCGCCGACCCGGAGGATCGGCTCGGCCTCGGCGGTCTGCGCGGTCCCGGCGCGGCGCATGAGGCTCCGCAGACGCGCGACCACCTCTTCGAGGCTGAACGGTTTCGTGACGTAATCGTCGCCGCCCGCGGTGAGTCCCGCGACGCGATCCGACACGGCGTCCTTCGCCGTCAGGAAGAGCACGGGCACATCGTCGCCGGAGGCGCGAAGGCGCTGCAGCACCGACATCCCGTCGAGGTCGGGCATCATGACGTCGAGCACCATCGCATCGGGCCGGAACTCGCGCGCCGCCTGCAGGGCCTCGAAGCCCGAGGACGCGGTCTTCACCTCCCACCCCTCCATCCGCAGGGCCATCGACAGCAGGTCGGTGAGCATCTGCTCGTCGTCCACGACGAGGAGGCGGAGAGCCTGCCCGTCGGGGCGGCGGAGGGCGGAGGGCGCGAGGGTCGTCATGGTCCTCAGTGTGCCGGGTCTCCTATGGATTTCCTATGGCATCCGCTATGCGCCGGCTGAGAGCGGCGCATACGAATCCCATACGTGCCGCCAACGGTGCTCTTTGGCGGCGGACCTAGCGTCGCCTCGACGGCCGGTACCGCAGCCCGGCGAGAGGAGACCCATGTATACGACGTATCTTCGGCGAGAGCTTGCCGGGCGGAAGAAGCAGACCATCATCGTGGCGACCGGTCTGGCCGTGGCGATCGCCCTGGTGATGATCGTGACTTCGCTGACCGCCGGGGTGCGAGACGCTCAGGCTCAGGCGCTCGAGTCGGTCTACGGCGTCGGCACAGACCTCACGGTGAGCGGCAGCGCCGCCGAGCCCGGCCAGGGCGGCACCGCGTTCGACTTCGGCGAGGATGCCGGACAGACCGGTGACGACGGCACGACCCAGCTGGAACAATCGCGCCTCATGACCGAGCCCTTCCGTTCCACCCTTGACGCCGCCGCTGTCGAAACCGTGACGTCGACCGATGGAGTCGCCTCGGCGACAGGCGCTCTCAGCTTGACGAATATGACCTTCTCGGGAGAGCTTCCCGAGCCGCCGAGCGACGCGGCCGATGACACCATGACGCAGGGGCAGCCACCCCAGCAGTCCGAGGGCGGTGGCGGCGGCGGATTCGGCGGCGGCTCGTTCGATCTGGATTCCTTCACCGTGCTCGGACTGGAGCCCGGCGTCGAGGGGATCGGACCGGTGTCCGCCGCCGAGGTCACGGACGGTCGTGCTCTCGACGCCGACGACGCCGGCCAGGATGTCGCCGTTCTCGACGCGACCTACGCCTCGAGCGAAGAGCTCAGCGTCGGGGACGCGATCGAGATCGGTGGCACCGGATTCGACATCGTCGGCATCGTCGCATCGACCTCGGCCGAGGCCGACACGGCGGCGGACGTCTACATCCCGCTCGACGTGGCTCAGGAGCTCTCCGGAGCGGGCGATGTCGTGTCGACCGTCTACGTGCAGGCGGAGTCGTCCGATGACGTCAGCTCCGTGCAGGCGGCACTGCAGGACGAGCTCCCCGGCGCCACCGTGAGTTCCCCTTCGGACCTGGCTGCTTCGGTGTCGGGTTCCCTTTCCAGCGCCTCGTCGCTCATCACCGATCTCGGCACGTGGCTCTCGCTCATCGTCCTCGCGGTCGCCCTCGCGCTGGCCGTGCTCTTCACGATCTCGGGGGTGTCGCGACGCACCCGCGAATTCGGCACGCTCAAAGCCCTCGGCTGGTCGAACGGCCGGGTCGTCGGTCAGGTGGCCGGTGAATCGGTCATCCAGGGCCTCATCGGCGGAACGGTCGGCGTCGCCCTGGGGCTGGCAGGAATCGCCGTGGTCAATCTCGTCGCCCCGACGGTCTCCTCGGCGAGCACCGCCCCGTCGACGAACGGCCCCGGGGTCGTCGGCGGAACGGGCGGTCCGGGCGGCGGGGGCTTCGCCGAGATGGCGTCGGCGGCGGCATCCGACATCGTCCTGCAGGCTCCCGTCACGCTCTGGGTGATCCTCGCCGCCGTCGGCATCGCGATCCTCGGCGGCCTTCTCGCCGGAGCTGTCGGGGGATGGCGAGCCGCCCTATTGAGCCCTGCCGAAGCCCTGAGGTCGGTGGGGTGACCCATGTCCGATCACCCCGTCCCCTCAGGATCCCACCCGAACGAACATCAGACAGGAGAAACAGTCATGACCCAGAACCCCCCTGCGGTGCACAGCGATGTTGCCGACGCCACGCCGGAGACGCTCTACCGCCTGACCGGAGTCACGCGCACGTACGCGCAGAAAGGCCGCGAGGTCACCGCGCTCGTCGGCGTCGATCTGGAGATCCAGGCGGGGGAATTCGTGACGATTCAGGGGCCCACAGGTGGAGGGAAATCGACGCTGCTGCAGCTTCTCGGCGCCCTTGACCGCCCGAGCGCCGGCTCCGTCCGCCTCGGCGCCCTCGACATCGCCACGGCCGACAACCGTCGCCTCAGTCGCATCCGGGCGCATGAGATCGGCTTCGTCTTCCAGGGTTTCAATCTCATCCCCACCCTCTCGGCCGGCGAGAACATCGACATGGCCCTCGAGCCGCTGCGCCTCCCGGCCATCGAGAGAGCGAAGCGCGTCGGCGACGCGCTGAGTCGCGTCGGCCTGGCCGAGCGCGCCGATCACCGGCCGGGGGAGCTCTCCGGCGGTCAGCAGCAGCGTGTCGCGATCGCCCGGGCGATCGTCAAGCGACCCCGCGTGCTGCTCGCGGACGAGCCGACCGGAAACCTCGACGAAGGCATGCGTGACGAGATCCTCGGTGTTCTCCAGCGGCTGAACGATGAGGGACTGACCCTCATTGTCGTGACCCACGATTCCGCGGTAGCGAAACGCGCACACCGCCGGCTCCGGCTCGAGAAAGGGGGTGGTCACCGACATCTCCCGGTGACCCGCCTCACCCCGCCTGCCGGGCGTGGGCCGCGATGCGATCGAACAGCGCATCGTGGTCCGCGTCGACCTCCTGTCGATCGGGGTGCGCGTCGTAGAAGGCCAGGATCTGCCGCGCGCCCTCATCGAAGGTGATCGTGGTGCGGAACTCCGGCACGAGAGCGGTGACCTTGGCGTTGTCGAAGATCATCGAGTGCGCCTTGTCGCCGACCAGGCCGGGACCGAAGGCGGGGGCGAAGGCGGCGATCGTCTCGGATGCCACGTGGACCAGGTCGGGTGAGGTGACACCTGCCGCCTCGGCGAGCCACCCATAGATCCGATTCCAGCTCGGCGCGTGATCGCCCGTGACGGTGAATGCCTCACCCACGGCGTCGCTGTGCCCCGCCAGTCCCACGATCGCGACCGCGACGTCGTCACTGTGCGTGATCGTCCAGAGACTGGTCCCGTCGCCGTGCACGACGACCGGTCGTCCCGCCCGCATCCGGGCGATGTCCGTCCATCCCCCCATCGTCGGAAGGAGCTGCTCGTCGTAGGTGTGCGACGGTCGCACGATGGTGACCGGGAAGCCGCGTTCGCGATACGCCGCCACGAGCAGGTCTTCGCAGGCGATCTTGTCGCGCGAGTATTGCCAGAAGGGATTGCGCAGCGGCGTGGACTCGGTCACCGGCAGGCGCGCCGGTGGCTTCTGATAGGCCGATGCTGAGCTGACGAACACGTACTGGCCGACACGTCCCTCGAACAGGTCCAGATCGGCCTGGATGTGCTCGGGCGTGAATGCCAGGAATTGCAGGACGACGTCGAACTCCTCCGCCCCTAACGCTTCGCGAACCGCCCCGGGGTCGCGCAGGTCGGCTGCGAGCGTCCGCACCTCGGGGGGAAGCGCACGTCGCCCCGTTCCCCGATTGACCACGGTGACGTCATCACCGCGTGCCACCGCCCGGCGCACGCAGGACGCGCTGATGATGCCGGTACCGCCGAGGAAGAGGATGCGTCGCGTCATCCTCCGACCCTAGATCGTCGACGGGCGGCGAGGCGATCAGTGCGTGTCTTCGGCCGCCACTTCGGAACGATCACCCGACCAGAGCGTGTGGAAGGTGCCCTCCTGGTCGATGCGGCGGTAGGTGTGGGCGCCGAAGAAGTCGCGCTGACCCTGGATGAGCGCCGCGGGGAGCCGGGGGGCGCGCAGGCCGTCGTAATACGCCAGGGACGACGAGAACGCGGGCGCGGGGATGCCCGCCGTCGCCGCGGTCGCGACGATGTGCCGCCACGAATCCTGGGCGCGGCCCAGTGCTTCGACGAAGTAGGGGGCGGCAAGCAGCACCGGAAGGTCCGCGGTCTCGGCGTACGCGTCGGCGATGCGGTTGAGGAACTGCGCGCGGATGATGCACCCACCGCGCCAGATGCGCGACACCGCGCCCAGGTCGATCTGCCAGCCGTACTGGGCGGCGCCGGCACGGATGGCGTCGAAGCCCTGCGAATACGCGACGATCTTCGATGCGTACAGCGCCAGCCGCACCTGCTCGATGAAGGCGTCCGGATCGGTGACGGAGGATCCCACGGCGTCTTCTGCGGGGCCGGGGAGTCCGGCGGCCGCCTGCCGCTGCTCGGGGTGTGACGACAGCGACCGGGCGAAGACCGCCTCGGCGATCCCCGACACGGGAACGCCGAGATCGAGGGCGGTCTGCACCGTCCACGCGCCGGTGCCCTTCGCGCCGGCCTGGTCGAGGATCACATCCACGAGGGGACGCGCCGTCGTGGCGTCGTTCTGTCGGAGCACCTCGGCGGTGATCTCGATGAGGTACGACTCGAGCTCACCGCGGTTCCACTCGGCGAACACGTCGGCGATCTCGGCGGGGGACTTCCCGGTGCCCCGCCGGATGAGGTCGTACGCCTCGGCGATCAGCTGCATGTCGGCGTACTCGATGCCGTTGTGGATCATCTTCACGAAGTGACCCGCACCGTCGTGGCCCACGTGCGTGACGCACGGCTCGCCCTCGGCCACGGCCGCGATCGAGCGCAGGATCGGGCCCAGCGTCACCCACGACTCATCGGAGCCGCCGGGCATGAGCGACGGACCGAGCAGAGCTCCCTCTTCACCGCCGGACACACCCATGCCGACGAAGTTGATGCCGGTCTCGCGGACGGCCTTCTCACGACGGATGGTGTCGCTGAAGAGCGCGTTGCCGCCGTCGACGATGATGTCGCCCGGCTCGAAGACGCGGACGAGCTCGTCGATGACGGCGTCGGTGCCGCGGCCGGCCTTGACCATGATGATCGCCGTGCGGGGCGTGGACAGAGCGGCGGCGAACTCCTCGTACGAGAACGTCGCCACGAATCCGGCCTCGGGATGGGCGTCGAGCAGATGATCGGTCTTCTCGCGGCTGCGGTTGAACACCGCCACGGTGTTGCCGTCCCGGCTGGCGAGATTGCGGGCGAGATTGGAGCCCATGACCGCCAGGCCGACCACGCCGATGTTGGCCTTCGCCGCGGTGTCCGAGGGGGCTGCGACACCTGCTTCGGCGCGGGGACGAGGCACATCCTGGGGGGCGGGGGCACCCTCGTGTTCCTCGGTCGACCCGGGCTGGTCGTCGCGGTCGGTGGAGATCTTCGGCGAGTGGGAAGGATCGGTCACCGCTTCAGGTTATCGGGTCCTCTCCCGCCGCCCCGACCTGGCGAAGGGGCCTGGTCAGTCCTTGCGGTACGCCGTGCGCGCCATGGAGAAGACCGCCAGGACCAGGCCCACCGCGCCGATCGCCGTGATCGCGCCGACGACCCAGACCAGCACGTGCGAGAGAAAGCCGTATTCCATGGTGTCCTCCGTCGGGATGGCAGTGTCTCCCATGCTATCCCCGGTCGCTGGTAGACTGTCCCACTGGACTTCGGCGAGGGATCCCGGTTGCGCGAGCAGCGGAGCGGATCCGTGATCGACGAGGGTGTGAAGGCTCGTTTTCCTCACGCGCTCGCGTTCGAGTCGACCCAGACCCAGACCCAGGCCCCCGGGGCCGAGACGACAGGCGAGAGCCTGCGAGGAGAACACCATGCCCACCGAGACCGACACCACCGTCGCAGCCGAGCGCCGCGAGAACTTCGGCAAGGGCTTCGCCCGCCGCCTCCGCGCCGCCGGCAAGATCCCCGCCGTGCTCTACGGCCACGGCACCGACCCCGTGCACCTCGCCCTCCCGGGCCACCAGACCGCACTGCTGATCCGCCGCGCCAACGCCGTCCTCGACCTCAAGGTCGACGGCGTGTCGCAGCTCGCCCTTGTCAAGGACGTGCAGAAGGACCCGGTGCACCAGATCATCGAGCACATCGACCTGCTCGTGGTCAAGAAGGGCGAGAAGGTCCAGGTCGACGTCCCCGTCGTCATCACCGGTGAGCCCTTCGCCGGCACCATGGCGAATCTCGACTCGGCCACCGTGTCGCTCGAGGTCGAGGCCACTCACATCCCCGAGACCATCGAGGTCGATGTCGAGGGTCTCGAGGACGGCACCCACATCACCGCGGCCGACCTGACCCTGCCGCGCGGGGCGACGCTGCTGACCGACGCTGATGTGCTCGTCGTGGCGATCGCCGTGCCGGTGTCCACCCTGATCGCCGAAGAGGAGATCGCCGAGGCCGACGCCGAGGTCGCCGCCGAGCAGGCCGAGGAGTCGGAACAGGGCGAAGGCGAGGCATCGGGCGACGAGGCCTCCGACAGCGAGTAATCACCGGCCATGCCGGACACGTGGCTCGTGGTGGGGCTCGGCAACCCGGGGCCCCGCTACGAACGCACACGTCACAACGTCGGCCAGCTCGTCCTCGACGAGCTGGCCGACCGGCGTGACGCCTCTTTCCGCGCCCATCGCGCTCATGCCCGCGTCGCGGAGACCTGGCTGCGTCCGGGCGGGCCGAAGCTCATCCTCGCCAAGCCCACCTCGTTCATGAACGTCTCGGGTGGCCCGGTCTCGCAGTTGGCTCGCTTCTACCGGACCGAGCCGGAGCGCATCGTGGTCGTCCACGACGAGCTCGACATCCCGTTCGACACCGTGCGGTTGAAGACCGGCGGCGGACATGGCGGGCACAACGGCGTGCGTGACGTCGCCGCGGCGCTCGGATCCGCCGACTTCGCGCGGGTGCGGGTGGGTATCGGCCGTCCACCGGGACGGCAGGATGCGGCGGACTGGGTTCTTCAGCCCTTCCCCGCCGGGGACCGCGACGCCCTCACGATGCTTGTCTCCGATGCCGCCGATGCGGTCGAAGACGTCATCGAACACGGGCTGGTCGCGGCCCAGCAGCGCTTCCACGCCCCCCGCGCCTGACGCGCCGACGTCAGCCCGACGCGGCCGCCGCGAGTCCGGCCACGATCACCGCCTGGAGCGTCAACCCGAAGATGATCGGGCCGAGCGCCGCCACGACGACCGCAGCGATGCCCCAGCCGCGCCCGGCACGTCGGGCGATGGCGACGATGCCCTGGACGATCGCCCAGATGCCGAGGGCGGTGCCGGCCCAGAAACCGATCTCGGCGAGCAGGACCCAGTCGCGCACGGGGCTCAACAGCGACCAGTCGAAGTTCGTGCCGAGGGTGCCGGCCATGAGGCGCTCCCCGGTTCCGGCGCCGATGAAATAGCCGCCGATGGCGCCCGCCGCTGGGGCGAGCACCGCCGCGCCCAGCGAGACGAGGAAGGCCGTCAGCCCCAGAGCGGCGCCTCGCGCGGGTTTCGGTGGGGAGGGAGCCCACCCCGATCCTGGTGCGAAGCCCGTCGGCGGGAGATATCCCGTGGGCGGTGCATAGCCGGGTGGCGGGGTGTAACCGCCGGGCGTCGGTGCACCGGGCGCGGAGGGTGTGCTCACGCTGACATCCTAGGAGCCGATGTCGGCGGGCGACCGTAGACTTCTCCGGTGACAATTCCCGGGATCGTGCGCGCCCTCGAGCAGGCTGACTCCTTCCGGGAGGCGGTGGCCGCCGGCGTGACCGACGCCGAGTACTCGGTGGTCGAAGGAGTCGACGCGCCGCTGCTCGCCGCTCTCCTCGAGCGACGTCGCGCAGCGGGCAAGCCCGCTGTGCTGCTGGCGATCGCACCCACCGGTCGTCGGGCCGAGACCTTGGGGCCCGCCCTCCAGGCGCTTCTCCCCGATGCCGAGGTGCGTCACTTCCCCGCGTGGGAGACGCTGCCGCACGAGCGGCTGAGCCCGACGCCCGAGATCGTGGGGCGACGCCTCGATGTCATCGGCCGCCTCGCCCGGCTGCGTGCGGACGACACGCTCGTCGTCACGGCCTCCGTCCGCGGAGCGGTGCAGCCGCTGGCCGCAGGACTGGACCAGGCGACCCCGATCGAACTCGCGGTCGGCGAGCGCGGCCACGACCTCGGCCAGGTGGCGGCGATGCTGGTCGAGCGCGCCTATCACCGCGTCGACATGGTCTCGCGGCGCGGCGAATTCGCCCTGCGCGGCGGCATCCTCGATGTCTTCCCCCCGACAGCCGAGCACCCCTATCGCGTGGAGTTCTTCGGCGACGAGGTCGACCAGATCCGCGCGTTCTCCGTCGCTGATCAGCGCTCCCTGCCGGGCGAGGTCAGGGCGGTGAGCCTGCTGGCCAGTCGCGAGCTGCTCCTCACCGAGGCCGTCCGCGACCGCGCACGTCAGCTGAAGGACGAGTTCCCGGGTCTGCGCGGCATGCTCGAGAAGATGGCCGAAGGCATCCCCGTCGAGGGGATGGAATCACTGATGCCGGCCGTGGTCGATCAGCTGGTCACTCTCGTGGACTATTTCCCGCGCGGCACCGCGATCGGTCTGGTGGACCCCGAGCGCGCCGTGACACGCGCCACCACCCTCAGCGACACCAACCGCGAGTTCCTCGATGCCGCGTGGAATGCGGCGACCTCCGGAGCCGAGTCGCCCATCGACCTCGGTGCCGGAGACTTCGTCCCGCTCCCGCGGCTGCGCGAGGTCGCCGCCGAGCGCGGGGGCGTGTGGTGGAGTCTGAGCTCCTTCGATTCCGGAGCTGCCGACGCCTCGGCCGAGGGGCTGCTGGAGCCGGGTGAGACCTCCGTGACCCGCGTCGCCGCGGCATCCGTCCCCTCCTTCCAGGGCAACGTCGACGGTGCGGTCAGCCACGTCGCCGACAGGCTCCGCGCCGGGTGGCGGGTCGTCGTCATGGCCTCCGGCGGCGGGCTCGTCGAGCGCGCCAGGGATGTGCTGGCCGAGAGGGGTCTGGCCGCCCGGCGCGTGGAGACCATCGACGATGCACCCGAGCCGGGGGTCGCCCAGGTGGTCGCCTGTTCGCTCGAGCGCGGGTTCGAGATCGCCGAGGCGCAGCTCTCGGTGATCACCGAGTCGGAGTTCTACGGCCGCACCATCGGCGGGGATTCGCGGGTGGTCAAGAAGCTCGCGTCGCGCCGACGCAACGTCGTCGACCCGCTCCAGCTGAAGGCCGGCGACTACGTCGTCCACGCCACCCATGGCATCGGCCGCTTCGTCGAGCTCACCCAGCGAGAGGTGTCCAGCGGCGGCCGCAACGCCGTCAAGAGCGTTCGGGAGTACCTCGTGCTCGAGTACGCGCCCTCCAAGCGCGGCTACCCCGGTGACAAGCTCTTCGTCCCCACCGATCAGCTCGACCTGCTGTCGAAGTACGTCGGCGGGGAGGCGCCCACTCTGTCGAAGATGGGCGGCAGCGACTGGGCGCAGGCCAAAGGGCGGGCGCGCAAGGCCGTGCGCGACATCGCCGTGGAGCTGGTCAAGCTCTATTCCGCGCGGATGGCGGCGCGAGGTCATGCCTTCGGGCCCGACACGCCCTGGCAGCGCGAGCTCGAGGAAGCCTTCCCGTTCGCTGAGACGCCGGACCAGCTGCAGACGATCGACGAGATCAAGGCCGACATGGAAAAGCCCATCCCCATGGACAGGCTGTTGTCGGGCGACGTCGGCTTCGGCAAGACCGAAGTGGCGGTGCGGGCGGCCTTCAAAGCGATCCAGGACGGCAAGCAGGTCGCGATGCTGGTGCCGACCACGCTCCTGGTCAAGCAGCACCTCGAGACGTTCACCGAGCGCTTCGCCGGATTCCCGGTGAAGGTGCGCGCGCTGTCACGATTCCAGACCGACAAGCAGGCGAAGGAGATCGTGGCGGGCCTGGCCGACGGAACCATCGACATGGTCATCGGCACCCACCGCATCCTCACGGAGCGGGTGATCTTCAAAGACCTCGGGCTCATGATCATCGACGAGGAGCAGCGGTTCGGCGTCGAGCACAAGGACGCGCTGAAGAAGCTGAAGACCAACGTCGACATCCTCGCCATGAGCGCCACCCCGATCCCGCGCACGCTCGAGATGGCCGTGACCGGCATCCGCGAGATGTCGACCCTTGCGACGCCGCCGGAGGACCGGCATCCGATCCTGACCTATGTCGGAGCCCGCAACGACAAGCAGATCACCGCGGCCATCCGGCGGGAGCTCCTCCGGGAGGGCCAGGTGTTCTACGTGCACAACCGGGTGTCCTCGATCCAGCGGGTGGCCGCCCACATCGCCGAGCTCGTTCCCGAGGCCCGCGTGGCGGTCGCGCACGGGCAGATGGGGGAGCATCAGCTCGAGCAGGTCGTCGACGACTTCTGGGAGCGCAGGGCGGATGTCCTGGTGTGCACGACCATCATCGAGACCGGGCTCGACATCGCCAACGCCAACACGATCATCATCGACCGGGCCGACAAGTACGGGCTGTCGCAGCTGCATCAGCTGCGCGGGCGGGTGGGTCGGGCTCGCGAACGCGCCTACGCCTACTTCCTCTACGACGAGATCAAGCCGCTGTCCGAAACCGCCGCCGACCGCCTCGAGACCATCGCCGTCAACAACGACCTCGGCAGCGGCATGCAGGTGGCGTTGAAGGACCTCGAGCTGCGCGGTGCGGGGAACCTCCTCGGTGCGGAGCAGGCCGGTCACATCGCGGGGGTGGGCTTCGACCTCTACCTGCGCATGATCGGGGAGGCGGTGGCGACCTTCCGCGGTGAGGACACCGAGGGCCCCACCGAGCTGCGGCTCGAGCTGCCCGTGCAGGCGCGACTTCCCGAGGACTACATCGACAGCGAGCGGCTGCGGCTGGAGGCCTACCAGAAGCTCTCCGCAGCTGCCGCGCCGACCGCGGTCTCGCGCGAGGCCGATGGGCGGGATCCGATCGACGCGGTCATCGACGAATTGCGCGACCGCTACGGCGAGCCGCCCGCCGAGGTCGACGGCCTCGTCGCCGTCGCGCGCCTGCGGCGAAAGGCCGCGCGTGCGGGCCTCACCGATGTCGTGGCGATGGGACCGAACCTGCGCATCGCGCCGGCGAATCTGCCGGACTCGATGCGCGTGCGATTGCAGCGCCTGCACCCCAAGGCGAAGCTCCTCGCGGGCGGGGAAGCACTGGTGGTGCCCCTCCCGCGCGCCGGGGACGGCCCGCTGGGTGACGCCGAGCTGCTGGCTTGGGTCGACCAGCTGCTCACGCAGCTGTGGCCCGAGCCGGTCGCGGAATCCGCCGCCGCCGCGGATCAGCCGGTGTTCTGAAGGCCCGCGGCGACGCCGCTGACCGAGAGCAGGAGGAGGCGCTGCTGCTCGGGATCGGCGGGGGAGCCCGCCGCGGCATCCTGGCGGAGTGAGCGCAGCGCGCGCAGCTGGAGCAGCGACAGGGCATCGACGTACGGGCTGCGCATCTTCACCGCGCGCTGGAGCACCGGCTTGTTGCCTAGAAGCTCCGCGCCCCCGGTCACCGTGACGACCCAGGCGCGGGTGAGCTCCATCTCGCTCATCACCAGGTCGGCGAGATCGTCGCGGTCGCCGAGGTCGAGGTAGCGCCGGGCGATGCGCGCGTCGGCCTTGGCCAGGCTCATCGCGACGTTGTCGATGAGGGTTCGGAACAGCGGCCACTCCTGGTAGGCGCTTCTGAGAACCTCCTCGTCGCCGACGGCCTGCAGAGCCGTGCCGAGCCCGAACCAGCCCGCCAGGTTGATGCGCGCCTGCGTCCACGCGAACACCCAGGGGATGGCGCGGAGGTCGGCGAGCGACTCCACCGACAGGCCGCGCCGGGCGGGGCGGGAGCCGAGGGCGAGCAGCCCGATCTCCTCCATCGGGGTGACCTGGGCGAACCACGGGGCGAACCCCGGGGCCTTCACCAGCTCGAAGAAGCGGGCGCGAGAGGCCTCGTCCATGCGCGCGGCGACATCGGCGAACCGTTCTGCGGCGGCGTGGTTGCGCGTCTCGATGGAGGGGGAGGAGGCCAGCAACATCGCCGCGACCACCTGATCGATGTGGCGCATCGCGATGGCGGGGTCGCCGTAGCGCGCGAAGATCACCTCGCCCTGCTCGGTGAGCTTGAAGCGTCCGTCGACCGAGCCCGGAGGCTGCGCGAGGATGGCGGAGTTCGCCGGCCCGCCGCCGCGCCCGAGGGCGCCGCCGCGACCGTGGAAGAGCGTCAGCTCGATGCCGTTCTCCTGCGCCCACGCCGCGATCTGCGCCTGCGCCTGGTACAGGGCGAGGGTCGCAGCGACGGGTCCGACGTCCTTGGATGAGTCGGAGTATCCGAGCATGACCTCCATGCGCCTGCCCGTCGCCTCCAAGCGGGCCCGGAACTCGGGATGCTCGACGATCTCAGCGAGGATCCGGGGGGCGGCCTGGAGGTCGGCGAAGGTCTCGAAGAGCGGAATGACGTCGAGGACGGGGACGCGACCGTCGGGTCCAGCCGCATGACGGGCGAGTCGATGGACGGCGGCGAGGTCGTCGGCGGACTGGGTGAACGACACGATGTAGCGCCCCGCGGCGCGGGGGCCGTAGCGATCCTGCAGGAAGAGCACCGCTCGGAAGACGTCGAGCACCTCCTCGGCCCGTTCCGATCGCGCCCCGCCTGCGTCGAGCTCGGCCAGGACGGCGGCGTGCACCGCGGAGTGCTGGCGCACCTCCAGTTCGCTGAGGTGGAAGCCGTAGGTCTGCACCTGCCAGATCAGCTGCTGCAGATGCCCGTAGGCCTGCCGCGGCGCCTGCGCGGCGACGAGGGAGTCCTGCACCACGCGGAGGTGGCGGTGCAGCTCTTCGGGATCGCTGTAGGCGAGGTCGGCGTTCCGGAGCCGCGTGGCCTCGATCTTGACGGCGATCATCAGCAGGATCTGGCGATGCGGTTCCTGGGGCGACCGTGCTGCGATCTCGGCCGCGGCTTCCTCGTCCTCGGTGCGCAGCCGCTGCCACAGCGCGACGGCCTCGGGGCTCGGGGGAGTGGTCGCGGCATCGAGGGTGAGGGTGCGGCCGATGCGGTCCGCCGACCGCTCGAGCCCGCGCAGCACGTGCTCGCTGGCGATGGCGGCCGCTTTGCGGGTCACCGACGCGGTGACGAAGGGATTCCCGTCCCGGTCGCCGCCGACCCAGGATCCGATGCGGACGAAGGGTCGCACCAGCGGCGCGGCGCTGCCGGCGCGATCGGCCTGGAGCGCGTCGTCGACGCGGCGGTAGACGTGGGGGATGGCGGTGTAGAGGGTCTCGTCGAAGACGGCCATGACCGCGCGGACCTCATCGGTGGGCGTGGGCTTCTCGTGCCGGAGCGGTGCGGTCCGCCACAGGGTGTCGATCTCCTCCAGCATGCGCCGACGGGCGCGTCGCTGTGCGCTCCCGCCCTCCGGCGCGCTCTCATGCTCGGTGAGGAGGGCGGCGAGCCGGCGGATGCTGGTCGACACCGCACGTCGGCGCGCTTCGGTGGGGTGCGCGGTGAACACGGGGTGGAAGCGCAGCGACTGCAGACGGCTCGTCGCGGCATCCTCGCCCACCTCGTCGGCCAATCGCCGGAACGCCGCCGGGATCGAGTCGCTGTCGGCGTCGGGGGTGCGGTCGCGGTCGCGCAGGACCCGCACGCGCTGGTGCTCCTCGACGAGGTTGGCCAGATGGAAGTAGCAGGTGAAGGCTCGCGCGACTTCGTCCGCCCGGGTCACCGAGAACGAATCGGCGATCCGGGCGGCGCGGGCGAAGGCTTCGTCGGTCTCGTCGGTGTACGCCTGGATGGTGGCGATCCGCAGGCGCTCGACGTCGTCGAACAGGCCGGGCGACCCGCTTTCCCGCAGGACCTGGCCGAGGAGGGCGCCCAGCAGACGGACATTGGCCCTCATGGTCTCGGGGATGCCCTGCCCCGCCTCATAGCGACCGACGAGGTCGATGGCCTCAGTCTGGGTGAGTTCGCGCATGCCCCCACGGTATCGCCGCTGTGTGACGGGGATGTCACAGCAGACCCCGGTAGAATCGACAGCGGTGTGCCGGGAAGCCTGGTCGGCGTACGCGTCAGCGTACCCGCCAGACACCGACGAAAGGACCGCCTGTGTCCCTGCTGCGCTCTGCCCGATTTCCCGCCATCGTGCTCCTCGCCGCCGCTGCGGCGGCGCTCATCGTGGCCAACTCCCCGCTCGGCCCCGCGGCCCAGGCGCTGAAGGAGACCTACCTCGGCATCCCCGGCGTGTTCGAGATGTCGGTGGGCCACTGGATCCAGGACGGCCTGCTGGCGGTCTTCTTCTTCGTCGTCGCGGTCGAGCTGCAATACGAACTCACCAGCGGTGAGTTGAACTCGGCTAAGAAGGCCCTTCAGCCCGCGATCGCCGCCGCGGGCGGCGTCATCGTCCCGATCGCCATCTTCGTCCTCATCGCCGGTCGCTCCGATGCCGCGCAGGGATGGCCGATCCCCACCGCGACCGACATCGCCTTCGCCCTGGGTGTGCTCGCCGTCTTCGGCAAGGGCCTGCCCTCCGGCATCCGGATCTTCCTTCTCGCCCTGGCGATCCTCGACGACATCGTGGGCATCATCTTCATCGCGGTGCTCTTCACCACCGACGTCAACGTCGGCCTTCTCGCCGTGGCCGCCCTGCTGGTGATCGCCTTCGGCTTCCTCAGCCGACGCCTCGACACCCGCGGCCGCATCCCGATCACCATCACCCTCATCGCGATCGGTCTGGCCACCTGGGTGCTGGTCTACCTCTCGGGTGTCCATGCCACGATCGCCGGCGTGGCGCTCGGGATCGCGATGGCCCAGCAGCCGGCGCTTCGCACGCGCCACGCCCTCGAGCCGTGGGTGAACGGACTCGTCCTGCCGCTGTTCGCCTTCTCGGCCGCGCTCGTCGTCATCCCCGCCGTCTCGCCCACCGAGCTCTCTCCCGCCTTCTGGGGCATCCTCGTCGCCCTCCCCGTGGGCAAGATCATCGGCATCTCGGTCTTCAGCTGGATCTCGATGAGACTGCTGAACCGCGGCGCCACGCCGCCGCTGTCGTTCCTCGACCTCATGGCCGCCGGGGCGCTGGGCGGTATCGGGTTCACCGTGTCGCTGCTGCTGTCCGAGCTCGCCTTCGCAGGCAGCCCGCTCGTGCGCGACGAGGCGACACTCGGTGTGCTCGCCGGATCGGCCGTCTCGATCATCCTCGCGGCGATCCTGGTCGCCCAGCGCGCCCGCCACTATCGTCGGGTGTCTCCCGAGACCGCCGACGAGGAACTCCCCGAGCCGGCTCAGACCACGGGGGACATCGCCTGACGCGTGAGAGGTGAGCATGAGCGAGGATGACGGACTGCGCCGCGCGGCGGAGGTGATGCACGCGGTGCGTGAGCGATGCGCCTGGTCGCGTCTGATCACCCACGACGACCTCGTGCCCTATCTCGTCGAGGAGTCGGCCGAGCTCATCGACGCGGTCGAAGCGGGGTCGCGTCCGGAGCTGCGCGAGGAGCTCGGCGACCTCCTCTGGCAGGTGCTCTTCCACGCCGAGATCGCCTCGGAGGATCCGAACGACCCGTTCGACATCGACGACGTCGCCGCGGCGCTCGCCGAGAAGATGGAACGCCGCCACCCGCACGTCTTCGCAGACGCCGTCGCTGAGACACCGGAGGAGGTGCTGGTGCATTGGAACGCCGCGAAGGCAGCGGAGAAGAGCACGCGGACGAGCGTGCTCGACGGCGTGTCGGAGCGGATGCCGGCGCTCGCCCTCGCACAGAAGATGCTGGGTAAGGCGGCGCGAGTCCCCGGTCTGACCGCTCCTGCGGTGGAGCGGGGGACCGCCCCGGTCCCGTCGACCGAGGCGGAGCTGGGCGACGCCCTCCTCGCGCTGGCAGCCCGTGCGCGGGAGCAGGGGTGGGACGCCGATCGGGCGCTCCGCGGCGCTCTGAGGAACCTGGGCGATCGGATCCGCTCCGCCGAGGGCACCCCGCGCGACGCGTCGTAGGGGACGACCTGGAAGGATGGTCCGGTGCCCACCGTCACCCCGCCGCGCGGCATGCGCGATTTCCTCCCCGCTGACAAGGCCCGCCGCGAGCGTGTGCTCCGCACCATCCGCGATCGCTACCGGGTGCACGGGTTCGATGAGATCGAAACCCCGGTGATGGAGGATTACGACCGCCTCCACGCCGGAATCGGCGGTGACAACGAGAAGCTCGCCTACAACGTGCTCAAGCGCGGGCTCGACGCCGACGCCATCCGCGCGGCCGCCGACGACCCCGCATCCCTCACCGATCTGGGGCTGCGCTACGACCTCACGGTGCCACTGGCGCGCTTCTACGCCAGTCACCGTGCCGAACTGCCGAGCGTCTTCCGGGCCGTGCAGATCGCTCCGGTGTGGCGTGCGGAGCGTCCGCAGAAGGGCCGCTACCGGCAGTTCCTGCAGTGCGACATCGACATCATCGGCGACGCCACCTCCCGTGCCGAGTCGGAGCTGGTGACGGCGACCCTCGACACCCTCGATGCGCTGGGACTGGCGGGCGGCGAGGTCCGCATCAACGACCGTCGGCTGCTGGATGCGATGCTCGAGGCTTTCGGGTTCTCCGCCGACGCGCGCGCCGGGGTGCTGATCACCCTCGACAAGCTCGACAAGATCGGCCCCGAGGGCGTGACGGTCGAGCTGCGCGAGCGTGGGGCCGACGAGGCCGCGGTGACCGCGGTGGCGGCTCACCTCGCCCGTCTGGCCGCGTCCGACGCCGGTTCCGACCATGCCCTCACCGCGTCGGGGATCCGCGCCGCGCTGCCCGACGGGATGCCCGACGACGTCGTGGCCCACCTCGTGGGCATCGGCGAGGCCGTGGCGGCCGCGCGCGGGGTGGGTGCGGCCAGTGGTGAGGTTCCGCTGCGGTTCGATCCGTTCCTGGTTCGGGGGATGGGGTACTACACGGGCACGATCTTCGAGCTCGCCCACCCCGCCGTGTCGTACTCGTTGGGCGGCGGGGGCCGCTATGACGGGATGATCGGGCGATTCCTCGGCCAGGAGGTACCCGCGGTCGGCTTCTCGCTCGGATTCGAGCGGCTCGTCGACCTCGTTCCTGCCGCTGACGAGACCATGGCCGACGCGGTCGTGCTGGTTCACGATCGCGACGCGTCTGTCGGAGATCTGCTGGCCGTGAAGTCTGCTCTCGTCGATCGCGGCGCGCGCGTGCGTCTCGAGCAGCGGACGAAGAACCTCAAGGCCCTGCTCGAGCGTGCCCGCGCCGATGGATTCACCGCTTTCGCGACGGTGGCCGCCGGCGACCGTGATGCCGGGAAGCTCGAGATCAAGCCTCTGGGATGATCACCCGGCGCGACGGGCGCGCAGGCGCACGATCCGATAGACCACACCGATCGCCAGGACCGCCGCGCCGCTGACGACGCTCTGCCAGGGGAGGCTCAGGGCGAGGATGAGGCACCCCGCGACCCCGATCAGCTGCAGCCAGCGCGGGTAGCGGCGCGCGGTCCCGGTCTGGCGGTGGGCGGCCAGGTTCGCCACGAGGTAATAGGTCAGCACGCCGAACGAGGAGAAGCCGATCGCGCCGCGCAGGTCGACGGTCGACACCAGCAGCACCACGGCGAGCACGATCAGCAGCTCGGCGCGGTGCGGCACATGCCACCGGGGATGCACTCCCGAGAGGAAGACCGGCAGGTCCCGCTCCCGCGCCATGGCGAGGGTCGTCCGCCCCACCCCGGCGATGAGGGCGAGAAGAGCCCCGAGCGCGGCGGCCGCAGCGCCGATCCGCACGACCGGATCCACCCATGCCCACCCCGCGGTCGCTGCCGCCGCTGCCACGGGATCGGATGCCGCGGCGGTCGCCTCGGGGCCGAGCGCGGCCAGGACCGTGACGGCCACGACGGCGTAGATGACCACGACGATCAGGAAGGCGAGAGAGATCGCGCGCGGGATGACCCGTGCGGGGTCGCGCACCTCTTCGCCCATGGTGGCGATGCGGGCGTACCCGGCGAAGGCGAAGAACAGCAGACCCGCGGACTGGAGTATCCCGTACGCGCCGCCGACGAAGAGCCCCTGCACCGTCAGCGGGGGCGAGACCGGAGCCGCGGCGGCTCCCGCGGTTGCGGCGATCACCGCCACCGCGAGGCAGAGCAGGACGACGGTGACGATGATGCGGGTCAGCTGCGCCGTCCGGGTGATGCCGAACCAGTTCACGGCGCCGAGGGCGACCACCGCGGCGACGGCGAGGGGCCGCTCCCAGCCGTCGGGGGCGACGTAGGCGGCGAAGGTGAGGGCCATCGCCGCGCAGCTGGCCGTCTTGCCGATGACGAAGCCCCACCCGGCGAGGAACCCCCACCAGTCGTTCAGCTCCGCGCGTCCGTAGACGTACGTGCCGCCAGAGGTCGGGTACACCGCGGCGAGCTGAGCGGAAGAGGTCGCATTGGCGTACGCCACGACGCCGGCCAGCACGAGCCCGATGAGAAGGCCTGCGCCGGCGGCCTGGGCCGCGGGCGAGAAGGCGGAGAAGACACCCGCGCCGAGCATCGCGCCGAGCCCGATGAACACCGCGTCGCCGAGCCCCAGCCGTCGGGCGAGGGAAGGGGAGGACACGCCCCGAACCCTACTAAGACAGGGGGGCGGTGTGGACACCCCTTCGACGCTCTTCGTTCACCAAAGGCCCGTGCAATGACCTCATGACGCCCCCTCGAAGACCTGCACGCCGGGCCGACGCCGTCACGCCGCTCACTGTCGGCGGGGTCGCCGTCGTCCTCGCGGTCACGGTGAGCCTGGCGGTGCCCCGGGCCATCCGGCGGCAGGCCGCCATCGCGAGGCGTCGGATCGGCAAACCCTTCGGTGAAGACGCGCGGAACGCCGACCGGGTGTGGCGGCGTCGCATGCACGGCGACCCGATCGATCTCGTGGTCCTCGGTGACTCCATCGCCGCGGGGCTCGGTGCTGAGCGGCCGAAGGACACCCTGGGCGCGCGGGTTGCCAAAGGCCTGGGTGCGGCGGTGATGCGCCCGGTACGACTCCGATCCGTCGCGGTGGTCGGTTCGGAGTCATCCGCTCTTCCCGCCCAGATCGCACGCCTGCCGTCGGATCTGAGCCCGGACCTGGCGATCATCATCGTCGGCGGCAACGACGTCACCCACCGCGTCCCCACCGAGGTCTCCCTCGGTCATCTCGTCGACGCGGTGCGCGCCCTGCGGGCGCGTGGCGCGCGGGTGGTGGTGGGCACCTGCCCCGACCTCGGGGCGCTGCGCCCTGTGCCACAGCCGCTGCGCACGCTCGTCTCGCGCCTGTCGCGTCGGCTCGCCACCGAGCAGGCCCGCGCCGCACGTCAGGAGGGTGCGCGACCGGTCTCGCTGCACGCGGCGGTCGGACGCCTGTTCGCCCGGGAACCCGAGACGATGTTCAGCGCAGACAGGTTTCACCCGAGCGCGCTGGGCTACCGGCGCACCGCTGAGGCCCTCGTGCCCGCGCTCGTGACGGAATGGCGCGCTCGTCCTTGACGCGCGGGCCCCGGCGCTTGTTGGCTGGGGACATGACCCTGCCCACTCCCGACGCGTGGAGCCGCGTCGACCGCTATCTCAGCGACGCCCTCGTCGGCGAAGACGCCGCCCTGCGCGAGGCGGTCGCCGACCAGCGCGCCGCGGGACTCCCCGCGATCGAGGTGGCGCCGCTCACCGGGAAGTTCCTCCATCTCATGGTCCGCGCGACCGGGGCCCGGCGGGTTCTGGAGATCGGGACGCTCGGCGGCTACTCGGCGATCTGGATGGCCCGCGCCCTGCCGGAGGGCGGCTCGGTCGTGACCGTGGAGACCGAGCCCCGCAATGCAGCGGTGGCGCGCGGAAACCTCGCCCGGGCCGGCGTCTCGGACCGGGTGCGCATCGTGGAGGGACGGGGTTGCGACGTCCTGCCGACACTGGTCGACGACGAGCCGTTCGACCTGGTGTTCATCGACGCCGACAAGGAGTCCAACACCGTCTACCTCGACTGGGCGGCTCGACTCGGGCGCCCCGGCACCGTCGTGATCGTCGACAACGTCGTGCGCTCGGGGGAGGTGGCGAACCCCGCCAGCGAGAGCCCGCAGGTGCACGGTGTGCGCCGGGGGCTGGAGATGCTGGGCCATGACCCGCGCTTCGACGCCACCGCCCTGCAGACCCTCGACGCCAAGGGATGGGACGGCTTGGCGCTGGCCGTCGTGGTGTGAACCCGGGTCACTAGACTCGGGGGCGGACCGACGACGCTCCACCGTTCCATCGGGCGCAGGACGCCCTCCACGAGCAAGGAGACACCCCGTGGCATCAATCGAGGCTGTAGGCGCACGCGAGATCCTGGATTCGCGCGGCAACCCGACCGTCGAGGTGGAGGTGCTGCTCGACGACGGCATCGTGCAGCGCGCGGCCGTGCCCTCCGGCGCGTCCACCGGGGCGTTCGAGGCGTACGAACTGCGCGACGGCGACAAGAGCCGCTACGGGGGCAAGGGCGTGCTGAAGGCCGTCGCCGCCGTCATCGACGAGCTCGGCCCGGCGATCGAGGGCGTCGAAGCCAGCGAGCAGCGCATCATCGACGAGATCCTCATCGAGACCGATGGCACCGAGAACAAATCCCGCACGGGAGCCAACGCCATCCTCGGCGTCAGCCTCGCGGTGGCCAAGGCCGCAGCCGACAGCGCCGACCTGCCGCTGTTCCGCTATCTGGGTGGACCCAACGCCCACCTCCTGCCCGTGCCGCTGTTCAACGTCATCAACGGTGGCGAGCACGCCGACAACGGCATCGACTTCCAGGAGTTCTTCCTCGCGCCCATCGGCGCAGACACGTACGCCGAGTCGCTGCGCTGGGGTACGGAGGTCTACCACGTGCTGAAGGGCGAGCTCAAGAGCGCCGGGTTCGCCACGGGCCTCGGCGACGAGGGAGGCTTCGCGCCCGATCTGCCGAGCAACCGCGAGGGCCTGGACTTCCTCATCCGCGCCATCGAGAAGGCCGGCTTCACTCCCGGCGCCGACATCGCCGTGGGCCTGGACGTGGCGGCGACCGAGTTCTTCTCGGACGGCGTCTACACCGTCGAGGGCAAGGCGTGGAGTGTCGACGAGCTCATCTCGTACTTCACCGACCTCGTGGCCAACTACCCGATCGTCACCATCGAGGACGCGCTGGCCGAGGACGACTGGGACGGCTGGAAGAGCCTGACCGACGCGATCGGTTCGAAGGTGCAGCTGGTCGGCGACGACCTGTTCGTCACCAACCCCACCCGCCTCGCCGACGGCATCTCGCGCGGCGTCGCGAACGCGCTCCTGGTGAAGGTCAACCAGATCGGCACCCTGTCCGAGACGCTCGACGCCATCGCCCTCGCCACCCGGTCGGGCTACGCGTCGATGCTCTCGCACCGCTCGGGCGAGACCGAGGACACCACCATCGCCGACCTGGCGGTGGCCGTCAACGCGGGTCAGATCAAGACCGGCGCGCCCGCTCGCAGCGAGCGCGTCGCGAAATACAATCAGCTTCTGCGCATCGAGGAGGAGCTGGGCGACGCCGCGGAATTCGCCGGCCGCTCCGCCTTCCCCCGCTACCGGGGCTGACGCGCGACCGATCGTCGACGAAGGGGGAGCCGTGAGCGCACGATCGGCTCCCCCTTCGGCGTCCCCGGCGACCAGACGCCGGCGAACGGGGCGTCGCCGCGCGGACGGCCGCGTCGACGTGCGCGGCTGGCTCGGCGGCATCCGGCTCTCGGGGTTCATGGTGATCATGCTGGGCCTGGTGGTGCTCGCCGCCTTCGTGCTCGTGCCGACGATGGGGACCTACCTCGATCAGCGGCAGCAGATCGCCGCTCTGGAGCGGTCGGTGCAGCTCACGCGAGAGCAGATCGACGAGCTCGAGTCCGAGCGCGAGCGCTGGAGCGATCCGGCCTACATCACGACCGAGGCCCGCGAGCGCCTGTACTACGTGCGCCCCGGTGAGGTGGTCTACCTGGTCGACAACGATCTGCCGCCCGAGGACGTCCCGCAGGAGCAGGGCGCGGTGAGCGACGAGGTCGAGCGCACCCGCACCGACTGGATGTCGCAGCTTCTGCGCTCGGTCACCGAGGCCGGCCTCGCCACCACCGTCACCGACCCCGGGTAGCCTGTCGGGGTGACGAGGCCCCCGTATCCGCCCGTGAGCGACATCGACCTGGCTGTGCTCCAGCGTCAGCTGGGACGCCCGGCGCGCGGTGTGCTGGGGATCGCCGCGCGGTGTGTCTGCGGCAACCCCACGGTCGTCGCCACCGCCCCGAGGCTCCCCGACGGGACGCCCTTCCCCACGTTCTACTACCTCACACATCCCGCCGCGACCGCCGCCATGTCCGCACTGGAGGCCGGGCAGGTCATGCCCGAGCTGCTCGCTCAGCTGCAGGCCGATCCCGAAGGGCTCGACGCCTACCGGCGTGCACACGAGCAGTACCTCGCCGATCGCGCACAGTTCGGTGAGGTCGACGAGATCGCCGGGATCTCGGCCGGTGGCATGCCCACGCGGGTGAAGTGCCTGCACGCGCTGGCGGCGCACGCCCTGGCAGCCGGACCCGGGGTGAATCCGGTGGGTGATGCCGCACTCGCTCTGGCGACCTGGTCACCGAAGGTGTGCGCGTGTCCGCGGGAGGAGAGCGGATGATCCGCCGCGGCCGCGCAGGGATGATCGGCGTGCTCGTCGGGGTGCTGGTCGCAGGGCTGGTGACCCCCGCCGCCGCGGCCACGCCGACGCCCGACGCCGCCGCTGATCCCGTGCGGGCCGCGGAGTACTGGCTCGATGACTACGGCATCCGTGACGCATGGCGCACGACCCGTGGTGAGGGGTCCCGCATCGCCATCATCGACACCGGGATCGGTCGTGGACCGGTCGAATTCGCCGGGGCGGTCGTCGGCGGCACGGATGTGTCCGACATCGGCGCGCCCGATGGCCGGCTGCCGGTCGGCGCGGTCGACGGCAATCACGGCAGCTGGGTGGCCTCCCTCGCCGCGGCGCGGGGGACGGGCCCGGACACGGGCATGATCGGCGTCGCGCCGGCGGCCGAACTGCTGTCGGTGTCGATCGGGGTGGGGAACTCCTCGCCGGTGCCGTTCGTCGATCAGATCGCCGAAGCCGTCCGATGGTCGGTCGACAACGGTGCCGACATCATCAATCTCTCCCTCACCACGAACACCCCCGACTGGGACCGCAGCTGGGACGAGGCGTTCCTCTACGCCTTCGACAACGACGTGGTGGTGATCGTGGCCGCCGGGAATCGTGGCACCGGCACCACACGCGTCGGTGCCCCGGCGACGATTCCGGGGGTTCTCGCCGTCGGCGGTGTCGACCCTGAGGGACGCGCCAGCGTCGAGGCCTCCACGCAGGGGATCACCATCGGCGTGGCCGCCCCCAGCGAGAACCTCCTCGGCATCTCCGCCGACGGCCGGGTGGTGTCGTGGAACGGCACAAGTGGGGCGGCGCCCATCGTGGCGGGCGTCGCGGCGCTGGTGCGCTCGGCGTACCCCGACCTCGACGCGGCCAACGTGATCAACCGCATCATCTCCACCGCGCGACCGGTTCCGGGGGTCTCCGTCCCCGATCCGCTGTACGGATACGGCCTCATCGACGCCGCCGCGGCACTGAGCGCGACCGTGCCCGACGTGGCGCAGAATCCGCTCGGCGACCTCCGGGAGTGGGTGCGGCTCTATCGTCGCGCCGAGAGCGCTCCGGAGCCGCAGCCCACGCCCAGCACCGTGGAGGTGCCGCCGCTGCCTCCGGCAGACGCCGCGGGCCCGCCGGGATCGCCGTTCCTGCCGACGGCGCAGACCTTGCTGTACGGCACCCTGCCGCTCGGGGCCCTGACCGTCGGGGCTATACTGGTGGCGCTCGGCGTCACCGCTGCTGTCCGACGCGTCCGATTGGCGTCCCGCACGCCGAGCCGTTGATCTAGGGGAGTACTCCACATCGTGACCCACACCGCGCACAGGATCCTCATTGTCGGTGGCGGATACGCAGGCTTCTACACGGCGTGGAAGCTGGAAAAGCGTCTGCGCCGCGGCGAGGCCGAGGTGACGATCGTCGACCCGCTCGCCTACATGACCTATCAGCCGTTCCTGCCCGAGGTCGCCGCGGGTTCGATCGAGGCTCGGCATTCGGTGGTCTCGCTGCGACGGCACCTCAAGCGCACCCGGATCGTCGCGGCGAAGGTGACCGGAATCGATCACGCCCACAAGACGGCCACGATCACGCCGATCGCCGGGGAGCCGTACCAGCAGGAGTACGACCAGATCGTCGTCACCGCGGGCGCGGTCTCGCGTACCTTCCCCATCCCCGGCATCGCCGACAACGCGATCGGGCTGAAGACGATCGAGGAGGCCGTCGCGATCCGCGACCGCCTGCTCACGAACTTCGACAAGGCTGCGGCGCTCCCGCCCGGTCCCGAGCGCGAGCGGCTGCTGACCGTCGTCGTTGTCGGTGGCGGCTTCGCCGGAATCGAAGTCTTCGCCGAGCTGCGGTCCTTCGCCTCGTCGCTCGTGGCGAAGTACCCCGAGCTCACCTTCGACGAGACGCACTTCCACCTCATCGAGGCGATGGGGCGCATCATGCCCGAGGTCTCGTTGAAGACCAGCGAGTGGGTGCTGAAGGACCTGGCCAAGCGCGGAGCGTTCGTCCACCTCGACACCCAGGTCACGAGCGCCGTCGGCGGCGATGTCGAACTGTCCACCGGAGAGGTCATCCCTGCCGATCTCATCGTCTGGACGGCCGGTGTCATGGCCAACCCCACGGTCGTACGCGGTGGCGATCTCCCGGTCGAGGAGCGTGGACGCATCCGCACCCGCGCCGACCTCCGCGTGGGAACGAACGACGAGATCGTCGAGGGCGCGTGGGCCGCGGGCGACGTCGCCGCTGTGCCGGATCTCTCCGGTGGTGGAGTCGGCGGCTACTGCGTGCCGAACGCGCAGCATGCCGTGCGCCAGGGGAAGCTCCTGTCGAAGAACATCACCGCGGTGCTGCGCGGCGAGGACCCTGTCGACTATCTCCACAAGAACCTCGGGGCCGTCGCCGGTCTCGGTCTGTACAACGGCGCCTTCCAGTCGGGGAACATCGCGATCAAGGGCTTCCTCGCATGGCTCGCGCACCGCGGATACCACGGCTTGGCCATGCCGACCTGGGAGCGCAAGCTCCGCGTGATCGCCGGGTGGCTGGGCAACGTCGTCCTCGGGCGCGACATGGCCAACCTCGAAGCGGTTCAGACCCCGCGTGCGGCGTTCGAGGAGTTCGCGGCGCGTCCGCGGCCCGCTCAGCCCGCGGTCACGCCGCCGCAGACGCCCCGCGACGCCGGTGCAGACGCCGACGTCTCCGAGAAGTCGAAGGTCGCCGCAGGACGCTGACGCTAAGGTGACGGGTGTCGCAGGACGGCGCCCCCGTAGCCCAATGGCAGAGGCAGGCGACTTAAAATCGCTTCAGTGTGGGTTCGAGTCCCACCGGGGGTACGCATCTGCGCGAGGATGAGCCAGTGACGATCGATCTCCTGGCGTGGGATGCCGCAGCGAATCCGTCGAGCGAGCGCTGGCGTGTGCCGGCGAGGTACTGGGCGGAGATGTCGGCGGCCACCGCCCATCTGCCGGCACCGCTTGCGGCGATCGATCGGCAGGCGCTGTCGTTCAACGCCCTCGACATGATGGTGCGCGCAGGAGGCGTTCCCATCCGGGTGGCGAGCAAGTCCATCCGCGTGCGAGAGGTGCTCGATGCGGTCCTGCGGCTCCCCGGTTACCGCGGGATCCTGGCCTTCACGCTCGCCGAAGCCCTCTGGCTGAGCTCGGACCACGATGACATCGTGCTGGGTTATCCCACGGTCGACCGGGGGAGTCTCGCGCGCCTCGCCGCAGACGAGCATGCTGCGGCGAGGATCACCCTCATGGTCGACGACCCCGCCCAGCTCGACCTCATCGATGCGATCGCCCCGCCGCGCACCCGCGCCGAGCTGCGGGTCGCGCTCGACGTGGATGCCTCGTGGCGTGCCCCGGGGCTCGGTCACATCGGTGTGCACCGCTCACCCCTTCACACGGCGCAGGAAGCGTGGGCACGTGCCCGGCTCATCGCGGAGCGGCCGGGCTTCCGCCTGGCGGGGCTGATGATGTACGAGGCTCAGATCGCCGGCCAGCCGGATGCGGTCGGCGCGGGCGAGAGCGTCATCCGCTGGATGCAGCGTCAGTCGGCGGCAGAATTGCGCGAGCGCCGGGCCGAGGTCGTCGAACGGGTCCGTGAGGTCGCGCACCTCGACTTCGTCAACGGGGGAGGGACGGGATCCTTGGAGTCGACGGCTGCCGACCTCGCCGTGACCGAGCTCACGGCCGGGAGCGGGCTGCTCGCCGGTCACCTCTTCGACGGTTACCGCTCCTTCGACCCCGCCCCGGCGGCGGCTTTCGCACTCGACGTCGTGCGCATACCCGCGCCCGGCGTCGCGACGGTCCTCGGCGGGGGGTGGGTCGCCTCCGGTCCTGCCGCCCCCTCACGACTTCCGCGCCCCGTCTGGCCGGCGGGCCTGCGTCATCTGTCTCGCGAGGGCGCGGGGGAGGTCCAGACCCCTCTGCGCGGCCCGGCCGCCGCGCACCTGGCCGTCGGTGACCGGGTGTGGTTCCGTCATGCCAAGAGCGGGGAACTGGCCGAGCGGGTGGAAAGATTCGTCCTCGTGTCGGACGGGGGGATCGTGGCCGAGATGCCGACGTACCGCGGCGAGGGGAAGGCCTTCCTGTGACCCGCCCGGGCGCCGTCTGGCGCAACTGGGGGCGCACGGCGCAGGCGAAGCCGGTGCGCGCAGAGTTCCCGGCCACGGCCGAGGCCGTCGAGCGCGCGGTCGGCGCGGCCGCCCGACGCGGCCTGCGGATCAAGCCCATCGGTTCGGGGCACAGCTTCTCGGACATCGCCGTCGCACCCGACGTCCTCCTGGACCTGTCCGCGCTGTCGGGCATCGTCTCGATCGGTCCCGGGACCGGGCAGGTGACCTTCGGCGCGGGCACGCCCCTGCACCAGGTTCCGCGCCTTCTCGCGCGCCACGGGCTCGCCATGCAGAACCTCGGCGACATCGATCGGCAGACCATCGCCGGCGCGATATCGACCGGCACCCATGGCACCGGCATCGCGTTCGGAGGGCTGGCCACCCAGATCGTCGGCGTCACGATCGTCACCGGTACCGGTGAGACCCGGCGGATCGCGGAGGGGGATCCCCTGCTCGCCGCGGTGTCGCTCGGGCTCGGAGCGCTGGGCGTCCTCGTCGATGTGACGGTGCAGTGCGTCCCCGCCTTCCACCTCGAGGCTGTAGAACGCCCGGAGCCGCTCGAAGACGTCGTCGCCGGACTCCAGGAACGAGCGCAGGCGGCTGACCACTTCGAGTTCTACTGGTTCCCCCATACCGAGGTGGCACTGACGAAGACCAATCGGCGACTCCCTGAGACGACACCGCGACGCCCGCTGCCGCGCGTCGGCAGATTCGTCGACGAGACCGTGCTCGCGAACGGGGTCTACCGCGGCATGTGCGCCGTCGGATCGGCTCTCCCGCCGGTCATCCCGTCCTTCTCCCGCCTGGCCACACGCGTCACCGGCGACCGCACGTACCTCGACCGGTCGCACCGCGTCTTCACCCAGACGCGGGGTGTGCGCTTCCGCGAAATGGAGTACGCCCTGCCTGCCGAGCGCGTGGCAGGGGCATTCGCCGAGGTGCGTTCCCTCATCGCGGCCAAGAGGTGGCGGATCTCCTTCCCCCTCGAGGTGCGCTTCGCCTCCGGCGATGATCGCTGGTTGTCGACGGCGTACGGCAGACCGACGGGCTACATCGCCGTCCACCGGTACTTCCGGGAGGACCCGACGGCGTACTTCGCCGCCGTCGAGGAGATCATGCTCGCGCACGGTGGGCGTCCGCACTGGGGCAAGCTCCATTCGCTCGGTGCCGACGTCCTGCGGGACCGGTATCCCCGATTCGACGACTTCCTCGAGCTGCGTCGTGCCTTCGACCCGGACGGTCTGTTCCGCAACGCGTATCTGGACCGTGTCCTCGGGCTCTAGGCCTGTGAGGTCGCCGCACAGCCTGGGGCGCGGATCGGGAGACCGTTAGGATTGTCAACACTGACCTGGAACGGAGACCCCGGTATGTGGGAATGGCTCATCCCCGTCCTGATCGTCGTCGCACTGGTCGTCATCGCGGGGATCTACCTGTGGGCGACCTACAACTCGCTGGTTCAGCTGAACGTACGCGTCGATGAGGCATGGAGCGACATCACCGTCCAGCTGAAGCGCCGTGCCGACCTGCTGCCCAATCTCATCGAGGCGGTGAAGGGGTACGCCGCACACGAGAAAGCGGTGTTCGAGAACGTGACCCGGGCGCGCGCCGAGACCCTCTCCGCGGGCGGTCCCGCCGAGGCCGGTGTGGCGGAAGGTCACATGCAGCAGGCGCTGCGTTCGCTCTTCGCGGTCGCTGAGGCATACCCGCAGCTGCAGGCGAGCCAGAACTTCCTGCAGCTGCAGCAGTCGATCGTCGACACCGAGGACAAGATCCAGGCATCGCGGCGCTTCTACAACGGCGGCGTCCGCGAGCTGAACACCAAGATCAAGGTGTTCCCCAACAACCTCTTCGCCCGCAATCTCGGGTTCGACGAGCGTGAGTTCTTCGAAGTCGTCGACGGCGCCGCGATCTCGGAGCCTCCGCGCGTTCAGTTTTGAAACCGGTTCCCGCCCTGTCGCGCGCGGAGGCCGCGCGCATCGCCGTGCGCGCGCAGCTGCTCACCGCGCCGCGTCCCGGTGACATCGTCGAGTCCCTCCAGTCCCTCACCGTCCTGCCGATCGACCCGACGGCCGCGATCGCCCCGAGCGCCGATCTGATCCTGTGGAGCCGCATCGGCTGGCCCTATGAGCCTGCCGATTTCCGCCGCCTGTTCCATCACGATCGCGTGGTCTTCGAGTGGCGCGGGTTCTTCCGGCCGATGAGCGACCTTCCGCTGTTCCTGCCGCAGATGCGCCGCGGTCCGAGGTCGGCGGCCGCCCGCGACTGGCTCGCGGCGAATGATCGCTTCCGTCGCGACATCCTGGGTCGACTCCGGGATGACGGGCCGCTGCGCCCCGTCGACATCGATGACACCGCTGCGGTGCCGTGGCGATCGACGGGATGGACGAACGATCGCAACGTCCTGCAGATGCTGGAGATGCTCACCGAGTGCGCCGAGGTGGCCGTCGATCACCGGGACGCCAAGGGCAGATGGTTCGACCTGGCCGAGCGTGTCTATCCGGCGGTGGCGCCGGTGACCGACGACGAGGCCGCACGCGGGCGGGCCGAGCGGCGGCTGTCGGCGCTGGGGATCGCGAGACGAAAGGGCGTGGCGCAGCCGGGGGAGCCGGTCGATGTCGGCGACGTCGGGGTCGAGGTGGTCGTCGACGGCGTAGACGGGCGCTGGCGCGTCGATCCGGTGCTCCTCGACACCGACGGCGAGCCCTCGCGGACGGCGCTGCTCTCACCCCACGACCGTCTCGTCTTCGATCGCGTGCGGCTGCGGGAGCTGTTCGGTTTCGACTACGTCCTGGAGATGTACAAGCCGGCCGCATCGAGGCGCTGGGGATACTTCGCGCTTCCGATCCTCCACGGTGATCGGCTGGTCGGAAAGCTCGACGCCGCCCTCGACCGCCGCGCGGGTACGCTGCGCATCAACGCCGTGCACGAAGACGAGACCTTCACCTCCTCGGTATCGGAGGCGGTCGACGCCGAGATCGACGACCTGGCGCGGTGGCTCGGGGTCGAGGTGTCGCGACTTTAGAGGAGGCCGAGTCGGATCTGGGCTCCTGTGACGGTGATCGTTCCTCGTACGGTCCAGCCGTCATCGCGATACGTCGCCGACACAGGGGAGCCGTCTCGGCCGGTGCCGCTCGCCGTGGCGACCACGACGCCCCCCGTGGCGGCGAAACCGCCCTCCTCGGTCAGCTGCACCTCGGGCAGTCGCTCGACGCGGTACGCGATGCGCTCGAGGGCCGCGAGGTCGGCCGGCCACGGCACGCGGAGACCGCAATGGTCTGCCACGGTGGCCGCCGGCTGGGTGCAGGCGTTCAGATGATCGGTGACGACCTCGCGGACCGCGTCGAGAGCCGCGCTGTTATAGGTCGCCTGCAGGGCGACCGTGTGCTCTTCGCCGGGGATGACCGAGACCGAGGCCGATCCGTCGAGGTAGTCGCGCGGAGCGGCGGTGAGGTCGTAGGTCCCGGGAAGGAGCCGGATCTGCCCGGCGGGGACCACGGCCTCTCCGATCGTGACGCTGTCACCGAGGTCGGTGCTGATGTCCACGCGGCTGAGCGCGTCCTCGCCGACCAGCCACCCTTCCGAGCTCTGGGTGAGGGGGAGGCTGGCCTCGCGCACGTCCCCGGCCAGAACGAAGGAGACGTCAGCCTCGGCCGTATCGCCCTCGATCCGCACCCCGTGCACGGACGGCTCCGACGGTCTTTCCGCCGCGCCACCGACATCGAGGGCATCGATTCCCGTGCTCATCGCCGCTCGCGCCGCCTCGTCATCGCCCTCGGAGACCGCGACCAGCCACGCTCGCGCCACCGCTTCGGGACCTTCTTCTCGTGATCCCGCCCACGTCAGGACGCCCGCGACGCCCGCGATGACCACGACCGCCGCTGCGACGATGACCGCGACCATGCGGGCACGACGCGGTCCTGTCATCCTTCAACGCTAGGTGATTCGGAAGCGGGGCCGGCGGTATGCCGGGACGCGCGGGGGAGGGCGGCGGCCAGCTGGTCGACGGCGTCGCCCCAGCGCGAGACGGAGATGCGCTCCAGCCCCTGCCAGATCGCGGCCTGGCGCAGCTCCTCCGCCACGCGCTCCACGACGGCGGAAGCGGGCTCGCGCTCCCACCATGCGGACTGCACCCGCAGCGTCTGCGTCGGCCGGTCGGCCTTCAGATCGACCCTCGCGACGATCCCATCGTCGACGAGCACCGGAAGCGAGTAGTACCCGAACCGTCGTCGGGCCGCCGGAGTGTAGATCTCGATGCGGTAGGCGAAATCGAAAAGCCGCTCCGCGCGCTCACGGAACCACACCATCGGGTCGAACGGCGTGAGGATCGCCGCGGCCTCCACCCGTCGCGGGACCCTGGCGTCGCGGTGCAGCCACGCCCGCGCCGGGCGGCCCGCCGTCGACCATCCCGCAACCGACACGGGGATGAGCTCACCCTGCTCGACAAGGTCGGAGACCGCGGCCAGGATCGCGCCACGATCCCTGATGCGCCAGTAGTCGGCGAGGTCTGCGGCGGTCGCCACGCCATACGCCCGCGCGGCGCGACGCACCAGCTCCCGGATGGCATCGGGCCTCGGCACGTCCCGGCCCGCCAGCTCCGCGCCCAGGACGTCGACGGCGAGGCCGTAGCGTCGCTCGAAGCCGCGTCGTCCGGCGATCGCCACCTCGCCGAAGAGCCACAGGAACTCCAGCGCCTCCTTCACGACGTCCCACTCCCACCAGCCGCCCCGCCGTGAACGACGCGCATCGCGCTCGATCTCGGCCGGACGCAGAGGTCCGCGTTCAGCGAGCTCGCCGCGGACCCAGTCGACGACGTCTCGATGCCGCGAGACCCATCCCTCGGGGTCTCCTTCGTACTTCTGCCGGAACTCCGCCATCCGGAACGCGAAGAGCGGGCGGTCCGCCGCGTCGACGAAGGCGGCGACGTGCGCCCAGTACTCGACGTAGCGCGGACGGCGCGCGAACAGCAGGCGGTCGAGGTCCGTCGTGTCGTACGGACCGAGCCGGGAGAACAGGGGGAGATAGTGCGATCGGGCGAAGACGTTGACCGAGTCGATCTGGAGCACCGACATCCTGCGCAGCGCGTCGTTCAGCTGGCGGGTGCCGACGCGGGCGGGGCGTGCGCGGTGAAGGCCCTGTGCGGCCACCGCGACCCGACGTGCTTCGGCGGCGCTCAGCGTCTCTCGGGTCGTCACGGCGGCAACACTAGACCCGGCCCCCGACATCCGATGCGGGCAGCGGTTCTAGACTTGCCGAATGGCCGGATCGGACGAGCGCGAATCGCTGTGGAGCGCCCTGCGCGACCGCTCGCGCGTGGTGTCGACGGAGCTGTCGGGATCGATTCCGCGCGGGCTCCGGCTGGCGGCGGCCTATTCCTGGCGTTTCCTGGTCATCGCCGCCGCCGCGGGCGTCGTCATCTGGCTCGTCATCCAGCTGAAGCTGCTGGTGGTGCCGCTGCTCATCGCCATCCTCATCACCGCCCTGCTCTGGCCGTTCTTCAGTTGGATGCTGCGCCACCGCGTCCCGCGATGGCTCGCGATCGTCATCGCGGTGATCACCACGCTGGCCGTGGTGTCGGGACTTCTCTGGGTCGTGGTCTGGCAGATCACGCGCGAGTTCGGACGGGTGCAGGACCGGACCGTCGACGCCGTGGCCGCCTTCCGGCAGTACCTCATCGACGGTCCGCTCCACCTGTCCGCTCAGCAGATCGACGACCTGCTGAATCAAGCCGGCGCCCTGGTGCAGGAACAGGCCTCGCTGTTGTGGTCGGGGGCCCTGGCGATCGGGACGACCCTCGGTCATGTCGTCACGGGGGCGCTCCTCGCCCTGTTCATCCTGCTCACCCTTCTCGCCGACGGCGGCGGGATCTGGCGGTGGACCACCCGGCTCCTGCCCAAGGCTGCGCGCGTCCCGGTGGACGGAGCCGCTCGTGAGGGCTGGGTGACGCTGGTGAACTACGCCCGGACGCAGCTGCTGGTGGCGACGATCGATGCGATCGGCATCGGTCTGGGCGCACTCCTGCTGGGTGTGCCGCTCGCTGTTCCGATCGCGGTCCTGGTCTTCCTCGGCGCCTTCGTGCCGATCGTCGGTGCGGTCGTGACCGGAGCGGTGGCGGTGTTCGTCGCCCTGGTCTACAACGGTCCGCTCATCGCCCTGTGGATGCTGATCGTCGTCCTCGGCGTGCAGCAGCTCGAAGGACACGTGCTGCAGCCCCTGCTCATGGGTGCCGCTGTCAAGGTCCATCCCCTCGCCGTCGTCCTCGTCGTCGCCGGCGGGGCGATGATCGCCGGCATCCCCGGTGCGCTCTTCGCCGTTCCGCTCGCCGCTTTCGTCAACGTGGTCGTGCTCTACCTCGGCTCCCGCGGGTGGGAGACGGGTGGGCGGCCACCGCCGGAAGACCTCATCTGGAGCACCGTCCCCCGTCGAAGGAGAACCCCCGCGTGAGCATGCCGACGATCGCCGCCTCCGGCATCCCGACGCTCGCTGAGTTCGAGGACGCCGCGGCCGCCCTGCGCGGCGTGGCCGCACACACTCCGCTCGAGGAGTCGCAGCACCTCACCGACGTCCTGGGTGTTCCGACGTACCTGAAGCTGGAGAACCTGCAGCGCACGGGGTCGTTCAAGATCCGAGGTGCGACCTACCGGCTCTCGAGGCTGACCGAGGAGGAGCGCGCCCGCGGCGTCGTGGCCGCCTCCGCCGGCAATCACGCCCAGGGAGTGGCCCTGGCCGCTCAGAAGCTCGGGATCCCGGCCACCATCTTCATGCCGCTGGGTGTTCCGGTGCCGAAGCTCCTGGCCACCCGGGGGTACGGTGCGGATGTCGTCCTCGAAGGGGAGACGGTGGAGACGCCGCTGCGGTTGGCGGCGGAATTCGCAGAACGCACCGGCGCGGTCCTCATCCACCCGTTCGACCATCGCGACATCATCCTCGGGCAGGGGACTCTCGGGCTCGAACTGCACCATGACCTCCCCGACGTCGAGACGGTGGTGGTCTGCGTCGGTGGCGGTGGGCTCATCGCCGGAGTCGCCGCCGCCATGAAGGCCCGCGCGGCAGCGGAAGGGCGCCGCATCCGCATCATCGGGGTGCAGGCCGAGAACGCCGCGGGCTATCCGCCGTCGTTGGCCGCGGGGCATCCGGTCATCGCGCCCTCCCGGCCGACGATCGCCGACGGCATCGCCGTGGCGCGCCCCGGCGACCTCCCGTTCGCGATGATCCGTGAGCTCGTGGATGAGATCGTCACCGTGACCGACGACGACATCGCACGCGCCATCCTCGTCCTGCTCGAGCGGGCCAAGCAGGTCGTCGAGCCGGGGGGCGCGGCCGGGGTCGCCGCGATCCTGGCGGGGAAGATCCGATCCGACGGGCCGACGATCGCCATCCTCTCGGGCGGCAACATCGATCCGCTGCTGCTCCAGCGCGTCGTCGCCCACGGGCTGGCCGCCTCGGGTCGTTACATGACCCTGCGCATTCCGCTCCCCGACCGACCCGGCCAGCTGGCACGGGTCTCCGACGTCCTCGCCCAGGCGGGCGCGAACGTCATCGAGGTGCTGCATACGCGGCACGGACAGGGGCTGCAGATCAGCGAGGTGATCCTCCAGCTGAGCGTGGAGACGCGGGGCGAGGACCACCGCGCCCACGTGATGAAGATGCTCACCGACGCGGGCTTCTCGCCGACGATCGCCGTCGACTAGGGGCCGACGCCGGGGCTCACTGCCCCGAGTACGTCTCGACCTTGACGATCTCCACCGCGATCTCGCGTCCGTTCGGCGCGGTGTAGGTGGTCTTCTCGCCCTCCTTCAACCCCAGGATCGCCGCCCCGAGAGGGGAGGCTTCGCTGTAGACGTCGAGCTCGGAACCCGCGGCGATCTCGCGATTGCCGAGGAGGAAGACCTCTTCGCCGCCCGCGACGACCGCCGTCACGACGGTTCCGGATTCGACCACACCGGTGCTCTGGGGGGCATCGCCGACCTTGGCGTCCTTGAGCAGCTGCTGAAGCGTGCGGATGCGGGCTTCCTGCTTGCCCTGCTCGTCCTTGGCCGCGTGGTATCCGCCGTTCTCCTTGAGGTCACCCTCTTCGCGCGCAGCTTCGATGCGCTTGGCGATCTCTTCGCGGCCGGTCGTCGAGAGGTGCTCGAGCTCGGCGGCGAGACGGTCGTAGGCGTCCTGGGTCAGGAAGGTCACCGGGGCTTCGCCTGTCACGTTCGTCTCCTTCGGTCGTCGGCTGGTATGCAAAGACGCCCCGGCGCTGGCCAGGGCGTCCCTCTGAGTTGTCCCGCCAGATTACGTCACCCAGCAGGAGTTGACCAAACCGGTCGTCGCCTCGGCGACGGTGGGGACGGTCTCCTGGAACGCGCGTGGGGTCCCGTCGGTCTCGCTGAGGGTGATGACCTTCCAGCCCACGACGCCGTGATCGGCGTCCTGCGCCTCCAGTGCGCACGCGACGGTCCGTCCCGCAGGCGCCGTGACCTGGAAGTCGACGCGGACAGAGGTGTCGTCGACGAGCTGGAACCCGGTGGTGCGGACGTCGACGTCGTCCAGGGCGCCGGCCACCGTCATCCACCCGGCTCCGACGACCACCGCGGCCGCCACCGCGATGCCCGCGGCGATCAGCCATCGCGGCGCGCGGGAGCGGGTGCGGCCGTAGCGTTCGTCGAGCGTCTGGTGAGTCGTCATGGCCTTCTTCGGGGCGTCTAGGCTGGTGATTCCAGGCTAAGCGCTCCCACGCCCGGAGAGGACACCATGCAGCACGCTCTCGTGACGCTCGTCGCGGCCGCCACACCCTCGCCGGTTCCGACGGTGGATCCCGATCTCGTCACTCCCGGGCCGGTGGGTTTCGCCGTGATCGCGTTCATCGCACTCGCGGTGGTGTTCCTGGTGTGGGACATGATGCGTCGCATCCGCCGCGCGCGGATCCGTGGCGAGATCAACGAGCAGCTCGATGCCGAGGAGCAGATGCGCGACGGCGACGGCGGGTCCTGATCGCCTCAGGCGTGGTAGGCGGGCGCCAGAGCGATGAGCAGGCACGCCGTCCAGTGGCAGAGGAACGCCAGCACCGTGCAGACGTGGAAGATCTCGTGGAACCCGAAATGCCCGGGCCAGGGGTTGGGACGCTTGAGCGCGTAGACGACCGCCCCCGCGGTGTAGAGCAGGCCGCCCGCCACGACGAGCACCATCATCGCCGCGTTGGCGGCGAAGAGATCGAAGAAGTACATCACCGCAGCCCACCCGAGCACCAGGTACAGAGCGACGTACAGCCAGCGCGGGGCGTGGATCCAGAACACCCGGAACAGGATGCCCAGGATCGCCCCGCCCCAGACGAGGGACAGCAGCAGGACGGCCTTGTCGGTCGGGAGGGCGAGGACGGCGATCGGCGTGTAGGTGCCGGCGATGAGCAGGAGGATGTTCGCGTGATCGATGCGCTTGAGCACCACCTTCGTGCGCGGTGACCAGTCGAATCGGTGGTAGAGCGCCGAGTTGCCGAACAGCAGCAGCGAGGTGGCCATGAAGACGGCGGATGACCACTTGGCCGCTGTGCCCTCGGCGAGGACGATGAGGAGGATGCCGGCGCCGATCGCCACCGGGAAGGTCCCCGCGTGGATCCAGCCGCGCCAGGTCGGCTTCACGTCGGTGTTCGCATCGACCGCAGCGGCGTCGAGCAGGGGCAGCTGCGGCATGTCCGGTCCGTCGGGGGAGAGGTCGGTGTCCGGGCTGGGGGTCATCCTCCCAAGGGTACGGCGCTGCGCATGCCGTCGGCTGCACGTGCCCGGAGGTCGCGCACGGACGGCGCGTGGTCGGGAGTAGCGTAGATGTGTGAGTGCGACGGACGAGGGGCGGGGGCCGCTCTACCGGCTGTACATCTCCCGGCTGCGTCGCAGCCTCACACCCGATGTCGTGCCTCATCACATCGCGATGATGATCGACGGGAACCGCCGGTGGGCGAGGCAGCTCGGATACGATTCGGCGGCGCACGGCCACCGCGCCGGGGCTGCGAAGATGCGTGAGTTCCTGCGCTGGTGCGATGACATCGGCGTCAAGGTGGTTTCGCTCTACCTGCTGTCCACCGACAACCTCCGTCGTCGCGACTCGCGCGAACTGACCGATCTGCTGGAGATCATCGCCGAGCTCGCCCACGAGCTCTCGCACGAGCGCGACTGGCGGGTGCAGCACGTGGGACGTGCCGATCTCCTCCCGCCCGAGCTCGCCGATGTCCTGGGCCTCGCCGAGGAGCGCACGCGTGGTCACGGGGGTCTGCACGTCAACCTCGCCGTGGGCTACGGCGGGCGGAGCGAGATCGTCGACGCCGTGCGCTCCATCATCGCCACCCACGACCGCGAGGGCGGATCCCTGGAGGAGCTGGCGGCGAGCCTCACCCCCGAGCAGATCGGCGAACACCTCTACACCGGCGGCCAGCCCGACCCCGACCTGGTGATCCGCACCTCGGGCGAGCAGCGGCTGAGCGACTTCCTGCTGTGGCAGAGCGCGCACAGCGAGTTCTACTTCGTCGAGGCTCTGGGTCCCGATCTCCGAGAGGTCGATTTCCTGCGGGCCGTCCGTGACTTCGCGCGCCGGGATCGTCGCTTCGGGCGCTGAAGAGCGCTGCCTCGGTCTGATCGCCCGCGCGTTCACAGAACTTCATCTGCTCGTAACCCGCCGACAGCGTGTCTGCGACCCGCGGACCGCCGAACGGTCGTACCGTCATCTCACCGGGCAAGGTGCCCGGTCGGGTCGGCCTTTCGGATCGCGACTCGTGACCCACGGTCGACTCGAGACTGCCGGGTGACACGCCCGGGGCAGGAGTGGGTTGTGACCACACGAGCACCGCACGACCAGCGCCGCGAGCAGTACATCGACGAGGACGCCCCGTCGCAGGATCTGCGCACGTACGTCCTGGATACGTCGGTTCTGCTGAGTGATCCGCGTGCGTTCTTCCGGTTCGCCGAGCACAGCATCGTCATCCCGGTGGTGGTGATCACCGAGCTGGAGAAGAAACGTCACGATCCCGAGATCGGCTACTTCGCCCGGCAGGCGCTGCGTCATCTCGACGAGCTGCGCATCGAGCACGGTCGTCTCGACTTCCCCGTTCCGGTGGGAGCGGGCGGAACACTGCGGGTGGAGCTGAACAACACCGATCCGACGGTCCTGCCCTCCGGCATGCGCCTGGGCGACAACGACACCCGTATCCTCGCCGTCGCCATGCATCTGGCGCAGGACGGTCAGGATGTCACCGTCGTCTCCAAAGACCTTCCCATGCGCGTGAAGGCCGCGTCCCTCGGCATCGTGGCGGAGGAGTATCTCGCCGAACAGGCCGTGGATTCGGGCTGGACGGGCATCGCCGACATCGACCTGTCCGGCGACGAAGTGAGCGACCTGTACGAAAGCGAGGTCGCCACCGCCGACGCCGTGCACGGACTCCCCGTCAACACCGGTCTCATCATCCACTCCGAGCGTGGTTCCGCCCTCGGTCGTGTGACCGGCGACGGTGCCTTCCGGCTGGTGCGCGGCGACCGCGACGCCTTCGGCCTGCACGGGCGATCGGCCGAGCAGCGGATCGCGATCGATCTCCTGCTGGATCCTGAGGTGGGCATCGTGTCGTTGGGAGGACGAGCGGGAACGGGGAAGTCCGCGCTCGCCCTCTGCGCGGGCCTCGAAGCGGTGCTGGAGCGCCAGCAGCAGAAGCGGATCATCGTGTTCCGTCCGCTGTTCGCCGTGGGCGGCCAGGAGCTGGGGTACCTCCCCGGCGACCAGGCCGAGAAGATGAACCCCTGGGGTCAGGCGGTGTTCGACACCCTCGGTTCGGTGGTGTCGTCCAACGTCATCGAGGAGGTGATCGAGCGCGGCATCCTGGAGGTGCTTCCGCTCACCCACATCCGCGGGCGCTCACTGCACGACGCCTTCGTGATCGTCGATGAGGCCCAGTCGCTGGAGCGGAATGTGCTGCTGACGGTGCTCAGCCGCATCGGTCAGCACTCACGCGTCGTCCTCACCCACGATGTCGGGCAGCGTGACAACCTCCGCGTCGGCCGGCACGACGGCATCGCCTCGGTGATCGAGACGCTGAAGGGTCACGACCTCTTCGGTCACGTCACCCTCACCCGTTCCGAGCGCTCCGCCATCGCCGCACTGGTGACCGACCTCCTGGAAGCGGGCGAGCTGGCGTGAGCTGTCATCCCGGACGAACGTGAGAAGAGTCTCATCTGCCGGAGTGCCGGTGGACGGGGCCGTTCTGCCACCATGGGGATACGGCCGCGAATCCCCCAGAATCGCACGCGGCCGGTGACCGGGCCCCCAACCCGGATCTAGCCCCCGGTGTTCCCCCAACGCCGGGGGCTCTCACATCTCTCACTCCCAGCGGTAGCCGGCGCCCCGTACTGTCACGATGTGATGAGCGCCGAGCTTGGCACGCAGATACCGGACGTAGACGTCGACGACGTTCGATCCCGGGTCGAAGTCCAGCGACCACACGCGACTGAGCAGCTGCTCGCGACTGAGGACCCGGCCGGGGCTGCGCAGGAACTGCTCGGCCAGCGCGAACTCGCGCGCCGAGAGTTCGACCTCGTCGCCGGCCACCGTGGCGCGACGGCCCAGAAGATCGAGCATCACATCACCGTGACGCAGCGTCATCCCCGCCGGCACGGGATTCTCCCGGAGGCGCGAGCGTACCCTCGCCAGGAGCTCCTCGAAAGTGAAGGGCTTGCGGACGTAGTCGTTGGCGCCGGCGTCGAGTCCCTCGACGGTGTCCCGGGTGCTCGTGCGGGCCGTCAGCATGATCACGGGGACGGCTGATCCTCGAGCGCGCAGCTCGCGCAGCACCTCGAACCCGTCCATCGTCGGCAGGCCGACATCCAGCAGCACGAGATCCACACCGTCGCGGAGCGCGACGGTGAGCGCCTCGCCGCCGTCGGCGACGAGCAACGTCGTAAAGCCGGCATTCTCCAGGCCCCGGCTGACGAAGGCGGCGATGCGCGGCTCGTCTTCGGCGATGAGGATCGTCGTCATGTGGTGGACTCCCGCTGCAGCACATCGCCCGCGCGCACCGGAGCGGGAAGCTCCGCCGTGGCCGGGGGAACGTGGATGGTGAAGGTGGCACCGCCACCGGGGGTATCGGTGACCGCGCAGTAGCCGTCGTGTCCCTTGGCGATCGCGTCGACGATGGCAAGCCCCAGCCCCGACCCCCCGGCCAGTCTGGCACCGTCGGCGCGATCGAAGCGGCGGAAGATCCGGTGCCGGAAGGCGGGAGGGATGCCGTTGCCGTGATCGCGGACGTACAGTCGCGCTCCGGCGGCGTCCCAGGTGCTCCCCAACTCGATCGGCGAACCGGCGGGGGTGTACTTCGCGGCGTTGTCGGCCAGTTGGAGCCACGCCTGGAGCAGCCGGTCGGCGTCGCCCGGGATCGTGCCGTCGGCGATCTCATCGATCCGCCATCGGTGCCCCGGGATCACCGCCACGAGTTCGCCGATCCGGGCGGTGAGGAGGGCGAGGTCGACCTCGCCCTCGGCGAACGAGTCGCCCTCGACGGCTGCGAGGAGGTCGATGTCCTCGACCAGTCGGGTCATCCGGTCGAGTTCGGCGATGCTGATCTCCCGCGTCGAGGTGACGTCGGAGACATCCCTCGGGTCCATCATCTCCAGATGTCCTCGCACGATCGTGATCGGCGTCTTCAGCTCATGGCGCACGTCGTCCAGCAGCTGGCGCTGCACATCGACAGACCCCTCGAGGCGGTCGAGCATGGAGTTGACGGTGCGGTTGAGGTCGGAGATGTCGTCGGTGCCCTCGGCCGGGAGACGGGGGGAGAGGTCGGTGAGCGTGATGGCGTCCGCGGTCTCGCGGAGGCGGCGGATGGGCGAGAGCAGGCGGCCGGTGACGAACCACCCGACGACGCCGATCGCCGCGAGCACGGCGACCGCGGTCACGCCATAGGTGACGAGCGCGGACGCGACCGGACGAAGCGCCGCTCCGAGCTCCACCGCCCGCACCACGACACCTCGCGAAGGGTCGGCCGGCAGCGACACCGGGACGGCGATGTAGCGGAGGGTCCCCTCGGGTGTGACCGCCGTCGCCGGGGTGACGGGGACTCCCTGCTCGACCCCGCTGAGGATGCGGGCGATGAGGACGTCGTCCTCCGAGATGTCGATGCCGGAGGCGACGCCCGGACCGATGAGCGTCGTGCCGTCGAGGATCGCGAGAGCCGCCTCGTTGCGGGAGGGCACCGTGCGGTCCATCGCCGCGCGGAGGAACTCCTCGACCGTGGCGAAGTCATCGATCTGGGCGACGTCGTCCTCGGACTCGGCGACGGAGAGGAGGCTCTCGGCCTGCCCTTCCAGGCGGTCGTCGATCTCGCTCAGCACCATCTCCCGCTGAACGAGGAACGTCACGCTCCCCACCAGCGTCAGCCCGACGCACGCCACGGCGAGGACGGCAGCGAGAATGCGCGTTCTCGCCGACAGCGGGCGCGGGATACGAACCACGCTGTTGATTATCGCCCCCCGCGGACCGAGGGGGCGGATCCGGAGTTCAGGTGCCGCGCGAGAGGCTCACCCCGGCCGGGTCATCGACAGCAGATCCAGCCGCTCGTCCAGCTGCGCCTCGGTGAGCTCGCCGCGCTCGACGTAGCCGAGGTCGATGACCGCGTCGCGCACGGTGATCCCCTGGGCGACGGCATGCTTGGCGATCTTCGCCGCCGCTTCGTAGCCGATCAGCTTGTTCAGCGGCGTGACGATCGACGGCGACATGCCCGCGAAGGCGGCGGCGCGCTCGACATTGGCCTCCAGGCCCCGGACGGTCTTGTCGGCGAGCAGACGGACGGCGTTGGCGAGGAGCCGGATGGACTCCAGCACCGCGGTCCCCATGACGGGGATCGCCACGTTCAGCTCGAACGTTCCGGACGCTCCCGCCCAGGCGACGGTGGCATCGTTGCCGATGACCCGTGCGCACACCATGAGGTTCGCCTCGGGGACGACCGGGTTGACCTTGCCCGGCATGATCGACGATCCCGGCTGAAGGTCGGGGATGTGCAGCTCCGCGAGGCCGGTGTTCGGCCCCGAGCCCATCCACCGAATGTCGTTGTTGATCTTCGTCAGCGACACCGCGACGGTGCGGAGGGCTCCGGATGCCTCGACGAGGCCGTCGCGCGCGCCCTGCGCCTCGAAGTGGTCCTTCGCCTCGGTGATCGGCAGGTCGGTCTCGGCGACGATGAGTTCGAGGACGCGCTGGGGGAAGCCCACGGGGGTGTTGATCCCGGTGCCGGTCGCCGTGCCGCCCAGGGGGACTTCGGCGACGCGGGGGAGGACGGACTGCACGCGCTCGATTCCCAGGCGCATCTGGCGGGCGTAGCCGCCGAACTCCTGCCCGAGGGTGACGGGCGTGGCATCCATCAGGTGGGTGCGGCCGGACTTGACCACCTCGGCCCAGGCCTGCGCCTTGTCCTCGAGTGCGACGGCCAGGTGGTCCAGCGCCGGGATCAGGTCGTCGATGAGTTCCTGGGTCACGGCGATGTGGACCGAGGTGGGGAAGACGTCGTTGGACGACTGCGAGGCGTTGACGTGGTCGTTGGGGTGCACTGCACGGCCGAGGTCGCGAGTGGCGAGGGTGGCCAGGACCTCGTTCATGTTCATGTTCGACGAGGTGCCGCTGCCGGTCTGGTAGACGTCGATCGGGAACTGGTCGGCGTACTCTCCCGCGATGACGCGGTCGGCCGCGCGCGCGATGGCGTCGGCGATCTCGCCGTCGAGTGTGCCCAGTTCCTTGTTCGCCAGCGCAGCGGCCTTCTTGATGCGCGCGAGGGCCACGACCTGCGACGGATCCAGCGGATCGCCCGAGATCGGGAAGTTCTCCACGGCCCGCTGCGTCTGGGCGGCGTAGAGCGCGTCCTTGGGCACCCGCACCTCGCCCATGGTGTCGTGTTCGATGCGGTATTCGATGTCGGTCACGTCGTTGTCCTCCGAGGTGTGACGGATGCCGCAGGGCGCGGCGAAGGGGTCGGTGTGGAGCTCGGGCGTCCGGGTCAGGCGGCCGAGGTGGTGAGGTCGTCCGAGACGGCACCCACGATGACTTCGGGGACGGCCACGCCCTCGGCCAGGCGGTAGTTGGCCCCGATGACCGCGAGGCGGCCCTCTGCGACGGCGTCGCTGATGAGCTCCGACGTCTGCAGGATGTCGCCGACGGTGTCGCGCAGGTGCTCGCGGCCCACCGCCTCGCCGTCGATGTCGCTCGAGGAGGGGTCGGCCCTCACGACGCGCTGGACGGCCGGCACGATCGGGGCGATCAATCGCCAGATGTGCGGCGGCAGAGCGGGCGCATCGGGACGGACGGAGTCGATGGCGGCCCGGACCGCGCCGCATTCGTCATGGGCGAGGACGATGATCAGCGGAACGCCGAGCACGGCGACGGCGTACTCGAGGCTGCCGATGACGGAGTCCGAGACCACCTGACCTGCGTTGCGGACGACGAACAGATCGCCCAGGCCCTTGTCGAAGATGATCTCGGCGGCCAGGCGCGAGTCCGCGCATCCGAAGAGCGCCGCGCGCGGGCGCTGGCCGGCGGCGACCTCGTGGCGGCGCTCGGCGTCCTGTCGGGGATGACGCGGCTCGCCTCCGACGAAGCGTGCGTTGCCACGCTTCATCTCGTTCCAGGCCTGCTGCGGACTGGTCTCGCTCACGGACCCTCCTCCTCGGGGGGCAGCGGCAGATCGGCGGCGACAGCGGTCGCAGCCTCTTCCAGCGCTGCCTGATCGGTGGTGCCGTAGATGAGGATGATGTCCTCACCCGACGTGGTGCCCAGGGCGGCGGCGACATTGCCGGCCGCGGAGGGGTTGCGGATCTCGTAGCGGTCCCACTCCACTCCGCCGATCGTGACGGTCTCGGCGATCTCGGCACCTCGGAGCGTGCGCGAGGGCCAGCCCTCATCGGCCCCGAAGCCCTGCGCCACGCGCACGAAGCCTCGGTCCTCGGCGGGGACGTAGACGATCGTCCACGCGCGTACGGAGTCCCCTTCCACCGTCGCGGCGTTGACCTGCCATTCGGCGGGAACATCGGGGACGACCAGGGCCCGGTTCTCGTTGGCGGAGATGCGTGCGGCGACCTCTGCGACATCGATCGGTTCGCGCTCGGGGGGAGTGCCACGGGGTACGGCGAGGATGATCACGAGGACGACGGCGAGAGTCGCGATGAGCGCGGCGATGAGGTTGCGGGTGTTCTGGCTGGCACGGTAGGCGCGCGAGGAGGCGGCCTTGCGGTCAGCGGCCTCGTCCGGGGTCTCGGGACGCCCCAGTTCGGCGACGATCTTCGGGTCGCGGGCCATCAGTCCCCCTGCCCGGCGGTGACGGCCGAGCGGGCGGCGTCGAGACGCCGCTTGGCTCCCCGCAGCCACTCCTCGCAACGCGCAGCGAGGGCCTCGCCCCGCTCCCACAGGGCGAGGGAGTGCTCGAGGGTCGGCGTGCCCTGCTCGAGTTCGGCGACCACGCGGACGAGCTCATCGCGAGCCTGTTCGAACGTCATCGCCTGGATGTCGGCCACGTCCTCGCTCGCCCCGGTCATACCCGTCATTCTAGTTCGGCTCCGCCACGCCCATCCCGCGCTCCCTCGCCGGCGACGGTGACATCGGAGACGCCCTCCGACCGTGCGGCGATGATTCCCCGCTCCACCGTGATGACGAGTTTGGTGCCGGCTGGTGCGGCGGTCGCGTCACGGACGACGTGACCGTCCTCGCCCTGCGCGATCGCGTACCCGCGGGCCAGCGTGGAGGCGGGGGAGAGCGCGCGCAGCGAGGCGCGCAGTTCCGCGGTGGCGCGCTCGGCGGCGTGCACAGCCCGGTCGACGACGTCACGACCGCGCGCGGTGGCCAGCCAGACCTGCTGTGCTCTGGCGTCCACCAGCTGCTCGGGGGCCCTCAGCACCGGACGGGAGCGCAGCTGCTCCAGCTGGGCGATGTCGTGCGACACGCGCTGGGTCAGGCGCGAGGTCATCCGCGATCTCAGCTGGCCGATGAGCGCCCGCTGCTCCGCGACATCCGGCACCACACGCTTGGCGGCGTCGGTGGGGGTAGAGGCGCGCACGTCGGCGACGTCGTCGAGGAGCGGGTGATCGTTCTCGTGGCCGATGGCGCTGACCACCGGGGTCTGCGCCTCGGCGACGGCCCGGAGCAGGCGCTCGTCGCTGAAGCCCAGCAACGTCTGGGGATCGCCCCCGCCGCGGGCGATGATGATGACGTCGACCTCGGGGTCGGCGTCGAGTGCCTTCAAGGCTCCGATCGTCTCCGGCACGCAGCGATCGCCCTGCACGGCGGCATAGGCGGTGCGGAAGACCACCTGCGGCCAACGCAGCTCCGCGTTGCGGTGGACGTCCTTCTCAGCGTCGGATCGCTCCCCGGTGATGAGGCCGATGGTGCGCGGCAGGAACGGCAGCGGCTTCTTCCGCGAGGGATCGAACAGTCCTTCAGCGCGCAGTTTCCGGCGCAGCCTCTCAAGTCTCTCCAGCTGATCGCCCAGGCCCACGTGGCGCATGGCCGAGACCGCGAAGGTGAAATCGCCGGTGCGGACGAAGTAGTCCGCCTTGACGCAGGCGACGACGTGGTCGCCGACCTTGAGATCGCGGGGGAGGCGCTGCAGCGTTGAGGACCAGACGCGGAAGGACACCGTCGAGTCGGTCGCGAGGTCTTTCATACGACCGAAGACGTTGCCCCCGCGGACGTTCCACGACGTGACCTCACCCTCGACCCACACCGATCCCCAACGCTCGATGAACCCCCGGATCGTGTCGTTCAGCCGGGACACCGAGGTCGGGGTCTCCGACCGGGAATCGCGGGGGTGGACCGAGTCGGGGGGCGGCGCCTCGCCGGGGACCGCGGCGGGCTGGAAAGTCGTCATGGGGACTCCATCGGTCGATCGGGGTCGTCAGGGCCGGTTGCCCCGTAGAATCGAGGGGATGAGCACTCCGACCGTGAGCCTTCCCGTTCCCCGCATACCGGGGCGCCGCGGGCGGCTCCAGGATATCCCGGTGTCCGGACCCAAGAAGGTGCTCCTCGCCGCTCCGCGCGGCTACTGCGCCGGCGTCGACCGGGCGGTGATCGCGGTCGAGAAGGCGCTCGAGCGTTATGGGGCGCCGGTGTACGTGCGCAAGCAGATCGTGCACAACATCCACGTCGTGACCGAGCTCGAGCAGAAGGGCGCGATCTTCGTCGAAGAGGTCGACGAGGTCCCCGAGGGGGCGCACGTGGTCTTCAGCGCCCATGGAGTGTCGCCGGCCGTGGTGTCCGCCGCCGCCGACCGGGGTCTGCAGGCCATCGATGCGACGTGCCCGCTGGTGACGAAGGTGCACCGCGAGGCCGTGCGGTTCGCCCGCGATGATTTCGAGATCCTGCTCGTCGGCCACGAGGGTCACGAAGAGGTCGAGGGCACGGCCGGAGAAGCCCCCGACCACGTGACCGTCGTGAATTCTCCCGATGAAGCGGATCTGGTCGAGGTGCGAGACCCCTCGAAGGTCGTGTGGCTCTCGCAGACGACGCTCTCGGTCGACGAGACGATGGAGACCGTCCGGCGTCTGCGCACGCGGTTCCCGCAGCTGCAGGACCCGCCGTCGGACGACATCTGCTACGCCACGCAGAACCGCCAGGTCGCCATCAAGAAGGTCGCCAAGGACGCCGACCTCGTGATCGTGGTCGGCTCGGCGAACTCGTCCAACAGCGTCCGCCTCGTCGAGGTCGCTCTCGAGTACGGCGCGAAAGCGGCCTACCGGGTCGACTACGTCGACGAGGTCAAGCAGGAGTGGCTGGACGGGGTGCGGACCGTGGGTGTCACCAGCGGGGCCTCGGTCCCCGAGGTGCTCGTCCAGGAGGTGCTCGCCGAGCTCTCGGGGGCCGGGTACCGCGACGTCGAAGAGGTGCGGACCGCTGAGGAGGATCTGATGTTCTCGCTCCCCAAGGAGCTGCGAACCGACCCCGCGGGTCGTCGTGACGAGCGCGCCCTGGGCGGCCGGGGTCGCGCGTGACCGACGGGTCCGATCCTCGGCCGCGGCCGCAGTACGGCGAGTACGCCACCCCGGAGGAGCAGCGCGCGAGGATTCAGCAGCCCGACGTCACCGTCGCGTTGGAGACGGGAGCGGCACCGGCTGCCGCGGCATCACCTGCACCGGAGTCGACGTCGACTCCGACGAGGGATGCCGCACCAGACGTCATCGCCTCGCGACGCCGGTTCTTCGACCGCGTTCTCACGATCGCCCTGCTGATCTATGCGGTCTTCTCCGTCGCGACGGCCATCCCGGCTCTGGTGGACTACAACGGCTACGTCCAGACGCTCTTCGAGTTCATGGGCCTGACCGAGGCCCCCGATCCGACCTTCGACGGCCGTGCGTGGGGTGTGGCGGCGTCGCTGGTGCTGGGCGTCGGTCTTCTGCTGACCGCCGCGGTGTCGTGGATCATGCTCCAGCGGGGGAAGATCACGTTCTGGGTGCCGGTCGTGGGTGGCGTGGTGTTCAACCTCATCTCGGGTGCCCTGCTGATGGTGCCGCTCCTGAGCGATCCTGCGCTCATGGGGGCTCTGCTGTCGCGGTGACCGAGTTCACCCTCGCCGCCATCCCCGGTGGGACCGTGGTGCTGCACGATGCGCGCCGGAAGACACGCCGGAGCGTCGAGCTTTCGCCGTTCGAGATCGGCGTGTACCCCGTCACCGAGGAGCAGGTGGCCCAGATGCTCGAAGGCGGGCGTCATTCCCGCCGACCTGCGTCCGAGGTCAGTTGGCTCCGCGCAATCCGCTTCTGCAACGCCGCATCGGAGTGGGAGGGCCTGGATCCGGCGTACACCTACGACGGTGAGCAGGTCACGTGGCATGTCGACGCCGACGGGTATCGGCTTCCCACGGAGGCGGAATGGGAGTTCGCCTGCCGAGCAGGCTCGAGCGGCCCCCACTACGGGCCGCTCGCCGATGTCGCCTGGACGAGCGCCGATGCCGTCGAGGGTCCCCAGCCCGTCGGCGGCAAGCATCCGAATCTGTTCGGGCTGTTCGACACGCTCGGGAACGTCTGGGAGTGGTGCTGGGACTATCTCGACCCGGCCCGCTACGCCGACTACCGCGTCTTCCGAGGTGGAGGATACGCGGACGACGCGTGGAGCGTGCGAGCCTCCACCCGCCGTGGCGGACCACCGAGGTCGTCGCACGACGACGTCGGGTTCCGCATCGCCCGCGGCGGTTTCGACGCCGATGGTGAGGCTCAGGGATGGTCGGCCGAGGCCGATCTCCGGCGGGCGGACGTCGATGGTCCCGTGCCTTTCGGCTGGACGCCACTGCGCTGAATCCGGCTCGTCGCTCTAGGCTGATCGGATGCCTCGCCTCCTCGCCGTCTGCGCGGTCCACCAGCTTCGTCCCGACGCCGGAAGCAACGGGGTGACCGCCATCGACAAGCGCCCTGTCGAGGGCGCGGCGGCCGTCGGCCGCTACGGCGTGCGGGGCGACGTCCAGGCCAATCGCACGCACCACGGCGGACTGGACAAGGCGCTCTACGCGTACGCGCAGGAGGACGCCGACTTCTGGGCACTCCAGCTCGATCGCGATCTTCCGCCGGGATGGTTCGGCGAGAACCTCCGGGTGGACGGAATCGACGTCAACGCCGCCCGCGTCGGCGAGGTCTGGCGCATCGGGGATCGTCTGGAGCTCGAGGTGACGATGCCCCGCACGCCGTGCGCCACCTTCGCTCGCTGGGTCGGGGGCAGCCAGGCGCGCGGCTGGGTGAAGCGCTTCTCCGACGAGGGCCGGTTGGGTGCTTACCTGCGCGTTCGCAAGACCGGCTCCGTCACCGCGGGAGACCTCGTCGAGGTGGTGGAGCGCCCCGAGGGGGCGCCCACCGTGCTCGAGATCTACCGCGGCGTCTGAACAGTCGCGCGCGGGGCGCCCTCAGACGCCGAGGGACTTGCCGGCCGAGCCCAACTGGTGGGTCGCCTCGACGACGCGCGCGGCCATCGCCGACTCGGCGATCTTGCCCCAGGCCCGCGGGTCGTACTGCTTCTTGTTGCCGACCTCGCCGTCGATCTTGAGGACGCCGTCGTAGTTGGAGAGCATGTAGCCCGCGACCGAACGGGTGAACGCGTACTGCGTGTCGGTGTCGATGTTCATCTTCACCACGCCGTTGGCCACGGCCAGGGCGATCTCCTCGTCGCTGGAACCGCTGCCACCGTGGAAGACCAGATCGAGGGGCTTCGGGCCGGTGCCGAAGCGCGAGGCGATGCCCTCCTGGATCTCACCGAGAAGCTCGGGGCGGAGCTTGACGTTTCCGGGCTTGTACACGCCGTGGACGTTGCCGAAGGTGAGCGCGGAGATGTAACGGCCGTTCTCTCCGAGCCCGAGTGCCTCGACGGCCCTGGTCACATCGCCGACGGTCGTGTACAGCGCCTCGTTGGATCCCTCGTGTGCGACACCGTCCTCCTCGCCGCCGACGACGCCGACCTCGATCTCGAGGATCGCGTTGATGTTCTTCAGGCGCGGCAGAAGGTCCTTCGCGATGTCGATGTTCTCATCCAGCGGCACGGCCGACCCGTCCCACATGTGCGACTGGAAGAGGGGGTTCCGGCCCGCCTTGACCTCTTCTTCCGATGCCTCGATGAGCGGCAGCACGAAGTTCGGCAGCGCTTCCTTGGGGCAGTGGTCGGTGTGCAGGGCGACGGTGATGGGGTAGTTCTTGGCGACCTCGGTGGCGAACCTGGCGAAGGCGAGGGCGCCGGCCGCGCGAGCCTTGACGGTGTGACCGGCGAAGTAGTCCGCGCCGCCGGTGGTGACCTGGATGATCCCGTCCGAGCCGGCCTCGGTCAGTCCCTGGAGCACGGCGTTGATCGTCTGCGAACTCGACACGTTGATCGCCGGGTACGCGAACCCGCCGGCCTTGGCGCGGTCGAGCATGTCGGCGTACTGATCCGGGGTGGCAACGGGCATGAGGACTCCTGGTTGTCGAGTGGCCTGAGATGGGACGGTCGTGCGGGCTCCGCGCATCGCGGGTCGATCGAAACTCTAGCGAAGGCCTCGGCCGCGTGCCCGCCGGCACAGCGAACGGCCCTCGGTGCGGACTTACCGAGGGCGAAAGAACGGGTGTTCCTTCGCCCGAGGTCGGACCGAAGGCCGGTCGTGCGCCGCGCGCGCTGGCTAGGCTGGGGCCATGGTGAGCATCACCGGCGATATGAGCCCCCTGCACCCCGACCGCAACCTCGCGCTGGAGTTGGTGAGGGCCACCGAGGCAGCGGCCATCCGCGCCGTGCCCTTCATCGGCCGCGGGATGAAGGAAGCCGCCGACGGCGCCGCCGTCGACGCCATGCGCGCCTTCCTCACGACGGTGAACTTCGACGGCACGATCGTGATCGGCGAGGGCGAGAAGGATGACGCGCCGATGCTGTTCAACGGTGAGCGCGTCGGCAACGGCCGCGGCCCCCAGTGCGACATCGCCGTCGATCCGATCGACGGCACGTCGCTCACCGCCGCAGGTCGCAACAACGCCCTCTCGGTGATCGCGGTGTCCGACCGCGGATCGATGCTCGACGCCTCGGCGGTGTTCTACATGGACAAGCTCGTCACCGGCCCCGCCGGTGTCGGCGTGGTCGACATCCGTCTCCCCATCGGTGAGAACATCCGCCGACTGGCCAAGGCGCTCGGCAAACCCGTCGACGAGATCGTCGTGTCGGTGCTGAACCGCCCCCGGCACGAGCAGCTGATCGCCGACATCCGCGAGGCCGGGGCCGGCACCCGTCTGATGAGCGACGGGGATGTCGCCGGTGGGATCAACGCGGCGCGTCATAACGCCCGCACCGACATGTGCGTGGGAATCGGAGGCAGTCCCGAGGGCATCGTGACCGCGTGCGCGATCAAGGCCCTGGGCGGCCACATCCAGGGTGTGCTGTGGCCCCGCGACGACGACGAGAAGCAGAAGGGCATCGACGCCGGACTGCTTCTGGACGATCACGTCTATGAGGCGGACGACCTGGTGAAGGGCAGCAACACCATCTTCGTCGCCACCGGTGTCACCGACGGTCAGCTCGTCGACGGCGTGCGCCGCGAAGGGGACCACGTCTACACGGAGAGCGTCGTGCTCCGCGGGGCCTCGGGGACGCTTCGCCGCATCACCTCGGAGCACCTGACCTCGAAGTGGCTGTAAACGCGACGAGGGCGGGCCGGCAGGCAGACGTGGACGGCGAACTGTAGCAAATCGCCGATCGTGACGCAGTCGTGACGGGCATCTGTGGACGGTTCTGGCACAATTGATCGCAGTGCCAACGGAGTCACGTGTCGTTCGTCCACAGCAGGGGGTTACTCCATGTCGGTACAGTCCGTGGGTCCGCAGACGGGAGCTCAGGCGGTCATCGCCGACGCCGTCGACCCCGCCCGCCGCCCCGATGTGTTGTTCCGGGTGCGCCGGGATGAAGACCATCAGCTCTCTCCGTGGTGGATGATCGGCGCTTTCGCCGGAGTGTCCGTCGCCGTCATCACCCTGCTGAGCTTCGTCCCCGGCGGGGCCTGAGCGCCCCTCGTCAGCGCTGGTGCGGACCGAGCCGGTCCCGGAGGCCGCCGATATCGGCGGTCACGCCGGGCGCTCGTTCATCTGATGCCACCGACGCTGCGTCGAGCCCGTCGAGCAGTTCGGGCGCGGTGAACCTGCGAGGGCCCGAATCGATCGCCGCGGGCGCGCGGAGCGCATCGATCTTGGTCTCGTCGATGCCGGGGAACTTGCGCGCGGTCACGAGGACGCGGGATTCAAGCGACCCGACGAGGCCGTTGTAGGCGTCGAGGGTGCGCTCGAGAGCCCGGCGCAGGTCGTCGGCGTGGCCGGCGAGCGTGCCGAGACGGTCGTAGAGCTGGGTACCGAGGTCGAACAGCACGCGCGCGTCGGCCGACACGTCCTGCTGCGTCCACGTGTAGGCCACCGTCTTCAACACCGCCCAGAGGTTGACCGGCGACGCGATCGCCACGCGGCGGCCGAAGGCGTAGTCGAGGAGTGAAGGATCGTCCTCCAGCGCCGCGGCGAGGAGCGATTCACTCGGCATGAAGCAGATGACGAACTCGGGGCTCGAGCCGAGCCCCGCCCAGTAGGCCTTCTTCGACAGCGCATCCACGTGGGCGCGGACGGCTTTGACGTGCTTCTCGCGCAGCGCACGGCGGCGCACCGCCGGTTCGCCGGAGGCGCCGTCGGGAATCGCGGACGCCTCGAGGTAGGCATCGAGCGGCACCTTCGCGTCCACGGGGATCGCCTTGTCGCCGGGGAGGCGGATCACCATGTCGGGACGCCCGCCACCGGCGTCCGATCGCACGGCGCTCTGCACATCGAAGTCGACGTGCCGTGTGAGCCCCGCCGCTTCGACGACCCGACGCAGCTGGGTCTCGCCCCACACGCCGCGCGTGGTGCCCGACCGAAGCGCCGACGCGAGCGATTCGGTCGTCGCTCGCAGCGCCTCGTCGGACTGCTGCGCACGACGGAGCTGCTCGGCGAGGCTGCCGAACTGCTCCTGCCGCTCGCGTTCGATCTCGCCGACGCGATGCTGCATCGTCTGCAGCGTCTCGGCGACCGGAGCAAGGGCCCGCAGCACCGCCTGTTCGCGGCGCTCCCGTTCTTCGCGCGTCGCCTGCTCAGCACGGGACTGCGCCACGAAGTCGCGGTACAGCCGCAGCTGCTCGGCGAGCTGCGCGCTGATCGCCGCCTCGGAGGCCTCGGCCGCCGCCAATCGCTCACGCACCGTGGCCGCTCGGGATTGCGCGCGCACCGCCGCGAGCGCCCAGCCGGCGAGCAATCCGGCGAGAAGGCTCGCCGTCACGAGCAGGGGGAGAAGGAGGGCGTCCATGACCACACCATGCCGCAGGGGTCGGACATCGCGTACGCGACGCGCTACGCGACGGCCTCGAACGACATCGGGCGCCGCGCCGCCGGTGCGTCGCCGAGCGCGATCTGCGAAATCCGGACACCGGTCCACGCGGCCAGGTCGTCGATGTCGTCGGCGGCGACCCGTCGCGCCGCGTCGATCATGACGTGCGCGCACGCGAGGGCGTCGGCCACGGCGTTGTGATGGGCGAACTCGGCGAATCCCGCTTCAGCGGCGACGAAGGGCAGTCGGTAGGACGGCAGCTTGTACACCTTGCGCGCGACCTGCAGGCTGCAGGCGTACCGGTAGGGCGGGCAGTCGTCACCGGTCGCCTCGCACGCGCGTGTGAGCACGGCCATGTCGAAGCCGGCGTTGTGTGCCACCAGCACGTCGCCGCCGGCGAAGCCGGCGAGATCACCGAGCTGCTCCGACCAGCCGGGGGCGTGGGCGACGTCCTCCGGGCGGATGCCGTGGATGCGCATGTTGATGTCGAAGAAATGGTCGTGGCCGGCAGGCGGGCGGATGAGCCACCCGGCTGTGGCGACGACCTCCCCGCCGCGGACCCGCGCCAAGCCGACCGCACACGCCGAGGCACTGCTGGAGTTCGCCGTTTCGAAGTCGATCGCGGTGAAGTCCAGGGCCACGGCTTCACCCTCTCCATCGTCCGGCCGCGCGCGTCCGAGGCGCGCCGGGGTTCTGAAGATCGCCCCGCCGTAGGCTGAGGGCATGGCCCGCCGTGAGGAGATGTCGACATCGTTCGGGCGCGAGGCCGCCCGCTACGAAAGCGGACGCCCCGACTACCCCGCGGACGCGGTCGCGTGGCTCCTCGAGCCGATCGTCGTCGCCGGTCGGCGACCCCGCGTCGCCGACGTGGGCGCGGGAACGGGCAAGCTCACGAGGGTCCTCCGAGAGCTCGAAGCGGAGGTCGTCGCGGTCGATCCCGATGCCGACATGCTGGCGGAGCTGCGCCGACGCGTTCCCGGAACCCCCGCCTTCGTCGGAACAGCCGAGCGGATGCCTCTCCCGGACGCATCGGTCGACGCCGTCGTCGCCGGTCAGGCATGGCACTGGGTCGATCCCGTCGCAGGCGCTGCCGAAGCAGGTCGGGTTCTGCGGGAGCGCGGCGTCCTGGGCCTTGTCTGGAACGTCCGCGACGAGCGTGTCGCCTGGGTGCGTCGCCTCACCGGGATCATGCACGGGTCCTCGGCGGAACAGCTCATCTCCGAGGGCGGTCCCCAGCCGCATCCGCCCTTCGAGCGCTTCGACACGCGCGTCTGGGAGTGGCATCGACCCCTCACCCGAGAGGCGTTCCTCGACATGGCCGCCTCGCGCAGCTACGTCATCACCGCCGGCGAGACCGCTCGCCGGAGCATCCTCGACGAGGTCGGAGCGCTGTTCGACGAACTCGCCGAGAACGGCATCGTGGAGCTTCCCTATCGCACCGAGGCCTTCCGTGCGGCCGTCGGTCACTGACGGCGTCGGGAAGGCCGCGCGCCGCCGGTAGGCTGGATGCCCGTGGCTCTCACCATCGGAATCGTCGGTCTTCCCAACGTCGGCAAGTCGACGCTCTTCAACGCACTCACCAAGAATCAGGTGCTCGCGGCGAACTACCCGTTCGCGACGATCGAGCCGAACGTCGGCGTGGTGAATCTGCCCGATCCGCGTCTTGACGCCCTCGCCGAGGTCTTCCACAGCGAGCGTGTGGTGCCCGCGACGGTGTCGTTCGTCGACATCGCCGGCATCGTCCGCGGCGCGAGCGAGGGGGAGGGGCTGGGCAACCAGTTCCTGGCCAACATCCGCGAGGCCGACGCCATCGCGCAGGTGGTGCGCGGTTTCGCCGACGACGACGTGGTCCACGTCGACGGAGCGGTGAATCCCGCCGGCGACATGGAGACGATCAACGCCGAGCTCCAGCTGGCCGACCTCCAGACGCTGGAGAAGGCGATCGGCCGGTACGAGAAGGAGGTCAAGGGCAAGAAGCTCGACCCCGTCGTGCTCGAGACCGCCCTCGCCGCTCAGGACGCCCTGCAGAAGGGTGTGCTGCTGTCGGCCTCGGGCCTCGACCTGTCGCCGATCCGGGAGCTCGGCCTCCTCACGGCGAAGCCCTTCATCTTCGTCTTCAACGTCGACGAGGCCGTCCTCACCGACGATGCGCGCAAGGCCGAGCTCGCCGCCCTCGTGGCGCCCGCGCAGGCGGTGTTCCTCGACGCGAAGATCGAGTCGGAGCTGATCGATCTCGACCCTGAGGATGCCGCGGAACTGCTGGCCTCCACCGGTCAGACCGAATCCGGACTGGACCAGCTCGCTCGCATCGGGTTCGCCACCCTCGGCCTCCAGACCTACCTCACCGCAGGGCCGAAGGAGGCTCGCGCCTGGACGATCGGCCAGGGCTGGAAGGCGCCCCAGGCGGCGGGTGTGATCCACACCGACTTCGAGAAGGGCTTCATCAAGGCCGAAGTGATCTCCTTCGACGACCTCGTCGCCCTCGGCTCCGTCGCCGAAGCCCGCGCGAAGGGCAAGGCGCGCCTGGAGGGCAAGGATTACGTCATGCGCGACGGCGACGTCGTGGAGTTCCGCTTCAACTGACCGCGCCGGGGGCGCAGGCCCACCGCGATGAGGTGGATCGCCAACCAGACCTCGAATGCGAACACCGGCACCGCGCAGATCGCCGCGATCGTTCCGCCCTGCGGAATGAGGCCGAACAGCTGGGCGGTGTTGCTCATCCCCACCAGTGCCCCTCCGGCGATGCCGAGCACAGCGAGGCCGCGGGGGAGGACCCCGGCATCGAGAAGCAGCCAGCCCAGGATGACGGTGTTCACGCTGATCACCAGGCCTTGCCCGACGAGGAATGCCGCGGTGTGGAGAGCCCACAGGGCTTCCGCGGTCGGTCCGGCCGCGGTCAGTTGGATCAGAGCGAGCATCGGCAGGGTGCCCGCGGCGATGACGGCGGCCTCGAGCGCTCGAAGTCCGGCGAAGGTCGCCGCTCGTGCGGGTCCGAACGGGCGCAGCAGCAGCCAGAGGAGGATCCCTGTGCCCAGGCACCCGGCAGCGAGGATCAGCTCGAGGGCGACGCCGACGGCGCGGGCGTCCGACCCGTAGGCCGCGACGGCGGTGACCGACGTGACGTGGGTGACGAGATACAGGACGCCGGCGGTGCGCGCGTACAGGTGGGAGCGGGGGGTCATCGAGATCCTCACACGAAAGGTATACGCCGTAAACCGACGCGCCTCTCACTTTAGGTATACGGTGTAGACGTGTCAAGTGCCGTGTCTCGTCGACCGCTCGACCGTGAGCGTGTGCTGGATGCCGCTGTGGCCTTGGCGGATGAGGTCGGCCTCGATGCGACCAGCATGCGACGGGTGGCGGAGGCGTTGGGGGTCACCGCGATGGCCCTGTACAAGCACGTCGCGAACCGCGAGGAACTCGTCGACGGCATGCTCGACCGACTGGTGGCGAGCATCGACGTGCCGGCGGACGGCCTTCCCTGGCAGGAGGCGCTGCGCGCCCGGATCCGGTCGGCACGCGCTGTGATGGGCGAGCATCGATGGGCGCAGGCGGCGATCGAGTCGCGGGCGGCGGCGAGTCCGACCGTGCTGGCCTACATGGATTCGCTCATGGCCATCATGTTCGACGGGGGGCTCTCGGCGGACCTCGTGCACCACGCCATGCATGCACTCAGCACGCGGATGTGGGGGATCACGCGTGATGTCCTGCCCACTCCCACCGTGCCCGCCGACCCGGTTGTGCGGGCACAGGCGATGGCGGAGTTCGCGGTTGCGTACCCGGCGATCGCACGGATGGCGATGACCGCTCCGCACGCGGGTGCGGCCTGCGACGAGGACGCAGAGTTCACCTTCGCGCTCGACCTCATGATCGACGGATTCGCCCGACGGCACGAGGCGGGGTGGGCCTCGGTCTCCTGACGGGCGTCACCCGACGCGGACGGCGAAGACGACGCGATTGTCCAGGTAGGACCCGGCCGCCGTATCGAAGATCCCACCGCACGTGATGAGCCGCAGCTCGTCCGAGGGGACGGCGCCGAAGACCTCCGCCGTCGGGAACGCGGACTTGGGATAGTCCGCCGTCTCCCTCACCACGTACGCATGCGCCGTGCCGGCCGTGTCCACCACCTCCACGAGGTCGCCGACCTGCACCTCGCGAAGGCGCACGAAGACCGCGGGGCCCGTCGGGGAGTCGACGTGCCCGGCGATCACCAGCGGGCCCGGCCCTCCGGGTCGGCCGCCGCCGGTGAACCATCCGACATCGTCGAAATCCGTCGGTACCTGCATCGAGCCGTCGGCATTCAGGCCGAGATCGATGAGCGTCTCGTCCAGGCCGATCGAGGGCACCGACACCCGAGCCGGCGGAAGCGCCGCCACAGCAGCCTCCGGCGAGTACGGCGGTGCGGGCGTGGTGGGGGGCGTCGACATCGAGGGAGCTGGCGCCTGCGGCCGCGCGGGGCTCGACGCCTCGGAGAGGTCGGGAGACGTGCAGGCCGTCGCGCTCCCGATCGTCACCGCCAGCACGGCCGCGAGCGCGCCGCGCAGCGCCCATTCCCCCCGGAATGGGCGCTGCGCAGCCGTCCGCCGCTGCGTCACCGAACGGCGGCCTGCCGGCGCCTGGCCACCATGACCGCAGCGCCGAGCCCGAGGCCCGCCACACCGAGAGCTGCGGCACCGACGCCGAGGGTCGAGATGCCGGTGTCGGCCGTTCCGCCGGCTCCCGTGTCCACTCCGCCGACGGGGATGGCCGAGAGCTGTCCGCGAACGACACCGGCGGGGTAGTCGACGGTGTGGGAGTCACCGGTGAACCCGGCGGGGTTCGCCTCGATCTCGGCGAGCGAGAATCCGTCGCCGGTGTCGACGCCATCGGCCTCGACGCCCGTCGTGAAGGGTCCCTGGAGGCAACCGGACGACGTACGCGGTCCGTCACCCACCGGCTCGGGGTTGGGGAAAGCGATCCGCGGCGGACCCGGCTGACCCGCCGCTGCCTCGTGGATGTGCGTGGCCGTCTTCGCTGGGCTCTGGTAATCGCCGCTCACACCCTCCAGGCGGATGTCGTAGCAGATGATCTCCAGCTCGGAGTTGATGCGGAACGTGAACGTCCCCGTCGCGCCCTCCTGCCCGGGCGCGGCGACGCCGTCGTTGTTGATGACCTGATCGGGGGTCGCCATGACCGTGAACGCGCTGGTGAACGTGTCCGGCTCCGCGACCTCGGTCTCGGCGTGCGCGGGCATCGCGACGGTGAGGGCGGCCACTCCGGCCAGGGCACCGATCGTCACCAGGCGGGCGGATGTCTTCTTCGTCATTTCCTCGAACCTTCCGATCTGGACGCGCCGGTCGCATCCGTTGTCGGGGTCTACGAGGCGGAAGGCTCGTACGTTCATCGACGAGCAAAAGTCACCGTGCGATGAACGGATGAACGCTGCCGGCGGTATCACCTGGTGATCGCGAGGCCGTCCCGGCGCCCGGGCGATCACTAGCTTGTGAGGAGACGGGGTGGCAATCAGCGCACGACGGGACGAGGGGGAGAGGATGACCTCGGACCCGCGCCCGACGGAGGACTTCGACGTCCGACGGGCCTTCGCAGAGAACGGCGGCGCTCTCCTGGGGTACGCCGTCAACGCCCTTCGCGACCGTCCGCTCGCCGAGGACTGCGTGCAGGAGACCTTCCTGCGCGCGTGGCGTTCCCGCGACCGCTTCGACGCGGCCAAGGCGACCGAACGCACCTGGCTGTTCGCCATCGCGCGCAACGTCATCGTGGATGCGCTCCGTGCTCGCGCCCGGCTTCCGCGCATCGGCGATGACGCCGAAATCGAGACACGGATGGCGGACGCCATCGACCCGCTGGAACGTCTTCGCATCATCGAGGGCCTCGCGGCGCTCAGTGACGCCCACCGTACGGTCGTCGTGGCGGTGCATGTCGAGGGGCGCAGCTATCAGGAACTCGCAGACGCCACCGGCATCCCCGTCGCCACCTGGCGGACGCGGGCCTTCCATGGGCTCAGGGCCCTGCGGAAACATCTCCAGGAAACCGAGGAGGAATGATGCGCACCCCCGATGACCGCATCGCCGAACTGATGGCCGCCGCGCTCGCCGGCGAGCTGACGGCCAGCGAATCCGAAGAGTGGGAGGCGCTGCGGCGACGCCGCCCCGACGTCGAGGACGAGTTCCGCGAGCTGGCCGCGCTGTCGGGTCGGCTCCGCGAGGGCGATGTCACCTGGACCCCGCCTCGCGATACCGATGCGCTCGGCGACCGCATCCTCCGCGCCGTCGACGCGGAGACCGTGTCCCGCGCGACGGGGTCGCCGGTCACCGCGACGCCCGCACGCGGTCCGCGCGGGTGGATCGCTCCGCTCGTGGCCGCTGCGTGCCTGGTCGCCGGCGTGGCCGTCGGCGTGTCCTGGCCCGATCCGGCGGTCACGACGCCATCGGGACCGCCCGGGACGCTCGGGGCGATCGAACCGGTCGATCTGAACGGTGTGCCCGACGGTGTCGGGATCGAGGCGGACCTCGTGGCCCACACCTGGGGCACCGAGACGGTCGTCGAAGCCACGGGGCTCGACGTCGGCGCGACCTACGAGGTCGTCCTGATCGACGAATCCGGTGTGGAATACTCCGCGGGAGCGATGCTGGGCTCGGAGGTGCCGATCGAGTGCCGCCTCAACGCCGCCGTGATGCGCACCGAGGCGGTGCGTCTCGAGGTCCGCTCGGAGGATCGATCGATCCTCGCGCAGGCGGATCTGCCCGAGGCCTGAGACGCCACCGGGTAGGCTCCTCGAGGCATTGTCCGGGCCCGAGAGCCCGCCGCACCGACTCGAGAGGATCCCGATGCCCGACCTGCAGACCGTCACGCGCGACGCCCGCGTCATCCCGTTCATCGACGAGGGCGAAGGGCCGGTCTCGCTCGTCCTCATCCCCGAGCACAGCCTCGAGGGCGACGCGCTGGGCGCCATCGCGCACTATCTCGCCGAGGAGGCCGGGTTCCGCATCATCCGCATCGACGAGCCCGCCGACGGCGATGCCACCGTCGCCGAGCGTGTGGCGGATGTCATGGCCGTCCTCGACCACGTGGGCCTCGACGATTCCTGGGTCGGTGGACACGGCCCCGGTGGCACGGTCGCGCGGGCGGTGGCGGCCGAGCACACGGCGCGCGTCGACGGTCTGCTGCTCCTCGGAGCGGAGGACACCGATCTTCCGCTCGCACCGGGCATTCCGATCCTCATCATCCAGGGGACGGATGACGCGGTGACCCCGCCGGCGAACGGGGAGCGTCTCCAGGCGTCGGCTGCCGACCGGGCGACCGTGCGCACGGTCTCGGGCGACCACCTCTTCCCGATGTCGCACCCGATCGAGACGGCGCTGTTCATCGAGGAGTACCTCGACTGGGACTGACCCGCGCTGCTCAGCCCTCGAGGTGCAGGATGACGCGGTTCCTGCCGTCACGACTCAGCACCCGCCCGAGCCCGAGGATCATGCGGGCCTGAAGACCGTACTTCGCGTGGAAGAGCGCGGTGCACCGCTCGATCTCGTCCACGTCGTGCTGGATCGTCGCGGTCGCTGAGACGATCGCCGCGCCGGGGTCGACCCTGCCGGCGCGGTCGCTCGGGCGCAGCGTCACGGCGGGGTTTCTGCGGATCCGCTTCACTTTTCCGCTGTCGGCGCCCGTGGTGACCACGAGCCGGTCTGCGTCACGGGCGACCCAGACGGTCGTCGGCACTCCGATACCGTTGCGCCGGAATGTGGTGAGCGAGACGAATTCCTCGGCCGCGAGGGCGATCAGATCATCGGAGGCCATTCTCGGCACGCTACCTGCTGTGCAGGGCCTCGGGGCGGGATCAGCGATTCCCAGCGGGATCCCACCCGTCGACGACGCCCGGCTGGCACACTCGGCTCATGTCCATGGCTGATCCGTTCCTGCCCCTCCCGCCGCGCCGTGACGACGATTCTCCGTTCCAGCGCGAGAACCACTCGCGCGGCGATGAGTCGGAGCCGGATGTCTTCATCGAGCCCGAGGACGGCAGCGCGTCCGAAAGCGGCGAGCCGCCGCTGCTGCCGACGCACTTCCGCACTCCGACCGGTCAGAGCGTCGATCCCGAGCAGGATATCGACCCCGGCGCCTGAGCGCCGGAGCGCCTACCGCGCCGGCCCCGGGTTGGCAAGGGGGCCCCCTTCGGTCGTATCGCCGGAGTAGACATGAGGCATGAAAGTCATCGTCTACGCCGGGAGCGAGTTCCTGACGGGGGATGACCTCGCGACGGCTCTCCTGGAATACAGCGAATCCCTGGGTGCTGCCCACGCCGCCCACATCGTCGAGATCCCGGTCCGAGAGCCCGACGGCTCCACGGTGGGGGCGACGTTCCTGGTGGGGCCGGCAAGTCAGATCGTGGTGAAGGACGCCCCGCTGTCGGGGGCGGAGCTCTCGGCGCCCGACGTGGTGGCGCAGCTGCAGTCTCTGACGAGGGAGCAGCGACCCGTGATGCGGGTCGCCTCCGCTTCCGGTGAGGGGCTGAACTGGGGCGAGGAGTTCTAGGGCGACGGCGCCGCAGCGCCGTCGAACCAACCGTACGTGTTGAACCATGCGGCGCGGTCGGCGGCGTCGCGGTCGTCGGCGGGCCCCGCGAACGCGTCGTGGTCCTCGAGCACACCGTCCTCGAGGGCGACGAAACCCCAGCAGACCGGGCACACGGCCCGGCCGTGCGGAAACCCACCCGGCAGCGACGGGGCGGCCGACGTCCTCGTGCCGCTTCCTCCGCACCACGGGGGATCAGCCGCCGCGTCCGACCACATCTTTCCGGTGCCGACGCGGTTGTGGAGGCCCGGGTGGCCGGTGGGGCGGGTGCACACCGCGCCGGCGCTTCTGCTCCGACACCAGATCCTCGCGGTCGCCATCCCGAGATTGTAGACAGGCGGATGCCGCATCGCGGCCGTCGATGAAAGGATGACCGCATGCCCGAGTCGCCCGAAGTCCAGGTTCTCGCCGACGTCCTCGACGACGCCGTGACCCATCGCCGGATCATCGGTGTGGACGTGGGTGAGTTCCGTTCGTGGAAGACGCGGGACCGACCGGCCGAGGGGCTCGTCGGCGCGACGATCACGGGCGTCACGCGCTTCGGCAAGCACCTGGACATCGACACCGATCGAGGAGACCTCGTGGTCACCCTCGGCCGCGCCGGGTGGGTCCGTCACCGCGTCGATGCGGAAGCGGCTGACGACGAGACCGCAGACTCGTCCGGTGCTTCGACGCCGCCGGCTGCGGTGATCGCCACGCTCGACCTCGACGACGACACCGCGCTGGAGTTCACCGACGCCGGCGAATGGCTCTCGCTGGCCCTGTCGCTCGTGGACCACCCCCAGGACGTGCCCGCGGTGAAGAAGCTCGGACCCGACCCGATGTCGCCGACCTACACCCGGGCCGATTTCGACCGGATCACCCTCGGCCGGCGCAAGCAGCTCAAGGCTCTTCTGCAAGAGCAGGAGAGCATCTCCGGTATCGGCAACGCCTATTCCGACGAGATCCTGCATCGCGCGAAGATCGCCCCGACGACGCATGCGGCGGCCCTCGACGACGGCGAGAGGGAGGTGCTTTTCGAGGCGATCCGCGACGAGCTGTCCGAGGCGGTACGTGCACGACGCAGCATCCCGCTGCCGCGATTGAAACAGGCCAAGGCCGCGTCGATGAGGGTGCACGGACGGACGGGCGAGGCCTGCCCGGTCTGCGGAGGCATCGTCGAGGACGTCCCCGGCTCGAAGGGAGCCGCCCAGTACTGTCCGGTGTGTCAGGGCTCAGTCGACTGAGCCGGCCCGTCCGCGCAGCGGGGATCGGATTAGCATGGAGGGATGACGACTCAGACCTCCGCCACCCAGATCCCCGCCGCGCAGACCGATGACGACGCCAAGCCCCTGGTCCCGGGCGAGAACCTCCTGGGTGCGCCGGGTGCAGCTGCGGGCTCGTGCTGTGGGGGCAGCGCCTGCGGCGTCTGAGTCCTCAGCCCACTCCGCGCACGCCCGCGACGCCGCTCAGAGCGTCTGACCGGCGTGCGTGCCCTCGGCGATCTCCTCGACGACCTTCGCATTGAACGCCGGGAGGTCGTCGGGTGTCCGGCTCGAGACGAGTCCCTGGTCGACGACGACCTCCTCGTCCACCCACCGGGCCCCGGCATTGGTCAGATCCGTCTTCAAGCTCGGATAGCTCGTGAGTGTGCGGCCGTCGACCGCGCCGGCCTCGATGAGGATCCAGGCGCCGTGGCAGATGACGCCGACCGGCTTCTGCTGGGAGAAGAAGGCGCGGGCGAAGGCCACCGAGGCCTCGTCCATTCGCAGATGGTCGGCGTTGACGACGCCGCCGGGCAGCACCAGGGCGTCGTAGGATGCCGCGTCGGCGGCGGTGACAGCCACGTCGACCGCCTGCTCGTGTCCCTTCTTGCCGGTCACACTCCCCGATGCGGGGGAGATCAGGTGCGCCTGGGCGCCGGCGTCCGTCACCGCCTGCCAGGGACTGGTCAATTCGCTGTCCTCGTAACCGTCGGTGAGGAGGAACGCGACGGTCTTGCCGTTCAGTTCGGCCATGACACTTCCTTTCGTGGGGTGCCCCCACGCTAGGCCGGTCCGCCGTCTCGGACCGGGACTTGCCCCCGACAACCGTGACGGCTACGCCTCAGTGCGCCGCGGGGAGGGGAAGCCCTTCGTCGGCGGGCTTGCGCACCAGGAAGGCGCTGAACAGCAGCGGCAGCGACACGATCGCTGCGAGGAGGAACGCTGCGTGAGCGCCCTGCGCGCCCGCATCTTCAGCGCCGGACGCCTCGGCGGCGGCCTGCACGCTCGACATCACGGTGATGAACAGGGCGATGCCGGCTGCCCCGGCGACCTGCTGCACCGTTCCGACCACCGCCGAGCCGTACGAGTAGTACTTCCGATCAAGCGACGCCAGCGACGCCGTGAAGAGCGGCGTGAACGACAGTGCGAGACCGATCGACAGCGCGGTCTGGCCCGCGGCGATGGCCCAGACCGGCGTGGTCGCGGTGAACATCGTGAAGACCCACAGCATCCCGACGGCGATCACGGTGCCCGGGACGAGAAGGACCCGAGTGCCGTACCGGTCGTAGATGCGACCCACGATCGGGCCCGCGAGACCCATGGCCAGGGCGCCGGGCAGGACGATGAGGCCCGACATGAACGGGTCGAGGCCCACCACGTTCTGCGCGTAGAGCGGCAGCACGGTGATGATCCCGAAGAAGGCCGCCGAGAGCAGCGTCATGTGGCCGGTGGCGAAGCTGAAGTTGCGGAAGGTGAACACCCGCAGGTCGAGCAGGGCGTCGTCGGTGCGCTGCAGCCGGATCTGCCGCCAGGCGAAGAGCGCCAGCGCGATCACACCGACCGAGAACGCCACGACGAGGGAGACGGTCGCGGTGGCCGACGCCGACGCCTCCTCGGCGGCGGTGCCGCCATGTGCCGCCGCGGCGCCGCCGATCTGGCTCAGTCCATAGACCAGGCCGCCGAAGCCGAGGGCGGAGAGGATCACCGAGAGCACGTCGATCGGGGCGCGCGTGGTCTCACCGAGGTTGCGGATCCAGATCGCCCCGACGGCGAGGGCGACCAGGGCGATCGGGAGGACGACACCGAAGTTCCAGCGCCAGCCGACCGTGTCGATGAGGAAGCCCGACAGTGACGGGCCGATGGCCGGAGCGAGGGAGATGACGATGCTGACCCGCCCCATCATGCGCCCGCGGGACTGCGGCGGGACGACGTTCATGATCGTCGTCATGAGCAGCGGCATCATGATCGCCGTTCCCGACGCCTGCACGACGCGGGCGACCAGGAGCATGGGGAAGCCGGGGGACAGGAACGCGATCAGGGTACCGAGCGAGAACAGGCTCATCGCGGCGATGAACATCTGCCGGGTCGTGAATCGGCGCAGGAGGAAGCCCGTGATGGGGATCACGACGGCCATCGTCAGCATGAAGGCGGTCGTCAGCCACTGGGCGGCGACGGCGGTGATTCCGAGGTCGACGATGAGACGCGGGATCGCGATGCCCATCGTGGTCTCGTTCAGGATCGCCACGAACGCTGCGGCCAGCAACAGCCAGATGATGCGGCTCTCGATCGGGCTGAGCGTCGCGGGCGTCGCGGCGTCGCGAACGGCGCCGGCGGTGGGGACGGTGTCGGTGGCTGCCACGGGGCTCCTCAGGGCGGGCGGAAGAAAGCGGAGGTTCACGGACGACGCACGCGCGCGCGTGATCCGCGAGGACTGTCTGAGGCTAACCGCCACCTCCGACAGGGCATTCCCGTCGGAGGCGGATCCGTTCTCGCCGGATCGTCAGAGCGCGGTGGTCGGCTCGGTGTCGTCGTCGTCCGCCGACCCGATCGGATCGGTGGGCTCGGGCTCGGGCTCGGCGGCCAGGAGTCCCGCCGGTGTCGGGGACACCAGCTCCTCCTCCGGCACGGCCTTCAACTCGTCGATCTCTGCACGGATCTCGGCGAGGTCCTCCCCGTCGCGGGCGGGCTGTTCCGGAGTGGTCTCGCTCATGGGTCACACCCTACCGAGCCGGTGGGGGTGGGCGTCAGTAGGCTGGCGAAGGTGAGTATGCGCGGGGGAGGCGGCGGGGGAGCTCCCGGCGGCTTCCGGCCGGTCGACATCGAAGCGCAGCGCCGGCTGAACGCCCAGGCGCCGAAGATCCCGAACCTGGGCCGCCGCGTCGTGGCCCTCTTCCGGCCGTACCTCGGACGAATCACGTTGACGGGCATCCTCGTCGTCGTCGGCGCCGGTGTCGCGGTCATCCCGCCGCTCCTGGTGCAGCGGATCTTCGACGACGCCCTGTTTCCCGTCGACGGGGGATCACCCGACATCCCCCTCCTCGCCCGGCTCGTCGCGATCATGATCGGCTTGTTCCTCCTCTCCGCCGTGCTGGGCGTGGTCCAGACGTGGCTCACCTCGACCGTGGGCAATCGCGTGACGGGCGATCTTCGAGTGCGCCTCTTCGATCACCTCCAGGCGATGGAACTGGCCTTCTTCACCCGGACCAAGACGGGCGTCATCCAGTCCCGACTGCAGAACGACGTCGGCGGGGTCTCCGGCGTCCTCACCAACACCGTCACGAGCATCCTCGGCAACGTCGTCACCGTCATCGCGTCGCTCGTCGCGATGATCATCATCGACTGGCGCCTGACGATCATCGCCGTTGTCATGATGCCGTTCCTCGTCATCGTCCAGCGCCGCGTCGGTCAGGTGCGCGCGCGGATCGCCGGAGAGACCCAGGAGTCGCTGTCGGAGCTGACCTCGATCACGCAGGAGACGCTCAGCGTCTCGGGCATCCTGCTGTCGAAGTCGTTCAACCGGCAGCGCACCGAATCGGCGCGCTATGCCGACGAGAACGTCAACCAGGTACGACTGCAGGTGCGGCGGGCGATGAGCGGTCAGGGCTTCTTCGCCGTCGTGCAGGTGCTCATGTCCAGCGTGCCGGCCGTGATCTACCTGGTCGCCGGGCTTCTGGTGACCGGCGGCGCCGACGCGATCACGGCGGGCACGATCGTCGCCTTCACCACGGTGCAGGCGCGACTGCTCATGCCGCTCATGGGTCTCATGCGCGTCGCCCTGGATCTGCAGACATCCGCCGCTCTGTTCGCCCGCATCTTCGAGTACCTCGACCTCACTCCTGCCATCAGCGATGCTCCCGACGCGATCGACGTCGCCGATGCCCCCGGACCTGTGGGGCGGATCGAGTTCCGCGACGTGGTGTTCCGCTACCCCGATGCGGCACCGCAGACGCGGCCCACCCTCGCCGGCATCTCGTTCGTCGCGGAGCCCGGGCAGCACGTCGCCTTCGTCGGACCCTCGGGGGCGGGGAAGACCACCGTGCTCTATCTGACGCCCCGCTTCTACGAGGCCGGTGACGGCGCCGTGCTCTTCGCCGGCGAGGACGTGCGCCATCTCACCCAGGAGTCGATCATCGACCGGATCGGGATCGTCCCGCAGGAGACGTATCTCTTCCACGCCACGATTCGGCAGAACCTCCGGTACGCCAAGCCCGATGCAACCGACGCCGAGCTCGAGTCGGCGTGCCGAGCAGCGAACATCCACCACGTCATCACCGGATTCGAGCGCGGGTACGACACCGTGGTCGGCGAGCGCGGCTACCGGCTGTCGGGCGGTGAGAAGCAGCGGATCGCGATCGCGCGGGTTCTGCTGAAAGACCCGCCCGTCCTGCTCCTGGACGAGGCGACATCGGCCCTGGACACCGTCTCGGAGCGGGTGGTGCAGGAGGCGCTCGACGCCGCGGCCAAGGGGCGGACCACGCTCTCGATCGCCCACCGCCTGTCGACCGTCATCGCCGCCGACGTCATCCACGTGATCGAGGCCGGGCGGATCGTGGAGTCGGGGACGCACAGCGAGCTCGTGGCCGCGGGGGGACTCTACGCCGAGCTCGCCGCGCAGCAGCTCGCCACGACGCGGGTGCTCGAGGCGGAGGCCGAAGACGAGCCGGCCGACCTCCCCGACCGTCGAGCGGACCGCGCGCCGGACGGGGCGCCCGAGCCGCAGATCGACGCCGAGCTCCGGCGCGATCGCGAGGAGGTCGCGCGGCTGCTCACCGAGCCGGTCGTCGTCCTCCCCGACCGTCCGCTGCCCTGAGCTCACCAGAGGGCGGCGGCCGACACCTCCGGCGTGACGACGCGGTCCGACCCGCGCCCCTGCAGGTCGCGGACGAAGGCGCCCAGTGCGCGCCGGTAGGCGTCGTCGGGATGGGTGCGGGCGATGCTCACGAGGGGCGGAAGATCCAGGGTCAGGATGAGCTCGATCCGCGCGCGCACGGCGGACGGGTGCCCCGCGGCATCCAGGATCTCGAGCCCGCCACGGAGTCCGTCGAGATAGTCGCGCAGCACCGGTAGGGCCTCCCTGTGCTGGGTGATCGACGACCCGTCCGCGCGTTCGCGCCATTCGACCACGACATCGGGGATCACATCGAACGACCGCGCGGCGGCGTACATCCGCTGGGCGAGGATCTGATCCTCGTACAGCCGCCCCTCCGGGAAACGCAGCCCCGCGCGCTGCCAGAAGTCATGCCTGCTGACCTTGGACCAGGCGACGATGTTGCCCGATGCCGCAGGATGCTCCTGGAGGGAGGTGCGTCGACGCTCGGGGTCGGTCGCGGCGGCGACCCAGGGCTGGACAGGTCCTGCGGCGTAGGCCCCGCTCTCGTCGGCTCGCAGCCGCACGTAGGCGCCCACGACGAAGTCGCTGCCGGTGTCGTCGAGGACGCTGATGAGGCGCTCGAGAGCGGTGGGTGTGAAGCGGTCGTCTCCGTCGAGGAAGGCCAGATAGGGGGTGTCGACCAGGCCCAGGCCCGTGTTGCGAGCCGCAGCCAGGCCGCGCCGTCCGGCGTGGCTGATCACCGAGAAACGCTCGTCCTCCGCGGCAGCCGCCGCGAAGATCTCCGCGGTGTCGTCGGTGGAGCCGTCGTCGACGAGCACGGCGCGCCACGCGCGGAACGACTGGGCCTGCAGTGACGCCAGCGCCTCCGCCACCCAGGGCCCGACGTCGAACCCCGGGACGATGACGGTGAGGGCGGGTGTCACGGGGCCGATCGTACCGCCCGGACGGCCGCGGCGACCTGGTCGGCCAACCCGTCGGCATCCAGGTCCGGGTGGTGGGGGAAGCTGAATCGGACGGCGGTCTGCGCGACCTCGGGCGCGAATCCCATCGCGAGCAGGACGTGCGAGGGCTCATCGCTGCCTGCCGCGCACGCCGATCCGCTGGAGGACACCACTCCTCGTCGCTCGAGCTCGAGCAGGATCGCCTCGCCGGAGGTGCCGGGGAAGACGAAGCTCGCCGTTCCGGGAAGTCTCTCGGTGGGGTGGCCGGTGAGTCGGGCCTCGGGCACCCGAGTGCGCACGCCCGCGATGAAGCGGTCCCGTGTGGCGCTCGCACGCGCGCTGCTGGTCACCCGTTCGGCTTCGGCCAGTTCGAGCGCCGTCGCGAGGGCCACCGCGCCGGCGACGTCTTCGGTTCCGCTTCGGCGCCCCCGCTCCTGCCCGCCGCCGTGGAACAGCGGTTCGACGGGGACACGGCCCCGAACGACGAGGACTCCCGTCCCCTTGGGGGCGCCGACCTTGTGGCCGGCGATCGCGAGACTGTCGGCTCCGGTGCCGGCGAGGGGGAGCCATCCGGCGGCCTGCACCGCATCGAGATGGAGGGGGATGCGTCGGGCGCCGGTGACGGTGGCGATCGCCGCCACATCCTGCACCGTGCCCACCTCGTTGTTGGCGTAGCCGACGGCGACGAGGGCTGTGTCCTCCCGAAGGGCACCGGCGACCTCCGCGGGGTCGATCCGGCCGTCGTGGTCGACGGGAAGCATGGTCACCGCGAAGCCGTGGATGCGCCTGAGGAAATCCACCGACTCCAGGATCGCCTCGTGCTCGATGGGCGAGGTCACCACGTGACGCGCGGCGCGATGCTGCTGGGCCGCGATCGCGATCCCCTTCACCGCGAGGTTGTCGGCCTCGGTGCCGCCCGAGGTGAAGACGATGTCGCCGGGCCGCATCCCCACGACCCTCGCCACGCGCGCGCGGGCGTCTTCGAGGGCGGCGGCAGCGGCCTCGCCGACGGTGTGGTGACTCGACGGGTTTCCGAACCAGCGGCTCAGATACGGCGTCATGGCCTCGACGACCTCCGGTCGCACCGGAGTCGTGGCGGCGTTGTCGAGATAGAGCAGTGACATCACGCGTCCATCAGCCGACGTCCGCCGGCGTGACCCGGATGTCCAGTCCCAGATCCAACGCGCGGGCGGAATGCGTGAGGGCTCCGACCGAGATGACGTCGACGCCGGTCTCGGCGATGGCGCCCACCGTCTCCAGCGACACCCCGCCCGAGGCCTCCACGATGGCGCGACCGGCCACGATCGCGACCCCGCGACGAAGATCGTCCGGCGAGAAGTTGTCGAGCATGATCGTGTCCACGCGTGCGGCGAGAACGGGTTCGATCTGGTCGAGACGGTCGACTTCGACCTCCACGTGGGTGGTGTGGGGAAGACTCGCCATGGCGGTGCGGAGGGCGTCGGTGACCGAGGCGCCGCCGGCGGTGAGGACGGCCAGATGGTTGTCCTTGACCATCACGGCGTCCGACAGCGAGAAGCGGTGGTTGTGTCCGCCGCCGTCGCGCACCGCCTGGCGCTCGAGCGCGCGAAGGCCCGGCGTGGTCTTCCGGGTGTCCGCGATGCGGGCCGGAGTGTGCGCCACCTCGGCGACGTATCGCGCGGTCAGGGTCGCGATCCCCGACATCCGCTGGGTCAGGTTTAACGCGACACGCTCGGCCGTCAGGATGCCGCGCGCCGGCCCTTCGACGACCGCGAGCACAGCGCCGGGCTCGAACCAACGGCCGTCCTCGACCAGGACGCTCACGGTGATCGCGCTGTCGGTGAGGCGGAAAGCCGAGGCGAAGACGGCCAGACCGCTCGCGACGCCTGCTTCCCGGGCGACGAGCTCCGCACGCGCGGTCGCCGTCGCGGGGATGAAGGCGGCGCTGGTGAGATCGCCCCACGGTGCGTCCTCGGAGAGGGCCGCGGCGACGACCCGGTCGATCGCCGCCGGCGTCAGCATGACGCCACCTGGGCCACCGGCACGGTCGCCGTCGGCGCGTCGGCGCGGACGTGCGCCCCGACGGACTCCCGACGCGCCCGAGCCGCAGCGACGAGGTGCGCGCCGACGAGGAGGAGGTTCGCGTCCTCGTAGTCCTTCTCGGTCGATGCGGCGGACGCCGTCACGCTCCAGGCTCGGAGGACGGCGGCTGCCTCGGCCAGACCCCGCTCGGTGCGAACGAGCCCGGCATGCGTCCACAGCAGGTCCTGCAGTGCCGAGCGATCGAAGGGACCGGGATCGACCACGGCGATCGGAAGGGCCGGCGGGACGTTGCGGACGACACCCGGCGTGAACGGCCAGTCGCGCACAGCGTCCACGGCGATCGTGTCACCCGCCCGTGCGCCGAACACCGCGCCCTCGAGCAGGGAGTTCGAGGCCAGCCGGTTCGCGCCGTGGACGCCGGTGCGCGCCACTTCGCCGACGGCGTACAGACCGGGAAGGGAGGTGCGCCCGTTCAGGTCGGTCACGACGCCCCCCATCAGGTAATGCGCCGCGGGCGTGACAGGGACGGGCTCGGCCGCCCAGTCCCACCCTCGGCGGCGCACGGCGGCGTCGATCGTGGGGAAGCGCTGAGTCAGGAACGCGCGTCGCTCGGCGAGTGTGGGCCGCAGGTGCGTGGCATCCAGTCGCACCGGGCGTCCACCCTGGCGGGTCATCCGGTCGGCGATCGCGGCCGCGACCACATCGCGCGGAGCGAGCTCTCCGTCGGGGTGGACATCGAGGACGAAACGGCGGCCGGTGTCGTCGATGAGCGTGGCGCCCTCTCCTCGCACCGCCTCCGAGACGAGGAAGGCCTCGCCCCGCTCGTCCTCGGGAAGAACGGTCGGGTGGAATTGGAAGAACTCCAGGTCGGCGACGGCGGCGCCGGCGCGAATCGCGGCGGCGATGCCGTCGCCCGTCGCCACCGAGGGGTTCGTGGAGTGGGCGTACAGTTCGCCGGCGCCCCCCGTGGCGAGCACGACCGCCTCGGCGGAGAGCCGGCGCCGCTGACCCGGCGCGTCGGGGGACTCGCCGACGAGCAGCTCGACGCCGACGACGCGTGCGGCGTCGACCACGAGGTCGATGAGGAACGCGTGCTCGATCACCGTCACCCCGCTCTCGCGCAGACGCGCGACGAGGGCCTTCTCGACGGCGGTACCCGTGGCATCCCCTCCCGCGTGGAGGATCCGCGGGTACGAGTGGGCAGCCTCGAGCCCTTTCACGAGGGTGCCGTCGGGTGCGCGATCGAACGCCACGCCGAGCGCGATGAGCTCGCGGATGCGCGCGGGCCCCTCCTCGGCGAGGACGCGGACGGCGTCGGGGTCGCTGAGTCCCGCGCCCGCGGTCATCGTGTCGCGGATGTGGTCTTCGACGCGGTCGTCGCCGAACATCACCCCGGCGATGCCGCCCTGGGCGTAGCGGGTGTTGGCATGCTCGAGGACGTCCTTGGTGACGAGGGTCACCCGGCATCCGCGCTCCACGGCGTGGAGGGCGGCGGTGAGGCCGGCGATGCCGCTGCCGACGACCACGGCGTGCACGGTGGGTGCCGTGCGGGTCATGAGGCGGCGCTCCGTCCGGGATCCGCGGGGGGCTTGGCCGCCAGCATCCGTTCGAGAGCCACCCGGGCGGGGTCTGCGACGTCGGCCGGGACCGTGATCCGGTTCTGCACCTCGCCGCGGACGAGTCCTTCGAGCACCCAGGCGAGGTAGCCCGGGTGGATGCGGTACATCGTCGAACACGGGCACACCACGGGATCGAGGCAGAAGATGGTGTGCTGCGGATGCTCGGCCGCGAGCCGCTGCACGAGGTTGATCTCGGTGCCGATGGCGAACGTCGTCGGTTCGGTCGCGGCCTGGATGGCCTTTCGGATGTAGTCGGTCGAGCCGGACTCGTCGGCGGCGTCGACGACCGCCATCGGGCACTCGGGGTGGACGATGACGCGCACCCCCGGGTGCTCGGCGCGTGCGCGGTCGATCTGGTCGACGGCGAAACGGCGGTGAACCGAGCAGAACCCGTGCCACAGGAGGACGCGGGCGTCTTCGAGCTCGCGGGTCGTGCTGCCGCCGAGCGGCTTGCGCGGATTCCACAGGGGCATCTGCTCGAGGGGGACGCCCATCGCCTTGGCGGTGTTGCGCCCGAGGTGCTGGTCAGGGAAGAAGAGCACCCGGCGCCCTCGTGCGAAGGCCCATTCGAGCACGGTGCGCGCGTTCGAGGAAGTGCAGACGATGCCGCCGTGGCGCCCGACGAACCCCTTGATCGCGGCGGAGGAGTTCATGTAGGTGACGGGGATGACGGGGACCAAGCCGTCCGCATCGGGCGTGTCCAGGTCGCCGTAGACGTCGGCGAGCTGCTCCCAGCACTCCTCGACCTGGTCGATGTCGGCCATGTCGGCCATCGAGCAGCCCGCGGCGAGGTTGGGCAGGATCACCGCCTGCTCGGGACGGGAGAGGAGGTCGGCGGTCTCCGCCATGAAGTGCACGCCGCAGAACACGATCGCCTCGGCGCTCGGGTGCTCGAGGGCGGCGTTGGCCAGCTGGAACGAATCACCGACGTAGTCGGCGTGGACGATCACCTCTTCGCGCTGGTAGAAGTGGCCGAGCACGACGACCCGGTCGCCGAGGACGGCTTTGGCGGCGCGGATGCGGTCGGCGAGCTCGGCCTCGGAGGCCTCGCGGTACTCGCGGGGGAGCTCGCCCTGGCGCGGCGCACCGGTGGGGATCACATCGCCCATCGACGATCCCGGCCCGTAGCCGGGCCGGGCGTCGAAGTTCCAGGGGCCGGCGGCGAGATCGGTCGCGCAGGTCTCGGTCGTCGATCTGCCCGTCACGATCGCCTGGATCTCGTGATCGACCGAGGGGTCGACGGGCTCACGGAGCGCGGGGGTGGGGAGGATGGTGGTCATCGGACACTCGTTTCGGGCGAGCGCGAGAGGGGCCCGCGGTCGGCGAGCTCCACATCGCGGTTGTAGCGGTACAGACGGGCGGGGCGGTGACTGCCGGTGCGGAACCGGTCGGTCGGGATGAGGGTGGCGGAGGTGTCCACCTGGCGCCGGAAGTTCGCGGGGTCGAGCTTTCTGTCGAGGATCGCCTCGTACACCTCGCGGAGCTCGGCGAGGGTGAACTCGTCGGCGAGCAGGCCGTGGGCGATCCGGCTGTAGCCGACCTTGTTGCGCAGGCGCCATAGGGCGTACTCGACGATCTCGTTGTGGTCGAAGGCGAGGCGGGGAAGGTCGGCGGCGTCGAACCACCCGACGTTCTCGACATCGGAGACCTCTTCGGGGCGCAGCAGCGCCCAGTAGACGATCGACACGACGCGGGTGGGGGAGCGGTCGACCGCGCCGAACGCGTAGAGCTGCTCGAGGTAGCTCGGAGCGAGACCCGTGGTCTCGCCGAGGGTGCGGGATGCCGCGGCATCCAGTCCCTCGCAGGCTCCAAACCACCCGCCGGGAAGCGCCCACAGTCCCTCGAAGGGATCCCGGGTGCGCTTGACGAGCGGGAGGACGACCGCGGGCGCGAAACCGGGCCGGGGCGTGCGCAGCGAGAAGATCACCGTCGACACCGCCACGCGGATGTCCTCGACTTCGGGATCCATGTTCTTGTCATCCTGACTCTAAGGTGGTCTCATCTTATTGTCATTGCGACCTGAAGGCAAATGCGACGCCCTGCGGCTCCGCTTCGGTGATGTCACAGGCGAGCGCCGTACGCTGGTGGCTCCCTGCCGAAGGATGGCCGTGCTGCTCGTCGATCTCTTCCTCATCGCCCTGCTGGTGGTGGCGCTCGTCGTCGGGCTTCAGCGTGGTCTCGTGGCAAGCCTCGGGACCCTTCTCGGGCTCGCCGCCGGGGGCGTCGCGGCCTGGTGGCTGGCCCCCGTCATCAACGACGCGTGGCCCTGGCAGGAGTGGCGTCCGCTCGTGGTCATCGCCGCGTCATTCCTCCTCCTCGTGCTCGGCGGCACGATCGGCGGGGTCCTCGGGGGCATGGTTCGTCGCGGTGTGGATCGGGTGAAGCTGCGGGTCATCGACCGGCTCCTCGGCGGCGTGGTGAGCGTCGTCGTCGCCGCGCTCGCGCTCTCGCTCGTCGGCCAGAGCGTGGCGAACACCGGAGCGCCGGTCCTCGGACCGGCGGTGGCGTCGTCGCGCGTCATGACGATCATCAACGGGGTGATCCCGGCGCCCGTCTCCCAGGCACTGGGTGAGTGGCGCAGCTTCGTCACCGACGACGGGCTGCCGCGCCTCGGCGGCCTTCTCACGCCGGAGGTCACGCCCGGCACGGCGACGCCGATCCAGCTGGACGATCCCGAACTCGAGCTTGCGGCGGCATCCGTTCTCCGCGTGTCGGGAACCGCCTTCGCCTGCGGCACGAGCTCGACGGGATCGGGCTTCGTCGTCGCTCCCGACCGTGTGGTCACCAACGCCCACGTCGTGGCCGGCGTCGACACCCCCGTCGTGCAGCCCAACGGGGGCACGGCCCTCGAGGGGCGCGTGGTGTACTTCGACCCGATCGACGACCTCGCCGTCATCGCCGTCGACGGCCTCGGGGTCGCCCCGCTCGGTCTCAGCGATCCCCTCACGGCGGGAAGCGCCGCACAGGTGCAGGGCTATCCGCTCGGAGGGCCCTTCGATGCGAAACCGGCCGAGGTGCTGTCGGTGGGCACGGTGCCGGTTCCCGACATCTACGACGACACCGCCAATCCGCGGGAGATCTATCAGCTCTTCGCCGAGGTGCGACCCGGCAACTCGGGCGGGCCGCTCCTGACCGGAGACGGGGAGGTGGCCGGCGTCGTCTTCGCGCGGGCCGACGGCGACGACACGCGGGGGTTCGCGATGACCAATGCCGAACTCGAACCCGTCGCCGCCGGGGCCTCGGGACTGAACGACCGGGTCTCGACCGGGGACTGCCTGGGCTGACGCGCCGATCGGCGGGGTCTGGGCCCTCGCCCCTCGCGCCGCTATGCTGGCCCCACCGGCCCCGCCGGGAGACAACTTCATACCGGCCCATGACACGGACGGGAGAGCTTCGGCGCCGACGGCGCCGAACACCGAAGGAGCAAGCCTCCCCGCCAATCTCTCAGGTACCGCGTACCGTCCGTGCCGGCCGACTCTGAAAAAGGATGCCGCCGCTTTCTGCGTCATCCGCCGACGGTGAAAGCCCGGGTACGCCCCGGCGCGAAACTCTCAGGTCCATGACAGAGGGGGAGTTCTTCGGCACGGATGACCGTGTCGACCCGATCCGACCGGGAGAACTCCATGGACGACACAGCACGGCAGAGCCCGCTGCACGATCGACACGCCCAGCTGGGCGCGTCGTTCACCGATTTCGGGGGCTGGCTGATGCCGGTCCGCTACACCTCCGACCTCGCCGAACATCACGCCGTGCGCACCGCCGCGGGGCTCTTCGACATCTCGCACATGGCGGAGATCTGGGTGCAGGACGGCGACGCCGCGGGCTTCCTCGACGTCGCGCTCGCCGGCCGGATGTCCACCATGGCGATCGGGAAGGCCAAGTACTCGCTCGTCCTGGCCGAGGACGGCGGCATCATCGACGACGTCATCGTCTACCGCACCGGTGAGCAGCACTTCCTCGTCGTGGCGAACGCCGGGAACCGGGACGCTGTGGCCGGGGCGCTCGCGGACCGCGCGGGCGCCTGGCGTGCCGGGGAGGACGCCCGGATGCGCCCGGTCGACGGTGGCGACTTCGGATACGTCGTCGGTGGTTCAGTGCCCCGGATCGAGGACGTCACCGACCAGACGGCTCTCGTGGCCGTCCAGGGGCCTCGCGCCGAAGAGATCCTCCGCGCCGCGCAGGGGGTCGATGTCGAGGGCCTCGACGATCTCGGCTACTACGCCTGGCGGCAGGGCGAGTTCGACGGCGCGCCGCTCTTCGTCGCCCGCACGGGGTACACCGGCGAAGACGGGTTCGAGCTGATGGTCCCCGTCGCCGCAGCGGGCGGACTGTGGGACGCGCTCCTCGCAGCCGGCGCACCGCTCGGCCTCGTGCCCGCCGGACTCGCCGCGCGTGACACGCTGCGCCTGGAGGCGGGCATGCCGCTGTACGGCCACGAGCTCGGTCGCGGCGTCCGCCCCGCCCAGGCCGGACTCGGACGCGCGGTCGCGGCGGACAAGGCCGACTTCGTGGGGAAGGGCGCTGTCGTCGATGAGAACGCACCCGTGCTCGTCGGGCTCGTGTCGGAGGGCCGCCGCGCGGGCCGCGCGGGCTACGGCGTCTTCGCCGGCGACGCGCGCGTCGGCGAGATCACCAGCGGCGCTCTCAGCCCGACCCTCGGGCACCCCATCGCCATGGCGTACGTCTCGCCCGCGGCATCCGCTCCCGGCACCGAACTGACCATCGATGTGCGGGGCACCCGCATTCCCGCCACTGTGACCGCCCTGCCGTTCTACCGGAGGAAGAAATGACCGACACCAGCGCCCTGAAGTACACCGCCGAACACGAGTGGATCGCCCTCGACGGCGATGTCGCCACCGTCGGCATCACCGACTACGCCGCCGACAAGCTCGGCGACGTCGTGTTCGTCGACCTCCCCGTCGTCGACTCCGGCGTGAGCGCCGGTCAGGTCTGCGGCGAGATCGAATCGACCAAGTCGGTCGGCGAGCTCTACGCCCCCGTCGCGGGCGACGTCGTCGCCGTCAACGACGCGGTCGTCGACGACCCCTCGCTGGTGAACTCCTCGCCGTACGAGGACGGGTGGCTGCTGAAGCTGCGGGTCGACCCCGCCGCGGTCGAGGGTCTTCTCGACCGGGCCGCCTACGAGGCCCTCACGGGGGGCGAGTGATGGCGCGGACCTTCGCCGAACGGCACATCGGCACCGATGCGGCGGCCGAAGCGGTCATGCTCGACACGCTCGGCTACGACAGCGTCGACGCTCTGCTCACCGCCGCCGTGCCGGCATCCATCCGGGCCGCGGCGCGTGCGTCGTCGTCGATCCCCGCCGCGGCCAGTGAGACCGAGGCGCTCGCCGAGCTGCGTGCGCTGGCGTCGCAGAACAGGGTCGCCCGGCCCATGATCGGGCTCGGCTACTACGACACGATCACTCCGTCGGTGATCGCCCGGAACGTGCTCGAGAACCCGTCCTGGTACACCGCCTACACGCCGTACCAGCCCGAGATCTCCCAGGGGCGCCTCGAGGCGCTCATCAACTTCCAGACGATGGTCTCCGACCTCACCGGTCTCGCGATCGCGAACGGGTCGATGCTCGACGAGTCGACCTCGGTGGTCGAGGGGATGCTGCTGGCCCGGCGGGCATCCAAGAGCGCCGCGAACGTCTTCGCCGTCGACGCCGACGCACTGCCGCAGACTCGCGCGCTGCTCCACGCCCGCGCCTCGGCTGTCGGGATCGAGATCGTCGAGCGTGACTTCGCCCGTGGGGAGACCCTGCCCGACGGCGCCTTCGGCGTTCTGCTGCAGTATCCCGGTGCGAGCGGACGCGTCTGGGATCCTTCGGGGGTCATCGACGCCGTCCACGTCGGCGGGGGACTCGCCGTCGTCGCCGCGGATCTCCTCGCCCTGACGCTCCTGGCCTCGCCCGGCTCGCTCGGCGCCGACATCGCCGTCGGGACGACGCAGCGCTTCGGTGTGCCCCTCGGGTTCGGCGGCCCCCACGCGGGCTACATGGCAGTGCGCCAGGGTCTCGAGCGTCAGCTGCCGGGGCGCCTCGTCGGCGTGTCGCAGGATGCCGCCGGTCACCCGGCGTACCGCCTGTCGCTGCAGACCCGTGAGCAGCACATCCGCCGCGAGAAGGCGACGTCGAACATCTGCACCGCCCAGGTGCTCCTGGCCGTCATGGCCTCGATGTACGCCGTGTACCACGGCGCCGACGGGCTGCGTGCGATCGCCACCGAGGTGGCGCAGAAGACCGAGGCACTCGCCGGACGGCTGCGCTCGTACGGGCTGAACCTCGTGTCGGACTCCTTCTTCGACACGCTCCGGGTCGTGACGCCGGGCCCCGCGGAGCGGGTGATCGAGCGCGCACGTTCGAAGGGGTATCAGCTGTTCTGGGCGGATGACGCCACCGTGGGCGTCTCGGTGGACGAGACCACCACCCCCGCCGATCTCGCGGCCGTCGCATGGGCGTTCGGACTGCCGGACGCGGAGCCCGACGGGGCGCGCGACGTCGCCCTCGACGGGGTGGAGGGGCTCCGCGGTGTGCCGGATGCGCTCCGTCGCGAGGACGCCTACCTGCAGCATCCGGTCTTCTCCCAGCACCGGAGCGAGACGGCGATGATGCGCTACCTGCATCAGCTCGCCGACCGCGACTACGCCCTGGACCGCGGCATGATCCCGCTCGGCTCGTGCACGATGAAGCTCAACGCCGCCACCGAGATGGCGGCGGTGTCATGGCCCGAGTTCGCCCGCGTGCACCCGTTCGCCCCGGCAGACGACGTGCACGGGTACGCGGCGCTCATCGAGCAGCTGGAGAGCTGGCTGGCCGAGCTCACCGGGTACGACGCGGTCTCGCTGCAGCCGAACGCCGGGTCGCAGGGTGAGCTCGCGGGGCTGTTGGCGATCCGCGGATGGCATCGCGCGAACGGCGATGAACGACGCGTGGTGTGCCTCATCCCGTCGTCCGCGCACGGCACGAACGCCGCCTCGGCGGTGCTCGCCGGCATGCGGGTGGTCGTCGTGGCGTGCGACGAGGCCGGGAACGTCGACCTCGACGACCTGCGCGCCAAGGTCGCCGCGCACGCCGACGAGCTCGCGGCGCTCATGATCACCTACCCGTCGACGCACGGAGTGTACGAGCACGACGTGCTGGAGATCACCCAGGCCGTGCACGACGCCGGTGGCCAGGTATACATCGACGGTGCGAATCTCAACGCACTCCTCGGCTACGCGCGCTTCGGCGACCTCGGGGGCGATGTGTCGCACCTGAACCTGCACAAGACGTTCGCGATCCCGCACGGCGGGGGCGGCCCGGGCGTCGGGCCGGTGGCGGCGAAGGCGCACCTCGCGCCCTACCTGCCGTCGCACCCGTTCTCGCAGTGGGCCGATCACGCCGGCGGCTTCCGGTTCGAAGGAGGTGCGGTGTCGGCGGCGCCGCACGGATCGGCGGGGATCCTGCCGATCTCGTGGGCCTACATCCGGATGATGGGGGAGCAGGGCCTCACGCGGGCGACGGCGTCGGCGGTGCTCGCCGCGAACTACATCGCGGCGCGCCTGCGCGATCACTTCCCGGTGCTCTACACCGGGGAGGGCGGACTCGTCGCGCACGAGTGCATCCTCGATCTCCGCCCGCTCCGCGAGGCGACCGGTGTGACCGTGGACGACGTGGCCAAGCGTCTGATCGACTACGGCTTCCATGCCCCGACGATGTCGTTCCCTGTCGCGGGGACCCTCATGGTCGAGCCCACCGAGTCGGAGGATCTCGCCGAGATCGACCGGTTCATCGACGCGATGATCGCCATCCGTGCCGAGGCGGCGCGCGTCGCCGACGGCGGATGGCCCGCCGACGACAATCCGCTGGTGAACGCCCCGCACACCGCCGAGGCGATCGTCGACGCCGAGTGGCGGCATCCTTACTCGCGTGAGGAAGCGGTGTATCCGGTGCGCGCGCTGGTGCGCACGAAGTACTGGCCGCCGGTGCGCCGCATCGACCAGGCCTACGGCGACCGCAACCTCACCTGCGCCTGCCCGCCCATCGAGGCGTTCGCCTAGCCTCGCGCTGCCGCGCGCTCCTTCGAAACCGACCTCGGCCGTCGAAACCCATCACGCCGAGGTCGGTTTCGACGGTCGAGGTAGGTCTCGGCATTCAGCGCCGAGGACGAAGCGCCCACATCGTGGCCAAGGCTGCCTCGTTCCGTCGCGTCACGGGCCGCAGGCCCGCGGCGTGCAGCTTCTGGTTGAGTGGCTCGACGAGGTGTGCGTCGTCCCAATCCCATCGCGCCATGTCAGAGAGGGAACGTCGTAGGCGCTCTTCGCGCTTCTTCTCGCGCAGAAGAGCCGCCCGCGCGAGTGCAGGATCTGTGGGGTACTTCCCGTATCCGTCGGACTCGCCGGCCACATTCCAGCGTCGCCAGAAGAAGTCGCACCGGTCGACTGACCCTTCGAACGCGAAGGTGACCTGGAGTTCGGGTGGCTCGTATCCGAGCCACCCGATCACCGCTCTGCTGACGCTTTCGCCGGGCGACTCCGCAACCGGTGTGGCGTTCTCCGCCACCCACGCCAGTCGCCGCTTGCCGCGCGTGGTGTGCTGGCGGTCGGCTACCGCGTCGAAGTCGACGGCTCTGCCTTCGGACTCCAGGCGTCGAAGCGCCGCGTCGGCGACGGCCAGCCCGTACGCCGGGGGGAGAGTGCGGGCGAGATCGACGGCGGTGTCGGCGAGGGATGTCGCCGCCACGCCCGCCGACGCCGTGATGCCACGATGACCGCAGCCCGCATGCACGATCACGTCGCCGAACCGACGAGCATGGCCCACCGGATCGAGCAGGTGTATGAATTGTGGTTCGCCGAATACCGGAAGTCCCAGAAGCGCCGCGGCCGATTCGTGGCTGAAGACGACGCCACCGAGTTTCACAGCCGCAGCGTGAACGCGCGCGAGGTAGCGGTGCCAGGGCGGCAGTGCGCGCCACTCGGAGCGTTCGGCGTAGATGCCGTGCCTCACCCGTATGAGGGACGGATCGGAGCTGGGCCGCCGACCCATCGCCTCGCTCTCCCGGGAGGTCAGCAGGGTGAGGGGACTGGGGTGGATGAGAGACATCGCCCCACCCTCGCGACGAACAGATCCGCGGGGCGCGCGAGAGCCGGGGATGTGGATGACTCGTCGCGACCGCAGCCCTGTGGAGGAGCGGTTGCTCGTGGCCTCGACGCACCGAAACCGAACCACGGCGTCGAAACCGACTTCGCCGTGGTCGGTTTCGACAGCGGAGATCGGTTTGGGCGAATGAGGGGGTGGGGCGGTGGTCGCCGCGGGGGCCGAGCGGGTCAGAGGGTGGGGGAGGGAGACGGGGTGGGGGGAACGGTGGGGGTGGGGGTCGGGGAGGGGATGGGGGCGAAGACGCCGGGGAAGAAGGCGACGGCGAGCGGGTAGCCGACGAACGCGACGATGTCGATGAGGGTGTGCGTGATCACCAGCGGCATCACGCGTCCCCAGCGGCGATAGCACCAGCCGAAGACGACGCCCATGACGAAGTTGCCGATGATCGCGCCGACACCCTGATACGCGTGATAGGCCGCGCGGAGGCCCGCGGTGGTGAGGATGATCGCCCACCACGACCATCCGACGCGCCGCAGGCGGTCGAAAAGGTAGCCGAGGAAGATGACCTCCTCGGTGAGGCCGGCCCGGAGGGCGGCGAGGAGCAGAAGCGGCACCGTGTACCACGCGGCATCCAGCGGCGAGGCGACAACGGCCACCGTCACCCCGAGAGAACGACCGAGGACGTAGAGGCCGAGGCCGGGGACGCCGATGACGAGGCCGAGCAGCACCGCGCGACCCAGGTCGCCGCCGAAGCGACGGAAGTCGAGGCCGATCTTGGCGAAGGCGCTCTTCCCCGGTTCCCACAGCAGGTAGATGACCAGGGCGACGAGGGCCAGGGAGAAGAAGATGTCGAGCAGCTGATAGACGAGGTCCCAGATGGCCGCGGCGTCGCGCGAGGGATTCAACTGCGTCTGCTGGTCGGAGATCCGTCGGTCCTCCTCGAGGGCGCGGATGATCGACCGGACGAAGGACAGGATGCTGTAGACCGCGCTCTGACCGACCGTAATGGCCAGCACGATGCCGATCTCCCACCACGTCCGGGCCCGGGAGAACCCCGTGGGATTCCTCACATCGTGCGGGGGCATCACGGCGGCCATCTTGTCAGATTGTCACACCCCGGTCGCTCTGAGTTAAGGCTCTGTAACGTTTTGGGCCACCCTTTTGACCATCCGCAGAGGGCGTGCTTAGGGTTTCGGTATCCGCGCGGCGTAAGGTCCAGGCCTTTCGCATGCGCACAACCCTGCACAGGAGGAACAGTGAGAATGAAGCGCTTCTCGATCGCGGTGGGACTCACCGCGGTCGGCGCACTCGTGATCTCGGGCTGCGCCCCGGGCGGCGGCGGCGATGCCGGCGACGACTCGGGTCTGGTCGAAGGATCGTCCATCACCGCGGCGTGGAACCAGGCGTTCTACTCGATGAACGGCAACACGTCGTTCGGAAACGCCACGGCCAACAACAACATCAACTACCTGGTGTTGGACGGCTTCAACTACTACAACAACACGCCCGAGCTCATCGAGAACACCTCGTTCGGCACCTACGAGCTCGTCAGCGAAGACCCGCTGACGGTCACCTTCACGGTCAACGAGGGCGTCAACTGGTCCGACGGCACCCCGATCGACGCCGCTGACCTCATGCTCAACTGGGCCGCCCTCTCGCGCGCGCTGGACACCCCGGACTTCGACCCGGCCGAGTTCACCGACCCCGAGACCGGTGAGTTCACCGACGCCTTCCCCACCGACGTCGTCTACTTCGACTCCGGCGCCACGCCTGAGTCGGGCATGGGCCTCGTCAGCGAGACCCCCGAGGTCGGCGAAGACGGTCGCTCGATCACCATGACCTTCGATCAGCCCTTCGTGGACTGGGAGCTCGTCTTCACCTCGCCGCTTCCTGCGCACGTCATCGCCAAGAACGCCCTCGGTCTCGAGGACAACGAGGAGGCCAAGCAGGCCGTCCTCGACGCGATCGAGTCCAACGACGCCGCCGCGCTCGCGCCGATGGCCTCGTTCTGGAACTCGGGCTTCAACTTCACCTCGATGCCCGACGACCCCGAGCTGGTCACCGCCAGCGGCCCGTACATGATCAGCGACTTCGTCGCCGACGAGTACATCACCCTGACGGCCAACCCCGAGTACTCCGGTGACAACACCGCGAACATCGAGGAGATCACCGTCCGCTTCATCCCCGACCCGCTCGCAGCGGTTCAGGCGCTGGAGAACGGCGAGGTGGACATCATCCAGCCGCAGGCGACCGCCGACATCACCACGGCGCTCGAGGGCATCGACGGCATCACCGTGAACACCGGTCTCGGTGGCACGTACGAGCACGTCGACCTGCAGTTCGACCAGGGTCGCAACCCGGAGAACATCTTCTCCAACCCCCAGGTGCGTGAGGCCTTCATGAAGACCATCCCGCGCCAGGAGATCGTCGACACCCTCATCAAGCCGATCATCGGCGACGACGCGATCCTCCGTGACTCGCAGCTCTTCGTCCCCGGTGCCGCGGGCTACGACGAGGCCGCCTCGACCAACACGTCGGCGGAGTACGCCGAGGTCGACATCGAGGGTGCCCGCCAGCTCCTGGAGGAGTCGGGTGTCACCAACACCGAGGTCTGCATCCTGTACGCCTCGAACAACCCGCGTCGTGTCAACGAGTTCGCGCTCATCCAGCAGTCGGCCAACGAGGCCGGCTTCAACGTCACCGACTGTGGCTCCGAGGACTGGGGCGGCCTGCTGGGCACCCCCGGCGCCTACGACGCCTCGCTGTTCGGATGGCAGTCGACGAGCCTGGGTGTCACCAACTCGCTGCCGACCTTCGTCACCGGTGGTATCAACAACCTCAACTTCTACTCGAACGAGCGCGTTGACGAGATCATCGCCGAGCTGAACACCACCTTCGATGAGGAGACCCAGATCGAGCTCCAGGTCGAGATGGACCGTCTGCTGTGGGAGGACTTCTACGGCGTGACGATCTACCAGTTCCCCGAGGTCACTGCTTTCAGCGACCGCGTGACGAACATCGACCCGTCGATCCTCGCGCCGACCATCTTCTGGAACGCGTGGGACTGGGAAGTCACGGACGCCGGCTCGGAGGAGTAAGCGAGACCACGGTTTGACTCGGGCGCCAGCCCGAGACCCGCACCAAGGTCGGGGGGTGCAGATTCCCTCGGGAATCTGCACCCCTCCCGCTTGTTAGACTTCTCCCCGCGGCAGCCGCGCGCTCGAGCTGCATCCCCCGCTCGCGCGCGCGCCGTGCCGACTCATCGATAGGCAGGCAGCCTCACCATGGCTTCATTCATCATCCGGCGGTTGATCGCATCGATCTTCGTGCTCTTCGCCGCCACCTTCTTGATGTACATCCTGGTCTCGCTCTCGGGTGACCCCCTCGAAGAGCTCAGACAGTCCAACGCTCCGAACAAAGCGGAGCTCATGGAAGCCCGCACGCGGCTTCTGAACCTGGATGTCCCCGCACCGCTTCGCTACTTCCTGTGGCTCGGCGGACTCTTCCGCGGAGACCTCGGCATCAGCATCCAGAACCAGTCGGTCAACGCCCTCCTCTCCAACGCACTGACGTCGACGCTGACGCTGGTGACGACGGCGACGGTCGTGGCGATCGTGCTGGGAATCACGGTCGGCATCATCTCGGCGCTTCGCCAGTACACCGGCTTCGACTACACGGTCACGCTCATCGCGTTCCTCTTCTTCTCCCTCCCGATCTTCTGGGTCGCGGTGCTGCTCAAGCAGTACGGTGCGATCCAGCTGAACTCGTGGCTGGCCGATCCCACGATCGCGATACCGGCGATCGTGGTGATCTCGCTCATCGCCGGTGTGCTGTGGATGTCGCTGATCGGCGGCCACTGGAAGCGCCGTCTCATCGTGTTCGGCGCGGCGACCCTCGCCACTGCGGGCGTCCTCGCCTACCTGTCGGCCACCCAGTGGTTCGCCGATCCGAGCATCGGCATCGTCGTCTACGCGGCGCTCGTCATCGGCATCGCCTTCGGCATCACCGCCGTCTCCACGGGACTGCGCAACCGCAAGGCGCTGTACGCGGCACTGGCCGTCGCGGTGCTCGGCATCGCGCTGTACTTCCCGATGATGAACTACATCCTCAACGGCATGACGCTGGGCTTCTTCGTCCTGCTGATCGTCCTGACGATCGTGGTGACCGGCGCCATCGGGTGGTTCTTCGGCGCTCCCGACCGCGGCCCGGTCATCCGCACCGCCATCCTCGTCGGCATCTTCGCCGCCGGTCTCATCGCCCTCGACAAGTACATGTCGTACTGGGAGGCCTACGCCAACTCCAGCCGCATCCGGGGCCGGCCGATCGCGACCGTGGGGGCACAGACCCCCGGGCTCGGGGGGAACTTCTGGGTGCAGGGCATCGACCTCTACACCCACCTGCTCCTCCCGACGATCGCGATCATCCTGATCTCGTTCGCCTCGTACACCCGGTACTCCCGAGCGAGCCTCCTCGAGGTGATGAATCAGGATTACATCCGCACCGCGCGGTCGAAGGGCCTCACCGAGCGCACGGTGGTCGTCCGCCACGCCTTCCGCAACGCCCTCATCCCGATCACCACGATCATCGCCTTCGACGTCGGAGCGGTGGTCGGCGGCGCGGTGGTGACGGAGACGATCTTCGGCTGGACCGGGATGGGGCGTCTGTTCGTCGATGCGCTCCGTGTCTCGGATCCCAATCCGATCATGGCGTTCTTCGTCGTCACCGGGACGCTCGCCGTGTTGTTCAACCTCATCGCGGACCTCGTCTACGCCGCGCTCGACCCGAGAATCAAGGTGGGCTGATGAGCACCGTCACACAAGGACCCGACAACCGCGAGGCCGAGGCCACCGCGGAGATCTCCATCGAGCAGCGCGAGACCGAGGGCCTCAGCCAGGGCCAGATCGTCCGGCGCCGGTTCTTCCGGCACCGCGCGGCCGTCACCTCGATGATCGTGCTGGTCTTCATCGTTGTCCTGGCGTTCACCTCGGTTGGCATCGACCTTTGGGGCATCCGCATCCCGGGCTGGTGGCAGTACGACTGGCGGGAGATCCCACCGGTCGAGAATCGCGGTGCGCCAACTCTCAGTCTCATCCCGGAGTTCCTCGGCGGAGCCGGCATCGCGTTCGGCAATCACCCGTTCGGGCAGGACGAGGTCGGCCGCGACACCTTCGCGGTCGTCATGCGCGGTGCGCAGCAGTCGATCATGGTCATGGTCATCGCCGGTGTCGTAGCGACGATCATCGGCGTGGTCATCGGCGCCCTCGCCGGGTACTACCGCAAGTGGGCCGACTCGGTGCTCATGCGCTTCACCGACATCATCATCACCATTCCGCTCATCGTCATCGGCGCGGTGCTCGGAAACGCGCTCGGCAACCTCGGGGCGGCTGTCCTCGGCGTCGTCATCGGTCTGTTCGCCTGGACGACCCTGGCGCGTCTCGTGCGCGGGGAGTTCCTGACCCTTCGCGAGCGCGAGTTCGTCGATGCCGCCCGGGTGTCGGGTGCGCGCGACAGAAGGATCATCTTCCGCCACATCCTCCCCAACGCCGTCGGCGTCATCGTCGTCAACGCGACTCTGCTCATGGCCGGTGCCATCCTGCTGGAGTCGGCGCTGAGCTTCCTCGGCTTCGGCGTCGTGTCACCCGACACCTCGCTCGGCAAGATCGTCTCCGACAACCAGGCGGCGTTCTCCACCCGTCCGTGGCTGTTCTGGTGGCCCGGCATCTTCATCATCGCGATCGCCCTGTGCGTGAACTTCATCGGCGACGGTCTGCGCGACGCGTTCGACCCCCGCCAGAAGAAGATGCCGAGCGAGCGGGCCATGGCCCGGGCCGCGCGCGCGAAGGGACCGGCGGCGCCGATCCTCGACCGTGTCGACCCGCAGGGGCCCGCCTCGGTCACGGTCGCGGGCGAAGCGGTGTACACCGGCGACGTCGAGAACTATCACGATCCCCGCCCCGAAGAGCCCGGCGATGCCGGTCACGGCCGGTTCGATCCGGAGCGCTGAGATGGCGCTTCTACAGCGCGAGCCCGAGGATGGTCGCCGCGCCGCTGATCGCGAGCGCGGCGATCGTGCCCACGTGCCAGGTGACCTTCTCGGCCTCGGGGTCCTCCCCGGGGGCGAGGAGGCCCTGGGCGCGAAGCGCCTCCCACTGGCCGCGGATGAGCTGGGCGAGGTTTCCGGCCGGCGTCGAGACGGCGTCGCTCGGGCGGAGCGAGCCGAACTCACCCCGGGCGCTCTCGCCGACACCGTCGAAGTCCTTCTCGGCGAGTCCGAGTGCGCGGTGCCGGCCCGGCGCGGGCGCCGCCCACACCGGCACCTTGCCGCGTCCGGTCCGCAGCGTCAGCGCGAAGCGCGTATCGATGTCACGGATCGCCGGCCACGGCACGAAGTGCGTGCGCAGAACGTTGACGACCGTCACCCCGTGCGGCTCGACCGTCAGGCGAGGTCGCCAGAAGAAGGTCCACGCCAGCACCGCGATGAACACCAGGGGCCACGAGTAACGAAGCCCCGACCCCGGGTCATCCACCCACAGCGCAATGATTCCCCCCGCGCACAACACCACGGTCACGACAGCGAGGATGCGGCCGAACACCGGCCTGTAGTCGACCTCCTGGAACGCCATGACCCCAAGCTTCTCAGATGGGATGCCACCGCATGACTGACACCACCGCCAACACCGGCGCCCCCGAGACGATTCTCGAGGTCGACGGCCTCAACGTCGACTTCTGGGTGGACGGGGAGTTCTACCCGGCCGCTGTCGACATGAACTACACCGTCCGCCGCGGCGAGGTCCTCGCCATCGTGGGCGAGTCGGGTTCGGGCAAGTCCACCAGTTCGATGTCGCTCCTGGGCCTGCTGCCTGAGAACGCCCGGGTCACCGGGTCGATCAAGCTCCTCGGCCGTGAACTCCGCGGCGTCGACCAGGCCACCATCCGGTCGCTGCGCGGAAACGAGATCGCGGTGATCTTCCAGGAGCCGATGACGGCCCTGAACCCGGTCTACACGATCGGCTTCCAGATCGTCGAGGCCCTCCGCTCGCACGACCGTTCGCTCGCGCCCTCGGCGGCGAAGGAGCGTGCCATCGAGCTGCTGAGCCTGGTGGAGATGCCCAATCCCGAGCAGTCCTTCCACAAGTACCCGCATCAGCTCTCCGGCGGTCAGCGGCAGCGCGCCATGATCGCGCAGTCGATCTCGTGCGACCCGCTGCTCCTCATCGCCGACGAGCCGACCACGGCCCTCGACGTGACGGTGCAGGCCGAGATCCTCGACCTGCTCCGCAACCTCCACAAGCGCCTGGACTCGGCGATCATCCTGATCACCCACGACATGGGGGTCGTCGCCGACCTCGCCGACCGCATCATGGTGATGAAGAACGGCATCGTGGTGGAGGCCGGTTCGGTGGACGACATCTTCCACCACCCGACGCACCCCTACACCCAGCAGCTGCTGGCCTCGGTGCCGCACCTCGGCCTCGGGGTGCTCGAGCCGATCGACGAATCCGCGGTCGACGAGGTGGTCAGCGAAACCTCGGCCGTTCCCACGATCGCCTCGATCCGCGAGCACGCCAACACCCAGCGCGTCGTCGAGACGAGGGAGCCGGTGCTGTCGTTCGAGGATGTCGCGATCGAGTACCCCAAGCGGGGGCGCATCCCGGCATTCCGTGCGGCCGAGCACATCGATCTGCAGATCTATCCCGGCGAGATCATGGGACTCGTGGGGGAGTCGGGGTCGGGCAAGACCACGATCGGTCGCGCGGCGATCGGCCTCATCCCGATCGCGGAGGGAAAGCTCACCACCGTCGGAACGGACATCTCCCACGCCACGCAGAAGGATCTCTTCGCCATCCGCCGTCGAACCGGGATCGTCTTCCAGGATCCGGCGTCATCGCTGAACCCCCGGATGCCGATCGGTCAGTCCATCGGTGAGCCGATCCTCCTCGCGGGAGAGGCCAAGGGCAAGGACCTCGATCGAAAGGTCGAAGACCTCCTCGACCAGGTCGAGCTGCCCCGCTCGTACCGGAACCGCTTCCCGCACGAGCTGTCAGGCGGTCAGCGCCAGCGTGTGGGTATCGCCCGCGCTCTGGCCCTCGCCCCCGAGCTGCTCGTCGCCGATGAGCCGACCTCGGCCCTGGACGTCTCGGTGCAGGCGCGCTTCCTCGATCTCCTCCAGGAGCTGCAGCAGGAGCTGCAGTTCGCGTGCCTGTTCATCAGCCACGACCTGGCCGTCGTCGACATCCTCGCCCACCGCATCAGCGTGATGCACCTGGGCAAGCTCGTGGAGACGGGCACGCGTGATGAGATCCTCCGTGGCGCGAAGGATCCCTACACCCAGCGCCTCATCGCCGCGGTCCCGGTGCCCGACCCCGAGGCGCAGCGGGAGCGCCGGGAGGCACGCGCGGCCCTCCTGGGACGCTCCGCGAGCTGACCCTCGTCCGCGCCTGCGAGGCTCCTGAACGGGTCGCGCAGGCGTGGACGGTAGGATGGGGTCCGCCCGATTCCGGGCTCTTCCCACAGCTTCAAGGATTCCCTCATGGCGCGCGCCCTCCGTCCGGACCTCCGCAACGTCGCGATCGTCGCGCACGTCGACCACGGCAAGACCACCCTTGTGGACGCGATGCTGCGGCAGACCGGGTCGTTCGGCGACCACGCCCACGTCGAAGAGCGGGCGATGGACTCCAACGATCTGGAGCGCGAGAAGGGGATCACGATCCTCGCCAAGAACACCGCGATCACCTACAACGGCGCGCACACCGACGTGCCGGTCACGATCAACGTCATCGACACGCCCGGTCACGCCGACTTCGGCGGCGAGGTGGAGCGAGGCCTGTCGATGGTCGACGGCGTGGTGCTGCTGGTCGACGCCAGCGAGGGTCCGCTTCCCCAGACCCGCTTCGTGCTGCGCAAGGCCCTGGAGGCCAAGCTCCCCGTCATCCTGCTGGTGAACAAGACCGACCGCCCCGACGCGCGCATCGCCGAGGTCGAGGAGGAGGCGCACGACCTGCTGCTCGGTCTCGCCTCCGACCTGCAGGACGACGTGCCCGACCTCGATGTCGACGCGCTCCTCGACGTTCCCGTCGTGTACGCGTCGGGGCGCGCAGGGGCTGCCTCGCGCACGCGCCCGGCCAATGGCGAGCTCCCCGACAACGACGATCTCGAGCCGCTGTTCGAGGCGATCCTCCAGCACGTGCCTGCGCCGTCCTACGACGACGAGGCTCCGCTGCAGGCATGGGTGACGAACCTCGACTCCAGCCCCTTCCTCGGGCGCCTCGCGCTCCTGCGCGTGTTCAACGGCACGCTGAAGAAGGGTCAGACCGTCGCCTGGGTCCGCCACGACGGCTCGCACTCCACCGCGCGGATCACCGAGCTGCTGAAGACCCGTGCGCTCGAGCGCTACCCCGCCGAGGAGGCGGGCCCCGGAGACATCGTCGCCATCGCCGGTTTCGAGGACATCACCATCGGCGAGACCATCGCCGACCCCGAGGACGTCCGGCCGCTGCCTGCGATCACCGTGGACGACCCCGCGATCTCGATGACCATCGGGACCAACACCTCGCCCCTGGTCGGAAAGGTCAAGGGGCACAAGGTCACCGCCCGCATGGTGAAGGACCGCCTCGACCGTGAGCTCATCGGCAACGTCTCGCTGAAGGTGGTCGACATCGGCCGGCCTGACGCCTGGGAGGTGCAGGGCCGTGGCGAGCTCGCCCTCGCCATCCTCGTGGAGAACATGCGGCGCGAGGGCTTCGAGCTGACCGTCGGCAAGCCTCAGGTCGTCACCCGGAAGGGTGAGGACGGCAAGGTCAAGGAGCCCTTCGAGCACCTCACGATCGACGCCCCCGAGGAGTATCTCGGCGCCATCACCCAGCTCCTCGCCTCGCGCAAGGGCCGGATGGAGACGATGGTCAACCACGGCACCGGATGGGTGCGCATGGAGTTCGTCGTGCCGTCGCGCGGCCTCATCGGTTTCCGCACCGAGTTCCTCTCGGTCACCCGCGGCACCGGTATCGCCAATGCGATCTCGCACGGCTACGACGATTGGGCGGGACACATCCAGTCCCGCCAGAACGGGTCGATCGTGGCCGACCGTGCGGGCGTCGTGACCCCGTTCGCGATGATGGCTCTCCAGGAGCGCATGAGCTTCTTCGTCCAGCCCACCGAAGAGGTGTACGAGGGCATGGTCGTCGGCGAGAACACCCGCGCCGACGACATGGACGTCAACATCACCAAGGAGAAGAAGCTCACCAACATGCGCTCGTCCACCGCCGACGAGCTCGAGCGTCTGACCCCGCCGCGTCAGCTGTCGCTGGAGGAGAGCCTCGAATTCGCGCGAGAGGACGAGTGCGTCGAGGTGACGCCCGAGAAGGTGCGCATCCGCAAGGTGATCCTGGATGCGACCGAACGTGGTCGCGCTGCGTCGCGGCTGAAGCGCCAGGACGCCAACGTCTGATCGGGACCGTGTCCGTCGCGGGCCGGTTCAGCGCGCTTCCGAGAGCAGAACGGCGGATGTCGCAGGCACGAGTGCCTCGAACACGTGGGGCGCGTCGCCGGCGTAGGTGAGGAAGTCTCCAGGCTCGAGGGTCACGGGGTCCTCTTCGGGACCGACCAGCGCCCGCCCCGAGATGAGGACGACGTACTCGACCGTGCCCCGGGGGTGGGGCGCCGAACGGCGTGTGCCGCCGGGATCGGCCCGGATCACGTAGAGGTCGCGCCGGGCTCCCGGGGGGCACGCGGACAGCAGCGCAGCGGCGTAGGGCGCCAGAGCAGAGGGGACCGCCGGCACCTGGCTCGCTCGGACGAGGCGGGTCACCGGGGCCGGGTCGTCCACGAAGACGGAGAAGGGGATTCCGAGCGCCGTCGCAATCGCCCAGAGCGTCTCGACGCTGGGATTTCCCGCTCCGCTCTCCAGCTGAGACACCGTCGCCTTGGACACCCCTGCGCGCCGCGCGAGCTCCGAGACCGTCAGGCCGGCCGCGTCGCGTTCGCGACGGAGCGAGGTGGCGATGCGGGCTCCAAGCGACTCCATGTGTTCAGTATGTCAAACGATCGTTCGCTTGACTGGAATAACCTCGTCGTCCAGGATGATGTCGGATCTCCTCCCGGAGCATCCCGCCGAACAGGAGCTCACGTCATGAACGAGCACGCCGACGCCCGTCAGGCCTGGCGGGATGCACTCGGTGTCGCGCTGGCCACGAGCGCGTACGGGGTGTCCTTCGGCGCGCTGTCGGTGGCGGCGGGGCTGGATGTCTGGCAGACGTGCGTGCTCAGCCTGCTGATGTTCACAGGAGGGTCGCAATTCGCCTTCGTCGGCATCATCGGAGCAGGGGGAGTGGCGGCCGCTCCCGCCGCGATCGCCTCCGCTGCGCTTCTGGGCGTGCGTAACATCGCCTACGGCATGCGGATGTCGGCGATCGTGGGACCCGGTGCGATGAAGCGGCTCGCAGCCGCCCACGTCACCATCGACGAGTCCACCGCCGTCTCCCTTGCGCGAGGCACCTCGAGAGGACGGGCGATCGGCTTCTGGGTGACGGGCGTCGGCATCTACGTCGGCTGGAATCTGTCCACGCTCGCCGGGGCCCTTCTCGGTGACGTCCTCGGCGATCCGCGCGCCTGGGGACTCGACGCCGCGGCCGCAGCGGCGTTCCTGGCCCTCCTGTGGCCGCGTCTGCGGGAACGGCAGGCCATCGCGACCGGCATCGCCGCGGCCGTGGTCGCCACGGTGCTCACCCCGGTGCTCCTGCCCGGTGTCCCGGTGCTGGTGGCGGCGTTCGTGGCTGTGATCATCGGCTGGGGGAATCTCCTCGGCCGCGCCCCGACCAGCGCGGTGCCGAAGCAGGAGATCTCATGACGCTCTGGACGGCGGTCCTCATCGCCTCGATCATCTGTGTGGCGCTGAAGACGGTCGGTTATCTCATCCCGCCGAAGGTCCTGGAGGCACCCCGCCCGGCCCGGATCGCCGATCTGCTGACCGTCGCGCTGCTCGCGGCGCTCGTGGCCGTGCAGACCCTCGGCGCCGGCCAGGCGATCGTCGTCGACGCTCGGGTGCCCGCCGTGCTGGTGGCTGCCGGCCTGCTCCTCGTGCGTGCCCCCTTCCTGGTGGTGGTGGCCGCCGCCGCCCTCACCGCCGCCCTCCTGCGGTGGCTGGGGTGGGCGGCCTGATCGCCGCCGGGGTGACGCGCAGCGCCTACGCTGGTCTGATGCGCACGTCCACCCTCGCCCGCATCCTCACCTGGATCGTCGCGGTCGTGATCGGCGGAGCGTACGGACTGGCGGGGACCATCGCCCACCCTTTCACCCTGTGGGTCCTTCCCGTCGGCCTGACGCTCGCGATCATCGGGTCGACGGCGCTCCTGATCGCCATCCGTCTCCTCACCGCAGACCGGTGGGCGACGCTCGCCGCCGGCCTCGGGATGCTCGCTGCCACGCTGGTCTTCTCCGGCGAGGGCCCGGGAGGGAGCGTCATCGTCCCGCAGACGAGTCTCGGAATCGTGTGGACGTTCTCGGTGCCCCTCGTGGTCGCGGTGGTCGTCGCGTGGCCCGACCGGATATCGGTGCCGGCGAGGCCTGCCCGGTCGGAGACCATAGACTGATCACGTGACGTATGTGATCGCCCTCCCGTGCGTCGATGTCAAGGATCGCGCCTGCATCGACGAGTGCCCGGTCGACTGCATCTACGAGGGTGAACGCTCTCTGTACATCCACCCCGACGAGTGCGTGGACTGCGGTGCGTGCGAGCCCGTCTGCCCGGTCGAGGCGATCTACTACGAGGACGACCTCCCCGAGGAGTGGTCGGACTACTACACGGCGAACGTCGAGTTCTTCTCCGACGTGGGCTCGCCCGGCGGTGCCGCCAAGGTCGGCGTCATCGCGAAGGACCACCCGATCATCGCCGCCCTTCCTCCCCAGGACCACTGACCGTGGGGGTCGCCGACCTCGCCGACTACCCCTGGGATGCCGTCCGGCCGTTCGCGGTGCGGGCTCAGCAGCATCCCGACGGCATCGTCGACCTCTCCGTCGGCTCACCGGTGGACCCCACGCCCGACGTCGTCGCCGCGGCGCTGCGTGACGCGACCGACGCGCACGCCTACCCTCAGACCGCGGGAACGCCCGCGCTGCGGACCGCGATCGCCCAGTGGTACGCCCGGCGGCGCGGGGTCCCCGGCCTCGCCGACGATGAGGTGCTGCCCACCGTCGGGTCGAAGGAGTTCGTCGCCCTCCTCCCACTCCTCCTGGGTCTCGGGCCCGGCGATGTCGTTGTGCACCCGCGCGCGGCGTATCCGACCTACGAGGTCGGCGCTCGGCTGGTTGGTGCGACGCCGTTCGCCTCGGACGACCCGGCGCAGTGGCCCGACGCGACCCGGCTGGTGTGGCTGAACTCGCCCGGCAACCCCGACGGTGCGGTGCAGGATGCCGCGGCCCTGCGTGCGGCGCGGGAGCGCGCGCGCACCGTCGGCGCGATTCTCGCCTCGGACGAGTGCTACGCCGAGCTCGGCTGGGACGCCCCGTGGGACGCGACCCCGATTCCCTCGGTGCTCGATTCGCGCGTCACGGACGGTGACCGGCGCGGCGTGCTGTCGGTCTACTCGCTGAGCAAGCAGTCCAACCTCGCCGGCTACCGCGCAGCCTTCGTCGCCGGAGACGCCGCTCTTCTCGCCGGGATCCACACCGCCCGCAAGCACCTCGGTCTCATCCCCCCGGCGCCCGTGCAAGCCGCGATGGTCGCCGCGCTCGGCGACGACCGCCACGTGCACGAACAGCGCGAGCGGTATCGCCGACGCCGCGACATCCTCCGACCCGCCCTGATCGATGCCGGGTTCCGGATCGACCGCAGCGAGGGCGGCCTGTACCTGTGGGCGACGGAAGGACGCGATGCCTGGGAGAGCCTGTCGGACCTCGCCGATCTCGGCATCCTCGTCGGCCCCGGCACGTTCTACGGACCTCACCATCCGCAGCACATCCGGCTGTCTCTCACCGCGTCGGACGAGCGGATCCAGGCAGCGGCCGCCCGGTTGCGCGCGAGGGGAATCGTCTGATTCCTCCAGCCGATTCCGTCGGGCTTTGGCGGTGACAACAGTAGGCGCCGAGGCCCGATAGGCTGTAGGCGGCGTCGCGACACGCGTCGTGGGCCGCATCGCTCGAGCAGGGAATCGTGACGCTCGGGCTGACGACACCCCCGGCACGACCAGGAATCGCGAGGAGGCGCCGTGAGCGACGGAACCCAGCAGGAGAAGGCAACCTTCACGATCGGGGAACGCACCGCCGAATTCCCGGTGCTGGCGGGGACGGACGGCATCCCCAGCGTCGACATCTCCACCTTCATGCGCCAGACCGGGCACACCACCCTCGACTACGGGTTCGTGAACACCTCGGCGACGAAGTCGGCCATCACCTTCATCGACGGCGACAAGGGAATCCTTCGGTATCGCGGCTACCCCATCGAGCAGCTGGCGAAGAACAGCACCTACCTCGAGGTCGCCTGGCTGCTGATCTACGGTGAGCTGCCCACGGCCGATCAGCTCGCGGAATTCGACAACCGCATCCGTCGCCACACTCTGCTGCACGAGGATCTCAAGCGGTTCTTCTCCGCTCTTCCCCACACGGCCCACCCGATGTCGGTGCTCTCCGCGGCGACGGCGGCGCTGTCGACCTATTACGAGCGCGAGTCCGATCCGAACAATCCCGAGCACGTCGAGCTGAACACCATCCGGATGCTCGCGAAGCTCCCCGTGATCGCCGCCTACGCGCACAAGAAGAGCGTCGGGCAGGCCTTCCTCTACCCCGACAACTCGCTGAGCTTCGTCGACAATTTCCTGAAGCTCAACTTCGGCGTGCTCTCGGAGATCTACGACGTCAACCCCGTGATGACCCGCGCCCTCGAGCGGCTGCTGATCCTCCACGAGGACCACGAGCAGAACGCCTCCACCTCGACCGTGCGGCTCGTCGGCTCGACCGGCGCGAACCAGTTCTCCTCGATCTCAGCGGGCATCAACGCGCTGTACGGTCCGCTGCACGGCGGAGCGAACGAGGCCGTGCTGGAGATGCTCGGACGCATCCGCGACTCGGGCGAGGGCGTGCGTCGCTTCGTCGAGCGCGTGAAGAACAAGGAGGACGGGGTGAAGCTCATGGGCTTCGGGCACCGCGTCTACAAGAATTACGACCCGCGCGCCAAGCTCGTGAAGGAATCGGCCGACGAGGTCCTCGAGGCGCTGGGCGTCAGCGATCCGCTGCTGGACCTCGCGAAGGAGCTCGAGACGATCGCGCTCGAGGACGACTACTTCAAGGAGCGTCGCCTCTACCCGAACGTGGACTTCTACACGGGCGTGATCTACAAGGCGATGGGTTTCCCCACCCGCATGTTCACCGTGCTGTTCGCCATCGGCCGCCTTCCCGGTTGGCTGGCGCACTGGCGCGAGATGCAGCAGGACCCGCAGACCAAGATCGGCCGTCCGCAGCAGCTGTACACCGGGGCCGTGGAACGGAATTATCCCGGCGAGGTCTGAGCCGCCCGCGTCACTCACTCCACTCCGCATCATTCCAGCAGGGGCAGCGGCGGGAGCTTCTCCCCGGCGTGGATGCGTCGCAGCATCTCGCCCGCGTGGTCGGGCACGTCGTTCTCGAGGTTGCGCGGTGGGCGCTCGTACCCGCCGGAGGCGGGTCGCTCGGGGATCTCGATGACAGGACGCTCGATATCGCGGTACGGGACCTGCGACAGCAGGTGCGCGATCATGTTGAGCCGGCCGCGGCGCTTGTCCTCGTTGTCCACCTCGAACCACGGCGCCTCGGGGATGTCGGTGTGCACGAACATCGTGTCCTTCGCGCGGGAGTAGTCCTCCCATCTGGTGATCGACAGCACATCGTTGGGGCTGAGCTTCCAGCGGCGCATCGGGTCCTTCGCCCGCGAGCGGAAGCGGCGCTCCTGCTCCACGTCCGAGACGCTGAACCAGTACTTCAGCAGCAGGATGCCGTCTTCCGCCAGCATCCGCTCGAAGATCGGCGCCTGGTGCAGGAACCGGTGGTACTCGGCATTGGTGCAGTAGCCCATCACGTGCTCCACACCGGCCCGGTTGTACCAGGAGCGGTCCATCAGCACGATCTCACCGGCCGCGGGCAGGTGGGTGATGTACCGCTGGAAGTACCACTGGGTCCTCTCGCGGTCGGTGGGAGCGGGCAGGGCGACGATCCGCGTGACGCGGGGGTTGAGGTATTCCGACACCCGCTTGATCGTCGAGCCTTTGCCCGCCGCATCCCGGCCCTCGAAGATCACCACGATGCGGGCGCCGGTGGCCTGCACCCATGCCTGCATCTCGACCAGCCGCGCCTGCAGCCGGGCGAGCTCGTTCTCGTACAGTTCCCGTGGGATCCGGCGTGCCATCTCGGCTTCCTTAGGCGTGCAGCGACTCGTTGAGGGTGACGCCCACCCCGGCCCGGCGCACCGCCTCGACGGCGCCGGTGAGCGAGTTGCGGCGGAAGAGCAGGCCGTTGCGGCCCGACAGCTCGGCGCCCTTCGCGAGGGGCTGCGTTCCGTCGGCGTGCACGGGCTCGTCGGCGAGCACGACCTTGGTGCCGGCGGTGACGTAGAGGCCCGCCTCGACGACGCAGTCGTCACCGAGGGAGATGCCGATTCCGGCGTTGGCCCCCAGGAGCGTTCGTCTGCCGACGGAGATGCGGTGCGAACCGCCGCCCGAAAGCGTCCCCATGATCGAGGCGCCGCCGCCGATGTCGCTCCCGTCGCCCACGATCACGCCCTGCGAGATCCTGCCCTCGACCATCGATGCGCCGAGCGTGCCGGCGTTGAAGTTGACGAAGCCCTCGTGCATGACCGTGGTGCCGGGGGAGAGGTAGGCGCCCAGACGCACTCTCGACGCATCGGCGATGCGGACCCCGGTCGGCGTGACGTAGTCGAGCAGTCGCGGGAATTTGTCCAGTCCTTGAACCTGGATTCCGTCGCGGGTGAGGAACGGACGCAGTCGCGTGAGGTCGTCGGGATGCATGGGCCCGGCCGTCGTCCAGGCGACGTTCGGAAGCTGGCCGAAGATGCCGTCGAGGTTCAGGTCGTTGGGCGCGACGAGGCGGTGCGACAGCGCGTGCAGGCGCAGATACGCGTCCGCCGTGGAGGTGGGCGGGTGGTCGAGATCGATCTCGAGCGCGACGACGTCGATGTCGACGGCCCGACGGGGGTCGGGGACGGCGTGACGCTCGATGTCCGAAGGTGCCAGCGCCGGATCGAAGCCGGTGGGGAGCCGCCCGACGCGCGGCTCGGGGAACCAGGCATCCAGAGCCGTGCCGTTCTCGGCGATCGTCGACAGCCCTACGCCCCACACCCAGCGGTCTTCACTCATACCTCCACGGTAGCGAACCGGAGCCGACCACCAGACAGTCGGGCTCGTGCGCGCTGGGTAGACTCCAGGGCGTGCCCGCGATCGATCTGTCCGCGTCATCCGTGGATCTCACCCGGACCATCTGCGACATCCCCAGCGTCTCCGGTGAGGAGACTCCGCTGGCCGATGCGATCTTCGCGGCGATCACGGACCTCCCTCACCTGGAGATCTACCGCGACGGCGACACCATCGTGGCGCGGACGAATCTCGGAAGGGCTCAGCGGGTCGTGATCGCCGGGCACATCGACACCGTGCCGATCAATGCCAACGTGCCCACCCGCGACGTCGACGTCGACGGTGAGGCCTTCCTGTGGGGCCGCGGGACGGTCGACATGAAGGCGGGCGTCGCGGTGCAGCTCAAGCTCGCCGCCGAATTGACCGCGCCCCGCGTGGACCTCACGTGGATGTGGTACGACCATGAGGAGGTCGACGCCGATCTCAACGGCCTGACCCGCCTCGCTCGGACGCGCCCCGATCTGTTCGCCGGCGACTTCGCCATCCTCGGCGAACCGTCCAACGGAACCGTCGAGGGTGGCTGCAACGGCAATCTCCGCGCCATCGTGCGCACCTCGGGCGTGCGGGCCCACAGCGCGCGGGCCTGGGTGGGGGTCAACGCCATCCACGCCGCGGCGCCCGCACTGGCGCGGCTCGCCGAGTACCGTCCGCGCGATGTCACCGTCGACGGGCTGGTCTATCGCGAGGGGTTGAACGCCGTCCGCATCCACGGCGGCATCGCCGGCAATGTCATCCCCGACGCCTGCGAGATCGAGGTGAACTACCGCTTCGCCCCCAGCCGCAGCGGTGAGGAGGCCGAGAGACACGTCCGCGACGTCTTCGCGGGATTCGATGTCGAGGTCGTCGATCTGGCCGAGGGGGCCCGACCGGGGCTGGACGCACCGCTCGCGCAGGAGTTCGTCGACGCTGTCGGCGGCCAGCCCCGCCCCAAGTACGGCTGGACCGACGTCGCGCGCTTCTCGGCCCTCGGAGTGCCCGCGGTCAACTACGGGCCCGGTGATCCGCACCTTGCGCACCACGACGAGGAGCGGGTTGCGCTCGCGCAGATCGAGGACGTCGAGCGCGGGCTCCGGGCGTGGCTGGCGGACTGACCGCCTCGCTCACCGGGCGTCGCACCGGGGCGGTGCTGTTCCGTCATCCGGCGCTCTTCATCCTCCTCCTCTACATCGCTGCGAGGGGGGTGACCACCAGCCTCTTCCTCCTCACCTCGGCGTGGGCTCCCGCGGGCAGCCGCTTCGGCCCGGGTGCGGGCCTGGCCGACTACATCGTCGGGTGGGATGCGCAGTGGTACTGGTTGATCGCCGTCGAAGGGTATCCCGCCCAGCTGCCGCGCGACGACGAGGGCACGGTCGGGGAGAACGCCTGGGCCTTCATGCCCGTGTTCGCCCTGCTGGCGCGAGTGGTGGGCGCGCCCCTGGGAGCGTGGGGGGCGGGCGGGGTCCTCGTCGCCCTCGCCGCCGGCTACGGCTGTTGCGTTCTCATGTGGATGCTGCTGCGCGAGCGCATCGGTCGGATCGCCGCGATGTGGGCCGTAGCCTTCTTCGCGTTCGCACCTCTCGCGGCGATGTTCCAGGTCGCCTACGCCGAGACGCTGTTCCTTCTCCTCCTGCTGTGGATCCTGCGGGGTCTGCAGACTCGTCGATACGGCTGGATCTACCCGGCGGTGGTGCTGATGGCGTACACCCGCCCCGGAGTCCTCGCTGTGGCGTTGCTGTTCGGGCTCTACGGGATCTGGCGTCTCGCCACGCGGCGGAGCGAGCCGCTGCGCAGGGTGGAGATCGTGCACATCCTCGCGCTCGGGGCGCTGGCCACGGCCACCGGGTTCTCATGGACGTTCATCGCCGGCGCCGTCACCGCCGATCCCACGGCGTATCTGGACACCGAGCTGGCCTGGCGGCGGGTATGGGTGGGGGACACCGGCGGATTCCTTCCGTTCGAAGGATGGGCGCAGGCGGCGCAGTTCTGGTTCGTCGCGTGGGGCCTGCCCGCGTGGCTCGGATTCGTCGTCCTGGGGCTCGGAGTGGTCGTGGTCGGCGGCCTTCTGCTTTTCGAGCCGCACGTGGCGCGCCTCGGAATCGAGGTGCGGCTCTGGGCGGCGAGCTACCTGGTGTACCTGCTGGCGGTCTTCTTCCCTCAGTCCAGCGTCTTCCGGCTGCTGTTCCCCCTCTCGCCTCTGTGGGGGGCCTTCGCGACGCCTCGCCATCCGGTCTGGCGGGGATCGGTCCTGGTGCTGTGCGTGGTCGGTCAGTGGTGGTGGATCTGGAACATGTACGGACTCGGCACCTCGTTCTGGCAGATCCCCTGAGCGATCCACGGCACGGGCACGGGGTGATGCCGCGGCACGCGGTGCACCCGATAAACTCGACTGATATACCGACGACGAAAGGGAGCCGCGATGGCAGCCATGAAGCCGCGAACCGGGGATGGGCCGATGGAGGCCGTGAAGGAAGGACGCCTCATCATCGTGCGTGTCCCGCTGGAAGGCGGTGGCCGTCTGGTGGTCTCCGTCAACGACGCGGAAGCGAAGGAGCTCTACGACGTCCTCGGCGAGGTCGTCGGCGCCTGAGCCTTCGCCACAGATTCTGAGTGAAACGACCGGTCCTCGGACCGGTCGTTTCCGTTTGACCCGGGGCCGTCGGCGTCTGGTCAGGCGTCCGAGCCGACGGTGGTGAGCTGCAGGAGGCTCTCTCCGACGATGGAGAGCGCGCCGATCACGGCGGAGGAGGCCAACGTCTCCTGAATGAGCGATCGGTAGGCGGTGGTCACGGCGTCGCGGCGCACCGGATCGGCGACGGCGCCGCCGCGAAGGACCCGGGGCACCAGTACCGTGCCGCCGGTGCGGGCCAGGCGCAGCCCGTGTTCGACGTATTCCAGGACGCCGTCGGGATCGGCGTCGATGAGGACGATGTCGTAGGACGCCTCGTTCATGCGGGGGAGCACGTCGGAGGCTCGACCGGTGATGAAGCGTGCGCGGGCCGCGGGGATGCGCGCCTCGGCGAAGGCCTGGCGGGCCGCACCCAGGTGCTCGGGCTCGTTGTCGATCGTCGTGAGGGTCGCCCGCGGCGATCCGTGGAGGAGCCACAGACCCGAGACTCCGCCCCCGGTACCGATCTCGACGATGTTCAGAGCGCGGGACGACGCGGCGATGAGCGCGCACTGCGCGCCCACAGCGGCGCTGATCGGCGCGGCGCCGAGCTCGAGGGCATGGGCTCTCGCGCGGGCGATGTGGTCGGGTTCGGGAGTCGCTTCGTCGGCGAAACGGTGGTTCGCGTCGTGTTCGCCCATGCGCTCGTCCTTCCTGCCGGCCTGCCGCCTCAGCCTACGGTGATCCTGCGGGCTGACTCCTCAGGCGCGGCGGTAATCTGGACGCATGTTCTTCGGGATCACGATCGAGAAGCTTCTGCTGATCGGCGTGATCGCCGCTCTGCTCATCGGCCCCGAACGGCTGCCCCGCTACGCCGAGTCGCTGGCCCGGTTCACCCGCCGTACCCGCGACTTCCTCCAGGGGGCGAAGACGCGGGTGCGCGACGAGATGGGGTCGGATTTCGACGACGTCGACTGGCGGTCGTTGGACCCCCGCCAGTACGATCCCCGTCGCATCATCCGGGAGGCACTTCTCGACGACGCGCCCGTGGCCACCGTCCGCGCGGCACAGGCCGCGTCAGTCGTGACGGCGATGGAAGCCGCGCCCGCGCGCAAGACGTCGCTCGCCGCCGGCGAGCAGCCGCCCTTCGATAGCGAAGCCACCTGACGCCCGTCGGCGTGGCTGCGGGCCCGATCGGGCTCAGCGGGTGCGCAGGGGGAGTGCGCGGCCCGACAACCCCCGCGGCGAGCGTGCCAGCCGCGCGGCGAGGTCGGTCATCGCTCGCGCGGCCGGGTCGTCCGGGTGTGCCAGGACGATCGGCGTTCCGGCGTCACCGTCTGCGCGCAGAGCAGGACTCAGCGGGATCGAAGCGAGAAGATCGACCTGCTCGTCAGGTGTCGACAGGGCGCGGGCGACCGCTTCCCCCCCTCCGGACCCGAAGAGGTCGAGGGTTGTTCCGTCGGGGAGCGTCATCGGCGCCATGGTCTCGACCACGCCCACGACTCGCTGACCGGTCTGCCGGGCGACCAGTCCGCTGCGCACGGCGACATCGGCTGCTGCCGACTGCGGGGTGGTGGTCACCAGGACCTCGGCGTCGGGGAGGAGCTGGCCGACCGAGATGGCGATGTCACCCGTGCCGGGCGGCATGTCCAGCAGCAGGATGTCGAGGTCGCCGAACCACACGTCGGTGAGGAATTGCTGCACCGTGCGATGGAGCATCGGCCCGCGCCACGCGACCGCGCCGAGCGGGGCGTCCTCGGGACCGCGTCGCAGGAACATCCCGATCGAGACGACCTTCACGCCGTGCGCGATCGGGGGGATCATGAGGTCGTCGATCCGGGTGGGCTGCGGGACGGATCCGTCCTCGGAGACCAAGCCCAGCAGTCCGGGGATCGAGAAGCCGTGGACGTCGGCGTCGACGAGACCGACCGACAGGCCGGATGCCGCAAGGGCGACGGCGAGGTTGGCGGTGAGCGTCGACTTGCCGACGCCCCCCTTGCCGCTCGTGACCGCGATGACCCGGGTGAGGGAGCCGGGTCCGAAGGGCATCTCGCGACGCGCGCGGCCTCCGCGGAGGCGCTCGGTGAGCGCTGCCCGCTCATCGGCGGTCATCACGCCGAGGGTGACGTCGACGTCGTGGATGCCGGGGACGGATGCCGCGGCGCGGCGCACGTCGGATTCGATGCGATCGGACGCGGGGCAGCCGACGATCGTCAGCGCGATGGCGACGTGGGCGACCCCGTCGGCGGTGCGGACGTCCTTGACCATCTGCAGCTCGGAGAGCGGACGCCGGAGTTCGGGGTCGGTCACCGCGCCGACGGCGTCGGCGACGGCCGAGGTCAACGCGGCGTCGCTCACGGCCGCTCGCCGGGGGCGTCGCGTCGCTGGTCCAGGTCCTCCAGCAGCGCTCGCAGCTCGCTCCGGAGGGTGTCCTTCGTGACCACCTCGTCGGAGAAATCGCGCAGTGTCATCCGCAGGGCCACGATCTCACGGGCGAGGTACTCGGTGTCGGCGAGGTTCCGCTCAGCGCGCTGACGGTCCTGCTCGATCTGCACCCGGTCGCGGTCGTCCTGACGGTTCTGCGCGAGCAGGATGAGAGGCGCGGCGTACGACGCCTGCAGCGAGAGGACGAGGGTCAGGGCGGTGAACCCGAACTCCGCGGAATCGAACCGCAGCCAGATCGGCATGAGCGTGTTCCAGGCGATCCAGCTGACGCAGAAGAGCGTCAGGCCGAGCAGGAACACCGGCGTGCCCATGTTGCGGGCGATCCACTCGGTGAATCGCCCGAATCGGTCGCGTGAGGGCTGCGGGGTGCGGCTGAGAACCCCGGACCGTCCCCGCGGGGCGTCCAGCGACACGGCGCCGCGATTGCCGCGCGCCATCAGCGCCGCCCCGTCTGGCGCGCCGCCGGGGCGGCGGTGAGCGGAGGTCGGGCGCCGTCGTCGCCGTCATGCGAGCGCCAGTCCTCGGGGAGGAGGTAGTCCAGCACGTCGTCGACGCTGACGGCGCCGACGAGCCGGTGCGCCCGATCCACGACCGGCAGCGAGACGAGGTTGTAGCTGGCCAGCATGCGTGCGACCTCGGCGGCCGATGCGGTCACCGGGACGGGATCGAGGGTGTCGTCGATGATGGTGCCGAGTCGTTCGTGGGGCGGATAGCGCAGCATCCGTTGAAAATGCACGGTTCCGAGCAGGCGGCCCGTCGGCGTCTCATAGGGCGGCAGGGTGACGAAGACCGCCGCGGCGAGGGCCGGATGCAGCTCGTGACGCCGGATGAGGGCGAGGGCCTCGGCGACGGTCGCGTCGGCGGAGAGCACGATCGGCTCGCTGGTCATGAGTCCGCCCGCGGAGTCGGGCAGGTACTTCAGCAGTTCGCGGACGTCCTCGGCCTCTTCGGGTTCCATCAGCTCGAGGAGCTCCTCCAGACGCTCCTCGGGAAGCTGCCCCAGGAGATCGGCGGCGTCGTCGGGTTCCATGTTGTCGAGGATGTGCGCAGCGCGCTCGTCGCCGAGCTGCTCGAGGATGTGGACCTGCTCGTCCTCGGGCATCTCCTCCAGCGCGTCGGCGAGGCGCTCGTCGGAGAGCTCCTCGGCGACCTCGAGCAGTCGGTCATCGGGAAGGTCGAGAAGGGTGTTGGCGAGGTCGGCGGGTTTGAGCTCGGAGTAGGTCGCGACGAGCTGCTCCGCGGACTGCGCCTCGCCGGAGGTGTGATCCTCGCGGACGTCGGCCCACGACGAGAAGGTGGTCGGCCCCTTGGCGAACGGCGAGGCGCTGGTCTTGGGCTTGCGGAGGAACAGCTGGCCGACGTCCCATTCGCCGAGCCGGTTCCGCTCGATCGCCACATCCTCGATCACCGCGTGACCCGAACCGTCGCGGAAGTAGACCTTGCGGCCCAGCAGCTCCGACATCACGCGCACCTCGCCGCCGCGCTGCTGGAACTTCCGCACATTGATCAGACCGGTCGTGATGACCTGCCCGGTGGCGATGGAGGTGACCCGGTTAATCGAGAGGAAGACGTTCCGCCGGCCCGGGATCTCGACCACGAGTCCGATGACGCGGGGCGGATCGTCCTTCCGATAGATCACCACGACATCGCGGACCTTGCCCAGGCGATCGCCGGTGGGGTCGAAGACGGAGCACCCCGCCAGGCGCGCGACGAAAACCCTCTGCGTGCTCACGGGTCAAGCGTAGTCGCGCGTGGGAGGATGATGAGATGAGCATGATGGGTGGAGGGCGCCTGCCGCAGGGTTTGGGGGAACCGGGTCAGGCCATCGCGAGCTTCCCGACGTACGAAGCAGCCCAGAAGGCCGTCTCGACCCTGATCGCGGCGGAGATCCCCGCCCGCGACATCGCGATCGTCGGCCACGACCTGCGCTCGGTCGAACGCGTCACCGGGCGGCTGGGATATGCCGAGGCGGCGCGATCGGGCGCCATCAACGGTCTGCTGCTGGGCATGCTGTTCTCCGCGATCCTCGTCCTCGGGTCTCCCTCCGTCCCGATCCAGGCCTTCGTCGGCGTGCTATTCGTCGGCATCGCCATCGGCATGCTCCTGAGCCTCATCACCTATTCGCTTGTGCGCCGCCGGCGCGATTTCGCCTCCGTCATGCAGGTGATCGCCGAACGCTACGACGTCACTGTCAGCGCGTCCGACGTCGCGAAGGCACGCGGCGTGCTGGGTCCGCGTGCGCACTCGCCCGCGCCGGCCGCCGAACCGGTCGACGCGGCCGCGGTCGCCCCCGCGGCTCCGGCCGGGCCGGGGACCGGTGAGACGGCGGATGCCGGGTCGGGCGCCGCGACGCCCGCTGATGCCGAGCCTCCCCGCTACGGCGAACGGGTGGCGCCTCCCGTGTCGTCCGGACGAGATGCCGACGAGGGCTCTGCGTCCGAGCCGAGATGACGCTGACGCGCGCCGAACGCATCGGGGTCGAGCTTCCGCGCGGCACCGTCGACGTGACGGCCTTCGTGACGCTCCCCGAGGCGCCCTGGGGTGGCGTGGCACTGGCTCACGGCGCGGGAGCGGGGCCCGAGCATCCCTTCCTCATCGGCGTCGCCGACGCGCTGGCGCGTCAGGGCCTCGGCGTGGTGCGCTTCGCCTTCCCCTACCGCGAAGCCGGGCGTCGCATGCCGGGTCCGGTCGCGCACGCGACGGCGACCTGGTCCGCGGCGATGGCGGCTCTCTCGGGCTGGTGCCCGGAGGTGCCCCTCTTCGCCGCGGGGAAGTCGTACGGCGGTCGGATGGCGTCGCTGGCTGCCGCGGCGGGCATGATCCACCCCGCCGCCCTGGTCTACCTCGGCTACCCCCTCCACCCGCCCGGTGAGCCGGAGAAGGAGCGTGCCGGCCACCTTCCCGACATCTCACCGCCTCAGCTGTTCCTGTCGGGCACCCGCGACCCCTTCGTCCACCCCGCCGATGCGTGGGAGCGCGTGGTCGCCGGATGCCGCGAGGCGACCCTGACCTGGATTCCCGGGGGGGATCACTCCTTCGAGATCGCCGGGCATCGGCGTCCCGCGCAGGCGATCGGCGGCGAGCTCGGAGACCTGATCGCGACGTGGCTGAGACAGCGGTCGGATCAGCGACCGGCGGCGTAACCCTGCATGCCCCGGGGGTTGGCGGCGGCCCACAGCAGAGTCGCGTCCGAGCCTTCCGACGCCTCGCGGCCGACGGCCGAGACACGACCGAGCGACCAGTCCCCGGCACGGGTGACGACGTGACCGCGCCGCTCGAGACCGCCGATCACCGCGTCGCCGAGTCGATCCTCCACCACTGCTCCGGCGGGAGTCCACGTGCGGGGCCAGAACGATTCGGGCAGCGCGGTGGAATGCAGTGCGGGGGCGTCGATGGCCTCCTGCGCGCGATAGCCGCCGACGATCATGCGCAGCAGGGCGAGCAGCTGCCACTGATCCTGCTGGTCGCCGCCCGGTGAGCCCATGGCGAACCAGGGTCGCCCGTCGCGGAGTGTCAGTGTCGGTGTCAGAGTGGTCCGGGGGCGCCGACCCGGCTCGAGTGAGGAGGGGTGGCCGGGTTCGAGCCAGGTCATCTGCAGTCGCGTGCCGAGGCAGAAGCCGAGCGCGGGGATCGTGGGGGAGGACTGCAGCCATCCGCCGGAGGGCGTCACCGAGATGATGTTGCCCCAGCGGTCGGCGACGTCGATGTGGCAGGTGTCGCCCCGGGTCTGACCACGACGGTCGACAGTCGGCTCACCGGTTCCTGCGCCGCCGGCGCGGTCGTAGGCGGTCCGCAGCGGCGGTGTCCAGGGTTCGGCCCCGCTCAGACGCCCGGGTCGAAAGGTCGTGGCCGCCTCCTCACCGATGAGATCCCGACGCGCAGCGAGATAATCCTCGTCGAACAGACCGGTGATCGCGCCGGCGTCGGACGCGTCTCCGAACCACGCTTCGCGGTCGGCGAAGGCGAGCTTCTGGGCCTCCAGGATGGTGTGCGCGCCGCGCTCGGTGGAGGGGTCGAGCAGGTCGTCGATCAAGGGTTCGAGGAGTGCCAGCGTCTGCACGAGTGCCGGACCCTGCGTCCACGCGCCTGCCTTGGCGATCGTCACACCGCGGAAATCGCGGGTGAGGGCCGGTTCGTATCCCGCCTCGAAGGCTGCGAAGTCGGATGCGTCGATGACCGCGGAGTGCATCCCCCCGCCGGAGTGCCGGTGGGGTGTGCGCAGGAAGGTCGCGGCCTCGTCGGCGACGAACCCTTCGCGCCATTCGCGGCGCGCGGCGTCGATACGCGCCGCCCGACCGACCCCACCCTCGTCGCGCACGGGGCCCGCGGCGTGCACGAGACCTTCGAGCACCGACGCGTAGGCCGGATTGCGCACGACGTCGCCCGCGCGCGGGGGTTCACCCCCCGGCATCCACAGGTCGGCCGAACTCGTCCAATCGTCACGGAAGAGATCGGCGACCCGTGCGATCGTGGCGGCCGCCTGGGCGATCAACGGGTGTCCGTCGCGCGCGTAGCCGATCGCATAGGACAGCACCTCGGACAGCTCCCATGTGCCGTGGTCGCGCAGCAGGACGAGCCAGGCGTCGACAGCTCCGGGGACCGCGGCGGCCAGGCCTCCTGCCCCGGGCACGAGATCGAGCCCCTCAGCGGTGTAGTGGGCGATGCTGGCGCGCGCCGGCGCCGGACCCTGACCCATCAGCACGACGGGGGTCGGATCTTCGGCGGTGGCGAAGACGCCGACGAGATCACCGCCGGGTCCGTTCAGGTGCGGCTCGACCACGTGCAGCACGAACGCGCCGGCCACCGCCGCGTCGAACGCGTTGCCGCCGCGCTCGAGAACGGACTGTGCCGATGCGGTGGCGATCCAGTGCGTGGAGGCCGCCATCCCGAAGGTTCCCGCAAGCGTCGGCCGGGTGGTGAACGGGGCGGGAGGGGTGAAGGTCACAGGGCGGTCGGAGCGGTCGAGGCGTGCCGGGCGATCCACTCCTCGACCTCGTCGGCGGTCCGCGGGATCGAGGCAGACAGGTTCTCGGGGCCGTCCGCGGTCATGAGGACGTCGTCCTCGATGCGGACGCCGATGCCTCGGTACTCCTCCGGAACGGTGAGGTCGTCGATCTGGAAGTACAGACCCGGCTCGATCGTGAAGACCATTCCCGGTTCGAGGATGCCGTCGTAGTACATCTCCCGGCGCGCCTGGGCGCAATCGTGCACGTCGATCCCGAGGTGATGGCTGGTGCCGTGCACCATGTACCGGCGGTGCTGTCCGCCGCGATCGGCGTCGAGAGCCTCCTCGGCGGTCACCGGGAGAAGGCCCCACTCGGCCGTCCGCTGTGCGATCACTCTCATCGCCGCTTCGTGGACGGAGCGGAAGCTCACCCCGGGGCGTGCCGCGGAGAACGCGGCGTCGGCGGCTTCCCGGACGGTCTCGTACACCCGCCGCTGGACATCGGTGAATCGTCCGCTCACCGGGATCGTCCGGGTGATGTCGGCGGTGTAGAGGCTGTCGACCTCGACCCCGGCGTCGATGAGGATGAGGTCGCCGGGGGCGACCGTTCCGTCGTTGCGGGTCCAGTGCAGGTAGCAGGCGTGGGGACCCGACGCCGCGATCGTGTCGTAGCCCTCCCCGTTCCCGTCGGTGCGTGCTCTCAGGTGGAAGACCCCCTCCACCACGCGCTCTCCGCGCGGATGGGCGAGCACACGGGGGAGTTCGGCCACGATGTCGTCGAACCCGCGGGCGGTCGCCGCCACCGCCAGGCGCATCTGCTCGACCTCGAAGGCATCCTTGACCAGGCGGAGCTCGGAGACCGCGCGGGTCAGCTCGGCGTCGACGTCGAGAAGCAGGTCTCCGTCGGCCGTCAGGAAGTCGTCCACATGGCGGGTATCGAGGCCCAGGTCTGCAGCGACGCCGGCGAGAGCGGGCCGCGGTCCGATCCAGAACTCGCCGATCGACGCGTCGGCGTAGAACTCCGCCGTCGTGCGGTCGGCGCGCTCACGGAAGTACAGAGTGGCGCGGTGGCCGCCCTCGGGCAGAGGATCCATCACCAGCACCGCACCCGGTTCGGAGTCCGAGCCCCAGCCGGTCAGGTGGGAGAACGCCGAGTGGGCGCGGAAGGGGAAGTCGGTGTCGTTGCTGCGCTGCTTCATCTCCCCCGCGGGGATCACCAGACGACGCCCGGGGAAGGCTGCCGACAGTCGCTCGCGCCGCGCCGCGGCGTACTGCGCCTGAGGCCGCCGCGGCGGGAGGGAGTCGGGCCGCTCGGCCCACCCCGAGGAGATGCTGTCGAGGAAGCCCTGGGGGAACGGCTGACGGCGATTGGTGGTCGTGTTCGAGGTGGTGTCGCCGGAGGTGCTCATCCCTCCAGTGTCGCACTCCGCCGCGGCATCCGATCGGGAATCGCCCGGTCCGCGTCTCAGCTCGCAGGGTCGAGCTGCACGATCAGGGGACGATGGTCGCTGCCGGAGTCGTCCATGGTGCGCAGCACCACGGACGCCGTCGGCGTCCACTGCGGGGAGACCATCACGTGGTCGATGCTCGTTCCCAGCAGCGCCGGCACCGACGTGGACCACGTTCCCACCGAGCCGTTGCCGGTGCGACTGGCCACGTCACGGCACCGACCCATGTCACCCCCGTCCACGCCCAGTCCACCCATGTGATCGAGGGTGGCGTTGAAGTCGCCCGCCATGATGACGTTCTGATCGGCGCACTGATCGGCCAACCACTGCAGGTCGGTGCGCCACTGGTCCATGTACTCCTGGCGAGGGGCCACGGCGTGCGCGGCGACGACGATGGGCCCCTCGCCGTCGACCGGCATCGCCACCGCGCTCGGCAGCGTGGAGGTGTTCGTCGTGCCGTTGACCGACGACTCGATCACGCTGTAGTCGCCGAGCTCGGGAGTGATGAGCAGGGTGGTGGAGTGCGCGTCCCATCCCTCGCCGGCGAAGTACTCGGTGTGGTGCGCCCACATCGGATGCCCGAGCTCGCGCATCGCGATCGCGACCTGCTCTCCGGTCTCGATGGTCGTCTCGGGGAGGGTGACGACGTCGGCATCCATCGCCACGGCGACCCGCGCGATGCTCTCGGCTGTCGTCGCCTCTCCGGCGGTGTTCCACGTCATGACCCGGATGCTGCCCTCGCCCTTCTCCGGGAGGGTCTCGGCGCCGATGCCACGGCCGAGCACGGTGGTGAGACTCACCGCCGATGCTGCGACGCAGATGAGGGCGAGGCTCAGCGCGAGGGCCCGCATCGGCCGGATGATCGCCACGAGGAGGAAGAGGATCGCCGCAGCGGCGAACACCACGACGAGGAGGGGGCGGAAGGAGACGATCTGGGCCACCGGGAAGGTGCGGTCGAGCCGGAAGAACGACGGCCACGTCAGGACCGCGGCGGCGATCGCCGCCACCACGGCAAGCAGGATCCCGACCAGGCGAAGCACATCGCGACACTATGCGATGAGTCTGAAAGATCCGTCTGCCCGACGCCGGGGGGCGCCGTGGCGGCCCGTGCCCTGCGGCCGACGGTAGCGTGGGAGGATGCACCCCTCTCGCGGACCCCAGGGCCCGGGGGATCTGCACCTGCACTCCGTCTACTCCGACGGCACCGAGACGCCGGCCGAGGTGATGGCCGCCGCACACCGGCATGGGATGCGGACGGCTGCGCTGACAGACCACGACACCACGGCGGGCTGGAGTGAGGCCGCCGACGCCGCGTCTGCGCTGGGGGTGACGTTCCTGCCGGGGATGGAGCTGTCGGCCAAGTACCAGTGGCGGAGCGTGCACATCCTGGCCTACCTCTTCGATCCGGATGACGCGCAGCTGCGTGTCCTCACCGACCGCATCCGCTCCTCGCGCATGGACCGCGCGCAGGAGATGGCCGAGCGCATCAGCGCCGACTTCGATCTGGACTGGAGTGACATCCTGGCCCAGACCGCCGACGGAGCCACCGTGGGGCGACCGCACATCGCCGACGCCCTCATCGCGCGCGGATACGTGCGCGACCGCACCGAGGCCTTCTCGCGCATCCTGCACCCCGGAGGCGACTACTACGTCGCGCTCTACGCGCCTGATCCGGTCACCGCCGTCGAGCGGATCGCCGGGGCGGGCGGTGTGGCTGTGGTGGCACACCCGGCCGGACGCGGGATGCTGCCGCACGGGGTGATGCAGCGGATGCTCGACGCAGGCCTGGCGGGGCTGGAGCTGCGCCACCGGGAGAACATGGCCGACCAGGTTCGTCAGCTGCGCCGGATCGTGGACGAGCGGGATCTCATCGTCACCGGCTCCAGCGACTACCACGGGCAGGGAAAGCCCAATGTCCCCGGAGAGAACAGCACCGAGACGGCGATGATCGAGCGGATCATCGCGCTGGGGAGAGGAAGCAGCCCCGTCCTGGGGTGACCAGGACGGAGCGGCGCTCCGCTGCGGTCAGGAGATGACGCGGGCCTTGAGGCGCTCGTATTCCTCCGGGGTGATGGTCCCCGCATCCAGCAGGGCCTTCGCCTTGGCGATCTCATCGGCCGGGCTCGGATGAGCCGAGGTGCCGGCGACGGACTTGATGTACTCGTCCTGCGCCTTCTGCATGGCACGCACCTGGGCGGCGCTGCGCTCGGCCATGCCGCCGCCGCGTGCGATCAGATAGACCAGGGCCGTCAGGAAGGGGACGAAGATGAGGAAGACGATCCAGATCGCTTTGGCCCACCCCTTCATCTTGTGGTCGCGGAAGAGGTCGCCGATGATCGCGAACAGCGCGAACAGGTAGGCGATGAAGGCGAAGGCCCAGAGGAACCACCAGATCAGGTCCCAGAACGATCCCCAGAATCCCTGGTACTCGATGACGTCGGTGAAGCGCACGGTCGTGCCTTTCTTAGCGAGGTGACACGCCGCATCCTGCGGCGTCTGGCTCACCATATCGCTCGAACGGGCTCACCGTCGGGACGTTGTCAGCCGACCGTGGGTGCGCCGCCGGTGCGGGGAGCCCGGCGGCGGCGCCGACGGCGTGCCGGGGCGGCGTTGCCGTCGTGGTGTTCCTTTCCGCCGCCGTCGTGCGTGCCCTGGCCGGCGGTCTCGGCCGCGCTTGCCGCGCCGTGCTCGGCCTGCACGCTCGCGGCGTCGGGCGATGCCGTGGCTTCACTCCGCCGACGGCGGCGGCGGGGCGCATCGGCGCGCGCCGAACGATCGGACGCGGCGCCGGAGGTCTTCGTCGTCTCGGCGCGCGGGGCGGTGGTGAGCCGGCCGCGCACGCCGGCGGGGATGCCGAGGTCCTCGAACAGATGAGGGCTGGAGGAATAGGTCTCGAGGGGCTCGGGCTGACCGAACTCCAGCGCACGGTTGATCAGCGCCCACTTGTGCAGGTCTTCCCAGTCCACGAAGGTGACGGCGATGCCTGTCTTGCCGGCGCGGCCGGTGCGCCCCGCACGGTGCAGGTAGGTCTTCTCGTCGTCGGGGATCGTGTGGTTGATGACGTGGGTGACGTCGTCGACGTCGATGCCGCGGGCAGCCACGTCGGTGGCGATGAGGATCTCCTTCTTTCCCGCCTTGAACGCCGCCATCGACCTTTCCCGGGCCTCCTGGCTCATGTCGCCGTGGACCGCCACCACCGAGAAGCCCCGGTCGCCGAGCTCGTCGACGAGCCGCTGCGCGGCGCGCTTGGTGCGGGTGAAGATCACCGTCTTGCCGCGTCCTTCGGCCTGCAGGATGCGGGCGATGACCTCGTCCTTGTCGAGCGAGTGCGCGCGATACACGAGGTGGTTGATGTTCGCCTGCGTGAGCCCCTCGTCGGGATCGTTCGCCCGGATGTGGATCGGGTTCGACATGAATCGACGCGCGAGGGTCACGATCGGCCCGGGCATCGTGGCCGAGAAGAGCTGGGTGTGCCGCACGGCGGGAAGCTTCTGGAAGATCTTCTCGATGTCGGGGAGGAAGCCGAGATCGAGCATCTTGTCGGCCTCGTCGAGGACGACCTCGGTCGCGCCGGAGAGATCGAGGAGGCGCTGACCGGCGAGGTCGATCAGTCGGCCCGGGGTTCCCACGACGATCTGCGCGCCCGCCTGGAGCTGCTCGATCTGGCCCTCGTAGGCCTTGCCGCCGTAGATCGCCACGACCGAGGTCGAGCGGTTCCGGGTGAGCATGTCGATGTCCTCGTAGACCTGCACCGCCAGTTCACGGGTCGGGACCACGATCAGTGCCTTCACGCCCGGTGCGGGATCGAGCCCCAGACGCTGGACGACCGGGATGCCGAAGCCGAAGGTCTTCCCGGTGCCGGTCTTGGCCTGCCCGATGATGTCCTGGCCGGGGAGGCCGAGGGGGATGGTCTGCTCCTGGATGGGAAAGGAGTCGATGATGCCGCGCGCGGAGAGCGCATCGACGATGTCCTGATCCACGCCGAGTTCGGCGAAAGTCGTCACGATGTCATGCCTGTCTGTCGAAGGGGCCCGGATGGTGGCACGCGGGCCGCGTGATGGATCCACGCCCTTCGTCGACCGCAGGCGCGGGGGTTCCGATCCGATGCCGGAACGCGTCCCAGGATACCCGTCGGCGACCGGAAGGCCGCCGAGGGCCTTTCCGCGGCGAGCCGCGACGGTAAGGTGACCTGCGTGGTGAACTGGTTCTGGCGCAGGCAGGGTGGCACCGCTCGGACCCTGTCGTTGCGGTCGCGTGGAGATTTCGGCGACGCGCGCCGCGTGGATTTCGCCGAGCTGGCTCCGGACGTCACCACCTTCCTCGGTCAGGCGGCCTATCTGCAGCTCGGCTTCTTCGAGACCCTCTCCGAGCTGATCGCCATGACCCCCTCGCTGGCCGAGAAGGAATCGCTCTCGCGGGCGGCGGGCGCGGCGCTGACCAAGCACGAGGAGCTCGTGGCGCTGATCCGCGACCGCGGCGAGGACCCCACCTCGCTCATGCTCCCGTTCCGGGAGCCGTTGGATGCGTTCCGTCGAGCCACACACGGGGTCAGGCCCGAGGAGACGATGCTCTCGGTGCACATCACCGCCGGCATGCTCGACGACTTCTATCTCGCCCTCTCCGCCAGCTACGGCGAGACCGGTCGGCGGGTCGCACGCATCCTCCGCGCCGACGATGACCGGCAGGCGATCGTCGACCTGGTCGTGCAGACGATCCAGAGCGACCCCGAATGGCGCTCACTGCTGGCGATGTGGGGCCGGCGTCTGGTGGGTGACACCCTCTTGATCGCACGCGCCGCCCTGCGTCCGCCGACGCTCGCCGCCTCTGACGAGAAGCGGGTCGAACCGGTGTTCACGGCGCTCATGGCGGCGCACTCGCGCCGCATGGAGGACATGGGCCTCGCCGCCTGAGCGATCGCGGTACGGGCGTGGACCGCCCGGGCGCCGCTCAGGCGATGCCGAGCCGCTCGCGCTCCCGCCGGTCGGCGGCGACGCGTGCGCGGGCGAGCAGGGCCACGACCGGAGCGGTCACGACGGCCGGGGCGACGAGGGCGCTCAGCCAGATCCATGGATTGTCGATCCCCACGCCCGACCAGGTCAGCGCCGACCAGACGATGCCGGACGCTGCGGCGCCGATCACCGGCGCGAGCACCACCCCGCGGCTGTCGCGGCCCTGCAGCAGGAAGTGGATCGAGATCCCGATCGCGGCGCCGGCGATGAAGGCCAGGAGGATCTGCACGCGCGGGTCCTCAGGCGACGAAACCGACGCGGCGGGACTCCTCGGTCCCGACCTCGATGTAGGCCAGTGCGGCGGTGGGGACGATGTAGGTGTTGCCCTTGTTGTCGGCGAAGCTCACGTGGGTCGCGCCGGCATCGAGCGCGGCTGCCACCGACGCCTTCACGTCCGCCGCCGACTCGCTCGTTTCGAAGTTGAGCTCGCGGCCGGTGTTCGCGATACCGATACGGATCTCCACGTGTCTGCCTTCCTCTCGCGCTCGGACCTCGATGCGCATGGCAACTCTACGACACCGGCCGAGGGGGAGAGGGCGGTCAGGCACGCTCTGGGCGAACGCCCCGTCGGTGTGGTGACAGGGGTTGTCGGAGCCTCGGGTTAGCGTCGAAGCGTGACATCGACCGACCTTCTCGCGCTGGTACCCGCACCGGGAGACGCGGGGGCCGACGGCGGTGCCGCCCCGATCCTCGATCAGGACCAGTCGGCGGTGGTCCGACTGCCTGCAGACGCCTCGGGCGTGGTGGTGGGCGCCCCGGGATCGGGCAAGACCCTCACCGTCATCGAGAGATTCCGACGCCTCGTGGACGAGGGCACCGACCCGGATGAGATCCTCGTCCTCACGCCCACCCGGCAGACCGCGACGGTCCTGCGCGACCGGCTGTCGCTGGCCGCGGGAAGGGCGACCTCCGGTGCTCCCGCCCGTTCGGTGCCCTCGTTCGCGTTCCAGATCGTGCGCGCCGCCGAGGTCGCCTCCGGTGGGGAGGCGCCGCAGCTGCTGACGGGCGGCGACGAAGACCAGCTGCTGCGCGACCTGCTCGACGGTGACGCCGAGGACGAGGCAGCCGGTCGCCCCCGCGGGTGGCCGGAATGGCTCGGGCCCGAGATCCGGGCGACGGCGGGATTCCGCACCGAGGTTCGCACCTTCCTCGCCGAATGCACGACCCTGGGCGTCGAGCCGACGGCACTCGAGCGCCTGGCCCGACGGCACGGGGTGGAGGTGTGGCATCCGCTGGCGACGTTCTTCCGGGAGTACCTCGACGTGCGGGCGGCGATGCGAGGTGCGCATCGCGACGCCGCGGGGCTCGTCCGCGAAGCCGTCGGGCTCATCCGCGGAGCCCGCGACGCCGAAGCCGCGGGCGCGGCCGCCGGCGGGGTGCGTGTTCTGCTCGTCGACGACGCACAGGAGCTCACGCTCGGCGCGATCGAACTGTTGGAGGCCTGCGCAGCCCGGGGCGTCGCCGTGCTGGCCTTCGGCGACCCGGACGTCGGGGCGGGCGCCTTCCGGGGAGCGTCGCCGGAGAACTTCGCCCGGCTGGCCGCCTCACTGCAGACGGTGCATGTGCTCGGCCAGGGCCACCGTGGCACGCGCGCCCAGCGTGAGACGGTACGCCGAGTGGTCGAGCGGATCGGTGCCGCCGGGGTCGTGGCGCACCGCCGCGTGCCCGACCCCACCGCGGGGGATTCCTCCGTGCGGGCGCTCCTGCTGAGGTCTGCCGCGGAGGAGTTCGACACCGTCGCGCGGATCCTGCGTGAACGTCACCTGCTCGCCGGCGTGCCGTGGCGCGAGTTGGCGGTGATCGCCCATGACAGTCGCCAGGTCGCGGCGCTCGAGACCGAGCTCGCAGCGCGAGAGGTCCCGGCGCGCTCCCAGGGTACGGGTCGTGCGCTGGGGGAGGTGCGCGCCGTCCGCGACATCCTCCGGCTCGTGGAACTCGCTCATCGACCGGTCGAGGAGTGGTCGGCCGACGATGTCTCCGCGGCCCTCGAGGGAGTGTGCGGCCGCCTCGATGCCATCGAGCTGCGAAGACTGCGCACAGGGCTCCGGCATCGGGAGATCGCCGATGGCGGCGACCGATCGGGGCGCGACCTGCTGCTGTCGGCGATGATCCATCCGCTCGAGTGGGAGCTGGTCGACACGCGGGAGGCCCGACGCGCTGCTGCGGTGGCCGACACCCTCGCGCGCCTTCGGGAACAGGTGGCGCAGGACGCCACCGTTCACGAGCTGCTGTGGACGGCGTGGGAGCGCAGTCGTCTGGAGCGTGCGTGGGTGGAGCAGGCGAAGGGACACGGCCCCCTCGCCGATCAGGCGGGTCGTGACCTCGATGCGATGGTCGCGCTCTTCCAGGCGGCCAAGCGCTTCGTCGAACGTTCCGTCGACGCAGATGCGCGCGCCTTCATCCGAAGCATCCTCGACAGCGCGGTGGCCGACGACCGATTGGATGCCGCGCTCGCGCACGACGTCGTCGCGGTGCTGACGCCGGCAGCGGCACTCGGCCTCGACGTGGACACGGTGATCGTCGCCGGCGTTCAGGACGGGGTCTGGCCGAACACGCGCCACCGCGGCAGTCTGCTCGAGACCTGGCGGCTCGCCGACGCTGCGCATCATCCCGACGGAACCGGTGTCGGCGTCGCCGGACCGGACCGGCGGCGCGCGGCCCTCCACGATGAACTCCGCCTCTTCGCCCGGGCGCTGTCGCGCTCACGGTCGCAGACGGTGATCACCGCCGTCGACGACGACGATCGGGGACCGAGCGTCTTCTTCGATCTTCTTCCCGATCCCGAGGCACCCACCACATCCTCGGAGCATCCTCTGAGCCTGCGAGGCCTCGTCGCGGTCCACCGTCGCACGCTGACGGCGCCCGGCGCTCTGGCCGACCCGGCCGACGTACGCGCCGCGGCCGGGCAACTGGCCCTGCTGGCGGCCGCGGAGGTGCCCGGCGCGTCGCCGGAGGAGTGGTACGGGGTGCGTCCGCCGACATCGAGCGGACCGCTGCGCGACCTCGCGCGCGAGCGGGTGCGGGTGTCGCCGTCCCGGTTGCACACCCTCGAGGAGTGCGAACTGAACTGGCTCATCGGCGAGCTCGGGGGCGACCCCGGCGGCACGACCGCGGGCGTCGGGACGATCATCCACGCCGCCCTCGAGGTCGCCACCGCGGGGACGGACGAAGACACCCTCTGGCAGGTGGTCGAGCGGCGCTGGCACGAGTTGGCGTTCGACGCGGCATGGCAGGACCGTGCCGAGCGGGCCCGGGCACGCGAACTCGTCCGGCGACTGGCGCGCTACCTCCACCGGTTCGATGCCGATGGGGGACGGCTCCTGGACGCCGAACCCCACTTCGAGATCCCGCTGAACTTCGACCCCCAAGACCCGGCCGGGCTCACCGTCGGCGAGCGTGCGACGACGGCTCAGGCGGTGCTGTCGGGATACATCGACCGTGTCGAGCTCACCGGCGACGGCACCGTGGTCATCGTGGATCTGAAGACCGGCAAGAGCGAGCCGCAGACGGACGCGAAGGTCATCGATCACCCTCAGCTCGCGGCCTATCAGCTGGCCTTCGAAGCCGGCTCCATCGCCGGGACGGAGGGGCTGCCCTCCGGAGGCGCCCGCCTGCTCGTGCTCCGGCCGGCCTCCCAGCGGGACTTCGTGACTCCGACGCAGCCGCCCTTCGACGAGGAACGTCGCACCGCCTTCCTGTCCCGCATCCACGCCGCCATCACGGTGATGACCGGCCAGTCCTTCCGCGCCCCGTACGAGGAGCACTGCCGCGATGAGCACAGTCATGGACTGTGCCGGATCCACACCATCGGGGCGGTGAGCGCGTCGTGACCGTCGCAGGACCGGCGCGTCTGACGGCCGCGGTGATCGCCGCCGCGCTCGGACAGTTCCCGCCCACGGACGAGCAGGCGGCGGTGATCGAGTCGCCACTGCGTCCCGCGCTCGTCGTCGCGGGAGCCGGCAGCGGGAAGACCGAGACCATGGCCGGTCGGGTCGTGTGGCTCATCGCGAACGGCTTCGTGCGCCGCGACGCCGTCCTCGGACTGACCTTCACCCGAAAGGCAGCCGGCGAGCTGGCCGAGCGCGTGCAGCGTCGCCTGCGTCGGCTCGGTGAATTCGAGGCTGTCGGGTTGCTCCCCCTTCTGCCCGAACTGCACGCCGCCGGCGCGCTGCACTTCTTCTCCACCGAGAGTGCGCACCACGAGGCGACCCGGCGGGGCTACCTGCGCTCGCTCGCCGATCGTGCCGGCGTGAGCGGGGACGGCGGTGCCGGCGATGACCTCCTCGAGCGGCCGGTCGTCGCGACCTACAACAGCTTCGCCGACCAGATCGTCCGCGAGCACGCGGTTCGGATCGGTCGTGACACCGACACCGCCGTCCTGTCCGAGTCGGCCGCCTGGCTGTTGATGAGGCGAGTGGTCCTCGATTCCGACGACCCCCGCCTCGAGGATCGTCCCGAGGCGCTGCGCACCATCATCGACGCCGCACTGCGCATCGCCCGCGACGGTGCCGACAACCAGGTCGACTTCGAGGAGCTGCGACGCTTCCCCGAGAGGTTCGCCGGAGTTCTGGATCGTCCCTCCAACAAGGCGTCCGTCACCGTCTACAAAGACGTGGCCGACGCGGAAGGCCGGGTGTCGGCTCTCGCTCTGCTGTCGGATCTCGCTCGGGAGTACCTCGACGCGAAGCGTCGACGCGGCGTCATCGACTTCTCCGACCAGGTGGCCGGCGCGCTGGAGGTGGTCCGACAGCACTCCAGCGTGGCCGCGGAGCTGCGCGAGCGCTTCCAGGTCGTCCTCCTCGATGAGTACCAGGACACCTCGGTGATCCAGTCCGACCTCCTGGCCGAGTTGTTCGCCGGTACCGGGGTCATGGCGGTGGGCGACCCCCATCAGGCGATCTACGGCTGGCGCGGAGCGAGTGCGGGCAACCTGGGCGGATTCTCCGCCGCCTTCTCGGGTGAGGCCGGCTGTGGTGCGTACGCCCTCATGACCAGCTGGCGCAACAGCCGTGACGTCCTGCGCGCCGCGGGCGCGGTTCTCGCCCCGCTCGCCCCGCGCTCGCCGGTGGCCGTGGCCGAGCTCCGCCCGCGGCCGGACGCGCCGGAGGGAGCAGTCGAGATCGCCGTCGAAGCCGATATCGACGCCGAGACCGAGCGGGTGGCCGAGTGGTTCGATCGGGTGCGCGCCGAGCGGCGCCGTGCCGGTCTCCCCACCACCGGCGCCATCCTCTTCCGCAGCAAGAAGCACATGGTGCGTTTCGGCGATGCCCTCGGGCGACGAGGTATCGCGCATCGCATCCTGGGCCTGGGCGGACTGCTCTCCACGCCCGAAGTGGTCGACGTCGTCAGCGCCCTCCGCGTCATCAGCGACCCCACCGCCGGTTCGTCCCTCATCCGCCTGCTCGCAGGTCCGCGGTGGGGCATCGGGCTGGCCGATCTCCGCGCGCTCGCCGAGCTCGCCCGTCGTCTTGCAACCCACGATTCCGCGCTGAAACCCCTCGACGACGTCGTCGCCGAGCGGGTCCGCGCCGGCGCGGGGGAGGACCGAGCATCGCTCGTGGACGCCCTGGACTTCGTGGTGCGCTCCGCCCCCGATCACGGCTGGCTGGCGGGCTTCACGTCCGAGGCGCGTGGGCGGCTGAAGGAGGCGGGCGCGGTGTTCGCGGGGCTCCGCCATGCCGCCGGTGCGCCCCTGCCCGAGCTCATCCGCCTGATCGAGTCGGAACTGCTGCTGGACATCGAACTGGCCTCGAACGAGACGCGCGGCCCCATGCGGATCGCCTCCGCACAGTTGCGGGCCTTCCTCGATGAGGTGCACGCCTTCCTCGCCGCCGACGACACGGGGTCGTTGGCGAGCCTGCTGGCATGGCTCGATCACGCGGAGAAGGTCGATGAATTCGCTCCCCGGACGGAGCCTCCCGAGGACGATGTCGTCCAGCTGCTGACGATCCACGGATCGAAAGGGCTGGAGTGGGATGCCGTCGCCGTGGTCCGCATGGTCACCGACGAACTCCCCTCCGCCGCGAAGGATACGAGGGGCTGGCTGGGCTTCGGGGTTCTGCCCTACGAGTTCCGGGGTGATGCGGCATGGCTTCCGCCCCTGCCGTGGCAGGCGGAGGCCGCTCCCACCCAGCAGGATCTCAAGCGCGAGATCGACGCTTTCATCGCCGCCCATCGCTCCCGGCAGCTCGACGAGGACCGACGGCTGGCCTACGTCGCCGTCACCCGCGCGCGTGAGCATCTGTTGTTGACCGCCTCGCCCTGGTCGGGGACGAAACGGCCGAGGGCCACGGGGGTGTTCCTGCGCGAGATCTCCGACGCACTCGGCATCGACTTCGACGAGCCCGATCTCGAGTCCAATCCGTACGACGGCGACCGGAGGGTCCTCCCGTGGCCCATCGATCCGCTCGGGGCCCGTCGGGAGCGGGTCGAGGAGGCGGCGCGCCTGGTGCGGGAGGCGCTGGATGCGCCTGCGGTCACCCCGGACGACGAGGTGCGGATGCTGCTGGCGGAACGTCGTGCGCGTGCACGACACCGCGCCGGACCCCTCCCTACCCGCATTCCGGCCTCGAGGTACAAAGACGTCGTTCGGGTGGACGGCGCACCCGCCGATGCGGGCTCCCGCCCGCTCCCTGAGCGCCCCTACCGCCAGACGCGTATCGGCACGCTCTTCCATGAGTGGGTGGAACGGCGATCGGGGATCGCCGGGAGCGCGGCGTCACTGGACGACGCGCTCTGGGACGACCTCGATGAGGGAGACACCGGACCCATCGACGGCGACGCCGCTGTGCCCGGAACCCGAGGAGTCGATGAGCTGCTTCGGCTGCAGGAGCGCTTCCTGGCCTCCGAGTGGGCGGACCTCCAGCCGATCGAGGTGGAGGCCGAGATCGACTTCACCATGGAGGGTCCTGACGGCCGCCCCCACATCATCATCTGCAAGCTCGATGCCGTCTACCGCCGCGGCGAGCGCGTGGAGATCGTCGACTGGAAGACCGGCGCGCCCCCGAAGAACGCGCGGGAACGCCAGGAGCGCATGGTCCAGCTGGAGCTCTACCGTCGGGCGTATCACGCCAAGCACGGTATCCCGGTGTCGCAGATCGACGTGGCGCTCTATTACGTCGCGGACGACCTCGTCCTCCGAGGCTGAGCGGCGCCGGCGCTACTCCGACACGGCCCAGCGTCGCAGCGCCGCCTGCGACGCCCGCTCCGCTTCGCCCACGTCGTCCAGTCGTTCGCGGATCGGCCCGAGGTCCAAGGGTGCGGTGTCGGCCGGCGCCGCCGAGCGACCGGGTGCAGGAGCGTCCTCGGCGGCGTCCTGTTCGTCTGCATCGTCGCCGAACCACGCCGAGACCTCGGCGGGGTCGTAGGCGTCGGTCTGCATGGAGGTGTCCACGACCGTCGCAGCGGGCCCCGGCACCCGGTCGAGCAGCGCGATCGCATCGTCGACGTTTCCGCGATCCTGCGGCACGATGTCGTCGCCGGCCACGCCGGCTGCCAGCGACTCCAGAAGCTCCACCGCGTCGTCGACGATGTCGGAGCGTCCCCCCTCATGCCCGTGCACGAGCCATTTGGCGAACTCCAGCTCGGCGTACAGCCGAGCACGTTCGCGCAGTAGACCGTCGGGCGCGTGAACGCTGCGGGCGAGGTAGGAGGCGAAGACGTCGTCGGCGGCGTCCGGGGCCGAGGCCAGCCACATGAAGTCGCCCGCCGGATCGCCCACGCTCAGCCCGTGCCAGTCCAGGACGCCGGTGATACGGGGCTCGCCGGCGAAGTCCTCGAAGAGGAAAGACGAGGCTCCGGCGCCGCCGAGCACGACGGTGGTCTCGAAGCGCCACAGTTCTTCGGCGTTCAGAGCCTGGCTCCAGCGCACATCGAGGCTCGGGGGAAGACGGCGAGTCGCCACGGCGCGCTCGACGGTCCGTTCGATGTCGTCGCGCAGCTGGCGGGTCGTGCGGGCAGGGAGCCCCTCGTCGCGGACGACAGAGACGGGAAGGGCGTGGATGGCCGCGATCGCCTCTCCGAGAGACGTGGCGGCCCCGCGGCCGGCGGGCAGGTGCGGCGGATCGACCCGATACCCCGGTAGGAAGTCGACCACGACGGCACGACCGCCGACGAGAGGTGTCTGACCCAGCACGGTCGGCACACGGAAGGGAAGAAGCCCGCGCACACCGGACGTGAGCACCGTCAGTGCGCGCACCTCGGCCGCGGTCTCCGTCGCGGCGCCGTCATCGACCGGGGCGCGCACGACCACGCGGCGTCCGTCATCGAGATCGACCAGCGCGGAGTCGTATCGTCCAGCGCTGTTCTCTGTCAGCGCGGCGACACCGACGACGCCTGCGCCGGGCAGAGCCGAGGTCACCGACGCGGCTAGAGTGAGGGGTGAGCGTGCCATGAGCCCAGGGTAGGTCGGGCATGCCGCCGGGCCTTCGCGCCACGCCCTGGCTCATCGACCAACGCGGGAAGGTCTCGATGACATCCTCCGACAGCGCCCGAGCGCGGTGGGACCGTGCTGCGGACGAACGCATCATCGCGGAGCTGCTTCCGACGGTCCTCGGCGATCCCGCGACGCGCGTGCTCGCGATCTCGGGGGAGCGGGTGCGCCTGCGCGACGGGGGTCTCGCGTGGGACACGGTGGACGGGTGGGTCGGCCCGGCGGCTGCCGGTCAGGTCGCGGAGTGGGCGTTCCTGGGTCGGGACGAGCGCGGCGCGGCCATGCTGATGGCCGTGCTCGCCGCCGATGAGGGCGCGCCGGGGGACGATGACCCATCGGTGACGACCGAGTCGCTGCGGGTCGCCGCCCCCGATCTCGATCGCACCGAGGCGGCGCTTGCCGTCACGGCGGTGAGCCTCGGACGGTGGCTGCTCGAGGCGCCGTTCTGTCCCGCCTGCGGCGCTCGCACCGAGGTCCTCCACGCGGGGTGGTCGCGCCGTTGCCCGTCCTGCGGGCGTGAGCACTTCCCCCGCACCGATCCGGCCGTGATCGTCGCGATCACGAATCGCCATGACCCGGATCTTCTGCTGCTCGGGTCGAATGCCGCATGGCCCGATCAGCGGTACTCCTGTTTCGCGGGGTTCGTCGAGGCGGGCGAGTCCCTCGAGGGCGCGGTCCGTCGGGAGGTTCGGGAGGAGGCCGGTGTGGAGGTCGGAGAGGTGCGATACCGGGCCTCGCAGGCGTGGCCGTACCCGCGTTCGCTCATGGTGGGGTTCACCGCCGAGGCCGTCGACGCCGGCGCAGCCCGGCCGGACGGCGAAGAGATCGTGAGCCTGCGCTGGTTCCACCGCCAGGAGATCGGTGACGCCCTCGGCGGACGCGGGGATCTTCTGCTTCCTGGACCGGCGTCGATCGCGCATCGGCTCATCAGCGAGTGGCATGCGGCGGGATCGCCGTGAACGGTCCGCTCGAACACCTCGACGAGCAGCAGCTCGAGGCGGTGACGGCGCTGCGCGGACCCGTCGTGGTGCTCGCGGGAGCCGGAACCGGCAAGACCCGCGTCATCACCCACCGCATCGCACACGGAGTCGATACCGGCGCCTACTCGCCCGGTCGTGTGATGGCGGTCACTTTCACCACGAAAGCCGCCGGTGAGATGCGCGCACGTCTGCGGGCCCTCGGCGTCGAAGGGGTTTCCGCACGGACTTTCCATGCGACGGCGCTGGCGCAGTTGAACTACTTCTGGCCGACGCTCGCGGGGGACTCCATGCCGTCGATCGTCGACAACAAGGTGCGACTTCTGGCACACGCTGCCGACGGAATCGGGCTCGAGCCCGACACCGCGACTCTGCGGGATGTCGCCTCCGAGATCGAGTGGCGGAAGGTCACGATGCGCTCGATCGAGGAGTACGTCCGCGCTCGACCCCAGGGGGTGGGGGGCCTGGACGTCGAGCGGGTGGCGCGCCTCCAGCGTGCCTACGAGGAGCTGAAGGACCAGCGTCGGCAGATCGACTTCGAAGACGTCCTGCTGGCGTGCGCGGGGATGATCGAGGCCGAGCCGCGCGTGGCCGCGACCATCCACGAGCAGTACCGTCACTTCACCGTCGATGAGTATCAGGACGTCTCGCCGCTCCAGGCCCGCCTCCTCGAGCTGTGGCTCGGCGATCGACGCGACCTGTGCGTGGTCGGCGACGCCAGCCAGACCATCTACTCCTTCGCAGGAGCGGACCCGACGTTCCTGTTGGACTTCGAGCGGCGCCACGCCGACGCCCGCGTCATCCGCTTGGAACGCAACTACCGCTCGACGCAGGCCATCCTCGGGGTCGCCAACGCGCTGATGAAGGACCGTCCCGGTGCGCTGCGCCTGGTGGCTGCCGGACGCAACGAGGGAGAGCATCCCGCGGAGCACGCGGATGGCGCCGACGCCGCGCCGCTGCCGACGGTCACCGCTTTCGACGATGAGCGTGACGAGGCTCGGGCGGTGGCTGCTCGCATCCGCGCCCGCATCGCGGCGGGCGCCGATCCCGCCGGGATCGCGGTGCTCTACCGGGCCCACGCGCAGTCGGCCGAGCTCCTGCGGGCGCTGGCGGACGTCGGGATCGCGGCGAGTGTGCTCGGCGGTCGACGGTTCTTCGACGTCCCCGAGGTGCGTCAAGCGGTCATGGCGTTGCGCGCCGCCGCCGTGGCACCCCTGACAGGGACGTTCGTGCAGGCGGTTCGCGATGTGCTGCGCTCGCTCGGTCTGACGGACGACCCGCCGCCGGCCGGCGGCGCCGTGCGCGATGCGTGGGAGGCGCGGGCGGCTCTGCTCCGTCTGGCGGAGGAGGCGCCGGAGGGGACGACCCTGCGGGAGTTCGCCGACGATCTGCTCCGGCGGGCGAAGGTGCAGGAGGAGCCCACGCTCCGGACGGTGACGCTCGCCACCCTCCACGCCGCGAAAGGCTTGGAGTGGGATCACGTGTATCTCGTCGGCCTCGCAGAGGGCGTGCTGCCCATCTCCTATGCGCAGACGTTCGAGACGATCGACGAGGAGCGACGACTGGCCTACGTGGGTATCACGCGCGCCGTGCGGACCCTGGATCTCAGCTGGTCGCGCGGAGCGCGTGATCGCCGCCCGTCGCGCTTCCTGCAGGAGATCGGCACCCGCACCGTTCGTGCGGGTGGTGCCGGAGGGATCGGAGCACCGACGCGGTCGACAAGACAAGCTCGGTCGTCGTCGTCGTCGTCGACGGCGTCGTCCCCTCGCCGCTGAGGAGCCGCACCGCTCGCGCTGCGGCCTCGACGAGGAGGGTCGCCGCGACCTCGGAGATCGGCCGCCCGCAGAGCTGGGCAGCCAGCAGGGGCCAGCCGCCGTCCGCATCGGTCGACGCCAGAGCCAGGCAGCTGAGGCAGGCCGTGACACCCGGCACGACGAGGGGACCGACGCGCACACGGCTCCCGGCCAGGATGACGGGCAGATGTGTCACGTCTGAGGCCATCAGAGCGGCCGCACGAGCGGGGTGGACGAGGTGAGCCGCGAGGGCGATCACCGGCACGGCGGGATCCGATGGCGCGTCGCCGGGCCAGACGGCGCGTTCCCACGCGAGACCGCAGCACGACAGCGCATCCTGGAGCGTCTCGATCACCGCCGGGGCGACATCATCTCCCACCTGGATGACCACTCGCGTCGGAGACGGCGGGCGTGGTCTCTCCAGCGCCGGTGAGATCTCGGCGAGGAGATCTTCGGCGGCTCCTGCGGGGGCGCCCACCGACGCCGCCACGAGGGGCAGGGCCGCGGTGGGAACACCGTTCCCCAGCTCGTGGATCAGACGCTCCTGCCATACGGCCGGAGCGGTCAGTGTCGCCACCGGATCAAGCCCGAACTGCACCGCCCAGGGGGAGCGCCACAGCGGAGGGAAAGCCGGATCCAATCGGAGCATGCCCCGATCCTCGTCGCCGCGATCGTCGTGCGGCGACTGTCCACAGATCCGGGGTGCTCCTGCCCCTCACCGCACGCCTGTGCAGGAGAGGTCGGGGGGTCACACCGGCCGGGGATCCTCCGGCTCGCCCGAGTCCGCCTCACCCGACAGCAGACGTTCCAGCGCATCGTCCATCTCGTCACGCGCCGGTGCTTCGCCCCGCGCACGTGCCTGCAGTCGCGCGACGAGCGCCGACGGGTCGTCGATGTCATCGGCTCCGGGCATGAGGTCGGGGTAGTCCCACAGGCCGTCTCGACCGGCGATGCCGACCGCGTCCGTCACCGCACGCCACATCGCGGCGGCCTCCCGCATGCGCCGCGGCCGGAGCTCGAGGCCCACCAGCGAGCCCAGTGCGCGCTCGGCAGGTCCCCCGACCGCGCGGCGACGGCGGACCGCTTCCGCGATCCGCGCGGCGGAGGGGAGGCGGGAGGTGGCGTCCTCGGTGACCACATCCACCCATCCCTCGATGGTCGCGAGAAGGTTCTCCAGGCGGGCGAGGGCAGCGTTCTGCGCATCGGTGCGCGGGGGGAGAAGAGCGCCGCTCTCCAGGGCCCGGCGCAGCTCGTCGGGCTCGGACGGATCGAATCGCGTCGCCAGGTCCTCCAGCGCATCGGTGTCGACGTGGATCGCACGAGCGAACTCGGTGACCTGCGAGATGACGTGCAGCCGCAACCAGCGGGCGTGACGGAACAGGCGGGCGTGGGCGAGCTCGCGGGCGGCGACGTAGAGCGCGAGCTGATCGTCGGGGATCTCGAGGTCGCGCCCGAAGTCGGTGAAGTTCTGCGGCAGGATCGCCGCTTCGCCGTCGGGCATGAGCGGAATGCCGACGTCTCCGCCGCTGACGACCTCCTTGGACAGGTTTCCGACGACCTGACCCAGCTGCGAGGCGAACAGCGACCCGCCGACGGTGCGCATGAGCCGGCCGGCGCCCTCGACCAGTGCCCTCATCTCCTCCGGAGCCTGCTCGCTGAGGGCCCGGGTGAGAGCATCGGTGATGCTCGTGGCCACGGGCTCGGCCAGTTCCTGCCAGACAGGAAGCGTCGCCTCGACCCAGGCGCCACGCGTGATGACCTTCGGTGTCGTCGACAGGTCCGACACCGAGGTCGCTTCGCCGAGCCACAGGTTCGCCAGCGAGAACGCCTGATCGAGGTCGGTCCGCTGGCCGCCGGTGACGCTCAGGCCGTCCTGGTTGGCGATGTGGAGGGCGCCGCGCTTCGTCATGTCCCACGGGATGCCGTCGCTGCCGGCGGCGAACGCCCCCTGCAGCTGCGACATGATCGTCTGCATCATGGCGGGATCGATGTTCATCCCCGACAGTCGGGCGAGCGCCTCCGGATCGGGAGCACCGCCACCTCCGCCGAACAGTTGGCGCATGAGCTCCTGGAACTCATTCTCGGGGCTGCGGTCGTCGTCTGGCACGTGTATCGCCCTCTCAGCCGGGTCAAAGACGTGGTGTCTACGCTAGTCCCACGGATGATCGCACTCTCCGAACAGACCGGGCGAACCCTTACGCCGGTCGCGAACGATCAGCGACATCGGCACGAGGCTCACAGCAGGAAGCAGGGACACCGGTGGTGCTGTTCGACGAGAAGGTGACGGTCACGCCGCCGCCACGGCGGCCGATGAGCCGAGCCACGCTGGCGGGCATCTGGGCGCTGGTGGTCGCGCTGGTCGTGCTGCTGGTCCTCACCTTCCTCCCGACCGCCTACGTGATCCAGCAGCCCGGACCGGTGTACAACACCCTGGGCACCGCGCAGAACGCCGACGGTGAGGACGTTCCGCTCATCACCGTCGACGGTGCGCAGACCTATCCCACCGACGGGTCGCTGGACCTTCTCACCGTGCAGGTCGTGGGCAACCCGCAGCGGACGCCCTCGTGGCTGGAGCTCGCCGGCGCGTGGTTCGACCGCACCCGCGCGGTCCTTCCCCTCGAGTCGGTCTTCCCTGCGGGGCAGACCACGGAGGAGCGTCGGAATGAGAGCACCACGATGATGGTCAACTCCCAGCAGGACGCCACGGCGGCAGCGCTCACGGAGGCGGGATTCGATGTGCCGTCGGACATCGTCGTGTACGACTTCTCCGAAGGCTCCGTCTCGCAGGCCGTCCTCGAGGTCGATGACGTCATCTTGGCGGCGAACGGCACCCCTGTCGACGGGGTCGTCGATCTGCGTGAGGTCATCAACGACGGCGACGGCGACGACGTCGAACTGACGATTCTGCGAGACGGAGCGGAGCAGACCGTCTCGGTCACCCCGACCGAACAGACGGACGCGAACGGCACCACCTCGTGGGTCATCGGCGTCGTCCTCGCCACCGAGTTCGATTTCCCCATCGACGTGCAGATCCAGCTGAACAACGTCGGCGGCCCGAGTGCCGGAATGATGTTCGCCCTCGGCATCGTCGACCTTCTCACTCCCGGCGACCTGACCGGCGGAGAGGATGTCGCCGGCACCGGCACCATCACCGCCGATGGTGCCGTCGGCCCCATCGGCGGCATCCGCCAGAAGATGTGGGGCGCGGTGGGCGCCGGTGCGGAGTGGTTCCTCGCCCCGCAGGCGAACTGCGACGAGGTGGTCGGACACGTCCCCGACGGGCTGCGCGTCTTCGCCGTGGAAGACCTCGATGACGCCCTCACCGCCGTCGAGACCGTGGCAGATGGCGGCGACCTCGACGCGCTTCCCACCTGCACCGCCACGACGTCCGCAGCCGGCTGACCGACAGCGGGCTGAGCGTTCACCCTGACCACACCCGGCTCGCGCGTGGGCCGGGAAACGCCCTCTTAGGATTGACTCTGTGACCACGACCCCCGCGCCGCAGGCCGCACCCTCCCGATCCCGACGGGCGATCGCCATCACCCTTGCCGTGATCGCGGCGCTTGTGGCGGCCTTCTTCATCTTCGCCAACCTCTACGCCGACTGGCTCTGGTACGACCAACTGGAGTTCACATCGGTGCTGGTGACCCAGTGGGTCGCGCGTGTGGTGATGTTCGCCGTCGGCTTCCTCGCCATGGGGATCCCGGTCTGGCTGGCCATCCAGCTGGCCTATCGACTGCGGCCGGTCTATGCACGCCTGAGCTCGCAACTCGATCGGTACCAGGAGGTCGTCGAGCCGCTGCGCCGGCTGGCCATGTGGGGGATCCCGGTCTTCTTCGGCTTCTTCGCGGGCTTCGCCGCCTCGACCCAGTGGGAGGTGACCTGGCTGTGGTTCAACGGGGTCCAGACCACGGTCACCGACCCGGAGTTCGGTCTGGACACCGGCTTCTACATGTTCGCGATGCCGTTCTACGGCGCTGTCCTGGGTTTCGCGTCGGCCGTGCTGCTGGTGTGCCTCCTGGTGTCGGGGCTCGTGGCCTACCTCTACGGTTCGGTCCGCGTCGGCCAGCGCGAACTGCGCATCTCCAAGGCGGCGCGCATCCAGCTCGCGATCATCGCCGGCCTGTACCTCCTCGTTCAGGCGGGAAGCCTCTGGCTCGACCGGTACCGCACACTCGTCGAGCCCTACGACCGCATCACCGGCCCCGGCTACACCGGCGTCAATGCCGTCATCCCCGGTCAGACGATCCTCGCGATCGTCGCCGCGATCGTCGCGATCCTGTTCTTCATCACGGCCGTGATCGGTCGGTGGCGCTATCCCCTCATCGCCACGGCGCTCCTGGTCATCTCCGCCATCGTGGTCGGTGTCGGCTACCCGTGGGTGCTGAACACCTTCCAGGTGAGGCCGAATCAGCTCACGCTCGAGAGCGAGTACTACCAGCGCAACATCGACATGACCAAGATGGCCTACGGCATCGACGGGCTGGAGAAGACGGACTTCTCCGCCGTCACCGACGTCGAGCCCGGACAGCTGCGCGAGGACGCCGAGACGACGGCATCCATCCGCATCATGGACCCGGCCATCATCAGCCCGACCGTGCGTCAGCAGGAGCAGTACCGCGCGTTCTACCAGTTCCCTGAGACGCTGGATGTGGACCGCTACGAAATCGATGGCCAGTCGCAGGACGCCATCGTCTCGGTGCGCGAGCTGGACGTGGAGCGTCTGGGGCAGGCTTCGACCTGGCAGAACACCACCGTGGTCTACACGCACGGCTACGGCATGGTCGCCGCGCGTGGCAACGCGCGCACCGTCGAGGGCTTCCCCGAGTTCATCGAGCGCGGGATCCCGGTCTCGGGCGTCCTCACCGAGGAGGAGGAGTACCAGCCGCGTGTGTACTTCGGCGAGAATTCCCCGCCCTACTCGATCGTGGGCGCTCCGGCGGGAACGGAGCCGTTCGAGCTCGACTACCCGTCGGGCGCGGATGGCGAGAACGAGACCCGCTACACCTTCACCGGCGACGGGGGACCGAGCGTCGGCAACGTCTTCAACCGCCTGATCTACGCGCTGAAGTTCCAGTCGGAGCAGATCCTCTTCTCGGACTTCGTCAACGAGGAATCGCAGATCCTCTACGACCGCGATCCGCTGACGCGCGTGGAGAAGGTGGCCCCCTACCTGACCCTCGACAGCGACCCGTACCCGAGCGTGGTGGACGGCCGGATCGTGTGGATCGTCGACGGCTACACCCTGAGCGCCAACTACCCGTACTCGACGACGGTCAGTCTGCAGCAGGCGATCGCCGACGCCAACAACGTCCAGCCGCGGTTCGCGATCGACGACATCAACTACGTCCGCAACTCGGTCAAGGCCACGGTCGATGCCTACGACGGGTCGGTGACCCTGTACGCGTGGGACGAGGAGGACCCGATCCTCCAGGCCTGGCAGAAGGTCTACCCGTCGACGGTGCAGCCGATCAGCGAGATGTCGGCAGACCTGATGAGCCACGTGCGCTACCCGACGGATCTGTTCAAGATCCAGCGCGCCATGCTCGGGGTGTACCACGTCGATGACGCCCGGGCCTTCTACCAGCGCGACAACGCCTGGGCGACCCCCGAGGATCCGCAGGACCCGGGCAGCTTCCAGCCGCCGTACTACTCCACGATCCAGATGCCGGGCCAGGAGGCGCCGAGCTACTCGATGTTCACGACCTTCATCCCCTCGTCCGAGGGCGGCGCGAGCCGGAACGTCCTGATGGGGTATCTCGCGGTCGATTCCAATGCCGGCTCCGAGGCGGGGGTCAAGAGCGAGGGCTACGGCAAGCTCCGGATGCTGGAGATCGACGCCGAGACCCCGGTTCCCGGACCTGGACAGGTGCAGAACACGTTCGACGCCGATCCCACCGTTTCCGCGCAGATCAACATCCTGTCGCAGGGACAGTCGGACGTGCTCAACGGCAACCTGCTGACGCTCCCCGTCGGCGGCGGTCTGCTCTACGTCCAGCCGGTGTTCGTGCAGTCCTCGGGCGGCACGCAGCTGCCCACCCTTCAGCGGGTGCTCGTCGCCTTCGGTGATCGGATCGCCTTCGAGAACACTCTGAACGAGGCGCTCGACACCCTCTTCGGCGGGGATTCGGGGGCCACGGCCGGTGACACGGATGTGCCACCGGACGCCAACCCGACGCCGACGCCGACGCCGACGCCCTCCGAGACCGGTGACGCCGGCGAGACCCCGGCGCCGACGGTGCCCCCGGCCGACGAGTATCAGGCTGCGCTGCAGGAGGCCCAGGACGCGATGATGGACCGCCAGGCGGCCCTTCAGGCGGCCGACTGGGCGGCCTACGGCGAAGCCGACGCGCGACTGACCGCGGCGGTCGAGCGGCTCATCGAGCTCGGAGAGCAGTAGACCTCGACACGAGCGAGAGCAGAGCGGATGCCCCGGCACCGCGTCCCCACCGGGGCGCCGGACCGGGGCATCCGCTCTTTCCTGCTCTGCGGCTGGAAGATCAGGCGTCGGCGGTGAGAAGGCCGTAGGAGATCAGCAGCACCGTGACGATGAAGCCCGCGATCTGGTTTATCCAGAGGAAGCGGCGCCAGCCGGTCGTCGCCGTCTCGGCGGTCTCGTCGGTGACGGAACGGTAGGGCCACACGATCGCGATGTAGGGGAGGACCGCGATGACCGCCAGGGGACCGGGCCACGCCGTGGCGAGGATCACCAGGCCGGCGGCGAAGTAGCAGGCGAGGGCGAACCGAACGGTCCATCGCGCACCGCGCGCCGTCGCGATGGAGCTGATGCCCGCCGCTCGATCGGCGAGCACGTCCTGTACGGCCCCGAAGGCGTGGGAGGCGATCCCCCAGAGGGCGAAGGCGACCACGACGGCGACGAGTTGCCAGGTCCACGCGACCCCGGCGAGGACGAGGGCGTACACGGCGGGGGAGAAGAAGTGGATGCTGCTGGTGATCGAGTCCGCGAAGGGCCGCTCTTTCAGCCGAAGCGGCGGGGCGCTGTAGAACACCACGAAGAACAGGCTCGCCGCCAGGACCAGCCACGACGCGGGTGAGCCGACCCACACCAGGTAGGCCACGAAGGGCAGGCACAGCAGGCCCGAGACCCACAGGGTGAGCGCATGCAGCCGTCGATCGAGCACTGCGCCGTGCGCCCCGCCCTTCCGGGGGTTACGCAGGTCGGACTCGTAGTCGAAGACGTCGTTGATGCCGTACATCGCGACGTTGTAGGGGATGAGGAAGAACAGGGCGCCCAGGATGAGCGTCAGGTCGACCTGTCGGGTCGCCAGCAGGTAGGCCGCGGCGAACGGATAGGCGGTGTTGATCCAGCTGACGGGGCGCGACGAGACGAAGAGCTGACGGACGACGGGGCCCGGGCGCAGGGGAGTCGGGGTTGTCATGAGGTCTGCTCCCGGCGGGGCCGTCGGGCGGTCAGCAGGGTGTGAACGGCCGGGACGAGGAACGCCGCGGCGATCGCGTAGGCGAAATCCTCGATGGGCGCGAGCCCGATGAGGATGCCGCTGCGGTGTTCTTCGTCGTAGGCCACGAGTCCTGTTCCGATGATCACGTTGTCGAAGATGGCGGTGAGGATGACGAGCACCACCGCACCGGCGAGGGATGCTCCCATCCTCTCGCGGAATCGCGGCAATCGCACGGTGGCCAGGGTCGTGGCGGCCGCGAGGAGGAGGAACGGGATGTTGATCAGCACGTAGGTCATGGCCGTCGCTCCTCATCACGGGCCGCGCGGCGGCGGGCCCGGTGCTCTCCCAGACGCATCGCGGCGCTGTAGAACAGCACCGCGAGATAGCAGAGGAAGGTGAGGAAGAAGACCTCCTCGATGGGCAGCTCGGGCGCGATCGAGATCCCGATGTAGAGGGGACTGTCCCCCTGGAAGAACACCCCGGTGAGGATGCCGACGACATCCCACGCGAGGAAGAACAGCACGCCGACGGCGATCGAGACGACCGTGGCCAGCGGCGTCCGCCACAGCGCCAGGCGGAAGCGCGCGTCGATCACCGCCATCCCCGCGCCCGAAAAAACGATCGCAAGAAGGTAGAGTCCCGGCACCTCAGACCCTCGCAGGCTCGGGGAGCGGCCCCGGGCTCCGGTCGCCCCGCAGCCGCTTCAGCACGAGCTCGGCCGAGATGAGGCACATCGGCAGACCGATCCCCGGAAGGGTCGAGGACCCGGCATAGACCAGACCCCGCACCTTCTTCGACGCGTTGCGCGGTCGGAAGATCGCGCTCTGGTTCAACGTGTGGGCGAGCCCGAGCGAGTTGCCTCGCCACGCGTGCAGATCGTGCAGGAAATCGCCGGGCGTGATCGTGCGGCGTACGACGATGCGATCGGCGAGGTCGGGGATACCCGCCCACTGCGCGATCTGCGCGATCACGTGGTCGGCGGCCGCCTCGATGCGCGGATCTCCGTCTCCGTCGACCCCGCCTCGTCCGAGCGAGGGGTCGGCGGGAATGGGAACCAGGACGAACAGGTTCTCGTGCCCCGCGGGCGCAACGGTCTCGTCGGTGGCGCTCGGCCGGCAGATGTAGATCGACGCGGGGTCCGGGATGTGTGCATTGGCGCCGAAGATCGCCTCGAAGTTCGCCTTCCACTGGTCGACGAACATCAGCGTGTGGTGGGCGAGCTCGGGCAGTTCGCCTTCGACTCCGAGAAGGAGCAGCAGCGCCCCGGGGCTCGGCTGCTTGCGGGTCCACCACTCTTCGGGATAGGTCTGGAGCTCGCGGGGGAGGAGGGCGGTTTCGGTGTGGTGCAGGTCGGCGGCCGAGACCACGAGGTCGGCGTCGATCACCTCTCCACTGCGCAACCGAACGCCCGTCGCCCGGACCGGTCCGGTGTCGGTGGAGGTGAGGATCGCACCGACCTCGGCATCTGTGCGGATCGTGACGCCCTGTCGGCGTGCGACGCGTTCGACGGCGCGGATGACCTCGGTGAAGCCCCCGCGGGGGTAGAGCACGCGGTCATCGAGATCGAGGTGGCTCATCAGGTGGTAGAGGCTCGGCACACCGTAGGGTGAGCCGCCGAGGAAGACCGCGGGGTACTCGAGGATCTGACGGAGCATGGGCTCGCGGAATCGCTGATCGACGAAACGCGCCAGCGTCGTGGTCAACAGCGGCAGGAGCTGGGGGAGGCGCTTGAGGAGCGCCGGGTCGCGCAGGCCCGCCGTGGTCTCGTACGTGTCGTAGAGGAACCGCGAGACCGCGAGATCGTAGGCGCTCCCTGCTGAGTCGAGATAGGTCGCCAGGGTCTTCCCCGCGCCCGGCTCGATCGACTCGAACAGGGCGGTCGCCGCCTCCCGGCCGGACCGGACGTCGACGGATTCGCCCGCAGTGCCGGAGGTCTGGGGCTCGCGGTAGACCCGGTACGCCGGGTCGAGCTTGACCAGATCGAGCTCGGCGTCGGCCGTGGTGCCGACCAGCCGGAAGAAGTGGTCGAACACCTCGGGCATGAGGTACCAGCTCGGACCGGTGTCGAAGCGGAAGCCATCGCTCTCCCACGAGCCGGCGCGCCCGCCGACGTCGTCGCGTGCCTCCAGGACGGTCACGTCGTGACCCTCGGCGGCAAGCAGTGCCGCTGTGGCGAGCCCGGCGATCCCGCCGCCGATCACCACGGTTCGTTCGGCGGTCATGCGCGGGCTCCTCTCGGGTGCAGGCCCAGCATCGCGCGCGCGGCGAGAGCGGCCTTGACGGTGTCGGGTACGCGGACCCGGGTGCGGCTGTCGTCGCCCTCGCGGCGGAGCCGTCGCGAGAGCTCGGCGAAAAGGTCGTGGGCGACCGTCACGGCTCGTCGGCAGTCCGCGGGAAGCGAGGGGATCGTCGCGGCGGCGGCGGCGAGGTCGGAGTCGATGCGGTCGAGGACCTCGGTACGGCTGCGACGCCCGGTGGTGACACCGAGGTAGTCCCGGCCGAGAGCCCCCTCGTCGTGGAAGAGGTCTCGGAGGAAATTGACGTCCTGGAACGCGGCTCCGAGGCGCCGCGCGCCCTCGACCAGAGCCGGATCGGGGAGGGCGGGACGGGGGTTGTCGGCGTTGACGAACACGTGAAGACACATCAGCCCCACGACCTCGGCCGACCCGTACACGTAGGAGTCGTGCGACGCGTCGTCGTGGTTCGCAACGGTGAGGTCGGTGCGCATGGATTGGAAGAAGGGGGCGATGAGATCGGCGCCGATGAGGCACTCGCGCGCTGTACGGGCGAAGGCGTGCACGACCAGATTGGAGCTGAAACCGCGCTCGATCGCGGCCATCGTCTCGCTCTCGAGATCGTCCAGGACCGCCCGCTCGGCAGCGGGATCGAGGCCGGCCTCATGCGCGGGGCCATCGACGATCTCGTCGGCCACTCGGACCAGCGCGTAGACGTTGCGCACGTGCGGTCGCGGCCGCGTGCCCAGTAGCCGGGTCGCGAGACCGAACGAGGTCGAGTACGCGGCGATGACGGCAGCGGATGCGTCCTCAGCCGTGCGGTCGTACTGTGCGAGCCCGGTGGGACGATCGCCGGATGCGGTCACGGAATCCTCTCCTGAATGCGGACGCAGAGGTCCTGCAACAGCATTCTCGCAGCGACGGGAAGCTCCGGGGCGGCGGAGTGCTTTCCCGCTCCGGCGAGTGTGTCGTCGATGAGTTCGCGCAGGCGGGTGCGGGCGCCGCTGGCCTCGAGAGCCTCCTGCGCTTCGCGGATGGCGATCGGACCGGTGTGGGCGACCGCGAGTGCATCGTTGACGCGCGACCACGCCGCCGTCTGCCGGGCGAAGGCGATGAGCGGGGTGCGCTTGGCTTCGCGGAGGTCGCCGCCCTCCTCCTTCCCGGCCTGGTCGGCGGTCCCGAAGGCGCCGATGAGGTCGTCGACGAGCTGGAAGGCCAGCCCGATGCGTGCGCCGGCATCGCCCAGCGTCGCGATCGAGGCCTCGTCGGCGTCGGCGAGGACGGCACCGGCTTGCAGAGGTGCGCTGAAGGAGTACACGGCGGTCTTGTCCCGCGCCGCCGCGATGAGTGCGGCGTCTTCCGCGAGATCGGGGACGACGGCGTTCTCGACATCGGCGAGTTCTCCGGCCGCGGAGACGAAGACCGCGTCGTCGAGGAGCCCGAAGAGTGCTTCACGTGCGTGCGAGGTGGCGTCGGAGGTCGCGATGAGCCGGCCGGCCTCGTGCAGCAGGAGGTCGCCCGCCAGGATCCCGGCCGCGTCGCCGAGGGTCGCGGCACCGCCGGGGCTCGCCCCCGCCGTGAGCGCACGCAGGCGGAACTCGCCGCCCACGTTGGGGATGCCGCGACGGATGAGATCGTGGTCGATCACATCGTCGTGAACGACGAACGCGGTGTGGAGCAGCTCGAACGCCGCCGCGACTCGGTAGACGGTCGGCAACTGACCTTCATCGCCGCCGAAGGCGTGGAAGGACGCCACGACGAGGGCGGGTCGAAGACGCTTGCCCCCGGACGCCGCGCGGGCGATGGCCTCGCCGAGCACGCAGAAACCGTCACCCAGGCGCGCGGCGCGGTCGCTGATGCGCTGCACCGCCGAGTCGATGGCGAGGTCGATCTCGGCACTGGTGGCAGCGGGGATCATGAGGCCCGTCGTTGGGGTTCTGAGGCGTCGAAGAGGTGCAGCTGCTGCGCCTGGAGGACGAGCCACGGGCTGAAAGCCCACGGGGTGGTCACCAATGACGCCGCGAGATCGGCGGGGTGGACCCAGCGGGCATCCATCACTTCCGCGGGGTTGAGCACGGGTTCGTGCTCGGCGCGAGCGGTGTAGACCGGGCACACCTCGTACTCCACGACGCCACTGGCATCGGTGGCGCGATAGCGGAAGAGGGGGAGGGCGAGCTGGATGTCGCTGAGAACGAGTCCCAGCTCGGAATCGGCGTGGCGTCGCACGGCCGAGAGCACGGGCTCAGCCGGTCGGGGGTGGCCGCAGAACGAGTTGGTCCACACGCCCGGCCAGGTCTTCTTCGACAGGGCACGGCGGGTCACGAGAACCTCGCCGGCGTCATTGACGACGTGGCACGAGAAGGCCAGGTGAAGCGCAGTGTCACTGCCGTGCACGCTCGATTTGGGCGCGGTGCCGATGGCGCGGCCGGCCTCGTCGAGAAGGACGACGTGGTCGATCTCCGTCATGGCACCTCCTGATCATTTCGCTAGTTTTCCTAGCGATATCGGTTGGTCGATGATACAAGGAGGCTGTAGGGGTGTCTACACGGCGCCCCTGCTGCTCCGCACCCCCGCGCGCGGCGATGGCGGGCGCCCCAGGCGCCTGCAGTTCCATGATGCCCTGGAAAATGCGGAAGGCGCCCCTTCCGGGACGCCTTCCTTTTGTTGCGGGGGCAGGATTTGAACCTACGACCTCTGGGTTATGAGCCCAGCGAGCTACCGAACTGCTCCACCCCGCGGCACAAGAGAAAAGCCTAGCACGCGAGACCGCCGTCGTCGAACCGGGACGGGCCGCGGTTGCCGAACGCCCCCGCTGACGGGCAGGGTAGCTGCATGCCCGCTGTGCCCGAGAACGTCGTCGACGACAGGCTCGACGGGCGCGACGAATCGCCGGCGGAGCGTGCCGATCGGAACTGGAACGAGGTGCTGCAGGAACTGCGCGTGCTGCAGACCGGCACCCAGATCCTCACCGGTTTCCTGCTCGCCCTGGCGTTCCAGCCTGCTTTCGCCGACCTGAGTGGCGCGCAGCGGGGGTTCTACCTCGTGCTCGTCGTTCTCTCCGCTTTGAGCGCCATCATCGCCCTCGCTCCGGTGGCGCTGCATCGCGTGCTTTTCGGGCAGGGTCTGAAGGCCACGGTCGTACGGTTCGGTCACGGGGCGCTCCTGACCGCCCTCACCATCGTCGCGCTCCTCCTCTCCGGTGTCGTCGCGTTCGTGTTCGACGTCGTCCTCGACACGGCGTGGGCTGCGTTCGTCGCAGCGGGCCTCGTGCTGCTGGTCATCGTGCTGTGGATCGTCGTCCCGGCTGTCGTCCGGCTCCGCCATCGCGCGACCATCCACGCGACATCGGAAGGAAAGGGACGATGACGGCCGTGAGCACCGTCGCCACGGCGGTCGTGCAGTTCGCGCCCGCCGCCGATGTCGAGGCCAATCGCCGCACGGTCGCTGAGCTCGTGCGCACCGCCGCCGACCGGGGCGCCCGCGTCATCGTCCTCCCCGAATACTCGAACTACTTCATCGACCCCTTCGACCAGTCGCTGGCCGCGCACGCCGAGACCCTCGACGGGCCCTTCGTCGCCGCGCTGCAGCAGCTCGCCCGTCAGACGCGGACCCATATCGTCGCGGGGTTCCTGGAGCGCGGCGAGCAAGGTCGCGTCCGCAACACCGTCGTCGCCGTCGCCGATCGCGGCGTGGTCGCGGTCTACCGCAAGATCCACCTCTACGACGCCTTCGGACAGCGCGAGTCGGACTGGATCCAGCCGGGCGAGACCTCTGCGCCGGAGACCTTCAGCGTCGCCGGCATCCGATTCGGATTGATGACCTGCTACGACCTGCGATTCCCCGAGATGGGACGGATGCTCGTCGATGCCGGTGCCACCGCCTTCCTCGTGCCCGCGGAGTGGGTGCGGGGCCCGCTCAAAGAGCATCACTGGCAGACCCTCCTGCAGGCCCGCGCGATCGAGAACATCGTCTACGTGGTCGCCGCTGACCACCCGCCGCCCCTCGGAGTCGGGCTGTCGAGCGTGGTCGACCCCCAGGGGGTCGTCGTCGCGGGTGTCGGGTCGGGGACGGATGTCGCGATCGCGCACCTGGATCCCGCGCTGGTCGACCGCGTTCGTCGACAGAACCCCGCGCTCGGGCTCCGTCGATTCCGCGTGATCGTCGACTCCTAGCCCGGCCCGCCGCCGGCTCGCCCGTCCTGCAGTCTCGACAGACGACGTACGGCCTCATCCAGGACGGACGCCTGTTTGCAGGCGGCGAAACGGATGAGGCTCGACACAGCGGGACGCTCCTCGGGCCGGACGAAGGCGGTGAGAGGTACGCCGACGACCCCGATCCGCTCGGCCATCTCTCGGCAGAACGCGTCGGCGTCATCCACGTCGAGGGCCCGGGCATCCACGACGGTGAAGTAGGAGGCCGCGGGGACCGGCACGTCGAAGCCGGCTGCGCGCAACCCCTCGCCGAGCAGATCCCGCTTGTGCCGGAGCGAATCCGCGACCGCGGCGAACCAGTCGTCGGGGAGCCGCAGCCCCGCGGCGATGGCGGGTTGGAAGGGTGCGCCCCCGGAGTAGGTGAGGTACTGCTTCACGGCGACGAGTGCGTCGATCAGATCAGCAGGTCCGGTGGCCCAACCGATCTTCCAGCCGGTCGTGGAGAAGGTCTTCCCCCCGGACGAGATCGACACGGTCCGCTCCCACGCCCCCGGCATCGCAGCGATCGGCGCGTGCCGGCTGTCGAAGACCAGGTGCTCGTAGACCTCGTCCGTGACGATCCAGGCATCGTGCTCGTGCGCGAGCCGCACCACCTCGGCGCGGAGCTCTTCCGAGAACACCGTTCCGGTGGGGTTGTGCGGATCATTGACGAGGATGACGCGGGTCCGCTCGCCCACAGCGGCCCGCAGATCGTCCGGATCGGGTTGGAAGTGCGGGAAGCACAGCGGGACGGTGACCAGGCGCGCGCCCGACAGCGCGACCAGTGCCGCGTACGCGTCGTAGAAGGGCTCGAAGACGACGACCTCGTCGTCGGCACCGTCCACGAGGGCCAGGAGGGCGGCCGCGAGCGCCTCGGTCGCGCCTGCGGTGACGAGGACGTGACGTTCGGGGTCGAGGTGCATCCCGTAGAACCTCTGCTGGTGCAACGCAATCGCTTCCCGCAGCTCGGCGACGCCTCGTCCGGGTGGGTACTGGTTGACGCCGTGGGCGATGGCTGCGCGGGCCGTCTCCAGAACGATCGCCGGCCCGTCCTCGTCGGGGAATCCCTGACCGAGGTTGATGGCGCCGGTTCGGGCCGCGAGTGCCGACATGTCGGCGAAGATGGTGGGGCGGGGGCGTCCGTCCGAGGACAGCAGCCCGGCGCCCTCGGCCGTGCGCCGCCAGGCTCCGGGAACGGTTCGCGGCATCGTGGGCATCCCTCCTGCACGGGTTCCTCAGCATTGCATAGGCGCATCGCGGGCGGATCATAAGAAACCCACAGGATGGATGACCACGCTGGTCAGCAGATCGAACAACACGCGATCGAAGGTTTCGATGGGCTTTCGGCCCGAGGAGGAACGAAGATGAGCGAGAACACGAGCGACCGTCAGCCGGAAGACGTCCCCGCCACGCCCCCCGTCCCTGAGACGCCGGCGGCGGCGGCCGCCCAGCACACTCCGCCCGCCGGCTGGCACGTTCCGCCGCGCCCGGCGCCGCCGACCCCCACGTCGGGTGCGCCATATCCGGTGGGCGCCGGGGCCTCGTTCGGCTCGCCGAGCCAGCCGACTCAGCCGACCCAGCCGACCCTTCCGCTCGGTGATGGGGGGCGCGGGTACGGCGAGACGCCCGCCGCAGCACAGGAGACGGCGACGTCGACCAAGCGCAAGTCCGGCGCCGTCCGCGTCGCCGGGCTCCTGGTGGCCGCCGCCGTCGTCGGCGGAGCCGCTGGGCTCGGCGGCGCCTACGCCGGAGTCTCCCTGTTCCAACCGGCGTCGACCGCGACCACGGCGACCGGACCGACCAGCGTGACGGTCAACGACACCGACGACGTCAACCAGACCACGGCGATCGCCGCCAAGGTGGTGCCGAGCGTCGTGACGATCGAGGCTGCGGGTGGTGCGGGAAGCGGCACCGGGTCGGGCGTCATCCTCTCCAGTGATGGATACGTCGTGACCAACACGCACGTGGTGACCCTCGATGGGGCGACCGGAGACGCCGCGATCCGGGTGACCACTTCGGACGGGCGAGTGTTCGACGCCGAGATCGTCGGCACCGATCCGCTGTACGACCTCGCGGTGATCAAGCTCCAGGACGCCGACGGACTCACCCCGATCGAGTTCGCCGACTCATCGGACCTCAACGTCGGTGACGAGACGACGGCCGTCGGAGCACCCCTGGGGCTGTCGAACACCGTCACGACGGGAATCGTCAGCGCGCTCAACCGGTCGATCGAGATCGCGTCTTCCGCCGCTCCCGACGAGGGTGATGCCGATGAGAACCAGGGCGAGGCTCCGCCGTTCTCGTTCGACTTCGGCCAGGGTCAGCAGTCGGGTCAGCCGGCGGAGTCCATCAAGATCGCCGTCATCCAGACCGATGCCGCGATCAACCCGGGGAACTCCGGCGGCGCACTGGTCGACTCGCAGGGCCGCCTCATCGGCGTCAACGTGGCCATCGCCTCCGCGGGGGGAACCTCGTCCACGCAGGGCAACATCGGCGTCGGGTTCGCCATCCCGTCAGACATCGTTCAGCGCGTGACCGATGAGCTGATCGAGAACGGCTCGGCGACCCATGGCCTGCTCGGTGCCAACGTCCAGTCCGCCGCCTACGTCGACGACGCGGACATCACCGGCGCCTACATCGCCGAGGTCACCGCCGGTGGTGCGGCGGAGGCCGCGGGACTTCGCGCGGGCGACATCGTCACCGAGTTCAACGGCGTTCCGATCACCGACTCCGTCGACCTCACCGCGCAGGTCCGCGCACTCGCCGCCGGCAGCGAGGTCTCGCTGACCTACGTCCGCGACGGTCGTGACGCCACCGCGGATGTGACCCTGGGCGAGCTCGAGCAGTAGGGTCCTCCCGGTTCGGACGCCATCCCGCGATAGGCTCGCGGGATGGCGTCCTTCTCGTTCGGCGCGGGAAATGCACGCAAAGTGGCGAGCATTCCGCTGTACGCGCTCGGTCGTGTCGTGACGCTCGTCGTCCCGCGCCGGCCCGACCTGTGGGTGTTCGGCTGCGCGGTGGGCATCGCCGATGGGGCTCTCGCTCTCTGGGAGGAAGCGGAGGCGCACGGACGGCGCGCGGTGTGGCTGACCGCGTCCCAGGACGAGGAGCGGGGTGCCGCGGCCCGCGGCATCCCGACGGTCAGGAAATCCACACTCCGGGGTTTCTGGCTCACCGCCCGGGCACGCGTGCTCGTGGTCACCCATGGGTTCGGCGACGTCAACCGATACGCCACCGGTGGCGCCTTCGTGGTGCAGCTGTGGCACGGTATTCCGCTCAAGCGCATCGGCCTCGATTCCCCGGAGACGCTGCGCAGCAGCATCCTGCCCCGATCGCGCGCGATGCGCGCACTCATCCGCGCCATGTATCGCGGTGCGACCCGACGCATCGGGCTCATCCCTGCCGCCTCGCACCTGGTGCGCGGCCGTCTGGAGTCCGCCTTCTCGCTCACCGACGAACGGGTGCCCGTGACCGGCGAGCCGCGTGTCGACGTGCTGTCGCGTGGCTCGGCCGCGGAGCGTCGCCGTCTGGCTCGCGATCTGCTGTCGACGACGGTGGGGACGATCGAGGCCGCAACGCGGGTCATCCTCTACGCGCCGACGTGGCGAGACGGCGCACCGGATCCGGCCGTACCGTCGCCGGCGGATTGGTCGGCGCTCGGCGACGTCCTCGAGGCGCAGGACGCCATCCTGCTCGTTCGATCGCACCCGCTCGGCGCGGGGGAGTACACACCGCCCGTTCCGACGCCGCGTATCCGGATGCTCGGCAGCGACCTTCTGCGTGATGTCACGCCGGTCCTCCCCGGCGTCGATCTCCTCATCACCGATTACTCGTCGCTGGTGTTCGATGCGGGGCTCAACCGCACGCCCGTTCTCTTCCTCGCGCCCGACATCGAGGAGTACTCGGCCCGCCGCGGCTTCTACGGCTCCTTCGAGGAGATCGCCGCGGGCGACCTCGCGTCGGACTGGACGGAGATCGTGCGGCGACTCCGCTCTGCGATCACCGACGGCCCGGAGCGCGCGCGCATGGCCGATCGCTCCGCGGCGCGCAGCGCCGATGTCCATGCCTTCCGCGACGGAGGCAACACCGCACGGGTCCACCGTGCCATCCTGAACGCCACGGGCGCCGCCACCGCCGACGGCCGCACGAGAGGACGCAGATGACAGACGCCCGGTTCCACGCCGACCCCGCGCCCGCCCTTGTGCTGTCGGGCACCGGCCCCGCGCCCGAGCGTGCGAGCCTCGAGGGGCCGCGGGCCCGTGTGTCCGCGGAGGTCGTCGCCGATGATGACGGCTGGCGGGTGGATCTGCCCCTGCACGTCGCGCGATGGGGCGGACCGGATCTTCCGCTTCCCCGCGGTTCGTACGCTCTGCGCGTGAGCGGGGCGGGGATCGATGACGCCGAGCTGCCGGACGTCCCCCTGCGCGTGCTGGGCACCCTCCGCGCCGAGCTGCGTGACGGTGCGGTCGAGATCGGCCCGCCGATCGATCCGGTGTACGACTCCGGTGAGGGCCAGGCCGCGCTCGAACGTCGATACGCCACCAGGCCGGGGGAGCTCGAGAACGCGGTCTTCTTCGAGAGCTTCTACGGACGCAACGCCAGCTGCAACCCGCTCGCCATCGATCGCGAGATCGCTCGGCGGGCTCCCGGGGTGACCCGCTACTGGAGTGTCGCGGATCTTTCCGTCGTCGTCCCGGAGGGCGCGGTGGCCGTGGTCGAGGGGAGCCCCGAGTGGTGGCGGGCCCGAGGTGTCTCACGGCTCCTCGTCGTCAACGACTGGCTCCGCCGTCGCTTCTCGCGCCGCGGCGGGCAGGTCGTCCTGCAGACGTGGCACGGCACGCCGCTGAAGCGGCTGGCCCTCCACCGGCCGGGCTTCGACCCACGACGGGCGGCGGCGGTCCTCCGCGAGTCGTTCCGGTGGGACATCCTGCTGGCGCAGAACCCGTACGCCGCGTCGGTGCTGCGGAAGGCCTACGCCTTCCTGCGTCGGCCGCTGTGGGTCGAGGGGTACCCGCGCAACGACGTGCTGGTGACCGGTGACGGTGCGAGCACGCGCGCGGCGCTGGGGATCGGTGCCGAGGAGCGGGTCATCCTCTACGCCCCCACCTGGCGAGACGACCGCGACGAGATCGTCGACTTCGTCGATCCGACGAGCCTGGCCGCCGACACCGGGTCGGTCGTGCTCGTGCGCGGTCACTCCCGCACGCTTCAGCCCGGTCACGACCTCGCCGGTCCCCGGGTCATCGACGTCACGGGTTACCCCGACACGTCAGCGCTTCTCCTGGCGGCGGACGCTCTGGTCACGGACTATTCGTCGGTGATGTTCGACTTCAGCGTCACCGGCAAGCCGATGTACTTCCTGGTGCCGGACATGGATCATTACCGGGGTACGCTGCGGGGCTTCTACTTCGACCTCGCCGCTCGCGCCCCGGGGCCCGTGGTGCGCACGCAGCCTGAGCTCGTCGCCGCGCTGACGGCGGAGGAGACCGCGCCGTTCGCCGAGAAATACGACGCGTGGCGGCGGGCGTTCAATGCCCGCGATGACGGTCGGGCGGCCGAACGCGTCGTCCGTCGCATCCTCGACCAGGGGCTCATCGAACGCGAGTGAGACGGCGGCGCCGTCGCGCGGTCACGGCAGCGGTGTGTTGCGATCCCCGATGCGCGAGGTGTCGACGGTGTCGTCGGCTCCGCGGACGAGGCCGATGAGGAACCCCGTGCCCCACGAGAGGTGCATCGTCGGGAGCACCGCGAGCGTCCACGTCTTGTCGCGCCACCCTCTCCCGCCACCGGGGCCCGCGGCTACGGCCAGGAGGAGCACGAGGTATGCGAGCACCGGCAGGTGCACGGCGGAGGCGAGGATCGATGGGATGCCGCTGAGGACGCCGGTGACCTGAAGGACGGCCACGACGACGGATGCCGCGGCGACGATGACGAGGGCGGGCGGTGCGAAGAAGCGCAGCGAGTTGACGAGGCCGTAGCGGCGTACCAGTTCGCCGCGCCACCTTCCCGTGGCGAAGAACTGCCGCGCGAGGCGGGTCCAGCTCTCCCGTGGCCAGTACGTCACCGACAGGGTCGGGTCGAACCATACGCGGTAACCTGCTCGGCGGATGCGCAGGTTCAGTTCCCAGTCCTCGCCGCGGCGTATCGACTCGTCGAACAGGCCCACCTCGTCGAGGACCGTGCGTCGCATGACACCGAGATACGCCGATTCCGCGTCGCCCTCGTCGGCCCCTCCGTGATAGGCGCCCCCACCCAGGCCGATTCGGGAGTTGTAGGCCCGTGCCACCGCGCGCTGGAAGGGCGTGCGTCCGTCGGCTCGCATCACACCGCCGACGTTGGCGGCTCCGACGCGCGAGAGGGTGTCCAGGGCGCGGCGGGTGTACCCGGGCTCGAGTTCGGAGTGCGCATCGACCCGCACGATCGTGGGGTACCTGCTCGCGCGGATCGCGATGTTCAATCCGACCGGGATGTCGGCGGCGGGGTTGTCGACGAGAACGATGCGGGAGTCGGCGGAGGCGAGCGCGGAGGCGAGCTCGGTGGTGCCGTCGCTGGAAGGCGCGAGGGCCAGGATCAGCTCGATCGGGACGTCGAGGTCCTGCATCAGCACGGTTTCGACCGCGCGGGCCAGATAGTCGCGCTCGTTGAGCACGGGCATGACGAACGACACTCCGGCGTCGGCAGGGACGGCGGGCGCATCCCGTCGTTTCCGGTCGTCTGCCTCCACCCGTCGATCATGTCACGCGACCGCTGGCTAGTCTGGACGGGTGAGATGGGTGTCCGACGCGGGGAAGGCCCTCGCCCTGGTGCGGCGGGCTCTGGACAATCGGGCTGCCGTCGCCGATGTCCGTCGACGGCAGGCGGCGGCGCCGCCTCTCCCGAAGGATCACTACCGGATCGCGGTGTACTTCGCCGACGGCGCGGTCAACATGTACCAGATGCGGCAGTGGTACCGCCCCCTGCAGGAGCTGGCGCGCACCTGGCCGGTCGTCGTGCTCAGCCGCGCCGTCACGGGTGCCCGCGCGCTGATGGAAGACGGCGCTCTGCCCGTGGCGTTCGTGCCGACGGTGCGCGACCTCGAGCAGTTCCTCATCGCCGAGGACATCCGCATCGTCTTCTACGTCAACCAGAACACGCGGAACTTCCAGATGTTCCGCTACGGGCGGCGTTGGCATGTGTTCATCAACCACGGCGAGTCCGACAAGATGTACATGACTACCAATCAGTACAAGGCCTACGACGTGGCCTTCATCGCGGGCGAGGCCGCCCGCGAACGGTTGTCGAGAGTCCTGTGGGATTACGATCTCGACCGGCGGACGCGGCAGATCGGTCGACCTCAGGCGGATCACTACGCCGGGTCGGTCCCGTATCCCGCCGACGACCGGACGGTCGTTCTCTACGCACCCACCTGGGAGGGTGATCGTCCCTCAGCGCACTACGGCTCGATCCGCACCCACGGTGAGGCCCTGGTCTCGGCCCTGCTGGCGACCGGGCGGCACCGCGTCATCTACCGTCCTCATCCCCGGTCGGGGGTCGTCGATCACGAGTACGGCGCTGCCAACCGGCGCATCATCGCCGCGATCGCCGACGCCAACGCCGCAGATGCGTCTGCGCACCACGTCTTCGACGACAAACCCGAACTGGGCTGGCAGCTCGCTTCCGCCGACATCGCTATCGCCGACATCTCGGCCATGGTCTACGACCGACTGGCGGCCGGGAAACCCCTCCTCATCACGCGACCTGCTGACCCCGCCGCCGCTGTGGACGCGCACGGATATCTGTCCGCCTGCGAATGGCTCGACGCCGACCGTGCCCCCGAGATCGTCGCCGAGGCGGATCGCGTGCTGCGGGACCCGGGTGCCGTCTCGCGGCTGCAGCAGTGGGTGCGCCACTACTTCGGCGACACGTCGCCGGGGTCTGCCACCGCGCGGTTCCATGCCGCCGTCGCCGAGCTGATGGCCTCGTGGGAGGAGTGGCACCTGCGCTCCGGCGACGGCGCCGACGATGACGACGACGTGCAGGACTCCCCGGACCGCGAGGGCGACGAGGAGCTCGATTAGCTGCCGCGCCGGCACGCCTCCCCGCAGCGGGATGTCAGAACGGCGCCGGTTCTCGGGGGTCGTCGGCGGGTTCGTCGGTGATCCGGAACTCTCCGGTGAAGGTGGTCCATTTCACCCACAGGTCGTCGGGGACGTCCTCCTCTGGGGAGAAGTGCACCCCATGGCCGGGTGGATTGTCGGTGTAGACCCGCCCTGCGGGGGAGGTCCACTCGATGACCCCACCGTCGAGTTGTCGGACGTTCCAGGCGGTGAACTGTTTCATGCTGTGGTGTCGTTGGCACAGGCAGGACAGGTTGCAGATCTCGGTTCTCCCGCCCAGGGCGGCGTCGTGGTTGTGGTCGACCTCGCAGGTGCGGGCGGGCATCCGGCAGCCCGGCCACCGGCAGTGCTTATCCCGACCTTTGAGGAACCGGACCATCGCCCCGGTCGGGCGGTACTGATCCACCGCCAACGTCAACCCGGTGACCGGATGGGTCAGCAGCCGCTCCCACACCCCGTCGCTGTTCCCCGCGAGCAGCCGGGCGGTCTTCGCGTCGATGGGGCCGACCCCGGCAAGATCGCACGGGACATCGCTTTGCCCCATGAGGGCCATGACGGGGATGACCACCTGCACCTTCGCGGTGATCGCCCCGAACCCTCCCGGTAGGTCACCAGAGCCGGTCGGGTTGAGGCTCGGGGCGGAGGTGAGGAGCATGTCGGCGAACACGTCGGCGCGGACCTCGTCCAGGGACCGGGTGTCCGGCGCCACGTCAGGATCCGCCCCGGGTTCTCGAGCGGTGATGACCGCGGTGGCTTCGTCGGTGATGCGTTGGAAGATCCCCTCGATCAGCACCGTGGAATGCACCGCCCGCAGCTCCGACATCCCGTCACCGATCGTGTACCGGACGATCTTCCGCTCCCGGAACGCCCCCGCATGCCGCTCGGTCAGTGTCCGCGGGTGCATCCGCTCGGCGAGGATCTCCAAGTCTGCCCGCGCACGGCCCGGGGTCTCGTCGAGGCAGATCTCCGCCGCGAGCTGATCGAACTCCCCCTTCACCTCCGGCGGCAGGCGTCGCCCGACATCCTCCACCACCGCGACATGCGCGCGGGCGATCAGTCCCTTTTCCAGGCAGTGCACCGTCGCGGGGTAGTCGTTCACCAACGCGAAGGCACTATCGATCTGGCGTTGCACCGACCGATCCGACAACCGCACCGCCGCAGCGATCTCCGCCGCCACACCCCGCAACGCCATATCCCGGTCCCGCACCACCGAGGATGACCCCTCCGCCAGCCGCGCCGCGAACGCCCCAGCCTCCGCCAACGCACGCGTCTGCTCCGCCTCCGCGGCAGCCAGCGCTACCTGCGCCGCCTCCACCCGGGTCAGCACACCCGTCAGCTCAGTTCGGTCCTCCTCGCTGAGGAGGGTGAGCCGCGGGTTCGAACACATGTATGAATGGTGGCACCACCCTCCGACATCGAGACCCGAAACCCTCAACCCCAGGTTGAACCGGATATCTGCATCCTTCCGCCGGGGCGCTGAGCGCCGCCGGTGACCTCGTCGGTCACCGGATCCCGCGTCACCCCGTCGTCTCGCCACCATCCGAAGCGGTCGCGCCGACGATGCGCTGGGCTGTGCTCCTCCGTCGTCCAGGACCGATCGCGCGCACCACCGTGCCGGTCGCGCCAGCGACCATCGCCCCGGCGCGTCGCAGCCCTCCCGCGGCCGCCGACTCCATTCGCTGTGCTCCAGGCCGAGGCTCCACATCGGCCGGAAGGATCTCCGGCGGAAGCCCGAAGGCGCGCCGCGAACCGACGAGCACGCGTCGACCGAGGATGTGGTTGCCCGCGCCTCCGACGGCCGCCCCGATGCCGAAGGGGAGCGCCTTGCCCAGCCAGCTCGCGCCTCCGCGGGCGGCGAACTGTCGGATGAAGGTCGACTTCAAGCGGTCGACCAGAGGCCCGACCGCGGCGCGGGGGAGGGATGTGGTGATGATCTCCCCCCAGTACGAGTCTCGCCCCGGACCTTTGCCGCTTGCTTGCTGAGCGAGCTGACGCAGCAGATCCACGCCTTCGGTGCCGAGCATCAGGGTGAGGACCAGCGCGCGCGCCCGATCAGGGTCGGCGACCGCGATCCCGTGCACTTCGGCGATCGATTGAGCGAAGAGCGTCGTCGCTTCGAGGAATCCGACGGTCTCCACGCCGCTGAGGGCGAGGGTGACTCCGGTGCCGACGCCAGGCACGACGGCAGTCGCGCCGACCGCCGCCCCGCCTGTGGTGACGGCGGTGAGGTAGCGGCGTTCGAGGATGCGGATGATCTGAGCCGGTGTCGCGTCCGGGTGTCGAAGCCGGATGCTCCGCAGATGCGCGAGCACCACGGGCCGCTGGATGGCCAGTACCCGATCCAACAGACGGACGACGTGAGGGTGCTCGTCGGACCCGGCCGGCGGGAGGCCGCCGTGCCATGGCGCGTCGTCGGTCATCGAGTGGATGCGGTGCACCTTCTCTGCCATGCCCGCGATCCTACGAGCAGGCGGCGCCCGCACCCTGGGGTGTTGACTTCGGTCATCCGGCGGGTGAGGCGCCGGGGGGACTCAGACGAAGAGGTTCGCCCGCTCGAGGTCTTCGGCGAAGTCCACTTCGACCGCATACAGGTCGGAGATGTCCATCACGCGCAGCTGCAGGCCGTCCTCGAGGATCGCCAGCTCGAGCGCGCGCTCGAAGTAGTCCTGGTCGGCAACGCGGTTCAGCTGGCGGATGAAGGCGCGCTTGTCGCGGCTGGAGATGTAGTTGATGCCGACAGCCTCGCCGATTCCGCCCACGACGGTCTTGGAGAGCTCCTTGACGAAACCGTCCTCGTCGAGGGTGTACTTGACCTCCTCGTCCGAGACCTTGGCGGTGTTGACCGTGACGAAGGAGCGGTCGTTCTCGATGAGGTCGATCGCCCGGCCGAGCACGCGCGGGTCGAACACGACGTCGCCGTTCATCCAGAGCACGCCGCCCTTGCCGGTCGCGCCCAGGGCGCGCAGCAACGACTTCGACGTGTTCGTCTGGTCGTACCGGTCGTTGTAGACGTAGTCGACCTGGGGGAAAGCGTCGACGATGGCCTCGGCGCGGTAGCCGACGACCGTCGTGATGCGGGCATCGTCGCCGAATGCGGCACGGATGTTGTCGTGCTGCTGCTGCATGATGCTACGGCCGTCGTTCAGCTCCGTGAGCGGCTTGGGCAGGCTGCGGCCGAGTCGCGAGCCCATGCCCGCGGCGAGAATTACGGTCTGAACGGTCAAGATCTGCTCCTGGAGTGTGTGATTCACTGTCGGTTAACCGACCGGACACTCCGTTGTGCCCATCTGATGGTAGCCATGTCCCCTGTGAGGAGGCATAATACCTTCCCGTCGTTGCAGGTTTGTGATATATCGAACGATGACGGTTCCCTCACAACCCGTTCGCCGAATCGGATGCGCTTGATAGCGTGATGAAGTGACTCCCTCACTCCCGATGCCCGACGACGCTGACACGGCTCGCGCCGACAGCGACGACCACGGCGTTGTGGCGCGTGAGGTCGAGATCAAGCTCGTTCCTCCCCTGACGGCATCCGACTCCGAGGATGATGCGAAGCCGGCCGCCCCCGAGGTGACCGCACCTGCGGCATCGGCGGAGGCGAAGACCCAGAGCGCAGCGACGTCGCCCCGCGCGCCGCGGAAGAGCGCGGCGCGGAAGACCCCCGCACGGAAGACCCCCGCACGGAAGCCCCCGGCGCAGAAGGCCACCGCCGCGCCCCGCGCCGCGAGCGTCTCGAGCCCGAGCGATGTCGGCGAGCCGGTGACGACCCCGAAAGCGGGTTTCCCCGACATCGACGCCGTCATCGTGCCGCCGGTGCCGCCACTGCCCCTGGTGCGTGAGGACGCGATCGTCATCCCTCCTCGCCCGCCCCTGCCCGTGCTGTCCGCGGCGACCCCGGTGCCGGAGTCTCCGATCGAGGAACCCCCGGTCCAGGAGGCTGCCGTCGAGGCGCCTCCGGTGGAGGAGCCCCCGGTCGAGGAGCCCCCGGTCGAGGAGACACCGGCCACCGAGTCGCCGATCGAGGCGTCCTCGAGGCCGGAGACGACCCTCGATGAGTCTCCTTCCGGTTCCGCTGAGACATCCGGCGAAACCGAGGAGTCCCGTCTCCACGAGAGCCCCCCGCTTTCACTCGCCGACAGCCTCGACCTTCCCGAGCCCGACATCGACCACGCGGCCCTCACCGTGCGTGGGGTGTCGAAATCCTTCGGTGGAACGCGGGCCGTCGACGGGATCGACCTCACGATCCCCGCCGGCACCTTCTACGGTCTGGTGGGTCCGAACGGTGCGGGCAAGACGACCACCCTGTCGATGATCGCCGGGCTGCTGCGACCCGATCGGGGCACGATCCGGGTCGGCGACATCGATGCCGGCGCCAAGCCCCTGCAGGCCAAGAAGCTCATGGGGGTGCTGCCTGATCGGCTGCGCACCTTCGACCGTCTCACCGGACGTCAGCTCCTCTACTACTACGGCGTGCTCCGAGGGCTCCCCTCATCGGTGGTCGAGGCGCGGAGCGCCGACCTCGCCCGCGCGTTCGACCTCACCGATGCCCTCCATCGCGTGGTGTCGGACTACTCCGCCGGGATGGTGAAGAAGATCATGCTCGCCGGCGCGCTGATCCACTCGCCGCGGCTCCTGGTGCTGGACGAACCGTTCGAGTCGGTCGACCCGGTCTCGAGCGCGGTGATCCTCGACATCCTGTCGGCCTACGTCTCGCACGGCGGCACGGTCATCCTGTCCAGTCACGGGATGGAGTTCGTGGAGCGCGTCTGCTCCCGGGTCGCGGTCATCGTGGCGGGGCAAGTCCTGGCAGAGGGCACCATCGACGAGGTGCGCGGCGAATTGACGCTCGAGCAGCGCTTCATCGAGCTGGCCGGAGGCCTGAGCGATGTGGAAGGCCTGGAGTGGTTGCACACGTTCTCCGACTGAGGATCGCCCTTGTCTTCGGTGCCCTGCGCGGCGATCGACGTCACCTCACCCGGATGATCCTGGGTTCGATCGTGCTCATCGCTGCCGTCGCGGCCGGCTGTTGGGCAGTGCTGACACTGGCCGACACGCGCGCAGGCGTCGTGCTCGCCGTGACGGTACTGGGCGGTTCTGGGGTCACCCTCGGGTTCGCGCTCGCGCCGATCGTGGCCTCGGTCTCGGACCCTCTCGACCCCCGCCGGTTCGCCGTTCTGGGGCTCGCCCCGGCCCCGCTCGCCGCGACGATCGCGGCCGTCGGTCTGGTGAGCGTCCCGATCGCTGCCGTCACGGCGGTCGCCGTCGCGGCCGGCGTCACCTGGGGCGAGCTCGGCACGCCGTGGTGGGCGATCGCGGTCGGGATCATCCTCGCCGTCGTCACCTGCGGCCTGCTCGCGCGCGTCGGGATGGCGGTGACGTCCCTGTTCCTGCGCGAGCGCCGCTCTCGCGAACTCACAGGACTGTTCATCCTCGCCGTCCTCGTCGTCGTCGTGCCCGTCGGCGTGTTCCTCGCCTCGTTGGAGTGGCGCGGAACCGTTCCGTCTCAGCTGTCCGAGGCGGTCGAGATCCTCGCCCTCACACCCCTCGGTGCGGCGTGGGCCTTGCCCGGACTGGTGGTGACCGGGGCCGAGGCCGCCCCGCTCTCCTTCCTCGTGGCGTTCCTCACCGTCGCGGCGCTCACCGGATTGTGGTTCTGGCTGGTCCGGGTGCTCCTCACCACATCCGAGCGTCCGCTCACCGGTCGTGAGCGCGGTGGCCTCGGCTGGTTCGCCGTCGCCCCGGGCACTCCGGGCGGCGCGATCGCCGCGCGAAGCCTGCTCTACTGGCTGACCGACAGGCGGTATCTGGTCAATGTGCTGGCGATCCCGGTCGCCGCCGCGCTCACCGTCGTGCCGCTCCTGGTGGCGGGTGTGCCGCTGGAGATCGCGGTGCTCGTACCCGTTCCGGTCGCCGCGCTCTTCTTCGGATGGTTGCCCCACAACGACCTCGCGTACGACTCCACAGCGGTCTGGATGCACATCGGCAGCGGTGTTCGTGGCGCCTCGGATCGTATCGGGCGACTCGTTCCGATCATCCTCATCGGCGTCGTTCTGCTCGCGGTGGCGGTTCCCATCAGCATCTCGCTCCACGGCCGGTGGTCGGCACTGCCGGCGATGACCGGGCTCTGCGCCGCGCTGTTCCTGTGCGGGCTCGGGCTCTCGAGCATCACGTCGGCGACCTGGCCCTACCCGGTGACCCGTCCCGGGGACAGTCCCTTCCAGCAGCCGCAGCGCACCGGTTCGGGCGGAGCGCTGGCCCAGGCGTTCGTCATGCTCGGTGCGATGGTGCTGAGCGCCCCCGTGGCGTGGTGGGGATGGCTGTCTCTCGGCGGGGACGAGGAGGCGACGACCCTCGCGCTCTGGGGCGGCCTTGCGATCGGGGGGTTCACGGCGATCGCCGGCATCGCGGTCGGTTCCGCCGTCTTCGAGCGGCGGGGGAGCCGCATCATGGAGTTCGCCGAGTCATCCTGAGCCATCGGTCCTGCCGGGCGTCCGACAGCGCGGGTACACTTTTCCCTCATGAGCACGCCCCTCGACAGCCCTGACCAGGGCGGCCTCGCCACCCTCGACCGCGAACTCGAAGAGCTCATCCGGGAAGAGAGCCTCGAGCCGGGAGATCACGAGCGGTTCTCGCATTACGTCAAGAAGGACAAGATCCTCGAGTCGGCGATGACGGGCAAGCCTGTGCGGGCGCTGTGCGGCAAGAAGTGGACGCCGGGCCGCGACCCCGAGAAGTTCCCGGTCTGCCCGACCTGCAAAGAGATCTACGAATCGATGGTCTGAGCGCTCACGCGACGTCGACGAAGACCGTCGGCAGCGCCGGATCCGAGCGACTGAGCGCGAGCGCCTTGACGGGGAGTTCCTCGCGGACACGCGCGTGATGCTCGCGGGCTCGGGCGACCCCGCCCGATCCCAGTGCGGCCGCGTCGGTGTCACCGGCTTCCACCAGCGCCACCTGCAGCGGCCGTGCATCGGGATGGTCGACGGCGGTCGCCATCCGTTCGAATCCGTCGGAGACTGCGATGAGTTCGGATGTCGCGGTGCCCGCCTCCAGAGTGCGGAAGGCGGTCTTCCGGCCGCCACGGGAGGCCTTGTCGGTCGAGGCTTTCGCGACGGGCACCCATCCGCCCGCGGCATCCTGTCGTGCGACCAGCTTGTAGACCATGCCGGCGGTCGGGGATCCCGACCCGGTCACCACCGAGGTTCCGACCCCATAGGAGTCCACCGGTGAGGCGGCGAGGGCGGCGATCGCGAACTCGTCGAGGTCGCTGGTCACGGTGATCTTCGTTCGCGTGGCACCGAGACGGTCGAGCTGCGCGCGCACCGCCGCCGCGACGGTGGGGAGGTCGCCCGAGTCGATCCGCACCCCGCCGAGCTCGGGCCCGGCGACCCGCACCGCGGTCTCCACCCCCGCGCCGATGTCGTAGGTGTCGACCAGCAATGTGGTCTCCACCCCGAGGGCGTCGATCTGCGAGCGGAAGGCGTCCTCCTCGGTGTCGTGCAGGAGCGTCCAGGCGTGCGCGGCCGTCCCCATCGTCGGAACGCCCCACGTCCTGCCGGCCTCCAGGTTGCTCGTCGCGGAGAAACCGGCGATGTACGCCGCGCGCGCCGCAGCGACGGCCGAGCGCTCCTGCGCTCGCCGCGACCCCATCTCGGCGAGCGGCCGGTCACCGGCGGCGACGCTCATCCGGGCGGCCGCGGTCGCCACCGCCGAGTCGTGGTTCATGACGCTCAGCGCCAGGGTCTCCAGGACGACGGCCTCAGCGAAGGTGCCCTCGACAACGAGGATCGGCGAGCCGGGGAAATAGGCCTCACCCTCGCGGTAGCCGTGGATCGTGCCGGTGAAGCGGTAGTGCTCGAGAAAGCGAAGGGTCGCGGCATCCACCACCCGATGGTCACGGAGGAACCGCAACTCGTCCTCACCGAAACGGTAGTCGGCCAACAGCTGCAGGAACCGGCCGGTGCCGGCGACGACGCCGAAGCGACGCGCGCCGGGAAGGCGTCGGCCGAAAAGCTCGAAGACGCAGCGTCGCTCGGCCGTCCCGTCCCGGAGGGCCGCGTCGAGCATGGTCAGCTCGTAGCGATCGGTCAGGAGCGCGCTGGACGGCGCGGCGGATGGGTTCATGGCGGTCACTCTATCGACGGGCGAGAGGCGGGGGCGCCGCGGCGTAGGCTGGATGACCGTGAACGATGCGCCGATCGGAATCTTCGACTCGGGGGTCGGCGGTCTGACCGTCGCCCGCGCCGTCTCGGCGCAGCTGCCGCGCGAGTCGATCCTCTACATCGGCGACACCGCGCGCTCGCCTTACGGGCCCAAGCCCATCGCCGACGTGCGTCGCTACGCTCTGGAGATCCTCGACACCCTCGTCGCGGAGGGCGTGAAAATGCTGGTCATCGCATGCAACACGGCGTCGGCTGCGATGCTGCGCGACGCCCGCGAGCGCTACGACGTTCCGGTTGTGGAAGTCATCGGACCCGCCGTCCGCACCGCGATGTCGACGACACGCAACGGTCGGATCGGTGTCATCGGCACGGACGGGACGATCGGTTCGGGCGCCTACCAGGACATGCTCGAGGTCAACGCGCGGCTGGAGGTGTTCGCCCAGGCCTGCCCCGCCTTCGTCGACTTCGTCGAAGCGGGGGAGACCGACACTCCGCGGGTCCTCGCGACCGCCGAGGAGTATCTCGCCCCACTCCGCCATGCCGGCGTCGACACCCTCGTCCTCGGATGTACGCACTACCCCTTCCTCGAGGGAGCGATCAGCTACGTCATGGGACAGGGTGTGAGCCTCGTCTCCAGCGACACCGAGACCGCCAAGGATGTCTACCGCCAGCTCGTCAGCCGCGACCTGCTCGCCGGACCCGACGCCGTCGCGCGTCACGTGTACGAGGCCACCGGCGCCTCGGCCGACGATTTCGTGCGCCTTGCCCACCGCCTGATGGGACGCGAGGTGCGCGACGTGCGTCTCGTCCAGACCGGCGCCATCGACCTGCCCGCGCCCCGGGCCTGAAGGAGACACATGTCCGAGATCACCCGTGCCGACGGTCGCAGCCCCGACGATCTTCGACCCATCACGATCGAGCGGGGGTGGAGCACCCAGGCTGAGGGTTCGGCGCTGATCTCGTTCGGCGGAACCCGGGTTCTGTGCACCGCCTCCTTCACCAACGGCGTACCCCGCTGGCTCAACGGCAAGGGAAAGGGCTGGGTCACCGCCGAGTACGCGATGCTCCCGCGCGCCACCAACGATCGCAACGACCGTGAGAGCGTGAAGGGCCGGATCGGAGGCCGCACCCACGAGATCTCCCGCCTCATCGGTCGCGCGCTGCGTGCGGTCGTGGACACCAAGGCACTCGGTGAGAACACCATCGTGATCGACTGCGACGTGCTCCAGGCCGACGGCGGCACGCGCACGGCCGCGATCACCGGCGCCTACGTCGCTCTCGCCGACGCCATCGCCTGGGGCCGGGAGCGCACGTTCATCGGTCAGCGCGCACAGGTGCTTCTCGACTCGGTCTCGGCGGTCTCGGTCGGCATCGTCGACGGCGAGCCGTTGCTCGACCTCGCCTACGTCGAAGACGTGCGCGCCGAGACCGACATGAACGTCGTGGTCACCGGCCGCGGGCTCTTCGTCGAGGTGCAGGGCACGGCCGAGGGTGCGCCCTTCGACAAGCGCGAGCTCGACGCCCTGCTCGAACTCGCCCTGGCCGGCTGTGCGGATCTCCGCGAGATCCAGGCGGCGTCACTGGGCGCAGGCGAGGAGTGAGGATGCCGCAGCGGATCGTCCTCGCCACCCACAACGCCCACAAGGTCGCCGAGTTCCAGGCGATCGTCGCGCGGGTGCGTCCCGACCTCGTGGTCTCAGGGTACGACGGCCCGGAGCCGGTCGAAGACGGAGTGACCTTCGCCGTGAATGCGCTGATCAAAGCGCGGGCTGCCGCCCACCACACCGGCCTTCCCGCTCTCGCCGACGACTCCGGCATCCGGGTCGACGTTCTCGGCGGAGCGCCGGGGGTGTTCTCGGCCTACTGGGCAGGGCATCGCAAAGACGATGCCGCCAACAGGAGCCTGCTGCTGGATCAGCTGTCGGATGTCCGTGACCCCCATCGGGCGGCGCAGTTCGTCTCGGTGATCGCCCTGGTCCTGCCCGGCGGTCAGGAGCACACCGTGGAGGGCGTCTGGCCGGGCCGACTGGCCACCGCTGAGCGGGGGACGGGCGGCTTCGGCTACGACCCGATCTTCATCCCCGACGCCCAGCCGAGCGCGTCGGAGCGGACGGTCGGGGAGTGGGAAGCCCAGGAGAAGAACGCCCAATCCCATCGGGCCCGCGCTTTCGAGCGGCTCGCGCCGCTGCTGTCAGCCCTCTGAGTCTGTGCTCCGGGGTCGGCAGCGGCTGAAAAGGACTCTCATTCCCGACAGGCGCGCCCGGCTCACCCGGAACCTCCCTCAGATCTAGCCTGGAGGGGTGCACAACCATCCCGAGCCCGCCGGCGGCTGGCGAAGCGCCTCCAGCCGCCGGCTCCTGGCGATCTCGCTCGGGATCACCGCCACCGTCATGGTGGTGCAGGTGGTCGGGGCGATCCTCTCCGGATCGCTCGCCCTCATCGCCGACGCGGCGCACATGTTCACCGACGCGGCGGGCCTGGTCATCGCTCTTTTCGCCGCCGTCGTTGCGGCCCGCCCTGCCACCGACCGACGCACCTACGGCTATCAGCGTGCCGAGGTGTTCGGGGCCCTCGCCAACGGCGTGATCCTCATCGTCCTCGCGGCGTGGGTCGGCATCGAGGCCGTCTCACGCCTGATCGCGCCCGCCGAGGTCGAGGTCGCAGGTGGCGTGATGCTCGTCGTCGCGGTGATCGGTCTCGTCGCCAACGGCGCCGCCATGTGGCTGCTGAGCGTCGCGCAGAAGACGAACCTCAACATCCGCGGTGCCTACCTCGAGGTGCTCGGCGACCTCCTGGGCTCGATCGCGGTGATCATCGCCGCGGTCGTGATCCTCGTGACCGGCTGGGCACCGGCCGATGCCCTCGCGTCCCTCGCGATCGCGGCGATGATCGTGCCGCGGGCGGTCACGCTCCTCCGCGAGGTCGCCTCGGTTCTCAGTGAAGCCGCCCCGCGGGGTATGGAGGTCCGCGACATCCGCGCTCACATCCTCGGCACACCAGGCGTCGTCGACGTGCACGACGTCCATGTGTGGCAGCTCACCCGCGGTGCGCCGGTCTTCAGCGCGCACGTGGTCGTGTCGTCGGAGGTCATCACGGCGGGCCGGTCCGACGCCGTGCTCCGCGATCTGCAGGGCTGCCTCTCCGAGCACTTCGACGTCGCCCACTCGACTTTCCAGGTCGAAGGCGCCGGGCATATCGAGCACGACGCCCACGCCTGATCAGTCCTCGCGGACGACCTCGTCGGCATGCTTGTCGGGACGAAGTCCTCGCCAGCGCGAGTGACGCAGGATGCCCGTCGGGGTGAACTCGCCGAACTCGACCTCGCCCACCAGCTCGGGACGAACCCACTGCACCCCTCGGGTGTCGACGGCGGGGACGCCCACGAGAGGGTTCCGATCCGTGGCGAGGGGGGTCAGCCGTTCCTGGAGAGCTCGGAGCTCCCGATCGGTGAACCCCGTTCCCACACGCCCGGCGTAGCGCAGACCTTCGTCGCCCGGGATGCCGAGGAGGAGTGAACCGAAGGTGTGGGCCCGGCCGCCCTGACCTGGCCGGATCCCCGCGATGACGACCTCCTGGGTGCGGGTCAGCTTGACCTTCAGCCATGACTCCGACCGCGCCCCGCGCCGGTAAGGCGACGTCGGGTCCTTGACCACGACGCCCTCCAGCCGGAGCTGTCGGCTGGTCTGGAGGGCGATGTCGACATCCTCGAACACCGGCGGCGTCACGATGGCCGGAATGGATGACGCGGCCAGTCGCTCCAGCATCGCTCGCCGCTGCCGCAGAGGCAGCGCGGAGACATCCTTCCCCTCGACGACGAGCACGTCGAACAGGTAGTAGTGCACGGGGGTGCGGGCCGCCTCGCGCGCGATGTCCCCCTCGCGGACGAGGTTCATCCGGGTCTGGAGGAGGGGGAAGCTCGGACGGCCGTGATCGAGAGCGACGAGCTCGCCGTCGACGATCGCCGGACTCTCGCCGAGGGCGGCGTCTACGCCGCTGATCTCGGGGTAGCGCGCTGTCAGCTTGTTGCCGCTGCGGGCCCAGAGTCGTAGGCGGCGACCGTCCCAGACGCCGATCGCGCGAATGCCGTCCCACTTCGCCTCCGCCCACGCCGGAGAGCCCCAGCGCAGGGCGTCGGAGCGTGCGCGGACCGGGGTGGCCGACGTCGAGAGCATGGGGGCGAGGTCGCGCGCGCGGGGCGGCCACGCTGCGTCGGGCGCGGCGGCGAGGAGGGCGTCGAGGTCGGGCTCGCTCGCATCGCGCTCATGCTCCGGCTCGGCGGGGGGCGAGGAGGCCGTGGGGGGCGATGCCGTGACCGGCTCCGCATCGGCTTGGGGCCTCCCCGCGGCATCCGTTTTCATGCGATGGAGGAGCCAGGAGGACTTCTCGCCCTGACCCTCCGTGCGGATCAGGGCGAGCCGCACCCGACCGAGCGGACCGCCGGGGCGGCCCTCGGCGGTGAAGATGATCTCGTCATCGCGCCACTTCTCGAGTTCGTAGTGGCCGGTGTCCCAGATCGTCATGGTGCCGGCGCCGTACTGGCCGGCGGGGATGGTGCCCTCGAAGGTCGCGTACTCCATGGGGTGATCCTCGGTCATGACCGCGAGGGTGTTGCGGGCGGTCGAGTGCGGGATGCCGCGGGGCACCGCCCAGCTCACCAGCACGCCGTCGCGTTCGAGGCGCAGATCCCAGTGCAGGCGCGAGGCGTGATGCTCCTGGACCACGAATCTCGGGAGCCCGTCGGGAGTCGTCCGATGCGCGGCCGGCGCCGAGGGCACGGGCTCAGGAGTGGCGCCGGCGGTGCGCTTGGCGATATAGGCGGTGAGCGGCGCGACCCCGCCGTCGCGGGTGCCCGGCGCGGCGTCGCGATCGAGCGCGGCGAGGGGGTCGCCGATCTCTTCGACCCGGTCGAGGACCTCGTCGAATCGGAGATGACGCAGCTGCGGATCGTCCAGCTCGGCCCACGTGCGCGGCGTCGCCACCGTCGGCCGGGGTCGACCACGCAGGGAATAGGGCGCGATGGTCGTCTTCGAACCGTTGTTCTGACTCCAGTCGATCAGCACCCGCCCGTCGCGGACGGCCTTCTTCATGCTGCTGACCACGAGGTCGGGGTGATCGGCTTCGATCGATCGGGCGAGTTCGCGGGCGAGGCGCGACGCGCCGTCGCTCGTCTGGCCGGGGGGGAGGGCGCAGTAGAGCTGCAGTCCCTTGCTGCCGCTTGTCACCGGATAGGGTTCGAGCCCCATCGGGGAGAGGATGTCGCGGGCCCATCGCGCCACCTCCGCGCACTCGGCGAGGCCGGCACCGGGACCGGGGTCGAGGTCGAGAACCAGACGGTCTGCGTCGCCGCGCTCGCCGTCGACCGTGAAGCGCCACTGCGGCACGTGCAGCTCGAGGCTGGCGACCTGCGCGAGGTAGACCAGGGTGGGGAGGTCCTCGACGAGCGGGTACTCCTTGGTGCCGCTGGAGTGGGGAATGGGCATTCGGGGCACCCACTCGGGGGCCCCGGGCTCGAGGTCTTTCGCGAAGAACGACATCTCGGGGTGCGCGTCGGTTCCCACGCCCTCCGGCCAGCGCTTCCGGGTCACCGGCCTCCCGGCCACGTGGGGGAGCAGGACGGGTGCGATGCGGGTGTAGTACGCGATGACCTCGCCCTTGGTGGTGCCCGTCTCGGGATAGAGCACCTTGTCGAGGTTCGTCAGGCGCAGCCGGCGGCCGCCGATGCGGACCAGTTGCTCATCGCCGGGCATGGGGCAAGGGTAGCCGTGAGCGGTGTGACAGGTGTTCACTGGTGTGATGAGGTCGATCTGGAAGGGCGCGCTGACGTTCGGGCTGGTCAACGTGCCGGTCAAGGTGTATTCGGCCACGGAGGATCACGACGTGTCCCTCCATCAGGTGCACAACAAAGACGGCGGACGCATCCGCTACCAGCGCGTGTGCGAGATCGACGGCGAGGTCGTGCCCTACAGCGACATCGACCGGGCCTACGACGACGGACAGCAGACCGTCATCCTCACCAAGGACGACTTCGACGCGCTGCCCGCCGAGAAGAGCCGAGAGATCGACGTCGTCGAGTTCGTGCCGAGCGACCAGGTCGACCCGCTGCTGTTCGACAAGGCGTACTATCTCGAGCCCGACTCCGCCTCGCCGAAGGCGTACGTGCTGCTGCGTCGAACGCTGGAGCAGACCGATCGCACCGCGATCGTGCGGTTCTCGCTGCGGCAGAAGACCCGGCTCGCCGCGCTGCGCGTCCGCGGAGACGTGCTCGTGCTGCAGACGCTGCTGTGGTCGGACGAGGTGCGCGAGGCGACGTTCCCGTCGCTGGAGGAGGACGTGAAGATCTCGGGCAAAGAGCTCGAGCTGTCGGCCGCCCTTGTGGACAGCTTCGCAAGCGACTTCGACCCGACCGAGTTCACCGACGACTATCAGGAGGAGCTGCGCACCCTCATCAAGGCCAAGATCGAACAGGGCGACGCGATCGACACGGCCGAGACGTTCGGCACCGAGGATGAGGGTGAGGGCGGCGGTGAGGTCATCGACCTGATGGAGGCGCTGCGCGCGAGCGTGGAGCGCTCGCGTGCGGCACGGTCGGGGAAGAAGGATGACGCCGAGTCCGGCACGGCGAGCGGCTCGGCCGCATCGGGCGCGTCGAAGGGGCCCGCGAAGAAGAAGGCCCCTCGGAAGAAGACCGCCAAAGCGTCGTAGCGCCGCGCGCCGTCACGCTTCGCGCGTGCGCATCCCCTCCAGCAGCGCATCTCGCAGCGACGCGGGAAGGGTGGGCGGGATGTCGGGCTCGACGCCGAGGGCGTGCAGCGACCGGCTGTAGAAGTTTCGCGCCGCCGCGGCGAAGGCGATGTCGACGATCTCGCGATCGCTGAACCCGAGCCGTTGCAGCTCAGCGGCATCCTCCGGCGTCATGGACGCAGAATCCCCGCTCAGCCTCTCGGCGAAGGCCATCATCGCGACCTCGTCGGGGGCGAGCCCCGCCGTGCGGTAGTCGCGGGCGATGCGTTCGAGCTCGTCGGCCTCGATGTAGCCGAGCGCCTTCACGCCGTGGTGGGCGCGGCACGAGGTCGAGCCCAGCGCACCGGCCGCCGCGAGCGTGACCAGCTCGTAGCGTCGCAGCCCGAGGCTGGGAACGACGGCGCGGATGAGCTGTTCGAATGCGGCGACGGCCTCGGGGTTGAGGGCGGTGACCCTGGTATGGGGCGTCACGTAGCCGAGACTCTCGCGATCGTCCGCGTACAGCGTGGCGGCGGCGCCTTCGACCTCGGCCTCGGTGGGCGTGCGGATGACGGACATGCGCCGAGGGTACGCCCGGCGCCCCGCTCCCGGAAGAGCGGTCGCCGGGCGGCTCTCAGACCTCGGGAGTCGTGCCTGGGCGGTGCTCGGGCCCGCGCTGGAAGACGTCGGGGTCGAGCACGAGCTGGCGTGCCTCGACGGCGTCGGTGTCGGTGTCCTCGCCCGCCGCCGCGGCCTTCTTCGCCTTGCGGCGCTCGGCGAGGTAGTGCCAGACGATGAAGATCACCGTGCCGCCGACCGCTACGAGCAGGATGACGTCGATGTAGTCGGTCACGAACTGTCCGACACCGGGGATGAATCCGATGCCGTAGCCGATCATCGTCAGACCGAAGCCCCAGATGACCGCTCCGATGAAGTTGTACAGGGTGTAGCGGTGCCACGGCATGTGGCCGACGCCGGCCGCCACGGGTGCGAAGGTGCGGACGATCGGCACGAAGCGGGCCAGGATGATCGTCAGTCCGCCCCACCGCTCGAAGAACGCGTTGGTGCGCTCGACGTTGCGTCGGCTGAAGACGCCGGATTCCTTTCGTTCGAACACCGCGGGACCGCCCTTGTGCCCGATGAGATAACCGACTTCACCGCCGACGAACGCGGCGAGTCCGATCAGGAGCGCCACCCACCAGGCGCTGATGCCGAAGACGCCGTTGGGGGCCACCTCGGAGGGATGCGAGAGCAGGCCCGCCATGATCAGCAGCGTGTCACCCGGGAGAAGGAACCCCACCAGAAGGCCGGTCTCGGCGAACACGATGAAGCAGACCACGGCGAGCGCCCAGGGGCCGGCCGCGGCGATGATCGCGGCGGGATCGAGCCAGGGGATGAGAGCGGTGGGAACGGTGTACACGTGAGTCCCGTCGGGTCGCGGCGGCAGGGGACGCACCTCGCCGGAGAACGAACGGGATGCGCGTGCGGAAGGTGGGACTTGAACCCACACGCCCGGAGGCACAGGAACCTAAATCCTGCGTGTCTGCCAGTTTCACCACTCCCGCGGGTGGGATCAGTCTAGGCGAGCGGTTCCCACGGGAGCATGGGGATAACCCGAGAGCTCCGACCGTCGGATCAGCGTTTGATGCCGAAGAGGAAGTAGGCCGCCGGCCCGATCCAGTTGACGAGGATGACGGGTATCCATACGGGCTTGGGTCCGGTGACCTGCCGGCTGTCTCGATGGGCGAGGTCCCAGAATGCCAGGAACGCGAATGCGGCCTGCACGATGCCGAGGAGCCCGAGAGTCACGCGGACGACGGGGGCCACGGTGGTGGCCGCCGCAGCGCCTTGGGCTGCACCCTTCAGCACGGTCGAACGGTCGGAAGGTTCACTCGGTGTGATCACAGGAGCACTCTCTCATCTCGGCGTGGCAGGGTCCATACCCGTCCCGCGCTGCCGAGCGGGAGGAAGATGCGGGATGGGGGAGGGCTTGAGCCGGCCGTTGTCGATGGGTGACTTCCACAGCACTCGATGTCCGTCCGACGCAGGATTAGGAGTCGGGTTCGGGAATCTCCTCCCCGTGATGAGCGTGGGAGAGATGCGGAGGAAATCGAATTTCGGCACCGGATTCCACGACACCAGGTCGACAGCCCCGGTCTGTTCGATTTCATCGTCGGCGTCCATCCGTCGCACGCACCCCTCCATGACGACGCTCCACCACTGAGCCCGGTCCGAACCGTCCAGCTCGAAGGTGACGAGTGAGGTGTGCAGCAGGTTCTCCAGTTTCGTCCCCGGTGCCGAGCGGACGATGAGGGTGTCTTCGAAGACGAGGTAGTTCATCGGGAACACCAGCGGAGCCCGCTCCCGCTGAGGAAAAGCGAACCGCCCGAGTGACTGACGACGGATGAGCAGCCAGCATTCGTCCGCGGACAGTTCCCGCACGCCGAGCGAAGCCGGCGTCGGCGGGGCAGGCGCCGCGCGACGCAGGTAGGGATTGGGCGCCCCTTCCGCCGCGGTCATGCTCCCGCCCTTCACCCGTCGCCTCAGGCTCGCCGCGACACGGTCATCGCTGCGCACTCTGCTGCACGTTCGCCGCGTCGACGGAGGCGGGCGTGACGCGGGGGTGGACGACGAGGACCGGGCAGTGCGCGTGCTCGGCGCAGGCGGCGCTGACCGAGCCGAGGAGGAGACCGGCGAACCCGCCGAGGCCTCGACTGCCCAGGACGAGCATCGCGGCCGATCGGCTGAGGTCGATGAGTGTGGGGGCGGCTGCGCCGGCGAGGACCCGCCTCCCGAGCTGCGTCGGAGGGTTCTCACCGAAGGCCCGCCGGATGGCGTCGTCGAGGATCGTCGTGGCGTCGTCCTTCGGCGACCACGCGGAGATGAACGCCGGGTCGCTGTAGGGCGGGTAACTCCAGGTGATGACGGCGTCGAGGGGGGCGTGGAGGGCCTCTGCCAGGCGAGACGCGTAGCGCAGGGCTTCGATCGACGACGGTGAGCCGTCGACCGCCGCAATGATCAGGTCGTGTTCGCGGTCTGTCGCCATCTCGCCAGCCTCATCGTCGAGGACGGAAGCGGGCGGGACCAAGGTCACACCGCCTGGTCGAAGCGGGGCTGTGGATAACATCCGCCGACGATCGCTGCGCTTTTGCAAGGATGCTCCGGTGACTTCCCCCGCACGTCTCGACGACGCGTCGACCACGGTCGTCGTGGCTCGCGTTCGTGATCGGCTGCGCGCGCAGAGCGCGGATCCGACGAAGGACCCGGATGCGGCGGCGCGGATCGCCGCCGACGAGGTTCGGCGTCACAACGACTACGCCCTCGCCCGGGGTCTGGCCACCATCGATGACGAATACGGCGCCGTCCGCGAGGTCGTCGCGCAGGTCACCGGCTACGGCCCCCTGCAGGCCTACCTCGACGACCCCGGGGTCGAGGAGCTGTGGATCAACGCTCCTGACCGCGTGTATGTCGCACGAGGAGGGGTGCCCGAGCGGGTTCCGCTCCACCTCACGGACACGGCGGTGCGAGACCTGGTGGAGCGGATGCTGCACGCGACCGGCCGCAGGGTCGACCTCAGCCAGCCATTCGTCGACGCGTCGCTCCCCGACGGCAGTCGCCTGCACGTGGTCATCCCCGACATCACGCGGCGGCACTGGGCCGTCAACATCCGGAAGTTCCTCCCGGCCTACCGCGATCTGAACGCGCTGGTCGAGGTCGGTTCCCTCGCGCCTCACGCGGCGGATCTGCTCCGGCGAGCGATGGGTGAGGGGCGGAGCGTCCTGGTGTCGGGCGCCACCCACGCCGGCAAGACGACGCTGCTCGGCGCGCTGGTCGCCGCGAGCCCCCGGGCGCACCGCATCGTGACGGTGGAGGAGACGTTCGAGCTGGCGGTGTCGGCTCCCGATCTCGTGGCCATGCAGGGTCGACAGCCGAGCCTGGAGGGAACGGGCGAGGTGACGCTGCGCAGACTCGTCAAGGAGGCTCTGCGGATGCGCCCCGACCGCATCGTCGTCGGTGAGGTGCGCGACGCCGAGGCGCTGGACCTGCTCCTCGCACTCAACACCGGCGTGCCGGGCGCGGCGACCATTCACGCGAACTCCGCGCCCGAGGCGTTGGTGAAGCTCTCGACGCTGCCGCTTCTCGCCGGCCGCAACATCGATGCGGCGTTCGTGGTCCCCGCGGTCGCCCAGGGCGTGGACCTCGTCGTCCACTGCGAGCGTGCGGTGGACGGGCGCCGCCGCGTCGGAGAGATCGTGGAACCCACCGGTGTCCGCGACGGTGTCATCGAGTCACGCGTCCTTTACCGCGCGGGGGAGCGATGACGCTCCTCTGGGGCGGCGTGCTGGCCGCCGGCATCCTGCTCGCACTGTCGCCCTGGCTCTGGCCCGCCACCGGTGAGAAGCGACCGGCCGTCTCCACGGCAGTGGGCGGCCGGATGACGCAGCTCCTGCGGGAGGCCGGGCTGGCGCGCGTCACTCCACTCGCCCTCGTCGTCGTCGCGGTCCTGCTCGCCGTCGTCGTCGCCGCGTCGGTCTTCCTCCTCACCGCCGTGCTGCCCCTCGCGCTGGTGGCCTTGGCCGGGGCCGCGGTCGCCCCCTACTGGTGGGTGCGGGCCCGGCGCGACCGGATGAGGAAGAACCGGCGATCGCTCTGGCCGGATGTCTGCGACCTCCTCGTCGCGTCGGTGCGGGCGGGCATGTCGCTTCCCGACGCGGTGGCGAGTCTGGCCGAGTCTGCTCCGCTCGCCCTCCGTCCGAACTTCCGCGGATTCGCCCGCGATCTGGCGGCATCCGGGCACTTCGACTCGGCGATCCTCGCCCTCAAGAACAACCTCGCCGACCCCGTGGCGGATCGGGTCGTCGAAACCCTGCGGATGGCCCGTCAGGTCGGTGGCACCGAGCTGAGCACGGTCCTTCGCGCGCTTTCGGCGTCGGTGCGCTCCGACGCGGCGATTCGCGCGGAGGTGGACGCGCGCCAGTCCTGGATCCGCGGGGCTGCGGTCCTCGGTGCCGCCGCTCCCTGGGTGATCCTGGCCCTCCTGGCGCTGCGTCCTGAGGGGGCTGCCGCCTATGCGACCGCGGAGGGCATGGTGCTGATCGTCGGCGGTGCGGTGGTGTCGGTGGTCGCGTTCCGCATCATGCTGCGCATCGGTCGCCTCCCCGAGGCCCGGAGGTGGGCGCGATGACCACTCTCACCCTGACCGACGCGTCCCTGGCGGTGGTGCTCGGCGTCGCCCTGGGAGCCGGCATCCTGCTCCTTCTCTCTCGCGCTCCGCGCTGGCGATCGGCCCCCCTCAGCCAGCGGATCGCCCCGTACATCCGCGACATCACCGATCCGATCGGCGCCACGCCCCTCACCACGGGCTTCGGTGACGATCTGGCGGCGATCTGGCAACGGACGCAGAACACGATCGCCGCGCGTCTGGCCGGTTCGGCCTCGGTCGAGCGGCGCCTCCGCCAGGCGGCGTGGACGATCGACATCGCCGCCTTTCGCGGACGCCAGCTCGGATTCGCCCTCGCCGGCCTCACCGTCGGCGCCGTGCTCGTCGTCGTGCTCATGCTCACCGGCCGCGGATCGCCCGCGGCGGTCCTTCTTCCTCCGCTCTTCGCGACGGCCGGGGCGCTCGCCTGCGACCTGCAGCTCTCACGCGCCGCTCGGCAGCGACGCGCCCGCATCGAGGAGGAACTCCCCACGGTGCTCGAGTTCTTCGCGCTGTGTCTGTCTGCCGGTGAAGGCATCCTCGACGCGCTGCGTCGCGTGGGCGACCTGTCGGGCGGTGAGATGACCGTCGAGCTGCGCGGTGCGGTCGTCGCGGTGGGAACCGGGTCATCGCTCTCGGACGCCCTCACCGATCTGGCGGCGCGGGTGGATTCCCCGGCGGTGTCACGCGCGGTCGATCACCTCGCGGCCGCGATCGACCGCGGTGCGCCGCTGGCCCAGGTGCTCCACGCCCAGGCACTGGATGCCCGCGAGGACGCCAAACGTGCCCTCATCGAACGCGCGGGGCGCAACGAGATCGCCATGCTCGTGCCGCTGGTCTTCCTGATCCTGCCGCTGAGCGTGCTCTTCGCCGTGTTCCCCGGCATCTTCCTGCTGCGGCTGGGGATCGGATGACCCGTACCCGCCTCCGCACCCGGCACGACAGGGCCCGGAGGCCCCGACGAAAGGAGAACGGCATGCGCCAGTTCGTGAGCCGAAACTGGACCCGCGCGCGGACCGCGTTCGGCGACGTGGTCGCCGATGACCGCGGCGACGTGCCCGGCTGGGTGCTCATCACCCTGATGACCGCCGGATTGGTCGTGGTGATCTGGGCCCTCGCCGGTCCGGCCCTGGCGGGACTGTTCGAGCAGGCCATCCAACGCGTCTCGGGCTTCTGAGGTGCTCGCGGCGGCGCGTGCCCTGGGTCGTCTGATCCGGTCGCCGAAAGCGGATGCCGCTGACGAGCGCGGCTCCGCACCGGTGGAGTTCGTCCTGGTCGGCGTGATGCTGACCGCGCTCACGCTGAGCGTCCTGCAACTCGGACTCGGCATCTACGTCCGCAACGTCATCCATGACGCGGCCGTCGAGGGCGCCTATCACGCCGCTCTCGCCGACACGTCGCTCCTCGACGGTGCAGACCGTACGTCGCAAATCGTCCGGCGCACCGTCGGCTCCGCGTACGCCGACGGTGTCGTCGTCACCGAGACCGCCTCCTTCGGCTACCCGGCCGTGGAGGTCACCGTGCGGGCACCTCTTCCCGTGATCGGTCTGGTCGGTCTTCCCGGCCTGATGGAGGTGAGAGCCCATGCGCCCGTCGAGTCGTTCGACTGAGGCGAGGGACTTCGCCGGCCTCGCCGACGACCCCGACGACCGCGGCTCGGCCGCCCTGGAGTTCATCGTCGTCGGACTGCTCCTCCTCGTTCCGCTCGTCTACGTCGTGGTATCCCTCGGGCTCATCCAAGGGCAGGCGCTCGGGGTGGAAGCCGGCGCCCGCCACGTGGCGCGCGCTGTGGCGGGTGCGAGCGACGCCGCCGATGCCGACCGGCGCGCCGAGCGCGTCCTCGCCTCGGTCGCGGGGGAGTACGGCATCGACCCCGACCGCCTGGACCTCTCGCTCGAGTGCGCTCCGGCGGGCGGTGCCTGCCCGCGAGCGGGTGCGACCCTGCTCGTGGGCGTGCGCACCACCGTCGCCCTCCCGCTGGTGCCGCCGGTGTTCGGTCTGGACCGCATCGCCGTCATTCCGGTGGAGGCGACAGCCGCGCAGCGCGTCTCCCGATTCTGGGAGGCCGGATGACGCGTCGACGCCGCGGAGGCACCGCCGCGTCGGACGACACCGGCAGCGTGCTGCTCCTCACCCTCGGGTATGCGGTCCTCGCGCTCGTGGTCGTCCTGGTGTGTGTCGACGCCACGAGTCTCTATCTCGCTCAGAAGCGGGTCGATGCGGCGGCCGACGCTGCGGCACTCGCAGGCGCGGACGGTTTCGAATTGGTGGTCGATGCCGGTGAACCGCGTGCCCTCCTGACCGACGACGACGTCGGGGAACTCGCCGTCGCCCTCGTCGAACAGTGGGGCGACGATCTGCGGGTCACCGCCGCGGGCACGCCCGACGGAACATCCGCCCGGGTGACGGTCGCGGGCACGTGGCGCCCGCCGATCGCAACGCTCTTCGTCCCCGACGGCGTGGCGCTGGAGGCCACGGCGACCAGCCGGACCGCGCTGCGATGATCGCCGCAGACCGACGCGGTCAAACGGCGAGCCCGATCGCGAGCGCGACGACCGCGATCAGCGGCGGCACAGCCTGGATGGCGGCGGGTCGAAGCATCCGCCGGTTCGACAGGACGAGCACGAGGCCCGCGGCAATCATCGACCCCGTCGCCACGAACACCAGCGTCGCGCCGACCGCGGTGACGCCGGCGGCGACGAGCACGATGCCGAGGAGAGCCGAAACGGCGAGGAAGAGGTTGTAGAACCCCTGGTTGAAGGCCATCGCCCTCGTCGTCTGCGCCTCCTCGAGGCTGCGGACGCCGAAGGTCTTGCGGGTGCGGCTGCTCGTCCAGGTCAGCGACTCCAACACGAAGATGTAGACGTGGATGAGCGCAGCGATCGCTGCGAAGACGAGCCCGACGACGATCATGCTCCGAGCGTACGCCCGGCCCTTTCTCCGTCAGGGGCGCGGCACGAACCGCGGCACCCACCGGGCGAAGGCTCCCGCGCCGACGAATCCGACGACACCGACCACGGCCGCCGCGACCGACAGCGATGCCGCCGCCGCGATCGCCGACACGGCGAGGGGCGCGAGTGCACCCCCGGCATCGGTCAGCGTGCGCCAGGAGCCGAGGAAAGGCGCGGGATCGTCGGGGGGCGCGGCGTCGGCGCCGAGGGTCAGGAGGATGCCGCTGGAGAGTCCGTTGCCGACCCCCAGCACGGCGCCGAACATCGCGAACCACATATCGGCCGAGGCGAGGTCGTGGGTGAACGCCAACGCCAGGAAACCCGCCCCCATGAGGATCATCGCCGGCAGCGCCGCCCACAGCCGGCCGAACCGGTCCATCACCTGGCCGCTGGCGTAGAAGAGCGCGAAATCGATGGCGCCCGACACTCCCACCACGAGGGCGATCGTCTGCGCATCCAGCCCGATGGAGACGCCCCAGAGCGGCAGCACGACCTGCCGGGCCGATCGGACGGCGGAGAGGGATGCGGCGGCCACGCCCAGCCGCGAGAGCACCGCGCGGTAGCGCCACATCGTGCGGAAGACGCCCTCGCGTGGCCGATGTCGACCGAGGACGGGAACCGATCCCGTGGCGACCGGCTCGCCCGTGTCGCTTTCACCATTCCCGGTTCCCCGCTCACCGGACGCCGTACGCGCGGCTTCGCTTCGATCCGGCTCGGCGATCAGGACCTGCTCGGGATCGGGGCCGAAGAGGACGAGCGTGATGACCGCGGCGAGGCAGGCGCCGAAGAACCAGATGCTCGCCGTCTCGTCCCCGAAGAGGGCGAGAAGACCCGCCGACAGGAAAGGGCCCAGGAACATCCCGAGCCGGAAGGTGCCCCCCAGGAGCGACAGCGCCCGCGCACGGAAGGACAGCGGCACGCGTGTGGTCATGAAGGAGTGGCGGGCGAGTCCGAACGCTGCGGCGCAGAAGCCGATGAGGAAGACCGATGCGGCGAACACCCCGAGCCCCGGTGCGAACACCATGCCCACCACGCCGAGTAGAGAGAGCACACCGGCGATCGCCATGGTGAACCGTTCGCCGATGCGCGCGACGGCGTATCCCGCGGGGATGTTGCCGCACAGCTGGCCGACGACGAGGGCCGAGGCCACCAGTGCTGCCGAGGCGATGTCGGCGCCCAGCCGCGCAGCGATCACGGGGATGAGCGGCAGGATCGCCCCCTCCCCGACGGCGAAGAGGAGAGTCGGGCCGTAGATCATCGGCGCGAAGCGGCCGAGCACTGCCGCCGCGCCGGGGGAGCGGGGCGGGAGATCTGACACGGTCATCCACGTTAGTCTGGAGTGTCATGCTCGAATTCGATCCGTCCGACGACATCAAGGCCCTCCGGTCCACGTTCTCCGACATCAAGGCCGTCGTCGACGTCGACGCCCTGGAGTCCGAGATCGCGCGCCTCAGTGAGGAAGCCGGCGCCCCCGACCTCTGGGACGACGTGGACAAGGCGCAGAAGGTCACCAGCGCCCTCAGCCACCGCCAGAGCGAGCTCAAGCGCATCTCCGACATCGAGCAGCGCCTCGACGATCTCGAGGTGCTCGTCGAACTCGCCAACGAGATGGAGGACGAAGACTCCGCTGAGGAGGCCCGTCACGAGATCGCCGAGCTCGAGGACGTCATCGGTCAGCTCGAGGTGCAGACGCTCCTCGACGGCGAGTACGACGACCGTTCCGCGGTGGTGACGATCCGATCCGGCGCGGGCGGCGACGACGCCACCGACTTCGCCGAAATGCTGATGCGCATGTACCTGCGGTGGGCCGAGCGCCACAAGTACCCCGTCAAGGTCATGGACACCTCCTACGCGGAGGGCGCCGGGATCAAATCGGCCACCTTCGAGATCGATGCGCCCTACGCCTACGGCACGTTGTCGGTCGAGGCGGGCACCCACCGCCTCGCGAGGATCAGTCCGTTCGGCGCCGCCGACAAGCGACAGACCTCCTTCGCCGCCGTCGAGGTGATCCCGGTGATGGAGGAGGCCGTCGAGGTCGACATCCCCGAGGGTGACATCCGGGTCGACGTCTTCCGCTCTTCCGGACCGGGCGGTCAGTCGGTGAACACCACCGACTCGGCGGTGCGCATCACCCACCTTCCGACCGGCATCGTCGTGTCGATGCAGAACGAGAAGTCGCAGATCCAGAACCGCGCGGCCGCGATGCGTGTGCTCCAGACGCGCCTGCTGCTGCTCAAGCGCGAGGAGGAGGCGGCGAAGAAGAAGGAGCTCGCGGGAACCATCACCGCCAGCTGGGGCGACCAGATGCGCTCGTACTTCCTGTACGGCCAGCAGCTGGTGAAAGACCTGCGCACCGGCCACGAGGTCGGCAACCCCGCGCCGGTGTTCGACGGTGACATCGACGGCTTCATCGCCGCCGGCATCCGCTGGCGCAAGCGCAAAGATGACGACGACTGACGGATGACGCCGCGCCGGGTGTCGCTCGGCGCCTCCGGCGCACCGCCGCTTAGGCTCGTCACGCCATGATCAGGTTCGAGAACGTCACGAAGCACTATCGCGGCACCTCCCGCCCCGCCCTGAACAAGGTCGACTTCGAGGTGCTCCGCGGCGAGTTCGTCTTCCTCGTCGGCGCGTCGGGCTCGGGCAAGTCCTCGTGCCTCCGGCTGATCCTGCGCGAAGACGTGCCGAGCGACGGGCGGGTGGTCGTGCTGGGCCGCGACGTGCGCACGCTCTCCAACCGCAAGGTCCCCTATTTCCGTCGCCACATCGGAGCGGTGTTCCAGGACTTCCGGCTGCTGCCGTCCAAGACGGTGTTCCAGAACGTGGCGTTCACCCTCCAGGTGATCGGGTCGTCGCGTGCGTTCATCCAGCAGGCGGTTCCCGAGGTGCTGGCGCTCGTGGGCCTCGCCGGCAAGGAGAAGCGGTTCCCGCACGAACTCTCCGGCGGTGAGCAGCAGCGCGTGGCGATCGCACGGGCGCTGGCGAATCGGCCGCAGGTGCTCCTCGCTGACGAGCCCACCGGAAATCTCGACCCCGCCACCTCCGTGGACATCATGCAATTGCTCGCCCGGATCAACGCCAACGGCACCACCGTGGTCATGGCCACCCACGAGGCGGGGTTCGTCGACCAGATGAAGCGACGCGTGATCGAGTTGAAGAACGGCGAGATGGTGCGCGACGAACGCCACGGCGGGTACGGCGACACCTCGGCGATTCCGAGCCTCGCTCCCGAGCCCGAGCGGGGGGCCGCCGCCGTCGCCGCCCTCACGGCCGTGCTCGAACTCCAGCGCGAGGCCGCAGCGATGGCCGGGACGAGTCTCCCGACCGAGTCGGGGGCACCACCGTGGGCAGGCGAGACCCGCGAGTCGGCTCCTGAGCCCGCGACGATTCCGGCCGGCGCGCAGGCTCAGCAGCCGGAACGGGCCCCCGCGCCGGGTTCTGCGACGCACGGCATCACGCGACCGCAGACGCAGCCGGTGCCCGTGCAGGACATCCCCGAAGTCGAAGTCGCCGAGCTCGGCGTCGCCGATCGTCTCGGGCTCGGTCGTCGCGACCGGGACGACGAAGTCGGACCGACCTCATGAGGGTCGGTCTGGTGTTGGCCGAGGCGTTCACGGGTCTTCGCCGGAACGCGTCGATGGTCATCTCGGTGGTGCTCGTCACGTTCGTCTCACTCACCTTCGTCGGCGCGGCGATCCTCATGCAGATGCAGATCGGCAAGATGGAGAACTTCTGGGCCGACCGGGCTCAGGTCGCGATCAGCATGTGCACGTCGGTGTCGACGCAGGAGGGCACCTGTGCGGGCGGCGTCGCGACGGCCGAGCAGATCGCTGCGGTGCAGACGCAGCTGGACAGCCCGGCGATCGCCCCGCTCATCGATGAGGTGCGCTTCGAGAACCGCGACGAGGCCTACGCGAACGTCATCGACCTGCTCGGCGAGGACTACGCGAGCGTCATCACCCCCGATCAGCTGAACGAGACCTTCCGGATCAACCTCGTCGACCACCGCCGCTCAGACGTCATCATCGAGGCGTTCCAGGGCATGGAGGGAGTCGAAGTCGTCGAGGATCAGCTGCAGTACCTCGATCCGCTCTTCTCGGCGCTGACCGTCGCGACCTACATCGCGGTGGGGATCGCCGGGCTGATGCTCATCGCCGCGGTGCTCCTCATCGCCACCACGATCCGACTGTCGGCCTTCGCCCGGCGTCGCGAGCTCGGCATCATGCGCATGGTCGGAGCATCCAACCGCTTCATCCAGACCCCGTTCGTCCTGGAGGGTGTCTTCGCCGCCCTCATCGGCTCGATCCTGGCGAGCGTCACGGTCGTGCTGGGATTGCATTTCGGCGTCGAGGAGCTCCGCGGACGCGTGCAGTTCGTCACCACGTGGGTCGACGGCGGCGACGTCGCCGTCGTGATCCCCGTGATCGTCGCCATCGGCGTGGTCCTCGCCGCGCTCTCGGCGAGCTTCGCCATCCGCCGGTGGCTGCGGACCTGACCGCTTGCTAGACTGGCGGGCTGCCGTGCGCGATCCGAATGACCGGATGCGGCTGCGCGGCCCTGAAGGAGGATGCAGCCATGGCACGCGAACGCGGTGAGAAGGTCATCGCGACGAACCGTCGCGCGCGCCACGACTACCTCATCGACAAGACCTACGAGGCGGGACTGGTCCTCACCGGCACCGAGGTGAAGTCGCTGCGTCAGGGACGAGCGAATCTCACCGACGGCTATGCCTACATCGACGGCGGTCAGGCCTTCCTCGACGCCGTCCACATCCCCGAGTACTCGCAGGGACACTGGACCAATCACGCCGCCAAGCGCACGCGGAAGCTCCTCCTGCACAAGGACGAGATCGTCAAGCTCTCGCACGCCGTCTCGGCAGGCGGGTACACGCTCGTCCCTCTGCGCCTGTACTTCTCCGACGGTCGCGCCAAGGTCGAGATCGCCGTGGCGAAGGGCAAGCGCGAATTCGACAAGCGACAGACCCTGCGCGAGCGTCAGGACCGTCGCGAGGCGGAGCGGGCGATGCGCACGCGCAATCGTCTCGGCGACTGAGAAGTCACCAGGCTGACGCCCGCAGTCAACGGGCGACGAAGCGGGCGTCGACGGTGGCGCTGACGACGACATCGGCGGGCTGAAGCCGGATCTCGGCAGCGCCCGCATCACCGGCGAACGCCGCGCGCGCCATCAGGGGACGCATCGACTCGCCGCGCGCGCCACGATCATCGGTCAGCATCCCGGCATCCGCGATCTCGACGGCGGTGACATCCGACAGTCCGAGCGCGCGGGCATAGGCTGTCGCGCGCTCCACGGCGACGGTCACCGCCTCAGCGGCGACCGAGCGCTCCAGAGCCGCCCGCGTCAGAGGGGACAGCCGCCAGTCGACCCCCGTGAACTGCACGCCGTCGCGTTCGACGACCTCGCTCGCCCACGCGGACAGGGCGTCGAAATCGGTGAAGGTCGCCGACAGGTTCACCGTGGCGTGGAAGACGGGTGCCAGCCGCTTCCCCTCGGCGTTCCATGGCCGCTCCGACCACGCCGACACACTGTCGCTCGACCACTGCGCGACACGTCCTTCGGCGTGCGCGTACTCGAGCTCGTCGCGCAGCGGCGCGGTCCAGGCGGAGACCTCAGCGACCACACGTTCCCGGGTTGCGCCCTCGGCGCGCACCACCAGTGTGGCCACGGCCTCCTCAGGGGCCACCCGAGCCTCGTGCTCCCCGTGCACCGTCACCACGACCTCACTCATGAGGCCGACTCTACGACGCGGTGTCGGGAAAATCTCATGCCGGTGCATCCAAACGCCTCGGGTCTCGAGAAGTACTTCATGAAAGGCGGTGACCCTCACTGCCACTCACCCCAGGAGGATCTTCATGCGCAAGACCATGGTTGCCGGCCTTACGGTCGGCGTCGTCGCGGCACTGGGCCTCGCCCTTCCCGCGAACGCGAGCACGAGCGGCGAGGCTCAGCTTTCGGTGCTGCACGGCATCCCCGACACCCCCGTCGACGTCTACGTCAACGGCGAATTGACCCTCGACGACTTCCAGCCCGGTGACCTCGCCGGTCCGCTGGCACTTCCGGCGGACAGCTACGACATCGCGCTCACGGCGACCGACGCCGCAGACGCGAGCGAGCCGATCCTGTCGACGTCCGTGACGCTGGACGCCGGCGTGAACTACACCGCGACCGCCAACCTCAACGAGGCCGGCGAGCCCGCCCTCAACGCGTTCGTCAACGACACCGCGCAGACCGCTGCGGGAGAGGGTCGCCTGACGGTCCGTCACGTCGCCGCGGCACCCGCCGTCGACATCCTCGCCGGTGGCTCGCCGGTCGTCGAGGACCTGACGAACCCGAACGAGGCCACCCTCAACCTCCCGGCCGGCACCGTCTCGGCCGCGGTGGCTCTCGCGGGCACCACCGACCCGGTCATCGGCCCGGCAGACGTCAACGTCGCCGAGGGCACGCTGACCATTGTCTACGCGTGGGGCTCGGCTGAGGCCGGCAACCTCGCTCTCGCGGTGCAGACCATCGACGGTCTGCACGGTGGCCCCTCGGGTGGTGTCCCGTCGGGTGCCGGTGGTCAGCTGGCCGCGCAGGACACGCTCGTGCAGGGTGCGTGGCTTGCCGCCGGCCTTCTGGTCGCCTTCGGTGTCGCCGGCGGCACCGTCGTCGCCGTCCGCGCCCGCAGCGGCCGCTGATCGGCGAGGATAGAAGGATGATGAGGGCGAGGCGGGCAGCACCCCTGGCGGCACTGCTCGTCCTCGCCCTCACCGGCTGCGGCACTCCGGCCCAATCGGCCGGAGTGCCGCAGCCGGCCACCTCGCTTCCCGCACCGGAGATCTCCGCTCAGGCGCCGACTCCCTCGGTGGAGATCCCCGTGGCGCCGGCCACACCGGCGCCGGCCGCCGTCGTACCGGCACCGGTTCGAGTGTCGGTGGCCGACGCGGGGATCGACGTCCCGGTGATCCCGGTCGGCGTCGATGCCAACCAGGCGATGGAACTGCCGGAAGACCCCGCAGTGGCAGGGTGGTATCGCTTCGGCCCTGGTCCTCAGTCCCCGGAGGGTCGCGCTGTCATCTCCGCCCACGTGGACATGCCGGGATACGGGATCGGCCCCTTCAGCCGCATCCGGGATCTGGCGCAGGGAACGCTCATCGAGGTGACCGATGACACAGGGAACCTCACCCGTTACCGACTCGACTCCGTCACCTATTACAAGAAGGCCGACCTTCCTGTCGATGACTTGTTCGCCCGGTCCGGTTCCCCCATGCTGGTGCTCATCACCTGCGGTGGCGCGTTCGATGCGTCGATCGGCCGCTACGAGGACAACGTGGTGGCCCTCGCCACCCCCGTACAGGAGTGAGCGCCACCATGAGCATCGACAATTCGGCGGTATCACCGCCGGGAGCAGCTGACGAAGGGGTCGGTGAGCGGTTCCGAGACGGAGACGAACGGGCACTGGAGGAGATCTACCGGCGCTGGTCGCCGGTCGTGTTCACCCTGGCGCTGCGCTCGCTCGGAGACCGCAGCGACGCCGAAGACGTCACGCAGAAGACTTTCGTCTCCGCGTGGGGGTCCCGGGCGAGCTTCGACCCCGCGAAAGCGCGTGTGTCGACCTGGTTGATCGCCATCGCCCGCCGCCGGATCGCCGACACCCACGAGGCGCGCGCACGAATCGGCGCTCTGCAACGAGAGCTGGAGAGGTACGCCGAGCCCATGGGTCGTGACGCCCCCGAGGTCGACATCGGCGATACCATCCTTCTCGCCGATGAGATCAGCCGCTTGGAACCGGACGCCCAAGAGGTGGTCAAGTTGGCCTTCTACGACGATCTGACGCACCAGCAGATCGCCTCCCGCCTCGACATGCCGCTGGGCACCGTCAAAAGCCATATCCGTCGAAGTCTTACCCGTCTGCGATCCCGATTGGAGGTGAGCCATGCAGCATCTTGAGTCGCATCTCGATCCCGAAGTCCTGACGCTCCTTGCGATCGGGGAACCGGTGGCGACCCCCGCAGAACAGGATCACCTCAGCACCTGCCCTCGCTGCGCGGTGGAGCTGTCCGCTCTGACCCGTACCGTGGTGGCGGGTCGGTCCACCGTCCTGCTCGAAGACCTCGAAGCCCCGCCTGAGCGCGTCTGGTCACGGATCTCGGAGGAACTCGGATTCTCTGCTCCGGCGGCGATCTCCGACGCGGCGGCCACCTCGGAGATAGACCCTCGGGTCGAGACCGATCTCACGGACCCCACGGAGTCGGAAGCGGAGCGCGCATCGAGCGGTGCCCGCGGGGCATCGACGCCGCGTCGGCGGCGCAGCGGGCTCATCCGCGGGCTTTTCGTGCTGGCCGCCAGCGTGGCCGTCCTGGGCGTCGCTGTGGGGGGATGGGCTCTGACACGGCAGGCGACGGTGGTCGAGTTGGCCTCTGCCGAGCTGGCCGCCTTCCCCGACCACCCGGGTGCCGAGGGGTCTGCGGTGGTCGTCGAACGCGGAGACGAGACGGTCATCGAAGTGACCCTGGATGCCGATGTCGATCCCGACAGCAACCGCGAAGTGTGGCTGATCACCGAGGATGCCACCGAGATCGTCAGTCTCGGCATGCTCGAAGGGCAGACCGGCGAGTTCGTGGTGCCGGACACCATCGACCTTCGCGAGTTCGTGCTCGTGGATGTCTCCGACGAGCCGGTCGACGGGGATCCGACGCATTCCGGCGACTCGATCGTTCGCGGAGCGCTGGACTTCGCCTGACGTGGTGGCGGCGCCCCGGGAAGAGGCACCCGGTGCGTCGCCATCCCTTGCGGAATGGCGCGGCGTCGTCATCCGTTGTATCCTGATGTGCTCGGTCGAACATCGTCCGAGATGGCAATTCCACAGTGTGACGGCGGCTCCCTCTCGAGGGGTCATGGGGATGATCGGTTTCGACATCGCCTGTGAATCTGCGGGAAGCGGGCCGAGGATGCAGAGTTATCTCGTTAACGATCTCTGCGAACCAATAAGTGCCGAACCTAAGCGCACTGAGTTCACCCTCGCTGCCTAAGCGAGCCTGAACTCCGTCAGACCGTAGGTGTTCCCGCTACGGATCCTGGCGTCATCTAGGGGACTTGCTGTGTGATGGCGCCTGGACGTCACACGGGACTCTTCCCAGGCTGGGCCTGTCGACTTAGGTGTCTGTGACAAAGGTCGGGGCCGAGCAGAACGTCTGCACAGACTGCGCCCGGAGAAGACGCAGTATCCCAGCGATGGACGGGGGTTCGATTCCCCCCATCTCCACCAGTGCCGCTGTCACACGAAAGGCCCGAGTCCCGCGATCCCTGCGGGGCTCGGGCCTTTCGCAGTGGATCACGAGACCTGGCGTTCCGCTCCTACGCCCGGGTCTGCGGCTGATCGGCTCTGGTCCGCAGCACTTCGGCGATCCACCAGGCGAGCAGCGAGACGATGACGACGAGAAGGATCTCGCCGGTGTCGAGCGGACGCAGCGTCCAGAGCCAGACGATCGCCAACGCGGCGATGGCTGCCCGGACGACGACCCGTTGCCGGTCCATCCATCCCGTCAGCGCCTCCCACCGCAGACCCTGTTCCGCGCCACGGGTGCGGATCCAGGTGTTGCCCCGGGCGATGATGTCGCGCGTCGCCACCGCGCCGCGCCAGCGCCCCTGGAACCATGCGAAAAGCGCGATCACGACACCGAGGGTCACTCCCACGATGGCCGTCTGGCGGATGTCTTCGCCGACCTGGTCGTAGATGGCCACGATGGCGTCGGGCGGGAGGTCGCCCGAGGGTTGGAGGCTCAGAACGGTGCGACCGACCGTCATCCCGATCAGCATCGCGGCGCTGCCGGCCGCGATGCCGACACCCGCGCCCAACAACGCCGTCGTCCGTCGACGCGCAATGAGGACTCCGATGATCAGGAGCGCGAGCGTCACCACGGGGAGGATCCACCCCAGCGCCGTCGCCGTTGCGAACGCGACCCGGACGGAGGCGAGGGCCTCGTTCTCGGCGACGACGATCGTTCGATTCACTTCCGGGATCGCCGAGGCCAGACCGATGCCGCGTTCGAGCAGACGTTCCTTGACGGCCGCGATGATCGGCTGGAGCTGGATGCCGACGGTTCCCGCCTGATCGATCGTGATGGCTCCCCCCGCTCCCTCTCCGGTGCCCGCGGTGACGAGAGCACGATGGCCTGCGCGAAGGACGCCGCTCCAGATGTCGGCGAAGGCCTCGGAGGCGACCACGCGAGTGATGGTCTGGTCGATGATGTTCTGCAGTCCCTCCGCTGCGGGACCTCGCAGCAGATCGATCGCTCCAGCGGCGCGAGGGGGGAGATCGAGTGTGGCCAGGCCGTCGAAGACGTCGTCGGTGAGGGCGGTGACATCGACCCTGTCGGACACCGCCACCGAGACCTCGTCGACGATGAGCGATTGAACGGCCGGATCATCGATGAGCGGCGCCATGGTCGCCACGAACTGCTCTTCGTCGACGAGCGTCGCCCGCACCCATGCGCCGGCGATGGACAACGGCAGAATCACCGAGGCGAGCACGATGCAGATCGCCGAGAGGATCGAGCGCCACAGATGTGCGCGTGGTCGCGCCGGGCGATCGTCGCCGACGGCACCGCCCGCACGCGTACGCAGCTGATCGTTGGCCTTCTCGAGTTCGAGGATCCGCTGCTGGAGCGAGAGGAGGTCGGGCTGCGGCGACGGCTGCGGTGTTGTCATGAAGAGTCCATCCCTCGGTGGGTCGGAACGGCTGGTCGTCGAGCCCGCGCGGGCGTTGCGTCGTCCGGAGAAGTCCGGAGCTCGCAGCCGGTGACTCGACGGAGGTGATCAGCGTCGCTGGACCGCAGGCTCGGCCAGAGCGCGAGCCTTGATCGCCTCGAACTCCGACGCTGTCAGCGCCCCGGCGTCCAGCAGCGACTTCGCCCTCGTGATCTCATCGGTGGCGGAGGATGTGCCGGCTGCGGCCCGGATGTACGCGTCCTGCGCTTCTCGCTGCTGCATCGCAGCCGCGTAGGTGCGCTTCTGCATTCCCGCCCCGCGCGCGATCAGGTACACCAGCGCCGTCAGGAAGGGCACGAACACCAGGAAGATGATCCAGACCGCCTTCAGCCATCCGCTGACCGAATCATCCCGGAAGAGGTCCGCGATGATCGAGAACAGGACCATGAGGTACGCGGCGAAAACGAAGATCCAAAAGAACCAGGCGATGAGTCCCCAGAAATCCATGTGTCTGCCAATCTGTGAAGTCCGGCCGGACGGCCGACATGCCGAGAATCGCAGGGCGAAGCGGGCTCACGCGTCACCCCGGAGGGATGAGATCTCCTCCGGAGGGAGGCGGTTGACGGAGATCACTTCGATGTGAAGTTCGTCCAAGAGCTCGAGCAGGCCGAACAGCTTGGCCTGATCGGGGACCCGGCCCACGATGCGCGTGCGACCTCCCCCGACCGGTTCGACGTCGAATTCGGACAGGGCTGCCGTGAGATCGGGTCCGAAGCGTCCGTCGACGACCACCTCGAGGACCTGTCCGTTCACGTGAGGTCCTCCCGGGTTGCTCGTCGTCGGGCCGTCGACGGCTTTCCCTCGCCGCCGGTCTCTGGGAGAGAGTGTTCGCCGAGGGTCTCGCGCGGGCGTCACCCGGGTGGGATGATTTGATCCACCCCCGCGAAGCGCGAGGAGGTCCGCATGCCGATCGGCCATCGACACACCCTTCCCCCTCACGCCGTCGACCGCCCTCGGCTGCGGGCGCAGCTGGATGCGGGATTGGACTCACCGCTTTCGCTGGTGGTCGCACCGGCCGGCGCAGGAAAGACCGTGCTGCTCTCGCAGTGGGTGCGGTCGCGCGCCGATCACGCCGTCGCGTGGGTCGACGTCACGGAGGCCGACGCCGACCCCATCGCTTTCTCCCGCCATCTCGTCGACGCTCTGACCTCGGTCGCGCCGCACCTGCAGGGCCCCCTCGCACCCGTGGACACCTCGGATCGACGCCTGGGGGAGGCGCTGTTGGAGGACCTCTCGACGGTGTTGGCATCTGCCGGGAGGATCATCATCGTCTTCGACGACCTTGACCGGATGAGCGGCAGCGAGGTTCTGACCGATCTGTGGCGTCTGGTCGATCAGCTGCCGCCGAACGTGCACGTGGTCTTCGCGTCGCGCGTCGATCTGAAGCTGGGGTGGAGCCGGCACCGTCTGCAGCACAACCTTGTGGAGATCCGTCAGCGCGATCTGGCGTTCGACGGTGCGACGACCGCGGAGGTGCTGCAGAAGATCACCGGACGACCCGTCACCGAGAAGACCGCCGAACGGGTGCGAACGCGGACGGAGGGGTGGGCCGTGGGCGTGCAGCTCACCGCCCTCAGCCTGCGTTTCTCCGCCGATCCGGAGCGATCGGTCTCTGCGCTGACCGAGACCGATCGCCTCGTCGCGGACTACTTGAGCGAAGAAGTCCTCGATGCCCAGGATCCGCCCCGACGCTCGGCGATCATGAGAATCGCCGCCGTGGACGAGTTCTGCGCGCCACTCGTCGACGCGATTCTCGGCGCCGACGGGGCGCAGCTCATCGCGGACCTCGAGCAGGACTCGATGTTCCTCTTCCCCCTGAGCGGGCGTCCGGGGTGGTACCGATTCCATCGACTGTTCCGCGATCTCCTCCTGTTGCGACTGCGGGCACGGGGGCCGGATGTGGAACGGCAGGTCCTTCGCGCCGCAGCGCGGTGGAGCGAGGAGCAGGACTTCGTCGACGACGCCATCCGCTACCACCTGCGGGCTCGGTCGTGGGTCGCCGCACTGGACCTCGTCCTCACCCTGCGCCGAGAGGTCTACGAGGACTTCCACGTGGCCAAGGTGGTCGGGTGGCTCGAAGCGGTACCGGAGGAAGAGCGAGCCCGACGGCCGCAGGCCGAACTCCTGCTCGCCATGGCTCGAGGGATGAGCGGGCACGGCGTCGCAGCGATGGATGCGTTCCACGGGCTGCTGGAGGAGGGGAACCTGAGTGCGGGGGAGCGGCTGGTCGCCCAGACCTACCTGGGCGCCTGCGTCCAGCTCGCGCCGCCGCCCGAGTTCTTCGCGCAGGCGGCCGAGAACGCCCTGAGCGCGTTGGCGCAGGAGCCCCCGGATATCGAGCCGCCCTCGCTCCTGGGCGTCACCAGCCGACCGCTTCTCAACCTGGTGGCGCGCGCGTCCTACGGCCGCGCGCTTCTCCTCCTCGGCGACCTCGACGCTGCGAGACAGCAGCTCCGGCTCGCGCTCGAGGGCGAGGGGGCGGCCTATCGCCCTTTTCGGCTGCACGCGCTGGGTTCACTCGCTCTGACCGAGGCGTTCTCGGAGCGGATGGCGGTGGCCGAAGAACTCGCAGACAGCGCCCTCTCGTTGGCGAAGGAGTTCCGACTGCTGGACCATCCCGCTCCCGGCGACGCATTCCTCGCCCGTGCGGTGGCCAGTCTCGGTCGCGGTGACGGGGAGACCGGAGCCGCCGCGCTCGCCGAGGGCCGCGTGCGAGCGGCATCCGATCAACGCACCCAGCTGCTGTGGCTGGCTCATCTGGCATCGGTGATGCTCGGGGCGGAAGAGTCGTCACTCCCGACGTCCCCTCTGGCCGCACCGCCTCCGCCCTTCGTCCGCCACGCCCTCACGGCGCTCGCGCACCGAAGGGCGCGCCTGCGAGGAATACCCTCGCGGCCGACCTGGACGGCGTCGACGTGGTCTGTGATCGCCTTCGAGGAGATCGCGGGCCTTCTGGCGACCGGTGACGCCGCCGCGGCGACACGCAGACTGGGGCAGTTCGAGCCGCGGGGCGAATCGTCGCCTGAGGTCGCCGTCGAGCGCGATCTTCTGCTCGGCTGGGCCCATGCCCGCGCCGGGCGGCCCGTGCAGGCCCGGAGCAAGCTCCAGGCGGCCTTGGCGCTCGCGGCGTCCGGGCGGCTGCTCTTCCCGTTCGCTGCCGCGGGCCCGGAGATCGCTCGTCTGCTGGAGACGTTGCCTGGCCCGGCCGATGAGTTCCGCCGTCTCGCCGTCCACGCGGCACGCGCAGCCGGTGACTCACCGGCTCAGGGGCAGCCGGTCGAGCACCTGACCCATCGCGAGCGAGAGCTTCTGACCTACCTGCCCACACGCATGACGTTCGCCGACATCGCCGCCCACAGCTACGTGTCGGTCAACACCGTCAAGACGCACGTCGGCCATATCTATCGGAAACTCGGGGTGACGGGCCGCGACGAGGCGATCGAACGCGCGGCAGACCTGGGGCTCCTCGACGTCGGGGAGATCGCCCGCATCGGATGATCCCCCCGCGCGCGCCTCGCGCGATCCTGGCGGCATGGGCAGCGATCGCGCAGGAAGCGATGTGGCGCAGGGCGGTGACTCCGGGGAGGGCCGGTCCGGTGGCATACGTCGAACCCTTGCCCTGCTCGACAGGCCGCTCCTGACCGGCTTCCTCGTCACCGTCGGTGTACTCGGCGCCCTGGTTCTCGGTGCGGCGATCGGCTCCATCTCCACGATCGTCGTTTCGATCGTCCTCGCCATGTTCTTGGCGCTGGGGCTGGATCCGATCGTGCGCTTCTTCCAACGCCGTCGGGTCCACCGCGGCGCCGCGATCGCCATCGTCTTCGGCGGCTTCCTCCTGCTGGCGGCCGGCTTCGTGGTGTTCGTACTCCCCCCGATCGTCGGCCAAGTGGGCCAACTCGTGCGAAGTGCGTCGCTGGCCGTCGCAGAGATCTCGACGTCGGCGTGGTTCGCGCAACTCGGCGCAGACGCGCAGGCCACGGTCACGGCAGTGCTGGACGCCGGGGCCGACTGGCTTTCCGACCCCGCGACCATCGGTGCCATCGGCGGCGGGGCGTGGGCCGTCGGCGTCGGGATCGTGACGGCGATCACGTCGACCTTCATCGTCGTCGCACTGACGCTCTACTTCCTCGCGGCTCTCGATGACATCAAGGAGGCCTTCTATGCCCTCGCCCCGGCCCGCAGCAGACCTCGGCTCAGGGACATGACCGAGCGGATCACGTCCTCCGTCGGCCACGCTCTGATCGGCTCGGTGATCCTGTCGTCGTTCAATGCCGTCGCGGTCTTCATCCTGCATGTCGTCATCGGACTCCCGTTCGCCGCCCTGATGACCGCGGTGGCCTTCGTCCTGACGCTGATCCCGCTCTTCGGCTCCGTCATCTTCTGGATCCTCGGGTCGGCGGTCGCCCTCTTCAGCAGCCCGACCCAGGCGCTCATCTTCGCCATCGCCTATCTCATCTACATCCAGCTCGAGTCGTACGTCATCAGCCCGCGGGTGATGAATCGGGCCATTTCCGTTCCCGCGGCGCTCGTTCTGATCGGTGCGCTCGTCGGGGGGACGCTCATGGGCGTGATCGGCGTGCTCGTCGCCCTTCCGATCATGGCGTCGATCCTGCTCATCATCCGCGAGATCGTGGTGCCTCGCCAGAACACCAAGGTGTGAGGCGAACCAGCAGACCCCGGGATCAGAGGTCCGAATCCTCGAGGACGAACGTCACCTCCAGGACCACCTGGAAAGCCACGATGGCTCCTTCGCGTACCTCGACGGTCTGCTCCTTGACCCATGCGCCGCTGACGTGACGCAACGTCGCAGCAGCCCGCCCGACACCTCCCCGCACAGCATCTTCGAAGCTCAGCTCCGACCGGGAGCTCAGCGTGGTGATCTTCGCGACCTGGGACATGTCCGCCTCCTGGGTTCTGATCGGTTGCGAGCCCAACCTCAGCGCCTGCGTCGTCGCCGGGGGGACGTTCGTCCCATCAGCAGATGGCACGGCGACGGAGGGTGTGGACATGTGCCCTGCTTCCCCGGAGGACGACGCCGCCGGGGCGGGGGGGAGCGACGGAGGCCTTCTCGCTCCGTGTCCGCTGTGTCGCCGGCGCCCGAGCGCGTGGGAGCTCGACCTGCGCGAGGTGGATCCGGCGCTCGAGGGGACGCGCGAGGTGCTGTCGACGCTCGCGAACGGCTACCTCGCCACCCGCGGCGCGGCTGCCGACCGCCGGTTCGAGCCGTGGTGGTATCCGGGCACCTACGTCGCCGGCGTGTTCGACCGGGCCACCACGGTCACCGCCGGGCGCATCCGCGTCGATGAGAGCATCGTCCGGCTTCCGGATTGGCTGTCGCTGACCGTTTCTCCGGATGCCGCGACGGGTGCGCCGACGGTGGAGCACGACCATCGCCTTCTCGACATGCGCCGTGGGGTGCTCATCCGGGAGGCCAGAGTGCGCGGACCCGACGGTTTCGCTGCGTCGATCCGTCAGGAACGTTGGGTTTCGCTGCGCCACCCCCACCGCGCGCGGCTTCTCACCCGTGTCACACCGCATGGATGGAGTGGTGTGCTGCGGATCGATTCGGGGATCCATGCCGCGGTGACCAACGACGGAGTCGCGTCCTTCACCGGTCTGGAGAACCGGCACCTCGATGTGCCTCTCACCGGAACCGAGGGGGGCGATGCCTGGGTCATGGTCCGGACGAGACAGTCCCGCATCGACGTCGCACTGGCCACGAGGACCTCCGTCGATCTCGACGCCGTGAGGTGGGGCAGGAGCGACCGCAACCGGGCAGCCCTGGCGATCGACGTGGTCGGAGACGACGGTCAGGCGATCCGGATCGACAAGTCCGTCGCGGTGTTCACATCACGCGATCACGCGATCTCCGAGCCGCTGACCGCCGCTCGTCGGGAGTTGGACGAGATGTCATCCGCGCAGCGGGACGCCCGTGAGCATCGAGGCGAATGGCGCCACGTCTGGCGTCAGCTGCGCCTGCGTGTGACCCTGAACGCCCCGCACGCGGGGGAGCAGGAGGCCGCACGTCGAGAGATCCGTCTGCACCTGTTCCACGTCGCCCAGAGTCTGTCGAGGCACACGGCCGACGCCGACGTGGGGGTGCCCGCTCGAGGGCTGCATGGCGAGGCCTACCGGGGACATGTCTTCTGGGACGAACTGTTCGTCTTCCCGGTGTTGAACCTGCGCATGCCGGAGCTCACGCGCGCTCTGCTCATGTACCGATACCGACGACTTCCCGAGGCGCGTCGCCGGGCCCGAGAACTGGGTTTCGAGGGAGCGCTCTTCCCCTGGCAGAGCGGGAGCGACGGACGGGAGGAGACGGCGCCGGCCAACTTCAACCCGCACTCGGGCCGGTGGGTGACCGATCACTCCTGGCGGCAGCACCACGTCAACCTCGCCGTCGGCTACAACGTGTGGCAGTTCTACCAGGTGTCGGGGGACCGGAACTTCCTCGCCTCCTACGGGGCGGAGATGCTGGTGGACATCGCCCGGTTCTGGGTATCACGGGTCGAGGAGGATCCCCGGTCGGGACGGTTTCATCTTCGTCGGATGATGGGACCCGACGAATTCCACGACGGGTATCCCGACCGTCCCGGGGAGGGGATCGACGACAACGCCTACGTGGCGGTCATGACCTCGTGGCTGCTGCGCGCCGTCCTGCGCGCGCACGCCGTGCTCGGCGCGCGCGATGACGACCAGTGGGAGCATCTGGGCGTCACCGAACAGGAACTCCAGCGTTGGGACACGGTCAGTCGCCGCCTGTTCGTGCCGTTCCTCGACGATGGGATGCTCGCGCAATTCGACGGCTACGGTGCGCTTCCCGACCTCGATCTCGACGCCTACCGGCGCAGGTACGGCGATATCAGCCGGCTGGATCTCCTTCTGGAGGCCGAGGGGGACTCGGCCAATCGCTACCGCGTGTCCAAGCAGGCTGATGTCCTCATGCTCTTCTACGTCCTGAGCGCCGAGGAATTGACCGAGATCCTGGATCGCCTCGGCTACACCTTCGACCCCCGCTCGATCCCCGCCACGATCGCGCACTACCTCGCCCGCACCACCCACGGGTCTTCGCTCAGCCGTGTCGTGCACGCGTGGGTGCAGGTGCGAGGAGATCGACACGCATCCTGGCATCTCCTGCGCGACGCGCTGGGGGCCGACATCGGTGACATCCACCCCGGCACCACCCGCGAGGGCATCCATCTGGGAGCGATGGCGGCGACGGTGGACATCCTGCAGCGATGCTATTTCGGCGTCCAGGTGCGTGACGACGTCCTCATCCTTCATCCGCAGCTGCCCGATGCGATCTCACGGCTGTCCACTCGCCTGCGCTACCGAGGCCACCGGCTCGAGCTGGCCGCGACCCACGCAGCGCTGGAACTGCGAGCGCACGGCGGCTCGCCGGAGCCGGTGACGATCCTCATCGACGACGCACGTCACACTCTCGTCCCCGGGGAGAGCATCACGGTGCGGCGCGCGCGGCCTGGCGCGGGCCCCGCCGAGCCTCCCGCCTAGCTCGTCACGCCGGCTCGCGTCGTCAGACCGCGTCGAACCAGACCGTGGTCTCTCCGGGGAGCAGACCGTGCGCGACCGGCTCGGAAGAGAGGACGGGCCCGATGGCCGTGGGCAGAGGAAAGGGTTCGGTGCCGAAGTTCGTGATCACGGTCCACCCGTTGGGTCGTCGGTAGTGAAGCACATCATCACGCCCCGTTTCGATCCACTCCAGGCTCTCGGTCGTCTGCAGGCGTCGCCGCGCGGCGAGGGCGTCGCGGTAGAGGCTGAGCGTCGATGCCGGGTCGTCCGTCTGCTCCGACGCGGCCGATCGCGCGAACCAGGCGGGCTGCGGGAGATGCGGAGAGCTGCCGCCGAACCCGAACGCCGGTTCGGCCGCAGACCAGGGCAGGGGGACGCGGCATCCGTCCCGGCCGATGTCCTCGCCGGGGCTGCGGAAGAAGGTGGGGTCCTGTCTCTGGGCAACGGGGATGTCGGCCACCTCGTGCAGTCCCAGTTCCTCGCCCTGATAGATGTAGGCCGAGCCGGGGAGCCCGAGGACGAAGAGGATCGCCGCCCGTGCCCGGCGCAGTCCCCGGTCCCGGTCGAGCTCGGGCGTGCGGCCGCCGGAGAGCAGCCACTCGTTGCCGTGCTTCCGCACCGGTCGACCGTCCTGTCCGCGTTCGGCGTCGGGGAGGCCATAGCGCGTCGCGTGTCGGACGACATCGTGATTGGAGAGCACCCAGGTGGTCGACGAGCCCGACTCCGCCGCCAGCAGCAGGTTGGAGCCGACGATCCGACGGAATTGCCCCGCGTTGAAATCGGCCTCGAGCAGATCGAAGTTGAACGCCTGACCGAGGCTCTCGGCGCGGGCGTAGAGCGGGATGCGTGCCGGGTCGACCCAGGCCTCGGCGACGGCCGTGCGGGGCGGATCGTACGAGTCGAACACCGCGCGCCACTCGGCGTACACATCGTGCACGTCATCGCGGTCGATCAGGGGGTGCTGGCCGTCCCGGGGGAGTGCCTCCAGTTCCGTCCGGGAGGGCAGCGGCTCGGTGAGGTCCTTCGTGAGCATGTGCGCGACGTCGATGCGGAACCCGTCGACGCCCCGGTCGGCCCAGAAGCGCAGCGTGCGTACGAAGTCGGCACGGACGTCGGGGTTGTCCCAGTTGAGGTCGGGCTGTTCCACGGCGAAGTTGTGGAAGTACCACTGGCCGTCGGCGACACGTTCCCAGGCCGGGCCGCCGAAGACCGAGACCCAGTCGGTCGGCGGCTCGGACCCGTCAGGCCCGGTGCCGTCGCGGAAGATGTAGCGATCCCGTGCCGCCGAACCGCGCCCGGCGGCGAGGGCCTCTTGGAACCAGGCATGCTGGTCGGAGGTGTGGTTCGGCACGATGTCGACCACGATGCGGATGCCCGCCGCGTGAAGCGCCTCGACGAGCCGATCGAAATCGTCGAGGGTTCCCAGTCGCGGATCGACATCCCGGTAGTCGGCGACGTCGTATCCGCCGTCGGCGAGCTCGGAGGGGTAGAACGGGCTCAGCCAGATCGCGTCGACGCCGAGCTCGCGCAGGTGGTCGACACGCGAGAGGATGCCGCGCAGATCGCCGATGCCGTCGCCGTCGGCGTCGGCGAAGCTGCGGGGATAGACCTGGTACACCACGGCCTGGCGCCACCACTCGGGCAGCTCGATCTCGTGCGGGTCGGCGGTCTGGAGGGCGGAGGTGCCGGCGGATGTCACGGGGACGGGTTTCCTTTCAGGTGATCGGTTCGGGAGGGTGTGCGGGTCAGCCCTTGACGGCGCCCTGCGTGACGCCCGCCATCACCCAGCGCTGCGTGAACAGGTAGGCGATGATCGCCGGCGCCATGGCCATGAGGTACGACGCGAAGGCGACGTTGTAGTTGTTGCTGAACTGGCTCTGGAAGAGGTTCTGGCGCACCGGCAGGGTCTGCAGGTTCGGGTCGGAGATGATCAGCGACGGCATCATGAAGTCGTTCCACGCGTAGAGGAACGCGAAGATGCCGACCGTGGCGCTCATCGGCGCCAGAAGCGGGAAGATGAGCTTCCAGAACGTCTGCCAGGTGCTCGCACCGTCGATGCGGGCGCTCTCCTCGAGCTCGTAGGGGATCGAGCGCAGGAAGGCGGTGAACAGCAGCACGCTGAAGCTCAGCTGGAACATCGTGGCAAGCAGGATCACCCCGACCGGGTTGTCCAGGCCGACGCGTCCGGTCAGCTGGATCTGGGGAAGTGCCACCACCGGGAACGGGATGAACATCGCCGCGAGCAGATAGAAGAACGAGTAGCGGAACAGCCGTCGATCCCAGTTTCGGACGATCGCGTACGAGGCGAAGGCGGCCAGGATGATCGTCAGGATCACTGTGCCGGCGGTGACGAAGAGCGAGACCGCCGCGCCGACGGGAAAGCGGGTGAGGGTCCACGCCTCGACGAAGCCGTCGAAGCTGAAGGGCGCCGGCAGCGAGAACGCGTTGCCGTCGACGGCCTGCGCGGACGTCTTCAGCGACATCGAGATGGTGACGTACAGCGGCAGCAGGACGGTCACGGCGCAGAGGATCAGGATCACCGTCGTCGACCAGTTGACGCGTTCCTGGCCGACGCGGCCTCGTGCTTTCGGCCTCGGCCGTTCGTCGGCGGAACGGGACTTCCGGTTCTCGCGGTCGGCGATGAGCTCGCCCTCGGCGGTCTCGGCGGACAGAGCGGGTTGCGTGGTCATCGGAAGACCTTCCTTCCGCGCGTGAGGGAGAGTTGGAGGATGGAGATGAGCACGGCGACGATGAAGAAGATGGTCGCGTTGGCCATCTGGTAGGCGTAGTCGCCGCTGTTGAAACCGAAGATGATGCTCATCGCGATGCTTCGGGTCGCTGTTCCCGGCCCGCCGTTGGTGAGGCCGACGATGACGTCGTAGGCGTTGAGGAAGTTCTTGAATCCGAGGATCACGTTGATGACGACGTATCCCGCGACGAGGGGGATGGTGATGCGCCACAGCTGCTGGCGCTTGTTGGCCCCGTCGATGTCCGCGGCCTCGTAGACGTCTCCGGGAACCGACAGCAGACCGGCGATGTAGATGAGGAGCGTGCCGGGGATCGCCTGCCAGGCGGTCACGATCACGATCGCCACCCAGGCGAGGTCGGGATTGGCGAGCAGGCTCTCCTGCAGCCATCCGATCCCGGTGGCCTGACCGAGAGAGGGTACGGAGTTGGAGAACAGGAAGTTGAAGACGTACGCGATGATGATCCCCGAGATCACCATCGGGATGACGAAGATCGTCCGGAGCCCGGTGCGGAATCGGATGCGGGATGTGAGCCCCACGGCCAAGAGGAACGCCACGATGTTGACGACGATGACCGTCGCCGTGGCGAACCCGAAGGTGAAGAGGTAGCTCTGCAGAATGGCGGGGTCGCTGAAGAGGGCGATGTAGTTGGTCAGGCCGATGAAGTTCCATGAGCCGATGCCGATGGAGTCGGTGAAGCTGAAGAAGATCCCGACGATCCCCGGCACCGTGATCGCGAGGGTGAACAGCACCAGGCTCGGGAGGAGGAACAGGTAGTAGATGGGTTCCACTCGCCGCCGGGAGCGGCGTGTTGCCGCCGATCCTGCGACGATCGTCTCGGTGGCGGTCATTGCGTGGCCTCCTCGCCCTGCGTGTCGGTCTCGCTCGAGGGAAGAGGCGAGCGGAATGCCAGTCGAGCCCAATCGGTGTCCATCGTCCGCAGGGTCGACTCGGTGTCGGCGCCCAGGGCCAAGGCCTGCGCGTAGCTGAAGACGGGGATGGTCTTGGGCACGAGGACGGAGGGGCCCTGGTAGAACCTTCCTTCGTCGTAGTAGTCCGTCATCCCTTCGACGCGCGGATCGCTCGGCGGGGGTGCCCCCTCGGTCGGAGCGAATCCGAGCTGGGATTCGTTGTAGGCCTCGATGTTCTCGGGCTGGTAGAGGAACTCCAGGAAGTCGCGAGCGGCATCCTGGTGGCGCGACTCCTCGGGGATCATCGCGGCGAGGTCGGTGTTCACGCGCACCTTCAGATCAGCAGGGTCATCGGTCATCGGCAGCGGGAAGGTTCCCAGATCCAGGTCGGGATCGGTCTTGGCGATCTCGGCGAGCGCCCAGGGCCCCTGCAGATACATCGCCGCCTCACCGCGCGCGAACGCGAGGTTTCCGTCGTTGTAGGCACGCGAGTCGGCGTCGGCATTGGTGTAGGCCGTGAGTTCGGCCATTCTGTCCAGAGGCTCGGCGAACTGGTCTTGGAAGGACACCGCCGACTCCTCGCCGACATCGGCACCCTCCGCCGCGAGCTGGTCGAAGAAGTCGACCACGTCGATGGAACCGCCGATGGCGTAGTCGTACCAGCCCTGGGCGACCGTCCAGTCGTCCTTGAAGGTGGCGTAGAACGGTGTCACGCCCGCCGCGTCGAGCGCGTCGCAGACGGCGATGAGCTCGTCCCATGTCTGCGGGACCTCCAGGCCGTTCTCTTCGAAGATCGCCCGGTTGTAGATGACCGACGACGCCATCACCGAGTAGGGGAGGGCGCTGGTCCGGCCTTCGCACGAGCCGTACTGCGCCATCAGCACGTCGAGGTCGTCGCGCACCGTCGATGCCGCCTGCGTGTCGGAGAGGTCCGAGAGAGCGCACCGGTCGACGAAGCGGGCCACCTCGTAGTTGTAGTTGGCCAGCATGATGTCGGGGGGATTGCCGCGGACGAAGCTGGCGGACACCACGTCGACGCCCGACGTGTCCATCTCCACCCGGACACGGTCCTGGGAGGAGTTGTAGTCCGACACGAGCTGGTTCATGAAGTCCAGGGCTTCCCTCTTGCTGAAGGTGAAGCGGATTGTCTCGCGGCCGTCGGCGGAGCACCCCGCGAGGAGGGCGCCGGCGAGGGCGAGGAGGGAGATCGTCGCGGCAGCGCGACGGGCAGGGGTTCCAGGAGGCACGTCATCGTCCTTCGTCAGAGTTGTCACTCACTTGCTCGCCGCATTAAATTTATGCCGCGAATCAAGTTCCTGGCATCCATAATGCAAAGGAACACGAGAAAGGTCAACCCCTTGTCATACCCGGGTATCGTCCCCCTCTCGCCGCGGCGAGCGAGCCTTCTGGGCGTGATCGGGTACGCCTGGGACGCGGAGGTCTTCACCGCGACAGACGTGATGGAGAGCGTCGCGGTGACGCGGTCGACGGCGATCGATGTCGTCGACGAGCTCGTCGCCCGCGGACTGATCGTCGAACTCCCCAACGCCCGCGCCGTCGGCGATTACCGCAAGGGTCGTCCCGCACGTCGGTTCGCATTCCGTCAGGATGCCGCCTTCGTCGTGGGCCTCGACGCGGGCCGGGGCCATCTCACCGCGACGGTGTCGGATCTCCGGGGGAACACCCGAGCGGTCGAACACCTCGTCGTGGATGCCGATGACGATGCGCCCGAGATCAGGCGACGCGCAGCAGTGCGCGCTGTGGACCGCGCGCTCGAGATCGCCGGAGTCGGCCGATCGGAGGTCGCGGCGATGGGCGTGGGTCTCCCGGCGCCCGTCGACGCGCACGGCGAATCTCCGACCGACCGGGCGGAATTCTGGACGCGGATGAACCCGGGGTTCGCGCGGATGTTCGGAGAATGGGTGCCCATCGTGAAGGTCGCGAACGACGCGTCTCTGGCCTCGGTCGCCGAGCGCACGCTGGGCGCTGCGCGCGGGTGCGACGATTTCGTGGTCCTCCTCGCCGGAGAGCGTCTGGGTGCCGGTGTCTGGGTGGACGGGCGTCTGCTCACGGGCGCGCACGGCGGCGCCGGCGAGATGGTCGCCTTCGATCATGTCCGGGGCGTCGACAGCGCGTGGGGGTTCGGTCACCGGGCAGTCGAGCTCGCCCGCACGGCGATGGCCACGGGCGCGCTCCCGACCTCGAGCATCCTGCGCCGGATGGCGCCTGCCGACATCGAGGGCAAGGACGTCTTCGCCGCGGCGGCCCAGGGCGACGCCGGCGCCCGCCGGATCACCGACGAGATCGGCGGATCGCTCGCCGTGATCGCCGGTGTCTTCGGGAGTCTGTTCGACACCCGGCTGCTGATCGTCTCGGGCGCCGTCGCCGACGGGGCGGCGCCGCTCATTGAGGCGGCCCGAAGGTCAGTGGCCGACACACTCCACCTCCCCGCCCCGCGGATCGTCGCCTCTGAGCTCGGAGCCGACATCGTCTCGCTCGGGGCCGTGTGTGCGGCGGTGCAGGAGGCGCGACGCGGAATTCTGGATCTTCCCCGGTTCGCCCAGCCGGCGTGATCACGCCGCCGGCCGTCGTCAGAACGCGGTGTTCCAGACGCTCTCCATCGCGACGTGCCTTCCGAGGACACGCTCGGCCGCACGATGGCCGGAGCACATCGCCGCGGTGACAGTGGCGGGATCATCCGTCCACGTCGCCTCGCCTGCGAGGTGGAGCACGCCGCCGACGGGCGCGGCGAGGTCGTCGTGGTCGCTCGTGACAGACCCCACCGTCATGTACGCGTAGGACCCGTGGCTGAAGGGGTCGCCCTGCCAGTCGGTGATCTCCACGTCCACCGGGTCGGGCGCTCCGGGGAAGAGTCTCCGAAGCTGCTCCATGACCGATGCGACGATCTCATCGTGACTCCAGGCGCGGATCTCCCTCGCCGCGGGCCCGGCGGCGAACGTCAGGAGCGTCGGTTCATCGTGCAGCGGCGTGAGGTCGTACCACGAGTGCCAGCGCCGTCCCTCGGGTCCCTGCTGTCTCACGGCGTAGACACCGTCGCCCCAGAACCGTGTCGGAAAACGCAGGAACACCTTCTCGAAGGCGTTCATCCGCAGCCGCGCCAGTGGCTCCGCGACGGCGGGCGGAAGGGGCGGGTCGAAGGTGAACGACGCGGACTGCAGCACCCCCACGGGGACGGTGACCACCGCCGCCGCGGCCGTCACCGTGCCCCGGTCGCTCGTCACGTCGACGCCCGACGCGTGCCAGGCGACTCGGGTCACGACGTGACCGAGGCGCACGTCGAGACCTTCGGCGAGGTGAGCGGGGAGGCGGTCGTATCCGTCGGGGAACACCACCTCATCGCCCTCGACCTGATCGTCGTCCAGGCCGTGGGCGGCGAGGTCTTCGATCCACGCTCCGTACTGCTCCTCCGTGCGATGCTCGACGAATTCCCTCACTCGGAGGGCGCGCTCGGAATCCCACCCCTGATCGGCGATGGCGCGTTCGGTCACGTCGCGGTACGAGTCCCCGGGCCCCGATCGGGCGATGACCTCCAGAAGGCGCTGGTCCACGGTGCGGACGTCGGCGGCGAAGGCGGCCGCCGCTTCTTCCGGCATCCGTGTGCCATCCGGAGAGTGATACGCGATCGGGCGGCCATCGGGTTGGAAGCTGCCGACGGTGAACTCCGTCATCCGCATGCCGAACGCGCGGGCGGCGTCGGCGACCGGGGAGTCGGTGATCCCATGGATCCAGGATGCTCCGAGATCGGTCACCCGCCCACCGGCGCGGGCAGTGTGAACCCTGCCGCCGACGCGCTCACGGGCCTCGAGCACGATGACCCGCTGGCCGGCTGCCCGCAGCAGTCTCGCGGCGGTCAGCCCGGCGACCCCAGCCCCCACCACGATCGTGTCCACGTGCTCCATCGCCGCCTCCTGTCCGCGATCGACGCCGCGTGCCTTCGACGCTATCGCGGCAGCGGTGCCCCGTCGAAGGCCCGCGGGATGTCTCGCGGATCGTGTCTGCGGGGCTTTCGGCCGCTGGCGGCCCAGGCGCGAGCGCGGCTGCGGATCTCGGGGGCCTGCAGCGGCTCGGCACTGAAGTAGTGACCGGCGTATCGCAGCGCCACCGCCGTCTTCCAGTCCTCCGTCGCCAGGGCGCCGAGCACGCGGGACTTCGGTGCGGCGGGCCGCTCCAGCCCGTGCAGCATCGCGCCCGGAAAGACACCGTCGCTTCGGACGACGGAATCGAAGACGAAGTCGAGAGTCGGGCGGAAAGCCTCCTGGATGCGTCCCGCGGCCCCCGTGGCATCCGCCGTCTCAAGCAGGATGTCGCGCATCGTCCGCGCCTCGACCGCAGCAACCGACATCCCCTGACCGTAGATGGGGTTCAGGGCGAGCACCGCATCGCCGATGGCCACGAATCCATCGGGGCGCACGGGCATGTCTTCGAACCGGCGCCGACGCGACCCACGGATGCGGAACGGTTTGGGATCGCCCAGAAAGTCCGCTCGGCGCGCAGCCTCGGCGACTACGGGTGATCTCACCGCCTCGAGGTGGGCGATGAGGCGCTCGCGCGTCGCCGGCGGCGGACTGTCGGACTGCGACAGCGCGACGATCTGGTGGAGACCGTTGTCGCATGGCAGCAGGACCGCCCCGTGAGGGCTCTCGGGCAATGGCGGGATGAGGTAGCCCTGGATGTCGTCGCGGAGGGTCCCCGGGGCGAGTCGGACGACGGCGGTGGCGTAGCTCACCGTGTTCACGATCTCCTGCTCGGGCGGCGGGACGAATCCGAGCTCCGCCAGCCAGTCCGACGCGTGCGAGGTACGGCCTGACGCGTCCACGACGAGGTCGGCGTGGAGATGTGGTCTGCCGATTCCCTTGAGGACGATGCCTCTCACGGCGTCCTCGCCTCCTGGGTGCAGTCCCACGACCTGGCCCTCCACGATGCGCACCTGCGGGATCTCGGTGACCTTGCGGCGGAGGGCGTCTTCGAGGACCACGCGGCGGATGCCGTAGATCCACGCTTCACTGGGACCGCGGGCGGCCCACCCCTGCGAGCTCAGGCTCGCGATTCCCCGAGGAGAGTCGTACCAGGCCGCTCCGGCTCGGAGGAATTCGCCAGCCACACCGGGAACGAGGTCTTCGAACGACTCCTGCCCGATCGCGAGGATGGCATGCATCTGCTCATCCTGGGGAACGCCCCGGCGATGGAGGGGCACGTCGGGCAGCCTGTCGCGCTCGATGACGGTGACGTTGCCGTACCGGCGCGACAGCGCCGCAGCGGAGAGAAGACCGCCGATGCCTGCGCCGATGACGATGGCGTGGTCGAAACCCATCCGCTTCATGCCTCCCGAATCGCCGAGCCGGGCGTGTGAGGAAACCGTAGCGCGGCTTCGCACCCCCTCGGCGCGAAGGGGACGAACTCGGTCGGTAGCGTGGGCGTGTGCAGACCGTCGGAGTCGACCTCGCAGCCTCCCCCCAGGGCACCGCGATGGCCGTGATCGACTGGCGTGGCCCGACCGCCGACGTGACCGCGCTCATCGTCGGGATCGGCGACCGCGACATCGTCTCCGTTGCGCGCGGCGCGGCCTCGATCGGCATCGATTGCGCCCTGGGATGGCCGGTCGACTTCATCGAGTTCGTCTCGCAGCACGCGCGGGGGGAGCCGCCGTCCGGCACAGACTCGGGTCTGGAATGGCGACGCCGTCTCGCCTATCGGCACACCGACCGCGTCGTGCGCGAGCGAACGGGGCGGTGGCCGCTCAGCGTCGCCACCGATCGGCTCGGGCTGACCGCGATGCGCTGCGCGGAACTCACCGCGCTGTTCAGCGCGGCGGGCGTGTCCGTCGATCGGTCGGGAGCGGGCGTCCTGGTCGAGGTCTATCCCGCCGCCGCGCTGCGCCTGTGGGGGATCGCCGTCCCGGCGTACAAGGTCGACCCCGCCGCGCGGCGTGAGGCGGTCTCGACGCTGACCGCCGCCGCGCCGTGGCTGCGCATCCCGACCGCGATCGAAGCCGACATGCTGCGGTCGGCCGACGCCTTCGACGCCGTCGTGGCAGCACTCAACGCCCGTGCGCACGCGATCGGCGCCACGATTCCCGTTCCCCCCGACGCGGCGCACCTCGCGCGCGTCGAAGGGTGGATCGCCCTTCCTGAAAGAGCGCTGGCGGAGCTGGTCGACGCGCCCCGGGCACACGGCGATTGACCCGGGCGGTGCGGCATGCTCGAAGGGTTCCCACCCGAGGAGGATGCCGTGCCCGATCCCCGCCGAGAACCCACTCGTGTCGGCCCGCTGCAGTTCGCTCCGGCGGAAGCGCCGGAGCGCTGGCGGCTGACGATGACGCCCGCCGAGGGTGCGCTGTGCGAGGCGACGTGGGGGGAGTGGGTGCGTTTCGCGCAGCGTGTGCTCAGGCTGGACGCCCTTTCGCGCGATCTCGAGGAGCGAGGTGACGCCTGGGATCGCGGCTTCGCCGCTGGCCGGGCCGCCACAGCGGACGGGAAGGCCGAGTCCGGCTCCGCCAATCCCTACCGCTGACGACTCGAAGAGCGAGCGGCGCCTCCCTCGACCGCGACGATCCGATGGTCCTCGTCGTGAGTGAGCTCCGATGCGAGGAAGCCCGGATCCGTGGGCAGAACGAGGTTGAATCGCGCGAAGGCGCCGACCGTGAGGGCGCCCTCGTTGAGCGTGAGGTCCAGAACGTGGCCTCCGGCGTGGCGATCGGCTGCGAGGAAGTGAACGTGCAGCCCTGCGACGGCGATCCCCTGATAGATCGACGGGGCCCAGAAGCCGACCAGCGTCCCCTCGACGTCCGTCAGCACGGTTTCGACCTGCTCGTCGGCGACCTCCGCGAGAGGGCGGAGCGGGAAGTGCTCGCGCCGTGTCGCCCGAACGCGGATCGTCCCGAACTCGCCGTCGACGCGGACGGAGTGGAAGAGATTGCGGCTCACCGTCGAGGCCTCCACGAGCGAGGTGAGGATCGCGAGGTCCGCAGGACCGGTGGGCACGGGGGTCACGGAGGGCTCGGCGCACACGTCGGCGAAGGGAAGGACATCCTCGCCGGTCATGCGATGGGGTGGTCCGTCGACCGTGCATGCGTACGCCATCCCGTCGACGATGACCACCTCGCCCCCCAGGCGATCGCAGCATCCGATACCGAAGTCGCCGTGTCGGAGCGCATCCGCGACCGGCATCCCGGACTCGTACGCGCCGGCCAGAAGCGCGTCGAGCACCGCGAACTGCGTCACGGCGCCGGCAGAGATCCGCCCGGGCGTCTTCATCCCCATTCGATCAGGAGGATGCTCTGCTTGGTGTCGGCGATCTTCACCGTTCCCGCCTGGAAGTAGTAGGTGATGCCGTATCCGTTCTCATCGGTGGCCACCGCCGTTTCGGCCGGCTCGGTGACGTACACCCCCTCCGGATCGTCCTCGACCGTCCATCCCTCCGCCTGAAGGCGCGCCCGCGCCTCGTCGGCCGTCGCCTCATCGATCGGAGCCCAGCCGTAGATGTGGAGCTGGTCGCTGGCCGGACCGTCGAAATTCGCCCAGACGCATTCGATGCCGCCCGGGATCTCCTCACCGGTGATGGTGAACGGCGAGGCCTGGGCGCTCCAGCCCACGCTGTCGTAATCGGCGACCGTGGTCTCGGGGATGATCGTCTCGCACGTCGGGTCGGTGACCGGCGCGGGTTCTTCGGTGGGCGGCGTCGAGGGTTCAGCCGTGGGCGAGGAAGCCACCGGCGACGGCGGCGGCGAGGGCTGGGCGTCCCCGGTCTCCGCCGCACACGCAGTGACAGCGAACAGCGCGACGGTGAGCGCGCCGCCGGCGAAGAGGCGGCGAAGGGCAGAGGTCATCGATCGATCTCCGGGATGGGGGAGTGCAGCAGGTCGAGGAAGGTCTGGTGAAGCGAGCCGTTCGTGGCCAGCGACGACCCCGCGGTCAGCGTTTCCGCGCCGGTGAAATCAGTGAACCGCCCGCCGGCTTCGTGGACGATGGGCACGAGCGCGGCGATGTCGTACTCCTGCACGCCGAACTCGGCGACGAATTCCAAGCGGCCCTCCGCCAGCAGCATGTACGGCCAGGCATCGCCGTAGCCGCGATCGCGCCACACTGCCGCGGTCAGCCTCTCGAGGGCCGCCAGCTGACCGGCCTCCCGCCACTGGCCGATGCTCTGGAAGCTCACGCTCGCTTCGGTCAGGGAGTCGACGGATGACGCGGCGAGGCGCCGCGGACTGCCGTCGGCGGCGTTCGTCCAGGCGCCGAGACCGCTGGCCGCCCACCAGCGCCGGGCGATCGCGGGCTGACTGACGACACCGACGCGCGGCACGCCGTCGACCGTCAGCGCGATGAGCGTCGACCACATCGGCACGCCCCGGAGGTAGTTCGCGGTGCCGTCGATCGGGTCGATGACCCAGCGTCGGACACCGGTGCCCGAGGAGCCGAATTCTTCGCCGAACACGTCGTCGTCCGGCCGTTCCTCCGCGAGGACCCCGCGGATGGCCTGTTCGGTGGCGAGGTCGGCTTCGGTGACGTGACTGGCGTCGGCTTTCGTGCGCACGTCGAGATCGGCGGCGTCGAAGCGAGACATCGACACCGCATCGGCGACGTCGGCCAGGCGCAGGGCGAGGGCGAGATCCTCGGTGAGGTCCCCGTCGTGAGGGGTATCGAAAACGCTATCCGCAGGCGGCAGGGTCACACTCTCAAGGATAGGTGGCGCGCGCGGTCGGATTTCACCGTGGCGACATCGTGATGGTAATGTTGACCCTCGGTTCGCGGGCCTGTATCGCTGCGACCGGATTCGCGCCTCTAGCTCAATCGGCAGAGCAACTGACTCTTAATCAGTGGGTTCAGGGTTCAAGTCCCTGGGGGCGCACCACCTGAAACGCCCGGACAGACGATTAATCGTCTGACCGGGCGTTTGTCGTCGAGATGACCCGACGTGCCTGATGCTGGGGATCGCTTGGAACCGGGCACAGAATGACCCACCGTCTTCTCCCCATGGCAAGCGATCGCGAGCATGGCGTTCTTCGTGGGTAGGAGAACCGCTGTGGATAAGCTGGACGGCCGGTAACGCTGAAGCCCGAACCGATGCAGGGGAACCTGAAGAGCTTTCAGAAGGCAGGTGGATACCTTCTAGAACTCACACACCCAACCGTCTTTGTCCCGATCCTGATACCAGCCGTACTCTACGTCGACGCCCTGCTGATAGTTGCCGTACCCGTTGTCGTTAGCCTCACCGCAGGTGCCGAACTGCGGATCGGTCGCCGGAGCTGCGGGCTCAGGAGCGGGAGCAGGGGCGGCAGGTGCGGGAGCAGAGGCCGCCGGCGCCGGAGGCGGCTCGGGGGCGGGCTGGGGCGGCATCTCGTGCACGGCGTCGGAGGCGACGTAGTCGCCCTCGAGCGGATGCCCGCCGTAGTTGTCGCGACTGTCGTACTTCGCGATTGCCCAACCCGTCTGAACCATGTGCGCACCCGCGTCCTGGCCGTTCACGCGGACGTACCTCAGCAGTCGCCCGTACTGGTCCTTGTCGTCCCGGCCCTCGACCGGGACCATCGTCAGCGGTCCAGCTCCCAGGAAGGCCGCAAGCTCTGCTTTGGCCTCATCATGACCCCACACGCCTTGCTCGGGCGCGTCGATTCCGATGAGGCGAACGTCACCGGCACTTGTCGTGATCGTGTCGCCATCTACAACACCCACCAGGTCTGCACTCTGCTCGGTCGGCGTCGGCGTCGGTGACTCGCTCTGGATGGGAGCGGCGAGGGCCTTCGGGGTTGATGTCGGCGCTTCTTCGGCGACTGCGACAGAGTCCTCATTTCCGGCACCGTTCATGACCGCGTTCGCGATGCTTCCGGTGACGAAGAAGCCGATCGCAGAAGCCACTGTGATCCATGTCGCCGCCTTGCGGCTGGGGAAACGAAGCCAAGTTGGAGTGTTGCGCGCCATTGCGACAATGCCGGTGATGAGTATCACGAGGAAGATCACCGCGAATATGGGCGACAGCAGAATCCCGACGACCATGCCCACCAGGCCGATGAGAATCCATGCCCAGAGCGGGAGGCGGCGCTTTGTCCTGGTCGGCGGCAGCTGCGGAGCCGGCGGGCTTAGGCCATCGCCAGGCGCGGTCGAGTGACTAGTCACCAAGGGTCCCCCATGCGTTTCTCAGGGACCTCCCCAGATCCCAACTGCGATGACACTACAACCCGAACTGGCAAACGCTTGGCTGGAGGTGGCGTGAATCCTTCTCAGGCCTACCCTTGAACGGTGGATGAGCTGAATGGCTGGAGCAGCCGCACTGTCCTGAGTGCGGGACGATGACGGTCGACACGGGGCGCGGCTACGTGTGCCGCAGATGCAACCTCGTGTTCATCCGCACGGTCGGCTCGAACCCGTCAGCTCGATGACGGACGCTGACGTGCGAAGCGAGCGCATCCGTCGATACCTCGACGATGCGGACGCCGCGATCGAGCGTCACGTCGCTCGTCAGGGGGACTTCGATGAGGGCCGGCGCGCGATCGACTCAGCGCTGCAAGCGATGTATCGCGCCTTCAACGGGCTGAATGGACAGCCGGCTTTCTGGGATCGTGCGGACGCTGACGACGGACTTACGCTGCAGGCGTTGATCTACGTTCGCGGGCGAATGGAGCACGACGTGCTCGTCGAGTCTCACGAGGAGCAGCCGACGCTCCCCGGTGACGATGTCCCGCCGTCCGATGACCTACTGCCCGGGTCGACCTTCCGTTGGCTGCCCTGGGAGGCCATGAAGCCCTTCATGGTCGCTAATTACGGCCGCGATAAGAAACCCCTCGTGGAGGCGTACGTCGCGGGCGAGTACGTCCTCCCGACGCTCTACCGCGGCCTCAGCCACCTCCGTACCGAACTCTCCCTGTCGGAGGGTCACGAGTAAGCTCCATCCTGCTCGACCGGAGGAAGGATAACCCGGCCGACGTGACGAAGAATAGACCCCGCTATCCCTCCCGATTTGTTCACGCGAGAGGTGGGAGGACGCTCAGTGGGTTCAGGGTTCAAGTCCCTGGGGGCGCACCACCTCACCAAACGCCCTGGTTCGCCGGGGCGTTTCGTGTGTCCCTCCCCGTCGACGCCCTACGCTGAGGTCGGGCGCCGCTCGAGCCGGCGCCGGCGAGCGAAGGAGCCGGGATGACCGACAGCGACCTGCACGGAAAGCGCGCCGTCGTCACAGGCGGCGCAAGCGGCATCGGGCTGGCCTGCGTGAAGGAGTTCCGCCGCCGCGGTGCACATGTCATCGTCGCCGATCACCACGTCTACCAGACCGAGGCGGTGGCTGAGGAGCTGGGAGCCGAGCCATGGGTGGTCGATCTGGCCGACACCGCTGCCCTGGAGGACGTCCGGCTGGATGTCGACATCCTGGTCAACAACGTCGGGATGCAGCGGGTCAACCCGATCGTCGATTTCCTGCCGGAGGACTTCCGGCACATCCAGCGGCTCATGGTCGAGTGTCCCTTCCTGCTCATCCGGGCGGCACTGCCCGGGATGTCCCGGCGGGGATGGGGGCGCATCATCAACATCTCCAGCGTCCACGGCCTGCGTGCGAGCGCATTCAAGTCGGCCTACGTCACGGCCAAGCACGGACTCGAGGGCCTGTCGAAGGTCACGGCGCTCGAGGGCGCCCGCTCCGGCGTGACGAGCAACTGCGTCAGTCCCGCCTACGTTCGAACGCCCCTGGTCGAGCGACAGATCGCCGACCAGGCTCGGCTCCACGGCATCGGCGAAGACGAGGTGATCGAGAAGATCATGCTCACCGAGACGGCGGTCAAGCGCCTCATCGAGCCCGAGGAGGTCGCCTCCCTCGTGGGTTGGCTGGTCGGCGACAGCGCAGGCATGGTCACGGGGGCCTCCTACACGATGGACGGCGGCTGGACCGCGCGATGAACGCGCATCGTTTCCACCGCTATCGCACTCGCGATGTCCCCGTTCCCGGGGGTGCCCTCCGTGTCGGGGTGTGGGAACCGATCGGACCTGTGCGCGGAGAGATTCTGGCGGTCCACGGTGTGACGTCGTCCCACCGCGTGTGGGCGCACACCGTCGAGAGGCTGCCGGGGGTCCGGATCATCGCGCCCGACCTGCGCGGCCGCGGCCGCAGCACCGCAGACCGCCCCGCCGGTATGGCCCGCCACGCCGACGATCTCGCCCTCGTCCTCGCCGAGACCTCGGGACGGGTGCCCGTCGTCGTCGGTCACTCGATGGGCGGCTTCGTCTCGGTGGTGCTGGCCCACCGGCATCCGGATCTCCTCGATCGGCTGCTGCTCGTCGACGGCGGCCTGCCCCTGCAGGCGCCCGTGGGGCTCTCGCCAGAGGAGACCGTCGCCGCGATCCTCGGACCCACGGCCGCGCGACTCCGCATGAGGTTCGACGACGAGGCCGACTACCTGCGCTTCTGGCGCGTGCACCCGGCCTTTCCGCCGCCGTGGACGCCGGAGCTCGAGGACTACTTCCGCTACGACCTCCTCGACGCCGGTGACGGCGCGCTGCGACCCGCGACGAGCGAGGCCGTTACGATCGAGGACACCGTCGATCTCACGACGGGATCGGCTCTGCGCGCCGCCGTGGACGCGCTCGGGCACCCGACCAGGCTGCTCACTGTTCCGCGAGGCCTGCGAGACGAGGAGCCGGGGCTCTACGCGCCCGACCATCTTTCGGCGGTCGTCCGAGAACGACCTGCCATCTCCCACCGGCGCGTCGCGGGCTTCAACCACTACTCGATCCTGCTGACCCCCGAGGGTGGTGCCGTCGTGGCCGACGAGGTCGTCGGCGCGCTGCAAGCCGCGTGACGGGCAGGCGCCGACCAGCGCGGGCGTGATCCGATCGAGGATCGCGGCGAGGTCCGTGACGAGCCGGCCGCTGACGTCCTTCGCGGCGGCCACCGCCGGTGCGGTGCCGAGTCGCTCCGCGATGAGGGAGAGCACCTCTCGCAGTTCGCCGTCGATGACCCCGTCTGTGACAGGCGACGTCGTCCTGCTGGTCGAGGCCTCGGGTGTCTGCGATGCGCAGCCGGCGCAGCGCTCATCGCCCTGTTGCGGCGATGCGCGCGGTGAGTTGGTGGGCGTGGGCGAGGAGAGTCTTGCCGAGGTCGGCGAGCCGGTCGGCCGAGAATCGGAACTGCACGCCGGTCAGGCTCAGCGCCCACTGCGGATGGCCGTCGCGGGCGAAGACGGCGGCGCCGAGTCCCCAGCTCCCTTCCACGATGAGTCCCGGGTTGACCGCGTACCCGCGCGCCTGCGTCTCGCGGATGCGCGCGCGAAGCCGCGCCGGTGCGTGGGACGCCCCCCAGTGATCGGCGAGATCCGGATGGCGCTCGAGATAGGCGTCCACATCGTGGTTGGGAAGGAACGACAGGATGGCCAGGCCCGCCGATGCGACTCCCAACGGGAAGCGCACCCCCTCGGACAGCACGAAGGAACGAATGGGGAAGCTCCCCTCCTCGCGGAGCAGACACACCGTCTCGTCCCCGCGTCGCACGGACAGGAAGGCACTCTCCTCGGTGCGGACAGCCAGGGAACGCACGATGTCCCGTGCGAGATCGGTGATGTCGTAACGAGCAGCGGCAACCGTTCCCATGAGGTAGAGCTCCGGACCGGGAAGCCATCTGCCGAGGCGTTCGTCGAAGTCCACCAGTCCCTCGTGCCGCAGCGCCTGGAGGATGCGATGCGCGGTCGGCCGGGTCAGGCCGGCGCGCGCGGCGAGGTCCCTCATCGAGGCCCCTTCGCCCCCAGCGGCGGTGACGATCCGCAGCAGGCGGGCTGCGCGCCCGATCGCCTGGGTGCCGGGAACGCTTTGACGATCGGCGCTGTCCATGATGTGGACGGTACGCGCCGGATCATCCACATCGCAAGCACCGGGTGGTCCTGCGATCTTCTCGCGGCGAGGATGGAGGGACCCGACCGACGAACCCCGGGGAGTGCGCGTGATCGACAAGACCTTCGCTTCCGCAGCTGCTGCGGTGGCCGACATCCCCGATGGCGCGAGCCTCGCCGTGGGCGGATTCGGCCTCTCGGGCAACCCCATCGCCCTGATCGAAGCGATCCTCGCGCAGGGAACGACGGATCTCAGCGTCGTGAGCAACAACTGCGGTGTCGACGACTGGGGGCTCGGGGTGCTCCTCCAGGCCCGCCGCATCCGCAAGATGACCTCGTCGTACGTGGGGGAGAACAAGGAGTTCGAGCGTCAATTCCTCTCCGGCGAGCTCGAGCTCGAGCTCACCCCGCAGGGAACGCTCGCAGAGAAGCTGCGAGCGGGCGGCTCGGGAATCGCGGCCTTCTTCACCCAGACCGGGGTGGGGACGCAGGTGGCCGAGGGCGGTCTGCCCCGCCGCTATCACCCGGACGGATCGATCGCCGTGGCCTCGGCGCCGAAGGATGTCCGGGTCTTCGACGTGCACGGCTCTCCTCGCGAGTTCGTGCTGGAAGAGGCCATCGTCACCGACTTCGCCCTGGTGCACGCGCGTCGGGGAGACCGCGCGGGCAACCTGGTGTTCAACAAGTCCGCGCGCAACTTCAATCCTCTCGCCGCGATGGCCGGCAGGGTCTGCATCGCGCAGGTCGAAGAGCTCGTCGAGCCGGGGGAGCTCGACCCCGATCAGATCCATCTCCCCGGGATCTTCGTTCATCGCATCATCGAGGTCGGCACCGGGGTCGAGAAACGCATCGAGAAGCGCACGGTCGCGGCATCGGATGCGAAGGAGGGGCGCTGACATGGCACTGACGAGGGTCCAGATGGCGACGCGCGCGGCTCGGGAGCTGCGCGACGGCGCGTACGTCAATCTCGGAATAGGTCTGCCGACCCTTGTTCCCAACCACCTGCCGGCGGGGGTGAAGGTCGTCCTGCAGTCCGAGAACGGGATTCTGGGCGTGGGACCCTATCCGGCCGATGCGGACGTCGATCCCGACCTGATCAACGCCGGCAAAGAGACGGTCACCGTTCTTCCCGGATCGGCGTTCTTCGATTCCGCGACCAGTTTCGGGATGATCCGCGGCGGCAAGATCGACGCCGCGATCCTGGGGGCGATGCAGGTCTCTCGGCACGGGGATCTGGCGAACTGGATGATCCCCGGCAAGATGGTGAAGGGCCCGGGAGGCGCCATGGACCTCGTCCATGGCGCAGCCAAGGTGATCGTCCTCATGGAGCACGTGGCCAAGGACGGATCACCCAAGATCGTGCTCGAATGCACGCTGCCGTTGACCGGGCGCGGAGTTGTGGATCGCATCATCACCGATCTCGCGGTGATCGACGTCACGTCCCAGGGGCTTGTGCTCGCCGAGCTCGCCCCGGGTGTCAGCGTGGACGAGGTGCGGTCCAAGACCGAGCCGCCGCTCATCGTTACGAAGAACCTCGAGGAGCACGCATGAACCACGAAGACGTCGTCATCGTCGCCGCAGCCCGCACCGCGCAGGGACGGCTGAAGGGCCAACTCGCACCGCTCACCGCGGTGCAGCTCGGCAGCGCGGCGATGGCCGGTGCGCTCGCGCGGGGAGGGATCGCCGCCGATGCCGTCGACGCGGTGCTGGTGGGCCAGGTGCTCGCCGCAGGAGCGGGCCAGAATCCCGCGCGACAGGCGGCCATCGGGGCGGGGATCGCCTGGCAGGTTCACGCGAGCAGCGTCAACAAGGTGTGCCTGTCGGGCCTCACAGCCGTGATCGATGCCGCGCGCATGATCCGCCTGGGTGACGCGCGCGTCGTGGTCGCCGCGGGAATGGAGTCGATGACACGCGCCCCGCATCTGCTGATGAACTCCCGCGACGGCTACAGCTACGGGTCGATCGAGGTGCTCGACCACATGGCGTACGACGGGCTGACCGATGCGTATGACGCGGAGAGCATGGGCGCCTCCACCGAGCGACACAACGGTGTGCTGGGGATCACCCGCGAGGCACAGGACGCCGTCGCGGCCCGGTCTCATCAGCGCGCGTCGGCGGCCCAGCGTGAGGGGATCTTCGACGCGGAGATCGTGCCCGTCGAGGTGCCGCAGCGCCGGGGCGCGCCCATCGTGGTGGCGGCGGACGAAGGGATCAGGCCCGACACCACCGTCGAGACCCTCGCCGGCCTGCGTCCCGCTTTCGCGAAGGACGGCACGATCACCGCGGGCAATTCCTCGCAGATCTCCGACGGCGCCTCCGCGGTCGTCCTCACCTCGCGATCGCACGCCGACGAGAACGGATGGCCCGTGCTGGCGGTGGTCGGCGCGGCAGGACAGGTCGCCGGCCCCGACAACTCGCTGCACTCGCAGCCGTCGCGTGCGATCGCGCAGGCGTGCCGCCGGCAGGGGATCGAGCCCGCCGAGCTCGACCTGGTCGAGATCAACGAGGCGTTTGCTGCCGTCGTGGTGCGGTCGCAGCAGGAGCTGGGCCTGGACGATGAGGTGATCAACCCCCATGGCGGCGGCATCGCCATCGGTCACCCGATCGGCGCCTCGGGCAACCGGCTCGTCGTCCACGCGGTGCACGAGCTGGTCCGCCGGGGGAGCGGCACCGCCGCTGTCGGGCTGTGCGGTGGCGGTGGCCAGGGGGATGCCCTGATCCTCACGCGCTGAGATCCCGGCGACTTTCCGGTGATCAGCGTCCGCGACGCGCGCGCTTCTTCATGAGCTTGTCCTCGCGCCCGCTCACCGGGGAGTCCAGATCGATGTTCTTCCCGCGCGCCGCGCGCCGCGTGTCGACGATCGTTCCGATCGCCAGCGCGAGACTGATGCCCCAGCTGAGCCATGCGAGGGCCATGCGCCACGTGAAGGATTCACCGTTGCGGAGCCCGCGGAGGAGTGCCAGGCCGCCGGTGATGGCGCTGATGATGCCGGAACCGAAGAGGTAGGAGCGCATGGCGCCACGCTATCGCGACCGCTAGCCACAGTCCCGACCTTGACACAACCCCCACCGCCCCCACGGCGCCCGAAGACGCCGACCGATAGCCTGGGGACAAGCCGTCCGCCTCGTGAGGAGTCCGTGTGTCTGAAGCCCCGCTCGTCGTCGTCGCGAACAGACTTCCGGTCGATCGAGACCCCGACGGGGGGTGGCGCCGGTCGCCGGGCGGCCTCGTCACCGCGCTCGAGCCGGTCATGCGCCGCACGCACGGTGCCTGGGTCGGATGGGCCGGCAAACCCGGACTCGACGTCGAGCCGTTCGACTTCGACGGCACGCACCTCCACCCGGTCCGCCTGGACGCCGACGAGGTCGAGAACTACTACGAGGGGTTCTCGAACGACACGATCTGGCCGCTCTACCACGACGTCATCAGTGCTCCGCGCTATCGGCGGGTCTGGTGGGACGCGTACGTCTCGGTCAACGAGCGGTTCGCCGACGCCGCGGCGGAGGTGGCTGCCCAGAACGCGACCGTGTGGGTGCAGGACTACCAGCTTCAGCTCGTCCCGCAGCTTCTCCGTGAGAAGCGCCCCGACCTCACGATCGGCTACTTCCACCACATCCCCTTCCCCGCCTACGGTCTGTTCGCGCAGCTTCCGTGGCGTCGCCAGGTGCTCGAGGGACTGCTCGGCGCCGATGTCATCGGGTTCCAGCGGGTGCAGGACGCCGGCAACTTCGCCCGCGCGGTGCGCCGCCAGCTGCGTTTGGACACCAAGGCGAGCGGCATCACCGTCCCGCTGCCTGACGGGGGAGAGCGCATCGCGCTGGCCCGCGCGTTCCCCATCTCGATCGACGCGGACTCCTACATCGAGATGGCCCGTCGCCCTGACATCCAGGCGAGAGCGGCGGAGATCCGCGAGAGCCTGGGAAACCCCAGGAAGATCCTCCTCGGCGTCGACCGGCTCGACTACACCAAGGGCATCCGTCACCGGCTGAAGGCGTTCGGCGAACTGCTCCAGGACGGACGGGTGAGCGTCGAGGACGTGACCCTCGTCCAGGTCGCCAGCCCCAGCCGCGAGAGGGTGGAAGCCTACGTTCAGCTGCGCGACGAGATCGAGCTCACCGTGGGGCGGATCAACGGGGATCACGACACCATGGACCACACCGCGATCCGGTACCTGCACCAGTCCTATCCCCGGGAAGAGATGGTCGCGCTCTATCTCGCATCCGACGTGATGCTCGTGACCGCCCTTCGTGACGGGATGAACCTCGTGGCCAAGGAGTACGTCGCCAGTCGCGTCGACAACCGCGGCGTGCTCGTGCTCAGCGAGTTCGCCGGCGCGGCCGACGAACTCGGCAGCGCCATCCGGATCAATCCTCACGACATCGACGGTCTCAAGGACGCCATCGTCCGCGCGATCGAGATGCCCGGCGCCGACCAGGGTCGGCGGATGCGGGCACTGCGCAAGCGCGTGCTGGAGCACGACGTCGAGGATTGGTCTCGCGAGTTCCTCGACGCCCTCGCGGACGTCGCGCACCGGCGGGCCGACCGATGACGGCACCGCACGCCGACCACTCCCGGATCGGCGACGAGCTCGACCGCCTCGCAGCCACGCCGCGGCTCCTCGTCGCACTCGACTTCGACGGCACGCTGGCGCCCCTGCTGGACGAGCCGATGGATGCGCGGATGACGGATGACGCGCGCGCGGCCGTCGACGCGCTCGTCGCCGCCCCTGAGACGGTCGTCGCCTTCGTATCCGGGCGGAGCCTGCACGATCTGCGGGTCATCGGCGAACACGAGGACGACTCGCCGATCCTGCTCGCGGGGTCCCACGGCGCCGAGTTCTGGAGCCCGGACGGCGGCGCCGCGTCGACCCCCGACGACGCCGACGACAAGGCGCTCCGTGACCGGCTCCGTGCCGAGGCCGAGGCGATCACCGCCGTCTTCGACGGCGTGTGGGTCGAGCCCAAGACGTTCGGCTTCGCCGTCCACAGCAGACTCGCCGCCCCCGACGACGCCGACCGCGCGCGCGAGGCCATCGACGACATGGTCGTGCACGAGGCTCCGCACTGGCGTCGCCGCACCGGGCACAACATCGTCGAGTACGCCTTCCGGCATGAGGGGAAGGACACCGCCGTCGCCGCTCTCCGCGAGCGGATCGGAGCGACCGCCGTGCTCTTCGCGGGTGACGACGTCACCGACGAAGACGCGCTGCGGAGCCTCGGAGACGACGATCTGGGCGTCCACGTCGGTACCGGCGAGACGGCTGCGACGATCAGCGTGCCAGACATCGCCGCACTGGCCCAGGCCCTGCGCGGTCTCGCGGAACGGCGGGTCTCACGACGGGAATAGACTGCGATCATGGTGCGCTCCGACATCCCCGACCCGTCCGCCATCGACATCAAGCCCCGCAGTCGCGTCGTCACCGATGGGATCGAGGCCACCACGTCGCGCGGCATGCTCCGCGGTGTCGGGATGGGCGATGAGGACTGGGACAAGCCCCAGATCGGCATCGCCTCGAGCTGGAACGAGATCACTCCCTGCAACCTCAGCCTCGACCGCCTCGCGCAGGGGGCGAAGGAAGGCGTTCACGCCGGCGGCGGATACCCCTTGCAGTTCGGGACCATCTCCGTCTCCGATGGGATCTCGATGGGTCACGAGGGCATGCACTTCTCGCTGGTCTCGCGTGAGGTGATCGCCGACTCGGTGGAGACCGTCATGATGGCCGAGCGGCTCGACGGCTCGGTGCTGCTCGCCGGGTGCGACAAGTCCATCCCCGGCATGCTGATGGCCTCCGCCCGCCTCGACCTGTCCAGCGTCTTCCTCTACGCCGGTTCGATCGCACCCGGATGGGTCAAACTCTCGGACGGCACCGAGAAGGAGATCACCATCATCGACTCCTTCGAGGGCGTGGGCGCGTGCCTGGCGGGGCGGATGTCGGAGGCCGACCTCAAGCGCATCGAGTGCGCCTTCGCCCCGGGTGAGGGAGCGTGTGGCGGGATGTACACCGCCAACACCATGGCCTCGGTGGCCGAGGCGCTGGGGCTCAGCCTGCCGGGGTCGGCCGCGCCGCCCTCGGCGGATCGTCGCCGCGACTACTTCGCCCGTCGCTCGGGCGAGGCCGTGGTGAACCTCCTGAAGCAGGGAATCACCACGCGCGACATCCTCACCAAGGAGGCCTTCGAGAACGCCATCGCCCTGGCCATGGCGCTCGGCGGATCCACGAACGTCGTGCTGCACCTCCTCGCCATCGCCAACGAGGCCGAGATCGAGTTGAACCTGCACGACTTCAATCGCATCGGCGACAAGGTCCCTCACGTGGCGGACATGAAGCCTTTCGGGAAGTACGTGATGAACGACGTCGACCGCCACGGCGGCATCCCGGTCGTCATGAAGGCGATGCTCGATGAGGGCCTCCTTCACGGCGACGCCCTGACCGTCACCGGGAAGACCCTCGCCGAGAACCTCCGCGACCTCGATCCCGACCCCGTCGACGGCGATGTCATCCACCGCTTCGATGACCCGATCCACGCCACCGGCGGCATCACGATCCTCCACGGTTCGTTCGCCCCGCAGGGTGCCGTGGTCAAGACCGCCGGTTTCGACGCCGCCGTGTTCGAGGGGCCTGCGCGGGTCTTCGAACGCGAGCGCGCCGCGATGGACGCCCTGGAGGCGGGGCAGATCTCCGCCGGCGACGTTGTCGTCATCCGCTACGAGGGGCCGAAGGGTGGCCCCGGGATGCGGGAGATGCTCGCCATCACCGCGGCCATCAAGGGCGCAGGCCTCGGAAAAGATGTACTACTCTTGACGGACGGTCGATTCTCCGGCGGCACAACCGGCCTGTGCATCGGCCACATAGCACCCGAAGCGGTGGACGCAGGTCCCATCGCCTTCGTGCGCGATGGTGATCTGATACGGGTCGATATCGCGGCTCGCACTCTCGACCTACTCGTCGATGACGCAGAGCTGAGCTCCCGCCGCGAGGGCTGGGAGCCCCTTCCCCCGCGCTATACCCGTGGCGTTCTGGCCAAGTACTCGCGACTCGTGCGCTCCGCAGCGGAGGGCGCGGTCACCGGTTAGGCCCGCTTTCCCGCATCCGTTCCACCCATCTGTGAGGACCCTCACCATGCCCGCCGAATCCGCCACGGCCATTCCCCGGCCTCCCGCTCGCACCGCGGCCCCGTCCGCGCCCGTGCTCACGGGCGCGCAGGCGGTCGTCCGCTCCCTCGAACTGCTCGGCGTCACCGACGTCTTCGGTCTGCCCGGGGGCGCGATCCTCCCCGTCTACGACCCGCTGATGGACACCTCCGAGATCCGTCACATCCTCGTGCGTCACGAACAGGGGGCCGGCCATGCGGCCGAAGGCTACGCCTCGGCGTCCGGACGGGTCGGCGTCGCCATCGCGACGTCGGGTCCCGGCGCGACGAACCTCGTCACCGCCATCGCCGACGCCTACATGGACTCGGTGCCCGTGGTCGCCATCACCGGGCAGGTCTTCTCCAATCTGATGGGGACCGACGCGTTCCAGGAGGCCGACATCGTCGGCATCACGATGCCGATCACCAAGCATTCCTTCCTGGTCAAGCGCGCCGAGGACATCCCCGGTGCCATCGCGGCGGCGTTCGAGATCGCCGCGACGGGTCGACCGGGCCCGGTGCTGGTCGACATCACCAAGGACGCCCAGCAGGCCGAAGCTCCCTTCCAGTGGCCGCCGAAGATCGACCTCCCGGGCTACCGACCGGTCACCAGGGCGCACGGAAAGCAGATCCAGGCCGCGGCGCAGCTGATCGCGCAGGCCAAGAAGCCCGTGCTCTACGTCGGCGGTGGCGTGATCCGCGCCCGCGCCGCAGACGAGTTGCGGTCGCTGGCCGAGGCCACTGGCGCGCCGGTCGTGACGACGCTCATGGCCCGCGGCGCCTTCCCCGACTCCCACCCCCAGCACCTCGGTATGCCCGGCATGCACGGGACGGTCCCGGCGGTTCTGGCCCTGCAGGACTCCGACCTCCTCATCGCTCTCGGCTCGCGCTTCGATGACCGCGTCACGGGCAAGGCCGCGCTCTTCGCGCCCGATGCCCAGGTGGTGCACGTCGACATCGACCCCGCCGAGATCGGCAAGATCCGGGCCGCCGACGTGCCGATCGTGGGCGACCTGAAGGAGGTGCTGCCCGATCTCGAGGCGGCCTTCCGCGCGGCGAGCGCCGATGCGGCCCCCGACATCGCCCAGTGGTGGTCGTTCCTCGACGGACTGCGCGACGAGTTCCCGCTGGGGTACGCCCCGACGACCGACGGGCTCCTGGCCCCGCAGTACGTCATCCAGCGCATCGGGGAACTGACCGGACCGGAGGGCATCTACGCCGCGGGCGTGGGTCAGCACCAGATGTGGGCCGCGCAGTTCATCAAGTACGAGCGTCCGAACGCCTGGCTGAACTCCGGCGGGGCGGGCACGATGGGCTACTCGGTGCCGGCGGCGATGGGCGCGAAGGTCGCCGAGCCCGACCGCGTGGTCTGGGCGATCGACGGTGACGGATGCTTCCAGATGACCAATCAAGAGCTCGCCACCTGCGCCATCAACAAGATCCCGATCAAGGTCGCGATCATCAACAACTCCTCCCTCGGCATGGTCCGCCAGTGGCAGACGCTGTTCTACGACGGCCGCTACTCGCACACCGACCTGAACACCGGGCACGACACCATCCGCATCCCCGATTTCGTCAAGCTCGCCGAGGCCTACGGGTGCCTCGCGATCCGCGTGGAGCGGGCTGAGGACGTCGACGCCGCCATCCAGACGGCGCTGGAGACCAACGACCGTCCGGTCGTCATCGACTTCGTCGTGAGCGCGGACGCGATGGTGTGGCCGATGGTGCCGCAGGGCGTCAGCAACAGCTACATCCAGTACGCCCGCGACCACTCGCCGGCCTTCGAGCGGGAGATGTGACATGTCGAGCCACGTGTTGAGCCTCCTGGTGGAGGACAAGCCCGGTCTCCTCACCCGCGTCGCGGGGCTGTTCGCCCGTCGCGGGTTCAACATCGAATCCCTCGCCGTGGGTGTGACCGAGGTCCCCGGCCTCTCTCGCATCACCGTCGTGGTCGACGTCGACGAACTTCCGCTCGAGCAGGTGACGAAGCAGCTGAACAAGCTGGTGAACGTCATCAAGATCGTCGAGTTGGATGCCACGGCATCCGTCCAGCGGGAGCACATGCTCGTCAAGGTTCGTGCCGACAACGCCAACCGGTCCAACGTGCTCGAGGTGGTGAACCTCTTCCGCGCCTCGGTGGTCGACTACGCCCCCGATGCGGTCGTGGTCGAGATCACCGGCGACAAGGGCAAGATCGAGGCGTTCCTGCGCGCGGTCGAGCCGTTCGGCATCAAAGAGCTCGCGCAGTCGGGACTGCTCGCCATCGGGCGCGGCGGCAAGAGCATCACCGAGCGCGTCCTCCGCGGCTGAACCCCTTTTTTCGCAAGCCGCTCCCGGTCGTTGAGCGAGCGAAGCGAGACGAAACGCAACGACCGGAATCACATCAAGGAGAAAGACCGTCATGACAGCTGAGATCTTCTACGACGACGACGCCGACCTCTCGCTCATCCAGGGCAAGAAGGTCGCGATTGTCGGCTACGGCTCGCAGGGGCACGCCCACGCGCTGAACCTCCGCGACTCGGGCGTCGAGGTCGTCATCGCGCTGAAGGACGGGTCGAAGTCGACCGAGAAGGCACAGGAGGAGGGCTTCGAGGTCAAGAACGTCGCGGATGCGGCGGAGTGGGCCGACCTCATCATGATCCTCGCGCCCGACCAGCACCAGCGCGGGATCTTCACCGACCACATCAAGGACAAGCTGACCCCCGGCAAGACCCTTGCCTTCGCCCACGGGTTCAACATCCGCTTCGGCTACATCCAGGCGCCCGAGGGCGTCGACGTGATCCTCGTGGCGCCCAAGGCGCCCGGACACACGGTGCGCCGTGAGTTCGTCGCCGGTCGTGGCATCCCCGACATCATCGCCGTGGAGAACGATGCGTCCGGTCAGGCGTGGGACGTGGCGAAGTCGTACGCCAAGGCGATCGGCGGCACCCGCGCCGGCGTGATCAAGACCACCTTCACCGAAGAGACCGAGACCGACCTCTTCGGCGAGCAGGCGGTGCTGTGCGGTGGGGTGTCGCAGCTGATCCAGTACGGGTTCGAGACCCTCAGCGAGGCCGGATACCAGCCCGAGATCGCGTACTTCGAGGTGCTTCACGAGCTGAAGCTGATCGTCGACCTGATGTGGGAGGGCGGCATCGCCAAGCAGCGCTGGTCGGTGTCGGACACCGCCGAGTATGGCGACTACGTCTCCGGCCCCCGCGTGATCGACCCGCACGTGAAGGAGAACATGCAGGGCGTCCTCGCCGACATCCAGTCCGGAGCCTTCGCGAAGCGCTTCATCGACGACCAGGACAACGGCGGCCAGGAATTCCTCGCTCTCCGCGAGAAGGCGGCTCAGCATCCGATCGAGGAGGTCGGCCGGGGGCTGCGCTCGCTGTTCGCGTGGAAGCAGACCGACGCGGACTACACGGAAGGGTCCGCGGCGCGCTGAGCATCCGTCTTCCGTTCACCTGAGTATCCCGACCCTGGTGGGCCGCGTTCACCGCGGTCCACCAGGGTCGTCTCGTGCGGACGCTCGTGCCCCTCGGGGCCACCTCGCTCCTGATCTCGATCCTCCTCGCCGCCTTCCCGGCTCCGAGCGTGGCTGCCGACGGCGAAGCCCGGACCGCCGCACCGGGCGACGTCGTCATCAGCGAGATCACCCACGGCGGTCCCGGCGGTCCTGGCGGCGCGTTCTTCGAGCTGCACAACACCTCCGCGGCGTCCGTCTCACTGCGGGGCTGGTCGGTGTTCCGATGCGACGAGGACGGCCTCCGGGCCAAGGCGTCCAACCCCGAGACCCCTCTCGACCAGATCATCCTCGAATCCGGCGAGCGATTCGTCGTCGCTCAGATGACGGCCCACCTGGCCGAGCCTCCCGACGCGGTGTTCTCGCAGGCGATGTCGACGCGCGGACTCGGGCTCGTCCTCGTCGGTCCGGACGGCGAGGTCGCCGACGACGTCGCCGCATACCCGTCCGGAGGACGGGAGTCCGGACTCAGCGAGTGCGGTGACGTCGACGTGCCGGTCGCGCTCGCCTGGTCCCTCGGGGAGAGCTGGCAGCGCACCGCGGATGGCACGTGGATCCGAGGGCCCGCGACGCCCGGCGCGCCACCGAGCGGGGAGGGAACGCGGCGGGCGCCCGCCGTCGAGATCAGCGAGATCGCTGCCGCGGGGCCGGGCGGACACGGCGACGACGTCGTCGAGCTTCACAATGCCGGCGAGGCGCCGGTCGATGTCGGCGGATGGCGCCTTTACCGCTGCACGGCTCTCGGCGAGGCCTCGGGCGACACGCTCCAACATCTCTTCGCCCCCGGTCGGTCGATCGGCGCCGGGGAGCGGGTGCTGATCGCGGGCCCGGAGTACCCCGGCACCCCCGACATTCGCACGGATATCTCGCTCGCCGATCTCGTCTCTGGAGCCCTCCTGGTCGACGACGACGGCCGGCGGGTGGACGGTGTGACCGTGTCGGCGCAGCACGACACGGCCTGCCAGACCGGACCCGCGCGGCTCGACGGGATCCTAGATCATCGGTCCGGCCAGAGCTGGCAGAAGACCCCGACCGGCGACTGGCTCGTCGCCGGTCGCACGCCCGGCCTGCCGAACGCGACCGTCGATCTGCGGCAGGCAGAATCGCCCGCGCCGCCCGCTTCACCCGGAGTCGCCCTGAGCGAGGTCGCCACCGATCCCGCCCTCGCTGTGCCAGGCATTCGACGGCATGCCTTCGTCGAGCTCGGCAACTACGCCGACACCGCGCAGGACATCTCCGGGTGGAGGCTCATCGCGTGCACAGCGGACGGGTTCCGGGCCTTCGACGATCTGGCGACCGTTCCGGCCGGGACGATCCTCGCCCCCGGCGAGACGTGGGTCGCCGTCCTGGCGGGCACCGACGTCGCCGGGGACGCGACCTTCGACACCCCGTTCGCGCTCCACGGCGCGGGCGTGTGGGTGGAGGACGACCTGGGTCGCCGGGTGGACAGCGTGGGGATCTACCATCGCAACGAGATGGACGAGAGCGTCGAACGGGTGAGCCCGTGCACGAACGGGCTCGCCCTGGCCACGTTCGCGCCGGATCGACTTCGCGGGGAGACCTACCAGCGCACGGGGTTCACCGGCAGCGACATACAGGACTTCGTCGTCGGGGTCGCGACCCCCGGCGTCATCGACCGGCACCCGAGTGTGGAGCCGGCGTCGCTGGTCGAGGATGCCGTTCGTACCGGCCTTCACTCCGTGGCCGTTCCAGTTGCACTCGCGGAGTCCCGCTCAACCTGGCGCGAGGGCGGGTCGCGCCAGGGCGCGCCCGCCGAGGTCCGGTGGGCGTTCTCGGGGTCTTCGCCGGCGCCCCTCGCGACGGTCTCGGCCGACGGCGAGGTGCCCAGCGACGACCCGGACGCCCTCCACGGCCGCGACGACGGCTACGACCTGCCCTACGTGCGCTTCGGGCTCGCGCTCGACCCGGGCGGGGGAGAGGTGAGGTGGTCCGGACGTGTGGTCGGACGCAGCGCGGTCGCCCTGTCGGTGTGGCAGCCAGGTGATCGAGCCTGGCGGCTCCTGGACAAGGGGGTCGGCGACCGCACGGCCGCAGGCGCCGAGCCCGACGCGCCCGTGGTTCTCAGCGGCGTGGTGGACGCGGCGGAGGTGTCCGACGGAGCGGCGCAGATCCTCGTCCAGGTGGTCCCCCGGACCTCGACGATCCCCGCTGCGACCGGACTCGCCGATCCCCAGGACTACGACCTGGCGCTCTCGCACATCACCGACACCCAGTACCTGTCGGAGAGCTATCCGGAGGTGTACGCCGCCGAGATCGAATGGATCCTCGCCAACGCCGAGTCCCGCAAGATCGACTTCGCGATCCACACCGGCGATCTGATCCAGAGCTGGGTCGATCCCGATCAGCGCGAAGCACGCGCACGACACGAGTTCGAGATCGCCTCGCAGCTGCAGGCGGAGCTCGACGCGCAGGTCGCAAACAGCGTTCTGCCGGGCAATCACGACAATAAGCGCGGGCTGACCAACGATCTGTTCAACGAGTACTTCGGTCCCGACCGGTACGCCGACGCCGGCTGGTACGGCGGGTCGATCGCGCCCGGTGACAACCGGGCGAGCTGGTCGGCCTTCACCGCCGACGGCGCGAGATTCGTCGTGGTGAGCCTGCCCTACGCCTATGGCGAGCCCGAGGTCGCCTGGGCGGAGGACGTCGTCGCCGCGCATCCCGACGCGAACGTCGTGATCGCCACCCACGAGCACGTCACGCCCAAGGGCCACGGCGGACCGGCCGCCCGGTCGAATTCCTCGCGGTGGCTGTCTCACGCCGACATGCTGTGGGAGCGGGTGATCGCTCCGAACCGCAACGTCGTGCTCGTCCTGTCGGGTCACTTCCACGGGATCGGTGCGATCGTGACCGAGGATGCCGGGGGGATCCCCGGTCACACCGTGGTCGAGGCGGTCGCCGACTACCAGGAGTTCCGCACACCCACCGGGGAGCGCGCCACGGGTTTCCAGCGACTGCTCCAGATCGATCTCGCGGGAGGGATGCTGGCGGTGGACACGTTCTCCGTCACCCTCGACGCCTCGGCGAGTCATCCCTTCGATTACACCCAGTTCGTCCCGGACAACGGCACCGACGGCATCCACTCCAACGAGCGTCCGTGGAACGTGCTCGATCGCGGCCTGCAGAATCGCTATACCGCGGTCGACGACGAATTCGCCGTCCCACTGAGCCTCCAGTACCCCAAAGGCGTGCACACCGCGGCGGTCACGGTCGGCTGACCCCCGGGCCGATACCCTGGACCGGTGATGTCACGCGACGAGGATGCGTTCCGGTGGGAGGGCGACGACGACCCCGCCCCGGTCGACCCGCCCGCCGCGACCGCGGGCGCCGCGACCGCCCTGCCGCCGGGGTACCGCGCGGTCGGGAAGGGAAGCGACGGACTTCCCCCGGAGACTCCGCTGGAGACAGCACCGGATACGCCGGCGCGCGTGCCCGTGGACGACGAGCCCGCAGAGGACACCGCGCCCGGCGGAATGGGCAACGCGTCGCTCATCGCCCTCGGAATCCTCGGCGGGGTGTACCTGCTCTTCTCGATCGGGTGGCTGATCGGCGGACTCCGCGTCCACGGGATCGCCTCCTTCCTCGTCTCGGGCGACGGTGTCGCGCCGCCGGTGTGGACCACGGGCAACGCCGCCGCGGTCGGGCTCGCGGTCGCCGCTCCCGCGCTGTGGTTCACCGCGGTCTACACGCTCACGCGCCGCTCCGCGTCGTGGCTGCGCTGGGTGCTCCTGGCAGCCGGTGTCGTCCTGCTCATCCCCTGGCCGTTCATCGTCGTGGGAGCCTTCGGATCATGACCACCGCCTCCACCGCCACCCCCGCCCGACGGCGGCCCGTCTGGGTCACCGTCGCCGTCAGCGGTGCCTTCGGGCTGTTCTACGCCTACGTGGTCTGGAACGCCGTGACCCTCCTCGTCGCGCAGGCATCGGGTCCGCTCGGTCTGAACGCGCTCGGCTGGGCCGTGCTTGGGTTCACCATCGTCTTCCCGATCGTGGCCTTCGGGGTGGCATTCGCGGTGGGCTACCGACGACCGCTCGGCGAGTTCGCCCTCGTTCTGCTGGTCGGCCTGGCCGTCGTCGCCGTGCTGTGGGTCAACGTCCTGGCCTACGCCTACACGTACGGGGCCCAGCTTCTGGGGTGACGTCCTCCGACGTCATACGGTCGGAGGCCCCCGAGCCCGCGCGATAGGCTGACAGCTGCCCGCCCCCTGTGCGGCGGGACATCCCTCAGCCGCTCGTCGCCGCTCGCGCCCGCACCGAAGGTCTGCCCCTGTGTCGAAGCCCGTCGTCCTGATCGCCGAACAGCTCTCGCCCGCCACGATCGACGCCCTCGGGCCCGATTTCGACGTCCGCCACGTCGACGGCACCGATCGTCCCGCGCTCCTGGCCGCACTCGCCGACGCGCGCGCCGTGCTCGTCCGATCCGCCACGCGCATCGACGCCGAGGCGCTGGCCGCCGCTCCCGACCTCAAGGTGGTCGCCCGCGCGGGTGTCGGACTCGACAACGTCGACATCAAGGCCGCGACCGCGCGGGGAGTCATGGTCGTGAACGCGCCGACCTCCAATGTGATCTCCGCCGCCGAGTTGACCGTGGGTCACATCCTGAGTCTGGCCCGTCACATCCCCGCCGCACACGCGTCGCTCGCCGACGGACAGTGGAAGCGCAGCGCCTTCACCGGCGTGGAGCTGTTCGAGAAGACCGTCGGCATCTTCGGTCTGGGCCGCATCGGTGCGCTCGTCGCCGAACGCCTCCGCGCTTTCGGTGTGCGCGTCGTCGGTTACGACCCCTACGTCACGCCCGCGCGTGCGCAGCAGCTCGGGGTCGAACTGCTGCCGTTCGACGACGTGCTGCGCCAGAGCGACGCGATCACCGTCCACATGCCCAAGACCCCGGAGACCACGGGGATGATCGGTGCCGACCAGCTGGCGCTGATGAAGCCCTCTGCGTACGTGGTGAACGTCGCACGCGGCGGCCTCATCGACGAAGACGCCCTGTACACCGCCCTCACGAACGGCGTGATCGCCGGCGCAGGCCTGGATGTCTTCACCACCGAGCCGCCCGCGGCCGACTCGGTTGCCGCGCGCCTGGTGTCCTTGCCCGGCGTCGTCGGCACCCCGCATCTCGGGGCGAGCACCGAGGAGGCGCAGGAGAAGGCGGGCGTGTCGGTGGCGCGCTCGGTCAAGCTCGCTCTCGAGGGCGACCTCGTTCCCGACGCGGTCAACGTGGCCGGGGGAGTCATCGACCCGTTCGTTCGGCCCGGCATCGCGCTCGTCGAGCAGCTCGGCCAGTTCTTCACCGCCCTCGCGCACGGCGCTCTGACGAGCCTCGACATCGAGGTGCGCGGGGAGCTCGCCGCCTACGACGTCAGCGTGTATCGCCTTGCTGCCTTGAAGGGCATCTTCACGAACATCGTCAGCGAGAACGTCTCGTACGTCAACGCGCCGCTCTTCGCCGAACAGCGCGGCATCGAGGCCCGCCTCATCGTCGAGGCCGAGAGCCCTCTTTACCGGAACATCACGGTCCTGCGTGGCACCCTCTCCGACGGCACGGTGCTCACGGTGGCCGGGACACTGGCGGGCACGCGGATGGTTCCGAAGGTCGTGGGAATCAACGGGTACGACATCGAGGTCGCCATCGCACGGCACCACGTCGTCATGCGCTACGCCGACCGCCCCGGCATCGTGGCGATCTACGGCAAGTACCTCGGCGACGCCGACATCAACATCGAGGCCCTGCAGGTCGCACAGCCCGACAGCACGGGGCGCGCGCTGAGCGTGCTCACCGTCGACTCGCCGGTGCCCGACGAGATCCTCGACGAGATGAGACGCGCGACCGGAGCCGACCTCTTCCGGCAGATCGACATCACCGAGTCCTGACCGGAGCGGGTCAGGTGCCCGCGGCGCGCTCCACGAGCCCCACGAGGGCATCCAATGCGCTACCGCGCGGCGTCGGCCCGGGGACGTTCCCGCCGCCCAGGGCGTTGTTGAAGTAGAGACCGTCGCTGACGAGCATGACCAGGTCCAGCGCCGCGGCGTCACGGGTGTGCGGGCGCAGCACGTCGGCCCACTTCGCGCGAACGTCGCGCAGCGCCTCGCTGGCCGCGGCGTTCCCGCCCTGAGCGAGGCGCGCCACCGCGAGCAGAGCGCGATCCAGCGCGTCGTCGTTCATCACAGACGTGCGCAGGAAGTAGGCGATCGGCCCCTCCGGCGCTGCGGCGGTCGCCGCCACGTCGGCATCGACGAGTGCGTGGAGCCGCTCGAGCAGCGCCTGCTCGAGGCTCTCCTTCGAGGCGTAGTGATAGAGCAGTCCACCCTTGGAGACCCCTGCGGCCCGGGCGGTCGCGTCGAGGGTCGACCCCCGTTCGCCCTCATCGATGAGCAGCGCCTCGAACGCATCGAGGACCTTCTCGCGGGCGAGGGGCGGTCTGCTCATGGCCTCGATCGTATCGACGTGACGGAGTGGGTTCTGATACTATACCGACCGGACGGTATAGAAATGATGACACTCACACAGGAGATCGAACTCGCCGACGCCGCAGGCCGGCGGGTGGGATGGCGTGGCTGGGCGGCCCTGGTCGTCCTCATGCTCCCCGTGCTGTTGGTCTCGGTCGACAACACGGTGCTGAGCTTCGCGTTGCCCGCGATCTCCGCCGACCTCGCCCCCTCGAGCACGCAGCAGCTGTGGATCATCGACGCGTACCCCCTGGTCCTCGCGGGCCTGTTGGTCACGATGGGGACCCTCGGCGACCGATTCGGTCGGAGACGGATGCTGCTGCTCGGCGCGACCGGCTTCGCGACGGTGTCGGCCCTCGCCGCCTTCGCCCCGAGCGCGGAATGGCTGATCGCCGCCCGTGCCGGGATGGGCGTCTTCGGCGCGATGCTGATGCCGTCGACCCTCTCGCTGCTGCGCAGCATCTTCACCGATCGCGATCAGCGTCGCTTCGCGATCGCGGTGTGGGCCTCGATGTTCTCGGCGGGTTCTGCGCTGGGACCGATCGTCGGCGGCATCCTCCTCGAGCACTTCTCCTGGGGATCGGTGTTCCTCATGGCCGTGCCCGTCCTCATCCCGCTCCTGATCCTCGCTCCGCTCCTGGTCCCCGAGAGTCGGGATCCGAACCCGGGACGCATCGATCCCGTCAGCATCGCGCTCTCGTTGGCGACGATGGTCCCCGTCGTCTACGGCATCAAGGAACTCGCGGTGTACGGGGTGGCAGGGCCCGCCCCGTTGCTGATCCTGGCGGGGCTGGGATTCGGCGTCCTGTTCGTGCGCCGCCAGTTGCGGGTGCGCAACCCGATGCTGGATATGCGTCTGTTCCGCGTGGGAACCTTCAGCGGCGCGCTCGTGGTGAATCTCCTCAGTGTGGTGGGGCTCGTCGGCTTCCTCTTCTTCGTCGCGCAGCACCTTCAGCTCGTCCTCGGGCTCACACCACTGGAATCGGGCCTGGCGCTCGTTCCGGGGCTTGCCGCGATGATCGCGGCGGGATTGACGGTGGTGCCGATCGCCAAGCGGATCGCCCCCCGCATCGTCGTACCGGTGGCCCTGGCGTTCTCGGTGCTCGGATACCTCCTCATCGCCGCGGCGGGGGACGACACCGGTCCCGGGCTCCTCATCGGCGCGTTCGTCGCGCTCGGGATGGGCATCGGTGCGGCCGAGACCGTCTCCAACGAGCTGATCCTCGCCAGCGCGCCGCCCGCCAAGGCCGGCGCGGCCAGCGCGGTGTCCGAGACGGCGTACGAGCTCGGTGCCGTGTTGGGGACCACGGTGCTCGGGGGTCTTCTGACCGCGCTCTATCGATCCAACCTGGTACTTCCCGAGGACGTCCCGGCCGCAGTGGCCGCGGAGGCTCAGGAGACCCTCGCCGGGGCCGTGGAGGCGGCGGCAGATCTCGGAGGGGTCGCCGGGCAAGCCGTGCAGGCGGCAGCGGCGCAGGCGTTCTCCGCCGGGGTGAGCGTCACCGCGCTGATCGGGGCGGGACTGGTCGTCCTCGCCGCGGCCGTTGCGGCCACTACTCTGAAGGGATCCCGCGCCTCGTGACCGTCGTGTTCGTCGGACGAGGCGTCCGATGAACAGGAGTGCGATGTCGCGTGTGGTGAAGCTGGCCGTCATCCCCGGAGACGGAATCGGCCCGGAGGTCGTCGCCGAGGCCGAGAACGTGCTCGACGCCGTGACGGTGGGAGGTGGCGTCACCTTCGACAAGACCCGGTTCTCGCTCGGTGCCGGGCGCTACCTCGACACCGGTGACACCCTCACCGATGACGATCTCGCCGCGATCGCGGGGCACGACGCCATCCTGCTCGGCGCCGTCGGCGGAGTGCCGGGCGACCCGCGACTGAAGGACGCCAACATCGAGCGGGGCCTGCTGCTGAAGCTCCGCTTCGAGCTCGACCACTATGTGAACCTCCGGCCGTCCAAGACGTATCCCGGCTCGGTGACACCGCTGGCAGAACCCGGCGACATCGACTTCGTCGTGGTGCGCGAGGGCACCGAAGGCCCCTACGTCGGCAACGGCGGTGCGATTCGTCGGGGTACGCCTCAGGAGGTCGCCAATGAGACATCCGTCAACACCGCCTTCGGCGTGGAGCGCGTCGTCCGATATGCCTTCGACCTCGCCGAGCGCCGCTCGCGCCGGCTGACCTGGGTGCACAAGACCAACGTGCTCGTCCACGCCGGGGCGATCTGGCAGCGCATCGTGCGCGAGGTTGCGGCGGAGCATCCGGATGTCGCCGTAGACTACCTCCACGTCGACGCGGCCACCATCTTCCTGGTCACGAACCCCGGTCGTTTCGACGTCATCGTCACCGACAACCTCTTCGGCGACATCCTGACCGACCTGGCCGGCGCCGTCACCGGTGGCATCGGCCTCGCCGCCTCCGGGAACATCAACCCCGCGGGGGCGTTCCCGTCGATGTTCGAACCCGTCCATGGGTCGGCTCCCGACATCGCCGGGCAGCAGAAGGCCGATCCGACGGCGGCGATCCTCTCGGTCGCACTGATGCTGGACCACCTGGGTCTCGGCACTCAGGCCGATCGCGTCACCCTCGCGGTCGAGGAGGACATCGCCGCTCGCAGCGGCGCCCCGCGAACGACCTCGCAGATCGGCGACGACATCGTCGCACGCCTCCAGGCGTAACCTGGACACTTCCGCGCCACACACCTCAGGATGCTCGCATGACGCTCATCGACTCAGATCCCGATACCGGCCTCGCTCCTCTGCAGTTCGCCGTCACCAAGAATCTCGCGGCGAAGACACCGGCCGAGCGCGACGCGATCCTGGCCAACCCCGGCTTCGGCACCCACTTCACCGATCACATGGTCGACATCTGCTGGTCGGTGGGCGGCGGGTGGCACCGGCCCCGGGTGCAGCCGTACGGTCCGATCGCGATGGACCCCGCCGCCGCCGTCCTCCACTACGGCCAGGAGATCTTCGAGGGGATCAAGGCCTATCGGCACGCCGACGGTTCGATCCACACCTTCCGTCCCGACCAGAACGGCCGGCGCCTGCAGCGCTCGGCGCGGCGGCTCGCCCTCCCCGAGCTCCCGGTGAGCTACTTCATCCAGTCGCTGCGCGAGATCATCGCCGTGGACGGCGCATGGGTGCCCGGCGGTGCCGACCAGAGCCTGTACCTCCGGCCGTTCATGTTCGCCAAGGAGGCGTTCCTCGGCGTGCGGCCCGCCCACAAGGTCAACTACTACGTCATCGCCAGCCCCGCAGGCGCCTACTTCAAAGGCGGCGTGCAGCCGGTGTCGATCTGGCTGAGCGAGGACTACTCGCGAGCGGGCAAGGGCGGCACCGGTGCTGCCAAGACCGGGGGCAACTATGCCGCGAGTCTGCTGCCGCAATCCGAGGCCTACGAGAACGAGTGCGACCAGGTGGTGTTCCTCGACGAGCACCGCAACGTCGAGGAACTCGGCGGGATGAACATCATCTTCGTCTTCAAGGACGGGCGGATCGTCACCCCGCAGTCGGAGTCGATCCTCGAAGGGATCACGCGCGACTCGATCCTGCAGCTCGCCATCGACCGCGGTCACCACGTCGAGGGGCGCGCGGTCTCGATCGACGAATGGCGCGAGGGTGTCGCCTCCGGCGACATCGTCGAGGTCTTCGCGTGCGGCACCGCGGCCGTGGTCACACCGATCGGGGTGCTGAAGGGCAAGGGCTTCCTCGACGAGCAGCCCGTGGGCGAACTCGCGCTGTCGCTCCGCGAAGAACTCACCGACATCCAGTACGGGCGGCGCGAAGACCGCCACGGGTGGCTGCTGCGGCTCGACGGCTGACCGTCCGGCGGCGGGGGTGATCGCTAGGCTGAGCGGGTGAGAGTCGCCCGCTTCAGCCACAACGACACGATCAGCTACGGAATCGTCGACGACGGCGAACTCGTCGTCCTCGCCGGCGACCCGATGTTCGCCGGCTTCGACACGACCGGGGAGCGGGTGCCGCTCGGCGCGGTGACGCTGCTCGCGCCGGTCATTCCGCGCTCGAAGATCGTCTGCGTCGGTCGCAATTATCAGGATCACGCAGCCGAGCTCGGCAACGACGTGCCGGCCGAACCGCTGCTGTTCTTCAAGCCCAACACCGCCGTCATCGGCCCCGGTGATGCGATCGTGCTCCCGCCGCAGTCGGCGCGGGTGGACTTCGAAGGCGAGCTCGCGGCGGTGATCGGCCGGGTGACCAAGAACGTCCCCGCCGAGCGCGCCCTCGATCACGTGTTCGGCTACACGATCGGCAACGACGTCACGGCGCGCGACCTGCAGCGCAGCGACGGACAGTGGTCGCGTGCCAAGGGCTTCGACACGTTCTGTCCGCTCGGGCCGGCGATCGAGACCGAGTTCGACCCGACGGCGCCGGCACGTCTGACGACGCGGCGCAACGGCGAAACGGTGCAGAGCGCGCCGTTGACCGACATGATCTTCTCCGTCGCCGACATCATCGCCTACGCCTCGGCGGCGTTCACGCTGCTTCCCGGCGATGTGGTGCTGACGGGAACCCCGGCGGGGGTGGGACCGATCGCCGCCGGCGACACGGTCGACGTCGAGATCGAGGGGCTCGGAACCCTCCGAAACACCGCGCGCGCCGCCGGCGAGGGGTGATGACCGGGAGTCCGGATGCCGCGGGCTCATCGCGCTCACGACCGGTGACCGGGTTCGGCGACGATCTCGCAGCGGCGGCGGTCATCCAGCGCCGGACGGTGCGGGTGCTCTCGGCCGGGCAGGTCCTCGGCGGCATCGCCTTCGGCGCGACGATCTCGCTCGGCGCGATCCTCGCCGGCGAGGTCTCGGGCGAGGAGTCGCTGTCAGGCCTCGCCGCCGCGGCCGTCACACTCGGCACGGCCTTCACCGCCGTGCCTCTCGCCGCGCTCGCGAGACGACGCGGGCGCCGGCTGTCACTGGCCTCGGGGATGGCGATCGCGCTCGTCGGCGTGGCCGGCGTGATCACCGCCGTCGCAGCGACATCGTTCCCCCTCCTGCTCGTCGCCTTCCTGCTGGTCGGTGCGGGACAGGCGGCGAACCTGCAGTCTCGCTTCGCCGCCGCCGACCTCGCCACCGACGCCACGCGCGGCCGCGATCTGTCGATCGTGGTCTGGGCGACGACGATCGGCGCGGTGCTCGGCCCGAATCTCACCGGGCCCGGCGAGGCCGTCGGTGACCTCCTCGGCCTTCCCGCCCTGACCGGGCCCTATGTCTTCACCGTTCTCGGACAGTCGCTCGCGATCGTCCTGTACCTGACGGCGCTCCGGCCCGACCCGCTCCTCACGGCGCAGCAGCTGGTGATCAGCCGAGAGGCAGCGGGCGGGTCGGCCATCGCGCCGCGAGCCGACCGACCCTGGCCCGCGCGATACGCCATCTTCGCCATCGCCGCGGCGCACGGGGTGATGGTGTCCGTCATGGCGATGACGCCCGTCCACCTGCTGCACCAGGGTGCGACGTTGACGGTGATCGGCTTCACCATCAGTCTCCACATCGCCGGCATGTACGCCGTCGCGCCCGTGTTCGGTCTGCTCGCCGACCGTATCGGGCGCATCCCGACCATCCTCGTCGGTCAGGCCGTCCTCGCCGCGGCGCTCGTCACGGCCTCCTTCGGACAGGACTCGACTCTCTGGGTGACGGTCGGACTCATCCTCCTCGGCCTCGGATGGAGCGCGTCGACGGTCGCGGGGTCGGCGCTTCTCACCGAGGCGTCGTCGGAGGCGCACCGCACCAGGCGCCAGGGCACGAGCGACTTCCTGATGAGCCTCGTGGGGGCGGCCGGAGCGATCCTCGCGGGTCTGGTGCTCGGGTGTATCGGGTACGGCGGACTGGCGGTGGCGGTGTCGATCGCTGTGATCGCGACCTCGGCGCTCGCCCCCCTCGCGCTTCGCGGAGGGGCGCGGGCGGACGCCTAAACTGGCAAGGATGCCTGCTACGCCCGATCCCCGCACCACGACCGCCACCGGTTCCGACGTCCGCGTCCGGTTCTGCCCCTCGCCGACAGGTCTGCCGCACGTCGGACTCGTGCGCACCGCCCTGTTCAACTGGGCCTACGCACGACACCACGGCGGCACCATGGTGTTCCGCATCGAGGACACCGACGCGGCACGCGACAGCGAGGAGAGCTACCTGCAGCTCCTCGAGGCGCTCCAGTGGCTGCGGATCGACTGGGACGAAGGCGTCGAGGTGGGCGGTCCCCACGCACCGTACCGTCAGTCGCAGCGGCACGAGATCTACCGCGGCGTCCTGGAGAAGCTCATCGCCTCCGGCGCGGTGTACGAGAGCTTCTCCACCGCCGAAGAGATCGACGCTCGCAACGAAGCATCCGGCCGCGCCAAGCAGCTCGGCTACGACAACTTCGACCGCGACCTCACCGAGGAGCAGAAAGCCGCCTATCGCGCCGAGGGGCGCGAGCCGGCATGGCGCCTGCGAGTGCCGGACGAGGACCTCACCTACGTCGATCTCATCCGGGGTGAGGTGACCTTCCCCGCGGGGTCGTTCCCCGACTTCGTCATCGTGCGTGCCGGCGGCGTTCCGCTCTACACCTTCGTCAACCCCGTCGACGATGCGCTCATGGGAATCACCCATGTGCTTCGCGGCGAAGACCTCATGCCGTCCACCGCCCGCCAGCTCGCCCTGTACCGCGCGCTCATTGATGCGGGGGTGACCACCTTCATCCCGCGGTTCGGCCACATGCCGCTCGTGCTGGGCGACGGGACCAAGAAGCTCTCCAAGCGCGATCCCCGCGCCGACCTCTTCCACCAGCGCGAGAAGGGCTTCATCCCCGAGGGGCTTCTGAACTACCTCGCCCTCCTGGGCTGGTCGATCGCCCCCGACCGTGACGTGTTCAGCCTGGACGAGCTGGTCGCGGCCTTCGACATCGCCGACGTCAATCCCAACCCCGCCCGCTTCGATCAGAAGAAGGCCGAATCGATCAACGGCGATCACATCAGGATGCTCGAACCCGGCGACTTCGCCGCTCGCATCGTCCCCTACCTCGCCGCTGCGGGCGTCATCGCCGACCCGCCGTCGGATGAACAGGCGGCACTGCTGTGGGAGGCCGCTCCTCTGGTGCAGGAGCGGCTGCAGCTGCTCGGCGACGTGCCGGGGATGCTCGGCTTCCTCTTCGTCGACGAGCCGGACTACGACGCCGACGCGCTGGCCGGTCTGCCCACGAATGCCACCGAGGTGCTCGTCGCGAGTGTCGGAGCCCTCGAGCTCGTTCCCGCGGGGGAGTGGACCGCCGCGGCCGTGCAGGACGCCCTCGCGCGCGCCCTCGTCGACGAGCTCGGGCTGAAACCCCGGGTGGCCTACGGTCCGCCCCGCGTCGCGATCACCGGGCGTCGAGTCTCCCCGCCGCTGTTCGAATCGATGGAGCTCCTCGGGAAGGCCGAATCGGTGCGGCGGCTGGGCCGGCTGGTCGCCCACCTCGGGCGATGAACCGCGGCATCCGCTCTCGGTTTGGCGACCAGTCCGAGGTCTACTAGACTCGACCCTCGGCACGGCTTCGGCTGGGGCCATTGGGGTATGGTGTAATTGGCAACACGGCTGATTCTGGTTCAGTTGTTCTTGGTTCGAGTCCAGGTACCCCAGCAAGACGAGAAACCCCCGATCATTCGGGGGTTTTCGTCGTTCAGGGCCATCGGCGCAGCTCCGCGAGGCTCTCTCGGGCGAGCGCCGCGTAGGCGGGCAGATCGTCACTCTGCCCGAGGAGGATCGCCGTGAACGCCGCCGCCCAGGCGCGGGCGCGGATCCAATCGTCGGCGGCGAAGACATCCTCGGTGTTCCGGATGAAGGCGCGGCGCCCGTCAGCATCGAAGCAGAGCCAGGCGGCGGCGAGATCGTAGGCGGGGTCGCCGGGGGCGACGTCGATGAAGTCGATCACCGCGACCAGTCGAGGTCCGCGCGCGATGAGGTTCCCCGGGTGGAGGTCGCCGTGGATGAGTGCGGGCGCACCGCGCCATCCGTCGGCCGCGAGGCCCTCGTCCCACAGTCTCGCCAGCAGGCCGATGTCGCGGGCGCCCACCGTCGACGTCTCGCGGAGGGCGGAGAGATGACGTGCGACGCTCTCGGCCCGCGTGGAAAGCGCGCCCCCGCGGGCGGGATTGGCGGGGAGATCGCCCGGGGCGGTGCGATGAATCGCGCGAAGTGCGTGAGCCAGTGGTGCCGCCCACGCCCGGCGATCCTCCCGGGCGACGTCCAGTCCGGTACTGCCCTCGTGCCAGGTGACCACCGACCACGGATAGGGGAAGGTCTCGTCCGGCCGCCCCGCGAACACCACGTCCGGTGCGCCGACGTCGGCGGCCGCGAGATTCTCGGACAGCGACCGCATGACCGCCTGCTCATGCGCGACGCCGGCCGCGGCGGCGGCACGACGGGGCAGACGCACCGCGAGCTTCTCACCCAGCCGCCAGGTCTCGCAGTCCCAGCCTCTCGCGGCCGGCTGGGCTGAGAGCGTCTCGGACCCGACGTCGGGAACAGAGCGGCGGATCAGCCCCGCCACGAGCGCCGAGGTGATCTGGACGTCGGCAGGCGGCATCCCCGGCATCGGCGGCATTGTCCGAACGACGTCAGACGTCGATCGAGTCCCCGGGCTCGAGTTCGAAGAACTCGCCGCCGTTCTGCTCGGTCGCCCAGCGAAGCCGCCCACGGTGCATGTCGCGCCCGAGGATCGACAGCGTCATGTCATGGGTTCCGAAAGCCTGTCGGGGCTTCACCGCGAGCACGAAGTCGATCGCCTCGCCGATCTTCAGCCAGGGGGCACCCAGGGGCGCGGCCAGCAGCTGCACCTCCACACCCCCGGGAACGGTGTAGGAGTCGCCGGGGTAGTAGAAGACGTCGTTCACGAGGACCCCGACGTTGTCGACGACCGGGAGGGAGGAGTGGATGACCGCGTGCTGGCCGCCGAAGAACCGGAGGCGGAACGGCCCGAGCTCCAGGGTGTCGCCGGGGTTCACCACGATCACATCGAAGCCCGCCGCGGCCGCGGCGACGCCCGGCGGACCGTAGACGGGGGTACCCGGCGACATCTTCAGGATGCGGTCGAGATGATCGGCCGTCCAGTGATCGGGGTGCTCGTGCGTCAGCACGATCCCCGCGACCTCGCGGAGGTCGTAGAGGGGGTCGGTGAAGGTGCCGGGATCGATCACCAGCGTCGAGCCGGAGTCTTCGAGGGTGAGCGCCGCGTGTTCGTGCTTGGTGACTCGCATGACCCGAGTCAACCCGTGCGGGGCGGCGTCGGCAAGCGACGTCCGCCGGCGCCGGCCCGATTTGTTCGCGGCGCCGAGGCCATGGCATAATCGAACGGTTGCCTGACGGCCCCATCGTATAGCGGCCTAGTACGCCGCCCTCTCACGGCGGTAACGCGGGTTCGAATCCCGCTGGGGTCACCAACAGCACGAAAGCCTCCGGTTCGCCGGGGGCTTTCGTGCGTTTCAGGCGATGTATCAGCCGTCGCCGTCGCCGGGGCCGTCCTCGGCCTCCTCGCGTTCGCGTTCTGCTTCCTTCTCGGCCTCCTTGCGTGCCTTCTCTGCCTCCTTCTCTGCCTCTCGCTGGGCCTTCTCGGCGTCGCGCTGCGTCTGCTCGTCGGCCGGCGGGGCGGGATCGGCGGGCTGTTCGAAGGCCGGGTCCACCCCGGGGTCGGAGGTCGTCGTCGCCGGCACGGGGCTCTCGCTCGGGTCATTCGCCGCCGGTCCGGGCACGGCGGTGCCGGCGCTGACGGCGGCCCACGTGCCCAGTCCCAGGACCAGTGCCGCTCCGGCCGCGACGGCCCCCCAGGCGACCGGGGCACGGCGACGTCGGGTGGGGGCGGCTGCGCCGGTCGGATGAGCAGGAGCGAGGACGGCCGTCGGCTCCTCACCGCGCCCGGGTGCCGCCGGGAGCACGGCGGTCGCCATCTCGACCGGTGTGCTGCCGGTGAGGTCGGCCGTCGCCACGGCGACCTCCAGCGCCGCCGGCCTGCGGGCGGGATCGAGGTCCGTCATGCGCTCCAGGAGCGCCCGCCATCCCGGCCCGACATCAGCAGGGATGCGAGGCGGCGCACCCAATCGGGCGAGTGCCGCCTCGGCGGCGGACGCGGCAGGGAACGCCCGCGTGCCGGTCAGCGCTTCGAGCAGCACCAATCCGAGCGCGTAGATGTCGGCTGGCGGGGCGGGGGCGGCACCGCGCACCTGCTCGGGGGCCAGGTAGGACGCGGTGCCGATCACGGTGCCGGGTGTGGTGATCCGCGCGCTGTCGAGCAGGTAGGCGATGCCGAAGTCCGCGAGCTTGGCGCGGAACAGGCGATGGGGCAGGGGAGACGGCGTGACCAGGATGTTGGCCGGTTTGAGGTCGCGGTGCACGACACCGGCTGCGTGGACCACGTGCAGGGCCTCGGCGAGTTCGGCGGCGAGTGCCGCCACTTCGGTCGGAGGCAGTGGGCCGGCGGACAATGCTCGGGCGAGCGTCTGCCCCTCCACGAACTCCATGACGAGGTACTCGGGCTTTCCCGGTTCCAGGCTCGCGTCCAGAAGCATCACCAGGCCCGGATGGCTCAGGGCGGCCAGAGCCGCGACTTCGGCCCGTGCCCGCTCGGGCGAAGCCGATCCCTCCACGCCTGGGCGCAGGACTTTGACGGCCACCGAGCGCCCGAGGAGCACGTCTTCTGCGCGGTACACCCGCGCCATCCCACCCTCGCCGACGAGGTCTCCCAGACGATAGCGGCCATCGAGGAGCGGATCGGGTGAGGACGGGGTGGGGGACACGGCGGTTCCTTCGTGGGGGGTCTGCCGACGGTGGTCTTCACGACCCTACTCGGGCGTCGTCGTCGGGCTCCGGTGGGGCTCGGACGCGCGATGTTGGTTTTGTCTAGATTTATGTTGTTTCGTGTTGGTTACTGTTGTACTCTGTGGGAAACCTTGAGGAAGAGGATGCATGTACGCGACGGAGCGACAGGACGCGATCGAGCGGGAACTGCTGACGGCTGGTCGTGTTTCCGTCGTCGACCTCGCCCGTGACTTCGGGGTGACCACGGAAACCGTGCGACGCGACCTCGATGCGCTGGAGCGCGCGGGTGCGCTGCGTCGGGTTCATGGCGGCGCGGTCGCCGCGTCACGCGGCGGAACCAGTGAGATCGCCGTCGCCGACCGCGGCGCGGTGCGCGGAGACGAGAAGGCGCGCATCGCCGTTCGGGCAGCCGAAGCACTGGCCGGCCTCGGCGGATCCATCTTCATCGACGCCGGAACGACGACCGCGGCCTTCGCACGGGAATTCGCCGCCCGCACCCCCGTCGACGGTGCCGCACGGCTCGAGCTGGTCACCCACGCCGTTCCCATCGCCTTCGACCTCGGAGCCCGTGCCGATCTGACCCTGACCCTCATCGGCGGGAGGGTGCGGGGTCTGACGGCGGCCGCCGTCGGCTCGGCGGCGGTGGAGGCCATCTCTCAGCTCCGCCCCGACGTCGCGGTCATCGGCACGAACGGGATCTCGGCCGCCTTCGGACTCAGCACGCCCGACCCCGAGGAGGCGGCGGTCAAGCGGGCCGTCGTGAGCGCTGCGCGACGAGTCATCGTCCTCGCCGACACCAGCAAGGTGGGGGAGGAGTACCTGGTGCGGTTCGCGGGGCTCGAGGACATCGACGTCCTCGTCACCGAGACCACGCCCCCCGCAGAACTCGGCGATGCGCTCAAGAGCGCCGACGTGGAGGTGTGGACCGCATGATCGTCACGCTCACGGCGAACCCGTCGTTGGATCGCACCGTTGCGCTGGATTCCGTCCTGCGGCCCGGTGAGGTGCAGCAGGCTGTGTCCGTCCGCGAGGATGCCGGGGGCAAGGGGGTCAACGTCTCGCGCGCGATCGTCGCCGCGGGAGTGCCCACACTCGCGCTTGTGCCTCTGAATCCGCACGACCCCTACGCCGATCTGCTCCGTGAGACGGGAGTGCCCACCCGTTCGACCGCAGTGGCCGGTCGCGTCCGAGCCAACATCGCACTGACCGATCCCGCGGGGACGACGACCAAGATCAATCTGCCGGGGGCTCGTCTGACGATCGCCGACCGCCGCGCGGCCATCGCCGACACCGTCGCGGCCAGCCGAGGTGCCCGCTGGCTGGTCTTGGCAGGTTCCGTGCCGCCGGGTGTCGGCGACGACTTCTACGCGGATGTCATCGACGCCGTCCGCGAGGCTCCCGACGCGCCCCTCATCGCGGTCGACACCTCAGGCGCAGCGCTCGCTGTCGTGGTCGAGCGGAGTCGCCCCGATCTCATCAAGCCCAACGACGCGGAACTCGCGCAGCTGGCCGGTCTCGGCGGCGCACTCGGAGGTTCGGGTCCCGACGTCGCCGACCTCGTCGCCGAGGTCGTCCGCGTCGGGGCCGGCCTCGTTCCCGGCTCGGTGGGTTCGGCGCTGGTGACGCTGGGATCCCTGGGCGCCGTGCTGCTGGCCGAGGGTGGCGCGTGGTTCGCCGCACCCCCGTCGATCCGGGCGGTGAGCACCGTCGGTGCGGGGGACAGCTCCCTCGCCGGATACGTGCTCGCGGCGGTCGCCGGCGCGGGCCCCGCCGAACGGCTCGAGCGCGCGGTCCGCTACGGCTCCGCCGCGGCATCGCTTCCCGGCACCCAGATCCCCACTCCCGCCGATCTCCCCACCGGGGAGGTTCGAGCCGTCGCGCTCGTCGCCGAGCGCACCACCCCTGCGGGCATCGCCCCGTGAGCAGACCAGAGGAGGTCTCGAAGATGTCTTCACCGGCGTCGCACACCATCACCCCCGGCCTTGTGAGCCTGGATGTCGGACTCGGGTCCGACAAGTCCGCAGTGATCCGCGCCCTCGCCGACCGTGTGGTCGCAGAGGGCCGCGCGACCGACGCGGAGGCCCTGTTCTCGGACGCGTGGGCTCGCGAGCAGAAGGACGAGACTGGCCTTCCCGGCGGCATCGCGATCCCACACGCCAAGAGCGCCGCCGTCACCCGCCCGTCGCTGGCCTTCGCCCGGCTGGTGCCGGGGGTCGACTTCGGTGCCGATGACGGACCCGCCGATCTGGTGTTCCTCATCGCCGCGCCCGCCGACGCCGCCGAGGACCACCTCGCCGTGCTGTCCAAGCTCGCGCGAAGCCTCATGGACGACGACTTCACCGCGGGTCTGCGCGCGGCGAAAAGCGACGACGAGGTCGTGGCGATCGTCCGAGAGGCGATCGGCGAAACGGGCGCGACCTCGATCTCCGCACCCACGGGACCTGCACAGCCCGCCGCTGCCGACGACGCTCGTCCGCGCATCGTCGCCGTCACGGCCTGCGCGACGGGAATCGCCCACACCTTCATGGCCGCGGACGCCCTGACGGCAGCGGGGGACAAGGCCGGGGTCGACCTCGTCGTGGAACCCCAGGGCTCCAGCGGCTATCGGCCGCTTCCAGCCGAGATCATCCGCGATGCCGACGCCGTCATCTTCGCCGTCGACGTCGACGTCCGCGAGCCTCAGCGTTTCGCAGGCAAGCCCGTCGTGCGCACCAGCGTCAAGCGCGGCATCGAGCAGCCGGAGAAGCTCATCGCCGACGCGGTCGCCGCGGCATCCGATCCGCGCGCCGAGAGGGTCGGTGGTGCAGCAACGGCGGCTGCGGCGAACTCCACGGCTGTCCAGGAATCGGTCGGCGCCCGCATCAAGCGCTGGCTCCTCACCGGCGTGAGCTACATGATTCCCTTCGTCGCGGGCGGCGGTCTGCTGATCGCGCTGGGATTCCTCCTCGGTGGGTACCAGGTGACCGACGATGCGGCGAACGTCATCGTGCAGAACTCGCTGTGGGATCTGCCCGCCGGCGGTCTCGGTCAGTACCTCGGCTCGGTCGCCTTCATGATCGGCGCGACCTCGATGGGCTTCCTCGTTCCGGTGCTGGCCGGGTTCATCGCCTTCGCGATCGCCGATCGGCCGGGCATCGCTCCCGGCTTCGTGGCGGGCGCGGTCGCCGTCCTGATGAGCGCGGGGTTCATCGGCGGGCTCATCGGCGGATTGCTGGCCGGATTCATCGCCTGGTGGCTCGGGCGTCTGCCGGCCCCTCGCTGGCTGCGCGGGCTCATGCCGGTGGTCATCATCCCGCTCGTCGGGTCGGTCGTCGCCTCCGGCCTCATGATCCTCTTCCTCGGTCGGCCCATCGCGCAGCTGATGACCTGGCTGACCGACTGGCTCAACAGCCTGAACGGCGCGTCGGCGGTCATCCTGGGGGTCATCCTCGGTCTGATGATGTGCTTCGACCTCGGAGGGCCCGTCAACAAGGTCGCCTACACCTTCGCCACCACCGGACTCGCAGCCGCGACGGCGTCACAGCCGTTCTCCTCGCCCTACCTCATCATGGCGGCCGTGATGGCGGCCGGGATGGTGCCGCCGCTGGCGATGGCCCTCGCATCGACGGTGCTGGCGCGCAATCTCTTCACCCCCGTCGAACGCGAGAACGGCAAGGCGGCCTGGCTGCTGGGCGCCGCGTTCATCTCCGAGGGGGCGATCCCCTTCGCCGCAGCGGACCTCTTCCGCGTCATCCCGGCGTCGATGCTGGGCGGTGCGGTGACCGGCGGCCTGAGCATGGCGATCGGGGTGTCTTCGCTCGCGCCGCACGGTGGCATCTTCGTCTTCTTCGCGATCCAGCCCATCTGGGGCTTCCTCGTCTCGATCCTCGCGGGCGTCCTGGTGTCGGCTTTCGCCGTCATCGCGCTGAAGCGGTGGGTGCACAAGCGGGAGGCGACGGTCGTCGCTCCCGTGAGCACGGCGGTCCCCGTCGCAGCCTGACAGCTCCGGCCGCGGCCCCTGGCCGGCGCGAAGAAGCCCTGGTGACCCCCATCACCAGGGCTTCTTCGCGGCGCCGAGACGCTACCGGGTGCTGTCACCGTCTGCTTGCGGTGCCGGTGCCGGTACGGGCGCGGCGCCGCGCCGCGCCCGGCGCACGCGGCGGACGCGCAGGATCGCCCAGACGACGAGGGCGACCACACCGAGAACGGCGAGCCAGGGCAGAAGGAACCCGAAAGCGATGACGATGCCGTTCAGCGTGGCGATGAGACCGTTCCATCCGGCGAGAAGACCGTCGGTGAAACCCGCCGGGTCGGCTGCGACCTGCTCCACCCGCGGCGACAGCGACACCGAGACCGTCGAGAGCTCCACCTGCCCTTCGAGCGACTCCAGCTGCTGCTGATAGGACTCCAGGGTCGCCTGGCGTTCGGCGAGCGCGCTTTCCGCGGCGATGAGGTCACCGAGGTCGCCCGCCTGTGCGAGAAGCTCTTCCAGTCGGTCGACCGATGCCTGCGTCGCCTCGACGCGGGCCCGGAGATCGACGGTCTGCTCCGTGACGTCCTGCCGGTCGATCGAGGACTGGGTCACCTCGCCGATCTCGGCGAGCCCCGAGACGAAGGTCGGCAGATCATCGGCGGGAATGCGCACGGTCACCCAGCCGGACCGGCCGTCGAAGGGTGCCGGGTACGACACGTCCGGTCCGCCGGTCCCCGGTTCGATGGGGATCGGCACGCCGGTCTGACCGATCGACTGCGACTGCACGTACCCGCCGAGCGCGATGGCTGCAGCGCCGACGTCCTCGGCAGCCGCCGGGACATCGTCAACGACGATGCTCGCCGACGCGGTCGTGACGATGTCGCGTGCCGCCGGCGCCTGCGCCGCTGCCGCGCCTCCAGCGGCTCCGAGGTCGTCGGCCGTACCGCTCTCCTCCTGGGGCACGCCCTGGTCGAGCGGTGCCGTGGCCGCATCGCCGCCGGCGGGTGCGACGGCGGATTCGTTCGACGCCACGGGGGAGACGATCCCTCCGACAGCCGGGGCGATCGCGGCGGCCACGACGATCACGGCGGCCGCCGCGCCGGCGGTGATCCAGCCGGTGCGGCGGCGCCGGTGGCGGATCGATCGCTCGGCGTCGATCCCGGTGAACAGCCCCCGCTCGATGCGGTCGATCCGTTCCTCGCTGAGGTCGGGGAGCGGGGTGCGCTGGACGGTGTTCATGTGCTCTCCTTCAGGGCGGTCCGCACGCGGGCGCGGATGCGGGAGAGACGATTGCGGACGACGCCATGGCCGACGCCGAGCTCGTCGGCGGCCGCCTGATAGCCGTATCCCTCCGCCGCGCACAGCCGGAAGATCTGCCGGTCGAGCTCGCCCAGGGTGTCGACCTCGGCGAGGATGCGCTCCACCAGATCGGCATCGATGATCTGCTGTTCGACGTCGACCGTCGAAGGCAGCGTCTCGTCCAGGTCGCCGTGCACCTCACGGGTCCGATCACGGCGCTGCCGTCGCATCCGGTTCGCCGCCTGCAGTCGGCAGACGGTCACCAGCCACGGAAGCAGGGAGTCGCCCGCGAGGTGCAGCGACGGCAGCTTCCGCCACGCGACGAGGAAGGTCTCCTGGGTGACGTCCTCTGCGTCCGAAACGTCGTGGAGCAGCCCGTGAGCGACCCAGTACACCGGCCGCACGTATGCGCGGTACAGCGACCGGAAGGCGAGCTCACTCCCGCCCGCGGCCCGTGCGACGAGTGCCGCATCCGTCTGCTCGGTCACCGTTCCCCATTCCGCCGCTGCGCGGCATCCGCATTGTCTCTCACCCGATAAGTGTCGTGCCCGCCCCGATCGTCTCACCGGCGATTTCGCGACCTGCCTCCCGCTCGGAGACCCCCTGCTCGGCGAGTATCGTGGAGGCCCATGACCTATGAGATTCCGACGTGGTTCGCGATCACCGCCCTGATCGTGCTGTCGCTGATTCTCCTCGCGGATCTGCTCATCATCCTCAAGCGCCCTCACATCCCCTCGATGAGGGAAGCGACGCTGTGGGTGGTGTTCTATGTCGCGCTCGCCCTGGTGTTCGCCGTCGTGCTGCTTCTGGTGACCGGCTCGGGGGACGCGATGGGCGAGTTCGTCGCGGGGTGGCTGACGGAGTACAGCCTCTCGGTCGACAACCTCTTCGTCTTCGTGCTGCTGATGAGTCAGTTCTCGGTGCCGCGCCGATATCAGCAGGAGGTGCTGATGGTGGGCATCATCATCGCGCTGATCCTGCGCGCCATCTTCATCATGCTCGGCGCCGTGCTGATCGAGAATCTGAGCTGGATCTTCTACGTCTTCGGCCTCTTCCTCGTCTACACCGCCTGGCGGCAGGCCTTCCCGGGCAAACACGACGACGATGCGCAGGCCGAAACGGGCATCGTGCGCTTCCTGCGTCGCTTCATCGACATCAGCGACGGGTACGACGGCTCGAAGCTGCGCACCGTCGTGAACGGCAAGAAGATCTTCACCCCGATGATCCTCGTCTTCGTTGCGATCGGCTTCACCGACCTGGTGTTCGCGATCGACTCGATCCCGGCGATCTTCGGCATCACCCAGAGCCCGTTCATCGTGTTCACGGCGAACCTGTTCGCACTGATGGGGCTGCGCCAGCTCTACTTCCTGCTCGGCGGTCTCCTGGACCGCTTGAAGTACCTGCATTACGGCATCGCCTTCATCCTCGCCTTCATCGGCGTGAAACTCTTCCTCCACGCCCTGCACGAGAACGAGCTGCCTTTCATCAACGGCGGCGAGCACGTCGAGTGGGCGCCGGACATCTCGACGTGGGTGTCGCTGGGCGTGATCATCGCGGCGATGACGGTGGCGACCCTGGCGAGCCTCATCGCCGCCCGTCGCGAAGGCGAGATGGTCACCACGGTAGATGCCGCGGACCGGCCGGCCGCCGACCTCCCCGACGGCTCGGGACGGACGCCGGCCGAAGCCGCCGCCGCGGCGGTGGCCGACGAAAGGGGAACCCGCACCGAAGTGGACGGCGCAGCCACCGGCGATGACGGACGATAATCGCGTGCGCGGCACCCGGTGGTACTCTGAGCCCGTGCGGATCGCTCGCCTTCTCCTTAGCGGCCGCGGCGAGACCTCGTAACCAGGCCTCTCTCGTCGCGGAGTTCGTCGCGGGCTTGATCCCCTTCCCGAGGAGAACGCAATGAGCACGTCCGATATCGATACGTCCACCGCCGGTACCGTCGCGATCCCCGATCGACCCCGCACCCTCGCCGAGAAGGTGTGGGAGGACCACGTCGTGGTCAAGGGACAGAACGGCGAGCCGGATCTGATCTACATCGATCTCCACCTGGTCCACGAGGTCACCAGTCCCCAGGCGTTCGACGGCCTGCGCGCGGAGGGCCGCCCGGTCCGCCGGCTGGACCTGACGATCGCCACCGAGGACCACAACACCCCGACGCTCGACATCGACAAGCCGATCGCCGACCTCACCAGCCGCACGCAGATCGACACCCTGCGTCGCAATGCCGAGGAGTTCGGGGTTCGGCTGCACTCCCTCGGCGATAAGGAGCAGGGGATCGTTCACGTCGTGGGGCCTCAGCTGGGCCTCACCATGCCCGGGATCACGGTCGTGTGCGGGGACTCGCACACCTCGACCCACGGCGCCTTCGGTGCAATGGCCTTCGGGATCGGGACGAGCGAGGTCGAGCACGTCCTGGCGACCCAGACGTTGCCGCTGAAGCCCTTCAAGACCATGGCGATCACGGTGGAGGGGGAGCTGAAGCCCGGGGTGACCGCGAAGGACATCATCCTGGCGGTCATCGCCAAGATCGGTACCAACGGCGGCCAGGGATACGTGCTGGAGTACCGGGGGTCGGCGATCCGGTCGCTGTCGATGGAGGGGCGGATGACGATCTGCAACATGTCCATCGAAGCCGGGGCTCGCGCGGGGATGGTCGCGCCCGACGAAACGACCTTCGCCTACGTCAAGGACAAGCCCCACGCGCCGCAGGGCCGAGATTGGGAGGACGCGGTCGCCTACTGGAGGACGCTCCCCAGCGACGAGGGCGCGGTCTACGACGCCGAGGTGTTCCTCGACGCCGACGCACTCGAGCCGTTCGTGACCTGGGGCACCAATCCCGGACAGGGGGTCTCGCTGTCGGACGTCGTGCCCTCGCCCGACGATTTCGTCGACCCGAATGAGCGCGCCGCGGCCGAGCGCGCGCTGGAGTACATGGCGCTGGAGCCCGGCACGCCGCTCAAGGACGTGCCGGTCGATGCGGTCTTCATGGGATCGTGCACGAACAGTCGCATCGAGGACCTTCGCGCCTTCGCGTCGATCGTGAAGGGTCGGAAGAAGGCCGACGGGGTCCGGGTGATGGTGGTGCCGGGCTCGGCCCGCGTGCGGCTGGAGGCCGAAGCCGAGGGGCTTCACGAGATCTTCACCGAATTCGGCGCGGAATGGCGCTTCGCGGGATGTTCGATGTGCCTGGGGATGAACCCCGACCAGCTCGCTCCCGGCGAACGCTGCGCCTCGACGTCGAACCGCAACTTCGAGGGCCGGCAGGGGAAGGGCGGACGAACCCATCTCGTCTCACCGCTGGTGGCCGCCGCCACCGCGGTGCGCGGAACCCTCTCCAGCCCGAGCGACCTGGACGACGCGGACGCCGGGCTCGGTTCGCCGAGCCTCGACACCCTGACCGGGGCGGAGGCCTGACATGGAGAAGTTCACCACCCACACCGGCATCGTCGCGCCGCTGAAGCGCTCCGCGGTCGACACCGACCAGATCATCCCCGCGGTGTACCTCAAGCGCGTCACCAAGACCGGCTTCGAAGACGCGCTCTTCGCCAGCTGGCGTCAAGACCCCGACTTCGTGCTGAATCAGCCGGCCTTCCGGGGGGCTTCGATTCTGGTGGCCGGACCCGACTTCGGCACCGGTTCGAGCCGCGAGCACGCCGTCTGGGCACTGCGCGACTTCGGGTTCTCGGTGATCCTGAGCCCGAAGTTCGCCGACATCTTCCGCGGGAACGCGGGAAAGCAGGGCCTGCTGACGGCAGCGATCTCCGAGGACGACCTGCACCGCATCTGGGACGCCGTCGACGCGCGGCCGGGGCTGTCGATGACCGTCGACCTCGTCGAGCGTGTCGCGAGTCTCGTCGGCCCTGCAGGCGACGGCGCCGAGCCCCTCCAGGTGCCTTTCGAGATCGACGATTACACTAGGTGGCGGCTTCTCGAGGGGCTCGATGACATCGGGCTCACGCTGCGCAGCGCAGATCAGATCGCGCAGTTCGAGGCCCGCCGGGAGGCGTGGCGCCCACGGACACTTCCCGTCCGGTAAGCCGGGATGACGGCTCACGACGCCGTTCAGCCCTCGCCACACCCTCGAAGACACCTAAGTGAGGACCACCGGATGAAGACCCTTCTCAGCGATGCGGGATCCCCCACGGGGGAGCAGGAGATCGCCGTGACCGAAGCGACCGGAGAGATCCTCAGCATCCGCGGCGGACGCCCGCTGCGCGGACGGGTCGATGTCAAGGGGGCCAAGAACCTCGCCACCAAGGCGATGGTCGCCGCCCTCCTCGGTGACAGCGTGAGCGTCCTTCGCGACGTGCCCGACATCAGCGACGTGAAGGTCGTCCGGTCGCTTCTCGAGGCGCACGGCGTGCGAGTGGATGACGGCGAGGAGCCCGGCACGCTGCATTTCGACCCCCGCGAAGCGGTGTCCGCCCACATGGAGGAGATCGACGCCCACGCCGGTGCGTCCCGCATCCCGATCCTGTTCTGCGGTCCGCTTCTGCACCTGCTCGGACAGGCGTTCATCCCCGACCTCGGCGGCTGCCGCATCGGAGATCGACCGATCAACTTCCACCTCGACGCGCTCCGCAACTTCGGCGCCATCGTGGAGAAGCTGCCCAGCGGAATCCGCCTGTCGGCGCCCGACGGTCTGCACGGGGCGAACATCGAGCTGCCGTATCCGAGTGTCGGCGCGACGGAGCAGGTGCTGCTCACGGCGGTCCGCGCACGCGGCGTCACAGAGTTGCGCAACGCCGCGATCGAGCCGGAGATCATGGATCTCATCGCGGTGCTGCAGAAGATGGGCGCGATCATCTCCTACGAGCCCAATCGCGTCATCCTCATCGAGGGGGTCCCGAACCTCAGCGGCTACGACCACCGCTGCATCTTCGACCGCAACGAGGCTGCGTCGTGGGCGTGCGCCGCCCTGGCCACGGACGGTGACATCTTCGTCTCCGGCGCCCGTCAGCAGGAGATGCTCACGTTCCTCAACGTCTTCCGCAAGGCGGGAGGGTCCTTCGACGTCCGCGAGGACGGTATCCGGTTCCGCCGTGGCGAGGCCCTCCGGCCGGTCATGGTCGAGACGGACGTCCACCCGGGTTTCATGACCGATTGGCAGCAGCCGCTCATCGTCGCCCTCACGCAGGCCGAGGGGCAGTCCGTCGTCCACGAGACGGTGTACGAGAACCGGCTGGGGTTCACCGCGGCGCTGAACAAGATGGGCGCCGACATCCAGGTGCACCCGCAGGGGCTGGACATGCCGGGTCGACGCGTCCCGCGTCGCGCCCTCGAGCAGGCCGCCGTCATCAACGGTCCCACGCCGCTGAACGGCGCCGACGTCGTGGTGCCCGACCTTCGCGGCGGATACAGCTACGTGATCGCGGCCCTGGCGGCGGAAGGCGAATCGACGGTGCGCAACGTCGGGATCATCCGACGCGGCTACGAGAAGTTCTTCGCCAAATTGGACGCGCTCGGCGCCGACTTCCGCGTCATCGGGTGACCCGGTGAGCACTCCGACACCGAAGGCCCCGGGCTCCGGCGCCGACGAGAAGCGACGTCCGAGCGTCTTCTGGCCGCTCGCCGCCCTCATCGTCCCCGCGATGGGGCTGCTCGCCCGCATCGAGGTCGAGGGCGGTGAGAACCTTCCGCGCGAGGGCGCGTACGTGCTCGCCCCCAATCACTGCAGCGAGATCGATCCGCTGGTCGTCGCGGTCGCCGTCTGGCGCATGGGACGGGCCCCTCGGTTCATGGCGAAGGAGAGCCTGTTCCGGGTTCCGGTGTTCGGTGCCGTCCTCCGGGCGACCGGAATGGTCCCCGTCGCCCGCTCCTCATCGGCCGGAGGGGCGCGTCAGACCATCGAGAGCTCCCGCATGCTCGTCGAGCACGGCAGGGGCGTGATCGTGTACCCCGAGGGCTCCCTCACCCGCGACCCCGACATGTGGCCGATGCGGGGCAAGACCGGCGCCGTGCGCCTGGCGCTTGCGGGCGGCATCCCGCTCATCCCGGTGGCCCATTGGGGAGCGCAGGAGATCCTCCCGCGGTACGGCAAGCTCCGCATCTGGCCGCTCCGCCGCCGTGTGCGCGTCGTCTTCGGCCCGCCGGTGGATCTCACGGCCCACTCCGCCACTCAGATGCAGCCGTCGACCCTCGTCGCGGCGACCGACGTTCTGATGGCGCGGATCGCCGACCTGCTCTCGGGCCTGCGGGGCGAGCCCGCACCTGCGGAGAGATGGAACCCGTCCGCGCACGGGCAGAAGGAGACGGGGCGTCTTGAGCCGTAGGCACGACGCCGATCGTCCGCGGGTCGCGGTCGTGGGAGCCGGGAGCTGGGGCACCACGTTCGGGAAGATCCTCGCCGACGGCGGTGCGAACGTCATGATGTGGGCCCGGCGACCGGAGCTCGCCCACGAGATCAATGAGGCCAAGCGCAACAGCCAGTACCTTCCGGGCATCAATCTTCCGCGCGCCATGATGGCGACTCCGCACCTCTCCGAGGCGCTGGAGGGAGCCGAGCAGATCTTCCTGTCGGTGCCGAGCCAGGCACTGCGCGAGAACCTCAAGGCGGTGCGGCCGCTGGTCTCGTCCGGTGACGCGCCCGTGGTCTCGCTCATGAAGGGCGTCGAGCGGCGCACCGGGCTGCGGATGAGTCAGGTGATCCAGCAGGAGCTGCACTGCGACCCGGCCCGCATCGCCGTGGCATCCGGACCCAACCTGGCTCTCGAGATCGCCCGCGAGCAACCGACGGCCGCCGTGATCTCCTCACTCAGTCAGGAGACCGCCGACGCCGTGGCGCGGCGGGCGCGCAACGGCTACTTCCGGTCGTTCGTGAACACCGACGTGATCGGCACCGAGTTCGGCGGGGTGCTGAAGAACCTCATCGCGGTCGCGATCGGGATCGTTGACGGCGTCGGATACGGCGAGAACACCAAGGCGTCGATCATCACACGCGGCCTCGTGGAGATGACCGACTTCGCGGTGGCCCAGGGCGCGCACCCCGAGACGCTCCAGGGGCTGGCGGGCCTGGGCGACCTCATCGCCACCTGCCAGTCGCCGCTCAGCCGGAACAACACCGCCGGGCGGCTGCTGGGTCAGGGATACAGCTTCCAGGACGTGGTGAAGCAGATGGAGCAGACCGCGGAGGGTCTGGCGTCGGTCGCACCCATTCTCCAACTCGCCCGCGAGGCGGATGTCGACATGCCGATCGTGGAACAGGTCAAGCGGGTGCTCGACGGCACGATGGATCCCCGCGAGATCGCCCCGCACCTGACGACCGATGACGATGACGAACCCCAAGGGGAGAGGACCAGGAATGGACAAGCCCGTGGTGGTGGTGCTGTTTGGCGGTCGATCCAGCGAGCACTCGATCAGCTCCGCCACGGCGGGGGGAGTGCTGCGGGCGATCGACCGTGACCGCTATCGCGTGATTCCCGTCGGGATCACCCGGTCCGGGGCGTTCGTGCTCGAGACCGATGATCCCGATCGGTTCGCCTTGGACGCCGAGCGTCTTCCCGAGGTCGTCGACAACGGCACGCGCGTCCTGTGGCCCGAGGCCGGCGGGGACCGACGTCTCCGCGTCCGTCGCTCCGACGACACCGTCGACGACCTCGGCGGCGTCGACGTCGTCTTGCCGATCCTCCACGGCGTCCACGGCGAGGACGGCACGGTGCAGGGCTTCCTCGACACGCTGGACCTCCCCTATGCGGGGGGCGGGGTGCTGGATTCGGCGCTGTGCATGGACAAGCACTTCATGAAGATCGTGCTCCAGGCTGCGGGAATACCGGTGGCGCCGTGGGCGACCGTGACCCCCGCACGGTGGGAACGCGAGGAGCAGGCGGTGCGCGCCGAGGCAGCGGCGCTGGGCTATCCCGTCTTCGTCAAGCCCGCACGGGCGGGTTCGAGCGTCGGGGTGTCGAAGGTCGCGGATGACGCCGAGCTGGCGTCTGCGCTGCAGAAGGCCTTCGCCGAGGACGACAAGGTGCTCATCGAGGTGGCCATCGTGGGGCGGGAGATCGAGGTGGCGATCCTCGAGGGGCGTCGCGGCGGGGCGCCGCGGGCGTCTTTGCCTGGTGAGATCGTCCTGACCACGCGGGAGTTCTACGACTTCGAGGGCAAGTACCTCGGCGGTGACGGAGCCGAGGTCGTGTGCCCCGCCTCGCTGGAGGACGACCAGATCCGTGCCGTCCAGGATCTCGGTGTGCGGGCCTTCGAGGCCGTCGGCGGACGCGGGCTCGCGCGCGTGGACTTCTTCCTCGCGGCCGACGGTCTCTACATCAATGAGCTGAACACCATGCCGGGGTTCACGCCGATCTCGATGTTCCCCAAGTGCTGGATCGCCTCGGGAATGACGTACCCCGAACTCATCGGCGAGCTCGTCGACACTGCGCGGGAACGCCGCTGAGCGGCATCCGAGCCTGTCCGGCGTTCACCCTTGAGGGGCGTCAGTCCAGGAGCGTCTCGGTCGAGGTGCACTCGGATTCGCGGGGGAGCTGCGACACGATCGGTCCGAGGGTGGACAGCACCTCGTTGGGCGAGACGACGCTGTTGTCGGCGTAGACCTCGACCGCGGGTGTGCGTCCATAGCTGCGGATGAGATAGCGGGGCGGATCGCTCTCGTCGACGATCCAGTCCACTCCGCCGATCGTGATGCATCGGGCCTCCGTCGGTCCCGGGGGCTCCACGCCGCAGGTGAGGATGACCGAGGTCGGCGTGCCCCATGCGCCGGTCGCCTGCGCGTCGGTCCACCGGCGCTCCTGTCCGTCGACCTCGGCGGGCAGTCGGACGGTGACCTCTGCGCAGAGCGGGTCGTCGGCGTTGGCGGCGGGGGGAACGGACACCGTCCCGGCGCACGACGACAGCGTCAGGGCAGCGCCGATCGCGAGCGCGCCGAACAGCAGACGATGACGGGGGAAGGGCACCCGACCAGGCTAACCCGGTCGTCGGTGGGTACGGTGAGACGGTGAGTGCTCCGGATCCTGTCGTCGGCGACCTGACCGAGGGCGAGGTCCTCACCCGCATCCTGGGCCGTCTCGCTCCCTCGCGGGCGCTCCTCGGCCCGGGCGACGACGCCGCCGTGCTCGCCGCACCGGGCGGCCGCATCGTCGCCAGCGTCGACACCCTCGTCCACGGCCCCGACTTCCGCCTCGCGTGGTCGTCGGCGGAGGATCTCGGGTGGAAGGCCGCCGCGGTGAACCTCGCCGATATCGCGGCGATGGGCGCGCGACCCACGGCGCTGCTGGTGGCCCTGGCGATGCCCGATCACACACCCGTCTCCTTCGTGGAGGGGATCGCCGACGGTCTGCGTGCCGGGTGCGACGAACTGGCGCCCGGCGCCGCGGTCGAGGGAGGAGACCTCACCGTCTCGGACACCCTGACGATCGCGGTCACCGCCCTCGGGGTGCTCGATGGAACCGCACCGGTCACGCGTCGCGGTGCGCGCGCCGGCGACGTGGTGGCGGTCTGCGGGGAACTGGGGAAGGCTGCGCGGGGTCTGGCCATCCTCTTCGACCGGTTCCGTGTGGATGGACGGCCGGTCGCGGTCGCCTCGCTGACAGAGGCCGACGCCGCGCTCGTGGGCGCCCAGCTGCGACCGCGGCCGCCGATCGCGGCAGGAGCGGTGGCGGCCTCGCACGGGGCGACGGCGATGATGGACGTCTCGGACGGACTTGCCCTGGATGCCGGCCGCCTCGCCCGCGCTTCCGATGTGACCCTCGAGCTGCAGACCGATGCGATCGGACCCGAGCCAGGGGTCGCGCTGGCCGGCGGGGAAGACCACGCCCTGCTGGCGACCTTCCCCGCCGCGGTCGGACCTGCGCCAGGATTCCGGGTCATCGGCCGTGTCGGCGTCGCGGGGGACCATCCGCTCCTCGTCGACGGAAAGCCGTACGACGGGTACGGCGGCTGGGATCCCTACCGCGACTGGGACGCGGTCTCGGGCTGAGCGCCGCGCACGGCCCACCACAGCGCGGTGTCGCCGTAGCGGCGGTCGCGATCGGGCACGAGCCCCGCGGGCCACGCGGGCGGTGCCGACCTCGCGGCGCGCTCGACGATCACCGTCGAGTCCGGCGACAGGGCGGGGACGAGCAGTTCCAGGGTCGCGCTCAGATCGGCGTCGGAGAGGTCGTACGGGGGGTCGAGGAACACCAGATCGAAGACGCCGGTGGGCGCCGAGCGCAGGTATGCGTCGACCGCGGTGCGGTGAACGGCGATCCGGGCGGCATCTGGCGCTCCGCGCAGCGCGGCATGAATGCGCGCGACGTTCCTGCGGATCACCGTCACCGCGCGCGGGGCCTTCTCGACGAGGTCGACCGTCATCGCCCCTCGACTGGCGGCCTCGAGCCCGAGCGCACCCGAACCCGCGTACAGATCGAGCACCCGCGTGCCGCGGAGGAGGTCGGACGCGCTCAGCGCGTTGAAGAGCGATTCGCGGACCCGATCGCTCGTCGGCCGCGTTCCGGCATCGGGGACGTCGAGGGTGAGCGAGCCGGCCCGTCCGGAGATGATGCGGGTCACGTGCTCCACGATACCGATCGCGACACGACACTCCGCCTGCGGCGGGAGCGGCCCGGCTGTCCCTAGGATGACGCGTGCCGGGCGGGATTCGTCCGCACCCCGTCCCCGCCTGCAGGAGCCGTCGATGTCTCAGCGCCACCGTTCCCTCACCGCGATCGCCGGAGCAGTTCTCGCTCTCGGTCTCCTGGCCGGATGTGCGCCGGAGCCCGCTCCGACGCCGACGTCCACCCCGACAGCGTCCAGCGAGCCGAGCGCGTCGCCCAGCGAGTCGCCGAGCGAGTCGCCGAGCGAGTCGCCGACGGCGACGGCGACGATCCCCACCGACTGCAACGAGCTGGGCAGCGAGGCGTCGCGTCTGGAGATGGTCGGCGACATGACGCTCCAGAGCGATGGACAGGGTTTCGAGCGCCCGGCGCCGGAGGGAGCGACGCTGGTGCTCGGCTGCGACTGGATCGTCGGTGACGCCACGGGTCTGCTGGTGCTGATCAGCACCGCGACCCCCGATGCGGTCGCCGCCGCCGTTGCGACGCTGCCCGATCAGGGATACAGCTGCCAGGTCGCCGATGACTTCGGCGCCCAGTTCTGCGAGCTTCCCGGCTCGGGCCCGGACACGGAGGACTTCGTCGTCGCACGGGACGACGTCTGGATCTACTACGCACCGGTGAACCGCAACGGGCGGGCGTTCCTCTCGGACATCGCGTCGCAGATCTTCGGCTAACCGGATCACCGTAGGAAGGGTCGTTGTCGGCGGCGCTCCCTACACTCGAGATATGCCGCCCATCGCCCTCGAATCGCGTCTGGACGCGGTCGTGGGCGGCAAGACCGCCAAGCTGTTCGAGCGCGCGTTCGGGATGCGCACGGTCGAGCACCTCCTCTCGCACTATCCGCGTCGATACGCGCTCCGGGGAGAGCTGACGCCGATCGCGTCCCTGCCCCTGGGCGAACCGGTGACGATCGTCGCCGAAGTCCAGAGCGTCACCGATCGTCCGATGCGCAACCGTCGCGGATCCCTGGTCGAGGCCAAGATCAGCGACGGCAACGGCACCCTGACGCTGACCTTCTTCAATCAGAAATGGCGCCTCGGCGACCTCACGCCCGGCCGCCGCGGCATCTTCGCCGGAAAGGTCAGTGAGTACCGGGGCCACTTCCAGCTCGCGCATCCGGTGTACGAGCTCTTCGACGACGAGGAGACCGCGCGGATGACCGCCGAGGCGACGGCGAACCTCCCGATCCCGATCTACCCCGCCACCGCGACCGTGCCGAGCTTCCTGGTGGCCAAGACGGTCGGTGTCGTTCTGGACGTCCTGGGCTCCTTCGACGACCCCGTGCCCGAGCCGTTGCGACGCGCACACGGGCTTCTGGACGCGCGGACCGCGCTGGAGCGCATCCACCGGCCCGACTTCCTCGAACAGGTCGACGCCGCGCGCGAGACCCTCCGGATGCAGGAGGCGTTCGTGCTCCAGGCGGCGCTGTTCCAGCAGCGGCAGTTCGTGCGCGCGATGTCGGCGACCGCGCGGCCGCCCGGCGACCTGCTCGAGCGTTTCGACGCGGAACTGCCGTTCGCCCTGACCAGTGATCAGGAGGCGGCGGGGGAGCAGATCGCGCGCGACCTCGTCGGCGGATGGCCGATGAATCGCCTCGTCCAGGGTGAAGTCGGTTCGGGGAAGACCCTCGTCGCACTGCGGGCGATGCTGCAGGTGGCGCAGTCGGGTGGCCAGTCGGCCCTGATCGCGCCCACGGAAGTCCTGGCGGCGCAACACGTGCGATCGATCGCGCGCATGCTCGGTCCGGTGCTCGCCCCCGAGCTCATGCCCACCCTGCTGACCGGACAGCTTCCCGCGGCGGATCGACGCAAGGCAGCCCTGCGCGCCGCGTCGGGGCAGGCCCGCATCGTCGTCGGCACCCATGCCCTGCTCAGCGACTCGACCACGTTCGCCGACCTCGGACTGGTCGTGATCGACGAGCAGCATCGGTTCGGGGTCGAGCAGCGGGAGGCGCTACGCGCCAAGGGCAGCGCGCCTCACGTGCTCGTCCTGACCGCCACACCGATTCCGCGCACCGTGGCGATGACGGTGTTCGGCGATCTGGATGTGTCGACGATCCGCTCGATGCCGTCCGGACGCGCGGGCATCACCACGCACGTCGCACCCCTCGCCGAGCGTCCCGCGTGGTTCGGGCGGGTGTGGGAGCGCGTCGCCGAGGAGGTCGCCCAGGGGAGGCAGGCGTTCATCGTCACGGCGGCGATCGATGCGGACGCCGACGTCATCGACGACGAGGCGCCGACCCCCGATGCAGCGGAGGACGTCGCTCCTGCGGCGGAGAAGGGCGCGGCCCCCGCCGCAGGCACCGGCTCGGGTCGCACCCGCTGGGGTGTCGTCCAGGTCGTCGACCTGCTGGCGCGTCATCCCGCCTTCGCGGACATCCGGGTGGCGATGGTGCACGGCAAGCTCCCGTCGGAGCAGAAGGACGACATCATGCAGTCGTTCGCGCGCGGCGAGATCGACGTCCTGGTGGCCACGACGGTCGTCGAGGTGGGGGTCGATGTCGCGAACGCGTCGACCATGGTGATCCTCGAGGCCGATCGCTTCGGGGTGTCTCAGCTGCACCAGCTGCGGGGACGCGTGGGGCGTGGTGGGGTCCCGGGGCTGTGTCTGCTGGTCACCGAAGCCGAGCATGGCTCGCTCGCGCGTCAACGTGTCGAGGCCGTCGCCGCCACCCTCGACGGCTTCGAACTCGCCGAAGTCGATCTCGACCTCCGCGGAGAAGGCGACGTGCTCGGCGACCTCCAGTCGGGTGCGCGCTCCTCGCTCCGCCTGCTGCGGGTGGCCCGCGACGCCGACCTCATCTCCGCCGCTCGGCGCGCGGCGGAGACGGTGATCTCGGATGATCCGGCGCTGCTTCGCCATCCGGCGGTGTCCGCCGCGATCGAACGGCGGATCGGCAATGTCGAGCGCGCCGCGCTCGCACGGACCTGACCGCCGACGTGGCCGACCTCGCAGACGGAGTACGCCGTGTCGGGGAGGGGCTGCGGCCCATCGATAGGGTGGTCGAATGAACAGCAGGATCGCCGTCGTCCCCGGATCGTTCGACCCGCCGACGCTCGGTCACCTCGATGTGATCCGCCGCGCGGCGCGCCTGTACGACCAGCTGCACGTCCTCGTGGTGCACAACCCCGACAAGGAGGCGATGCTGCCGATCGCGCAGCGCCTGTCGCTCCTGGAGCAGTCCGTCGCCGAGAGCGACATCGACAGCGAGGTGATCATCGCCTCGTGGAGCGTAGGGCTGCTCGTGGACTACGCCGCCGATGTCGACGCCGGTGTGCTGGTGAAGGGGATCCGCTCCCAGATCGACGTGGCCTACGAGACCCCGATGGCGATCGTGAACCGCCACCTCGCCCACGTCGAAACCGTCTTCCTGCTTCCCGATCCCGCGCACGCCATGGTCTCCAGCTCGCTCGTGCGTCAGGTGGCCGCCCTGGGCGGTGACGTGTCGCCCTTCGTTCCGCCCGCCGTCGCGCGGTTCCTCGTCGCGCACGACCTGTCGGCCTGAGCCGCACGCTCTCGGGGCGGGTAACATGGTCGCCCGTGACCAGACGGCTGAACGGACCCTTCGTCATCCCCGTGCGAGACATCGTCCGCCGACCGGGCGAGATGCGGGAGTTCCGCCTCGATCCGACCGTCCCGGAGAAGTGGGGCGAGGGTCTCGTCTCGGTACCGGCGTCGGAGTCGCTGGAGCTGGATGTGCGACTCGAGTCGGTCCACGAGGGCATCCTCGTGTCGGGCGAGGCGCGTACGATCTTCTCCGGGGTGTGCGGACGATGCCTTCGCGACATCGCCGAGGGCGTCGAAGTCGAGTTCCAGGAGCTTTTCGCGTATTCTGGATCGGAGGAAACTGACTTCGAGGTTCAAGACGACCACGTGGATCTTGAAACTCTGGTCAGGGATGCGGTCGTCCTGTCGCTTCCCTTCCAACCGGTGTGTCAGCCGGATTGCCCCGGCCTCGATCCGGTCACGGGTGTCCGGCGGACAGCAGATGCCGAACCGAGCGCTGAGCCGATCGATCCCCGATGGGCGGCGCTCCAGGACTACATCGACCACGACGCGGTCACGGCCCCCGGGCCGCAGGACCGTGACGAGAACCCAGCGCCCCGCGCTGAGAACACAGAGAAGAGCTAGCCATGGCAGGTAACCCCCCGAAGCGGAAGGTCTCCCGCTCGAACACCCGTTCGCGCCGCGCGCAGTGGAAGGCCGAGGCCCCCACGCTGGTCAAGACCATCGAGAACGGCAAGGTCGTCTACAGCCGTCCGCACCAGGCGAAGGTCGTCACCGACTCGCAGGGCACCGAGCTGTTCCTGGAGTACAAGGGCCGCAAGGTCGCCGACGTCTGATCGGCCTGTTGCGCACTCGGTGACACACCGTACCGACGCCACGCCGGCGCACCCGCCGCTGGACGAACTCACACAGAAGCTCGGGGTCGAGATCGACCCCGAGCTTCTGCTGCTGGCTCTCACCCATCGTTCCTGGGCATACGAGCACGGCGGGGTTGCCCACAACGAGCGACTCGAGTTCCTCGGCGATGCCATCCTCGGGCAAGCCGTGACCGTGCGTCTGTTCACGCGGCATCCCGATCTCGAAGAGGGGCAGCTGGCCAAGCGGCGTGCGAGCGTCGTCTCGACCGTCGCCCTCGCCGAGGTCGCGCGCCGCATCGGGCTGGGCGAGCATGTCCTGCTCGGGCGCGGTGAGGAACTCACCGGCGGACGGAAGAAGGACTCGATCCTCGCCGACGCGACCGAGGCCGTCATCGGGGCCGCCTACCTGTCCGCCGGACCCGATGCAGCCACCGGCCTGGTGCTGCGGCTCGTCGAGCCGCTGCTGGCCGACCCCGAGCGTTACGGCGCTGCCGTCGACCCGAAGACGAGCCTGCAGGAGCTCGCCGCTCGTCGCGGATTTGGTCCCCCTGTCTACGAGATCTCCGCCACCGGACCCGACCACGATCGCGTCTTCACCGCGCGGGTGCGGGTCGGGCAGACCGAGACCCGTGGCACGGGCACGAGCAAGAAGCATGCCGAGATGGCGGCCGCCCTTCTGGCGTGGCGCGAGCTGTCTGAGCCGATCGACGCCCGCGGCGTCGATGCCTGAGCTCCCCGAGGTCGAGGTCGTCCGTCGTGGGCTGGACCCCGCCATGCGCGGATCGCTCATCGAAGGCGTCATCGTGCACGATGTGCGCGCATTGACCCGTCACGACGGGGACGCCACCGACTTCGAAGCGAACCTCGCCGGTCGACGCGTCGAGGCGGCCGTGCGCCGCGGGAAGTTCCTCTGGTTCCCCCTCGAGGGCGGCGACCGGGCGGTCGTCGGACACCTGGGTATGAGCGGACAGATGCTTCTTCGTTCGCCGGGGTCGCCGATCGAGCGTCACGAACGGGTGCGGTTCGAACTCCGTCATCCCGATCACGGCGAACTCGCCGTCGTCTTCGCTGATCAGCGCACATTCGGCTCGCTGGCGGTCGACCCCCTTCTCCCCACCCCCGACGGCGTTCCCGGGGGCGTCGGATCCGAGCTCGCCTGCGTTCCGCGGCAGGTGGCGCACATCGCGCGCGATCCCCTCGATCCCGCGTTCCGCGACGCGCGGTTCCGCGACATCCTGGGTCGGAAGAAGTCCGCGATCAAGCGCGTGATGCTCGACCAGACGGTCGTCAGCGGCATCGGCAACATCTACGCCGACGAGGCGCTGTGGGCGGCGCGCCTGCATCCCGAGACGCCCGCCGACACGCTGTCCACCCGACGGGTCAACCGGTTACTCGCGGAGGTGCGCGCCGTGCTGGAGAAGGCGCTGGCCGAGGGGGGCACGAGCTTCGACGCGCAGTACGTCAACGTCAACGGTCAGGCTGGCTACTTCGCGCACTCTCTCAACGCCTACGGCCGCACCGGCGAGCCCTGTCCCCGATGCGGCCGCCCGATCGTGCGCGTGTCGTTCACCAACCGCTCGAGCCATTTCTGTCCGAGGTGTCAGTCGCCCGCCTCCAGCACCTTCTTCCACGCTCCTGCGTAGCTGATCGGAACGAAGCCGATGGCTTCGTTGATGTCGAGCATGTGACGATTCTCCTCGGCGTTGAACGTGGCCACCCGGGGTGACTGCGGAACGAGGGTCCGCCATCGCAGGAGATTCTCGCATTTGACCACGGTGCCCAGGCGCCGGCCGCGGTGCTCGCGCAGCACCAGCGTCCCGTACTGCTGCGTGGCGGCGGTGCGGTCGTCGCCGATGACGAGCTCGTTGAACGCGACGATCTCACCGCTCGCGATGTGCTCGACGGCGACGAGCGAGACGAAGAGGTGCTGCGCGGCGAGTCGCTCGTCGCGGCGGCGGACCCGGTCGGCATCCCAGGTCTCCTCTTCGACCACCATGCCGCCTGCGGGAGCATCGGTCGGCATCCGGGAGATCGCGTGCGCGAAGCTGTCGAGATAGCGCTCCGGCGTCGGGGTGCTCCACGCCACCACGCGGTAGCCCTCGCCCATGCGCTCGCGCGCGGCGGCGAGGAGCTTCTCGACGCGGTCGAACGATCCGGTGAGATCGAACGAACTCGTGCGCTCGACCTGCTCCAGCGAGAACCCGGCGTCGGTGAGGAAGACGGTCTGACGGTCGTCGGCGGGAATCCGCCCGTGGCCCGTCGCCGGCTCGATGCTCCTTCCGGGGGCGTCGGGCCGGTGGAGCGTCCAGGTCTGGACGACCGTGCGACCACGGCGCCTCGCTTCGACGCAGGCGGCGCCCAGGAGGGCGTCCTCGACGCCTTCGCCCCACCGCCCGGGGTCGACCATGAGGTCGAACTCCGCACTGGTGGCATCCGGTTCACGGGAGAACAGCATGGTCACCGCTCCGACGATCGCGCCGTTCGAGCGGGCGACGAGTCCGACGTGGAGCCAGTCGGCATCGGCCTGCCAGAGCCCCAGCGCCTCGGTCGGGTCCTGATCCAGGTCGCTGTGTCCGGTGTCGTGACGGCTCACCTCGTTGTCGAGGCGGACCATCGCCAGGAACGGCAGGGCGTCTGGGTCATCGAGGGACCGGGGAACCACCAGGGGTTCGATGACCACGTGGGCTTCTGCAACGGGTCGGACGTTCATGTCAGGACCTTCTTCCAGGCGCCGGAATAGGCGATGGGCCGGAAGCCGATCGCCTCGTTGATGTCGAGCATCGGACGGTTCTCCTCGGCGTTGTAGGTGATCACGCGCGGCGACTCCGGCGCGATCCGGCGCCAGGACAGCAGGCCGGCGCACTTGACCAGCATCCCTAGTCGGTGTCCGCGGTGCGCCCGGAGGACGAGCGTGTCCTCCTGGTGAGAGGCCTCGGTGCGGTCCGCGCCGACGACGAGCTCGTTGAAGGCGCACAGCTCTCCGGTGGCGACGTGCTGCGCCGCCGTCACCTGGAGCAGTCGCCCGCTGTCGGTGTAGCGCGCATCGTGGAGGGCGATCCGGTCGGCATCCCAGGTCTCCTCATCGAATTCGAGATCGGCCGCGGGAGCATCGGTCGACATCCGCGACTTCATCCAGGCGTACCCGTCGACCCACTCTGGCGGTGTCGGGGCGAACCACTGCACGATGCGGTAGTCGGATGCCGCCCGCTGGGCGTCGCGATGGAGGTCCTCGATCCTGTCGAAGGGTGCCTGCAGGTCGAGGGCGCTGGCGCGTTCGACCTGCTGAAGCGTGTACCCATGCCGCACGTAGAACCGGGCCGCGTGGTCTTCGGGGATGTCGCCGAAGCCGATCGGCGCCGCCAGGCGCGGGCCCGGAGCCTCGGGATGCTCCGCCCACGACTGCAGCACGGTGCGGCCGTGCGCTCGCGCGGTCTCCTCGACGAGGTCGTAGGCGGCGGAGCCGATGCCCCGACCCCACACCTCGCGAAGCAGCTCGATCTGCCAGAAGGCCAGCGTCGACCCCTCCTCATGGGGCAGGTCGACGCCGCAACGGCCCACGACGCGCCCGCCATCACGGACTGTCCAGATCAATCGGGTCTCGTACTCGTCGGGCTGGTAGTGGGGGAGCAGTTCCGCGGCGCTGATGCGTTCATCGTCATGGCCGGAGATCTCCCGGTAGACCTGGTTCCTCACCCGGGTCATCTCGATGAAGTCCTCGGCGTCGTCCGCGTCGATTCGCGACGGGATGGTGAGTGGTCGAATGTCGAATCCGGCCCCTGCGTGCGTGTTCATGGTGGTCCTTTCGGGAGGTCCGGAGCCGTTCGGAACGGCTCCGGACCGTGGGCGAATCAGACGCGAACGGTGCCGAGCGCGAGCTCGCGCCAGGCGGCATGTTCGCGGCGGGTACGGGCGAGGTCGGCGGCGAAGGTACGCCGGTGCGACCGATCGCAGGCGGCCGACTGACGCCGTGCAGCGCGCAGCAGCAGCCAGAACCCCAGTCGGAGCTCCCAGCGCTGGAAGCGCGAGGGGGCTGCGGAGGCCGGGGCGAGACCGACATCGGCGAGGAGCCGATGGCGTTCGTCATGATCGAGATCGAAGACGGAGGCAACAGGGACGGACATGGTGGGTGATCGCTTTCGTCAGGCGTTGGGCACGAGAGTGCGGGATGTCGCGGACGTGGACGTCGCGAAGGGAGGCGTCAGAGGGACGCACGCTGCCGAGTCGCTCGAGGGAGCGTCGATCCGGTCAGCAGAGGCGGACGTGTGCCCGATGGGCAGACCTGTCCCCTGCGCCGATCAGGCGGCGGTGGGGGTGAGGGCGCCGGCGAATCCGGTCACCGACGGGGTGAGCGGCGAGAATCGACGCGCGGTGTGGCGCGGATCAATCATGTGCATCATCGGTGACCTCCTTTCGACATCGGACGCGAGCAGTGAGACTAGCGCGATCCTGTCGGAGGCGTCAAGCGAATTGTCAGAAATGCCCGGAATTCGGGCGTGTCGCGCGTGACATCGGCCTCGATCCGCCCGCCTCAGCGGTATCGGCGAGGGAGTTCGGTAGCCTGAGTGGCGCCGCTCCGAGCCGCGGGCGCGCAGGGTCGGAGGTAGACGATGCACCTGAAGAGCGTGACGCTCAAAGGGTTCAAGTCCTTCGCGCAGCCGACGACCTTCGCCTTCGAACCCGGAGTGACGTGCATCGTCGGTCCGAACGGCTCGGGAAAATCCAACGTCGTCGACGCTCTGGCGTGGGTGATGGGGGAGCAGGGCGCGAAGACCCTCCGCGGCGGGAAGATGGAAGACGTCATCTTCGCGGGCACGACGACCCGCGGCCCCCTCGGGCGTGCCGAAGTGCGGCTGACCATCGACAACAGCGATGGCGCCCTTCCCATCGAGTACACCGAGGTGTCGATCAGCCGCACGCTGTTCCGAAACGGAGCCAGCGAGTACGCCATCAACGGCGAGACCTGTCGGTTGCTGGACGTTCAGGAGCTCCTGAGCGATTCCGGTCTCGGTCGTGAGATGCACGTGATCATCGGTCAGGGGCGGCTCGACACCGTTCTGCAGGCCACGCCGGAGGACCGTCGGGGCTTCATCGAAGAGGCGGCGGGCATCCTGAAGCATCGCCGTCGCAAGGAGAAGACCCTCCGCAAGCTCGAGGCGATGGAGGCCAACCTCACGCGACTGAGCGACCTCGCCGGCGAGTTGCGTCGCCAGCTCAAGCCGCTCGGTCGTCAGGCCGAGGTGGCGCGCGAGGCTGCGACGATCGCTGCGGAGGTGCGGGACGCCCGAGCTCGCCTCCTCGCCGACGAGTTGCTTCGCCTTCGTCAGGAGCTGGCGGGGCATGCGCGCACCGAGCAGGAACGTCTGGCCGAGCGGATGGTGCTCCAGGATCAGGCGCAGAGTGTCCGCGCCCGGATCGAACGACTCGAGAGCGACCAGCGCTCTGAAGCGGTCGATGAGGCCCGCCGCGTGGTGCACGGGCTGGAGCGCGTGCAGGAGAGGCTCCGGTCCCTCTACGCCCTCGCCGGGCAGCGCATGTCGCTTCTGGCCGACTCGGCTGAGCACGACGACGACCGGCGTGGAGTGACGGTCACCCCCGAGACGATCGCGCACGCACGCGCGGAGATCGACGCGATCGCGGCGGGCCTGGTCGGCGCGCAGGACGACGCTGCCGCAGCGGCGCGGGAGGTCACCCGCGCCCGTGCCGAGCTCGACGCTCTCGACGTCGACATCGCGGAGCAGAGCGCGCTGGTCTCGCAGCACGACATGCGCCTCACGGCGCTCCGGGGGGCAGCGGAAGCGGCCGCGTCGACTCTGGCGGCAGTCCGCACGGCTGTCGATCGACAAGAGCGGGCATGGCAGGCGGCCCTCAGCCGGCGAGACGAGGCCGAGCAGGCCCTGGCCGCGGTGCAACCGGAGGACGACGGGCCGGTCGCCGACCACGCCGCGGAGTACGAGCGGGCCCAGCGGGATGCGAACGTCGCAGACGAGGAGCTGGCCGGACTGCGCGACCGTCTGCATTCGGCCGAACGCGAGCTCGACGCGCTGACAGCCCAGACCGCCGCGATCGATCGCGCCCTCGACATCCGCTCCACTGCCGCCGACATCGTCGCACGCGGCGGCGTGGGAATCCGGGGTCTGGTGGGCGACGCCGTCCGTGTCGAGGCGGGGTACGAGGCGGCGATCGCCGCGGCCCTCGGTCCGCTCGCTGAAGCGGTGCTCGTCGACGACCTGCCGGCCGGATTCGGGCTGGCCTCGACGGTTCGCGCCGACGACGCCGGAGCCGTGGACATCGTGGTGGCCGATCCGCCCTGGGGAGCGGAGTCGGTGACGGACGGTGGAACGGCACTGACCGCCGCAGCGGTGGTGACGGCCCCCGAGGGCGTGCGCGCGCTGCTGTCGGGGGTGCTCATCGCCGCCGATCTCGACGAGGCGGAGCGGCTTCTCGCCGACCCGGCGCTCGCGCACGCGACGATCGTCACGCGGGCCGGGGAGGTCTGCCGTGTGAACCGCCTGCGGGCGGGATCCGGCTCGTCCCGTTCCCGTCTCGAACTCGTGGCCGAGCGGGATGACGCCGCGGCGCGGCGGGATGAGCTCACCGTGATCGTCGACTCTCTGCGCGAGGCGCGGTCCGATGCCGTCGCCGACCTCGACGACAAGCGGCGCCGGGTGCGATCGACGCTGGAGGCGATGCGCGCCCATGACGCCGCCGTGTCGGCTCGAGCGGAGCGGGTCAATCGCGCGACCGTGCGCTACGAGGCAGCGGTCGCGGAGTGCGAACGCCTGGCGTCGGCGCTGGCCCAGGCCCGAGCCGGCGTCGATGACGCGTCGGCTGCGTCTCGCGTCGCCGAGGAGCAGTTGACGGCGGCACTGGAGTCGCCGCGTCCCATTCTCGACGCGTCAGCGCGCGATGGGCTGCTCGCCGCGCTCGACACCGCGCGCGAGACCGAGATGCGCGCGCGTCTGGACGTGGAGACGCTGAAGGAGCGCATCCGCGCGCAGGAGTCGCGTGTCGTGCAGCTCGAGAAGCAGCGGGAGCGCGAGCAGGCGGCCGCCGTCGAGGCGGCCCGGCGGGCCGTGATCCGGAAGAGTCAGCGCGACGCCGCCGCCGACGTGGCAGGGAGGATCCCGCCCGTCCTCGACGCCGTCGATCGCTCCCTGTCCCAGGCCCGGAGCGAGCTCGTCGTCGCTGAGACCGCGCGAACAGCCGTCACCGCCGAGCTCGGGGAGCTGCGCCGGGAAGACGCCCGAGTGCGGGAACGGCTGTCTGCGGTGACCGAGGACGTGCACGGCCTGGAGCTGCGCATCCACGAACGTCGGCTGCAGGCCGGTTCGCTTCGCGACCGCGCGGTGTCGGAACTGGGGCTCGAGGAGGATATTCTCATCGCGGAATATGGTCCCGATCAGCCGATACCCGATCCCAGCGACCCCGAGGCGGCGGGGACGGCGTTCGATCGCGCCGTCCAGCAGCGAAGGCTCGCCGACGCGGAACGCAAGCTGGCGCAACTGGGGCGCGTGAATCCGCTCGCGCTGGAGGAGTTCTCGGCGCTCGAGCAGCGGCACGCGTTCCTCGCTGAGCAGCTCGACGACCTCAGCCGGACCCGCAAAGACCTCCTCACGATCATCGAGGAGCTCGATGACCGCATGCGGACGATCTTCCTCGACGCGTTCGCCGACACCCAGCGCGCGTTCGACGAGGTGTTCCCCGTCCTGTTCCCCGGCGGCTCGGGGAGCATCGAGCTGACCAAGCCCGACGACGCGCTCACGACCGGCATCGAGGTCACGGTGCGACCGGTCGGCAAGAAGATCGAGCGGCTGTCGCTGCTGTCGGGCGGTGAACGGTCGCTGGCGGCGGTGGCGCTGCTGGTGGCGATCTTCAAGGCGCGCCCGAGTCCGTTCTACATCCTCGACGAGGTCGAGGCGGCCCTCGACGACGCCAACCTCGGGCGGCTCCTCGGGGTGTTCGAGCAGCTCCGCGAGAGCAGTCAGCTCATCGTCATCACGCACCAGAAGAGGACGATGGAGATCGCCGACGCGCTCTACGGCGTCTCGATGCGTCAGGACGGCGTGTCGGCCGTCGTCGGGCAGCGACTGGGCCGGACGGCCGACGACGACGGCCGGCGGGCGGCGAGCTGAGCGGAGGCCGAGACGCCCGCGCCCGTAGGCTGGTCTCATGGCGGAGAGCTCCTGGTCGTTGGGTCGCGCGTTGCGCGGCATGTTCGTCAAGCCCACGATCGATGAGCAGACGTGGGACGACCTCGAGACGGCACTGCTCACGGCGGACTTCGGTCCCGACATCACCGAGCGCATCGTGGACGAGCTCCGGGAGAAGGTCGAGCGGTACCGCACGACCGACCCGCGCGATCTGCAGCGGATGCTCAAAGAGACTCTCGAGGAGCACTTCGCGCGGTTCGACACGACCCTGCGATTGACCGAGCGCCCTGCGGTCGTCCTCGTCGTCGGGGTCAACGGCGTCGGCAAGACCACGACCATCGGCAAGTTCGCGAAGTTCCTGCAGCGCTACGGGCGCTCCGTCGTCGTCGGCGCCGCCGACACGTTCCGCGCGGCTGCGGTCGACCAGCTTGCGACGTGGGCCGAGCGCGGAGGCGCGGCGATCGTCCGACCGCAGCAGGAGGGACAGGACCCCGCCTCGGTGGCCTTCCAGACGATCGACTACGCCAAGCGCACCGGGACGGAGATCGTGCTCGTCGACACCGCGGGTCGGCTGCACACCAAGGGCGGCCTCATGGACGAGCTCGGCAAGATCCGCCGGGTCATCGAGAAGCAGGCGCCCATCAGCGAGGTGCTGCTCGTCCTGGATGCGACGACGGGTCAGAACGGTCTCATGCAGGCGGAAGCGTTCCTCCAGCACGCCGGCGTGACGGGACTCGTGCTCACGAAACTCGACGGCTCGGCCAGGGGCGGCTTCGTGCTCGCGGTGCAGGAGCGCACCGGCATCCCGGTCAAGCTTCTCGGCCAGGGCGAGGGAATCGGCGATCTCACCGGCTTCACCCCCCACGTCTTCGCCGCGGCCCTCGTCGACTGAGCTCGTTGCCCACCCGATCGGGCCGACGCGCGGGCCAGGTCTATCGCACCGGCCGGGAGGCTGGTTTCATGGGCGTATGGCGATCGAGCACGACTTCTTCGGACTCCTCGAGTCGGGTCCGGATGGTTCGATCTTCTGGTCGGAGAACGTCGAACTCGGCGACCAGTCCGTCACCGTGGATCTGACGGCGCCGGATCAGGACGACGTCTCCCAGGCAGCCCTCGACATCGCGGCGAGCCTGGTGTCGTCCCTCGAGGCGATCGACCGGACAGCGCGCAACGGCATGGTCTCCGAGCTCGACGATCGCACCAGCGAAGTGACGGAGTACATCCTCCAGCAGCAGGAGACGCTGGGGGAGGGCATCGAGAATCTGCTGGTCGACATCTCCGGCGACATCCGGATCGACGTGATCCGCTCACTGCAGCTGATGAGCATGACGATCCTCGCCGACGAGCACGGCGGTTCCGACCCGTTCGCCGTCCTCGAGTACGCGCTCGACCCCGATGCCACCGATGACGTGCTGCTCGTGAACCTCGACTCCGCCGGAGACGTCCTCTCGGTCACCAGCGCAGACTGACCTCCACGTCGGGGCCGATCACACGGCCTGCGCGAACGACGTGCCCTCGGAGGCGAGATCGCGCGCGAGGTGGGCGAGATCGGCGGGAATCTCGCGGCCCTTCGAGACCATCGACTGCGCCCACAGGCGTCCAGCCCGGTAGGAGGAACGCACGAGGGGCCCCGCAAGCACGCCGAGGAAGCCGATCTCCTCCGCAGCCTCTTTGAAGGCGACGAACTCGGCGGGCTTGACCCATCGGTCCACCGGCAGGTGGCGCGGCGAAGGACGCAGATACTGCGTGATCGTGATGATGTCGGTGCCGGCGTCGTGAAGATCCTGCAACGCCTCGATGACTTCGTCGGGGCTCTCGCCCATCCCCAGAATGAGGTTCGACTTCGTGATCAGACCTGCCTCACGAGCCATCGTCAGGACGCCGAGGGAACGTTCGTACCGGAAGGCCGGGCGGATCCGCTTGAAGATGCGGGGGACGGTCTCGACGTTGTGCGCGAAGACTTCCGGGCGGGAGTCGAACACCTCGTGCAGCAGGCTCGGCACGCCGTTGAAGTCCGTGGCGAGGATCTCGACGCCCGTTCCGGGGTTGTCGGCATGGATGCGTCGCACGGTCTCGGCGTGAAGCCAGGCGCCACCGTCGGGGAGGTCGTCTCGGGCGACCCCGGTCACCGTGGCATAGCGCAGCTGCATCCGCTGCACGCTCTCCGCGACGCGCCGGGGCTCGTCGGTGTCGTAGTCGGCGGGCTTGCCCGTGTCGATCTGGCAGAAGTCGCACCGGCGCGTGCATTGGGAACCCCCGATGAGGAAGGTCGCCTCGCGATCCTCCCAGCACTCGTAGATGTTGGGGCAACCCGCCTCCTGGCACACGGTGTGCAGGCCCTCGTCTTTCACCAGGCCCTGCAGGGCGGTGTATTCCGGACCCATCTTCGCCTTCGTGCGGATCCACTCGGGCTTGCGCTCGATCGGGGTCTGGGCGTTGCGCACCTCCAGTCGCAGGAGGCGACGGCCGTCGGGTGCCGCGGCACTCATGCCGCGACCGCCCGCTCGGCGGCGAGGAAGACCTCGGTGATGGTCGGAAGGATGTCGCGGGGCGAGATCTCTCTGCCCGTGACCTCGCTGATGGTCGTGACCCCGGCGTCGGCGATGCCGCAGGGGATGATCTGACGGAAGGGCGCGAGGGAGTTGTTGCAGTTGACCGCGAACCCGTGCATGGTCACTCCCCGCTCGACACGGACGCCGATGGCGGCGACCTTGTCGGTCGACAGGGGGCGTCGGACCCACACTCCGCTTCGCCCCTCCTCCTGGAGTCCCTCCACGCCGTGGCGAGCGAGGGCCGCGATGAGCAGGCGCTCGAGGCGTCGGACATGCGCCACGACGTCGACGGGTTCCCCGAGGCGGACGATGGGGTAACCGACGAGCTGACCCGGGCCGTGCCACGTGATCTTGCCGCCGCGGTCGACGTCGATGACCGGGGTCCCGTCGGTGGGGCGCTCCTCCGGCTCGGTGCGCTTTCCGGCGGTGAAGACCGGTTCGTGCTCGAGCAGGAGCAGAGTATCGACCCGCTCCCCGCGCACCACCTCCGAATGAACACGTCGCTGCAGGTCCCACGCGTCGGCGTAGGGGACGAAGTCGGGGTCGAGCCCCACCGTCATCGTTTCGAGCACAGAAGCGCCTTCCTTCTTGGACCGCGTCCAACAATACGCTCCCCGTGCGGCCTCTTCGCGCGTCCTAGGGTGAAGTCATGACAGAGCAGCGTGCCGGGCGTCCGAAGCTCTCGTCTCCCGAGACCATCGCCGAGGCCGCGTGCGAACTGTTCCTCGAGCGCGGCTACGACGCGACATCCATCGCCGACATCGCCCTGCGTGCCGGGGTCTCGCGGTCGAGCTTCTTCAACTACTTCTCCTCGAAATCCGACATCCTCTGGTCGAGTTTCGATGCCCGGGTGGCGACACTTCTCACCCATCTGGATGCAGGAGAGACGGGCCCCCGGGATGTGCGGACGGCGCTGCGCGCGTTCGCGGCGGGATTCGCTCCCGATACCCTGGCGCTGGCGATGGCCAACGCGGTGGCGATGGGTCTCGAGGAAGAGCTCGATCGCGAATCGGCGGTGCGAACGACGCGTATCGGCCGATCGGTCGCCGCCGCACTGCGGACCGGGGCCGACCCGCTGGTCGCAGACGTGGTGGGAAGCGCTGTGGGAGGAGCGGTGCTCGCCGCGGTGCGCGCGTGGGCGGCAGCGGGCCCCGGGCGGACCTCGCTCTCGCGGACCCTCGATCAGGCGATCGAGGTCGTCGCGCCGCTGCTCGTGCCGCAGGGAGGCGTGCGTCAACTGCGGTTGGTCGTCCGCTCGGCCGACCTCGACGGGGCGGTGTCGTTCTACCGCGACACCCTGGGTATGACCGAGGCCCACGCTTTCGAGGGCCCGGACGGCGCGCGCGTGGCGATCCTCGAGGCGGGCCGGGCGACGTTGGAGCTGGCTGATGCCGCACAGGTGCGCTTCATCGACGAGGTCGAGACAGACGGCGGGGAGAGCGACGGCATTCGGGTGGCCCTCGAAGTCGCCGACGTCGAGGCGACGGCGGAGGCGCTGGTGCATGCCGGCGCCCCCCTGGAGGCCCCGCCCACCCCCACCCCGTGGCGCTCGCGGAACGCACGACTGCGGGGCCCCGACGGCGTGCAGCTCACGGTGTTCCAGGAGCTCGACCGCGAGTGACCCCGCCGGCGGGCTCGCCCGCGAGGGTGCCGCCGACCCCACGGCGTAGAATTGCCGGACCATGGCTACCTTCGGCACGCTCTCCGACCGGCTCACTGAGACCTTCCGCAATCTGCGCACGAAGGGCAAGCTCACCCCCGCTGACGTCGACGGGACGGTGCGAGAGATCCGCCGGGCGCTCCTGGACGCCGACGTCGCGCTGCCGGTGGTCAAGGACTTCACCGCAAGAATCCGCGAACGCGCCCTCGGCGACGAGGTCAATCGCGCGCTGAACCCCGCCCAGCAGGTGGTGCAGATCGTCAACGAGGAGCTCATCGGGATCCTCGGCGGCCAGCAGCGTCGACTGCAGTTCGCGAAGAACCCGCCGACGGTCATCATGCTCGCGGGTCTGCAGGGGTCGGGGAAGACGACTTTCGCCGGCAAGCTGGCGAAGATGCTCGAGAAGGACGGGCACACGCCGTTGCTCGTCGCCGCCGACCTGCAGCGACCGAACGCCGTGAACCAGCTGCAGGTCGTCGGCCGCCAGGCCGGCGCCGCGGTCTACGCCCCCGAGCCGGGCAACGGCGTCGGTGATCCCGTGCGGGTCGCGACGGACGGGGTCGAGGTCGCGAGGCGTCAGCAGCACGACGTCGTCATCATCGACACCGCCGGCCGCCTCGGCGTGGACGCCGAGCTCATGAAGCAGGCGGCGAACATCCGTCGCGCCACCGACCCCGACGAGGTCCTGTTCGTCATCGACGCGATGATCGGACAGGACGCGGTGAACACCGCCAAGGCCTTCCAGGACGGGGTCGACTTCACCGGCGTCGTCCTGTCCAAACTCGACGGCGACGCCCGCGGCGGCGCGGCCCTCTCGGTGGCGTCTGTCACCGGGCGACCGATCATCTTCGCCTCCACCGGCGAGGGGCTCGACGACGTCGAAGCGTTCCACCCCGATCGGATGGCCTCGCGCATCCTCGACCTCGGCGACATCCTCACCCTCATCGAGCAGGCCCAGCAGGCCTTCGATGAGGAGGAGGCACGGAAGGTCGCGGAGAAGATCGCGACCGAGCAGTTCACCCTCGAGGACTTCCTGCAGCAGATGCAGCAGCTGAAGAAGATGGGCTCGATGAAGAAGATGCTCGGGATGCTCCCGGGCATGGGCGGCATGAAGCAGCAGCTCGACGACTTCGACGAGCGCGAGATCGATCGCACCGAGGCCATCATCCGCTCCATGACACCGGGGGAGCGTCGCAATCCGAAGATCCTCAACGGATCCAGGCGCCTGCGCATCGCCCGGGGGTCGGGTATGACGGTGACAGACGTCAATCAGCTGGTCCAGCGGTTCGACCAGGCCGCGAAGATGATGAAGACCGTCGCCCGCGGCGGCGTGCCGAACATCCCGGGAATGGGTCCGGTGCCGGGTGCGGGACGCCCCGGCGCATCGGCCAAACGCGGCAAGCAGCAGAAGCAGAAGGGGTCACGGTCGGGGAACCCTGCGAAGCGTGCGGCCGAGAACGCGGGGATCGCCGCGTCGGCAGCCGCAGCACCCGCGGGAACCGGCTTCGGTCTCGGCGGCGCCGCCGGTGCCGGAGGCGCACCCGCTGCGCCGAGCGCGGAGGACCTCGCCGAACTCCAGAAGCTCCTCGGGCGGGGCTGAGCGTCGCGCGCCGCCGTCCGCCGTCCGGTCAGGCGCCGCTCAGCGAGGCCAGGTGATCGCGCAGTGTCGGACCCGCGCGGAACTCCCGGATGAGGTGACGCACGACCTCACGCAGATCGCCGTCGGCCGCTTCGGCGACCAGCAATTGGCGCGCGTAGCTGGCGCCGCCGGCGAGGATGCGCTCGAGCCCCGCGAACTCGCGCGCGCACTTCAGCTCCACGGCGATCCCGGCCACCTCGTCCAGCGTGGCCGCCAGATGATCGCGGACGGGCACCTGGGTGCCGTCGCGATCGACGATGACCCGTGCGTCCAATCCGTAACGCGCGGCGCGCCACTTGTTCTCGCGGACGAACCACGGCTGGATGCCGCTGAGTTCGACACCGTCGTCGAGCAGACGGGAGAAGTGCTCGACCATGACCTGCACGAACGCCGCGACCGCGGCGAGCTCGGGGAGCGTCGACATCCCGTCGCAGGCGCGCACCTCGATCGTTCCCCACCGCGGCGCGGGGCGGATGTCCCACCGCACCTCCGTGGCATCCTCCATCACCCCCGTGGCGATCATGTCGTCGAGGTAACGCTCGAAAGCAGCCCAGTCGGGAAGTGGCCAGGGTAGCCCCGCTGTCGGCAGCTGCTGGAACACCAGCGCCCGATTCGAGGCGTACCCGGTGCGCTCTCCGGCCCAGAAGGGTGAGGACGCCGACAGCGCTTGCAGATGGGGAAGATAGACCGTCAGCGCGTTGATGATCGGGAAGACCTTCGTCACGTCCTCCACGCCGACATGCACGTGGATGCCCCAGATCATCATGTTCCGGCCCCACCACTGGGTCCGCTCGATGAGGCTGTGATAGCGCGTCTTGTCGGTGACCTCCTGGTCGTACCACTGTGCGAACGGGTGACTGCCCGCGGACAGCAGCTCGATGCCGCGCGGCTCGGTAGCCGTGCGCACCGCGGCGATCGCGTCGCCGATGTCGTCGACGGCGGCGGCGACGGTGTCGCCGATGCCACTGGTGAGCTCGATCGTGTTCGTCAGAAGCTCTTGGGTGATGGTGTAGCGCTCGAGCGCGGCGTCCTCGCCCAGCGCATCCAGGACCTCGGGCGCCCGGGGCACCAGATCGCCGGTCTCGCCGTCGGCGAGCATCAGCTCCCATTCGATCCCCACGGTGGAGCGTGCCGACCGGGCGAAGGGCTCCGTCATGCGCCCAGTGTGGCATGCGAAGACAGCGGCTCGACGGTTCGCTACTGTTCGTGTCGTCTGGCAGAATAGAGGGTCGGACGCCGGACTCGACCCTCTATCCAGCCCGCCGTCCTCCGTAGAGCTTCCACCGGGTGTTGCACCCCACCTCCCGGTCGACCAGTTCATTCCTTCCACACATTCAGGAGAATCGTGGCTGTCAAGATCCGTCTGAAGCGCCTGGGCAAGATCCGTGCGCCCTACTACCGCATCGTCGTCGCCGACTCGCGCACCAAGCGCGATGGTCGTGTGATCGAAGAGATCGGCAAGTACCACCCCACCGAGGAGCCCTCGTTCATCGAGGTCGACTCCGAGCGTGCGCAGTACTGGCTCGGCGTCGGCGCCCAGCCGACCGAGCAGGTGCGCGCCATCCTCAAGCTGACCGGCGACTGGGGCACCTTCAAGGGTGACAAGGACGCGACCTCCACCGTGAAGACGCGCGAGGACAAGCCGGCTTTCGAGCTGGACTCGTCGAAGTCGTCCGTCGTCAAGCCCAAGGCCGAGAAGAAGGCTGCGGAGCCCGCCGAGGCCCCCGCCGACGAGGCCGAGGCTTCCGCCGACGCCGCCGCCGAGTAAGCGTCCCACGCCGTGCTCGCCGCCGCGCTCGAACACATCGTCAAGGGGATCGTCGATCACCCTGACGACGTCCGCATCCAGTCGTCCACGTCGCCTCGCGGCGACCTGCTCGAGGTGCACGTGCATCCCGAGGACCGCGGACGTGTGATCGGGCGCGGTGGCCGCACGGCCAAAGCCCTTCGCACCCTCGTCGCCGCTCTCGCAGACGGACGCCGTGTGCGCGTCGACGTCGCGGACGACTGACGTGCCCAGCGAAGACTCCTCGGCGCCATCCGCCCCGCGCGCGCGGGCGGGCGAGCGGACCCAGCTCCGCGTCGGCCGTCTGGTCAAGGCCCACGGCTTGAAGGGTGCGCTCAAGATCGAGCTGTACACCGACGACCCGGACGGTCGGTTCGTCCCGGGTGCGACCTTCACGCTGCAGGTGCCCGAGACATCCCCGTGGCACGGAAAGCCCCTCACGGTGCGCGAGTTCCGATGGATGAACTCCCACCCCGTCGCATTCTTCGAGGGGGTGGATGATCGCACCACGGCGGAGGGTCTCGTGCGCGCCATCCTCTGGATCGATGAGGACGCGACCGCTCCCACGAGCGAACCCGATGCCTGGTACGACCACCAGCTCGTCGGCCTCGACGTGGTCCGCGACGGAGACGTCGTCGGGCGGGTGATCCGCGTCGACCATCTTCCCGCGCAGGACCTGCTGATCGTCCGCCCCACCGGTGAGGGCGACCGAGAACTGCTCGTCCCGTTCGTCTCCGCCATCGTCCCCGACGTCGACATCGCCGCGGGGCGCGTCACCGTGACCCCGCCTCCGGGGCTGTTCGAGGACCTGCCCGGCGATCCGGAGGACGCGGACGCGTCGGAAACGGGAGCCGAGGACGGCCGACCGGACGCGCCCTGAGATGCGCGTCGACATCATCACGATCTTCCCGGCGTTCTTCGACGTCCTCGACGTCTCGCTGATCGGGAAGGCACGTGATCGCGGCCTGCTCGACATCCGCGTCCACGACCTGCGCGCGTGGACGCACGATCGACATCGCACCGTCGACGACACCCCCTACGGCGGGGGAGCGGGAATGGTGATGAAACCCGAGCCGTGGGGCGAGGCCCTCGACGAGGTGCTCACGCCCGACGCCCTGCTCGTCGTCCCGTCGCCGGCAGGGGAGCGGTTCAGCCAGCCCCTCGCGCGCGCCCTCGCCGAAGAGGCCCACATCGTCTTCGCCTGCGGCCGTTACGAGGGCATCGATCAGCGCGTGATCGACCACTACGCGACCAGTCACCGGGTGCGGTTGATCAGCCTCGGCGACTACGTGCTCAACGGCGGCGAGGTCGCCGCCATGGCGATCGTCGAGGCCGTGTCCCGTCTCGTGCCCGGCGTCGTCGGCAACCCCGAGAGTCTCATCGAGGAATCCCACGAGGCCGGCCTCCTGGAGTACCCGAGCTACACCAAACCCGCCTCGTGGCGCTCGCGGGAGGTTCCCCCGGTGCTCCTGAGCGGCAACCACGCCGCGATCGCACAGTGGCGACACGAGCAGAGTCTCGCCCGTACCCGCGCCCAGCGACCCGACCTGCTGGACTGATCCGGATCGGATGCTGCGTCAGACCCCTCCGGGGTCCCTCGGCGTCAAGAGGCACCGGCGTGTCATCCGGCCTCGATATGCTCAGGACCTTCGTAACTGGTCGTGCGGCGTGCGCGCGACCGTGAAAGGACACGGATGACGCTGCAGGCTTGGCCGGGGTCGGCATACCCCCTCGGCGCCACCTTCGACGGGAACGGCACCAATTTCGCCGTCTTCAGTGAGGGAGCGGAACGTGTCGAACTCTGCCTCTTCGACGACGACGGCTCCGAGACCCGGGTGGAGCTGCGCGACGTGGACGCGTTCGTGTGGCACGTCTACCTTCCCAATGTCGGACCGGGCCAGCGCTACGGCTATCGCGTGCACGGGCCCTACGACCCCGCGAACGGTCAGCGGTTCAATCCGAGCAAGCTCCTGCTGGACCCGTACGCCAAAGCCGTCGACGGCGAGATCACGTGGGGACAGTCCGTGTTCTCGTACACCTTCGGCGATCCCGACTCGTTCAACGACGACGACTCCGCCGACGCGATGATGAAGGGGGTGGTGGTCAACCCGTTCTTCGACTGGACCGGAGACCGCCAGCCCAAGACCCCGTACGCCGAGACCCTCATCTACGAGGCCCACGTCAAGGGCCTGACCAAGCTCAACGAGCTGATCCCCGAGGAGCTGCGCGGCACCTACAGCGGCATCGCCCACCCGGCGGTGATCGACCACCTGCTCAAGCTGGGTGTCACCGCGATCGAGCTCATGCCGGTGCATCAGTTCGTCAACGACTCCACCCTCCAGGACAAGGGCCTGGCGAACTACTGGGGCTACAACACCATCGCCTTCCTCGCCCCGCAGAACACCTACGCCTCCACGGGCCAGCGGGGTCAGCAGGTGCAGGAGTTCAAGGGCATGGTGCGCGCCCTCCACACCGCCGGCATCGAGGTCATCCTCGACGTGGTCTACAACCACACCGCCGAGGGCAATCACATGGGACCGACGCTGTCGATGCGCGGCATCGACAACGAGGCGTACTACCGCCTCGAGCAGGATGACAAGCGCTACTACACCGACTACACCGGCACGGGGAACAGCCTGAACGTCGGCAATCCCCACGCGCTGCAGCTGATCATGGACTCCCTGCGTTACTGGGTCCTCGACATGCACGTGGACGGGTTCCGCTTCGACCTGGCCTCCACCCTTGCGAGGGAGTTCTACGACGTCGATCGCCTGGCGACCTTCTTCGAGCTCGTACAGCAGGATCCGGTGGTCTCGCAGGTCAAACTCATCGCCGAGCCGTGGGACGTCGGGCCCGGAGGTTACCAGGTCGGCAACTTCCCGCCGCAGTGGACGGAGTGGAACGGCAAGTATCGCGACACCGTCCGCGACTTCTGGCGCGGCGAGCCGCAGGCGCTCGGAGAATTCGCCTCACGTCTGACCGGGTCGGCCGACCTCTACGAGCACTCCGGCCGTCGCCCGGTCGCCTCCATCAACTTCGTCACCGCCCACGACGGATTCACGCTGCGCGATCTCGTGTCCTACAACGAGAAGCACAACGACGCCAACGGCGAGGACAACAACGACGGCGAATCGCACAATCGTTCGTACAACCATGGCGTCGAGGGGCCCACCGACGACCCGGAGGTCCTGACGCTGCGTGCGCGCCAGCAGCGGAATTTCATCGCCACGCTGATGCTCAGCCAGGGCGTGCCGATGCTCCTGCACGGTGACGAGCTCGGACGGACCCAGCAGGGGAACAACAACGGGTACGCGCAGGACAACGAGCTGACCTGGATGCACTGGGATACGGTCGACCAGCCGCTGCTGGAGTTCACCGCGGCGCTCGCGCGACTACGGCGCGATCACCCGACGTTCCGACGGAGCCGGTTCTTCAACGGCCGTCCCGTGCGCCGCGAGGAGGGTGCCCGCATCCCCGACATCGTGTGGCTGCGCCCCGACGGATCCGAGATGCAGCCGGAGGATTGGGATTCCGGTTTCGGCCGCGCCATCGGCGTCTTCCTCAACGGCAACGGGATCCGCGAGCGCGATCGTCGAGGAGAGCCGATCTCGGACAAGCACTTCATCATCCTCTTCAACGCAGGCGACGAAGAGGTGGACTTCCATCTGCCCGCGGTCGAGTTCAGCCCGAAGTGGGACACCGTGGTCGACACGGCCGGACAACGCGCCGACTCCGCGCCTCTCGTCCCGGGCGAGTCGGTGCCCCTGGCGGCGAAATCCCTGATGGTGCTGTGCGAACACGAGGTCCCCGAGCCCGAGGTCGACCACTCGGTGGCGGCGTCGCTGGTCCTGCTGGCCGACTCCGACGTGCCGCAGACTCCGCCGAAGGCCGAGGCCGGGCGGTGAGCCCGGCGGCGGTTCCTCCTGCCGCGCCGGACCGTCGGCATCCCGAGTCGACCTATCGCCTTCAGGTCCGGCGTTCCTTCGATCTCGATGATGCCGCGGGGGTGGTCGACTATCTGCGCGACCTCGGGGTGTCGTGGGCCTATCTGTCGCCGCTTCTTGCGGCCACCTCGGGTTCGGACCACGGATACGACGTGGTCGATGTGTCCCGGGTCGACCCGGAGCGCGGCGGCCCCGAAGCCCTGGTGAGGTTCGCGTCCGCCGCTCGGAAAGCCGACCTCGGCATCCTGGTCGACATCGTCCCCAATCACATGGGCATCTCCGCGCCCGCCGAGAACGGGTGGTGGTGGGACGTGCTCCTGCGAGGCCGCGACTCGGTCCACGCCGCCGCGTTCGACATCGACTGGGACTTCGGTGAGGGCCGCGTCCTCGTCCCCATCCTCGGCGGCGATGTCGACGACGTCGTCGAGGACGGCGAGATCACCGTGTCGCCCGAGAGCGACGACCCGGCTCTGTTCCCCTTCGGCGCGCTGCGGTACTTCGAGCACGCCTTCCCCCTCGCGCAGGGTTCGGCGCCCGACGCCGAGACCTCCGATCCGACGGTGGTCCGCGAGGTGCTGTCTCGCCAGCACTACCGCTTGGCGTTCTGGCGCACGGAGGCGGAGGATCTGAACTACCGACGGTTCTTCGCCGTGACCACGCTCGCCGGTGTCCGGGTCGAGGTGCCGGAGATCTTCGAGGCGACCCACGCCGAAATCCTCCGGTGGCTGCGCGAGGGGCTCGTCGACGGTCTGCGCGTCGACCACCCGGACGGGCTGCTCGACCCCGGGGCGTACCTGGAGCAGCTGTCCGAGGCGGCCCGTGCCGCGCGCCGTGCACCGACGCACGTGCTCGTGGAGAAGATCCTCGAGCACGGTGAGGATCTCCCCACCTGGTGGCGCACCGCCGGCACAACGGGGTACGACGCCATGGGGGAGATCGACCGACTCTTCGTCGACCCCGAGGGCGAAGGTCCCCTCGACGACCTCGATGCGGAGCTTCGAGCCGAGACCGGTGTGCCGCGAAGCGGCTGGGCCGATCTCATCCACACCACCAAGCGGATGATCGGCGACACGATCCAGCGCGCCGAGATCGCTCGGCTGGTGCGGTGCTTGCCCGCGCCGGTCGATCGCGCCTCCGACGCGTTCGCCGAACTCCTCGCCTGCTTCCCCGTCTACCGGTCGTATCTTCCGGCGGGCGAGAAGCATCTCACCCGCGCGGCGGCCGAGGCGACGCGGCGCCGCCCCGACCTCGCGCCCAGCCTCGAGGCGCTGCGTCAGATCCTCCGCGATCCGTCGCTCGAGGTCTCGCGTCGCTTCCAGCAGACGACCGGCCCGGTGATGGCGAAGGGTGTCGAGGACACCGCCTTCTACCGGTTCACGCGACTCGGCTCGCTCACCGAGGTGGGCGGGGATCCCGCGGTCTTCTCGATGTCGCCGGCGGAATTCCACCGGGCACAGCAGCGACGCCTCGCCGCCTGGCCGCGCGCGATGACGGCGCTGTCGACCCACGACACCAAGCGCGGCGAGGACGTGCGCGCCCGGCTGAACGTGCTCGCCGAGATCCCCACGCGCTGGGCCGAGGTGCTCAAGCGCCTCCGCGCCGTGGCGACCACGGGTCACGGCCCGTTCGATGCGCTCCTCTGGCAGGCGATCATCGGGGCATGGCCCGCCACCCCCGACCGTCTCCACGCATACGCCGAGAAAGCCGCCCGGGAGGCGGCGGAGTCGACGGGGTGGTGGGACCCCGACGAGGACTTCGAACGGAGGATGCATGCGCTCGTCGACGCCGCGTCCGCACAGGCGCGGCCGTTGATCGAGGACTTCGTCGCCGAGATCTCGGCGTTCGGGTGGAGCAACTCCCTCGGCGCGAAACTCGTGCAGCTCACGGCACCGGGTTCGCCCGACGTCTACCAGGGGTCCGAGCTGTGGGAGACCTCGCTGGTCGACCCCGACAATCGTCGCCCGGTGGACTTCGGGCTGCGGCAACGGATGCTGAGGGATCTCGACGCGGCGTTCGCCCGTGGCGACCTGCCGCCGGTCGACGCGACTGCCCGCGCCAAGATGCTGGTGACCTCCCGCGCGCTGCGCCTTCGCCGCGACCGACCCGACCTGTTCACCGTCCATCGACCGGTCACCGTCGTCGGCGAGGCGTCCGAACACGCCGTCGCATTCGATCGCGGCGGGGCGACGACGGTCGTCACGCGGCTGCCGGCCGGGCTGGCCCACCGTGGTGGCTGGGGCGGGACGGCCATCCTGCTTCCCTCGCGGGACGTCGTCGACGCGCTGACGGGACGACGATTCGGCGGCGGAGAGATCCCGCTGTCAGCGATTCTGCAGACCTATCCGGTTGCGCTCCTGATCGACGCCGCCCGGATCGAGGAAGGAACACCCCGATGATCGAACTGTGGGCCCCGCGGGCCACCCGTGTCCGGTTGCGGTATGCCGGGGGAGACCTCGAGATGCAGGCGGCGGCAGACGGCTGGTGGCGCGGCGAGGTGACCCTGGCCGACGGTGACCGGTACGGCTTCGTGCTCGATGACGGCGACGCCGTGCGTCCCGATCCCCGCTCGCGCCGACAGCCCGACGGCGTGCACGAGACCTCGTGCTGGTTCGATGCCGACGGCTACGAGTGGAGCGATCACGAGTGGACGGGGCGCCAGCTCGCCGGCGGCATCGTCTACGAGCTGCACGTGGGCACCTTCACTCCCGAGGGGACCCTGGACGCGGCCGCCTCGCGCCTGGACCACCTCGTCGATCTCGGCGTGACGCACGTCGAGCTCCTCCCGGTGAACGGGTTCAACGGCGTCTGGAACTGGGGCTACGACGGCGTGCTGTGGTACACCGTGCACGAGGCGTACGGCGGTCCCGCCGCATACCAGCGCTTCGTCGATTCCTGCCATGGACGCGGTCTCGCCGTCATCCAGGACGTCGTCTACAACCATCTGGGTCCGAGTGGGAACTATCTGCCGGAATACGGCCCGTATCTCCGCGACGCCGAACGCAACACCTGGGGTTCGTCGGTGAACCTCGACGAGCCGGCCGTGCGCTCGTTCATCGTGGAGAACGCGCTGATGTGGATGCGGGACTATCACGTCGACGGCCTGCGTCTGGACGCCGTCCACGCGCTGCTCGACCGCACCGATCGGCACATCCTGCAGGAGATCGCCGAGGAGACCGATCGGCTCAGCGCCCACGTGGGGCGTCCCCTAACCCTGATCGCCGAATCCGACATGAACGATGCGACTCTCATCTCCGCTCGGGAGGCCGGGGGCTATGGCCTCACCGCGCAGTGGAGCGACGACTACCACCATGCCCTGCACGTCGCCCTCACCGGCGAGACCGTGGGGTACTACGCCGATTTCGCCCCGCTCTCCGCCCTGGTGAAGGCCGCGACCCGGGGGTTCTTCCACGATGGGACGTGGTCGTCGTTCCGCGGCCGGGAACACGGCCGGCCCATCGATCCGCGCATCCCGACGTGGCGTCTGGTGACCTACAGCCAGGACCACGATCAGATCGGCAACCGCGCGGCCGGTGACCGGCTGTCCCAGTCGCTGGATGACGGGGGTCTGCGTATCGGCGCGGTGCTCACACTGCTCGCGCCGTTCACCCCCATGCTCTTCATGGGTGAAGAGTGGGCGGCGAGCACCCCGTGGCAGTTCTTCACCTCGCATCCCGAGCCCGAGCTGGCCAAGGCGACCGCCGATGGCCGACTGGCGGAGTTCGCCGCCATGGGGTGGGACGAATCCGTCGTCCCCGATCCGCAGGATCCGGCCACCTTCGAGCGGTCGCACCTCGACTGGTCCGAGGCGACATCCGACGCCGCCGACCCCCGTCACCGGCGCACCTTGGAGCTCTACCGGCGGCTTGCGCGGCTGCGCCGAGAGCTTCCCGACCTCACCGACCCCGACTTCGCGGCACTGTCCGCCGAGGCCGATGAGGATGCCCGCACGTTCGTGCTGCGTCGCGGTGACGTCGACGTGCTGGTCAATTTCGGCACCGACGCGGCGACGCTGCGGCTGAGAGATGCGTCGCGTGTGCTGCTGACGACGGATGACGCGGTGTCGGCGGACGACGGGCGGATCACCCTGCCGGGGCGAAGCGCGGCGGTGACGACGCTCTGAGGGCGCTCAATCCACTCCGAGGAAGCTCCGGTCGGTGAGGACGACCGGACCGCCCTCGGTGATCGCGACGGTGTGCTCGGAGTGCGCGCCACGTGAGCCGTCGGCGCTGCGGAGGGTCCAGCCGTCGGGATCGGTGATCAGCTGGTCCGTGGAGGCGAGGAACCAGGGTTCCAGGGCGAGGACGAGGCCGGCACGAAGCGGGTAGCCGCGGCCCGCCTTGCCGTCGTTGGGCACGTGCGGGTCGCCGTGCATCGTCCGGCCGACTCCGTGGCCACCGAAGTCGGTGTTGATGAGGTAGCCGTCCGCGCGGGCCACCGCGGCGATCGCGGCCGAGATGTCGCCGATGCGGTGGCCGGTCTGTGCCGCCTCGATGGCGGCGGAGAGGGCGCGCTGGGTCGTGTCGATCAGCGCCAGGTCCTCATCGCGCGGCGTGCCGACGACGAAGGACACCGCGGAGTCGGCCACCCACCCGTCCACGGCGACCGCGAAGTCCAGCGACACCAGGTCGCCGTCGCGAAGCGCGTAATCGAAAGGCAGTCCGTGAAGCACGGCATCGTTGATCGAGGTGCACAGCACCTTGCCGAAGGGCGAGGCGCCGAATGACGGGTGGTAGTCGATGTAGCAGGACTCCGCTCCCGCCCGACGGATCATCTCGTGCGCCCGCTGATCGAGCGCGAGGAGGTTCGTTCCCACCCTCGCCTCATCGCGAAGGGTCGCAAGGACCTCCGCGACGAATCGGCCCGCAGGCCTCATCGCCTCGATTTCGGCCGGGGTGCGCAGCTCGATCATTCATTTCCTTCCGTCATCCTCCATTCTCGCGGAGTGCGCGCTGAGAGATGGCCGTCCGGCGCCCGGGACACCCTGCCCGCCGCCCCGGGACGGGCGTAGCATCGGTTCATGGTTCTCCGACGCGCGGTCTACCGGTGGCTGTTCCCGGCGGCCTTCGTCCTGCCGCTCTGGCTGCTCGTCGGCTGGGGCGTGTTCAACGCGGGAGGGTGGGCCTTCCTCTGGGTGTTGCTCCTGGGCATCCCGTCGGTCTTCATCGGGCAGATCATCCTGACTCTGCTGGTCCGGGCCCGCGGCACGGTGCGCGCGGAACGCGCGGTGTCGTGGCTGGATGTCGCGGGCTTCGCGATCCTCCACGCGCTGACGGTGTCGCTCGGATTCTTCGGCACGTGGTGGTGGGGTGGGGCGTTCGGCCTGACCATCGCCGTCGCTCTGGCGTTGTTCTGGGCCCAGCTGTGGCAGCTGTGGCGTGAAGCCCGGCCCGCCGGTCTCGTGGCGTTCCGGACGACGTCCTCCGCATACCTCGGTGAAGCATCGAGGTCGACGCGGCCACGACCGTCCGACGTCGTCGTCATCGAGGAGCGCAGCGACCTGCGCTGATCCGTGCGGCAGCGTTTTTGCCGGGGTCGCGATCCATGGCAGAATGGCTGTTTGTGCCCTGAACGGCTCTGCCTCAGGGGAGTACGCCGTCCGCTCCACATCGCGGACGGTTCGGGCACACCATCCCGTCATCGTGACGCGGTCGACCTGTGGCGGCCGCAGGAAGTGATCCCTCATGCAGATCCTCGATTCCGTCGACGCAGCATCGCTGCGCTCCGACATCCCCGACTTCGGCCCCGGTGACACCGTCAAGGTGCACGTCAACATCACCGAGGGCAACCGCTCGCGCATCCAGATCTTCCAGGGCGTCGTCATCGGCCGCTCCGGAGACGGCATCCGCGAGACCTTCACCGTGCGGAAGATCAGCTTCCAGGTCGGTGTGGAGCGTACGTTCCCGGTTCACAGCCCGGTGATCGACCACATCGAGGTCGTCACCCGCGGCGACGTGCGCCGCGCCAAGCTGTACTACCTCCGCGCCCTCCGCGGCAAGAAGGCCAAGATCAAGGAGAAGCGCGACAGCTGAGCGCGCTGAACCCCGAACGCCCCGGTCATCGCCGGGGCGTTCGTCGTTCGGGGCGAATTCCCCGCGACGGCGGACCGACGACTCCGCGCGAGTATGTCACCCTGGTAGGACGCCGCACCGACCGGGGCGGGAGGCCCCGAGAAGGATCCGATGACCACCGAGCAACACGCGACGGCCGACCGCTTCCCCTCCCGCAGATCGCAGCCCGAGGGTCGCAAGCGAGGGTGGGGCACATTCCTGCGGGACGTCCTGATCATCGTCCTGATCGCGCTCGTGGTGTCCTTCCTCGTCAAGACCTTCGTCGTCCGATCGTTCTACATCCCGTCGGGGTCGATGGAGAACACCCTCAACGTCAACGACCGCATCCTCGTCGACGAGCTGACGCCGCGCTTCGGAGGTTATGAGCGCGGTGACATCGTGGTGTTCCGCGATCCGGGTGGGTGGCTGCCACCCTCGGAGACACCGAGCCGCGGCCCGTTCGTCGACGGCGTGGAGTGGGTTTTGTCGCTCATCGGTCTCGCTGCACCGGACAGCGACGACCACCTCGTCAAGCGCATCATCGGGCTTCCGGGAGATCACGTGGTGTGCTGCAACACGCTCGGGCAGATCACGATCAACGACGTCCCCATCGATGAGATGGACTACCTCAAGCTCCCGGGCGGGGTCAGCAGGGCGTCGGCCGAGGATTTCGACGTCACGGTGCCTGAGGACCGTCTCTGGGTGCTCGGAGACAACCGCAACAGCTCGCGGGACTCCCGTTTCAACCAGGACCAGCCGGGCGAGGGCTTCGTCCCGCTCGAGAACGTCGTCGGCCGCGCATTCCTGACGACGTGGCCGCTGTCGCGATTCGGGTTGCTGGACTTCCACCACGAGGTCTTCGCCGGGGTTCCGGAGCCTGCCGACCAGCCGTGACCGTGATCGAACCGCGCCTCACTCTCGAGCGACGACTGCTCCGCGAGCATCCGGTCGTCATCGCCTGCGATGAGGTCGGACGGGGGGCTCTCGCGGGGCCGGTGGCCGTCGGAGCGGTCGCCGTCGACGCGCCGCGATCGCGCAAGCGCGTGCCGCAGGGGCTGCGTGATTCCAAACTCGTTCCTGAGCACCATCGCCCGGCCGTTGCGGCGCGGGCGGCCTCGTGGGTGGCCGCCAGCGCCGTCGGCTGGGCCTCGGCCGACGAGATCGACGAGATCGGCATCATGCGCGCTCTGGGCCTTGCCACGATCCGCGCGCTGGCGGATCTGGGGGCTCACGGCGTGGACGCCTCGGAGGCGATCGTGCTCCTCGACGGGAACTACGACTACATCACCCCGGCCGGCGCCAGCAATCTGCGGGTGCGTCCGGTGATCAAGGCCGATCGCGACTGCGCCAGCGCCGCGGCAGCGTCCGTCATCGCCAAAGTGGCGCGCGACACGCTGATGACGGGGTTGCATGACGAGTCACCCGCGTACCAGTGGTCGCGCAACAAGGGATACGCGAGCCCCGAGCATCGGGCGGCGATCCGCTCCCACGGCCTGAGCAGGCATCACCGGTCGTCGTGGTCGATCGCGGACGCACCGACCCTGTTCTGACGCGGTCGCGGCCGACCGTCGGGCCGTGGATCGGCCGCGGGCGATCTAGAGTGGACTCACCATGGACGACGAGGTATTCGAAGACTACGACCGCGAGCTCGAGCTGGCACTGTACCGCGAGTACCGCGATGTCGTGGGTCAGTTCGCGTACGTGATCGAGACGGAGCGGCGCTTCTACCTCGCCAACGAGGTCAACGTCGTGCGCCGCGACACCGAGCACGACTTCTACTTCGAGATCACGATGAACGACGTCTGGGTGTGGGACATCTACCGCGCCGACCGGTTCGTCAAGGCGGTGCGGGTGCTGACCTTCAAGGACGTCAACGTCGAGGAGCTCTCCCGACGCGATTTCCAGCTCCCAGAGGAGCTTTCGCTCGACAGCTGACGCGCCCGCGTCCTCTCCTGCACAGCGGGCCCTCTCCGGGCTGTGTACACGGATGAGGGAGAGCGGCCGCCACGGGATGCCGCGTCCGATCACGATCGGACCATGGCAGTCAAGGACGAGGTCGGCAGAGCCGGCGAAGAGCGTGCAGCGACGTATCTCCAAGAGCAGGGATGGCGGCTGATCGCCCGCAACTGGCGGTGCGCCGCCGGGGAGATCGACCTCGTCGCCGAGGACGGGAATGACCTCGTCGTCGTCGAGGTCAAGTCGCGGCGCGGCGAAGACTTCGGTCATCCCCTCGAAGCGGTGGACACCCGCAAGCGCATGCGGTTGTGGCGCCTGGCGATGGCGTGGATCGCGGCCCACCCGCAATCCGCCCAGGGGCGCCGACTGAGGCTCGATGCGGTGTCCGTCCTGGGCCCCGATCCTCGGACCGCGACGATCGAGCATCTGCGGGATCTGCGGTGACCGTCGTTCGTACCCGGGCTGTCGCCCTGACGGGCCTGGATGGAGCCCTCGTCGAGGTCGAAGCCGACCTCTCGCAGCAGACTCCCGATTTCCGGATCATCGGCCTGCCCGACAAGTCGCTCGGAGAAGCCGTCCAGCGGGTCCACAACGCGTGCGCCAACAACGGCCTGACGCTTCCGCGACGCAAGCTCACCGTCAACCTGTCGCCCGCGAGTCTGCCCAAGAACGGATCCGGGTTCGATGTCGCGATCGCGGTCGCCGCCATCGCCACCGAGCTCCCTCTCGCCCGGGAATCGCTCGACGCCACGGTGCACATCGGCGAACTCGGTCTGGACGGACGGCTTCGACCGGTGCCCGGCGTCCTTCCCGCCGTGCTCGCTGCAGCCCGCAAGGGCATTCGGCGCGCGGTGGTGCCCCATGCCAACCGCGAGGAGGCTCAGCTGGTGACCGGCATCGAGGTGCTCGGCGCCGTCAACATCGCCGAGGTGGTCGCGTTCCACGGCGGATCCGTCGAGGTACCCGAGCAGTCTGCGGTTCCGGCGGCGCGGCCCGAGGAGACGGCGGGGGAGGTGCTGGAACTTGCAGACGTGGTGGGGCAGCCCGAAGCGGTGACCGCGCTCATCGTCGCGGCGGCGGGTGGCCACCACATTCTGATGAGCGGCCCTCCCGGGGCGGGCAAGACGATGCTGGCGCGGCGTCTCCCCGGCATCCTGCCCCCGCTCGACGAGGACGCCGCGCTCCTGGCAGCCTCCGTGCGGTCGCTCGGCGGGCAAGCCGTCTCGGCTCTTCGCCGGACTCCGCCCTTCGAGGCTCCGCACCACAGCGCGAGCGTGGCTGCGCTCGTCGGTGGCGGATCGCGGATCATCCGGCCGGGGGCGATCGCCCGCGCGGCGACCGGCATCCTGTTCCTCGATGAGGCGGGGGAGTTTCCTGCGCACACGTTGGACGCGCTGCGCCAGCCCTTGGAGAGCGGCCGGATCACCATCCACCGGGCCGGGGCGGTCGCGGAGTTCCCGGCGCGATTCCAGCTCGTGGCTGCAACCAATCCCTGCCCCTGCGGACAGTTCGCCGTGCCGGGCGGATCGTGTGTCTGCCCGCCGATCGCCATCCGGCGCTACCTCGGCCGGCTTTCGGGCCCCCTGCTCGACCGGATCGATATCGAGCTGTCGATGCGTCGGGTGGCGGTCGCGCCCGGCCAGGGCGATGCCGGCGGCACCACCACCGCCGACGCGCACGCTCAGGTGCGCGAGGCGCGGGCACGCGCTGCGCATCGCCTCCGCGAAACCCCGTGGCGGGTGAATGCCGACGTGTCGGGAAGCTGGCTCCGGCAGGGGCCGGCCGCACCGTCGCCGATCATCCGCCGGCCACTGGATGCTGCGCTCCACCGCGGAGCGCTGACCCTGCGCGGGTACGACCGGGTTCTCCGGGTCGCCTGGTCGCTCGCCGATCTCGGCGCCCGCCCGCAACTGAGCGTCGAAGACATCGGGCGTGCTCTGTTCCTGAAGAAGGGGGTGACCGCATGAGAGTGTGGCCGGAGTCTTCTGATGCCGCGAGGCGCACGCTGGCGGGCGTCCGCGGTGCGGATTCATCCGACTCCGACGAAGCCGACACGTGGGCACGGGTGGCGTGGAACCTCCTCACCGAACCCGGTGACGGCTCCGCCGGTCACCTCATCGCAGAGTACGGCGCCCTTCGGGCGCTCGAGATGGTGGTGAATGCGGGCCCCGCGCCCACGCACCTCGCCGGGGCTGCGGAGCAGGGCCGAGAGCGCTGGATGCCGCGGTGGCGGCCGGAAGGTGTCGCCGAAGCGTGTGCGGCCGCGGCGCGGGCCGGTGTGCAGCTCATCGTCCCCGGCGATCCGTCATGGCCGACGGCGGTGGATGACCTGGGAGCCCATCGGCCTGTCTGTCTCTGGGTGCGTGGAAGCGCCGCCCTGTTGCGGCCGGCCGGCGCCGCCGTCGCGCTGGTCGGCGCGCGGGCGGCGACATCCTACGGCGAGCACGTCGCCGGAGAGCTCGCCGCCGACCTCGCCGGCTCGGGGGTGACGGTGGTCTCCGGCGCGGCCTACGGCATCGATGGCGCCGCTCACCGCGCCGCGCTCACGGTCGGCGGCGACACCGTGGCTTTCCTCGCCGGCGGCGCAGATCGCGCGTATCCGGCCGGGCACAGTCATCTGATCGATCGCATCGCTACCAACGGCGCGATCGTCAGCGAAGCCCTGTGCGGCGCGGCGCCGACGAAATGGCGGTTCCTCCAGCGCAACCGGCTGATCGCGGCGATCTCCGATGCGACGGTGGTCGTCGAGGCAGGGTGGCGAAGCGGCTCACTCAACACGGCCGGTCATGCCGCCTCCCTGGGACGTCCGCTCGGCGCGGTGCCCGGGCCGATCACCAGCACCGCCTCGGCGGGGTGTCATCGGCTGCTGCGGGAGTACGACGCGCGCTGCATCACCTCCGCGGGCGATGTCCGCGAGCTCCTCGGTTGGGAGGACGGGATGCTGCTTCCGGCGGTGAGCGGGGACCGCACCGATCGGACCACGCGCGTCATCGACGCCCTCAGCGTGCGATCGGAGAAGGACCTGTCCCAGATCGCCCGGTCCTCAGGCCTCGCGCCTGCCGAGGTCGAGGCGGAGCTCGGGATCCTCGCCCTCTCCGGAGGCGTGGAACGCGGCAGGACCGGATGGCGCCGGGTACCTTCGTGGACGAGATGAGCGCGCCGCCGCGCGGCGGCGCATCGATGGGGACGCATCGGGCATCCTGGGGTGATGCGGCTCTCGGCGGTCATCGAGCGCTACCTGGCGCACCTGCGCGACGTCCGGCGGCTGTCACCGGCAACCGTCCGTGCGTACCGCGCCGATCTGCGCGACCTCGCCGACATCCTCGACGATCCCGACATCGGCGAGATCACTCGCGAGGATCTGCGCGAGTGGCTCTGGCGCGTCCAGCAGAGCGGGGCCTCCCGGGCGACCCTCGCACGGCGTGCGGCATCGGCGAGGGGACTCTTCGTCTGGGCGGTGGCCGCCGGCGACCTCTCGACCGACCCCGCCGCCCGCCTCGTCACTCCCAAACGCGGACGGACTCTGCCGACGGTGGCACCCGCCGAGGCGCTCGCCGAGATGCTCGCCGATCTGGGGGCTGCAGCGTCGCAGACGGGCGATCCTCTCGCGCTGCGCGACCACGCGATCCTCGAGCTGCTCTACGGGGCCGGCATCCGCGTCTCGGAACTCTGCGGCCTCGACACCGACGATGTGGATCGCGAGCGGCGCACCGTGCGCGTCTGGGGCAAAGGGGCCAAGGAGCGCGTCGTGCCGTTCGGCATGCCCGCGTCTGCGGCGCTGGAGGCTTGGTTCGTGCGGGCGCGCCCCGTGCTCCTCGCGCGGCAGGCTGATCGAGACCGCGGGAGGGCTGCGCTCTTCCTCGGCGCGCGCGGGGCACGGCTCGGTCCGCGGACCGTGTACGACCTCGTGGCACGCACGGTCGGCCCCCTCGTCGGGAGACCCGTCGGTCCGCACGCCCTGCGGCACAGCGCCGCCACCCACCTGCTGGACGGCGGGGCCGACCTCCGCAGTGTCCAGGAGATCCTCGGTCACGAGAGCCTCGGCACCACGCAGATCTACACCCACGTGTCGCACGAACGCCTCACCGCGTCCTACCGTCTGGCTCATCCTCGAGCGTGACCTGCGAACGGCTCAGCAGCAGGGGAGGAGGACCGCGCGCGGCACCCCTCCGAGAAGCAGCATCGGGTTGATGTAGGCGCCGTTTCGGCGCACACCGAAGTGGAGCGTGCCGGGCGCGCTGTGGCCGCCCTCGGACAGGATGGCGACGACGCCCCCGCGATCGACCGCGGTCCCCGGGGGGAGAACGCCCGAGGCGGGTTCCAGCGTGGAGACGAACCCCGCCCCGTGGTCGATCGTGACCACCGGGCGCCCTGCCACCTGTCCGCTGAAGGCGATCACCCCGTCCGCCGGCGCGACGACCTCCACCGACGACGGTGACCCGATCGGGGCGATGTCGATGCCCCGATGGCCTGGCGCATACTCGTGCGCGGGCGCGATGTACGGGCGGACGAGCCGGAACGGCTCCAGAGGCCATCCCCAGGTTCCTGCGAGCGGGATCGAGACATCGTCGGGCGGAGTCGCCGCGCCGACGGGAGGGGAACCTGCGACCGCGAACGCGAAGCCGAGCACGACAACCAGCCGGAATGCCGCCCACCGGTTCGTCTGTGGTGGTCGATCGGACGGTGCGCGCGAGGCCATGAGCGCAAGGCTCGCTCACCCGAGCAGCTGACGAGTCGTGCTCGTCTGGATCTGTGGACTCCTGACTCCTCTTCGCACGTGGGGAGGAGAGGACGTGGCCGCCATGACGCTGATAGACTTCCCTTCGCACCCCGACATCGGGGTGACTACGCGTGCCCTGAGCGCGCTGCGACGACTTCGGTCCCGCAGCGCGCGGCATCCTTCCCACGGTCTCCCACCCGACATCGTCGCGTGCGAGCGGAAGGCGGTCGGGTACCAGGCAGCACCGGTCGATCGACCGGGAGGAAAACCGAAACGGCGCGAACGCGCCAGAGAAGGAGAACGGCCATGGCCGTCGTCACCATTCGCCAGCTGCTCGACAGCGGCGTGCACTTCGGACACCAGACCCGTCGGTGGAACCCGAAGGTCAAGCGCTTCATCCTCACCGAGCGCAGCGGCATCCACATCATCGACCTGCAGCAGTCGCTGTCGTACATCGACAAGGCGTACGAGTTTGTCAAGGAGACCGTCGCGCACGGCGGGACCGTCCTGTTCGTCGGAACGAAGAAGCAGGCCCAGGAGGTCATCGCCGAGCAGGCGACCCGCGTCGGCCAGCCCTACGTCAACCAGCGCTGGCTCGGCGGACTCCTCACCAACTTCCAGACGGTGTCCAAGCGCCTGGCTCGTATGAAGGAGCTCGAGGAGCTCGACTACGACAACCCGGCAGACAGCGGCTTCACCAAGAAGGAGCTCCTGCTGAAGAAGCGCGAGCTCGACAAGCTGCACAAGTCCCTCGGCGGTATCCGCAACATGTCCAAGACGCCGTCGGCGATCTGGGTCGTGGACGCCAAGCGCGAGCACCTCGCCGTCGATGAGGCCACGAAGCTCGGCATCCCGATCATCGGCATCCTCGACACCAACGCGGACCCCGACGAGTTCCAGTACCCGATCCCCGGCAACGACGACGCCATCCGCTCGGTGTCGCTGTTGACGCGCATCATCGCCGACGCCGCTGCCGAGGGCCTGATCCAGCGTCACCAGCCCGCAGACGCCGACGAGGCCGCCGAGCCGCTCGCCGAGTGGGAGCGTGAACTCCTGGAGCAGGGCAGCACGGTCACGGGTGCCGCCGATGTGTCGGTCGCCGCGACCGAGACCGCTGCCGACGAGGCCGGTGCCGCCGCCGCCGAGGCGGCCGTCGCCGCCGAGACTGCGGAGACCCCCGAGACCGCCCAGGAAGCGGCCGACGCCCCCGAGGCCGCGGCCGACGAGGCCACCGAGAAGTAAGCCGCTGTTCCTCGGGGCGGGGTGGAGACGCCCCGCCCCGAGGAACGCGCATGCACACGACAGCACCCGTCACATAAGGAGCCGCCACCCATGGCAAACTTCACCATCGCTGACATCAAGGCTCTTCGCGAGCAGCTCGGCACCGGAATGGTCGACACCAAGAAGGCCCTCGAGGAGGCCGACGGCGATGTCGAGAAGGCCGTCGAGATCCTGCGCCTGAAGGGCGCGAAGGGCAACGCCAAGCGTGCCGACCGCTCCACGAGCGAGGGCCTCATCGCGGCCCGCGAGCAGGACGGCAAGGTCACCATGATCGAGCTCGCCTGCGAGACCGACTTCGTCGCCAAGAACGACCGCTTCGTCGCTCTGGCCGAGAAGGTCGTCGAGGCCGCCGCCGCCGCCGGCGCCGACTCCGTCGACGCCGCCCTGGCAGCGCCCGCCGGTGCGCAGACGGTCGCCGAGCTCATCTCGGACGAGGCCGCGATCATCGGTGAGAAGGTCGAGCTGCGTCGCGTGCGCACGCTCGCCGGTGACAACTTCGAGGTCTACCTGCACAAGACCAACAAGGACCTGCCCCCGCAGGTCGGAGTGGTCCTGGCGTACTCGGGTGATGACGCCGAGACCGCCCGCAGCCTGGCGCAGCACATCTCCTTCGCCAACCCTTCGTACCTCTCCCGCGATGAGGTGCCCGAGGAGGACGTGGAGAAGGAGCGCCAGATCGTCACGGAGATCTCGCGCAACGAGGGTAAGCCCGAGGCGGCTCTGCCCAAGATCGTCGAAGGACGCGTGAACGCCTTCTTCAAGCAGGTGTCGCTTCTGGACCAGGACTACGCCCGCGACAACAAGCTGTCGGTGGCCCAGGTCGCCAAGGACGCAGGTCTGACCCTCACCGGGTTCGCCCGGTTCAAGGTCGGCGCCTGAGATCGCTGCAGGGCCCGTATCGACCCCTCGTCGATGCGGGCCCTTTCTCACGCTTCGATAGTCTGCGTTGGACGAGAGGATGATCCGTGATCGATGAGACGAGCCACCGCCGTCGTGTTCTGCTGAAGCTGTCCGGGGAGGCGTTCGGCGGAGGACAGCTCGGGGTCAATCCCGACATCGTCAGCCAGATCGCCCGCGAGATCGCTGCTGCGGTCGATCGTGTGGAGATCGCCGTCGTCGTCGGCGGCGGCAATTTCTTCCGGGGGGCCGAGCTGAGCCAGCGGGGGATGGACCGGGGCCGGGCGGATTACATGGGCATGCTCGGCACCGTGATGAACGCGCTCGCCCTGCAGGATTTCCTGGAGCAGGCGGGGTCCGCAACGCGCGTCCAGTCGGCGATCTCGATGACTCAGGTCGCCGAGCCGTACATCCCGCGCCGTGCCGAGCGTCACATGGAGAAGGGCCGCGTCGTCATCTTCGGCGCCGGAGCAGGACTGCCGTACTTCTCCACCGACACCGTCGCCGCACAGCGCGCCCTGGAGATCGGAGCGATCGAGGTCCTGGTCGCGAAGAACGGCGTCGACGGCGTCTACACCGCCGACCCGCGGAAGGACGCGACCGCGACCCGCATCGATCGCATCACCTACATCGATGCACTTCAGCGCGGTCTGAAGGTCGTCGACTCGACCGCGTTCAGCCTGTGCATGGACAACGGCATGGACATGCGCGTGTTCGGGATGGAGCCGGAGGGCAACGTGACCCGGGCCCTCCTGGGCGAGTCCATCGGCACCCTGGTGACCGTCTGACGACGCCCCCTCCTCGCCACCACGGTGTGCTGCCCCGGGCTTCCCGGGGTCGCGCACTAGACTTCTGATGAGTTCGGAGAATGGAGTTCCTGTGATCGCCGACGTACTGGCAGATGCCGCTTCCCGCATGGACCGGGCGGTCGAGGCCGCGAAGGAGGACTTCGCGACCGTGCGCACCGGGCGTGCCAACCCGCAGCTGTTCCAGAAGATCATGGTCGACTATTACGGTTCGCCCACGCCGCTTGCCCAGCTCGCCTCGCTGAACAACCCCGAGGCGCGCACGCTCGTGGTCACGCCCTACGACAAGTCGGCGCTGAAGGCCATCGAGCAGGCGATCCGCGACACCCCCAACCTCGGAGCCAACCCCACCAACGACGGCAACCTCGTGCGTGTCACGCTGCCCGAGCTCACTCAGGAGCGGCGCAAAGAGTTCGTCAAGATCGTCCGTGCCAAGGGTGAGGACGCCAAGGTCCACGTCCGCGGCATCCGCCGCAAGGCCAAGGACGACCTCGACGCGCTCAAGAGCGAGGTCGGTGAGGATGAGATCTCCCGCGGTGAGAAGGAGCTCGACGCTCTGACGCGCACGCACGTCGACGCCATCGATGACGCGCTCAAGCGTAAAGAGGCTGAGCTGCTCGAAGTGTGAGCCGGTCATGACAGACACCGCGGGTGGAGAGCGGGGCAGCGACGCCCCTGCGGTTCCCGCGACCCGTCGGGAGGCCGCTGCGGCCCGACGGGCGCCCGTCGCCGGAGAACCCGGATTCCAGACGCATGTGCGCGCTGCCCGAAGCGAACTGGAGACGCAACTCGCGCATGCGCGAGCAGAGTTCGAGGAGGCCAACGCCAGGATCACGCAGCGCACCGGGCGAAACCTCATCCTGGCGATCCTCATCGGCCTGGCGATCGGCGTCGTGGTCCTGGCATCCCTGATCTTCTTCAAGCAGCTGTTCGTGCTGTTCGCGCTGGCTGCCAGCACCCTCGGCACGTTCGAATTCAGCCGCGCCCTGCGCGCGTCAGGTCGCCGAGTCGACATCGTCGCGCAGCTCATCGCGGGAACACTTCTGGTTCTCGCCGGCTTCTTCCTGCAGCCCTGGTTGCACTGGATCGGCGCGTTCGCCGCGGTCTCCCTCGTGGTGGTGTGGCGACTGGTCGCGCAGCTCTTCGCCGACGACGGCCGACCGCATGCACTCGTGCTCGGTGACGTCCTGATCGCCGGCCTCGTCCAGCTCTACGTCCCCTTCTTCGCCAGTCTCTGCGTCGCCCTCCTCGCCCAGGACGGCGGCCAATGGTGGGTTCTCGCCTTCATCATCGTGGCGGTGGTCTCCGACACCGGCGCCTACGTGTCGGGACTCACCCTCGGACGGGGTGGCCGTCACCCGATGGCGCCGCGCATCAGTCCGAAGAAGACGTGGGAGGGATTCGCAGGGGCCGCGGTGGCCGCGGTCATCGCGGGACTCCTGCTCGCGCCGTTGATGCTCGGTCTGCCGGTCTGGACGGGCGTCATCATCGGACTGGTGATCCTCGGCACGGCCACGGCCGGCGATCTCGGCGAATCGATGATCAAGCGCGATCTCGGGATCAAGGACATGAGCTCTTGGCTCCCGGGCCACGGAGGAGTCCTCGACCGTCTGGACTCCATCCTGCCCTCCACGACCGCAGCGCTTGCTCTGTACTACCTGCTCTCGCCCCTCGGAGTCGCATGACCGACCTTCGACCATCAGACACCGGCGCCGCGGGCCGGACGCACGCCCGGGCGGCGTTCCCGATCGCCCGTGGCCGCGAGAAGGGCTACGACCGCGGCGCGGTCGACGACTTCCTCCTTCGCGCCCGCGAGTCCTTCGAAGGGCGGACGGCCGATCCCGTCACCTCGTGGGACGTCCGCCACGCCGCGTTCGCTCTGGTGCGGGGCGGTTACGTCATCGACGCCGTCGATTCGGCCCTCGGTCGGATCGAGGATGCCTTCGCCGCGCGGGAGCGCGAAGCCGAGGTGGCTCGACTCGGCGCCGCCGGATGGGTGGGGCGCACCCGCGACCTCGCACAAGAGGTCCTGGACCGGCTGTCGCGCCCGGAGGGCCGGCGCTTCGACCGTGTCGGTGTGCTCGGCTTCGGCTACCGGGTCGATGAAGTGGACCTGGTGGCCGACCGCATCTGCCGTTACCTGGAGTCCGGCCAGACGGTGACGGTCGAGCAGGTCCGCGCGGTCGCCTTCCGCATGCAGCGCGGCGGATACCGTGAGCAGCAGGTCGACGCGGTGCTCGACGCCGTCGTCGAGGTCATGCTCGCAGTGTCGTGACGCCTCGCTCGACGCGCGTGGCGAGACGGGAACCGGGTCGGTAGACTCGGCGGCACTGTGACTCCCGACGGCTCCGTTGCGAACGATCTGCCGGCACCGAACGACGATGCCGGGGCGACGCGCGCCGTCGTTCCGACGCGGAGACGTGACCTCGCCGCTCCCGGTCAGGCGATCACCCGGCGCGCGACGGCACGACGAGCCGCGCCGCGTCCGGCTGCTCGCTGGTCTCGGCGGCGGAGCACCTCGGCGACATTCGCAGCCTTCGCCGCGGTTGCCTTCGCGGCGGCCTGGATCGGTCCCACCGGGGCGGCGCTGTCCAGCGCGAACGCCGAGGAGGTGCCGCCGATCTCGCTGTACGCCAGCACGCTCGGCGACGTGCAGGCGGTGACCGTGGGAACCGACACCGAGACCGCCACCGACGCCGAGTCGCCGTCGCTGGATCGCAGCGGCTATACCGTCTACGTCACTCCGACACCCACCCCGACGCCCACACCGACACCCACGACGACGCGGTCGGCCGCGTCGTCGTCCTCCTCGGGGTCGGGAGGCTGGGTGCCGCCCTTCGTCACACCCGATCCCGGAAGCGCCCAAGCGATCGCCTACGACATGGTGATAGCGCGCGGATGGGGCGACGACCAGTTCAGCTGCCTGGTGGCCCTGTGGAACAAGGAATCGGGATGGCGCGTGAACGCGTACAACGCGTCCAGCGGTGCGTACGGCATTCCCCAGTCCCTCCCGGGCAACAAGATGGCCTCGGCCGGCGCCGACTGGGAGACCAACCCCGCCACGCAGATCACCTGGGGCCTGGGCTACATCGCCGGGCGGTACGGCACGCCGTGCGGGGCCTGGGACCACTCGACCCGCACCGGGTGGTACTGACCTGATGCCACGATCGCACCGTCGTCGCCCGGATCCCGCGCGCGACGACTCCTTCGAACGGCTGCTCGCCGGCTGGAAGCGCACCGAGGAGCGACGCGGCACGATGTGGACGGTGCAGCCCGTATCCGCAGGACAGGCTGCGAAGTCGTATGTGTGCCCCGGGTGCACGCAGGACATCCCACCGGCGACGGCTCACGTGGTGGTGTGGCGCGCCGACGGCATCCTCGGCGACGCGGCCGCCCTGGCGGACCGCCGCCATTGGCACACGCACTGCTGGAGGATCGGCTGATGGAGATCCGCGGCCCCGTTCTGCTCCCGGCCGGCCGGGAGGACATCGAGCTTCATACCGTCGACGGCCTGACCCTGGTGGGCGAGCTCGCGGTTCCGAAGGACGCGGCGCCGGTGGCCACGCTCGTGACGCTTCATCCGCTCCCGACCGCGGGTGGGTTCATGGATTCCCATATCCTGCGGAAAGCCGCCGGCCGCCTACCCGCGCTGGCCGACCTCGCGGTGCTGAGGTTCAACACCCGGGGGACCACCTCGGCTCGCGGCACGAGCGAGGGGAGCTTCGACGGCGGCCGCAACGAGGCTTTCGACGTCGCCGCGGCGATGGACTTCGTCCGGGAGCGCGGTCTGCCCCGGCCCTGGCTGGTGGGATGGTCGTTCGGCACCGAGCTGGCGCTGAAGTACGGACGCGACCACGACGTCGAGGGCATCATCCTCCTCTCGCCCCCCTTGCACCGTGCGACCGAGGAAGACCTCGCCGGATGGGCTGGGGACCTTCGGCCGGTCATCGCACTCATCCCCGAGTTCGATGACTACCTGCGTCCGGATGCCGCGCAGGAGCGGTTCGCCGCCATTCCACACGCGACGCTCATCCCCGTCGAGGGGGGAAAGCACCTTTGGGTCGGCGAGAATCAGACGCGCCGGGTCTTGACCGAGATCGTCGCCGTGGTCAACCCCGACGCCCTGCCGCTGCCCGTGGAATGGGACGGTCCTCTGGCAGACCCCGCGTAAGCCGAACGCCGGTCACAGCTCGTTCTGTCGGGGAATGATCACCTGTCGATAGATGATGAGGATGCTGGCCGCGACGGGGATCGCGACGAGAGCACCCAGCAGTCCCAGCAGGGACCCTCCGGCGAGGGCGGCGATGACCACGACGGCCCCCGGGATCGACACCGCACGGTTCATGATGCGGGGGGAGATGATGTACGCCTCGATCTGCATGTAGATGAGGTAGTAGATCGCGGCGACGAGCGCCGTCGTCGGGGAGCCGAGCCCGGGGATCAGACACGTGAGCACGATGATGGCCGATCCGGTCAGGGTGCCCACGAGCGGGATCAGCGAGAAGAAGAAGGCGATGACCGCGAGGACAGCGGGGAAGGGCGCCTGGATGATCGAGAGGAAGATGAAACTCAGGATGCCGTTTGTCACACCCAGGCTCAGCTGACCGATGACGTAGAAGCCCACCGAGGCGGTGATCTGCTCGGCGAGGTCGATGAAGCGGGGCCGCTTCGAAGCCGGCACCAGCTGGTAGACGGCCTTCTTGAGGTTCGGAGTGGAGGCGGTGAAGTAGATCGTCAGGATGAGGACGATGAACGCGCCGCCGAACCCGGCGATCACGGCCCCCACGGCTCCGAGGACGCCCTCACCGATCGTGCTGCCGATGGACCCGAGGTCCAGCGAGGTGTACCAGTCCTCGATGTAGCTCCACACCTCGTCCACCCGGATGCCGGGAAAGGTGTCCTGAGCCCAGGTGAGGACACCGCCGATGAACTCCTCCCACGTCATGGTCGAGAAGAGATCCTGGATCGCGGCGATCAACTGCGCGACCTGCGCCACGATGATCGGCACCACCATCAACACGATGCCGGCGAAGATGCCGAGCACGCCGAGGATGGTGATGAGCACGGCCGCCCAGCGGGGGAGCCCTCGTCGCTCCAGCCAGGAGATGATCGGATCGAGCCCCAACGACAGGAACAGTGCCGTACCGACGTAGAGCAGGATCGTGGAGAGAGTCTGAATGCTCGCGATGAGCAGGAGTCCCAGACCCACCCCGAGAGTGGCGACGAGCGCCACGCGGAACGGATTGTGGATCTTCATCGGCGCGCGCCCTCTCTCGGCTGAACCGGCGCATCGACGTCCGGTCTTGTCAGGATACTGATAGCCGGTCGTCACCCCCGGCATCATTCGCTCCCGGGCGACATCCAGGCGCCCTTCGGTAGTCTGGAACGTCGAGTTTTGCGCTCCGCCGCGTCCTGGAGCGGTATCGGAGCGAGGAGAGGTGAGGCATTCGTGCGTTTCGTGTGGGCTGTCGCGGCCTTCGTTCTGGCCGCGCTGATGATCGGCGCGGGCATCGCCCAGCGCACGGTCTTCCAGGGGCCGGACACCGCGACCGCTGCCGTCACCGTCGAGGAGGACACGCCGTACGTCCTGGTCGAGGGCGACGTGCTCAACAGTCGCCCGGGAGCGCAGACTCTCCGTGCGCAGAGTGAGGGAACCATCTTCGCGGCATACGGTCGCACAGCCGACCTCGAGGCCTGGCTCTCTGATACGGCGTACACCCGGGTGACCGTCGGCGAGGAGGGGGCGCTCGAGGCGGAGCAGACCACCCCGAGTCTGGCCGTGTCGGAGGAGCCCGGAGAGGGCTCGACGCCGGCGCCCGAGGAGTCCGCCACCGCGGAGGGGAACGAGGCCGAGACGCCCGCGGCCGACGCCGCCACCGGCGACGAGGCGGGCGCAGACGATGTCCGTAGCCCGGTGGGCTCGGATCTCTGGCTGGACGAGTTCCAGCAGGAGGATGTGCTCATCGCCCCGCTTCAGCTGCCGGAGGACATGAGCGTGCTCGTCGCCGCAGACGGCGTCGAGCCGGCACCGGCCGACATCACGGTGTCGTGGCCGATCGCCAACGCGACTCCGTGGGCGGGGCCGCTCATCGTCGCCGGCGGTCTCATGATGGCCGTGGGGGTGTTCCTGTACATCCTCGCGATCCGCCACCTGCGACGCTCGCGCGGCCCCCGCCGCAAGGGCCTACCCGTCCCGGTCACGGAGCCGATCGACCTCGCCGTCGAAGGCAAGCGCAAGGGCGTGATCAGCGCGACCGGTCGACGCGCACTCACCGGGGGGCGCCGCCGCCTCATCGTCGTCCCGGCCGTTGCCGTGTCCGCCCTCCTGTTCGCCGGATGCTCGTCCGAGGCGTGGCCCCAGTTCGCCCCTTCGCCGACGCCCTCACCGTCCGCCTCGGTCATCGTTCCCGAGGGTCAGCAGGCGCCGGCGGTCACGGAAGCCCAGGCGGATCGCATCTGGACGCGGGTGGCCGAGACCGTCGCAGCCGCCGACGAGGCGGCGGACGAGGCTCTGGCCGCCACGCGGCTCGACGGGGCCGTGCTCGCGGCGCGTTCGACCAACTACGCGCTGCGTGCGGCGATCAGCGACTATCCCGCTCCCGCCGCACTGCCGGCCGAGCCGCTGACTCTGGTGTTGCCCCAGGCGTACGACGAGTGGCCGCGTTCGATCGTGGGTGTCGTCGATGACGCCGACTCCAACACCTCGAGCATCATGATGCTCACACAGCAGGACCAGTGGTCGCCGTACAGGCTGACTTATCTGGCGAGCCTCGAGGCGGCCACCGAGCTTCCGGTCGTGGCGCCGGCGTACATCGGCGCCATTCAGCCGGCGCCGGATTCTCCGTTCCTCCTCCTGCCCCCCGCGCAGCTCGCCGAGGCCTACGCCGACATCTTGAACAGCGGGGAGGAGAGCGAGTACTTCGATCTCTTCGACGTCGCGAGCGACCAGTTCCGCGTGAGCGTGGCCGGAGACCGCCAGAAGCGCCTGGACGAGTTCAACCAGACCGGTGCTTCCACGGGGGAGCTGACCTTCCAGGCCGCACCCGGCGCGTACGAGCCGCTGGCTCTCGCGACGCTGGAAAGCGGTGCGATCGTCGCGGTGAACATCGATGAGATCGACACCGTCAAGCCCACCAACCCCGACGCGGTGATCAAGCTCGAGAACAACCCCACGGTTCGTACGCTCTCGGGTGCCGAACAGTCCTCGACGGGCTTCACCACGACCTACACCGACCAGCTCTTCTTCTACGTGCCCGGCCAGGGGTCGACGGAGAAGATCCGTCTGCTCGGGTACGCATCCGACATCCTCAACGCGAAGGTGATTCCGTGACCGACGTCTCTCCCGGCGCGACGCTGCGTGGCGCCGTCGATCTGTCCTCGCTCCGCAACCGCCCCGCCGCGCCGCCCGCCGGGTCGGCCGGACCGCCTGCCGAGGGTGCTGCACCGGCTCCGTCCGGACGCGTGCCATCCCTCGTCATGGACGTCACGGACGCCACCTTCGGTCAGGTGCTGGAGCTGTCTCGGACGGTTCCGGTCGTCGTGGACCTGTGGGCTGAGTGGTGCGGACCGTGCAAGCAGCTGAGTCCGGCGCTCGAGCGCGTCGTCCGTGAGCTGAACGGTCGGATCGTGCTCGCCAAAGTCGATGTCGACGCCAACCCCCAGCTCGCGCAGGCGTTCCGGGCGCAGTCGATCCCGATGGTCGTGGGCGTCGTCGCGGGTCAGCCTGTGCCGCTGTTCACGGGCGCAGTACCCGAGCAGCAGGTGCGCGAGGTCTTCGCCCAGTTCCTTCAGCTGGCGGCCCAGAACGGGGTCACCGGCACGGTTGCCGCGGATGCCGATGGCGCCGATTCCGACGGCCCCGTCGAGCCGGAGCTTCCGCCGCTTCACGCCGAGGCGGCTGCGGCGATCGAGGCGGGCGACTACGCCACGGCCGTCAGCGCGTACGAGCGCGCTCTGGCCGAGAACCCGCGCGATGCCGATGCGCGCGCCGCACTCGGCCAGGTGCGTCTTCTCCAGCGTGTGCAGGGCCTGGATCTCGTCGCCGCCCGTGATGCTGCGGCAGCCGCTCCGCGGGATCTCGACGCGCAGTTCGCCGTGGCGGACCTGGATGTCGCGGGCGGCCACGTCGATGACGCCTTCGCGCGCCTGCTGGACCTGTTCTCGGTCCTCTCCGACGACGAGCGCGCACCGGTGCGTGAACGGCTGCTCGAACTGTTCGGCGTGATCGGTGACGCCGACCCCCGCGTCATTCGCGCGCGCGGGCGCCTCGCGTCGCTGCTGTTCTGAGGGAAGGGATCTTCTCAGCACCCCGGAGGGGGCGGGCTCGCGCCCGCCCCCTCCGGCGTGTCAGCCCCGGGTCGGCGAGGGGATGTGCGCGGGAGTGCGGTGGCGCAGCCAGAGCACGCCGAGTGGGGGGAGGACCATGGTCGCGCGGCCGTTGTCGTCGGCGTGCACGACGCCCATGTTCCCCACGCCCGAGCCGCCGTACTCACCAGCGTCGGAGTTGAGGATCTCCTCCCACACGCCCGCAGCGGGGAGGTCGAGCGTGAACGGCTGAACGGGCACGCCCGAGAAGTTGGCGATCACGGCGACGGTGTTGCCGTGGTGATCGCGACGCGAGAACGCGATGACGTTCGGGTCCCATGACGGCGCCCCCAGGCGATGGAACGCCGAACCGTCGGCATCCCGCGACCACAGGGCGGAGTGGGCACGGTACTGGCGGTTCAGCTGGGCGACGAAGTCCTGCAGCTGCCGGTGCGGGGGCTGCTCCAGCAGCCACCAGTCCAGGCCGCGGGACTCCGACCACTCCGACAGCTGTCCGAACTCCTGGCCCATGAACAGCAGCTGCTTGCCGGGGTGGCCCCACATGTACGCCAGATAGGCACGCATGTTCGCCAGCTTCTGCCAGTGATCGCCCGGCATGCGTTGGAAGAGGCTGCCCTTGCCGTGGACGACCTCGTCGTGGCTGATCGGCAGGATGTAGTTCTCGCTGAACGCGTACACGAACGAGAAGGACATCTCGCCTTCGTGGTGGCTGCGGTACATCGGATCGCGGGCGATGTACTGCAACGAGTCGTTCATCCAGCCCATGTTCCACTTGAAGCCGAAGCCGAGACCGGCGTGGCTGGTGGGTGCGGTCACGCCCGGGAAACTGGTGGACTCCTCGGCGATCATCGAGATACCGGGGTAGCGCCGGTAGGCCGTGGCGTTGACCTCCTGCAGGAACGCGATCGCATCGAGGTTCTCGCGACCGCCGTAGATGTTGGGGAGCCACTCGCCTTCATTGCGCGAGTAGTCGAGGTACAGCATCGAGGCGACGGCGTCGACCCGGAGGCCGTCGACGTGAAACTCCTGCAGCCAGTAGAGCGCGTTGGCGACGAGGAAGTTACGGACCTCACGTCGGCCGTAGTCGAAGATGTAGGTGCCCCAGTCCTTGTGCTCGCCGCGGCGGGGATCGGCGTGCTCGTACAGGGGCTCGCCGTCAAAGCGCGCCAAGGCCCAGTCGTCCTTGGGGAAGTGGCCGGGGACCCAGTCCATGATGACGCCGATGTTCGCCTGGTGCAGGCGGTCGATCAGATACCGCAGATCGTCCGGTGTCCCGAAGCGACCCGTGGGAGCGAAGTACCCGGTGACCTGATAGCCCCAGGAGCCGCCGAAGGGGTGCTCCGCGAGCGGCATGAACTCGACGTGGGTGAACCCCTGGTCGGTGAGGTACTCGATCAGCGGATCCGCGGCGTCCCGGTAGGACAGCCCGGGACGCCACGAGCCGAAGTGGAGCTCGTAGATCGACATCGCGCTTTCCGCGGGCCGGGATGCGGCGCGCTCCTTCATCCACGCGCCATCGCCCCACGAGAAGGATGAGTCCTCGACGATCGACGCCGTGCCGGGAGCGACCTCCGCACGGCGCGCCATCGGATCGGCCTTCATCACCCACGCGCCGTGACGCGAGAGGATCTCGAACTTGTAGCGGACGCCCGCGTCGAGGCCCGGGACGAACAGCTCCCAGACGCCGCTGCCGCCCATCGACCGCATCGAGTGGCCGGTGCCGTCCCAGCTGTTGAAGTCGCCCACCACCCGGACGGCCTGGGCGTTCGGCGCCCACACGGCGAACGATGCCCCGGCGACGCCGTCATGGGTGCGAAGATGCGCGCCCAGAGCGTTCCACAGTTCCTCGTGCCGGCCCTCTCCGACGAGATGAAGGTCGAGTTCGCCGATCGTCGGACCGTGCCGGTAGGGGTCGTCGGCGGTGTACTCCGATCCGTCCGGGTAGGTGGCGGTGATGACGTATCCGGTCGGTCGCGCGGTGAGAACGCCCTCCCAGATGCCGGCATGCCGATGGTTCAGCGGCACACGCGTGCCGTCGTCGAACACGGCGACGACGCTGTCGGCCAGCGGCCGACGGGTGCGGACGACCCACCCCCTTCCCTCGGCGCCCAGCGCGTGGATTCCGAGCACCGCGTGCGGATCGTGATGCGCGCCATGGGAGACGGCGTCGAGGAGGCCGGCGTCGAGGGGAGGAGGCGTGGCGGTCATGCGCGGTCCTTTGCGATGTGGAGGATGTGCACGGGTTCGGTGAAGGCGTCGAGGCGCACGAAATTGTGATCCGACCATGTCCAGCGCGCCCCGGTCACGAGGTCCTCGACCTCGAAGGGCTCGCCGGGCGTCACACCCCACACGCGGGTGTCGAGGTGGACCATGGTCTGACGGGTGGAGTGCGGGTCGACGTTGACCACCACGAGGATGGTGTCGGATTCGCCGGTGGGCGACAGCGCGGCATCCAGGTGCTTGGAGTAGACCAGGATGGCTTCGTCATCGCTCCAGTGCACGTCGAGGTTGCGCAGCTGTCGGAGCGCCGGGTGCGCGCGCCGGATCTCGTTGAGGCGCCGCAGCCACGGCGCGAGGGACTCGCCGCGGGCCTCGGCGCCGTCCCAGTCGCGGAACTTGTACTCGTACTTCTCGTTGTCGATGTTCTCCTCCGAGCCCGGACGGGCGACGTTCTCGAACAGTTCATACCCGGCGTAGACACCCCACGTCGGCGACGCCGTGGCGGCGAGCGCGGCGCGGATCCGGTATCCCGGTCGCCCGCCGTACTGCAGGTACTCGGTGAGGATGTCATGGGTGTTGACGAAGAGGTTCGGCCGCATGAAGTCCGACGTCTCATGCGAGATCGAGGTGAAGAACTCCTCCAGCTCCGCCTTGCTGTTGCGCCAGGTGAAGTAGGTGTAGCTCTGCTGGAACCCGGCCATCGCCAAGCCCCGCATCATCGCCGGACGGGTGAAGGCCTCGGAGAGGAAGATGACGTCCGGGTCCGCCTTGTTGACGGTCGCGATCAGCCACTCCCAGAACTGCACCGGCTTGGTGTGCGGATTGTCGACTCGGAAGATCTTGACCCCGAGGCCCACCCAGTGCTGGACCACCCGCAGGATCTCTGCGTAGATCCCGGCCGGATCGTTGTCGAAGTTCGGCGGATAGATGTCCTGGTACTTCTTCGGCGGATTCTCGGCGAAGGCGATCGAGCCGTCGGGGAGGGTGGTGAACCACTCCGGGTGCTCGGTGACCCACGGATGATCCGGAGAAGCGTTCAGCGCGAGGTCGAGAGCGACCTCGAGGCCGTGGCCGCGGGCGGCGTCGACGAAGGCGACGAAGTCCGCCTCCGTACCGAGGTCGGGGTGGATGGCGTCGTGTCCGCCCTCGTGGGACCCGATGGCGTAGGGCGAGCCGGGGTCGCCGGGCTCGGAGGTGAGGCTGTTGTTCCTGCCCTTGCGGTTGGTGGTTCCGATCGGATGGATGGGCGGGAGGTAGATGACGTCGAAGCCCATCCCTGCGACGCCGGGAAGCCTGTCGATCGCGGTTCGCAGCGTTCCGCTGGTGACCGAGCCGTCATCATTGCGCGTGGCACCCTCGGAGCGCGGGAAGAACTCGTACCAGGATCCGACGCCGGCTCGCTCGCGCTCGACGAGCAGTTCGGCTTCTTCGCCCGCGCTGACGATCGCCGAGGTCGGACGCGCGGCGAACAGCGCCGCGATCTTCTCGTCGCGGACGATGTCCAACGCCTGGGCATCGGAGACGTCGGCATCGCGCAACCGCGCGGCGGAGGCGGCCAGCAGCGTGCGTTCGGCCGCGCTCCGGCCCTTCTCGGCGATCGCGGTGTCGAAGAGGCGGGCCCCGGATTCGCGCATCACGAAGGGGTCGAGTCCGGCGGCGAGCTTGATGTCGGCAGCGTGCTGCCACGTGGCGAAATCGTCGCTGAAGGCCTCGAACCGGAAGCGCCACACCCCGGTCTCGAGGGGCGCCACGGTGGTCGTCCAACGGTCGAAGCCGTCGTTGAGAGGGGTGAGCCGGTGGAGGGACTCATCACCTGAGGGGGAGAAGAGCCGCACCTGCACGCCGATCGCATCGTGTCCTTCGCGGAATGCCGTCACGGTGAAGGGGACGGCATCGCCGACGTATGCGGACGGCCGATAGCGGCCGCCGGGCACGCTGGGAGAGGGGAGGATCAGGGGGATGCGCGGGGTCACCGTGGGCGCGGGTGCGGTGGTGGGGCGGACGGCGCGCACCGGGATCGCCGATGCCGAGCGCCAGGGATGGGGGCGGGGGGAACGAGTCGTCGTGGCCACCACTCGAACCTACCGCGCACCATCGGACGATCGCAGGGCTTGCGCACAGGCCGCAGATCACTCCACGCGGAACAGCCGCATGCTCGTCGGGGGGACATCCAGGTCGTCGCCGGGTGCGAAGACACCCTCGTGCGCGGACGGATTCTCATCGGCGCTGGACCACAGCGAGACGAAGCGGTCGGCCTCCTCGAGTTCGGGAAGGGTGACGGTCGTCGGGCGCTCGACACCGTGGATGACGAGGAGGACCCGGTTGAACGGTTCGTTCTCGGGGGTCGAGGCGGCGACGTACTGGAGCGTCCGGTGGCCGGGGTCGGTCCACCGGTCGGGCGACATGGTCTGACCATTCTCGTCGTACCACTGCATCACCGAGGCCGAGGGGATCCGCTCGCCCAGACGGGCGAATCGGATGGGACGCAGGGCGGGGTTCTCTCGACGCAGCCGGGTGAGGGCTTGCACATGGGCGAGAAGATCCTGCTGCCAGGGCGCGTGCTCCCACGACAACCAGGTCAGCGGCGAATCGTGGCAGTAGGCGTTGTTGTTGCCCCGCTGGGTGCGACCGAACTCGTCGCCCGCCGTCAGCATCGGGATCCCTGCCGACAGCAGCAGGGTGCCGAGGAGGTTGCGCATCGCGCGGCGGCGGGTGGCGAGGATCGCCTGGTCGTCGGTGCGCCCCTCCGCTCCGTGGTTGAACGAGCGATTCGTGTCGGCACCGTCGCGATTCTGCTCTCCGTTGCCGAGGTTGTGCTTGACGTCGTACGACACCAGGTCGCGGAGGGTGAAGCCGTCGTGCGCGGTGACGAAGTTGACGCTCGCGAGGGGTCCGCGTTCCTCGCTGAAGGTGTTGGACGATCCGGCCAGGCGCGTGGCGAAACCGCCGATGCCGACCGGCGACGTCGAGGCCCGTCGGGCGTAGTCGATGTCGCTCAGCCAGAAGTTGCGGACCCGGTCGCGGTAGCGATCGTTCCACTCGTGCCAGCCGGGTGCGAAGTTCCCCGTCTGCCAGCCGCCCATACCGACGTCCCAGGGCTCGACGATCTTCTTCACATCCGCCAGCGCCGGATCGTCGACGATGGCCTGGAGGAGCGGATGATCCGGGGTGAAGGCGTGCCCGGCATCACGTCCGAGGGTCACCGCCAGATCGAAGCGGAAGCCGTCGATCTGCACCTCCCGTGCCCAATACCGGAGGGAATCGAGAACCAGCCGCGCCGCGGCGTCGGTCGCCGTGTTGACGCTGTTTCCACACCCGGTGACGTCGATGTAGGTGCCGTCGTCCTGCTGCCGGTAGTACGACCGGTTGTCGATGCCGCGCAGACTCGAGCGGGGGCCGCCGATTCCTTCTTCGGCGGTGTGGTTGTAGACGACGTCGAGAAGCACCTCGATGCCGGCCTCGTGCAACAGGCGCACCATTCCCTTCACTTCGCGGAGCACCGCTTCGGGGCCCTGCCGCTGGGCCTCCAGAGTGGCGTAGGCGGCATGCGGGCTGAAGAAGTTGACGGTGTTGTAGCCCCAGTAGTTCGAAAGTCCGTGCTGCAGCAGGCGCGGCTCGGAGGCGAAGGCATGGATCGGGAGGAGCTCGACACTGGTCACCCCCAGGCTCAGCAGGTGCTCGATCATCGCGGGGTGGGCGAGTCCCGCATATGTGCCGTGGAGGGCGGCGGGGATCCCCGGGTGACGCTTCGTGAGGCCCTTGACATGTCCCTCGTAGATGACGGTGCGATCCAGCGGGACGCCGGGCTTGGGCACACCGCCCCAGTCGAACCCGCCGTCGATGACGACGCAGCGCCAGTCCTCCAGGCCGCTTCCGACGACTCCGCGCGCATAGGGATCGGTGAGAAGCGCCGCGCTGTTGAAGACGCTGCCGGGGCCGGAGGGGCCGTCTACGCGGAGCGCGTACCGGGCGCCCGGGTGCAGCAGCGGGGTGGTCACCGCCCAGACACCACCGCCTTCCGGGACGAGCGAAGCGGTTGCGACGATCCAGTCGATGTCATCGCGGTCGAAGAGGACGAGCTCGATGGCTTCGGCGTGGGCGGACCAGACCCGAAGGGTGCCTCCGGCGGGGCCCTGCCTGACGCCCAGGTCGTCGAGGTGCGGGCTCAGCAGTGAGGCGGAGGGGGAGGTGGGGGCGAGGGGGTCGGTGCTGACCATGCGAACTACGATAGTGAGCGCGTGTATCCCGGAGATGACGGCTCGTCCTGACGGGGAGGAAGGTGCTCGGCGATGACGGCGTACCTCGATCACGCGGCGACGAGCCCCCTGCGCCCCGAAGCCCGCGAGGCGTGGATCCGCGCCCACGAGGTCGTCGGCAATCCCTCGTCGATCCACGGCGCCGGTCAGTCCGCGCGTCGCCTCCTCGAGGACGCCCGGGAGCGCCTGGCGGTTCTGCTCGGCGCCGATCCCATCGAGATCGTGTTCACGTCGGGAGGGACCGAGGCGGTCAATCTCGCTCTGAAGGGGTTGTGGTGGGCCCGGTCGGCCGGGGCGGAGGCCATCGTGCTTCCCGACGGCGAGCACCACGCGACCCTGGACGTCGTCGAATGGCTGTCGCGCTTCGCGGGAGCACAGGCGCGGTCCGTGCCGCTCGATGAGATCGGGCGCATCGGGGTGGCGGAGTTCGCCGCCGCCGCGAGAGGGGCGGCTGTGGCGACGGCGCTTGCGGCCAACAACGAGATCGGCACGGTCAACGACATCCCCGCTCTCGCCGCCGCTGCCTCCGCGGCGGGCATCCCGTTCCACGTGGACGCCATCGCCGCCCTCGGGCGCGTGCCGGTCTCCTTCCGCGACTGGCGCGGGTCGGCGACCGGATCCGCCGGCCTGGTGGCCCTCAGCGTCGCCGCGCACAAGGTGGGGGGCCCGGTCGGCGTGGGCGCCCTGGTGGTCTCGCGCCACGCGCGCATCGAGCCTCTCCTCCACGGCGGCGGGCAGCAGCGCGGACTCCGGGCCGGTACCCAGGACGTCGCCGGCAGCGTCGCGTTCGCGGCCGCGCTGGATGCCGCCGAGGCCGAGCGCGAGCGGGAGCAGGAGCGTCTGGGCGGACTGTCGGACCGTCTGATCCGCGGCATCCGGGAGACGGTGACCGGCGCCGAGGTCCTCGGCCCGCCCGCGCACGGATCGACGCCGCGTCTCGCGGGCAATGTCCACGTGCTGTTCCCGGGGGCCGCGGGGGAGACGCTGCTGTTCCTCCTGGATCAGGCGGGGATCGCGGTGTCGACCGGGTCGGCCTGCCAGGCGGGGGTCGCCGAGCCGTCCCACGTCGTCCTCGCGCTGGGCCGGACCCCGGCCGAGGCGCGACAGGTGCTGCGATTCTCGCTGGGGCGGACGAGTACGCCGTCGGACGTCGACGCGGTGCTCCGGCATCTGCCGGAGGCCGTCCGACGCGCGCGTGCGGCATCCGGACTCCGTCCAGCGACCCCTTCGTAGACTGGACGGATGCGAGTACTGGCGGCGATGAGCGGCGGCGTGGATTCGGCCGTCGCGGCGGCCCGCATGGTCGATGCGGGTCACGACGTCGTCGGCGTGCACCTGGCGCTTTCGCGGGCGGGGGGCACTCTGCGCACCGGCAGCCGGGGATGCTGCACCATCGAGGATGCGATGGATGCGCGTCGCGCCGCGGATCTGCTCGGGTTCCCGTTCTACGTGTGGGACTTCTCCGAACGCTTCCGGGACGACGTGATCGAGGACTTCGTGACCGAGTACCGGGCCGGTCGCACCCCGAACCCGTGCATGCGGTGCAACGAGCGCATCAAGTTCGCCGCACTGCTCGAGCGGGCCGTCGAGCTCGGGTTCGACGCGGTGTGCACGGGGCACTACGCGCGCATCGTGGACACCGCCGCCGGGCGCGAGCTGCACCGGGCCTCGGATGCCGCCAAGGATCAGTCCTACGTGCTCGGAGTCCTCACTCCCGACCAGCTCGCGCATTCGCTCTTCCCCCTGGGAGACACCCCGTCCAAGGCCGTGGTGCGGGCCGAGGCGGAGCGCCGCGGTTTGACCGTGGCGAACAAGCCCGACAGCTACGACATCTGCTTCATCCCCGACGGCGACACCCGCGGCTGGCTCGCCGAGCGCGTCGGTGCGACCCCCGGCGACATCGTCGACCGCGCCGGCGACGTCGTCGGCCGGCACGACGGCGCCCACGCCTACACGGTCGGGCAGCGCCGTGGACTGGCGCTCGGTGTCCCGGCTGCAGACGGCAAGCCCCGCTTCGTCCTCGAGGTCCGGCCCGTCTCCAACACCGTCGTGATCGGTCCGAAAGAGGCGCTGGCCACCGCGCGCATCGCCGGCGATCGGTTCAGCTGGACCACCCAGCCGCCGGCGGTCGGACTGTTCTCGTGCCACGTCCAGATCCGCGCCCACGCCGAGCCTGTGCCGGCGGAGGGACGGTTCGACGGCAGTGAGATCGAGATCACCCCGGACCAGCCGTTCGATGGCGTCGCCCCCGGACAGACCGCCGTCCTCTACGAGGGCACCCGGGTCATCGGGCAGTTCACCATCGCGCGTACGGTGTCGGCGGCTCCCGTCGAGACGGTCGTCTCCTGAACGGGCTCCGCTGCGGTGTCGGAGGCACTGCCTAGACTGACGGCGTGACAGACGCGGTGAGAAGCTCGGCAGACCCCCTCCGTGTCGCTGAGGATCAGGTGTCGATGACGCCGGCGGCGGCACGGGCGCGGGCCGACGAGCTGACCGATCGCATCCTCCGCGCGCGCGACGCCTACTACGGCGAGGAAGCCCAGATCGTCGACGATGCCACGTACGACGCATGGATGCACGAGTTGGAGCAGATCGAGCGGCTCCACCCCGAGCTCCAGGGTCAGGATTCCCCCACGCAGAGCGTCGGTGCAGCGTCGGCGACCCTCTTCGCGCCTGTCACCCACGCCGAACGCATGCTGAGTCTGGACAATGTGTTCAGCGAAGAGGAGTTCCTCGCCTGGACGACGCGCGTCGAGCGCGACGCCGCACGCGGTGTCCGCTACCTCTGCGAGCTGAAGATCGATGGTCTCGCGCTGTCGCTCCGGTACGAACGGGGCCGACTCACCACCGCAGCGACCCGGGGCGACGGACGTGTCGGCGAGGATGTCACCGAGAACGTGCGCCGCATCGGCACGATTCCGGCCGTGCTCGCCGGCAGCGGGCATCCAGACCTCGTCGAGGTGCGCGGCGAGGTGTTCTTCACCGTCGCCGACTTCACCGCGCTCAACGCGTTCCAGCAGGCGCAGGGCGATCGCCTCTTCGCCAACCCCCGCAATGCGGCATCGGGATCGCTGCGCCAGAAGGCCGAGGGGAAGTCCGAACGACAGCTGCGGGCCATGACGGAGCGACTGAGCCGACTGCGGATGACGGTTCACGGCATCGGTGCGTGGGCCGACCCGCCGGTGGCCGCGCAGAGCGAGGTCTACCGCCTGCTGGAGGGCTGGGGGCTCCCCGTGAGCCGGTACTTCCGGGTGGCCGACGATGCCGGGGAGGCCGCCGAGTTCATCCGGCACTACGGCGAACACCGCCACGACGTGGAACACGAGATCGACGGGGTCGTGGTCAAGGTCGACGACCTCGCGCTCCACGACGAGCTGGGTGCCACCAGCCGCGCACCGCGCTGGGCCATCGCATACAAGTACCCTCCCGAACAGGTGAACACCACGCTGCTCGACATCGTGGTGTCGGTCGGCCGCACCGGTCGTGCGACGCCCTTCGCCGTGATGGCGCCGGCACAGGTCGCCGGCTCGGTCGTTCGCCAGGCGACGCTGCACAACCAGGACGTCGTGAAGGCGAAGGGCGTGCTGATCGGTGACACCGTCGTGCTCCGCAAGGCGGGGGACGTCATCCCCGAGGTGCTCGGCCCGGTCGTGGAGCTGCGCGACGGCAGCGAGCGGGAGTTCGTCATGCCGCACCGGTGCCCCGAATGCGGTTCGCCGCTCGCCCCCGCCAAGGAGGGCGACATCGATCTGCGCTGCCCGAACGCACGATCCTGCCCCGCGCAGGTGAGGGGACGTGTCGAGCACATCGGGTCACGGGGAGCCCTCGATATCGAGGGGCTGGGGGAGGTGTCGGCGGCCGCGCTGACGCAGCCCGTCCGCCCCGAGATCCCCCCGCTGGTCACCGAGGCCGGTCTGTTCGATCTCACCGCCGCCGATCTCTTCCCGATCGACGTCGTGGTGCGCGATGCCGAGACGGGGCTGCCGCGTCTCCTGGAGGACGGCACGGCGGACACCCGCTCACCCTTCCGCCGTCAGCGCAAGAAGTCCGACCCGCCCTTCGACCCCGACGGCGAGTTCGACGGCGACGCCGTCCACATCGTCTCGCGAGCAGCCCAGGAGCTCCTGGCCAATCTGGAACGCGCCAAGACCAAGGAGCTGTGGCGGTTTCTCGTCGCCCTCAGCATCCGCCACGTCGGTCCCGTCGCGGCGCGCGCCCTGGCGCAGTGGTTCGGTTCGATACGCGCGATCCGGGACGCGTCGCGCGACGACCTCGCCGCCGTCGACGGCGTCGGCGGGATCATCGCCGATGCGGTGACGGAATGGTTCGCCGTCGACTGGCATCGCGAGATCGTCGAGCGGTGGGAGGCGGCCGGTGCGCAGCTGGCGACCCCGGGTCATCCTGGTCCGGGGGCCGCAGCCATCGCCGGCGGCGTCCTCGACGGTGTCACCGTCGTCGCCACCGGAACCCTCGAGGGCTACACCCGGGAGGGCGCCCAAGAGGCGATCCTGCGCGCCGGGGGGAAGGCGGCGTCGTCGGTGTCGAAGAAGACCGACTTCGTTGCGGCCGGCCCAGGGGCCGGGTCGAAGCTGGCGAAGGCGGAAGAGCTCGGCCTTCGGGTCATCGACGCCGCGCAGTTCCACCTGCTCGTGACCGAAGGACCCTCCGCCCTCGCGGACGTGGACGACTCCTCGTCGTGATCAGTCGGCGTCTGCCCGGCCCGCATTCATCGTCTCGAGAAGCCGCGCCCGCACCTGACGTCGCTGCACCTTGCCGATCAGCGAACGCGGCAGCTCCTCGACGACGAGCACCCGGCGCGGCACTTTGTATGCCGTGAGGATCCCGCGCGCGAAGCCTCTGACCTCCTCCGGATCCAGCGGATCGGTGCCCGACACGACGACCGCGGCGACGACATCCTCGCCCGAGTGAGTCGAGGGGAGACCGACCACTGCTGCGTCGCTCACCCGGGGATGCTGGCGCAGGGCGTTCTCGACTTCAGTGGGCGCCACGTTGAAACCACCCGTGATGATGAGCTCTTTGATCCGGTCGACGATCCTGACGAAGCCCTCGTCGTCGATCGTGACGATGTCACCGGTGCGGAACCAGCCGTCGACGAACACCTGCTCGGTCTCCTCCGGACGCCCGTGGTAGCCGTCGAACACCTGCGGTCCCCGCACGACGAGCTCCCCGGGCGCGCCCTGCGGCACATCGGTGCGAGGGTCATCGGGATCCACCACCCGGCACTCGGTGCCCGGCAGAGGAAGGCCGACGCTCCCGGGCTTGCGGTGGGTCGCCACGGGGTTGGCCATGAGGACCGGAGAACACTCGCTGAGTCCGTAGCCTTCGACGAGGTAGCCACCGCTGGCCCGCTCGAAGGGCACGACCAGTTCGTGGGGGAGGGCCATCGCGCCCGAGATGGCGACCTGCGTCCCCTCCAGAGAAACCCCGGCGGCCTCGGCGGATGCGAGCAGCCGTTCGGCGATGGGGGGAACGAGGGGGAGGAAGGTCGCGGGCCGCTTCTTCGTCACCGCCAGCACGAGGTCGGGATCGAAGCGGGGGAACAGAACGAGCCGGGCGGCCATCGACATGGCGAAGGTGAGGCACAGCGTGAGACCGTACGCGTGGAACATCGGGAGGACGGCGTACACGACGCATCCCTCTCCGCGCCTGATCTCCGGCACCCAGGAGCGGGCCTGCGCGGCGTTGGCGAGAAGGTTGCGGTGGGTCAGTCGCACGCCCTTGGGCGAGCCGGTCGTGCCGCTGGTGTACTGCAGGATCGCGAGATCGTCGGTGTCGGGACCTGCGTGCTCGGGGGCGAGCGGGCCGTCGGCGGTCAGGTCCTCCCACCGTTGCACCGACGCCGCGCGCCGAGCGAGCGGGGAGTCCAGTGCCATCCGCGCCTCACGGGCTCGCGCGACCGGAAGTCGCAGGGCGACGCGGGTGCGCCACGGCATGGCGCGACGGATCTCGACCGACACCAGGGTCTGAATCCCGAGATCGTCGGGGAACGCGCGAACGGTGTCGACGACCTTGCTCCAGACGATCGCGTGACGGGCTCCGTGATCCTGGAACTGGGTGCGCAGCTCCCGCGCGGTGTAGAGCGGGTTGTGTTCCACGACCACCGCACCGAGCCGGAGGACGGCGTAGAAGGCGACGATGTGCTGCGGACAGTTCGGCAGCACGATCGCCACCGCATCGCCCGCTTTCACCCCGCGCCGTCGCAATCCTTCGGCGGCGGCGATGATCTGCGCGTGAAGCTGGCGGTAGGTCGTCTCTCGTCCGAAGAACTCCAGCGCCGGCGCATCGGGATTCTCACGCGCCGCGGTGTCGATGATGTCGACGAGCGACCCCGTTACCTCGGGGAGGTCCGAGGGAACCCCCTCGGCGTAGCTGGCGATCCACGGACGGGGCGGGTCGTACGTCGTCACGCCCGACACTCTACGACGCTGCGCAGGCACCTCCCGTCGCCCGGCACGGACCGGAGGCCGACGGAGCGAGCACCTAAACTGTTCGCGTGTCTGAAATCACACCCGACCTCGTTCGCCATCTCGGCGTGCTCGCCCGCATCCAGCTGAGCGAAGGGGAAGTGGCGCGCCTCACCGGCCAGCTCGACGTCATCGTCGACAACATCGCGAAGGTGTCCGAGGTCGCGACCGCCGATGTGGTGGCCACCAGCCACCCCATTCCCCTGCAGAACGTGTTCCGTGAGGATGTCCCCGCCGATGTCCTGACCGTCGAGCAGGTGCTGCAGAACGCCCCCGAAGCCGCCGACAATCGCTTCCGGGTCACCGCCATCCTGGGGGAGGAGCAGTGAGCGCGGCCGGCGAGATCATCCGTCTCACCGCCGCCGACCTCGCGTCGCGGTTGAGGAGCGGCGAGATGTCCAGTGTCGAGGCGACCGGTGCGCACCTCGACCGCATCCGCGAGGTCGACGGGGATGTCCACGCCTTCCTCCACGTCAACGACCGTGCCCTCGAGGTGGCCGAGGACATCGATCGACGACGAGCCGCAGGCGAGGAGCTCGGTCCGCTGGCGGGTGTGCCCCTGGCGATCAAGGACGTCCTGGTCACAACCGACATGCCCTCGACCAGCGGGTCACGGATCCTCGAGGGGTACATGTCGCCCTACGACGCCACCGTGGTCGCCCGTGCCCGTGCCGCCGGGATGGTGCCGCTCGGCAAGACGAACATGGACGAGTTCGCGATGGGCTCCTCCACGGAGCACTCCGCGTACGGACCCACGCGCAACCCTTGGGATCTCGACCGGATTCCCGGTGGTTCCGGTGGTGGCTCGGCCGCCGCGGTCGCCGCGTTCGAGGCGCCTCTGGCGCTCGGATCCGATACCGGCGGCTCCATTCGCCAGCCCGCGCACGTCACGGGGACCGTGGGCATGAAGCCCACCTACGGCGGGGTATCGCGGTACGGCGCCATCGCGCTCGCATCGAGCCTCGACCAGGTCGGCCCGGTAACGCGGACGGTTCTCGACGCCGGACTGCTTCACGACGTCATCGGCGGCCACGACCCGCACGATGCCACGTCGCTCGAGCAGACCTGGCCGTCTTTCGCCGCCGCGGCACGCGACGGCGCATCGGGGGAGGTCCTGCGCGGACTCCGGGTCGGCGTCATCTCCGAGCTTCCCGACAGCGGATTCCAGCCGGGCGTCTCTTCGCGCTTCCGAGAGACCCTCGACGCCATGGCGGCGCAGGGTGCCGAGATCGTCGAGGTCAGTGCCCCGCACTTCGAGTACGGGGTCGCGGCCTACTACCTCATCCTTCCTGCGGAGGCATCGAGCAACCTGGCCAAGTTCGACTCGGTCCGGTTCGGCATGCGTGTGATCCCCCATGTCGGGGCGACCGTCGAAGAGGTCATGGCGGCCACGCGCGAGGCCGGGTTCGGCGACGAGGTGAAGCGACGCGTCATCCTCGGCACGTATGCGCTGTCCGCGGGCTATTACGACGCGTACTACGGCAGCGCGCAGAAGGTCCGCACCCTCATCCAGTCGGACTTCGACGCCGCCTTCGCGCAGGTCGACGTGCTGGCCACTCCCTCGGCTCCCACGACGGCGTTCCGGCTCGGCGAGAAGCTCGACGATCCGCTGCAGATGTACCTCAACGACGTCACCACCATTCCGGCGAACCTTGCGGGTGTCCCCGGGATCTCGATCCCTGCGGGTCTTGCACCCGAGGACGGGCTGCCGGTGGGGATCCAGTTCCTGGCTCCCGCCCGTGAGGACGCGAGGCTGTATCGGGTCGGGGCTGCGGTCGAGGCGCTACTGGTCGATGAATGGGGTGGTCCCCTGCTGGACCGCATGCCGCTGCGGGGAGGGGTCGCCTGATGGGTCGCGACAAGCTGATGGACTTCGACGAAGCCCTGGAGCGTTTCGAGCCTGTGCTCGGGTTCGAGGTGCACGTCGAACTGAACACCCGCACGAAGATGTTCTCAGGCGCACCCAACCCCGCGAACAGCACCAACCACGATGCGGCGCCGAACACGCTGGTCGCCCCGGTCGACATGGGGCTTCCCGGCGCTCTGCCCGTCGTCAACGAGGAGGCCGTACGCGCCTCGATCAGTCTCGGGCTCGCCCTCGGATGCCAGATCGCACCATCGAGCAGATTCGCGCGGAAGAACTACTTCTACCCCGACCTCGGCAAGAACTATCAGATCTCTCAGTATGACGAGCCGATCGCGTTCGAGGGTTCTGTCGAGGTCGAGCTGGAGGACGGGACGGTCGTGACCGTTCCGATCGAGCGCGCCCACATGGAGGAGGATGCCGGCAAGCTCACGCACGTCGGCGGATCGACCGGCCGCATCCAGGGGGCGGAGTACTCCCTCGTCGACTACAACCGTGCCGGCGTGCCCCTGGTGGAGATCGTCACGAAGCCGATCTTCGGAGCGGAGCACCGAGCGCCCGACATCGCCAAGGCCTATGTCCAGACCATCCGCGACATCGTGCTCGCGTTGGGCATCTCGGACGCGCGGATGGAGCGGGGGAACCTCCGCTGCGACGCCAATGTCTCGCTGCGTCCCCGTGGTCAGGAGAAGCTCGGAACGCGCACCGAGACGAAGAACGTCAACTCGATGCGGTCGGTCGAGCGGGCCGTCCGCTACGAGATCCAGCGTCAGGCGGCGATCCTCGCCGCAGGCGGGACGATCACACAGGAGACACGCCACTGGCACGAGGACACCGGCACGACCTCGCCGGGTCGGCCGAAGTCCGACGCGGACGACTACCGGTACTTCCCCGAGCCGGACCTGCTTCCCGTCGCCCCCGCGGAGTCGCTCATCGAGGAGCTGCGCGCGGCCCTGCCGGAGCAGCCCGTCGTGCGCCGCCGGCGTCTGAGGTCGGACTGGGGTTTCGCGGACATCGAGTTCCGGGGAGTGGTCAATGCCGGCCTCTTGAGCGAAGTCGAGGCCACCGTCGCAGCCGGCGCGACGCCTGCCGCCGCCCGCAAGTGGTGGATGAGCGAGATCAGCCGTATCGCCAATGCCGATGGCCGAGAGCCGGGAGCGCTCGTCACCCCCGCGCAGGTCGCCGAGCTCCAGCGGCTGGTCGACGAGGGGACGCTCACCGACAAGCTGGCGCGCCAGGTGCTCGAGGGTGTGATCGCCGGAGAGGGAGACCCGGCGCACGTCGTGACCTCGCGGGGCCTCGCGGTCGTCTCGGACGACACCGCGTTGATCGCCGCGATCGACGAGGCGCTGGCTGCGCAGCCGGACGTGCTGGCCAAGATCCGCGACGGCAAGGTCCAGGCCGCCGGAGCGGTGATCGGTGCGGTCATGAAGGCGATGCGAGGACAGGCGGATGCCGCGCGCGTGCGTGAGCTGATCCTCGAGCGCGCGTCTCAGTGACCGGATGTCGGCGGCTTCGCCGACAATGGACGCATGGGTCGCGGTGACGGCAGCGGCCGGCTCGTCTCACCGGAGGGTGCAGATGACACGGGGGCCGGCATCCTCCACGTCGACATGGATGCGTTCTACGCCTCCGTCGAGGTGCTGGATGACCCGACCCTGCGTGGCAAGCCGCTGATCATCGGGGCCCCTGAGAGCCGCTCCGTCGTTTCCAGCGCTTCCTACGAGGCGCGGCGCTTCGGCGTGCGCTCGGCGATGCCGGTCTCGCAGGCGCTCCGACTCTGCCCTGCCGCGTTGGTGATCCCCCCGCGGTTCCCGCGTTACCTCGAGCTTTCGGCCGCGGTCATGGCGCTCTTCCACGAGATCACGCCTCTGGTCGAGCCCCTGTCCATCGACGAAGCCTTCTTGGATGTGCGCGGGGTGCGGCGACTGTGGGGGAGTCCGGGCGATGTCGCCCGCCTCCTGCGTGCGCGGGTGCGCGACGAGGTCGGACTTCCCTGCTCCGTGGGCGCCGCAGCCACCAAGCATGTGGCGAAGATGGCGTCCACGCTGAGCAAACCGGACGGTCTCCTCATCGTTCCCGAAGCAGCGACGACCCGTTTTCTCGCCGGTCGCAGGGTGAGTGAGCTGTGGGGCGTCGGCCCCAAGGCGACCGACGCGCTGGCGGCGCGCGGCATCCGCACGGTCGCCGACATCATCGACTCTCCTCCGGCGATGATCGATCGCGTGCTCGGTGCTGCGCTCGGTGCTCGCGTCCGCCAGCTGGCCCAGGGTGTCGACCCACGTGAGGTCGAGACGACACGGGTCGAGAAGAGCGTCGGACATGAAGAGACCTTCGCCGACGACATCGACGACCCTGGTGTCCTGCGGGTCGAGCTGCGCCGCCTTGCCGATCGCGTCGGCGCGCGTCTGAGGGAATCCGGCTGGGAAGCCGGGACGGTGTCGATCAAGGTGCGCTTCGCCGACTTCAGCACCGTGACGCGTGCGCAGGCCCTGCCGGAGACGACGGCGGTCGGGCAGCGCATCGGGGCGGCTGCCATCGACCTGTTCGACGCTCTCGATCGACGCGGCCCGATTCGGCTGCTCGGCGTCCGGGCCGAGAAGCTCCGACCCTCCGCGACCGCAGTGCCGACGCTGTGGGACGATGACGACGACTGGCGGCGGGTCGAGGGGGTCCTCGACGGCGCTGCCGCGAAGTTCGGACGTGGAAGCATCACCCGTGCGACGCTTCTTGACGGTCACGTCAAGGATCGGCGCAAGACTGGGCAATGAAGGTGGCGCCGAGTAGCGTGGGGGCATGCCCAACATCGCACTCGACCTCGGCAAGCAGTCCGCGGACTTCGGCGTCACATCCGTCTACGGCGAGCAGCAGGACGTCGACGGTGTCCGCCTGGTCCCGGTCGCCCTCACCTGGACCGCCTTCGGGGGTGGATCCGACGAAGCCGGAAACGGCGGAGGTGGTGGCGGCGGCTACGCGATTCCGCTCGGTGCCTACATCCGTCGCGGTGACGACCTGCGATTCGAGCCGAACGTCGTTTCGCTCCTGGCGGTCGGGATCCCCTTCGTCTGGGTGGCCGGTCGCGCGCTCAGCCGTGTCATCCGCGCGCTCAAGAAGTGAGTCCGACCCGGTCGGGCGGGCACTGACGGCAGCGGTCGAGCACACGCGCGACGCCGTCCTCTCCGTCGCCGCAGCGAACCCGGTGATCCTGATCGACGGCCGCAGCGGCGCGGGGAAGACCTCCCTCGCGCGAGAGCTCATCGCCGCGTGGCCTCTTCGCGGGCGGGTCCAATCCGTTGCGCTCGACGCGCTCTATCCCGGCTGGGACGGGCTGGCGGAGGGGGTGCGGACGGCGCAGGAGGCGATACTCCGGCCGCACGCGCGAGGTCTCATCGGTGTCTGGCAACGCTGGGACTGGGAGCGGGGGGAGTACGCCGAGGCCCATGCCGTCGACCCGTCGCTGCCGCTCATCGTCGAGGGATCGGGGCTGTTGACTGCGGGCACCGCGCCGCTCGCCGACATCCGCATCTGGCTCGAATCCCCCGCGCGAGCTCGCAGAGACCGCGCCCTCTCGCGCGACGGTGACACGTACCGGCCCCATTGGGACAGGTGGGCCCGACAAGAGGAGCGGCACCTGGTTGAGGACGGGCCGGCTCAGCTGGCCACCCACGTCTTCGCGATCCCCTGAGCTTTCAGCGCTCGGCGGTCTCCGCGTTCTCGATGGCCCGGATCAGGCCTTCCAGGCGATAGCCCAACCAGTCGTACACGCCGAACCGCGGATCGCCGTCATCGTGCTGATCTTCGTCGGTGATGCCGAGCCGGGACGCGATGACGAGTCTCACGGCAGCGAGGGTTCGCATCCATGCCTGCACGGTGTCGGGGTCCAGAACGAGATCGACCTCTTCCCAGCCCTCGGCCCCCGCCGTGGTGACGGATGCGAGTGTCGCCGCCGGAGACAGACTGATTTTCACGAGCTGTGCATCCCTGTGCCGACGGTGAAGGAGGTCTCGTTCGGTGACGTCGCGGAACTCTCGAGCCGCCTCGGGATCGTCGGTGTACGCATCGGGGACGAGCCGGAGCACGGCGGGGTCGCCCTCCGAGGGGTCGCTGACGAGCTCGGCGAACTGGTCGACCAGATCACCGAGATGGGTCGCCTCCAGGCGCATGATCTGCAGAACGAGAGGGACGGTGTTCACGCGGCGGGAGCCCTTCTCACGGTCGCCCACAGGCCGTAGTCGTGCATCGCCTGGGTGTGCAATTCCATCTGCTCCCGCGCCCCCTCGGCCACGACGGCATGACCCACGTGGTGGACGGCGAGCATGAGCCGCTCGGCCGTGGCCGCGGGAAATCCGAAGTACTCGCGAAAGACATGGGTGACGTAGCTCATCAGGTTGACAGGATCATTCCAGACCACCGTCTGCCACGGACCAGTCGTCCTCTCCTCGATCAGCTGGTCGAGGCGCTCCTGAGTCTGCGTCGTCGACGCCATCACGCCCACCCGAGCTCGTGCAGCTTGTCGTCGTCGATGCCGTAGAAATGGGCGATCTCATGGACGAGGGTGGTGTGCACCTCATGTCGCAGAGCCTGCTCGTCAGCGCATGCGGCGAGGTGGGGTTCGCGGTACAGCACGATGCGGTCGGGCAGTTCTCCCATGCCGTACCGATCACGCTCGGTCAACGCCCAACCCTCGTACAGGCCGAGCAACTCCTGTGCGGGATCCTCAGGCCGGTCCTCGACCACGAAGACGACGTTGTCGAGACCGTCGACCATGTCGTCGGGGAGGAGATCGAGCTCTTCGATCACGAGACGCTCGAAAGCATCCGCATCCATCTCGAGCATGACTCCACGATACGGGCCCAGAAGGCCTGCGAGATTGGGGTGGCTGACGGGACTTGAACCCGCGGCCCCCTGGACCACAACCAGGTGCTCTACCGACTGAGCTACAGCCACCGCGGTCCCGCATCGGCGGGACAACCCAACGATTCTCTCATACACCGGGGGAGAACGCCGACACCACGGATGCGGCCGCCGCACGGGCTCCGTCGCTGGTCGGTCCAGGTTCGGGCACGAAGACCGCCTGCCGGTAGTAGGCCAACTCGGTGATCGACTCGCGGATGTCAGCGAGCGCGCGATGGCCGCCGTTCTTCGCCGGTGCGTGGATGTAGGCACGGGGATACCAGCGACGCGAGAGCTCCTTGATGCTGGAGACGTCGACGTTGCGATAGTGCAGCCATCGATCGACACGCGGCATGTACTTCGCCAGGAACATCCTGTCCGTTCCGATGGTGTTGCCGGCCAACGGGGCTTTGCCCTCCTGCGGGGCGAAGCGCTGAATGTACTCCAACGCCTGGAACTCCGCGTCGGCAACCGTGACACCGCCGGGGATCTCCTGCAGAAGGCCCGAGGTCTCGTGCATGGTGCGCACGAAATCGCTCATGTTCTCCATCGCGGAGGCGTCCGGCTTGATGACGACCTGGAATCCCGGATCCAACGGTCGCAGCTCGAAGTCCGTGACCACGATCGCGATCTCGACGAGCTCGTCGACCGCGAGGTCGAGGCCGGTCATCTCGCAGTCGATCCACACGAGCCGGTCATTCTCCGAAGCACCCACCATGGGCCCATCCTAATGACGGGCGCACACCCCGCTCCGATTCGCGGACAGTCGGTCCCCCAGGCACGATTCGAACGTGCGACCGGCGGATTAGAAGGCCGCTGCTCTATCCACTGAGCTACTGGGGGTCGCCAGACAAGGGTAGCGGCCAACAAGGGAGGGCCGGAATCGCTCCCGACCTCTGGCGGCGGGCCGGGCGGAGGCGTAGCGTCGGAGCATCGGAAGGAGTTCGACGATGAGCACAACCGACACGCACTCGACCCTCTGGGTGGCCTACGGGACGGGCGGGGTGGTGGGAAGCATCCGCAAGTCCGGCGATGGCTACACCGTGACGATGGCGGGCGCCGAAGAGACGGCCGGCACCTACCCGACCATGGACGTCGCCAAGAACGCCCTGCACGCCCGGATGCGGCCGGGGAGCGCCTGGCCGACCTTCGAGGAGCACTGAGTCCCGACGAACCGAGTCCCGACGACCGCGGACTGACCTCGCGCGCGTCGACTCCTGTTCACGCGTCGCGTGTGGCGTCGACAGCGGTCAGCGTCGTGTCGCGACCAGCGCCGCCGGTGGAGGACTCCGCGGAACCGCTTCTGCGGGCGGTGTCGAACATCGGCAGCGTGATGTGGACCAGCGGTCCGATCGCCACGGCGAACACCACGGTGCCGACGCCCACCGTCCCCCCGAGCAGCCAGCCGATCAGCAGCACGCTGAGTTCGACGCCGCCCCGACACGCCCAGACGGGCCAGCCGAATCGTGCGTGCATGCCGGTCATGAGACCGTCGCGCGGGCCCGGCCCGAAGCGGGCGCCGATGTACAAGCCGCACCCGACCGCCACGATGAGGATGCCGCCGACGAGCAGGGCGGCCTGCGCCACGATGTGGTTCGGCGCGGCCGGGATGAGACCGAGCACGACCTGCATGCTCGTGCCGACGAGCAGGATGTTGGCGACGGTCCCGACTCCCGGCCGTTGGCGCAGCGGGATCCACAGGAGAAGAACGCCGAGTCCGACGAGATTGGTCACCCACCCGATCCCGAGCCCGGATTGGCGGGAGAGTCCCTCGGCGAACACGGTCCACGGGTCGACACCCAGACCCGCCTCGATCGTGAGTGCGCATCCGGCGCCGTACAGGACGAGGCCGGTGAGGAGTCGGAACACGCGATTGATCACCCTGTCATCTCAGCATCTCATTGGACTGCAGCAAACATGCCAATCGAACTAAAGTGGATGGATGGATTCCCGCATCTCGGCGCGCTCCCTTTCCCACGCTCTCGGGGGATGGCGCACACGAGAACCCACCTACGAGGCGTTGGCCGACGGCATCCGACTCCTGTGCTTGGACAACCGACTGGCGCCGCGCACATCTCTGCCCGCCGAGCGGGAACTGGCCGGGGTTCTGGGCCTGAGCCGCAGCACGGTCGCCGCCGCCTACCGGAGCCTGCGCGACACCGGTCACATCCACAGCGTGCGCGGATCGGGCAGCATCACCCTCCCTCTTCTCAGGAGGGACCCCGGCATCACCTCCGATGTCCACCGCGATGACATCGATCTCCAGCAGGCGAGCCCGGCCGCGTGGCCGGGTCTGGCCGGTCTCATCGCCGAAACGGTGGTCGACGCGCCCACGATCGTCGCCCGCACCGGCTACGACATCGTCGGACGGCACGAGCTCCGACTGCGGGTAGCCGAGCAGTATGCCGCGCGGGGCCTTGCGACCTCCCCGGATGAGATCCTCATCACCACCGGTGCGCAGAGTGCGATTCATCTCCTCGCCCGCGCTCTGATCACGCGCGGCGACCGCGTGCTCGTCGAGACCCCCACCTATCCGCACGCGGCGGAGGCGCTGCGGCAGGCGGGTGGGCGACTGACCGCGGTTCCGGTCACCGTCCGGGAGGGATGGGACATCGAACGAGCGGCGCAGGTCTCACAACGGACGCTCCCGGTGGCGGCGTATCTGATGCCCGACTTCCACAATCCGACGGGTCGGTCGATGAGTGCGGCAGAGCGCGACGCCCTCGCACGCGGGGCCGAGCGCGCGGGGACCACGCTGATCCTCGACGAGACCACGGCCGATCTGGACATCGACCGAGGGCCTCTCGCCCGCGGCTTCGACCGGATCGATCCGAGTCTGGTGATCCGCATCGGTTCACTCGGCAAGACGGTCTGGGGCGGGCTCCGCGTCGGATGGATTCGTGCGGCACCGGGGTTGATCCGCCGTCTCGTCGCGCTGCGCAGTGCGCAGGATCTCGGAACGCCCGAGCTGGAGCAGGTCGTCGCGGCGGCTGTCCTGGACCGTTTCGGCGATGTGGTCGCTCAGCGCCGGCATATGTTGCGGGAGGGGAGGGACGTGATCATCGCCGCACTTCGCGAGCGGTTGCCGCGCTTCACCGTTCCCCAACCACGGGGCGGGGTCTCCCTGTGGATCGAAATGGATGCACCCCTCAGTGCGGCGCTCGTCATGGACGCTCGCCATCGTGGCCTGCTGCTCACGTCGGGACCCCGGTTCTCGGTCGACGGCGGACACGACCGATACCTCCGGGTGCCTTTCACCGCAGCTCCGGAAACGCTGATCCGGGCGGCGGACATCCTGGTCGAATCGTGGTCGACCGTCTCCCGGGCCGCGCCTCCGACGCTGCTGCGCGAAGAAGCGATGGTCTGAGGCCGTCACCGGGAGTAGTGGAGGCACGACACCGCGTCGTCCAAGGTCCAGAACCGCCCCAGTTCGAAGAAGCGCCGGATCCGCGTCGAGTAGCGGAGGGCGTGGAACGGCGGCACGTCCGCATCGCGGAAGGTCTGAATGTGACCGACGATGCGTCCGCCACGGTCGACGACCCGCCACATCCGCCCGCCGGCATCGACGAGCCGCAAGCCGAGATGCGACGTCGGTTCTGCGAGGGACCTCGCGCGGTCGGTGAGAGTGGTCATGACTACCTCCTGGATCGAAGATAACTACGGCCTCCGACATCGCACTCCTCTCCTGCACAACCCCGTCTGAGCGGCGTTTCTCCACCGATCGAAGGGGGGCTCGCCGCGGCCGTCTTCATCGTCGTCACCATGAAGTCGTGCCGGTGTCCGCCGGGCACCCGGGCACCGGCACAGCCGAACATCCACACGACGAAGGAGCATCATGACAGACACCATCACCCTCACCGGCAACATCGCGACGATCCCCGAGCACAAGAAGATCCTCGACGGGGTCGCCGTGACCTCGTTCCGCGTGGCGACCTCGAACCGGCGCCTGGACAGAGCGACGGGCCAGTGGGTCGACGGCGAGACCAGTTACTACACCGTCCAGTTGTTCCGGCAGCTGGCCGAACACGCCGTGCTCTCGCTCAGCCGCGGCGACCGCGTCATCGTGACCGGCCGGCTGAAGGTGCGGGAATGGGACAACGGAACGCGCAGGGGGACGACCGTCGAGCTGGAGGCCGACGCGATCGGGCACGACTTGAAGTTCGGCACGTCGCGTTTCACGCGTTCCACCGCGTCGCGACCCGCGGCCGACGCGGCCCCGGCGGATGGATGGGCCGCCCCCGGCGTTCCCGCCGAGGTGACCTCTGAGACGCCGACCGACGGGTGGGCGACGAGTACCCCGGGTTCCCGCGACGGCTCCTCCGAGGGCGACACCGACGGCCCCGGTTCCGGCGCCCCGATTCTGTCGGTGGCCGGGGAGACACCCTTCTGAGGTCGGGCGCGAGGAGCCGGTGAGGCCACGACGTAGACTCGGCGCGTGCCTCTGCGGAAACCGGACCACCACGCCGGCCGTCGTCGTCTGCGCCTTTCACCGCGGCACCAGGGTGTCGTGCTCGGCGCGGCCGTCGCGCTGCTGCTGACGGCGTGCACCCCGACGCCGACTCCCGGTCCCCCTGCGACTCCGACAGGTCCCGTCGCAGAAGCGACGCCGTCGGCCGCACCCACCCCGGTCGGCCCGAGCCTGCTCCCCGATGGGTCGGCGGAGGACAATCTGCCGTACTTCTCCCAGATCATCCAATCGGTGTGGAACAGCGACGGACGCGGCGCCGGCAGGGCGTACGTCGACGCGTTGGCGGCCGGCGGATTCGACAAGGGCGCGATGCAGGTCACCGCGGACACGTCCACCGTGGGCAACCCCGCCGAGAGCATTCAAGTATCGGTTCGATGGGGAGAGCAGTGCCTGATCGGCCAAGTGGGTGAGGCCACCGGCGAGCCGGTCGCGACCGTGCTCGGGGCGCTTCCAGACGGAGCGTGCCTTCTGGGCGAGACGCGCCCGATCGATTGGTGAGTGGCAGACCGACCCCCAGGGGCGGGTGATCGTGGGGCGGCAGAACCGACCGGCTAGGCTGGGACGCTGACGTCGGGACGCGAAGGGAAGCTGCGAACGGTATGGCTGAATACATCTACTCGATGGTCCGGGCACGCAAGGCGGTCGGCGACAAGCTGATCCTCGACGACGTCACGATGGCCTTCCTCCCGGGGGCGAAGATCGGAATGGTCGGCCCCAACGGGGCGGGGAAGTCCACGATCCTCAAGATCATGGCGGGTCTGGACACGCCCTCGAACGGCGAGGCCAAGCTCAGTCCCGGATTCTCCGTCGGGATCCTCATGCAGGAGCCCGAGCTGGACGAGTCCAAGACGGTGCTGGAGAACATCCAGGACGGAATCGCCATCAAGGCCAAGCTCGACCGGTTCAACGAGATCTCCGCTCTGATGGCCGATCCCGATGCCGACTTCGATGCTCTTCTGGCCGAGATGGGCACGTTGCAGGAGGAGATCGATGCCGCCGATGCCTGGGACCTCGACTCCCAGCTCGAGCAGGCCATGGACGCGCTCCGTACCCCGCCCGGAGAGGCCGCGATCGCGCCGCTGTCGGGGGGTGAGAAGCGTCGGGTCGCATTGACGAAGCTTCTGCTGCAGAAGCCCGATCTCCTGCTGTTGGATGAGCCCACCAACCACCTCGACGCCGAGAGTGTGCTCTGGCTGGAGCAGCACCTCCAGAAGTATCCCGGCGCCGTCATCGCCATCACCCACGATCGCTACTTCCTCGACAACGTGGCCGAGTGGATCGCCGAAGTCGACCGCGGTCGCCTCATCGGGTACGAGGGCAACTACTCGACCTACCTGGAGAAGAAGGGCGAGCGGCTGGAGGTGCAGGGCAAGAAGGACGCCAAACTCGCCAAGCGCCTCAAGGAGGAGCTGGAGTGGGTCCGCTCCAATGCCAAGGGCCGGCAGGCAAAGTCCAAAGCCCGCCTCGCGCGCTACGAGGAGATGGCGGCCGAGGCCGATCGCACCCGGAAGCTCGACTTCGAGGAGATCCAGATTCCGCCGGGACCGCGTCTGGGCGGCATCGTGATCGAGGCGAAGAACCTGCAGAAGCGTTTCGGTGATCGATCGCTCATCGACGGGCTGAGTTTCAGCCTCCCGCCCAACGGCATCGTCGGTGTCATCGGTCCCAACGGCGTCGGCAAGACCACCCTGTTCAAGACGATCGTCGGCTTGGAGCCGCTCGACGGCGGATCGCTGAAGATCGGCGAAACGGTCAAGATCAGCTACGTCGACCAGTCCCGCGCCAACATCGATCCCGAGAAGACGCTGTGGGAAGTCGTCTCCGACGGTCTGGACATCATCACGGTCGGCAAGACGGAGATCCCCTCCCGTGCGTACGTGTCGAAGTTCGGTTTCAAAGGGCCCGACCAGCAGAAGAAGGCCGGCGTGCTCTCCGGAGGCGAGCGGAACCGCCTGAATCTCGCGCTGACGCTGAAAGAGGGCGGCAACCTGCTCCTCCTCGACGAGCCGACCAACGACCTCGATGTCGAGACGCTCCAGTCGCTGGAGAACGCCCTGCTGGAATTCCCCGGTTGCGCCGTGGTCATCACCCACGACCGGTGGTTCCTCGACCGGATCGCCACCCACATCCTGGCGTACGAGGGCACCGAGGAGCACCCCGACAAGTGGTACTGGTTCGAGGGCAACTTCGATGCCTATGAGCAGAACAAGATCGATCGGCTCGGCCCCGACGCCGCGACCCCGCACCGCTCGGCCTACCGCAAGCTCACCCGTGACTGAACCCGTCGTCGCCACCGAGACGACACCGTTCGGCCTCCGGCTGCACATCCCGATCCCCCTGCGCTGGGGGGATCTCGACGCGTTCAACCACGTCAACAACACAGCGATGCTGAAGCTTCTCGAAGAGGCGCGTGTCCGAGCATTCTGGCTTCCCGATCCCGGCGAGACGGCCCCCGACACGGCGGTGCTGTCCTCCGGCATCTCCGCCGGTGTCCTCACGCTGATCGCTCGTCAGGAGATCGAGTACCTGGCGCCGGTGCCGTACCAGCGCCACCCTCTCGATGTGCAGATGTGGTTCGGCAGGCTGGGCGGCTCGAGCATCGAGGTCTGCTACGAGGTGTGCAGCCCCCGTGAGACCGCCGCGCCCGACGGAGCCCAGACGATCTATGCGCGCGCGACGACGGTCGTGGTCAAGGTCGACGCCCGTTCCGGCGCCCCGCTCCGGCTGAGCGCCGAGGAGCGGGCGGCGTGGGAGCCGTACGTCGGTCCGCCGCTCGTCTACGCGCACCGCCGCTAGACGACGCCGCGCGGGGAAGTCAGCCGTCCGTGTTCGGCACCCGAACCATGACCTCCTGAGCCACGCTCGCGACGAGCACGCCGTCGCGGGTGAAGATCCTGCCCTGCGCGAGGCCCCGGCCGCCGCGGGCGCTCGGCGATTCCTGCACGTACACGAGCCACTCGTCGACCCGTGCCGGACGATGCCACCACATCGCGTGATCGAGGCTCGCCACCTTCAGTCCCGGTGTCGCCCAGGCGACCCCGTGAGCTCGCAGGATCGATTCCTGAATGGTCAGGTCGCTGAGGTAGGCCAGGACGGCCCGGTGCAGGCCGGGTTCATCCGGCAGCGCGCGGCGGGTGCGCAGCCACACCGCCTGCCGGGGTGCCCACTCGCCTTCCACCCGCATGTAGATCGACGACGGCACGTGGCGAACGTCGACGGGGCGATCGGTGAAAAGCCGCTTGGACATCGGGTGCAGGCCGGTCAGCTGCTCCTCGATGTCGGGCAGATCCTCCGGAGCGGGAAGGTCGTCGGGGAGGCCCGTCTGGTGTTCGAGCCCGGGATCGTCGTCCTGGAAGGACGCGATCGCGGAGAAGATCGGTACTCCCGATTGGAAGGCCTGTGTGCGTCGCGTGGAGAAGGATCTGCCGTCGTGGATGCGGTCCACCGAGAAGGTGATCCCCTGACCTGCGTCGCCGGGACGGAGGAAGTAGCCGTGCATCGAATGGACCGTCCGGCCTTCGGGGATGGTGCGCTCGGCGGCGACGAGCGACTGCGCCAGCACCTGACCGCCGTAGACGCGGCCGAGCGGCATCCGCTGCGACACCCCGGTGAAGATGTCTTCCGTGGTCCGAGCTGAGGAGTCCTCGAGATCGAGAACGGCGAGCATGGACGCAACGGGGTCGGCGTCGGATCCGCCGTGTCCCGGATCCGGGTGCGCCGGGTGTTCGGGCTCGGTCACGCGCCTGTTCCTCCTGTCCGGGCGCGGCGCCCGTTCGTTGGTAGTTTAGGTCGGATGTCCGAGCGCCTTCTTCTCGCCGATCACGACGCCGTCGCCGATGCCCTCACCTTCGCCGGTCGCGCCGCCCGACTCGGCGACGGCGCGGTGCGCCTGCGGTCCTCCGCGGGAACCCTGACGATGTGGGCGGCCGTGCTGGCGCCGCGAGGGCTCTTCGACAGCACGCCCACCATCCTCGGAATGCGGGCGATCCGCGCCGACCCCGAACTGGAGTGCGACTTCGTCGTGGACGCGACGTCACTCGCTGTGGACGCCGCCGACGCCCGAGCCCTCGCTCTGCCGGCGACGGCCCTCGCCCCGGCATGGGCGGGTATCTCGCCGCCACAGGGTGGGTGGGTGCCCGGTGGAGACATCGCGGCATCCGATCTCGCATCACGCGCGCAGTGGGGGATGGCGGCCGTGGCGAACAAGCTCCCTGCCGACGCCGGCGAGGACGTGGTGCGCGTGATCAGATCGGATGTCTGGGGAGCACCCGCGGAGGAACTCGCCGATCTGCCGCTCGGCGTCGCCTTCGCCGCATTCGGGCTGGGCTTCATCGGTGGCGAGGAGACGGTACGCGTCTTCACCGCACCGTCGTGGACGCGGCTGAGTCTTCGGCGCGGGCATGTGCTGGTCCGTCGCCCGCCCCGCGAGGGACTCACCGCGGTCCGCACGACCGGTCGCACGGACCGCTGAACAGCCAGCGCAGATCGCCGCGGGTCACACTGCTGCAGCGGCACCCCGTCCCGCCGCACGGCCGCTGAACAGGCATCCGCCGAGGAACGTCCCCTCCAGCGCCCGGTATCCGTGGACGCCGCCGCCACCGAATCCGCTCGCCTCACCCGCGGCGAACAGCCCCGGCACAGCCGAGCCTCCTTCGCCCAGGGCACGACCGTCGAGATCGGTCTCGATACCGCCGAGGGTCTTCCTGGTGACGACGCCGAGGCGCACCGCGATGAGGGGGCCCGCCTTGGGGTCGAGCAGTCGGTGCGGCGCGGCGGTGCGGATCAGCCGGTCACCTCGGAATGCACGCGCGGAGCGCAGCATCGCGATCTGTGAATCCTTGGTGAAGGGGTTCTCGACCTCGCGGTCGCGGGCTTCCACCTCGCGCCGCACCAACGCGCCGTCCAGGACGTCGCCGCCCGGGAGGGCCTGCATGCCGGCGATCAGATCGTCGAGGGTGTCGCGCACCACGAAGTCCTCACCGTGGTCGAGGAACGCCTGCACCGGCCCGGCGGCGCCCTTGCCGAGACGGGAACGGATGAGCAGGGGCAGATCTTTGCCGGTCAGGTCGGGATTCTGCTCGCTGCCCGACAGCGTGAACTCCTTCTCCACGATGCGGGAGGAGAGCACGAACCAGGAGTGATCGAATCCGGTCCGGCGCAGGTGGGCGAGAGTGCCGAGGGTGTCGAATCCGGGGTACAGCGGCACGGGGAGGCGGGTTCCTCGGGCATCCAGCCACAGCGAGGAAGGACCAGGCAGGATGCGGATTCCGTGGGCGGGCCAGACCGGGTCGACGTTGTGCAGCCCCTCGACGTAGTGCCACATCCGATCGCTGTTGATCACCCGCGCACCCGAGGCTGCCGCCGTCTGAATCATCGACCCGTCGACGTAGGCGGGGACCCCCGCGAGCATCCGCTCGGGCGGCGTGCCCAGTCGGTCCGGCCACGCCTGACGGACGAGATCGTGGTTGCCGCCGATCCCTCCCGACGCGACGATGGTGGCTCCGGCCGTGATCTGGAAGTCGGCCACCACCTCGCGAGAACTCGGACGACCGCGAGCGGAGCCGGAGGGTGCGAGGATCTGGCCCTCTGCACCGCCGATCGCTCCGTCGCGGGGGAGGAGCCCCGTGACCCGGTGGCGGGGCAGGATCGTCACGCGTCCCTCCGCCTCCGCGCGTTCGACGTCTCGGAGGAAGGGCGCCACGACGCCGGGGCCCGTGCCCCAGGTGATGTGGAATCGCGGGACGGAGTTGCCGGGGCCGGTCGCGCCGTAGCCTCCGCGTTCGGCCCAGCCGACGACCGGGAAGAACGACATCCCTTTGCCGCGCAACCACGCCCGCTTCTCGCCCGCGGCGAAGTCGAGGTAGGCCTCGGCCCACCGGCGGGGCCAGAGGTCCTCGGGCCTGTCGAAGCCGGCCGTTCCCCACCAGTCCTGCTCGGCGAGGGCCAGGGAATCCCGTACGCCCATTCGCCGCTGCTCGGGGGAGTCCACCAGGAAGAGGCCGCCGAAAGACCACCAGGCCTGACCGCCGAGGTTGCTGCGCGGCTCCTGATCCAGCAGGATCACGCGCTTTCCCGCGCTCACCGCCTCGGCGGTCGCGACGAGACCTGCCAGGCCCCACCCGATCACGAGGACATCGGCCTGCAGGACCTCCGTCGACGCCATCACGACCCCTTCGTCGGCTCGAAGGTGTTCACCATCGCGAAGGCCGCCCGGTGCAGGTAATCCCACAGCGTCTCCTCCTGCAGAGGAGGCAGCCGGAGTTCGTCGACGGCGGTCCGCATGTGGCGCAGCCACCGGTCCCGCGCGTCGGGATTGACGTGGAACGGGGCGTGGCGCATCCTCAACCGCGGGTGGCCCCGCTGGAGACTGTAGGTCGTCGGGCCGCCCCAGTACTGCTCGAGGAACAGCGTCAGGCGATCCTTGGCCGGTCCGAGGTCCTCCTCCGGGTACATCGGGCGCAGGACCTCATCGGCGGCCACCTCCCGATAGAAGACGTCCACGAGTCGGACGAAGGTGTCGTGGCCGCCCACCTCGTCGTAGAACGACCGTGGCGATGTCTCGGCGTCACTCACCGGCTCGGGGCTCCTTCCGAAGGCGGCACCTCCGCGGCGCCAGCCTCCAATCTACGCGTCCGCATCGGGCGGGGTGGTGGTCCCGGGGGGTGTCGTGCCCGGCGGCGGCGGGGTTTCGCGCGAGCGTCGGGGGCGCAGCTTCGGGCGCCAGACCGGTCGCTCCGCGGCGATCGGCACAGGGGTCGGCTTCGTCTTGGGCGGGTTCGCGCCGCGCACTCGGTGGGCGCCGTCATGGCCCTCGAGCCGCACCGAGGTGACGGTGGCGCTCAGCCCCAGGTCATCGGTCGCCCGCTTCACACGGACACGCAGCTCCCGGGCGACATCGTCCTTCGAGTGGGCCCGCGTGCGGATCACCACCCGGAGCACCAGTGTCTCGCCGGTGACCGCCTCCAATCCCCAGACCTCGGGCCGGTCGACGATCCGGGAGCGCCACTTGGGATCCTTCGCAAGTCCCGTCGCGGCATCCTGCAGTGCATGTTCGACCTCGTCGATGTCGGAGTCGGCGGGAACTCCGACGTCGACGATGACCCGAGACCATCCCTGCGACAGGTTGCCGATGCGGGTGATCTCGCCGTTGCGGACGTACCAGAGGGTGCCGTTGACGTCACGGACGTGGGTGACCCGGACGCTGACGTACTCCACGATGCCGGTGGCGAGCCCCAGATCGACGACGTCGCCGATCCCCACCTGGTCCTCGGCGACGATGAAGATGCCGTTGAGAACGTCCTTGACGATGTTCTGGGCGCCGAAGCCGAGGCCGGCGCCGACGGCCGCTGTCAGGAGGGTGAGCGACCCCAGGATGTTCGGGTTGATCACCGAGACGATGAGGAGCAGCGCCACGACGATGATCGTGACCCCGACGATGTTCTGCAGGATCGAGCCGAGCGTGCGGGTCCGCTGGACGACGCGCACCTGTGCGACGGGGGAGCGCTCCAGCGCCTGCGTGTCGTCGACGCGGGCACGGTTCTTCGCACCGGAGACGATGCGATCGACGACCCTGCGGATGACGGCCCGGAGGATGATGGCGATGAGCAGGGCGGCCACGACGATGATCGCGACCTGCAACGCTCGCCACCCGATCTCTTGCAGGACGGGCAGGACGACATCCCAGGGTGCGGGGAGGGCGGGAGGCTCCTCGGCGGGCGCTGCGGACGCGGAGACGGAGATGACAGTCATCGGTCTCAGATCCTAACGACGCGGCCCCCAGGATCTCCTGAGGGCCGCGAGCGGAAGGGATGCTGCTTACTGCGCGTCGCGCTCCTGCACTGCCAACGCGCGCTCGACGCCGGCGAGGTTCTCCTGCACCAGTCGGCGAAGGGCGGCCGGTGCGTCCGCGTGCTCCGCGAGCCACGCGCGGGTGGCGTCGCGGAGCGCCGTGTTCGCCAGCGGGGCGGGATAGAGCCCCGCGATGAGGTACTCCGCGATCTTGTAGGTGCGCGACTCCCAGACCGGCAGCAGCATGGCGAAATACGGCTGCACGTAGTCGGCGAGCAGGTCGCGGCCGGCGGGGTTGACGAATCCGAGGGAAGCGGATCGGACCACGGTGTTGGGAAGGTCGTCACGGTCGACCAGCGACGCCCATGCGGCGCGTTTGGCCTCGGGGAAGGGCAGCGCGGCGCGGGCCTGGGCGGCGAACTCACCACCCTTGGCGGTGTTGTCCGCGGCCAGAGCGGTCTCGATGTCGCCGATCGAGGCGATCCCGCCGGCGGCGAGGGAGACCAGCAGCTGCCACGAGAGGTCGGTGTCGATCTGCAGACCGTCGAGGACCACGTCGCCGTCGCGGAGGCTCTTCACCGCCGCCCACTGCTCCTGAGTGCAGGCCGCCGCCGCGAAGGCGGTGACGAACTGCAGCTGGCTGTCGCTGCCGGCCGGGGCGTTCTGCGCGAGAGCCCACAGGTGTCCGGCGACGCGACGGCGGGTGTCATCCCGCTTCTCGGGGGTGACGTACGAGCTGGAGGCCAGGAGCAGCTGTGCCAGGGTCGTGCGCACCGTTGTCGATTCGGTCTCGGAGGCGATGTTGCGCAGCACCAGATCGACGTAGTCGGTGGCCGAAGCCTCGGCATCGCGCGTCTGATCCCATGCGGCGCCCCACACCAGCGATCGGGCGAGCGGGTCGGCGATCCCCGCGAGGTGGTCGATGGCGGTCTGAAGGGAACGCTCGTCCAGGCGGATCTTGGCGTAGGCGAGGTCTCCGTCGTTGAGCAGCACCAGGTCGGGGCGGACGAGGCCCGCCAGTTCCGGCACCTCGGTGCGGTCGCCGTCGACGTCCAGCTCCACCGCGTGGGTGCGCACCAGAGCGCCGTCCTGGAGGTTGTAGAAGCCGACGCCAAGACGGTGGGGGCGGATCGTGGGGTAGTCCGCCGGAGCTGTCTGGATGATCGCGAATCGACGGATCGTCCCGTCGGGGGATTCGTCGATGACGGGGGAGAGGGTGTTCACCCCGGCCGTCTCGAGCCACTTCTTCGACCAGGTGGTGAGCTCGCGACCGCTCGTGGCCTCGAGCTCGGTCAGCAGGTCCGACAGCTCGGTGTTGGACCACTCGTGCTTCTTGAAGTAGGCCGCGACCCCGGCGAAGAACGCCTCGATCCCGACCCACGCAGCGAGCTGCTTGAGAACCGAGCCCCCCTTGGCGTAGGTGATGCCGTCGAAGTTGACCTGGACGTCCTCGAGGTCGTTGATCTCGGCGACGACCGGGTGGGTGGACGGGAGCTGATCCTGGCGGTACGCCCAGGTCTTCTCCATGGCGTTGAAGGTCGTCCACGCCTCTGTCCATTCGGTCGCCTCGGCGGTGGCGATGGTGGAGGCCCACTCGGCGAACGATTCGTTCAGCCAGAGGTCGTTCCACCACTTCATCGTGACGAGGTCGCCGAACCACATGTGGGCGAGCTCATGGAGGATGGTGACCACGCGACGCTCCCGGACGGCGTCGGTCACCTTGCTGCGGAACACGTAGGTCTCGGTGAAGGTCACCGCTCCCGCGTTCTCCATGGCGCCGGCGTTGAACTCCGGAACGAACAGCTGGTCGTACTTGGCGAACGGGTAGGGGTAGTCGAACTTTTCCTCGAAGTAGGCGAAGCCCTGACGCGTCTTGTCGAAGACGTAGTCGGCGTCGAGGTGGTTCCACAGGCTTTTGCGAGCGTAGACGCCGAGGGGGATGACCCGACCCGAGGCGCTGGTCAGCTCGGAGAAGGTCTTCTCGTAGGGCCCGGCGATGAGGGCGGTGATGTACGAGGAGATGCGGGGCGTCGGCTCGAAATCCCAGGTCGCCGTCCCGTCGCCGTGCCGGGCCGGCTCGGGCGTCGGGGAGTTGGAGACGACTTCCCAGGCCTCGGGAGCCGTCACGGTGAAGCGGAAGGTCGCTTTCAGGTCGGGCTGCTCGAAGACGGCGAACATGCGCCGGGAGTCGGGAACCTCGAATTGCGAATAGAGGTAGACCTCGCCGTCGACGGGATCGACGAAGCGGTGAAGCCCCTCACCGGTGTTGGTGTAGACGCAGTCGGCGTCGATGACCAGCTCGTTGTCCTCGGCGAGACCGTCGAGCGCGATGCGGGAATCGGCGAAGGCCGTGGCGGGATCGATCGACCGGCCGTTCAGCGTGATCTCGCGGACATCGCGGGCGATCAGGTCGATGAAGGTCGAACTTCCCGGCTGCCCCCGGAAGCGGACGACCGTTCGCGAACCGAAGATCTCCGCACCCCGAGTGAGATCGAGATCGACCTGGTAGGAGTCGGTGTCGACGACGGCTCGACGCTCCTGGGCCTCGAGGCGGGTGAGGTTCTCTCCTGGCACGGCTGTTCTCCCGGGGTCTGGGGGTAGACGGAGCGGCGCGGCCCTGTGGCACCGGCACCGCTGACAACTGCACCAGCCTACGCCCGGCGCCAGTGCCGTCGCGCGATGCGAGGATGGCAGGGTGACCGAACTCGCCCCCCAGGACACCAGCTCCGACACCCCCACGGTTCTGTTCGCCTCCCCGGCCGCCGCTTCGGGAGCGCCGCACGTCGAGACCCCCGTCGCCTACGACGCCGTGCTCCTCGCCGGCTTCGGCGGCCCCGAGGGACAGGACGATGTCATCCCCTTCCTCCGCAATGTCACCCGCGGACGGGGGATCCCCGACGAGCGCCTCGAGGAGGTCGCCCACCATTACCGTCACTTCGGTGGCGTCAGCCCCATCAATGCGCAGAATCGCGCGTTGAAGGCCGCTCTCGAAACGGAGCTCGCCTCCCGTGGGATCGACCTGCCCGTGTACTGGGGCAACCGGAACTGGGCGCCGTACCTCGACGAGGCCGTGCGTCAGGCCGCTGACGCCGGACACACGACCCTTCTGGGACTCGCCACGAGCGCGTACAGCTCGTTCTCGAGCTGCCGGCAGTACCGCGAGGACTTCGCACGGGCTCTGAACGAGACGGGCCTGGGCGACACCGTGACCATCGACAAGGTGCGCCAGTTCTTCGACCACCCCGGATTCGTCCGGCCGTTCGTCGACGGAGTGCATGGCGCGATCTCGGGCCTGCTCGATGACGGAATCGACCCGTCGCGGATCCACGTGCTGTTCTCCACGCACAGCATCCCCACCGCCGATGCCGAGCGGTCCGGCCCCCGGGACCGCGACTTCGGTCCGGGGGGTGCCTACGAAGCGCAGCACCTCGCGGTCGCCGAGGTCGTGATGGCCGACATCGCCGCGGAGATCCCGGCGGCCGCCGGCGTGCCGTGGCAGCTCGTCTACCAGTCCCGATCGGGCCCGCCGACCCAGCCCTGGCTGGAGCCGGACGTCGTCGACGTCATCGAAGGGCTTCCCGAGGTCGGAGCGCAGGCGGTGGTGATCGTTCCGCTCGGGTTCGTCAGCGACCACATGGAGGTCATGTGGGATCTCGACACCGAGGCGATGGAGGCTGCGGAGGAGGCGGGTCTGCGTGCCGTGCGGACGCAGACGCCGGGGATCGATCCGGCTTATGTGCGTGGGCTGGTCGACCTCATCGAGGAGCGGCTGAAGGGCACCCCCGCAGCGGATCGGCCGCATCGTACCGATCTGGGGCCGTGGTTCGATGTGTGTCGACCGGGTTGCTGCGAGAACGTGCGGGCGGGCTTCAAGCCGGCGGCGTCGGGCATCGCGCCGTAGGTCGCAGGCGCCGCGAGGAGCGGCGCCGTTCCGTCCGATCCGCCCGTTTCCGCCTCCCTAGGATGAAGGCCATGCGCATCCACATCGCCACCGACCACGCCGGTCTCGAGTTCTCCACGCAGCTGCAGCACCATCTCGCCGCGCAGGGGCATCAGGTCATCGATCACGGTCCGATCGAGTACGACGCGCTCGATGACTATCCGGCCTTCTGCATACGGGCGGCGCAGGCCGTCGTGCGAGACCAGGCCGCGGGTCTGGAGTCGCTCGGCGTGGTCTTCGGAGGATCGGGCAACGGCGAGCAGATCGCCGCGAACAAGGTCGCGGGCATCCGCGCCGCGCTGGTGTGGAGCATCGCGACAGCTGAACTCGCGCGCGAGCACAACGACGCCAACGTGATCGCGATCGGTGCCCGCCAGCACACCTTCGACGAGGCATCGGCGTTCATCGACCGCTTCATCGCGACGCCGTTCTCGCGTGAGGAGCGGCATGAGCGTCGCATCGCGCAGATCGCGGCCTTCGAGGCAGACGGGAGCCTCGCCCCCGACCCACGAGCGACCGGAACCGCGACCGGTGCTGCAAAGGCCGATGTCCTGGCCGACGAGACCAGCTCTTTCGATCCCGAGGCCGGCTGACACCGGTGCCCGAGGGCCATTCCGTCCACCGCATCGCCCGACAGATCGCGCAGAACTTCGTCGGGCGAACGGTGGCGGCATCGAGTCCTCAGGGACGCTTCGCCGAGGGCGCGGCACTCATCGACGGGCGCGAAGCGCGTGAATCCCGGGCGGTCGGGAAGCAGATGTTCGTCGCCTTCGACGGCGACCTGTGGCTGCGCGTGCACCTCGGTCTGTACGGCGCATGGGACTTCGCCGGCGAGATCGTCTCCGATCCGACGATCGCCGCGTCGAACGGTCGGATGGGCCAGACCAATCAGCGCGGGACGCCGCCGGAGGCGATCCTGGATGCGGCCGGGGAGAACTCCCTGACCTCGATCGGCGCCCCTCGCCGCGCGCGCGGCCGCGTGCGGATGTCGGAGCAGACCACGGGTCTCCCGGGGGAAGCCGATTCCGAGGAGTGGCCGCCCCCGGTGCGCGGCCAGGTGCGGTTGCGGTTGCTCACCGACCTCACCTGCGCGGATCTGCGGGGACCGACCGCGTGCGTCATCCAGACGCCCGATGAGGTGGAGCAGTCCCTGGCGAAGCTCGGGCCCGATCCGCTCGTCGACGACGCGCGCGAGGGGGAGGAGCGGTTCGTCGCGCGCGTGCGGCGCACCGTGACGCCCATCGGACTCCTGCTGATGGATCAGAGCGTGGTCAGCGGGATCGGCAACGTCTACCGCGCGGAGCTGTTGTTCCGGGCGAGGCTCAACCCCCACACGCCGGGCCGAGAGGTTCCCGAGGAGACGGTGCGCGAGATCTGGCGCGACTGGTCGCGGCTCCTGGTCATCGGCGTCGAGACGGGCCAGATGATGACGCGCGATGGGCTCACCGCGAAGGAGCGGCGCAGTGCGATGGCCCGCCGCGAGCACCGGCACTGGGTCTACGGGCGAGCGGGACTGCCCTGTCGAGTCTGCGGCACCTCCGTCGTGGTGGAGGAGGCGGCCTCGCGCAAGCTCTACTGGTGCCCGTCCTGTCAGGCGTGACCGGCGTCGTCACCCGACGATCGGGCACGACGGGGCGATCCGCGCGCTCGTCCTAGGCTGGGACCATGCGTCAGAATCCGAGCTTCGCGATGACGGATGTCGCAGAGCTGCGTCGCCTGGTCGACCTCAATCCGTGGGCGACGATCGTGAGCGCCGGCGACGAGGGGCTGGTCGCCTCGCACTACGTCGTGCTGCTCGACGACGACCGTGACGACCTCACCATCGTCGGTCATGTGGGCAAGCCGGATGACCTCATCCACGGTCTGGGCACGCGCGAGCTGCTCGTCGTGATCCAGGGGCCTCACGGGTACGTCTCGCCAGGGTGGTACGGCGACACGCCATCGGTTCCCACGTGGAACTTCTCCTCCGTCCACCTCACGGGTGTCCCCGAGATCCTCGATGCCTGTGAGAACCTCCGGGTCCTCGACCGGCTCGTCGCCCGCTTCGAGGGCGGAATGCCCGCGCCCCGACTCCTGTGGGAGCGGCCGAACGACGCCGCCTTCGTCGAACGGCTCGAGCGCGGCACCGTGGGGTTCCGGCTGACACCCACCCGCATCGTGGCCAAGCGCAAGCTCAGCCAGAACAAGCCGGCCGAGGTCGTCCGCGCCGTGATCGACGGCCTCGCTCACGAGGGCCCGCACCACAATCCCGCCCTCGCCGCAGAGATGGAGCGCGCGCTGCAGGCGCGAGCCGATGCCGGAGGGATCGCGTGAACGTCGGCGAGCAGGTCGCCGTCATCCGAGGCGCCCGGGTCCGCGGTCCTGGCCGCGAGCTTCTGCCGGTCGCCGATGCTGACGACCGCGTCGACGTCTTCCTCTCGGACGGCGCGATCGTCGACATCGCACCGACGGGCGTCATCCGTCCGGCGGGGTCGGTGCTCGAGGCCGACGGACGATTCCTCCTCCCGGGGCTCTGGGATCATCACGTGCACGTCACGCAGTGGGCCCTCGCCTCAGAACGGGTCTCGGTCGTCGATGCGACCACCGCGGTGGAGGCCGCACGCCGCGTGGCGGGGTCGCCGGTCCTCGCCGACGGCCGACGGGTCGGGGTCGGCTTCCGCGACGCGCTGTGGGCGGACTCGCCGAGTGTGGCGCTGCTGGACGAGCACACCGGAGACGTCCCCACCTACCTGATCAACGCCGACGTCCACAGCGTGTGGCTCAACTCCGCCGCGCTGCGCCGGGAGGCGTTGTCGGCCGACGACAGCGGCATCCTGCGGGAGGCCCCCGCGTTCGAGGTGTCGCGCCGGCTGAACGCCGTCCCTGCCGCGCACGCCGACGCCCTCGTCGCGGCGATGGCACGCCGCGCGGCCGGTCGAGGCGTCGTCGGCCTGGTGGATCTCGACATGGCCTGGAACGAGGATGCGTGGGTTCGGCGTGTGGCGGGCGGATTCGACACGCTGCGGGTGTCGTTCGGCATCTACCCCGAACACCTCGATCGCGCGATCGCCGCAGGCCTTCGCACGGGTGATCCCCTCCGCGGAGGATCCGACCTCGTCCACGTCGGGCCTGTCAAAGTCATCACCGACGGCTCGCTCGGGACTCGAACCGCCGCGTGCTCGCACCCGTACGCCGGCTCTTCCGACGATCGCGGGATGCTCACCGTCGCACCGGCCGCGCTGGTCGAGATGATGACCCGGGCGACCGCGGCGGGCCTGTCGTGTGCCATCCATGCGATCGGGGATGTCGCCAACTCCCACGCCCTGGACGCCTTCGCGCTCAGCGGAGCGACCGGCACCATCGAGCATGCGCAGCTCGTGGGCGCATCGGACATCCCGAGGTTCGCGCGGCTCGGCGTCGGTGCGAGTGTGCAGCCCGAGCACGCCGTCGACGACCGGGACCTCACCGACGAGATCTGGGCGGCGCAGACCGCCACTCCCTATCCGCTTCGCGCCCTCGCCGACGCCGGCGCCACTCTGCTGTTCGGATCGGACGCCCCGGTCTCACCCCTGGATCCGTGGGCCGCGCTGGCTGCCGCGGTGCACCGTACCCGAGGAGGTCGCCCGGCCTGGCGGCCCGAGCAGGCCCTGGACCCGCACACGGCGTTGGCGGCGTCCACGAGGGGTGGTTCGACCGATCCGGCGACGATCCGCCCCGGCTCCCCGGGTGATCTGGTGTTGTGCGACAGCGACCCGCTCGCCGCGACGGAGAGCGAGCTGCGCGAGATGACGGTCGCAGCGACGCTTCTCGCGGGTCGGCTGACCCATCTGGCCTGACCGCGCAGGCGGGCGCACCGCAGGTGTCGACGAAGGGCCCCGATTCCTCCGGAGAGGATTCGGGGCCCTTCGTCGTCATGTGAGCGAGGTCACTCGGCAAGGTGTGCGAAGAGGAACCAGCGGTCCTTCTCGAGCGTCTGCATGATGGCCAGTGCCACGTCCTGACTGGTGAGATCGACCTCGTCGAGCCCCTCGATCGCGGTCTTGACATCGACGATCACGGCGTCCATGTCGGCGATCATGTCGCGGACGATCTCCTGCCACGGGGTGAACCCGGCGGGAACCGCGGTGGGCGCGACCTTCTGAGCGATGGTCGACGTGCGGGCGTCGATCGGAAGCCCGAGCGCGACGATCCGCTCCGCAGCGTCGTCAGCTGCCTGCCGGGCGTGGTCGACGATCTGATCGAGGAGTTCGTGAATGGCGATGAAGTTCGCCCCCCGCACGTTCCAGTGCGCCTGCTTGCCGTTCACGGCCAGAGCCTGCAGTCCCAGCACGACCGGGGTGAGGAACTGCGCCGAGCCGGCGGCGACCGTGGGATCGGCGGCGGTGGCGGGGGTGGTCTGAATGTCGGTCATTCTGTCGGCTCCCTTCGAACCGCCACGCGGCGGTCCAGTGAACCCAACGCTAGTGCGCGCCCCCTATTCCGCAAGCAAGAGAAGGCTCCGCTAACCCGTCACACTGGCAGGTCGCTGAGCAAGCCGGCTGCCGTCAGGGGTTACCGTCTTACCGTGCCATCCGCTGATCCCGCCCTCGAGCCGCGCCTGCCCGGCGACGCCGAAGGGCGACGCAGCCGTCGCACACAGGGCTCGCCCGAGCACGCCGAACCTGCTCGGTTCCTTCCTCACGTGCAGGGGCTCCGCGCCATCGCCGTGCTGTGCGTGGTGCTCTACCACTTCTGGCCGGGGCGCTTCCCCGGCGGCTACATCGGCGTGGACATCTTCTTCGTCATCTCGGGCTTCCTCATCACCTCGCACCTGATGCGGGAACTCACCGCCACCGGCACCGTGCGTCTGGGCCAGTTCTGGGCGAGACGTGCTCGGCGACTTCTTCCCGCATCCCTGCTCGTGCTGCTCTTCTGCGCGCTGGTCGCGATGACCCCGTACCTCACCCCGACCTCGGCATTGCCGAACGAGGTGCGCGAGATCCTCGCATCGACCTTCTACGTCGAGAACTGGTACCTCGCGATCACGTCTGCGGACTATCTCAACAACGGCGGCGACCCCACCACCGTCCAGCACTACTGGTCGCTCTCGCTCGAGGAGCAGTTCTACGTCATCTGGCCGCTGCTGATGCTCCTCGCTGCGTGGGCCGCGGTGAAGTGGGCGCGCGGCACAGTGCGCCGGAGCGTCATCGCGGTGCTGGCGGTCGTCTCGGCGGCATCCTTCGTCTTCTGCGTCGTCTTCACCATCACCGACCCCGCGCCGGCCTACTTCGTGACCTTCGGTCGGATGTGGCAGTTCGGTGTCGGTGCCCTCATCGCGCTCGTCCCGCTGCTGCGGCTGCGCTCCGCGGGGGCGAGCTTCGTGGCGGGCTGGGTGGGGATCGCCGCCCTCCTCTGGGCGACCTTCGCCTACGACGGACAGACCCCCTTCCCCGGGTACGCCGCCCTTGTGCCCACGCTCGGCGCGGGCCTGATCATCGCGGCGTCGAACACCGACCGCTGGTGGTACCCGACCCGTGTGCTCTCGGTGCGTCCCGCGCAGTTCATCGGGGGGATCTCCTACTCGCTGTACCTCTGGCACTGGCCGCTCATCATCATCGCGCCGTCGGTGCCGTTCTGGGGACTGACGATCTACCATCGCGTCGCCCTGCTCGCGCTCTGCTTCGTCCTCGCGTGGCTGACGAAGACCTTCGTCGAGGATCCCTTCCGCAGCTGGAAGGTGCTGACCTCACGCCCGCCGCGGGTCACCCTCTGGGCGTCGCTGGCGGCGATGCTCCTGGTGGCGAGCACCGCGGGCGCCGCCTGGGCCGTGAACGCACCCGCCTACAACGCCGGTGTGCGGGCCCTCGCGGAACTGCGTGAGAACCCGCCGGAGTGCTTCGGTGCGGCATCGATCCTCGATCCGACGTGCGATGACTCCGCGACGCCCGACACGATCCTGCCGGCGCCGGGCTTCGCGGGGGCCGATCGACCATCCGACGATCAATGCTTCGTGCAGCTGAACGATTCCCGCCCGGTGTCCTGCGAGTTCGGCTCCGACGCCGACGACGCCCCGCGCGTGGCCCTCATCGGCGATAGCCACGCCTTCCAGCTCCTGCCCACATTCGAGCGGATGGCGCAGCGCAACGGCTGGCACCTGACGACCTTCTTCAAGGGGGCGTGCCCCTGGAACACCACACCCCTGTCGACGCCTGGCGCTTTCGGTGCGGCGTGCACCGACTGGCGCGAGGGCGTCACCTCCGCCCTCGCCGACCGGGAGATCGATGTCGTCTTCACCTCCGCCCTCGCGACGACCCCGTACGCCTCGGACGGGTTCGATTCGTCCCGCGACGCCGCGGTCGCGGGCTACCGCGAGGCGTGGAGCGAGGTGATCGATCGCGGCACACCGGTGGTGACGGTGGTGGACAACCCGGTGTGGGAGACCGATCCGAACAAATGCCTGCGCACGCGTGACGCCTCCGAGTGCGACGGGCCGCGCGCCGACGTGCTCGTTGCGGACGACCCGCTGCGCGAGGCGGCGGAGGGGATGGCCGGGGTCACCCTGCTGGACTTCACCGATGTCTTCTGCGACGACGAGGTGTGTCGCCCCGTGGTGGGCGGAGCCAACGTCTACCGCGACCAGGACCACCTGACGGTCACCTTCGTCGACACCCTCGAACCCTGGTACGAAGCGGCCATTCGCGACGCCCTCGCCTCTCGCTGACCCCGGACCCGAGGACGTCTAGGCTCCCTGGCATGAGCATCGACCCCGCGGCATCCGTCCTCTCCCTCGGCGACCGGCGCCCGTCGCTGCCTGATTCGGCGTTCGTCGCCGCGGGCGCGCGGGTGATCGGCGCCGTGACGCTGGGGGAGGGCGCGAGCGTCTGGTACAACGCGGTGGTGCGCGGGGACAGCGCTCCGATCACCATCGGCCCGGGCAGCAATCTGCAGGACAACGTCTCGGTGCACGTCGACGCCGACCACGCGGTGGTGCTGGGGGCGAACGTGTCGGTCGGTCACAACGCGGTCGTGCACGGATGCTCGATCGGCGACGGCTCGCTCATCGGGATGGGGAGCGTGGTGCTCTCGGGCGCGGAGATCGGCGCAGGATGCCTCGTCGCGGCCGGGGCCGTCGTGCTGCAGGGCACGGTGGTGCCGCCCGGGTCGCTCGTGGCGGGCGTGCCCGCCCAGGTGCGCAGGCCCCTCACGGAGGAGGAGCGCGAGGCCATCCGGCGGAACGCGGCGATCTACCTGCAGCACCTGGAGACGCACCGGGCGGCCGAATCGATCGGCGAGAGCGGCCTCTGAGGGCCATGGAGGGGATGACGGGAATCGAACCCGCACCATCAGTTTGGAAGACTGAGGCTCTACCATTGAGCTACATCCCCGCGGCGGAGAGATCCGCGGTTACTCCAGTCTAGGGGACGCGCGAGGTGGGTCCTGTCGATGAGGCTTCCGGGAGTGTCGGCTAGACTGCAACAGGCCCGATCGGCGCACGCGTGCGTGCGCACCCGCCCGGGGCGTAGCTCAGCTTGGTAGAGCGCCCGCTTTGGGAGCGGGAGGCCGCAGGTTCAAATCCTGTCGCCCCGACCATCGGCCCCCCATCACGAAGACCTACGCCCACGCGTCCGCGTGCGGTGGCAGACGAGGAGAGACACAAGGCATGGTCACCACCACCGTCGAGAAGCTGAGCCCGACTCGCGTGAAGCTCCGTATCGCGGTCAGCCCCGAAGAGCTGAAGCCCAGCATCACGCACGCCTACGAGCACATCGCCCAGGACGTGCAGATCCCCGGCTTCCGCAAGGGGAAGGTGCCCGCACCGATCATCGACCAGCGCGTCGGGCGCACCGCGGTGCTCGAGCACGCCGTCAGCGAAGGGCTCGATGCGTTCTATCGCGAGGCTGTCACCGCCAGCGAGATCCGCGTCATGGGTCGCCCGAGCGCCGACGTCGTGGAGTGGCCCGACGCCAAGGACTTCAGCGGCGACCTGCTGGTCGACGTCGAGGTCGATGTCCGGCCCGAGTTCGACCTTCCTGACTTCGAGGGCACGACCATCGAGGTCGACGCCGTCGAGGTCGACGAGTCGGCTGTGGACGCCGAGCTCGACAAGCTGCGCTCGCGCTTCGGCACCCTGGTGACCGTGGACCGCCCGGCCGCCACCGGCGACTTCGTCGAGCTCGACCTCGTCGCCACGATCGACGGCAACGAGGTCGATCGTGCAGATGGCGTGTCGTACGAGGTCGGCTCGGGCGAGCTGCTCGAAGGCATCGACGAGGCCGTGGACTCGCTGACCGCAGGCGAGGAGACGACCTTCCGCTCCACGCTGATCGGCGGCGACAACGCCGGCCAGGAGGCCGAGGTCGCCGTGACCGTCAAGGCGGTCAAGGAGCGGGAGCTTCCCGAGGCGGACGACGACTTCGCGCAGATGGCGTCGGAGTTCGACACGATCGCCGAACTGCGCGACAGCCTTCGCGAGCGTGCCGGCGAGCAGTCGGTCTTCACCCAGGGGTCTGCGGCCCGCGACAAGCTCATCGAGACGCTCCTGGCCGGCGCCGAGATCCCCGTGCCGCAGCAGCTCATCGAGGACGAGGTGCACAACCACCTCGAGGGCGAGGGTCGTCTCGAGGACGATGTCCACCGTGCCGAGGTCACCGAGGCCAGCGAGAAGCAGTTCCGCACCCAGATGCTGCTGGATGCCATCGTGGAGAAGTACGAGGTGCAGGTCTCGCAGGACGAGCTCACCCAGTACCTGATCCAGTCGTCGGCGCAGTACGGCATGTCGCCGCAGGACTTCATCAACGCACTGCAGCAGGGCAACCAGCTCCCGGCCATGGTCGGCGAGGTCGCCCGCAACAAGGCCCTCGCGGTCGCTCTCGGCAAGGTCACCGTCGTCGACACCAACGGCAAGACGGTCGACCTGACCGGCTTCGTCGCGCTCGAGGACGAGGAGACCGCCGAGGACGAGGTGGTCGAAGAGGCCGAGGACATCGCTGACGCCGCCGCCGAGGCCGATGAGGTCATCGCCGCCGAGGAGGCCGAGGCCCCCAAGAAGCCCGCTCGCAAGAGCCGCGCGAAGAAGGCCGACGCCGCCGAGTAAGCGCACACGCCGACAGGAGTGAGGGACGGATGCCGCGGCATCCGTCCCTCACTCGTCTGTCCGGCGACGCCGGCTCGGCGCAGGCGCGACGCGCTCGATCTGCCGACGGCGAACACGGGCGGGGCGCGATTCACGCGCCGGTAGATTCGAGGACACGACCACGGAAACAGGAGTACACATGGCCGAACCACTTGTCGCGACGAGCGTCTTCGACAGGCTGCTCAAGGACCGCATCATCTGGCTGGGGTCGGAGGTGCGTGACGAGAACGCCAACGAGATCTGCGCCAAGATCCTGCTTCTCGCCGCGGAGGACTCCGAGAAGGACATCTACCTCTACATCAACTCGCCCGGCGGCTCGATCACGGCCGGAATGGCGATCTACGACACCATGCAGTTCGTGCCGAACGACATCGTCACCGTCGGCATCGGGATGGCTGCCTCGATGGGCCAGCTGCTGCTCACGGCGGGCACCAAGGGCAAGCGCTACATCACGCCCAATGCCCGCGTCCTCCTCCACCAGCCCCACGGCGGCTTCGGCGGCACCGCGAGCGACATCCAGACGCAGGCGCAGCTCATCCTCGACATGAAGAAGCGCCTCGCCGAGATCACGGCCAAGCAGACGGGCAAGACGGTCGAGCAGATCAATGCCGACGGTGACCGGGACCGGTGGTTCGGCGCCGAAGAGGCGCTCGAGTACGGCTTCGTCGACCACATCCGCGAGTCCGCGACCGACGTCATCGGTGGCGGCGGAACCGCCACCGACAGCTGAGCTCGACGGCGAAAGAGAGAGAAGTAGGAATGCAGACCCCCACCTTCGGAGGCGCCCCGTCGGCGCCGCAGGGCCTTCAGATGCCCGGCAGCCGCTACGTCCTGCCTCAGTTCGAGGAGCGCACGGCGTACGGCTACAAGCGACAGGACCCGTACAACAAGCTCTTCGAGGATCGCGTGATCTTCCTCGGCGTCCAGGTCGACGACGCGTCCGCCGATGACGTCATGGCCCAGCTCCTCGTGCTGGAGAGCCAGGATCCCGACCGGGACATCGTGATGTACATCAACTCGCCCGGCGGCTCGTTCACGGCCATGACCGCGATCTACGACACGATGCAGTACGTCTCGCCGCAGATCCAGACCGTCGTTCTGGGTCAGGCGGCGTCGGCCGCGGCGGTCCTGCTCGCAGCGGGGGCACCGGGCAAGCGCCTGGCGTTGCCCAACGCCCGCATCCTGATCCACCAGCCTGCGATGGGTGAGGCCGGCCACGGCCAGGCCTCGGACATCGAGATCCAGGCCGCGGAGATCATGCGGATGCGCACCTGGCTCGAGCAGACCCTCGCAGCCCACTCGAACAAGTCCGTCGACGAGGTGAACAAGGACATCGACCGCGACAAGATCCTCTCGGCCGAGGACGCGGTGACGTACGGCCTCGTCGATCAGGTCCTCACCACGCGGAAGCGGACGGCCGGGGCCCCGGCGCTGACCCGCTGACAGACCCGAACGGTGACGCCCCCGCGCTCCGGCGACGGGGGCGTCACCGCGTTCACGCCGACTCAATCCCCGCGCATGTCCCCGGCAGAGGTTAGGCTCGACGGTGACGACGGGGGAGGCATCCCCGGGGCGACGAAGAGGAGCCGCAATGGCACGCATCGGTGAAAGCGCCGACCTGTTCAAGTGCTCTTTCTGCGGAAAGAGCCAGAAGCAGGTGCAACAGCTGATCGCCGGCCCCGGTGTGTACATCTGCGACGAGTGCGTCGAGCTGTGCAACGAGATCATCGAAGAGCGGATGGCCGAGTCCTCGACCGGTGTCGTCTCCGAGTTCGACCTCCCCAAGCCTCGGGAGATCTTCTCCTTCCTCGAGGAGTACGTCGTCGGTCAAGACGACGCCAAGCGCGCGCTGTCGGTCGCGGTGTACAACCACTACAAGCGCGTACGCGCCCAGGGCACCCTGCAGCCCGCCGAGCAACGCGCCGACGAGGTCGAGATCGCCAAGAGCAACATCCTGCTGCTCGGTCCGACCGGCTGCGGAAAGACGTATCTCGCGCAGACCCTCGCCAAGCGCCTCAACGTGCCCTTCGCGGTGGCCGACGCCACGGCGCTCACCGAGGCCGGTTATGTCGGCGAAGACGTCGAGAACATCCTGCTCAAGCTCCTGCAGGCGGCCGACTTCGACACCAAGCGCGCAGAGACAGGCATCATCTACATCGACGAGGTCGACAAGATCGCCCGCAAGGCGGAGAACCCCTCGATCACCCGCGACGTCTCCGGCGAGGGAGTGCAGCAGGCGCTGCTGAAGATCCTCGAGGGCACCGTGGCCTCCGTTCCTCCGCAGGGGGGCCGTAAGCACCCCCACCAGGAGTTCATCCAGATCGACACGACGAACGTGCTCTTCATCGTCGCGGGGGCCTTCGCCGGGCTCGAGGACATCATCTCCTCCCGGGTCGGCAAACACGGTGTCGGATTCGGGGCGCCGCTGCACAGCAAGGGCCAGGATCTGAACCTGTTCAGCGAGGTTCGGCCCGAAGACCTTCACAAATTCGGACTGATCCCCGAGTTCATCGGTCGTCTCCCCGTCGTGGCGTCGGTCAACCCGCTCGATCAGGCGGCGCTGATGGAGATCCTCACCGAGCCGAAGAACGCGCTCGTCAAGCAGTATCAGCGCATGTTCGAGCTGGACGGAGTGTCGTTGGAGTTCGACAGCGAGGCCCTCGAGGCGATCGCCGACCTCGCGGTCGAGCGGAAGACCGGTGCCCGCGGGCTCCGCGCCATTCTCGAAGACGTGCTCGGACCGATCATGTTCGAGATCCCGTCGAGCGAAGACGTCGATAAGGTCATCGTCACCCGCGCCGCGGTCGAGGAGCGCGCCGCCCCGACCTTCGTTCTGCGAGAGAAGCGCAAGAGCGCCTGACCCGCCGCGTGCGATGAGTCTTCCCGCCCCGTCGCTGGCCGACTACAGCGGTGTCCTCAGTCTCCGACGTGGAGATGCGGTACTGGGTGAGTGGGCAGGGGGACTCGCCGACCGCACCTCGGAGGCGCCGAATACCGTCGCCACCCGCTTCGGGCTGGCAAGCGGCACGAAGATGTTCACCGCGGCCACCGTCCTCGCGTTGGTCGACGACGGCTTGCTGTCCCGGGAGACGCGGGCACGCGACATCCTCGGAGGCGACCTCCCGCTGGTCGCGCCCGACGTCACGGTCGATCACCTCTTGACCCACACGTCCGGGATAGGCGACTACCTCGACGAAGAGGTCGACGCCCTGGCGCCGCTTCCGGTTCCCGTCCAGCAGCTCGACTCGACGCCGGCCTACCTTCCCCTCCTCGACGGGCACCCCACCAAATTCCCCGCGGGGGAGCGGTTCTCCTACTGCAACAGCGGCTACGTCCTGCTTGCCGTCCTGGCCGAACGCGCCTCCGGTAGCTCGTTCGCCGAGCTCGTCGAGACTCGCGTCTTCCAGGCTGCGGGCATGACGGATTCAGGGTTCCCTCGGTCCGATCACCTGCCGCCGGGCACAGCCACCGGGTACCGTGACGACGGACGGACGAACGTGTTCGCGCTCCCCGTCGTGGGGTCGGGAGACGGTGGCGCCTTTTCGACGGTCGCCGACCTCCACCGCTTCTGGGAGGCGCTGTTCGCCGGGCGCATCCTGAGCCGAACTGGTGTGGATCTTCTCATCACGCCGACGACCGCCGACACCGGCGACGGGCTCGGCTACGGTCGTGGCGTGTGGATCGACGGCGACGATCTCGTCATGGCCGGAGGCGACCACGGCGTCACGGCGGTGAGCAGACGCCACGCCGCATCCGGCACCACGGTCACCGGCCTCGCCAATGTCGCCGTCCGCACCTTCGCGCGCACCCGTGACCTCATGGACCAGGTGCTGGGACGGCCGGCGGCCGCCGCGGCTGAGGCGGTGTCGGCGGACTGACCGCGCGGACACCGCACTCAGCTCACACGTGCGCTGAACTCACGCGGCGAGGCCGCGGCGTCGCAGCAGCGGCGCGATGTCGGCATCCCGGCCGCGGAAATCCCGATAGGCCTCGAGCGGATCCTTCGAACCGCCCACCCCGAGCAGCCGCTGCCGGAAGCGATCGCCGTTGGCGCGGGTGAGCCCGCCGTTCTCTCGGAACCACTCCACCGTGTCGGCGTCGAGCACCTCGCTCCAGATGTAGGAGTAGTACCCGGCGCTGTAGCCGCCGGAGAAGACGTGAGCGAAGTAGGTCGAGGAGTAGCGGGTCGGGACCGCGGGATCGTCCAGGCCGATCTCCGCCAGCGCTCCTGCTTCGAAATCCGCCACGTCGAGGTCCTCGGCCGCGGCATCGGCTCCGAGCCGGTGCCAAGCCTGGTCGATCCAGGACGCCGCCAGGTATTCGCTGGTCGAGAAGCCCTGGTTGAACGCCTCTGATGCGTGCATTCTCTCGACGACGTCTGCGGGCAGCGGCTCGTCGGTGTCGACGTGACGGGCGTACGAGCTGAGGATCTCGGGCCAGTAGATCCACATCTCGTTGACCTGGCTCGGAAACTCGACGAAGTCGCGGAAGACGTTCGTGCCTCCGAAGGACGGGTAGGTCACCGTCGCGAAAAGGCCGTGCAGGGCGTGGCCGAACTCGTGGAAGAGCGTGGTGACCTCGTCAAGCGTGAGAAGCGTCGGCTGCCCGGGGGAGGGTTGGGGGACGTTGAGGTTGTTCACCACCACGGCCGCCGTACCTCGCAGACGCGACTGCACCACGATCGAGTTCATCCACGCGCCGCCTCGCTTGGTGTCGCGGGTGTAGAGATCGAGGATGTAGAGCCCGACGGGGGTGCCGTCGGCGTCGTGGACCTCGAACACCCTCGCCTCGGCGTGGTAGGCGGGAAGGTCGGGTCGCTCGGTGAAGCTCACGCCGAAGAGGTCGGTGGCGGCCCGGAACACGCCGTGCTGCAGAACCCGCTCGGCCTCGAACCAGGGTCGAAGCGCCGCCCGGTCGAGGTCGTACTCCGCTTCGCGCACGCGTTCGGTGTAGAAGGCCCAATCGTGCGCGGCCAGCGGAAACGATTCGCCGGACGCGTCGATGATCTTCTGGAGGGCGTCCTGCTCCCGTCGAGCGTTGCGGGCGGCCGGTCCGGCCAACCGGAACAGCAGCTCGCGCACGGCCTCGGGAGACCCGGCGGTCTCGTCCGCTGTGACGTATGCCGCGTGGGAGTCGTACCCGAGGAGCTGGGCGCGCTCGGCGCGCAGGCGCACGATCTCGCGCAGCACTTCCTGATTGTCGTTGGCATTCCCGCGGGAGCCTCGTGCCTGCGACGCGGCCAAGATGCGACGCCGACTCTCGCGATCGGTCAGGGTCGAGAGATAGGGGTGGCCCGTGAACAGGGTGAGGGTCACGACGTACTTCCCCTCCATACCCCGGTCTGCGGCGGCCCGGGCGGCCGCGGAGAGTTCCCCCTCCGTGAGGCCATCGAGCTCCGACTCGTCGTCGAACACCACCGCGAGGTCGTTCGTGTCCGCCAACAGGTTCTTCTCGAAGGTCGTCGTGAGAGTCGACAGTCGCTGATTGAGCTGGGTCAGTCGCTCTTTCGCCTCGTCTTCCAGCGCCGCACCTGCGTGGGTCATCTCGCGATAGCGCCGTTCGACCAGATACAGGTCTTCGGGTGTCAGGTCTTCGTTCTGGCGACGGTCGTACACGTGGCGCACGCGCGCGTAGAGGGCGGGGTCGAGCTGGATGGCGTCCTGATGCGCCGCCATGAGGGGAGCGAGCTCCTGCTCGACCGCCTGGATGTCACCGGTGGCGTCGGCGGAGGAGACGGTGTAGAACGTGCGGGCGATGTCGCCGAGAAGATGACCCGATTCCTCCAGTGCGACGAAGGTGTTCGCGAACGTGGCCTCGGAGGGATCCGCAGCGATGCGCGCGACCTCTTCTCGGTGCGCTGCGAACGCGGCGCGGAACGCGGGGAGGTAATCGGCGGCCGCGATGCGGCGGTAGTCCGGCAATCCGTAGGGCAGGGACGAGGGTGCGAGCAGCGGGTTGGCGTCGGTCATCTCTCCACCCTAGGTGAGCACGCGAGGGGTGCAACCGAGTGTTTGCAAAATACACCTTGCAAAGGTTTCTTTGCAGAGCTACTGTTGCCTCATGAACACTCCGGACGAGCAGGAATCGGATGCGGCGGCGCGGGTCGAGTCCCGCCACGCGAACGATCGGGTTCTCGACGCGCAGGCCCTCCGCGCCCTGGCGCACCCGCTCCGGGTGAAGATCTACGACATCCTCAGTCAGTACGGTCCGCAGACCGCCAGCTCGCTCGCGGAGCGATTGGGCGAGTCGACGGGTTCGACGAGCTACCATCTGCGCGCGCTGGCGAAGCAGGATCTCATCCGCGAGCGCCCCGGACAGGGGACGGGCCGCGAACGCTGGTGGGAGCGTCCGGTCGGGGGCGTGACCATGAGCGCCGCGGGCACGGCGAAGACGCCGGCTGCGCGAGCGGTCACGCAGCTCGTCACCAGCGAGTTCTTCCGTCTGCGTCAGCAGGCTCTCCTGGACTTCCACGACCACGCCATCGGGCTGGAGGACGACGTGTGGAAGGACGCGAGTCTCATCTCGACAGCGACCGCGCGTCTGACTCCCGCCCAGAGCGCCGAGCTCACCCATCGCATCATGGCGATCATCGACGAGACCGTCGACCGCTACCGCCACCAGGAAGGCGAGGACGTGCGACCCGTCACGATCCGCGCCGACGTCTTTCCGCTTCCCGACATCGGAGGTGCCTCATGACCACTCTCTTCAGCCCACTACCTGCGACCACCGGCGTCGAACGCCTGATCCTGGTCGCCGCCGATGCCGCCCGGGGAGTGGTGGCGCGTCGCGTGGAACGTCGTACCGGTCCGGTCGGCCGGCGAAGCGCCGCCGTGCTCGCCGACGCCGTCGAGCGCCGTCATCGGGCGGTCGCGCACGGCGTGATCGGCCTCTTCCCGGGCTGAACCGGTGACCGATACGAGGCCCGAGGTCGTCCCCGAGCTCGGAACGGTCCGCCCACGACGCCCGCCCCTCGGCCGAGACTTCGGTCGACTGTGGACCGCGGCGGCCTTCAGCAACCTTGCCGATGGACTGGGCCGCACTGCGGTGCCGCTCATCGCGACGACGCTGACGACCGACCCGCTCGCGATCGCCGCCGTGGGCGCTCTGGCGTTCCTGCCCTGGCTGGTGTTCGGGCTCCCGGCCGGCATGCTGGTGGACCGCTTCGACCGGCGGGTCATCATGGCAGGCGCGAACACCCTTCGCGCGAGCGCCGCGATCGCTCTGGCCGTCCTCACGGTCACCGGTGAGCTGACCATCTGGGCGCTGTTCGCGGGCGTGCTGGTCTTCGGACTGGGGGAGACCCTGTTCGACAACGCCACGAACGCGGTCGTCCCCGCGCTCGTGGCGCGCGGCGGCCTGGATCGCGCGAACGGCCGAATCCAGGCGGCGCAGATCACGATCGACAGCTTCCTGGCGCAACCGGTCGCGGGCCTGCTCTTCGCCGTGTCCTTGGCTCTGCCTCTCTGGCTCGGCGCCCTCGGATACCTGGTGCCGATCGTCCTCGCCCTGCTCCTGCCCGCCGCGGCCGCGCGACCTCGCCGAGACCCGGAGGACACCCGACCCGCCTCGCCGATCTCCACGCGCACGGCCCTGGCCTACCTGTGGCGGCATCGCTACCTCCGCGCCCTGGTGATCTTCACCTCCGTGGTGGGTTCAGCCTTCTCCTTCGCACAGGCGGCGACCATCCTGTATTTCCTCGACACTCAGGGCGTCCCCCCGGCTGCGATCGGTTTTGTGACCGCTGGTGTCGGAGTCGGCGCCCTGGCGGGTTCCCTCGTCGCGCCACTGCTGGTGGACAGGTTCGGCCGCGGCGCCGTGATGCTCGGTGCCAACCTGCTCGCCGCGGTGAGCCTGGCGCTTGTCGCGGCGGCCCCGGGGGTCGTTCTCGCGGTGGCGTTCTACGCTCTCATGGCCTTCGCCGTGTCCACCTGGAACGTTCCCTGGGGCGCCCTCCGACAGCTGATCGTGCCCGGCGACATCTTCGGACGCGTCCTCGGCGTCATCCGCAGCCTCACGTGGGGACTCTTCCCGATCGCGACCCTCGCCGGTGGACTCGCCGCACGCGTAGACCTGCGCCTGCCGTACATCATCGCCGCGGGAGTGACACTGGCGGCCACCGCGGTGGCGTCCCGCCTCATCCTCGCAGCCAGCAGGCAGACCGGTCCTCTGCCGGTGAGCGCGTCGACGGACGCGCAGGCGACTCAGCCGAACTCGTCCTCGTCGTCATGACGCACCACCGCGGTACCGTTCGCGTCGAGCTCGACGATCACGCCGCTGTCGAGTTCGGCGATCGGCCGGCCCTCCAGCCACGTCAGCGTCCACCGCGGGCGCGGACCGGCTGAGCCGAAGGCGGCGTCGACGGAACGAACGGCCGCGGCGACCGCGGGCGGTACCGACGCCGGCGGTTCGTCCCCCGACGTCCATCGCGTTCCCAGCTGCATGTCAGGCCTCCTCGGCGAAGCGGATGTCGGTGACGACCGTCTCGGTGCCGTCGGCGTATTGGATCTGGGCGACCCGGCCGACTGCCTTCAGGTCGTCCTCGGCGAGGCGGAGGCGCTCGGAGATCTCAGACGGCGCCTGGATCGTCAGCTCGGCCACCGGCGTCTTCTGCGAGACCTTCGCTTCGGTCTTGGCGCGACGGATGCCGATGAGGGCGCTTCCCACGGCCGTCAGCACATGCGGATCGCCGTCGACCGCCTGCGATCGCGGCCAGTCGGCCAGGTGGACAGAACCGACGTTGAACCACGACCATGCCTCCTCCGTGGCGAAGGAGAGCACCGGCGCGAAGAGTCGCAGCAGGGCGCTCAGTGCCTGGCGCAGCGCCAGGGCCGCAGACGCACCACCCGCGGTGGACCGGTCGTACGCACGTTCCTTGACCAACTCCAGGTAGTCGTCGCAGAACGTCCAGAAGAACGACTCGGTGATCTCCAGCGCGCGCGCGTGGTCGTACGCCTCCCACGCCGCCGTCGCCTCGTCGATGACGCGGTCGAGGGTCGCCAGCATGCTGGCATCGAGGGGGTGGGTGATCTCGGCGGCCTCGGGCACGGGGAACGACAGCACGAACTTCGCCGCGTTCAGGATCTTGATCGCCAGTCGCCTGCCGATCTTGATCTGTGTGGGATTCTGCGGGTCGAACGCGGCATCCGTTCCCAGCCGGCTGGACGCCGCCCAGTAGCGGACCGCGTCCGATCCGTGCTGGGCGAGGATGTCGGCGGGAGTGACGACGTTGCCCTTGGACTTGGACATCTTCTTGCGGTCCGGGTCGACGATGAAGCCGGAGATCGCCGCCGTCCGCCAGGGCGACCGACCGTCTTCCAAGGCGCTGCGCAGCATGGTGGAGAACAGCCACGTGCGGATGATGTCCTGACCCTGGGGGCGCAGATCGAACGGCGTGACGAGATCCCACAGCTCGGGATCCCGCTCCCAGCCGCCCGCAAGCTGAGGGGTGAGGGAGGAGGTGGCCCAGGTGTCGAAGATGTCCTGCTCGCCCTCGAAGCCGCCGGGCACGCCGCGCTGATCGGCGGTGAATCCCTCGGGGACGTCGATCGTGGGGTCCACCGGCAGCTGGGCGACTCCGGGAACGATGACCCGGTCGTAGTCGCGGTTGCCGTCGGCATCCAGCCCGTACCAGACCGGGATCGGAACGCCGAAGAACCGCTGACGCGAGACGAGCCAGTCTCCCGTGAGCCCGTTGGTCCAGTTCTCGTACCGCACGCGCATGAAGTCGGGGTGCCAGCTCAGCTCCCGTCCGAGCGAGATCAGCCGGTCTCGAAGCGCCGCGTCGCGGGCGCCATTGCGGATGTACCACTGGCGCGTCGAGACGATCTCGAGCGGGCGGTCGCCCTTCTCGTAGAACTTCACCGGATGCGTGAACGGCCTCGGTTCGCCGATGAGCTCACCGGAGTCCCGAAGGAGCTCGACGATGCGCTTCTTGGCGCTGAAGACGGTCTTCCCGGCGAGCTCGGCGTACGCCGAGACACCGGCGTCCGACGTGATCGCATCGGGTGCGTCGGCGATCACCCGGCCGTCCTGACCGAGGATCGTGCGGTTGGGGAGGTCGAGCTCGCGCCACCAGATGATGTCGGTCACATCGCCGAACGTGCAGATCATCGCGATACCCGACCCCTTGTCGGGCTGGGCGAGCGGGTGCGCGAGCACCGGCACCTCGACATCGAACAGGGGTGTCCGCACGGTCGTGCCGAAGACGTCGCGGTAGCGCTCGTCGTCGGGATGTGCCACGAGTGCGACGCAGGCGGGGAGAAGTTCGGGGCGGGTGGTCTCGATGTGGATGTCACCGCTGCCGTCGGTGCGGTGGAAGGCGACCCGGTGGTAGGCGGCCGGCTGCTCCCGATCCTCGAGCTCGGCCTGCGCGATCGCCGAGCGGAAGTCGATGTCCCACAGGGTCGGGGCCAGGGCCTGGTAGGCCTCACCGCGCTCGATGTTGCGGAGGAACGCGAGCTGACTGGTGCGCATCGTCTCGTCGGAGATCGTGCGGTAGGTCTGAGTCCAGTCGACGCTCAGACCGAGGTTCCGCCACAGAGCCTCGAAGTGCTTCTCATCCTCGACAGTGAGCTTCTCGCAGAGCTCGATGAAGTTGCGCCGGCTGATCGGGATCTGATCGGCGGCCCGAGAGGACTTGTTGTCGCCACCCTCGTACGGCGGCGAGAAGTCGGGGTCGTAGGCCAGACTCGGATCGCACCGCACCCCGTAGTAGTTCTGCACCCGTCGCTCGGTGGGCAGGCCGTTGTCGTCCCACCCCATCGGGTAGAAGACGACCTTGCCGCGCATCCGCTCGAAGCGGACCTTCACATCGGTGTGGGTGTAGCTGAAGACGTGGCCGATGTGCAGACTCCCCGAGGCGGTCGGCGGAGGGGTGTCGACGCTGTAGATGCCCTCGCGCCCCACCTCGGCAGCGCGGAGCCGGTCGAAGGCGTAGGTGCCCGCCGCGGTCCACCGTTCGTCCCATGTCTTCTCCAGCCCCTCGAGTGCGGGCTTGTCGGGGATCGTGGCCATGGTGTCTCCTCGGCGCTATGTGCGGCACTGTGTGAGCGTGCCTGGATGTGGGTCCGCCCGATTCTATCGGGCGGACCCACGGCCTCTCGGCGACGCTAGGACGCGGACGCGACGAGCTCGGGGGTCTTCTCGATCTCGGCGTCGGGTCGACGACGGATCACCGCGTGGGCGGTCACGGCCGAGACGAGGGTCACCGCGGACATCACGGCGAGGATGACACCGGGGTGCCACCAGGCGTTCCCCGTCGCCAAGCCGAACTCGAAGGTGAGCGAAGGGATGAAGCCGCTGATGGTCGCGGCGAGGGCGTACGCGAACGACAGCGCCGAGTAGCGGAACCGATCGGGGAACAGATCGTTCATAAGGCCGCCGAGGGCCGCCCACGACATGGTGGGAAGGATGCCGCCGATGATCATCGTCGCCACGAGGATCGGGAACGTCGAGAACTGCAGGAGGAAGTACATCGGGAAGGTGATGAGCAGCGTGCCGAGCGCTCCGGCGGCGACGACGCGCGCCGATCCGACACGGGCGGCCCACATGCCGAAGAGCGGGATGGTGATCAGCTGCAGCAGACCGCCGACGGTGGTCGCGACGAGGAGGTCCTGGTAGCTGAACCCCAGCTGAGACGTGCCGTAGCTGATCGTGTAGGTGTTCATCAGCGAGTAGGACCCGATGCCGAGGAGCGCGGCGCCGATGGCGACCACGAGAGCTCCCGGGCGCTGCCGCAGCATCGACAGCACCGGCGTGCGGTCGCGGCGGCCCTCGGCGACGAGGCCCTCGAAGACCGGGGTCTCGGAGATCGACCAGCGCAGGTAGAGCGACACGAGCAACAGCGGCAGGGCGAGGAGGAAGGGGATGCGCCAGCCCCACGCCGCGAGCTCCTCGGCGGGAAGGACGAGGGTGAGCACGATGAACACCGTCGCCGAGAGGATGGAGCCCACGGGTGAGCCCAGCTGCGGGATCGCGGCGTAGAAGGCGCGCTTGACCGGCGAGGAGTGTTCGGTGGCGATGAGGATCGACCCGCCCCACTCGCCGCCGAGCGACAGTCCCTGCGCGATGCGGAGCGTGACCAGAAGCACCGCTCCGAGCCATCCGGCCTGAGCGTATGTGGGCAGGAGCCCGATGAGCCCGGTCGCGACACCCATGATGCCGACCGTCCACAGCAGCGTCGTGCGTCGCCCGAGGCGATCGCCGAGGTAGCCGAAGATCAGCGCGCCGACCGGGCGGACGACGAAGGCCACAGCGATGGTGAGGAACGACAGCGCGGTGCCGCCGACCGGGCCGAGGGGCTCGAAGAAGAGCGGTCCGACGAAGAACGCCGAGAAATAGGCGAAGAGGTAGAAGTCGAACGACTCGAGCGAGGTCCCGACCATCGACGCCCACGCCACGCGGCGGGTGGGGGTGCGGTCGAGGGCGGGGGAGGACCCGGGGGGAACGGAAGACCGAGGTGAGACGGAAGGCACGGGGGACGATTCTGGCACGAGTCCAGAAACCAGGTGCATCGTCCGGGCATTCCCCGCCGCGTGCACCGAGCGGGAACGATATGATCGATGCACACGCACCGATCCGGCCATCACCGGGGAGCACTCGGAAGAACATCCCCCATGGGACCAGTAGAACCGAGCGGGTCAGGCCCGTCACAGCCGCTGTGAGAGAGGCGGGGAGACCCGCAAGCAGGGTGGTACCGCGGCTCGCGACGAGTCGTCCCGGCGTCCGGCACGACCGACGACTGCGAGACGACATGACCTATCCGAAGCCCTCTTCCTCCGGCGCCTCCTTCGGCCCCGCGGCGGTCGTTCCGAGCCCGCGATTCCCCGAGATCGAGAACGAGGTGCTCGCGTTCTGGAGCGAGGACGACACCTTCCGTGCGTCCGTGGCCCACCGCGACGGAGCCGAGGAATGGGTGTTCTACGACGGCCCGCCGTTCGCCAACGGTCTGCCGCACTACGGTCACCTCCTGACCGGGTACGCCAAAGACCTCTTCCCGCGTTTCCAGACCATGCGAGGCAAGAAGGTCGACCGCGTCTTCGGCTGGGACACCCACGGCCTGCCGGCGGAACTCGAGGCGATGAAGCAGCTCGGCATCACCGAGAAGACCGACATCGAGGCGATGGGCATCGACGTCTTCAATGATCGCGCCCGGGAATCCGTCCTCGCCTACACCCGGGAGTGGCAGGACTACGTCACCCGGCAGGCCCGGTGGGTGGACTTCGAACGCGGGTACAAGACCCTCGACACGACCTACATGGAGTCGGTGCTGTGGGCTTTCCACACGCTCCACGACAAGGGACTGGCGTACGAGGGCTACCGGGTGCTCCCGTACTGCTGGCGCGATGAGACACCGCTGTCGAGCCACGAGCTGCGGATGGACGACGACGTCTACCAGATGCGACAGGACCCCTCCGTCACGGTGACCTTCCCCCTCGTCGGGGCGAAGGCCGAAGCACTCGGACTGACCGCCGTCCGCGCCCTGGCGTGGACGACGACGCCGTGGACGCTGCCGACGAACCTCGCACTGGCCGTGGGCCCGGACATCCGCTACGTCGTTCTCCCGGCGGGGCCGCGGGGCGCCGCGGACGTGCACACCTCTCCCGACGGCACGCCCGACGACGCGATCGAGTCGAGCGCGCACCGCTACCTCCTCGCCGAGGATCTCCTCGCCGGCTACGCCAAGGACCTGGGATACGAGACGGCCGATGAGGCTCGCGCGGCGATCGATGCCCGCGTCACGGGAGCCGAGCTCGAGGGTGTGGCCTACGACCGACTCTTCGACTACTACGCCGATGCGGAGATCTGGGGGACGCACAACGCCTGGCAGATCCTCGTCGACGACTACGTCACGACCAGCGACGGCACCGGCATCGTGCACCAAGCCCCTGCGTACGGTGAGGATGACCAGCGGGTCGCCGATGTCGTCGGCATCCCGACCATTCTTTCCCTCGACGACGGCGGTCGCTTCCTGCCGCACGTGACGGATGTCGCCGGGCAGCTGTGGATGGAGGCCAACCGTCCGCTCATCCGCCTCCTGCGCGACGCGGGACGACTCCTCCGCGAGGCCAGCTACGAGCACTCGTATCCTCACTGCTGGCGATGCCGGAACCCGCTGATCTACAAGGCCGTGTCGAGCTGGTTCGTGCGCGTGACCGCGATCAAGGAGCAGCTGCTCGACGGCAACGAGCAGATCACGTGGGTTCCCGACAACGTCAAGCACGGTCAGTTCGGCAAATGGCTCGAGGGTGCACGCGACTGGTCGATCAGCCGCAACCGGTTCTGGGGTTCGCCCATCCCGGTGTGGAAGAGCGACGACCCCGACCACCCGCGCGTCGACGTGTACGGGTCGCTCGCCGACCTCGAGCGCGACTTCGGCCGGCTGCCGCGAAATCCCGCGGGAGAGGTCGACCTCCACCGGCCGTACATCGACGAACTGACCCGTCCGAATCCGGATGACCCGACCGGGCGCAGCACCATGCGTCGAATCGAAGACGTGCTGGACGTCTGGTTCGACTCCGGCTCCATGCCGTTCGCACAGGTGCACTATCCGTTCGAGAACCAGGAGTGGTTCGACGCCCACGCGCCGGCCGACTTCATCGTGGAGTACATCGGGCAGACCCGCGGCTGGTTCTACGTCATGCACGTGCTCTCCTCCGCACTGTTCGGCCGACCGGCCTTCAAGGCCGTCTCGGCGCACGGGATCGTCCTCGGCAACGACGGCCAGAAGATGTCGAAGTCGCTGCGCAACTACCCCGACGTCCGCGAGGTCTTCGACCGGGACGGGTCCGACGCGATGCGCTGGTTCCTGATGGCCAGCCCGGTGCTGCGCGGCGGGAACCTCGTCGTCACCGAGGAAGGGATCCGGGCCGGGGTGCGCGAGTTCCTTCTGCCGCTGTGGAACGCCTGGTACTTCTTCGCCACCTACGCCAACGCGTCGGACGGCTACGAGGCGACCTGGCGCACCGATTCGCAGGACGTGCTCGACCGCTACATCCTCGCGCGCACCGGCGACCTCATCCGCGGGGTGACCGCCGACCTCGAGGGCCTGGATTCGACCTCGGCCGCAGCGAAACTTCGCGACTTCGCCGAGGTGCTCACCAACTGGTACATCCGGCGCTCACGCGATCGTTTCTGGGCCGGCGTGTCGGCGGACGACCCGCGCACGACCGAGGCGTTCGACACCCTGTACACCGTGCTCGAGACACTCACCCGGGTCGCGGCGCCGCTCATCCCGCTCGTCGCCGAACGGGTGTGGCAGGGTCTCACCGGGGGACGGAGCGTGCACCTCGAGGACTGGCCGGACGTCGACGCGTTCCCCGCCGCCGACGACATCCGGGATGCCATGGACGCCGTCCGAGAGGTCTCCTCGGTGGCCAACGCCCTCCGCAAGAAGCACGGACTGCGGGTGCGTCTGCCGCTGCCGAGCCTGACGGTCGTCACGCGCGACGCGGTGGGCCTGCACCGGTTCGAGGGCATCGTGCGCGACGAGCTGAACGTGAAGTCGGTGGCCACGGCGGAGCTCGACGACTCCGTGGCCGAGCGCTACGGCATCAGCAAGCGCCTCACCGTGAACGCGCGGGCCGCCGGGCCGCGCCTGGGCAAGCAGGTGCAGCACGTGATCGCCGGAGCCAAGGCCGGGGTCTGGGAGGAGCGAGACGGCGGCGTCGTCGTCGACGGCATCGCTCTCGAGCCCGGCGAATACGACCTGGCCCTGGAGGCGGGGGGAGCGGCCGAGGGCACCGCGATCGCGCTGCTGACCGGCGGCGGCTTCGTGCTGCTGGACACCGCCACGACGCCCGAGCTGGAGGCCGAGGGCCTGGCACGCGACGTCATCCGCGCGGTGCAGGACACACGCAAGGCGGCCGGGTTCGAGGTCAGCGACCGCATCGAGCTCTGGCTGAGCTTCGATGAGGCCGACGACCGCGTCGCTGTCGAATCGGCCTTCGAGACCGCGGGGGTGGCCACGGAGACCCTCGCGATCGCGCACGGTCTGTACGGCCCGCGCGGCTCGAGACCCGCGGATTCCGAGCCCGAACACACGGCACGATTCGACGCGGGAACGTTCGCCAACCGCGGCGCTTTCGAGGTCGCCGTGTCACGCCGGGAGGCATGATGGGTCACCGCGAACGCGCCGACCGGGTGTACGAGGCGCTCCTGACCCGACAGGGGGAGCGATGGGTCCAGCCGCGGGTGGAGCGAACGAGACGCGTGCTCGAACTGCTGGATGATCCGCAGCGCACCTACCGCGTGATCCACGTCACCGGCACCAACGGCAAGACCTCCACCAGCCGCATCATCGAGAGTCTGGTGCGTGCGCACGGTCTGCGCACCGGGCTGTTCACCAGTCCGCACCTGACTCGATTCACCGAACGGATCATGATCGACGGTGAGCCCGTCGCCGATGCCGCGGTGGCCGACGCCTGGGACGAGATCGCACCGATCGTGGATCTCGTCGACGCCGAGCTCTCGGCGGCCGGTGACGCGGCGCTGACCTTCTTCGAGCTGCTGACGGTGCTCGCCTTCGTCGCCTTCGCCGACGCACCGATCGATGTCCTGGTGCTCGAGGTCGGGATGGGCGGGTCGTGGGATGCCACGAACACCGCCGACGGCGACGTCGCCGTCTTCGCGCCCATCGACCTCGACCACGCCGATCGCCTGGGCGAGACCATCGCCGAGATCGCGACGGTGAAGTCGGGCATCATCAAGCCGGGCGCCGCCGCGGTGTCCGCGCGACAGCAGCCGTCCGCGGCGGCCGTCCTGCGGGACGCCGCCGCGGGGCAGGGCGCGACGCTCGCGGTCGAGCAGGAGGACTTCGCTCTGGAAGACGCCCGGCTCGCGGTCGGCGGACAGCTCGTGACCATCCGGGGACTGCATGCCCGGTACACCGACCTCTACCTGCCGCTCTACGGCGCGCATCAGGCCGAGAACGCCACCCTCGCCGTCGCCGCGGTCGAGTCGCTCCTCGCGCCCGGAGACCGCGGGCTCGATCCCGACGTCGTCGCCGAGGGGCTGGGAGCGGCGACGTCACCGGGAAGGGTTCAGGTGATCGGCGCGGACCCCACCGTCGTCGTCGACGCGGCCCACAACCCCCACGGCGCCCGCGCGCTGGTCGCCGCCCTCGCGGCATCCTTCGACTTCGATGAATGGGGTCTGGTACTCGGCGTTCTCGACGACAAGGATGCCGCGGGGATCCTCGACGCCCTCTCGACGGTGGAGGGACCGGTGTTCGCCACCGTCCCCGACTCCGAACGTGCCCGAGACGCCGACGGGCTGGCCGACCTCGTCGAAGCCTCCGGGCGACGTGTCACCGTGCACCGCGATCTGCAGGACGCCGCCGACGCCGCCAGGGAGTGGGCCGCGGCAGCACCCCGTCGTGCGGTCGTCGTCACCGGCTCCGTCGTGCTCGCCGGCGAGGCGATCCTCCTCGCCGAGGACGAGGATTGGCGTGGCGGGTGGCGGGCATGACCGCGGCCGCCGCCGGCCCCTCGGACCGCCCTCGTCGTCCCCGCCGGCAGCGGGGCGCCGAGGAGGCGCTGGGGTCGATCGTGCTCGGGTTCGAGTCGCTCATCGCCTTCCTGGGCGGGCTGGTCGTGTACGGACTGCGGGCCCTTCCCGAGCCGATCCCGGCATGGTGGGGGATCGTCGCGGGAACGGTCGTCGCGCTCCTCATGATCGTCACCGCGGGACTGCTGCGACATCGGTGGGCGATCATCGTCGGGTGGGCGCTGCAGGTCGTCGTCGCGCTCGGGGCGATCCTCGTGCCGGCGCTGCTGTTCGTCGCGCTCATTTTCGGCGGCATGTGGGGATATGCCACCATCAAGGGTGCCTCCCTCGATGCGCGCAATGCGCGACGGGCGGCGGAATTCGGGAACGAAACGGAGACTGACTGACATGGCTACGCAAGAGACCCTCGTCCTGGTGAAACCCGATGGCGTCGCGCGGGGTCTGACGGGGGCGATCCTCGCCCGCATCGAGGCGAAGGGCTACGCCCTGGTCGACATCCGTCTGGTGGAACCCGACCGCGAGCGCCTCGAAGCGCACTACGCCGAGCACGAGGGCAAGCCCTTCTACGAGCCGCTTCTGGAGTTCATGATGTCGGGGCCGTCGGTGGCGATCCGTGTCGCCGGAAACCGCGTCATCGAGGGCTTCCGCTCCCTGGCCGGGGCGACCGACCCGACGGCTGCAGCACCGGGAACCATCCGGGGCGACTTCGGACGCGACTGGGGACTGAAGGTTCAGCAGAACCTCGTGCACGGCTCGGACAGCCCCGAGTCCGCCGCCCGCGAACTGTCGATCTGGTTCTGATCAGAAGAGCGAGCCGAGGACGTCCAGTCGCACCTGGGCGAGGATCGCCACGAGCGCGTAGCTGAGGACCGCCAGAAGCGGAACCCAGCCCATGAGCCGGTCGGCCGCACGACGCATCGCCTTGGGAGCGGGAAGGATCCCGGTTCGGATCACGTGCAGGGTGACGGCGTAGAACGACGGGATCGCCACGACCCACGTCACCATGCACCACGGGCACAGAGTGCCGAGCACGAAGATGCTCTGGGTGATCAGCCACACCACGAAAGCGAACGCGAGGGTCATCCCGAGCTCGAGCAGGAGCCAGAACCAACGGGCGAAGCGAGCGCCCGAGAGGATCGCCGCCCCTACGACGATCGGCGCGATCCAGCCCGCGAGACCCAGGATCGGGTTGGGGAAACCGAACACCGCACCCTGGGCGGATTCGAGATTCTTGCCGCACTGCACCAGGGGACTGAAGTCGCAGGAGGCGCTGGATCCCGGGTTCTCGAGCAGGTGGAACCGCTCCATCGTCAGGGAGAAGGCCGCCCACCACCCGATGACGCCGGCGATGAGGAGCCAGATCGCCAGAGCGCGGGGCTGGGAACGCGAAGACGCAGCGGGCATTGGTCGATTCTGACACCGGCAGCCTGAGTGCGTGCCGCAGGTCACGCGAGGCGTCGTCGAATCCCCGAGGCGGGTCACCCCTGCCCGATCTGCGCCGTGTGCGATAATGATCGTTGATGCGTGGCGGCCGCGCCGCCTCACCGCATCGCGAAGACTTCGGGCGATGACCGCCCGCGCAGCCCGAGCCTCGGGCCGGCTGCAGACCGCAGTGAGTTCGCGGCACCGCAGGTGCGGCGCCGCCAGAGATTTCGCCGGACGACGCGCGGTGTCGCCCCGCAAGGAGTAAGCCAGTGATGGCCGATGAGAACGAACAGCATGTCGAACCTTCCGCAGAGGGCCCGTCCTCTCCGACGCCGGATGCGGCCGAGGACGAGACCGCGGCCCTGATCGAGTCGATCGCGGTCTACGAGGACGGCGCACCGGCGCCCGAGGCCGACTCCGCCGAGAGCGCGCCCGAGGGCGACGCACCGGTCGAGCCGTCACCGACGGAGTCCGCGGATCCCGAGTCGGTCGATACGCAGGCCGCGGAGCCCGGCGACGGCGAAGATGCCCCCGCAGCTGAGGAGACCGTCGAGTCGTCGTCCTCCGACCCTCAGGGCGAGGAGACACCCCAGGGGCCGCCCACCGCCGTGAGTCTCGGACTGCTGCCAGAGGTGTTCGTTTCGTCGGTGTCGACCACGCTGCATTTCTACGCCCCGGATCTCCCACCCCTCCCCGCACTTCCCGCCCGCCCTCCTCGCTCCGAGCAGAGCACGCCGGCGCCGACGTCGTCGAAGCGCCGCCGCCGCCGTGGTGGATCCGACGGTCGCGACGACGACGGCGACCAGGGTCGAGACCGCGACGAGCAGCCGCGCCAGCGTGCCGTCGAGCTCGTGACCGAGCCCCAGCGCATCAAGGGGTCGACCCGGCTGGAGGCGAAGAAGCAGCGTCGCCGCGACGGCCGCGAGGCCGGGCGACGCCGTGCCGTCGTGACGGAGGCGGAGTTCCTCGCGCGTCGCGAGGCCGTGGATCGGGTCATGATCGTCCGGTCCAAGGCGGGGCGCATCCAGATCGCCGTCCTCGAAGACAACGTCCTCGTCGAGCACTATGTCGCCCGCCACCAGGACGCCTCCCTCATCGGCAACGTGTACCTCGGCCGCGTGCAGAACGTCCTGCCCAGCATGGAGGCGGCCTTCGTCGACATCGGCCGCGGTCGTAACGCCGTGCTCTACTCGGGCGAGGTCGACTGGGATGCGGTCGAGACCGGCAACCAGCCGCGCCGGATCGAGCTGGCGCTGAAGTCCGGCGACAAGGTGCTCGTGCAGGTCACGAAGGATCCGGTCGGGCACAAGGGTGCTCGTCTCACCAGCCAGATCTCCCTCCCCGGCCGCTACCTGGTCTACGTCCCCGGTGGCGCGATGAACGGGATCTCCAGGAAGCTCCCCGACACCGAGCGCGCCCGGCTCAAGCGCATCCTCAAGGAGGTGCTCCCCGAGTCGTCGGGTGTGATCGTCCGCACCGCGGCCGAAGGCGCCACCGAGGACCAGTTGACGCATGATGTCCAGCGCCTCACCACCCAGTGGGAGCACATCAGCCGGCAGGTCGAATCGATGCCGGCTCCGGCGCTGCTGCACGCAGAGCCCGACCTGCTCGTGAAGATCGTCCGCGACGTCTTCAACGAGGACTTCTCGAAGATGCTGATCCAGGGCGACGACGCGTTCCAGACGATCACGTCGTACCTGCAGAGCGTCGCGCCCGATCTGCTCGAACGGGTGACCCGTTTCGAGGGCGATGCCGACCCGTTCGACGAGTTCCGCATCACCGAGCAGATCGAGAAGGCCCTCGACCGCAAGGTCTGGCTGCCCTCCGGTGGATCGCTCGTGATCGACCGCACCGAGGCGATGACCGTCATCGACGTCAACACCGGGAAGTTCGTCGGCTCCGGGGGCAACCTCGAGGAGACCGTGACGAAGAACAACCTCGAAGCGGCCGAGGAGATCGTCCGCCAGCTCCGCCTGCGCGATATCGGCGGCATCATCGTGGTCGACTTCATCGACATGGTGCTGGAATCCAACCGCGACCTCGTCCTCCGACGCATGGTCGAATGCCTCAGCCGCGACCGCACGAAGCATCAGGTGGCGGAGGTGACGTCGCTCGGGCTCGTCCAGATGACGCGGAAGAAGCTCGGCCTCGGCCTGCTGGAGACCTTCAGCGAGGCGTGCGAGGTGTGCGCGGGTCGCGGGATCATCGTCCACCACGATCCGGTCTCCAAGCATCGCGCGGCAGGCACGAGCTCGAGCGGTCGTCGACCGCGCAACGGATCGTCCTCCAACGGCGGTTCGCAGGGCACGCATGTGATCACCGAGGGCGTCAAGTCGGCGCTCGCCCAGATCGCCGCGTCGACGATCCAGCCGCATGCGGAGGACGAGCGCCCGGAGATCCCGCCCGCGGTGGTCGAGGCGGTCGCCGATGCCATCGTGGAGGACGGCGTCGAGCGCGCGGCCGACCGGGAGCGTCCCAAGAAGCCTCGCAAGAAGCGCCCGGATGCGGGGAAGGGACCGAAGTCCGAAGCGGAGCTGTTGCTCGACTCCGTTCTGGATGCTCTCCCCGAACCGAAGGCCCCCGGCCAGGGTCGCGCGCGCCGACGGGTCACCACCGCCGCACTGACCGGGACGCCGATCAGCCACGCGCCGGTCGACCCGCCTCAGTGAGAGATGCGGTTCCGACGCTCGCGCGCGGTGACGCGCAGCCCTGACGCCAGCAGCGCCCGGACGAGTTCGTGGCCGTCGACCGGGCGGGCGCCGGCGCCGACCAGGCGGTCGTACGACTCCTCAGGGACGTCGTAGTGGTCCAGATCGAATCCCCGGCGAGGGATGCCCGCCGCGGCGGCGAAGGCGTGGAGTTCATCCAGGTCGCAGTCGCTGATCAGGTGCGACCACAGCCGCCCGTGGGCGGGCCAGCGGGGCTCATCGATCAGGATCGCCATCCGCTGATCTTATGGCCCGCTCCGGACACGCGGGCACGGGCTTTTGCCTGTGGTCCCGGCATCCGGTAAAGTATTCCTTTGGTGCGTCGAGAAATCCGCACCACGTCTTGTGTGACATCCCGAGCGCGTGCGCTCCCAGAAGAAAAACAGGTGTGAAGTGGTTTACGCAGTTGTGCGCGCCGGCGGCCGGCAGGAGAAGGTGGAGGTCGGCACCATCGTCGTCCTCGACCGTCAGCAGGCGAAGGTGGGCGACAAGCTCGAGCTCCCCGCGGTTCTGCTCGTCGACGGCGACGCCGTGACGACCGATGCCGACAAGCTCGCGAAGGTCACCGTGACCGCCGAGGTCCTCGGCGAGGAGCGCGGCCCCAAGATCGTGATCCAGAAGTTCAAGAACAAGACCGGTTACAAGAAGCGCCAAGGACACCGTCAGGACCTCACGCGCGTCAAGATCACCGGCATCAAGTAAGCCCAGGGAGACGTAGAGATGGCACACAAAAAGGGCGCAAGCTCCACCCGGAACGGTCGTGACTCCAACGCACAGCGCCTGGGCGTGAAGCGATTCGGCGGCCAGCAGGTCCTGGCCGGCGAGATCATCGTCCGCCAGCGCGGCACCCACTTCCACCCCGGCGCCAATGTCGGCCGCGGTGGCGACGACACGCTCTTCGCGCTGTCGGCTGGTGCTGTCGAGTTCGGCACCAAGGGCGGCCGTAAGGTCGTCAACATCGTCGCGGCCGAGTAACGGCCCCTCGAACAGTTCTCCGGGAGGGGGCGGGCGGATGCTCGCCCCCTTTCCCACTCCACCGGCGATTCGTCGCCTGACCGCAGGGAGCATGATGGTCACCTTCGTCGACCAGGTGACGCTGCACCTGCGGGCCGGGAAGGGCGGCAACGGCTGCGTCTCCGTGCGACGTGAGAAGTTCAAGCCGCTCGCCGGACCGGATGGCGGCAACGGTGGTCACGGTGGCGACATCGTCCTGGTGGCCGACCCCCAGGTCACGACTCTGCTGTCGTACCACCACTCTCCTCACCGCAGTGCCGGCAACGGCGGGTTCGGGATGGGCGATCACCGCTCCGGCGCTGCCGGCGAGTCCCTCGAGCTCACCGTGCCGGTCGGCACGGTGGTCAAGGATCCGTCCGGCGAGACCCTCGTCGACATGATCGAGCCGGGCATGCGATTCGTCGTCGCCCCCGGCGGCCGCGGCGGACTCGGCAACGCCGCCCTCGCATCCCCGAAGCGCAAGGCGCCCGGCTTCGCCCTGCTCGGCACACCCGGGTGGGAGGGCGACGTCGTCCTCGAACTGAAGACCGTCGCCGACGTCGCGCTGGTCGGCTTCCCCTCAGCCGGCAAGTCCAGCCTCATCGCGGCGATCTCGGCCGCCCGTCCGAAGATCGCCGAGTACCCGTTCACCACGTTGCATCCGAACCTGGGCGTCGTCCAGGCCGGTGACGTCCGCTACACCGTCGCCGACGTTCCCGGTCTCATCGAGGGCGCCAGTGAGGGTCGGGGACTGGGCCTGGAATTCCTCCGCCACGTCGAGCGGTGCACGGCTCTCGTGCACGTCCTCGACTGCGCCACCCTGGATCCGGGGCGCGATCCGCTGACCGACCTCGACGTCATCCTCGCCGAGCTCGCGGCCTATCCGGTGCCCGACGACCAGGTTCCGCTCCTGGAACGACCACAGCTCGTCGCCCTGAACAAGATCGATGTGCCCGAGGCGAAGGATCTCGCCGACCTCGTGCGCCCCGAGCTCGAAGCGCGCGGATTCCGCGTCTTCGAGATCTCCACGGTGTCGCGCGAAGGACTCCGCCCGCTGACGTTCGCCCTGGGCGACCTCATCTCCGCGCACCGCGTGGCGCAGGCGTCGCAGCCTCCGGTCGAGCGCGTCGTCATCCGTCCGAAGGGGGCGGAGGCCGACTTCACGGTACGGGTCGAAGGCGGATCGTACGGACCGGTCTACCGCATCCTCGGTGAGAAGCCGGTGCGATGGGTGCAGCAGACGGACTTCCAGAACGAGGAGGCCGTCGGCTTCCTCGCGGATCGTCTCGACCGGCTCGGGGTCGAGGACGAGCTTTACCGCGTCGGCGCGACAGCCGGCGCCACGGTGGTCATCGGCGAGGGAGAGAGCGTGGTGTTCGACTGGCAGCCGTCGCTCAGCTCTGCGGCGGAGCTCATCGCGGCCCCGCGCGGCACCGATCCGCGATTCGACCAGAGCACGCGTCGCACCACGTCGCAGCGCCGGGATCGCTACCACGAGCGGATGGACGCGAAAGCGCAGGCGCGCGCAGACCTCGAGGCCGAACGCCGGGCAGAACGGCAGGCTCCCGAGGAGTCCGAGTGACGCTGATGGACCGCGCCGGCATCCCCGGTGCCCGGCGTGTCGTGGTGAAGGTCGGTTCCTCCTCGATCAGCGGAGACAACGCGGCGAAGATCCAGCCGCTGGTGGAAGCGCTCGCGCGCGCGCATGCCACCGGCATCGAGGTGGTGCTGGTGTCCTCCGGCGCGATCGCCACCGGCATGCCGTTTCTGGCCCTCGATGAGCGACCGAGCGATCTCGCCACGCAGCAGGCCGCTGCCGCCGTCGGGCAGAACGTGCTCATCTACCGGTATCAGGAGGCTCTCCGGCCCTTCCGGATCGTGGCCGGCCAGGTGCTCCTCACGGCCGGCGACCTCGAGAACGTCACCCACCGCTCCAATGCCCGACGCGCGATGGAACGACTGCTGGGGCTGCGGATCCTGCCGATCGTGAACGAGAACGACACCGTCGCCACGCACGAGATCCGCTTCGGTGACAACGACCGGCTCGCGGCGATGGTGGCGCAGCTTGTGGGCGCGGATGCGCTCATCCTGCTCAGCGACATCGCCGCCCTCTACACCCGGCCGCCCGACCAGCCAGGAGCGCGCCCCATCGTCGATGTCGCGCCGGGTGATGACCTGTCGGGATACGAGTTCGGCTCCGTCGTGGTGAACAGCGTCGGGACCGGGGGAGCGGCGACCAAGGCCTCTGCGGCCAAGCTCGCTGCGGCGTCGGGAATCGCCACGCTCGTCACCAGCGCCGATCTCGTGGAGCCCGCCCTCGCCGGCGCGCAGGTCGGCACCTTCTTCGTGCCCCGTCCCGTCCAGACCCCTGTGCCGACGGGCGCCATCCGCACCACCGCGTGACCGACGCGCACGTGCCGGCTCGATACCCTGGAGGTATGTCGACGCTCTCCGCCTCACCGGCTTCCGACACAGCCGACGACGCCGTCTCCGACGACAGCGCCGCATCCCGGATGCGGAAGGCCAAGGATGCCGCCCGTTCGATCGGTCTGCTCACCGATGCCCAGAAGCGGGAGGCCCTGCGGGCGATCGCCGACGAGATCGCCCGCGCTGCCGACGAGATCATCGCGGCGAATGCGGAGGATCTCCAGCGCGGACGCGAGGCCGGTCTTTCCGAGGCGCTGCAGGACCGACTCTCGCTGGATCAGGCGCGTGTGGCGGCCCTTGCCGACGCAGTGCGGGAGATCAGCGTCCTTCCCGACCCCGTCGGGCGCATCCTCGACCGACGGACGCTTGCCAATGGGGTGGCATTGACCAAGGTGTCTGTGCCCTTCGGCGTGGTGGGAGCCATCTACGAGGCCCGGCCGAACGTCACCGTCGACATCACCGCCTTGGCGTTGCGTTCCGGCAACTCCGTGGTCCTCCGCGGAGGGAGTGCGGCGCTGTCGAGCAATGCCGCGATCGTCTCGGCGATGCGGCGTGCTCTCGCAGCCGTCGGCATCGATCCCGAGGCGATCCAGACGGTCGACCCCTTCGGACGTGACGGCGCTCGGGCGCTCATGACGGCGCGGGGGATGATCGACGTCCTCGTGCCGCGGGGGAGCGCAGATCTCATCCACACGGTCGTGACCGAGTCCACCGTCCCGGTGATCGAGACCGGCGCCGGGGTCGTCCACATCGTGCTGGACGAGACGGCCCCCCTCGAGTGGGCGCGCGACATCGTCGTCAACGCCAAAGTGCAGCGACCCAGTGTCTGCAACGCCGTCGAGACGGTGCTGATCCACCGCGCGGCCGCGGAACGGCTGGTGCCCGCCGTGGTCGATGCCCTCGTCGCCCGGGGCGTCACCGTCCACGGGGACGAGACCGTCCTGGAGTTGGCGGGCCGGGGTGTTCCTGCGACCGACGAGGACTGGGCGGCGGAATACCTCAGCCTGGATGTCGCGATGCGGGTCGTCGACGATCTGGACGACGCGCTGGATCACATCCGCCGCTACTCCACGCAGCACACCGAATCGATCATCACGATGGATGACGCAAGCGCCGAACGATTCATCGCGGAGGTCGACTCCGCGGTGGTGATGGTCAATGCCTCGACGCGCTTCACCGACGGCGGCGAGTTCGGCTTCGGGGCGGAGGTCGGCATCTCCACGCAGAAGCTCCATGCCCGCGGTCCGATGGGTCTGGCCGAGCTCACCAGCGCGAAGTGGATCGCGCGGGGTGCCGGGCAGGTGCGCGGCTGACCGCCTAGACTGGGAACGCCTGCACCCGGGAAAACGAACGGAGCCCGAATGACGACCTTCGCGACGCTTGTCAGCCTCGCCGCCGAAGAGGCCGAGTCCCACGGGAACGTGGCGCTGGAGACCGTGTGGTACGGCATCGTCGCCATCGTCGTCTTCGCCGCCCTCGCCCTCGTCACCGCCTCGTACCGCAACGTCGCCAACCGGCACGCGCACAAGGCGGAGGCTTACTCGCAGGCCCACGCGAACGACATCGTGAAGGCGGGGCACGGCCACTAGGCCGAGCGCATGAGCCCGGCGCGTCCCCCGAGGATCGGGGTGATGGGTGGGACGTTCGATCCCATCCACCACGGCCACCTCGTCGCGGCCAGCGAAGTGGCGCAGTCGTTCGATCTCGATGAGGTCGTCTTCGTGCCCACGGGGAACCCCTGGCAGAAGACCCGCGTCAGCGACAGCGAGCATCGCTACCTGATGACGGTGATCGCCACCGCCTCCAATCCCCGGTTCACCGTGAGTCGGGTGGATATCAACCGCTCCGGTCCGACCTACACGATCGATACTCTCCGCGATCTCAAGCACCAGCGGCCCGATGCCGAGCTGTTCTTCATCACCGGAGCCGACGCCATAGCGCAAATTCTCAGTTGGAGGGACCATGATGAACTGTGGGATCTCGCCCACTTCGTCGCCGTCTCTCGTCCCGGTCACGTCCTCGACACCGCGGGCTTGCCGACCGAAGATGTGAGTCAGCTGCAGATCCCCGCGCTCGCCATCTCGTCGACCGATTGCCGAGAACGCGTTCGCCGAGGCCACCCGGTGTGGTACCTCGTGCCGGACGGCGTTGTGCAATACATTGCCAAGCATCACCTCTACCGGAGCAAGGAATGACGGATAACCCAGCGAACCCCCCGCTGACCCGCAAGCAACTGCGTGAGATCCGCAACACCGGTGCGACTCCGGTCGTCAGCCGGGAAGCGATCGAGGCGGCACGTCAAGACACCGCGGCGCCCACCGACACTGCGCCTGAGAGGGCCGACGTCGCCGCCGCGCCCCTGGCGCGAGCCGCGGAACCCGCCGTGATCGGCGCCCGGCCCGTCGCCGACTCCGCCGTCGATCTCGGCGTCTCACCTCTCACGCGCCGACAGGCGCGGCAGCAGGAGCGGATCCGTACGGCGTCGGTACCCGTGATCACGCCCGACCTGCTCGAGGCGCCGCCGCGCCCGGCTGCGACGCCCGAGGCGAGTGCGACGGTCGAGGACGACGTGTCCGAGCCGGCGGCGCCCGACGACCGTTCCGCCCGGGACTCCGGCGACGGCGACGCCGCCGCCGAGCGCGCCACGGTCAGCCCGAAGCTCGGTGCCGAACTCCTCGAAGCCGAGGCGGTGCAGGTCGATCTCCCGCCGTCCTTCGATCAGCTCCTCACCCGGGCACCGGCGTCGACGTCGAGCACGCCGCACGCCCTGATCGTCTCGCAGACGCCGTCTCCGCAGATCATGGCACCGGTGAACGCCACCGGCGAGGTCATCATCACGGGCATGCTGAATCTGCCCGACGGGCTCGGCTCCACCGGACATGCGCCGGGTGCCGCCGACGGAAAAGACGTCGACGCCGTGCTCGTGGACGGCGAGCTCCCCGCGCATTCGTCCCCGACTCCGATCGCCGCCAGCGCCGCGATCAGCACGGTGAAGCTTCCGGGCGAGATCATCCAGCCGCCGGCACCCGAGAAGGGCAGTCGCCTGATGATCGCCCTGGCCATCACCGCCGGTGCCCTCGCGCTTGCGCTGGCGGCGGTGCTCATCCTCGCCTTCGTCAGCGGGGTTTTCGCATGACGGCCACGGAATCGTCTCGAGAGATGCTGCAGATCGCCGCCGCCGCCGCGGATGCGAAGGGGGCCGAAGATCTCGTCGCCCTCGACGTCTCGGAGCCGTTGCCTCTCGTCGACATCTTCCTCCTCGCAACGGGACGCAGCGAGCGCAATGTCGCCGCCATCGCCGACGAGGTCGAGCAGAAGCTGCTCGAGGCGGGGCACAAGCGGCTCCGCCGCGAAGGGCGCCAGGAGGCGCGCTGGGTGCTGCTGGACTTCGGAGACCTCGTGGTCCACGTCTTCCACGAAGAGGAGCGGGTCTTCTACGGGCTCGAGCGGCTGTGGAAGGACTGCCCGGTCGTCCCGATCGAGCTCCCCGCACACGCCGGGGAGACGGACGCCGCGAGTGGTTCGAGGCACGCCTGACGATGTAGTAATCTTGTGGGGTTGCCTCGTGAGGCGACATCCGGGCCTGTGGCGCAGCTGGTAGCGCACCTGCATGGCATGCAGGGGGTCAGGGGTTCGAGTCCCCTCAGGTCCACCGAACAAGCCCCCGAGAGATCGGGGGCTTCGTCGTAGGACGGTGTCATCATGACCGCGAGGGGAGATCGGATGCCCCGGGCAGTCGTCGCCGGCGCGAGCGGCTTCCTCGGTGCTGCCGTGTCCGAGGCTCTCGCGGCAGACGGCTACGACGTGGTCCGCATCGGCCGACGCGAAGCGGTCTCCTGGCACGACCCGGCCCGCATCGCCGCCGCGGTGGACGGGGCCGACGTCGTCGTGAACATGGCAGGGAAGAGCGTCAACTGCCGGTACACCGATGCCAATCGCGACGAGATCCTCCGGTCCCGTGTACACACGACCGCGGCGCTGCGGGACGCGATCGCCGCGGCCTCACGCCCGCCGCGGGTCTGGCTCAACTCGTCGACCGCGACGATCTACGCCCACGCGATGGATCGGCCCCACACCGAGGAGGACGGCCGGTTCGGCGAAGGGTTCTCCGTGGACGTCGCCCGGGACTGGGAACGGGAGTTCTTCGCGGGCGATCTCCCCACGACCCGCCGTATCGCGCTTCGGATGGCCATCGTGCTCGGCGACGGACCCGCGACGGGACTGCTGCTCACCCTCGCTCGCGTCGGCCTCGGCGGTCCCCAGCACGACGGGCCGTGGTTCCCGCACAGACGGTATCGCGGGATCGGCGCCGACCCGTCCGGTCCTGACGTCGGGCCGCCGGTGTACCGCACGCGAGGTCGACAGAAGTTCAGCTGGATCCACCTCGACGACGTCATCGGTGCCATCCGATTCCTCATCGATCGCGACGACCTCGAGGGTCCGGTGAATCTGTCCAGTCCGCACCCGAGCGACAACGCCGAACTCATGCGCACCCTCCGTCGCGCCGTCGGCATGCCGCTGGGGCTTGCATCGTGGAGATGGATGCTGGAGCCCGCCATGTGGCTGTTGCGGACCGAGCCGGAGCTCATCCTGAAGAGCCGGTGGGTGTTGCCGGGTGTTCTCACCGGCGCGGGATACGAGTTCTCACATCCCGACCTCGTCGACGCCGTGGATGCGGTCGTCGCCGCGAGAGCGCTGAACGATCAGGCGCCGCGCACGGCGTCGTGAGCGGCCTCGGTCGCCGTCGATTGCAGTTGCATGACCGCGACCGCCTCGCGGAGCGAGGCCAACGGTGTCTCGATCTCGTCGAAGTGGTGGACGAATCCGTTGGCATCGCGCGCCGTGATCGTCACGAACGCGTACCCATGCCGTGGCACCCGCACCATCGGCTTCGTGCGCTGTCTCCGCTCGCCCATTCGGCCCCCTCTCGCCCCTTCGACGGTACCGTGACCTTCTGCTCCGGTCCGGCCACGACGCGCAGGAGCCGCTTAGACTCCGAGGTGGGTGGAGTTCCCGGGTCGCGACGGACGGAGTGATGATGACGGCAGCGAAGCGATCTCTCTGGCAGCGACTGGTGCGCACGTTCCGGCCGGAGCCGGAGACCTACGAAACCCGTCGTGCACGGCCGGGAGGGGCTGACCCGGGCGTCATCAACGCATCTCCGATCGACCAGCGCCGCGACGGAGGGTCCGGCGGCATCGGCGGCGGCTAGGACGGAGACTGCCGGATGACGTCGATCGACCGGTGCCCTCCGCTGAGGGCGGGGCGCACGTCCCGTCGTTGGTCAGGGGTGTGCGTCGTCGGCGTTCTGACTCTGGTGCTGGGCCTCGCGGGGTGCGCGCAGAGCCCGGCGAATGCCCCCACGAGCGATCCGGGCACCGTGGAACCTGTCGCGCCGCGCACGGATCCCTCTCCGTCACCGCCCGCCTTCACCGGCCACTGGCGGGTCGCGGAGGGGGTCGTCACGGTCGCGAGCGGGCTGACCGCGCCGTGGGCCGTGGCCGCGCTGCCCGACGGTGCGTTGGCGGTGTCCGAGCGCGACAGCGGCGTCATCCGAGTCGTCAGCCCCGACGGCCGCGTGGGTGAGCTCGGACGGATCGAGGGCGTGGTGTCCGGCGGCGAGTCGGGCTTGCACGGCCTGGCCGTGCTCGTCGACGGCGAGCGACACTGGCTGTACGCCTATCACGGCGCCGCGGATGACAACCGGGTCGTCCGGGCACCGCTGACCTTCACCGCGGACGGCTGGCGGCTCGGCTCGGTGGAGACGGTCTTCGCGGGTATTCCGAGAGCGAACACGCACAACGGCGGGCGCATCGCCTTCGGCCCCGACGGGCTGCTGTACGTCACCACCGGTGACGCACAGAACGTCCGGGCCGCCCAGGATCCGGCGCAGCTGGGCGGCAAGATCCTCCGGCTGACGGCCGACGGGGACCCGGCGGGAGGCAACCCGTTCGGCACGGCGGTGTACTCCCTCGGGCACCGGAACGTGCAGGGGATCACCTGGTCGGGCGACGGTGCGATGTGGGCGAGCGAGTTCGGCCAGAACACCTGGGACGAGCTCAATCGCATCGAGGCGGGCGGCAACTACGGGTGGCCGGAGGTCGAGGGGCGGGCCGGGGATGAGAGGTTCATCGATCCGGTTGCGGTGTGGGCGACGGCGGAGGCGAGTCCGAGTGGGATCGCGGCGGTCGGCGAGACCGTCTTCATGACCGGACTCCGCGGCGAACGTCTCTGGGCGATCGATGTGTCGGGAGCGGGTGCCGAGGGAGAGCCCATCGTGGTGCTCGACGGATACGGACGCCTGCGCGACGCGGTCGCGACCGGAGACGGGAGCCTGTGGGTGCTGACGAACAACACCGACGGGCGAGGTGATCCCCGGGAAGGGGACGATGTGCTGCTGCGGGTGCCGTTGGGGCCGGCGGGCTGACCGCCGCGCCGCGGCACCGCGCCGTAGGCTGGACCGCGTGACAGGTCGGCGGAGAGTGCGGGGGGAACGTGCGCTGCCCGCACTCGCGCTGGCTGTGGGACTCACCGTCGCTCCGGGCGGGCCGGCCGGCGCCGATGACACCGAGGACGATTCCACCGCCGGGTCCGTGGGCGCCGCCGGCGTGTCGATCGAGCCGGCACCCTCTGACACCCTCGCTCGTCTCGCCACGGAACGGGTCGAGGCGATGACCCTCCCCGAGAAGGCGGCGAGCGTCGTCATGGGTCACGTGCCGGGAACCGACCCGGGTGAACTCGGGACATACATGGAGCAGACCGGCATCGGCGGGTTCATCCTCATGGGGGCGAACATCCCCGCAGACGAGGCGTCGCTCGCGCAGGTGACCGCCGCGTTGACGGGGGACCCCGCTTTTCCGGCGTTGATCGCCGTGGATCAGGAGGGCGGGGATGTGTCGCGGCTGCCGTGGGACAGTCTGCCCGCAGCACTGACGCTGAAGAACGCCCCCGCCGCCGACACCGCGGCGGCCTTCGCCGCCCGCGCTGCCCTTCTGCAGCGGGTGGGGATCGGCGTGAACTTCGGCATCGTCGCTGACGTCTCGCCGGCACCGGGCGAGTTCATCTTCCGCCGGGCGCTCGGGACGGATGCCGGTGGTGCGGCGGAGCGCGTGGGAGCGGCGGTCGCCGGGGAGGCGGGGGCCGCCCTGTCGACCATCAAGCATTTCCCTGGGCACGGAGCAGCGCCCGGCGATTCGCACGCGACGATTCCGCGCACGGATATGTCCAAAACGGAATGGGCCGCCTCTGACGCTCGCCCGTTCGCTGCGGGGATCGACGCCGGCGCGCCGTTCCTCATGTTCGGTCACCTGTCCTATACCGCCGTCGACCCGCTGCCGGCGTCGCTGTCGGCGGAGTGGCACCGGATCGCCCGGGAGGAACTGGGCTTCGACGGCATCGCGATCACGGATGATCTCGGCATGCTGCAGTCGGCGGGGGAGCCCGCCTACCTCGACCCCGTCACGAATGCCGTCACCGCCCTGGCGGCGGGCAACGACATGGTGCTCACGGTGGTCTCCTCCACGGCGGACACCGCTCCCGCCGTCGTGAACGGCATCGTGGCCGCCGTCGCGTCCGGTCAGCTCTCGGAGGCGCGTCTCAGCGAGGCGGCGACACGCGTGGCCGAAGCGCGACTGCTGCTCGCCGCGGAGGGCAGGGGCATGTCTCCATGTCCGTCGTGCGAGCCGGTCTCGTGATCTCCCGCCCGCAGGGCGTCTCGCAGCCGCGACCGCAGCAGTTGCGCTCTGTCACTGAGGTCGCGCTGCCGGCCGACATACGCCGCCTTGCCTGACGGCGTCTCTATCTCGACCGCCTCGTATCCCCAGTCGCGCAGGTCGTAGGGCGAGGCGGCCATGTCGAGGGCTCTGGTGTCGCGGGCGAGCGCGAAGCAGTCCAGGAGCAGCTCGCCCGGCACCAGGGGGCCGGCCTTCATCGCCCATTTGTACAGATCCATGCCGCCATGGAGGCATCCGGGTTGCTCGAACTCGCTCTGACTCGCCCGTTCGAGCCGATTGCGGTTTCGAGGGACCGCGTCCGGCGTGAAGAAGCGGAAGGCATCGAAGTGGGTGCAGCGCAGCTCGTGCGACTCGACCACCTCGTCCGTTCCCCGCGATCCCAGACGCAGCGGAAGCGAATGGCGCCGCTCAGACGAGCGGTAGAGCATGGCCCACTCGTGCAGGCCGAAGCAGCCGAACACCGGCGCACGCCCCTGCGTGGCGCGCAGGAGGCCCTCGATCCCGCGAAGCAGCCCGGCCCGCGACCGTCGGAACCCGACGTCGTCCACCCGCAGGGTCGCCGCGTGCGCTCCCGGTTCGTACCAGCGCCAGCCCGCACGCGCCTCGCCGGCGGCATCGACGAGGTCGACACCCGCACCGGGGTGCCACCGCGACAGCAGCGCCGGCTTGTACGAGTAGTAGGTGAACAGGAAGTCTTCGACGGGATGCTTCTCACCACGCTGCGCGCGCGCCCGGTGACCGGCCGTCAGGCTGTCTGCCCTCTCCCGGTGGATGCGCTCGCGCGCTGTCCACTCCGCGCGTTCAAGACGCATCGTCGGTCGGTGCCGCGCCGTCGGCGGGTTCGATGAGATGAGGACCATTGTTCCGGACGTTGCCCACCGCCCGGTCGACGACGTGGTCATCGAGCGTCTCGGCGACCGCGGGAGCCGCATCGATCGCTGCGTCCAACACGTCGCGGACGTTCTCGGTCGTCGGGTCCAGCCACGCGTCGGCGTGGTCGGGATCCATGAAGAGGGGCATTCGGTCGTGGATCGATCCGAGTCTGCCGATCGAATCCCTCGTCAGGATCGTGAAGCTCAGCAACCAGCGCGCCGGGTCATCGTCCTGCTTCGACGGATCCTTCCACCACTCGTAGAGCCCGCCGAAGAAGAGCGGCTCGCCGCCGGCGGGATGGATGTAGTGGGGGATCTTGGCGCCGTCCACCTGCTTCCACTCGTAGTAGCCGGTCGCCGGGACGACGGCTCGGCGCTTGGCGAGCGCCTGGCGGAACATCGGCTTGTCCTCGAGCTCCTCGGAACGGGCGTTGAACGCGCGAGCGCCGACCTTGACGTCCTTCGCCCACCCCGGCACGAGACCCCAGCGCGCCGGTTCGAGACGACGGGTGGGGGGCTCGGTCTTCGCGGAGTCGAGGACGATCGCCACGGTCGAGGTCGGCGCGATGTTGTACGACGGCGCAGGCAGATCGTCGCTCTCGACGTCCACACGCAGCACGCCGACGAGCTCGGAGCCGACGTTTGCCACCACGAAGCGTCCGCACATGCGATCAGCCTACGACCGGCCTCCGACCCCCGCGGTGTGCCGCCGTCAGGAGACGACCACGCCGACCGCCTGCAGCCTGTCCAGCAGCTCCGCGCCGTCTCGGCCGGTGACCCAGGGCACAGCCGCCGCGGAGTGGTCGTTCACCGCGGTGCGCCCACCGGCCAGGACCGCCTCGGCAGGGGAGAGGCGTCGGATGGCGACGGCGATCACGTTGTCGGGGTTCTCGCTGGTGAAGGTGGTGTAGATCTCATCGTCGTGCTGACCGTCGTCGCCGATGAGGAGCCACTTGACGTCGGGGAACTCGCGGCCCAGGCGCCGGAGGTTCTCGAGCTTGTGATCCTTGCCGCTTCGGAACCAGCGGTCGTGCGTGGGGCCCCAGTCGGTCAGGAGGATCGCGCCCGTGGGGTAGACATGCCGGCGGAGGAAGCGCATGAGGGTCGGGGCGATGTTCCACGCGCCGGTGGACAGGTACACGAAGGGGGAGCCGGGGTTGTCGCGCACCAGTCGCTCGGCGAGCACCGCCATTCCGGGGACAGGCTGACGGGCGTGCTCATCCACCACGAAGGAGTTCCACGCCGCCAGCAGCGGCCGGGGGAGCGCGGTCACCATGACGGTGTCGTCGACATCGGAGATCACGCCGAAACGCACCTCGGGGGCGACGATGAACAGGCGCGTCTCGATCGGCTCCCCGCCCTCGACAGACATCGTCACCGTCTGCCATCCGGGTTCGAGAGCCGCGGGGAGGACGGTGTCGATCACGCCGCCACGATCGGCGACGACCTCGTGCTCGGTGCCGGAGATCGTCACCCGCACCTGCGCGTAGCCCACGGGAACGGAGGCGAAGCTGCGCCAGCCCCGAACCCCGGCGTACTCGCCGGATTCGGTCGTGCGAGCGGGAGGGACGATCAGCACGCGGCCGAGCACACGCACCCAGTCGACACCCCCGTAGCCGGGGAACGGCGCCACGGTGGGTCGCTGACCACGGCGACGGGCGCGTCGTTCCCGCCACGCGTGGAAGCGGTACTCCAGGCGAGCGAGCCACAACACCTTCGCGCCGGGCGACGGAGTGGTCTCAGACATCACCTCAGTCTTTCACGGTGTCGACCTCACCCGTCGACTCCGCCACCGGATCGGGGTCGAAGTGGCGGCGCTCGAGACGTTCGATGATCTTCTTCGCGGCGAAGACGAGCAGAAGGAAGACGACGATGGCCCCGACGAACAGGTACCCCGCGAAGTGGAGTCGATCGGCCAGCTCGCGATAGGTGCCCGCCGCCGCTGACGCCACGCTGACGTAGAGGGCGGCCCACAGGATGCAGGCTGGCGCCGTCCAGGCGAGGAATCGTCGGTAGGCGAACCCGCTCATCCCCACTGTCAGCGGGACGAGGGAATGCAGGACGGGGAGGAAGCGGGAGAGGAAGATCGCCGGCCCGCCGCGTCGCTGCAGGTAGCGCTCGGATCGCGCCCACTTGTCCTCACCGATCCACCGACCCAGCCGGGAGCGCCGGATCCAGGGACCGAGGAAGCGCCCGAGGTAGAACCCGACCGTCTCGCCGGCGAGGGCGCCGAGGACGACGACGATCGCGAGGATCACCCCCTCCCAGGGGGACGAGACAGCGGTGGCTGCGACGATGACGATCGTGTCGCCCGGAACGACCAGACCCACGAGGACGCTCGTCTCGAGCATGATGGCGATCCCCGCCAGCACCGTCCGCACGACGGGGTCCACACTCTGGACGGCGTCGAGGATCCCGGAGAGGATCTCGTTCACCCCTTGAGCCTACGGGTCCGGCGTGTCCTCTAGCCTGAGAACATGTCGGTGCACCCCGTGGCCGTCGAGCTCGAGGCGTGGATCGACCCGAGCCAGGCATTCGCCCGGTGGGCAGGGCGCCACGATCACTGCTTCTGGCTCGATGGCGAGGCCACCGAGTCCGGCGGTTGGAGCTGGGTGGGGATCGGCACCCCCGCCGCTTCCGAGGTCGTCACCGCAGCGCCGATCGGCGCGGCCACGACGTCTGCGCAGCGGTGGCCGGCCGGCCGGTTCCGGGGCGGCTGGGTCGGGTGGTTCGGCTACGAGGTGGGCGCCGCCGCTGCGGGAGCGCCGGTGCACCCGGATGCCGCCGACGCGCCGTCATCGCTGTGGCTCCGCGCGTCGCAGTGGTACGCCTTCGATCACTCGCGGCAGCGGGTGTTCTTCGTGCACCACGAAGACATCGCCGAACGCCGTGTCGTGCCCGACGCCCTCCTTCCCGCGGGGGAAGCCCGACCGCGAGACGTCGCCACGCCTGCGACGGCCGTGGCACGCCACGGGGCGGATGAGTACGCCGCGCTCATCGAGAGATGCCGCGCGCACATCCGCGAAGGCGACGCCTACCAGCTCTGTCTCACCACTCGATTCACCGTCGCCGGCCCGCCTGTCGATCCGCTCGAGGTCTATCTGCGGCTGCGCGCCGGCTCGCCGGCCCCGTTCGGTGCACTCATCCGCTCGGGGGACGTCGCCCTCCTCAGCGCCAGCCCGGAACGCTTCCTCGACGTCGAGGGGGCACGGGTGCGGACGAGCCCCATCAAGGGCACGCGGCGTCGGTCGCCCGATCCGGCGGAGGACGCCATCCTGGCTGGCGAGCTCATCGGCGACGAGAAGGAGCGCGCAGAGAACCTCATGATCGTCGATCTGATGCGCAACGATCTCTCGCGGGTGTGCGAGCCGGGATCCATCGCCGTCGACGAGTTGTTCGCCGTCCATTCCTATCGACAGGTCCACCAGCTGGTCAGCACCGTGTCGGGGACGCTTCGCCCCGGCATCCGGGTCTCCGACCTCCTCGCGGCGACGTTCCCGGCCGGAAGCATGACGGGAGCGCCGAAGCTGTCGGCGATGACGATCCTGCATCGGCTGGAGGGTGCGCCGCGCGGGGTGTTCTCCGGATGCCTCGGGTGGATCGGCGAGGACGGCGGACTGGACCTGGCGATGATCATCCGATCGATCGTGGCGCACCCCGGCGGTGCGTACGTCGGCGCCGGCGGTGGCATCACGTGGAGGTCGGTGCCATCGGCGGAGGTCGCCGAGGTTGCGCTGAAAGCCCGCGGCCCGCTCTCAGCGCTCGGCGCCGCCCTGCCCAAGGGCTGGTGACGACACCCGTCCCCGCCTGACCCTGCGGCTCGGCTACCCTGGGAATCTCGCGCTCCGCGCGCTCGATGTCCCGTTCGAGCACCACGATTGGCATCTCTCCGTGAGTCAGACTTCCCCCAGCGACACCACCGCGCCCACCGACGGCAGCGGATACGACCCCTACGCCATCCAGCAGAAGTGGCAGCAGCGATGGGAGTCGGCAGATCCGTTCCGCGCCGGCGACGAGGGCGACACCCGGCCCCGCAAGTACGTACTCGGCATGTTCCCCTACCCCTCGGGCGACCTGCACATGGGACACGCCGAGAGCTACGCCTACGTCGACATCGTCGCGCGCTTCTGGAGGCACCGCGGATACAACGTGCTGAACCCGATCGGATGGGACTCCTTCGGCCTTCCGGCTGAGAACGCCGCCATCCAGCGGGGCGCCGACCCCCGGGAGTGGACCTACGCCAACATCGCGCAGCACAAGAAGAGCTTCCGCGAGTACGGCTCGTCCTACGACTGGAGTCGCATCCTGCACACCAGCGATCCCGAGTACTACCACTGGAACCAGTGGCTGTTCCAGCGGCTGTACGAGCGCGACCTGGCCTACCGCAAGGAGAGCCCGGTCAACTGGTGCCCCAACGATCAGACCGTCCTCGCCAACGAGCAGGTCGTCGACGGACACTGCGAGCGCTGCGGCGCAGAGGTCATCAAGAAGAAGCTGACGCAGTGGTACTTCAAGATCACCGCCTACGCCGATCGACTCCTCGATGATCTGAATCAGCTCGAGGGGTTCTGGCCGCAGAAAGTCATCCGCATGCAGCGGAACTGGATCGGCCGGTCCGTCGGCGCCGACATCGACTTCGAGATCGAGGGTCGCACCGAGAAGGTCACCGTCTTCTCGACGCGTCCTGACACGCTGCACGGGGCGACCTTCATGGTCGTGGCACCCGACAGCGACCTCGCCGCCGAGCTCGCCGCGGGCGCATCCGCGGAGGTGCGCATGCGCTTCCAGGACTATGTCGACACCGTCGCTCGCGAGAGCGAGATCGATCGTCAGAACACCGAGCGTCCGAAGACGGGTGTCTTCCTGGAGCGGTATGCGGTCAACCCCATCAACGGCGAGCGACTGCCGATCTGGGCAGCCGATTACGTGCTGGCCGACTACGGACACGGTGCGGTGATGGCCGTTCCCGCCCATGACCAGCGCGACCTCGACTTCGCCCGTGCCTTCGACCTGCCGATCAAGGTCGTCGTCGACACCACCGCCCCCATTACGGGGGCGATCCCCGTCATCGAGCTCGATGACGACGGCGAGCCGATCATGCCGGAGGACACGGGGCCGAGCCTGGCCGACATCGACCCCGCACAGACGGGTATCGCGCTCACCGGTGAGGGGCGGATGATCCATTCCGGGAGCCTGGATGGTCTGTCGAAGCGCACCGCCATCGCACGCATCATCGAGGAACTCGAGGCCGCAGGAACGGGACGAGCGGCGAAGTCCTACCGGCTGCGGGACTGGCTGATCTCGCGCCAGCGTTTCTGGGGGACGCCCATCCCCATGATCCACACCGACGACGGACGCATCGTGCCGGTGCCCGAATCGGAGCTGCCGCTGCGACTTCCCGACGCGCAGGGGCTCGACCTTGCGCCGCGTGGCACGTCTCCGCTGGGCGGTGCCGAGCAGTGGATCCACACCACCGATCCCGAAACCGGCCGTCCTGCGCGCCGCGACCCCGACACGATGGACACCTTCGTGGACAGCTCGTGGTACTTCCTACGGTTCCTGTCGCCGAACGACGCCACGCAGGCCTTCGCACCGCAGCAGGCCGATCGTTGGGCACCCGTGGACGCCTACATCGGCGGTGTGGAGCACGCGATCCTCCATCTCCTGTACGCACGGTTCATCACCAAGGTGCTGTTCGACATGGGTCTGGTCGAGTTCACCGAGCCCTTCACGAGCCTCGTGAACCAGGGCATGGTGCTGCTCGGCGGGTCGAAGATGTCCAAGAGCAAGGGCAACCTCGTGGAGTTCGCCGCGAGCATGCGCGATCCCGGCGCCGACGTCGTGCGGGTCGCCATCGCCTTCAGCGGCCCGGCCGAGGATGACATCAATTGGGAGGACGTCTCCACGACGGGTGCCCAGAAGTTCCTCGCCCGCGCCTGGCGTGTGGCGAAGGACGTCACCAGTGAGCCCGACGTGGTCTGGGCGGAGGGCGACGTTGCGCTGCGTCGCGTCACGCACCGCCTCCTCGCCGACGCTCCGGGCCTGATCGAGCACACCAAGTTCAACGTGGCCGTGGCGCGTCTGATGGAACTCGTCAACGCCACGCGCAAGGTGATCGACTCCGGAGCCGGACCGGCCGACCCCGCCGTCCGCGAGGCGGCGGAGGCGACGGCCATGATCCTCGATCTGTTCGCTCCCCACACCGCCGAGGAGATGTGGGAGATGCTCGGGTACGCCCCGTTCGTGGGGCTCGTGCCGTGGCGGCATCCCGACCCGACGCTTCTCGTCGACGAGACGGTGACGGCTGTCGTGCAGATCGATGGGAAGGTTCGGGCGACGCTGGAGGTCTCGGCGCGAATCGATTCCGCCGCCCTGGAGGCCCAGGCGCGCGCGAACGAGAAGGTCCAGCGCGCGCTGGCCGGCCGGGAGATCACCCGCGCTGTCGTGCGTCCTCCGAAGGTCGTCAGCTTCAGCACGCACTGAGGTGCCCAGCCACCTCTCCTGCACACCGGCACGCGGCCACGATCCCTCCACGGATCGTGGCCGCCGCCGTTCTCGCCGACCACGCCCGCTTAGCGTGTGACCGTGACGGGAGACGGCGAGGAGGGTCGCGACACCGCCCGCAGACTCGGCCTCGGCGCGGCGGTCGTGGTCGTCCTGGTCGCCGTGGCGATCACCGTCGGCATCGGCGTCTTCCGCAGCGCCCTCGCCCCCGTAGACGAGATCCCCCTGGCATCTGAGACGAGCGGAGAGGCGACGGGGGAGGAGGCGACGCAGACGGCGCCCTCGTCGTCGTCCACGGAGCTCGTCGTGCACGTCGCCGGAGCCGTCGGGAAGCCCGGTGTCTACGTCCTGCCCCCGCAGGCGCGGGTCCTCGATGCTGTGGCCGCCGCGGGTGGGTTCACCGAGACCGCCGAGCCCCGATCCGTGAATCTCGCACGGCTTCTCGCTGACGGCGAGCAGTTGGTCGTCGCCGAGATCGGCGACCACACACTCGAACAGCCGCCGGGTACGGTCCCCGGCGATGCTTCTGCCACCGGCGACGGCAAGGTGAATCTCAACACCGCCGATGAGGCGGCGCTGGACACCCTTCCCCGGATCGGACCCGCCCTGGCCGAGCGCATCATCGCGTGGCGCGAAGCGAACGGACCGTTCACCAGCGTCGACGACCTGCTCGCCGTCTCGGGGTTCGGGGAGAAGATGGTCGAGTCGCTTCGCGATCTGGTCGTCTTGTGAGCACCTCGCCGACGCGGAAGGCGATGAGACGGTGGCGGATGCCGGTGGCCGCCGTCATCGTGTGGATCGCCGCAGCGGTGGCGACTGTTCATCCGCAGGCGGCCGCCGTGATCGCCGCAGCGATGTGGACGACGGCAGTGCTCGCCCTCGCGGCGGCCCTCGCGGCGAGGACGACCTCGAAAGGTCGCCGTGCCGTCCGAGGGCCGAAAGGCCTGTGGCTGGTCGCCGTGGTGCTCGGATTGGCGGCAGCAGGAGTCGCCTCGACCAGCGTCGCACTGGCCGCCCCGACGGTGCGGGAAGCGCAGGAGCGGTTTCCGGCGGGGCGGGGCGTGGAAGCAGAGATCCTCGTCACCGGCAAGGTCGAACGACGCGGCGCCGCGGAGTGGGACTTCGACGCCGTCGCCCTCTCCCTGACCACAGGAGACCCCGCCCTGGCCGGCCTGGGGACGGTCGTGGTGGGCGTCATCATCGCCGATGCCCATCGTGACGTCCTGCCACAGCTCGACGTCGGCGCCCGAGTCCGGCTCGCCGCCGTCGTCGTAAGGCCCTATCCCGGCGACCGGGCCACGCTCGTCCTCCGGGCGCGTGATGAGCCGGCGGTCCTGCGTCCCCCGACGGGTCTCCTCGCCGTGGCGTCGGAGCTGCGGAGCGGACTCGTCACAGCCGTCGACGGACTTCCCGATCCCGGACGAACGCTGATCCCCGGCCTCGCCGTCGGCGATACGAGGCTGGTCACGGCAGATCTCGAGACGGCGATGACCGCATCATCGTTGTCGCACCTCACGGCTGTGTCGGGAGCCAACTGCGCTCTCGTCGTCGGCGTGGCATACGTCCTGGCCGCCGCCCTGGGTCTGCGACGCGGCGCGCGGACGATCGTGTCGCTCATCGCCCTCAGTGGCTTCGTCGTCCTCGTCACTCCGGAACCGAGCGTGGTTCGGGCCGGGGTCATGGCGGCGGTGGCCATGCTGGCCGTGCTCCTCGGTCGCTCCGGGATCGGCCTGGCCGTGCTGAGCCTGGCGGTCGTGGCACTCCTCGCGCTGGACCCCTGGCTCTCCACCTCCCTCGGATTCGCCCTCTCGGTTGTGGCCACCGGCTCGCTCCTCGTCCTCGCTCCGCCGTTGGCGGCCGGGCTCGCACGCGTCCTGCCGGCGTCGCTCGCTCTCATCCTGTCGGTGCCGATCGCCGCGCAGATCGCCTGCGGCCCGCTCCTCGTCCTCATCCAGCCCACCGTTCCCCTCTACGGTGTCATCGCGAACGTCCTTGCCGCTCCGGCGGCACCCGTGGCGACGATCGTCGGGCTCCTGGCGTGTCTTTCCCCGATGATCCCGCTCGTGCAGTCGGGCTTGACGGCCCTCGCCTGGGTCCCCGCCGCGTGGATCGCCGCCGTCGCCGAGACGGCGTCTGCGCTCCCCGGGTCGCAGTCCCCGTGGATCGGCGGCGTAGGCGGTCTGCTGACGTTGGCTGCCGCCGGCGGTGCGATGTGGATCCTCGTGGCGATCGGCCCCCGTCGGCGGAGAGCTGTCGGGGCCCTTCGCCTCATCTCGGGCCTTGCGCTCGCCCTCGTCCTCGGTATCGTCTCGGGAACCACCGCGCTCCGCACCCTCGCGGGGCCCCTCACCCTGCCCGGAGCCTGGAGCGTCATCGCCTGCGACATCGGGCAGGGCGACGCCGTCCTCGTCCGCTCGGACGGGGAGGTCGCCCTCGTCGACACCGGGCCCGACCCCGTGGCGCTGGGGGCGTGTCTCGATCGGGTCGGCGTCGACCGCATCGATCTGCTCGTGCTCACGCACTTCGACATCGACCACACCGGGGGCGTGGAGGCCGTCGTCGGACGTGTCGGCACCGTCATCCACGGTCCTCTCGACGGGGTGTCGGCTGCTCGGGTGCGTTCAGCCCTCGTCGCCGGCGGCGCCGAGGTCCGAGAGGTCCATCAGGGCGTGTCGGGTCGCCTCGGCGCGGCGAGCTGGCGAACTCTCTGGCCGCGCGAGGACTCGCCCGCCTTTCCTCCCGGCAACGACGCCAGCGTGGTGATCGACGTCCGGGGCGCCGGGATTCCGAGCCTTCTGCTTCTGGGCGACCTCTCGGCGGCGCCGCAACGGGCGTTGGTCGCCGACGGCGTGCTGGCCGATTCCTATGATCTGGTGAAGGTCGCCCATCACGGCAGCGCCGATCAGCACGTTCCTCTCTACGACGACGTCGATGCTGCGGCGGCGCTGATCACGGTGGGACGGGAGAACCGCCACGGGCACCCTCGGGAGGACATCCTCCATGCGCTGGCGGCAACGGGGACGGCGGTCGCGCGAACGGACGAGGACGGCCTGGTCGCCCTCTGGCTCGACGACGATCGGCTGCGGATCTTCCGCGACGCCGGACGCGCGGCGTCGGAGGGCACTGTCGGCGGTCCTCGCTAGGCTGGATCGCATGCCGGCCCGCTCCTCGTCTCGCTCGGCTGCCCGCTCATCGGCGCCGCGCAGCGCCATCCCGCAGCTGTCCTGGCGCGATCCGCAACCCGCTCCGATCGTCCTCGTCTCGGGCCCGGAAGAGGTCTGCGCCGAACGGGCCATCGCGGGCCTCCGCGACTACCTGCGCGCAGAGGACGCGAGTCTGGAAGTGTCCGACATCCGGGCAGACGACTACGCGGCCGGGTCGCTCCTGGCTCTGACCTCCCCGTCCCTGTTCGGTGAGCCTCGTCTGGTGCGCGTCTTCGGTGTGGAGAAGTGTTCCGACGCCTTCCTCACCGAGGCCCTGGGCTATCTCTCCCACCCGCAGGACGGGGCGACCGTGCTCCTGCGCCACACCGGCGCCAGTGTACGGGGCAAGAAGCTGCTGGATGCCGTCCGGGCGGGACAGGGCGGTGGCGTCGAGATCGCCTGCCCGGCGCTCAAACGGGAGTCGGACCGTTTCGACTTCGCCGCGGCCGAGTTCACCCAGGCGCGCAAACGGATCGCACCCGGTGCGCTCCGCGCCCTGGTGTCGGCATTCGCCGACGACCTCACGGAGTTGGCGGCCGCATGTCAGCAGCTCATCTCCGATGTCGCCGACGACATCAACGAGCAGACCGTCGTGCGTTACTACGGCGGTCGCGTCGAAACGTCGGCGTTCACCGTCGCCGACACCGCCATCGCCGGCCGCTACGGCGAGGCGCTCATCGCCCTCCGCCATGCCCTCGCCTCGGGGGCCGATCCGGTGCCCCTCGTCGCGGCGATCGCGTCGAAGCTGCGCACGATGGCGCGGGTCGCAGGACACCGCGAGCCATCGTCGGCGCTCGCGGCGCGACTCGGTCTCAAGGATTGGCAGGTCGACCGCGCACGACGCGACCTGTCGGGGTGGTCGGAGTCGACACTTGGGATGGCGATCCAGGCGGCCGCCCGAGCGGACGCGGAGGTGAAGGGTGCATCGCGTGACCCCGTCTTCGCCCTGGAGCGCCTGGTCACCGTGATCGCCACCCGCGAGCCGTTCGCCGGCGCACCCCGCTGATACCCACGAAGACGACCACGGCCCGTTCGTCATCGCACAGACGAACGGCCCGCCTCCGAGGAGACGGGCCGTTCGATGTCTACGAGGTCAGAGCGATGCGACCTGCTTCGCGATCGCCGACTTGCGGTTCGCGGCCTGGTTCTGGTGGATGACACCCTTGCTGACGGCCTTGTCGAGCTTCTTGGTCGCCTTGGCCAGCGCCTTCTCGGCGGTGGCCTTGTCGCCGGCGGCAACGGCCTCACGCGTGCGGCGGATCTCGGTCCGCAGCTCGCTCTTCACGGCCTTGTTGCGCTCGCGCGCCTTCTCGTTGGTCTTGTTGCGCTTGATCTGCGACTTGATGTTCGCCACGTGTCGACGTTCTTTCGTTCGGAGGTTGGATGAGAAGCCCGGCGACAGGAGAGGGCCGTCGCGAGGCGGTCGTGAGGGCGAACCCACACGCAAGCCAAACAAGGAGTCTACCAGGTCAGGTGGGGGGTCCCTTTCCACCGTCCCGCTCGAGCGTGGCGACGGCAACCCCCAGCAGGGCGTTGAACACGCGCGGACGCATCGCGGTGACGAGGTGACTGGTCCGCGGTACGACGATGAGCTCGGCGTTCGGCGCGATGCGCATGAAGAGCCGCTCGTTCACACGCAGCTGGTCGTACTGACCGTTGACGAACCACAGCGGCACCGCGATGCGGCCGAGGGCCGTGAGGAGATCGAGGACCGACAGGCTTCGCAGCGCCACGTCCTGGGCGTCGAAGGCGTATCCGCCCGCGCCGAAATCCGGCCGCGTCTCGTGGGGGAGGGTTCGGTCCAAGACGAAGTTGGTCAGCCACATGCCGCGATCTGGAAGGGCGTCGAAACGTCGGGCGAGGAAGCGGTACGTGGCCAGTCCCACGCCCCGCGGAATCGCGGTGCAGGATGCGGCGACGAAACCTGCGACCGGCGGAGGGTCTTCCTGCCCGACGTAGTCGATGCTGACGAGGCCGCCCATCGAGTGGGCGACGAGAAGCACGGGCCCGCGGGCGGCCGCCTCGCGGACGGCGCGGTCGATGGTCTCGAACGCGCCGTCGAGCGTGAACATCTCGCCGCGGCGGGTGCCGTGCCCGGGGAGGTCGACCGCCGTCACGGCGACATCCCGAGACCGGAGGTATTCGACCTGCGCCCGCCACATGGTGGCCGACGTTCGGATGCCGTGGACGAGCACGACCTGGACCCCCATGCCATCCACGATAGGGTCGGCGCGCCGTCGACCACGACGGCCCCCGCCGGGAAGGCGAGGGCCGTCGTCTCTGAGGGTGCGTCGTCAGATCACTGCTCGGCGGGCAGAGTCCGTCGGCGCAGGGCGAAGAACACCCCGCCGGCGACCAGGAGCAGTGCGCCACCGAGTGCGACGCCGAGCGGCAGCTGCGCACCGGTCACGGCGAGCGGGTCGCCCGCCTGGTTTCCCGCGCCCGGCTGACCCGGCGTGCCCGGCTGACCGGGCTCGCTCGGAGTACCGGGCTCGCCCGGCTCGGTCGGCAGATCGGTCGCCAGGATCGCGCGGCCGAGCGGTGCGGGATCGACCGTCTCGAACGCCTGGAAGTAGGCCAGGGTGGCATCCAGGTCGATCTGGCCGGTGTCGGTCCGGTCGGTCCCCTCGGTGAACGTCGGGAACCCGTCGCCGCCGTTGGCGAGGAAGGAGTTCGTGACGACCGTGAAGGTATCGGTCGGCTCGATCGGCTCGCCCTGGTAGCTCATCGAGACGATGGTCCCCGATCGGGCGACCGTCTGACCTGCCGCCGGCTCGCCCTCGACGTACTCGTAGCTGAAGCCCTCCGACACACCCAGGTGCAGCTTCGGACGATCGCCCGTCGCCTTCCACTGCTGCGTCAGGATCTCCTCCAGCTGCGCACCGGTGAGGGTCACCGTGACCAGTGTGTTCGCGAACGGCTGGACGTCGGCCGCCTCCTTGTATGTGACGACTCCGTCCTCGCCGACCAGCAGATCGGCGCGCAGACCACCCGGGTTCATCAGCGCGATCTGGGCCGGCGTGCCGCCGAAGGCAGGGTTCTCGCTGGTGGCCCAGAGGTAGACGTCGGCGACCCAGTTGCCCATCGACGACTCCACGCCGCGATCGGCGCCCGGAGGCGTGCCGCCACGGAGGATGTCACCGGTGATCGATCCGATCGGGGCGGACCCGAGCTCGTCGGCGGTCTCGACGTAGCCGGCGACCTGAGCGGCGATCTCCGCGTCGGCGGGGAAGGCGTCCTTCAGCGGGAAGGTCGTCCCCTCGATCGAGATCAGCTCATCGGCCTCGACGTCGTAGCTCAGCGAGAGCTGACCCATCGCCTTGCCGTACTCCGAGGCCTGGATGACCGGACGAGTCCGGTCGGTCCCGTCCACGGGAACCTCGCACGCGTACGTCTGGTGCGTGTGGGCCGAGACGATGGCATCGATGAGGGGCGAGGCGCCGGTTGCCAGGTCGCCGAACCCGTCGGCGTCGGCAGCGAGCTGCGCGCAGTCGCCGGTCGCCGCGCCTGAGTGGGTCAGCAGCACGATGACGTCGGGGTCGACGGTGTCGGCCAGTTCGTCAGCCACGCGGTTGGCGGCCTCCAGCTGGTCACCGAACTCGATGTCGGAGATGCCGGAGGGGTCGACCATCGTCGCCGTGTCGGGAGTCACGGTGCCGATGAAGGCCACGCTCACCCCGTCGATCTCGCGCAGCGCGTACTCCGGGAGCACCGGGTCGGTGGTGCCGGCGGCGTAGACGTTGGCACCCAGACCGAAGTCCTGGCCGGCCAGGCGCTCAGCCTCGGTCACGTTCTCGGGGTCGGTGTTGCCGCCGTAGCGCGGGAGCACACGGTTCAGCAGGTCATCGAAACCGCGGTCGAACTCGTGGTTGCCGACGACCGAGAGGTCCAGACCCGAAGCCACCAGCGTGTCGATGGTCGGGTTGTCCTGCTGGATGAACGACGTGAAGGTCGACGCTCCGATGTTGTCCCCGGCCGAGACGAACAGGGTGTTCGGGTTGTCGGCCTTCTTCGCCTCGACCGCACCCGCGATCACGGCAGCGCCCGCCTCGGCACCGGAGGGGTTGGCCTCCAGGCGACCGTGGAAGTCGTTGATCGTGAGGATGTCGACCTCGACGGGCGCGGTGGCCCCGGCGCTCAGCCCGACCTTGATCGGGTCATGGTCGCTCGAGCGGTACGGGTCGTCGGCGTGGAACTCGGTGCCGTGGTACCCGAAGCGCGAGTACTCCAGGGCGAGTGCCTCGCCGGCGTTGATGTTCCAGACGTCGGCGCCGGTCTGGCGGGCGGCAGCGGCGTCGTTGACGAGGATGTGGTCCAGCGACCCCGAGAGCCCCTGGAACACGTAGCTGTACTCGTCGCCCTGCTCCGCGTCCGAATAGCCCGCCTCGTAGAGGACCCGCATCGGGTCTTCCTGCCCGTAGGAGTTGAAGTCACCCGCGAGGATGACGGACTCGGTGTCGCCCTGGATCTCGTCGACCCACTCGGCCAGCGCCGTCGCCTGTCGCACGCGCGACTCGTTCGAGGTTCCCTGGCCGTCGCCGGCGTCCGCGTCACCCGGCCACGGACCGACCGATCCCTTCGACTTGAAGTGGTTCACGACGAAGAGGAACTCCTCGCCGTCGTCGACCGGCGCGAACACCTGGCCGATGGGCTCGCGCGCGTTCTGGAAGGCGCCGTCCGCTCCCGACTCGTCGCCGAGCGCACGGGCGTCACCGACGGTGACCACCTCGGCGGGCTGATAGATGATCGCGTTGGTGATCACGTCCAGTCCCGAGGCGTCGGGGAGCTCGTCCGAAGACGCGACGAAGTCCCAGCGGTCGGTGCCGGCGTCGGCATTCAACGCGTCGACGAGGCTCGACAGCGCCTCATCGGTCGCCTCGCCGAGGGCGGCGGAGTTCTCGATCTCCATGAGGCCGACGACCGAGGCGTCGAGCGCGTTGATCGCCGAGACGATCTTGGTCTGCTGACGCGCGAGATCGGCGTCATCCCAGGCTCCGCGCTGGTCGCATCCGTCGCGCACGTTGTTCAGCTCCGAGCCATCGGGGCTCTGGAACGCCGTGCACGAGGAGCTGTCGGTGCCGAGGGTGGTGAAGTAGTTCAGCACGTTGAAGGATGCGACGCTGACGTCGCCGCCGACCTCGTCGGGGGCGACGGTGCGGACGTCTTCGAACTCCACGCCGTCACCCGCGCCCGATCCGTCACCGGTGAGGGGTGAGGTCGGGTTGAGCTTGAACGCGTTGTTGCGATAGTCGACGATCACCGGCTCGGTGAAGGTGACCGAGGCCCCCACCACGACCGGCTCGGTGAGCGAGACGTAGGGCGGAGTGAGTGCGGCGTTGGCGGCGGAGAGGAAGTTCGTGCTTGCGCCGTCGTCGAGGACGACGCGACGTGCGGCATTCTCGGCGGTCACTGCGGCGGCCTCGGGCGAACCGGGGAGCGCCACCTCGGTGGGCTGCACGAGCGGGCCGTCGCCGAAGGCGAGGGGAACCTCGCCGTACTGGTTCGTGCCGTAGGTGTCGGTGACGGTGAACGCGCCCTCGGGCTGGATCAGCATCGACTCGAGCGCTTCGCGACCCGTGTCGTCGGCCGGCCATCCGGTGACGAGCGGCGTGACCGGTGCGTCGTCGGCGATGACCTCGACACTGCCGGTGCGGATATCGACCTGGGTGAGGCCGTTGAACTCGGTGGCGAGCCCCGTCACGCGCACCGTCTGACCCTCGGCGACCTGACCGACCGTGCTGGGCGCGTAGACGAAGACCGCGTCGGACGCGGTGCCCTCTGCGGCGCCGGTGCCGGGCGTCTGGATGACGAAGCCTGCGAGGCCTCCGGTGGGGTAGTGCGCCGTGACGACGCCCTCGGTGACCACGGTCTGGCCGTTCAACGGCGTCGAGGCGCCGGTGCCCTGGATCTCGGCGATCGTGACCGCCTCGGGGCCGGTCGGTTCCGGCTCCGGGTCGGGAGTGGGCTCCGGGTCGGGAGTGGGCTCAGGGTCGACATCGCCCCCGGCGCCCTCGGGCGTCGGGGTGCCCGCGGTGAAGTCGGCAGCGTTGACCGCGGTGTGCGAGCTCTCGGCATCGCGCGAGATGCTCGTGGCATTCGTCGTGGCAGGCGCCGGCCCCCCGGCGGAGTCGGTCGCGCCGCCCCAGCCGACATAGTCGACGACCTGATCCACGGCCGCCATGTTCGTGCCGCCCGACAGCGCCTCGGCGGAGTCGACGAGCGCGACCTTGCCACGCTCGCCCGACATCGCGATGGTCCCCTCGACATCGGCGTCGAACCCGGGGAGGGCAGTGTCTCTTCCGGTCGCCTGACCGACGAGCACCTTCCCACCCGGCTGGATCGTCGTCCCCGTCAGCGGAGTGACCTGCCAGCTGTCGCCCCCGGCGGACGCGTACTGCACGCTCCACGACCCGAGGTCGACGGCGGTGTCGCCGGTGTTGACCAGCTCGACGAAGTCGCGGTTGAACGCCGCGCCGCTGTTGCCGCCGCCGCCGTAGACCTCGTTGATGAGGACGGTGGCGTCCACGCTCACCGCGGCCTGCGCGGGCAGGGCGAGACCCGCACCACTCAGGGCGAGGGCTCCCGAGAGGAGACCGACGCCGAGCGTCCGGGCCCTTCGTCTCGGTCGGCGTGGCGTGGGGGATAGGGCACCGGATGTCACGGTCACAGACACTCTCCTGGTTTCGTATGCACAGACGAACAGCGTCCCGAGCACGACGAGACCATCGTCCGGGGGCACGCCGTTCGATCCTTACCGAATTCCCGATCGCGTGGATGACGCCTGTGGAAACTCCACGTGACACTTCGTGCGAGGGCGGCTGCCACCGGCATCCGCTCCTCTTCTCCGGCGGCGCAGGCGGCCGGCTGGTCGCCCGTAGAATCGAGGGAATATGTCCCCGCGCGCCCTCCAGCCCCTCGAGCCCAGTGCGACTCCGCCCGAGCTCATCCGGAACTTCTGCATCATCGCCCACATCGACCACGGCAAATCCACCCTGGCCGACCGCATGCTGCAGATCACCGGCGTCGTCTCCGATCGCGACATGCGCGCGCAGTACCTGGATCGGATGGACATCGAGCGCGAGCGCGGCATCACGATCAAGAGCCAGGCGGTGCGGATGCCTTGGGCCACCGATGCCGGCACCTACGCCCTCAACATGATCGACACCCCCGGTCACGTCGACTTCACCTACGAGGTGAGCAGGTCACTGGCCGCGTGCGAGGGCGCGATCCTGCTCGTCGATGCCGCACAGGGGATCGAGGCCCAGACCCTCGCCAACCTCTACCTGGCACTGGAGAACGACCTCCACATCATCCCCGTGCTCAACAAGATCGACCTTCCCGCCGCCGACCCCGAGAAGTACGCCGCGGAGCTCGCGGGACTCATCGGCGGCGACCCCGATGACGTGCTGCGGGTCAGCGGCAAGACCGGCGCGGGCGTCGAGGAGCTCCTCGACCGCATCGTCGAGCAGATCCCCGCACCGCAGGGGAACGCCGACGCTCCGGCCCGCGCGATGATCTTCGACTCCGTCTACGACGCCTACCGCGGCGTGGTCACCTACGTCCGGATGATCGACGGCAAGCTCCAGCCCCGCGAGCGCATCCAGATGATGTCGACCCGGGCCACGCACGAGCTGCTCGAGATCGGGGTGTCCAGCCCCGAGCCGATTCCGACCCGCGGCCTCGGTGTCGGGGAGGTGGGGTATCTCATCACCGGCGTCAAGGACGTCCGGCAGTCCAAGGTCGGCGACACGATCACCGATCAGCGCAAGCCTGCCACCGAGGCCCTCCCCGGCTACACCGACCCGAAGCCGATGGTGTTCTCCGGCATCTACCCGATCGACGGCAGCGACTACGCCGAGCTTCGCGAGGCCCTGGACAAACTGAAGCTCTCCGACGCCTCGCTGCAGTACGAGCCCGAGACCTCCGTAGCGCTCGGCTTCGGTTTCCGCTGCGGATTCCTGGGCCTGCTGCACCTGGAAATCATCACCGAGCGGCTCTCGCGCGAGTTCGGGCTCGACCTCATCACCACCGCCCCCTCCGTCACGTACGAGGTGCACACCGACACCGGCGAGACCATCTCGGTGACGAACCCCAGCGAGTACCCCGACGGCCGGGTCGCGGAGGTGTCCGAGCCCATCGTGAAGGTCGGCATCCTGCTGCCGAAGGACTACGTGGGAACCGTGATGGAACTCTGCCAGTCCCGCCGCGGAGCACTGCTGGGTATGGACTACCTCAGCGAAGACCGGGTGGAGCTTCGCTACAACATGCCCCTCGGTGAGATCGTCTTCGACTTCTTCGACCACCTCAAGAGCCGCACGCAGGGCTACGCGAGCCTGGACTACGAGCCCGCCGGGTCGCAGACCGCAGACCTCGTGAAGGTCGACATCCTGCTCCAGGGCGAGAAGGTGGATGCCTTCAGCTCGATCGTGCACCGGGAGAAGGCGTACGCCTACGGCACCATGATGACCGAACGACTGCGCAAGCTCATCCCGCGTCAGCAGTTCGAGGTGCCGATCCAGGCCGCGATCGGCGCCCGGATCATCGCGCGCGAAAACATCCGCGCCATCCGTAAGGACGTGCTGGCCAAGTGCTACGGCGGTGACATCACCCGCAAGCGCAAACTGCTCGAGAAGCAGAAGGAGGGCAAGAAGCGCATGAAGATGGTGGGCCGCGTCGAGGTGCCGCAGGAGGCCTTCATCGCCGCGCTCTCGGGGGATGTCGAGGGGAAGCAGAAGTAGGCTGTCAGCCATGCGCCGCGGAACCTTCAGGGATGACACGGTCGACTATGCCGCCGTCGGGGCCACCCAGGCCGCCGATCTCATGCACTTCCCGCCGGAGCGGAGCATCCCGGCGGAGGAATCGTGGCGGATCGGCAGCGGCGAGGAGCGCTTCCGCGCCGCCGGCGAGTCGCTGCTCTCGTGGAGTGCGCAGCGCGGAGCCGGGTTGGAGCTGACCGACGTCCGCCCCGCCGCCGGCCCGATGTACGCCGGCGTGAGCTTCGATGAGAACGGCGCTCCCATCGCTCCGAGCAAGCTCGAAGTCGAGCAGCGCTACGACTCCGACGGCACCCCCTTCGTCACCGCCGGCGCGACCGTGCACCTGGGGGGTCGGGTCGCGGGAATGCGCGCCGACGGCGAACTGCGGGTGATCTTCGCGGTCGAGGAACCCCGCCGCATCGGCTTCGCCCTCGGCACGGTGCAGGGGTCGGTCGTCAGCGGCGAGGAATCGTTCATGCTCGACTGGCACGACAACGACGAAGTCTGGTTCACGGTTCGCGCCTTCGACGCACCGCAGGCGCTGCTCTATCGGCTCTTCCCCGCCCTCACGCGGCGCCGCCGCCGCGAACTGTTCACCCGCTACCTGCGTGCCATCTCTCCGCTGTACGCCACCCCCGCCTGAGCGTGGGAGCCGCGCTTCCCCTCGGTGAACCCGCCCCGGCCGACGGCTCGCTGCCGGCCGGCACGGTCATCGACCCGGCGGTGCCCTTCGGCGCCTATCTCCACGTCCCCTTCTGCCGGGTGCGCTGCGGGTACTGCGATTTCAACACCTACACCGCCACCGAGCTACGCGGCGCCAAGCAGGACGACTACGCCGACACTCTGTTGCGCGAAGTGGAGCTGGCCCGCCGCGTGCTGTCCGAGACCGGGCGGCTGCGACCGGTCGAGACGGTGTTCTTCGGCGGGGGCACGCCCACCCTTCTTCCCGCCGACGACCTCGTGCGCATGCTCGAGGGCGTGCGTGCGGCGTTTCCGGGGGCCATCGAGCCCGAAGTGACGGTGGAGGCCAACCCCGACACCGTCGACGAGGCGGTCGCACGCCGCCTCGCGGAGGCCGGGGTGACCAGGCTGTCGATCGGCATGCAGTCCTCTGTTCCTCCTGTGCTGGCGACGCTGGATCGCTCGCACCGCACCGACGCGGTGGCCACCGCCGTGGCTGCCGCCCGCGAAGCCGGGCTCGGTGTCAGCATCGATCTGATCTACGGCGCACCGGGAGAATCACTGGCCGACTGGCGCGTCTCGCTCGAGACGGCGATCGCGCTCGACCCCGACCACCTCTCCGCCTACGCCCTCATCGTCGAGGAGGGGACGGCGCTGGCCCGCCGCATCCGACGCGGGGAACTCGCCCTCCCCGACGACGATCTGCAGGCGGAGATGTACGAGCTCGCAGACGATCTGCTCACCGGGGCGGGGCTGTCGTGGTACGAGGTGTCCAACTGGGCTCGGACCCCCGCCGATCGCTGTCGCCACAATGCCGCGTACTGGCGGGGCAGCGACTGGTGGGGGTTCGGCCCCGGCGCGCACGGCCATGTCGCCGGAACCCGCTTCTGGAACGTGCGTCATCCGGCCGCCTACGCCCAACGGCTCGCCGAGGGCCTGTCTCCCGCAGCGGGGCGCGAGGTCCTGTCACCGTCATCCCGGCTCCTCGAGGCGGTTCTCCTCGGCGTCCGCACCCGCGAGGGTCTGGCCACCTCGTCCCTCCCACCGGGCGCAGATGCCGCCCTCCCGGGGCTCGTGGCGGACGGCCTGGTCGAACCTCAGACCATCGACCGGGTGCGGCTGACCCGGCGCGGCCGACTCCTGGCCGACCACGTCGTTCGCACGCTCACGGCCTGACATGCCGTGATCCGGCCGTCCGACGTCGAGGGTGTTCCGATAGAATTGGCACTCGGATCCCACGAGTGCCAGGGGTGTCGGCAGGCCGACGAAGGGGGTGTCATGGTCAGCGAACGCGGATTGCAGGTGCTGCGCGCCATCGTGCAGGACTACGTCGACACGCGCGAACCCGTCGGCAGCAAGGCCATCGTCGAGCGTCACGCCTTCGGCGTGTCCGCCGCCACCATCCGCAACGACATGGCTCTGCTCGAAGACGAAGACCTCATCGTCGCCCCGCACACGTCGTCGGGGCGGGTCCCGACCGACAAGGGCTACCGCGTCTTCGTCGATCACCTCGCCCAGGTCCGGCCTCTGAGCCCCGCCCAGCGGACGGCCATCTCGTCGTTCTTGGAAGGTCCCTCGGATCTCGACGAAGTGCTCGCCCGCACGGTGCGCGCTCTGACGGTCCTCACCGGGCACGTCGCGATCGTGCAGTATCCGTCTTTCGCGCGGGCGACGGTCTCCCACGTGGAGCTCGTACGCCTCGACCCACTGAAGGTGCTGGTCATCGTCGTCACCGACACCGGCCGGGTCTCGCAGCGACTCGCGTTCCCGGGAATGGAGATCGATGAGGACCGGATGCAGCGGATCCGCGGCCGGGTCTCCGACCTCGTCGTCGGAGTGCCGGTGCGGGAGGGCGTCGCCGGGGTCGCGACCGCCGTCGAGGCGGGCGAGACCCCCGGGGATCCCGACGGCCCCGCGCTCCAGGCGATCCTCCGGGTCATCGGGGAGGAACTGGACGGCTTCCGCCAGGACCGACTCGTGCTCGCCGGCAGCGCCAACCTCGCCCGCAGCGAAGCGGATTTCCGCGGCAGCATCTATCCGCTGCTGGAGGCCATCGAAGAGCAGGTGACACTGCTGAGGCTCATGGGAGAGATGGTCGCCGACGATCAGGGCCTCGCGGCGAGCATCGGCCGCGAGAACGAGCCCTTCGGCCTGAGCGAAGCGTCCGTCGTCGCGAGCGACTACGACGCGACGGGCTCTCGTGCTCGCGTCGGCGTGCTCGGACCGACCCGCATGGACTACCCGACCAACCTCGCGGCCGTCCGGGCCGTGGCGAGGTACCTCACTCGTCTCCTGGACGAAGACGAAAACGCCCGCTGACGACAGCATTCCGCAGACTCCCCGCGCCCGGCGCGGCAGGAAGGTGAAAGTGGCTGACCACTACGAAGTACTCGGTGTGGCGCGTGACGCCAGCCCCGACGACATCAAGCGCGCCTACCGACGGCTGGCGCGAGAGCTGCACCCCGACGTCAATCCCGGTGAGGACGCGGCGGAGCGGTTCAAGCTCGTCACGCACGCCTACGACGTGCTGAGCGACCCCGACCAGCGCGCCCGCTACGACGTCGGCGGCGACACCGCCTTCGGCGGAGCCGCCGGCGGGTTCGGCGGGTTCAGCGACATCTTCGAGACCTTCTTCGGCGGGGGAGGAGGCGGCGGGGCGCGCGGTGCCCGGCCGCGCTCACGGCGCGAACGCGGTCAAGACGCGCTGGTTCGGATCAACCTCGAGCTCAAGGACGTCGTGTTCGGCGTGCACCGCGACATCGAGGTCGACACCGCCGTGGTGTGCGAGACGTGCACCGGATCGTGCTGCCAACCCGGCACCTCACCCGTCACGTGCGACATCTGCCACGGCACGGGCCACGTTCAGCGGCAGGTCCGAAGCCTCCTCGGCAATGTCGTCACCTCACAGCCGTGCTCGGTGTGCCAGGGGTACGGCACGACGATCCCGTATCCCTGCGCCACCTGCCAGGGGCAGGGGCGGGTTCGCTCACGCCGCACGGTCTCGATCGACGTACCGGCGGGCGTCGAGAGCGGTCTGCGTCTCCAACTGCCCGGGTCGGGCGAGGTGGGCCCCGCCGGCGGACCCAACGGCGATCTCTACCTCGAGGTGAACATCGCACCCGACCCGGTGTTCTCGCGCGACGGCGATGACCTGCTGGCGACGCTCGAGGTGTCGATGCCCGACGCGATCCTCGGCACCCACACGACGATCGACTCGCTCGACGGACCGGTCGACCTCGAACTGAGGGCCGGCGTGCAGTCCGGCGACGTGCTGACCATCAAGGGGCGCGGCATCACACCGCTGCGCGGCTCGCAGCGCGGCGATCTTCGCGTCGGCGTGCAGGTGGTGACCCCCACACGGCTCGACCACCGGGAGCGCGCCCTCATCGAAGAGCTCGCCAAGCGCACCAAACCCGCCCCGCCGCGCCTCTCCGAATTCCACCAGGGCCTGTTCGCCAAGCTCCGGGATCGTTTCCGGAACGGCTGAGCGGTGCCCCTGCACTTCCTGGCCTCCGAGGCGACCACGACGCCCGTCGGCGGCGTCGTGACCCTGACCGGTGCCGAGGCGAAGCACGCCGCCACGGTGCGGCGGGTGCGCGTCGGTGAGAGTGTGACCGTCGGCGACGGCGCCGGGGTGTGGCTCGAGGGCGCCTGCGAGTCGGTGTCCCCGTCGTCGGTGGCAGTGCGGGTGTCGGCGAGATCGCAGATCGCCGCCCCTGCCCCTCGCGTGGTCCTGGTCCAAGCCCTGGCCAAGGGCGACCGCGACGAACTGGCCGTTCAGGCAGCGACCGAGCTCGGCGTGGACGAGATCATCCCCTGGCAAGCCGCGCGGAGCATCTCCCGCTGGGACGCGGCCAAGGCGGCCAAGGGACGGGAGCGGTGGCAGACGATCGCCCGGGAGGCGGCGAAGCAGGCCCACCGGCCCTGGGTTCCCCTCGTGTCCGAGCCGGTCACGACGGCCGCGATCGCGGCGCGTGCGGACAGCGACCTCGTCGTCGTCCTCGAGCCGACGGCGTCCGAGCGGCTGAGCGGGCTTGCCTCGCCGAGCCGCGACCTGCTGCTCGTGGTCGGTCCCGAGGGAGGCATCACCCCGCAGGAACTCGCCCTGCTGGAAGACGCCGGAGCGACCCTCCGTCGCCTCGGCGAATCCGTCCTGCGCACCTCGACGGCGGGTCCCGCAGCGATCGCCGTCGTCAGCGGTGCCCTCGGTCGCTGGTGACGGCCCCTCGGTAGACTTCCTCCATGAGCGAACCGTCGGTCTTCAGCCGTATCCTCACCGGCGACATCCCGGGAGAGATCCTCACCGAGACGGAGAACGTCTTTGCCATCCGCGACATCGCCCCCCAGGCCCCCGTGCACCTGCTCGTCATTCCCAAGACCGAGCGCTACCGCGACGTGGGGGAGCTCGCCGCAGGCGACCCGGCACTCCTGAGCGAAATGGTCGCGCTGGCCGGATCGCTCGCGGCGCAGCACGCCGACGGCGATTACCGCCTCGTGTTCAACACCGGCGCCAACGCCGGACAGACGGTCTTCCACGTGCACGCGCACGTCCTCGCCGGGGGCCTGCAAGAGAAGGAGCTTCGTGCCTGACACCCCACCCGCCGTCGAGCGCGTCCTCGCGGACGGCGTCGCCATGGTCCAGCTGCTCGGTCCGCAGGACCGTCTGCTGCGCGTGGTCGAGAAGGAGCATCCCGATGTCGACGTGCACGTGCGCGGCAACGAGATCACCCTCACCGGCGATGCCGACGCCGTGGCCGCCGCCCGCGTGCTGGTCCACGAGTTGCTGGCGATGACCAAGGCGGGACAGAGCCTCGGCCCCGCCGATGTCACCTCCGCCGACCGGATCCTCCGCAGCGACGGCGGACCCCGCCCGTCCGAGGTTCTCGGCGAGCCACTGCTGTCGACGCGGGGCCGCGTCATCCGCCCCAAGACCCTCGGACAGAAGGCGTACGTCGACGCGATCGACGATCACACGATCGTCTTCGGCATCGGACCGGCCGGTACCGGCAAGACCTATCTGGCGATGGCGAAGGCCGTCCAGGCGCTGCAGCGCAAAGAGGTCAACCGGATCATCCTCACCCGTCCGGCGGTGGAGGCGGGGGAGCGTCTGGGCTTCCTCCCGGGAACGCTCACCGACAAGATCGACCCGTACCTGCGTCCGCTCTACGACGCTCTCAACGAGATGATGGATCCCGAGATCGTGCCCAAGCTCATCGCCAGCGGCACGATCGAGGTCGCTCCGCTGGCGTACATGCGCGGGCGCACCCTCAACGACTCGTTCGTCGTCCTCGACGAGGCCCAGAACACCACGCCCGAGCAGATGAAGATGTTCCTGACCAGGCTCGGGTTCGGGACCAAGATGGTCGTGACCGGTGACATCACCCAGATCGACCTCCCGCAGGGCGCCTCGGGGCTGCGCCTGGTCACCCGCGTGCTCGATCGCATCGACGACATCCACTTCTCCTTCCTCACGAGCGATGACGTCGTACGCCACACCCTGGTGGGCCGGATCGTGGACGCGTACAGCGAATTCGACGAGCGGCGCCTGGCTGCGCGTCGCGAACGCGACGAGGCGACCGAGCTGGCTGGTCGCGCGGAGCGTCGCGCCGCGACCCGGGCCCCGGGCCCTCGCGACCGCCTTCCGAAACGGGGACGCCAGTGACGATCGAGATCACCAACGAATCCGGGATGCCGGTCGATGAGACCGTGCTCCTGCGGCTCATGGAGCACAACTTCGGCGAACTGCACGTCAGCTCGGAAGCCGACGTGGCGATCCTCCTGGTCGATGAGGGCGCGATGGAGTCGCTTCACCTGCAGTGGATGGATGAGCCGGGGCCGACCGACGTGCTGAGCTTCCCGATGGACGAGCTGCGGCCCGGCACCGAGGAGTCGCCCACGCCGGCGGGGCTCCTCGGCGACATCGTCCTCTGCCCCCAGGTGGCCGAGACCCAGGCGACGGCCGCTCGGCACTCGACCATGGACGAACTGGTCATGCTCACCACCCATGGCCTGCTGCATCTGCTCGGCTTCGATCATGCCGAGCCCGAGGAGGAGAAAGAGATGTTCGGGATCCAGCGCGATCTGATCGTCTCCTTCCAGATGAGCGAGCGCCGTCGCGCGCGGTCATGACCCCCGTTCTCCTCCTTCTCCTCGCGCTGGTCCTCATCGCCTTCGGCGCCCTCATGGCATCTATCGACGCCGCCCTCGGCGTCACCTCGCGAGGAGACCTCAGCGAGCTCGCCGAGCAGTCGCCGCGGAATGCCACGTCTCTGCGGCGGATCGCCGCCGATCCCGACGCGCACGCCACGGCCGTGGTCTTCATCCGCGTTCTCGCCGAGACGGGGGCCGCGGTGCTGGTGACGGTGTCCTTCGTCATCCTCTTCGACAGCATCCCGTGGGCGATCGTCGCCGCCATCGTGCTGATGACGGGGATCTCCTTCGTCCTTGTGGGCGCCAGCCCCCGCGGCGTCGGCCGGCGTCACGCCCGCGGTCTTCTCCGCGGCGCCGCCCCGGTCATCCGCGGCGCCCGCCTGGTTCTCGGACCCCTCGCACACGGACTCGTCGTCCTGGGCAACCGGGTGACCCCCGGTGCACCTCGGGGTGCATCGTTCGCCTCCGAGGAGCAGCTGCTCAGCATCGTCGACGAAGCCGCCTCCCACGACCTGATCGAGCAGGACGACCGCGACCTCATCCACTCGGTTTTCGACTTCACCGACACCTTCGTGCGAGCGGTGATGGTGCCCCGCACCGACATGGTCACCGTCGGGGCGACCACCTCCACCCGCGAGGCGATGCAGGTCTTCCTCGACAAGGGCGTCTCCCGCGTTCCGCTCATCGATGAGGACGCCGACGACGTGGTCGGGGTGCTGTACCTCAAAGACCTCGTGCAGTTCGGGTTCCGCGACGAGTCCGGCTGGCGCGACGCACCGGTCACGCGCATCGCCCGCAAGGCCGTGTTCGTCCCCGAATCCATGCGCGCCGAGACTCTGCTGCAGCAGATGAAGCGGGATGCGGTGCACGTCTGCCTCGTCGTCGATGAGTACGGGGGCGTCTCGGGCCTGATCACCCTGGAGGACATCATCGAGGAGCTCGTGGGAGAGATCTCCGACGAGTACGACCCGCGCGCCGACGAGGTCGTCGAGGTCGACCCCGGCCGCTACCGGGTCAGCGCCCGTCTCGGCTTGGACGCGGTGGGCGATCTGTTCGGGATCGAGCTGGAAGACGAGGACGTCGACTCGATCGGAGGCCTTCTCGGCAAAGCCCTCGGCCAGGTGCCGCAACCCGGCGCAACCGCCGAATACCTCGGCCTCCTGATCACAGGAGGCACGTCGCGCGGACGCGGGCGCGGTCTCGCGACCGTCTTCGTCGAGCGGACGGAAGAAGCCGCAGCCGCGCGGGAGCGCGAGCACAGTGAACGGGAAGCAGGAGCACGATGACAGACGATCCCGCCGACACGCCGACCGGATCGCGCTCCGGATTCGTGACCTTCGTCGGCCGACCGAACGTGGGCAAGTCCACCCTCATGAACGCCCTCGTCGGCGAGAAGATCGCCATCACGAGCGAGAAGCCCCAGACCACCCGCCGGGCGATCCGTGCCATCGTCAACCGCCCGGGCGGTCAACTGGTGATCGTCGACACCCCCGGCATCCACAAGCCCCGCACCCTTCTCGGCCAGCGGCTCAACGACCTCGTCGACGACGTGCTGGGCGATGTCGACGTGATCGGGTTCTGCGTCCCGGCCACCGACCCCGTGGGCCCCGGCGACCGACGGATCGCCGCGTCGCTGAGCGGCTATCCGCGGGCGAAGAAGATCGCCATCGTCACCAAGATCGACGCGGCCGCGCGCGAACAGGTGACCGAGAGGCTGATGGAGGTCGACGCCCTCCGTGAGGACTGGGCCGCCGTCATCCCGCTGTCCGCCCTGACCCGGACGCAGCTCGACGTCCTCAGCGACGAGGTGCTCGCCCTCATGCCGGAGGGACCGGCGCTCTACCCCGACGATGTCGTCACCGACGAATCGGTGGACGACCGCGTCGCGGAGATCATCCGGGAAGCCGCCCTGGAAGGAGTGCGGGACGAGCTTCCGCACTCGATCGCAGTGGTCGTCCAGGACATCGCACCCCGCGAGGACAGCGACCTGACCGATGTCTTCGCCGACATCGTCGTCGAGCGCGACAGCCAGAAGGCGATCATCATCGGCCACCGCGGTTCGCGCCTGCGGGATGTCGGATCCCGCGCCCGGTCGCAGATCGAGCCGCTGCTGGGCACGCGCGTGTACCTCTCGCTGCACGTGCGCATCGCCAAGGAGTGGCAGCGCGACCCGAAGCAGCTGCGTCGCCTGGGTTTCTGAGCCTGCTACCATGGCCGCATGCGCGCCGGCCTGCTTCTTCTCCTTAGCCGCCGCGGCGAGGCCTCGATCTAGGGCCACCCTCGTCGCGGAGCTCGGCGTCGGCCCGTCCCTCAGACGTGGAAGAGAAGAAGCGACATGAAGAACACCCAGCGCCCCTCGGGCATGCCGATCCACAAGTATCGGCCGTATCACGAGCAGATCCGCGTCGATCTGCCCGACCGTACGTGGCCGGATGCCCGCATCACGCAGGCACCGCGCTGGTGCGCGGTCGACCTCCGCGACGGCAACCAGGCCCTCATCGACCCGATGAGCCCCGAACGCAAGCGCATCATGTTCGACCTCCTGGTCAGCATGGGCTACAAAGAGATCGAGGTCGGCTTCCCGTCGGCCAGCCAGACCGATTTCGACTTCGTCCGACACCTGATCGAAGAGGACGTCATCCCGGACGACGTCACGATCCAGGTGCTGACCCAGGCGCGTGAGCACCTGATCGAGCGCACCTACGAGTCCATCGCCGGCGCGAAGCAGGCGATCGTTCACCTGTACAACTCCACGAGCGTCCTGCAGCGCGAGGTGGTGTTCCGCACCGACAAGCAGGGCATCGTCGACATCGCCCTCGAGGGCGCGCGGCTGTGTCGCCAGTTCGAGAAGCGCATCCCCGAGACGAAGGTCTACTACCAGTACTCGCCCGAAAGCTACACCGGCACCGAGCTGGAGTTCGCGGTGGATGTCTGCAATCAGGTCATCGAGATCTTCGAGCCGACGCTCGAGCGCAAGGTCATCATCAATCTGCCGGCCACCGTCGAGATGGCCACGCCGAACGTCTATGCAGACTCGATCGAGTGGATGAGTCGGCACCTGGTGCACCGCGAGAACATCATCCTGTCGCTGCACCCGCACAATGACCGGGGGACGGCGATCGCCGCTGCCGAACTCGGGTACATGGCCGGGGCCGACCGGATCGAGGGATGCCTGTTCGGCAACGGCGAGCGGACGGGCAACGTCGATCTGGTGGCGCTCGGCATCAACCTGCTGACCCAGGGCATCGACCCGATGATCGACTTCAGCGACGTCGATCAGATCAAGCGCACCGCCGAGTACTGCAACCAGCTGCCGGTGCACGAGCGCAGCCCGTGGGCCGGAGACCTGGTGTTCACCGCGTTCAGCGGCTCCCACCAGGACGCGATCAAGAAGGGCTTCGAGGCGATGGACGCCCGGGCGGCCGCCGAGGGCGTCTCGGTCGACGAACTCGAGTGGGCGGTGCCGTACCTGCCGATCGACCCGAAGGATCTCGGCCGGTCGTACGAGGCGGTCATCCGTGTCAACTCCCAGTCCGGCAAGGGCGGGGTGGCGTACCTGCTCAAGAGCGACCACGCCATCGACCTGCCGCGTCGCCTGCAGATCGAGTTCTCCGGTGTCGTGCAGGCGAAGACCGACGCCGAAGGCGGCGAGATCACCAGCGATGAGATCTGGCGCATCTTCACCGACGAGTACCTGCCCGCCTCCGATCCCAACGAGCGCTGGGGCCGTTTCGAGCTGCTGAGCACCCGCACCCAGAGCGACATGTCCGGTGACGTGGTCCTCGAGGTGTCGCTGCGCGACGGCGAGGAGCGCGTCGCGGCTTCGGGTCACGGGAACGGGCCGGTTGCGGCCTTCCTCGAGGTCATCCGCGCACAGGGCTTCGACGTGACCCTCTACGACTACGTCGAGCACGCCTTGAGCTCGGGTGGTGATGCACAGGCCGCGGCCTACATCGAGTTGCAGGTCGACGGTCAGCGCCTGTGGGGCGTCGGGATCGACGGCGACATCTCGACCGCTTCGCTGAAGGCGATCGTGTCGGGTGTGAACCGGTCGATCCGCACGCGCGAGCAAGCGGGAGTGCTCGCCGGAGTGTGAGCGGAGCTCACGGCTTGATGATCGGGATCCCGGTGGTCTCCACGGCGACCTTGCGGCGGTAGAGCGCCCGCTGTTCAGGCAGGGAGATGTCGAAGATCACGGCGAGGAGCCGGATGACGGCGGTCACCGCGATCCCGATGATCGCTGCCACGGCGAGCGACGCGCCGAAGGCGTGCACCACGGCGAGCACGGAACACCCGACCGCTGCGGCGACCGCGTAGAGCGATCCGACGTGCATGATCGCGATCGGCACGCCCATCAGCATGTCGCGGAGGATGCCACCGCCCACCGCGGCGCAGACGCCGACGAACACCGCGGGGACGACGGGGAGCCCGAGGGCCAGGGCCTTGCTCGTGCCGAACGCGCCGAAGAGTCCCATCGAGAGTGCGTCCAGACCGACGATCACGGCGTTCAGGCGTGCGAAGACGCCCGACAGCAGCATGCCGACAAGGGCCGCGACGGTCGCGGTGATGAGATACCAGTTGCTCTGGAGGGTCACCGGGGTGGTGTTCAGCAGCAGGTCGCGGATGAGCCCGCCCCCCATCCCCAGCACGACGCCGATGATGGCCACACCGAGGAAGTCCAGGCGTCGCTGACCGCGGAAGCCCGAGGCGAACAGCGCCCCCTGGATGCCGCCGAGCCCGACCGCGGTCAGGTCTGCCCACAGCGGAATCACGAAGAGCGGCTCGTCCACGCGTCCATTCTGGCCCGACGGACGCGATAATCGAGTGTGCCCACCTATCGCGACGAGGTCGTGGTCCTGCGCACCCACAAGCTGGGGGAGGCGGACCGCATCGTCACCGCCCTCGGCCGCCGCAGCGGCAAGATCCGCGCGGTCGCGAAGGGGGTGCGTCGCACCTCTTCCCGTCTCGGCGCCCGCCTCGAGCCCTTCATGGTCGCCGATGTGCAGTTCTCCCGCGGCCGCTCCCTCGACATCGTGCAGCAGGCCGAGTCTCTCGGCTCCTACGGCGCCGAGATCTCCCAGCACTACGACCGTTACACCGCCGCCCACGCGATGGTGGAAGCCGCCGATCGCCTGAACGACGCCGAAGCCGCCACGCCGCATTACCTGCTGCTGGTCGGGGGTCTGCGCGCGCTCGCGCGCGGGGATCACGCCGCGCGCAGCATCCTGGATTCCTACCTCCTGCGGGCGATGGCCCTCGCCGGCTGGGCACCGGGCCTGGGTGAATGCGCACGCTGCGGCGCGCCTGCGCCCCACGACCAGTTCGTCGCGCAGCTCGGGGGTGTCGTGTGCGCCGCCTGCGCCCCCACCGGTGCCGCGCACATCGATCCCGCCACGATCGGACTGCTCACCGCACTCATGGCGGGGGAGTGGGAGATCGTCGACGCATCCACCCCGCACTCCGCGGGTGCGGCGTCCGGGCTCATCGCCGCCTACGCACAGTGGCACCTCGAACGCGGGATCCGCTCGCTCCAGCATGTGGAGGCGGTCCGATGACCCCGAAGCCCTACACGCATCGCGACGCCGTGCCCTACCGTCCGCTCGATTGGACCGGCGTCCACCCGCCGGCGTTCCCGGGCGCCGTGCCGCGCCACGTCGCGATCGTCATGGACGGGAACGGCCGCTGGGCCAACCGTCAGGGCCTCACCCGGGTGGAAGGGCACAAAGCGGGCGAGGAAGTGCTGCTGGACGTCGTCGCCGGCGCCATCCAGGCCGGCGTGCGGCACCTGAGCGTCTACGCGTTCTCGACCGAGAACTGGGCCCGGTCGCCTGATGAGGTCCGCTTCCTCATGGGGTACAACCGGGATGTGCTGCACCGGCGGCGCGACCAGCTCAACGAGTGGGGTGTGCGGATCCGCTGGGCGGGCCGGAAGCCCCGGCTGTGGACCTCGGTGATCAAGGAGCTGCAGTTCGCCGAGAGACTGACGGCCGGCAATGACGTCCTGACCCTCACCATGTGCATCAACTACGGCGGCCGCATCGAGTTGGTCGACGCCATGCGCGCCATCGCCGGCGAGGTCGCTGCCGGGCGGATGCGCCCGTCGGCGATCAACGAGAAGGTCATCCGCCGCCACCTCTACCAGCCCGACATGCCCGACGTCGACCTGTTCATCCGCTCCAGCGGCGAACAGCGGACCTCGAACTTCCTGCTGTGGGAGTCGGCCTACGCCGAGTTCGTCTTCCTCGACACCCTGTGGCCGGATTTCTCCCGCGCCGATCTCTGGCGCGCGATCGATCTGTATCTCGACCGCGACCGCCGCTTCGGCGGGGCGGTCGATCAGCCGACATCCGACATCGCCGATCACGATCGGCAGGAATAGCGAGGCTGCCGGGGATGGTTGTGGTCGATATGACTGAACCCCTCCGGCTCGACGTATGGAGCGACATCGCCTGCCCGTGGTGCTACATCGGCAAGCGCAACCTCGAAGCGGGCCTCGCCCAGACCCGGACCGACGCTGATGCTCCCGAGGTCGAGATCGTCTACCACTCCTACGAGCTCGCCCCCGACACTCCGCCGGACTACGACGGCAGCGAGGTGGACTACCTCGCCGAGCGCAAGGGCGTGAGCCGCGACGAGGCCCAGCAGATGATCGACCGCGTGACCGAGGTCGCCAAGGGATCGGGACTGGCGTACCGCTACGATCTCCTCCACCATGCCAACACCGGCAAGGCCCACCGGCTGCTGCACTTCGCCAAGGAGAACGGCCGGCAGCTGGAGCTGGTCGAACGGCTGATGTCGGCGTACTTCACCGAGGGCCGGCACATCGGTGCGGACGACGAGCTCGTGCGGCTCGCCGCGGACGCCGGTCTCGACGCCGACGCGGCCCGCGAGGTCGTCGCCACGGATCGATTCGAGCTGGACGTGCGCCGCGATCAGGCGCAGGCGCAGGCGTACGGCATCTCCGGGGTGCCGTTCTACGTGATCGACGGCACCTACGGCGTCTCCGGGGCCCAGCCCCCTGAGGCCTTCGCGCAGATCCTGCGTCAGGTGTGGTCGGAGCGCCGCTCGACAGCCGAGGCCGAACCCGCCGCGAGCGCCGGCTGAGGGCGGACCGCCGGCGCGGCCTCAGCGGGGGAGGTTCTCCTCGATCACCGAGATGATGGCGGGGTCGTCGGGCTTGACGTTCGGCCGGAAGCGGTGAACCTGGCCCGAGGGGGTGATGAGGAACTTCTCGAAGTTCCAGATGATCGGCCCCTTCTTGCCCTCGAGGTCCTTGGCGCGCTTGAGTGCCTTGTACACCGGCGCCGCACCGTTGCCGTTGACCTTCACCTTCTCCTGGATCGGAAAGGTCACGCCCCAGGTCGTGGAGCAGTACTCGAGGATCTCCTCCATCGATCCCGGCTCCTGCCCCATGAACTGGTTGCAGGGGAAGCCGAGCACGATGAAGCCCCGGTCGCCGTACGTGCGCTGGAGCTCCTCGAGCTGCTCGTACTGCGGTGCCAGGCCGCAGCGGGAGGCGACGTTGACGACCAGCACGACCTGGTCGGCGTAATCGCCGAGCGTCGCCGTGCCGCCGTCAGCGGTCGTGAACGGGATGGAACGCAGATCGGTGAGGGTGGCTTCGGAGGTCATATCCCCAGGCTAAATCCGCTTTCGCGACCCCGGCCGCGAGGATGGGAGAATACAGAGGTGTCACTCGCCGTCGCCCCAGCCCCGACCCTTCGGATCGGTCCGCTGACCCTGGACGCACCGGTCGTGCTCGCGCCCATGGCCGGTATCACCAACACCGCCTTCCGCCGTCTCTGCCGTGAGTACGGTGCCGGCCTTTACGTCAGCGAGATGATCACCTCGCGCGCGCTGGTGGAGCGCAACGCGACCACGATGCGTCTGATCACCCACCACGAGTCCGAGGTCCCGCGTTCGATCCAGTTGTACGGCGTCGACCCCACCACGGTCGAAGCCGCCGTGAGGCTCCTCGTCGAAGAGGACCGTGCCGACCACATCGACCTGAACTTCGGCTGCCCGGTGCCGAAGGTCACGCGCAAAGGCGGGGGCGCGGCGCTCCCCTGGAAGCGCGACCTGTTCCGCGACATCGTCACCCGTGCGGCACGCGCCGGGGGAGACATCCCGGTCACGGTCAAGATGCGCAAGGGCATCGACGACGATCACCTGACGTACCTCGACGCAGGCCGGATCGCCGAGGACGCCGGCATCTCGGCCGTCGCCCTCCACGCGCGGACGGCCTCGCAGTTCTATTCCGGCACAGCCGACTGGGCGGCGATCTCGGCGCTGAAGGAGGCCGTCACCAGCATCCCGGTTCTCGGGAACGGCGACATCTGGTCTGCCGAGGACGCGGTGCGCATGATGGCGGAGACCGGATGCGACGGGGTCGTCGTCGGCCGCGGGTGCCTCGGTCGCCCCTGGCTGTTCGGCGATCTCGCCCGCGCCCTGGGCAGGGACGGGAGCGCCGCCGGAGAGCCTGTCGACGCCACCCTCGCGTTCGTCGCCCGCGCCTTCCGACGGCACGCCGAACTGCTCGTGGAATTCTTCGACGACGAGGGTCGAGGGTGCCGCGACATCCGCAAGCACGTCGCGTGGTATTTCAAGGGTTACCCGGTGGGGGGCGACACCCGGGCTCGGCTGGCGACGGTGTCCACGCTCGCGGAGATCGACGAACTCCTCGCCACCCTCGACCTCGACGCCCCGTACCCGGGCGCACCCGCCGAGGGCCAGCGCGGCCGCGCCGGCACGCCCAAGCGGCCGGCGCTGCCGGACGGATGGCTCGACTCCCGCGACATCGGAGCCGACGCCTCCACCACCCTCGCCGAGGCCGAACTCGATCACAGCGGTGGCTGACCCGGTGGCGGCATTCCCGGCGAGCGAGGGCGCGGCCGGTCACGGCTCCTCCGCAGCGTGGAACGGCGGAGCAGGACTCGGCGTGGCACCCGGTCGACCGACCGGCTATGACGACGGTGACGCCGAGCGCTTCCACACCGAGACCCATCGGTCCCAGCGCGATGACTTCGCACGGGATCGCGCCCGCGTGCTCCACTCCGCGGCATTGCGTCGGCTGGCAGCGAAGACGCAGGTGCTGAGCCCGGCCAGCCCCGCGGATTTCGCACGCAACCGACTGACGCACTCGCTCGAGGTCGCCCAGGTCGGGCGCGAGCTCGCAACCGCCCTCCGGCTCTCGCCCGATGTGGTCGACACCGCGTGCCTCAGCCATGACCTCGGGCATCCGCCCTTCGGTCACAACGGAGAGCGCGCGCTCAACGACTGGGCCGACGACATCGGCGGCTTCGAAGGCAATGCGCAGACCCTCCGCATCCTCTCGCGACTCGAACCGAAAGTGTTCGACCCCGCCGGCCGGAGCGTCGGACTGAATCTCACCCGCGCGAGCCTCGACGCGACGTGCAAGTATCCGTGGACCGCCGACCATCCGGTGCCCGATCCCGGCGGTCGGCTGAAGTTCGGCGTCTACCCGGATGACGAGCCGGTTTTCCGTTGGATGCGCGAGGGCGCCCCGGGGCGGGTGCGGTGCATCGAGGCCGAGGTCATGGACCTCTCCGACGACATCGCCTACTCGGTCCACGACTTCGAAGACGCCGTCGTCAACGGGTACCTCGACCCCGCCCGCCTTGCCGACCCCGCCGAGCACGAGCATCTCCTCACGGCCGTCCAGACCTGGGTGGGGTTCGACTTCGCCCGCGACGAGCTGGCCGATGCGCTCTATCGGCTCATGCGTCTTCCGGAATGGATCATCGAGTTCCGCGGCACACGCCAGGATCTTGCCCGGCTGAAGAACCTGACCTCGGATCTCATCGGTCGATTCGCCCGTGCGGCGACGACCGCCACCCGCGATGCGTACGACGCCTCTGTCCTCACCCGGTACCGTGCCCACGTCGTGGTGCCGCGTGTCATCGAGGCGGAGATGGCGGTTCTCAAGGGCATCATCGGTGCGACGGTGGTCTCGATCGACGGGCGGAAGACCCTGTACAAAGAGCAGCGTCGCGCGCTCAAGCGGCTCGCAACGGCGCTGTGGGACGAGCCGGCGCACCTCGACGCCATGCACGCAGAGGACTTCGTCTCCGCCGAGACCGAGAGCGCACGTCGACGAGTCATCGTCGATCAGGTGGCGAGCCTCACCGATCAGCTCGCCATCGCCTGGCACACGCGCCTCGTGGGTGAGATCGACGCCGCCGCGCTCGGAATCTGGGCTCCCGGCTCGAGACGTCCGACGGCGGAATCGGGGCCGCGCTGATGGCCGGGCGCATCCGTCAGGCCGATGTGGAGGAAGTGAAGGCCCGCACCAACATCGGTGACATCATCGGCGAGCGTGTGGCTCTGAAATCCGCGGGCGTCGGGTCGTTGAAGGGCCTCTGCCCCTTCCATGACGAGCGCAGCCCGAGCTTCCACGTCCGCCCCCAGGTCGGCTTCTACCACTGCTTCGGGTGCGGCGAGTCGGGAGATGTCTACACGTTCCTCCGGAAGATGGACCACGTGTCATTCACGGAGGCGGTCGAACGTCTCGCCGGACGGATCGGGTACGCGCTCCACTACGAGGACGGCGGTGCTGCGCCCGAGACGACCGGACGCAGCCGGCTCTATGCGGCCAACGCGGCGGCGGGGGACTACTTCCGCTCCCAGCTCGTCACTCCGGACGCCGCCGCGGCACGCACCTTCCTCGGAGAGCGCGGATTCGACGCCGGCGCGGCCGCGCACTTCGGCGTGGGGTACGCGCCCCGGGGGTGGTCGCACCTGATGGACCACCTGACCGCCCAGGGATTCAGCCGCGAGGAGCTCACCACCGCGGGTCTGGTCTCGCAGGGTCAGCGCGGTGTCTACGACCGGTTCCGCGGCCGCCTGGTCTGGCCGATCCGCGACGTCACCGGGCAGGTGATCGGCTTCGGAGCCCGGAAGCTGTATGAGGACGATGGCGGACCGAAGTATCTCAACACCCCGGAGACCCCGATCTACCGCAAGGCGCAGGTGCTTTACGGGCTCGACCTCGCCAAGCGCGACATCTCGCGCGATCACCGCGTGGTGGTGGTCGAGGGCTACACCGATGTGATGGCCTGCCACCTCGCGGGGGTCACCACCGCCGTGGCCACCTGCGGCACCGCCTTCGGAACCGATCACATCACGGTGCTGCGTCGCGTGATGGGCGATGACAGCGCGGCCGGCGAGGTGGTCTTCACCTTCGATCCCGACGCGGCGGGCCAGAAGGCGGCACTGCGCGCCTTCGGGGACGAGAAGCGGTTCGCCGCGCAGACGTACGTCGCGGTCGCACCCGAGGGCCTGGACCCGTGCGATCTCCGCATGACGAAGGGGGATGCCGCGGTGCGCGCCCTCATGGACCACAAGGCGCCCATGTTCGAGTTCGTGATCGACCAGCGGTTGGCCGGGTTCGACCTCGCATCCGTGGAGGGGCGTGCAGGCGCGCTCGGAGCCGCGGCGCCGATCGTGGCGGAGATCCGCGACCCGGCCCTCCGTCCGGGCTACACCCGCGTCCTCGCCCGTCGGCTCGGGCTCGACCTCGGGGAGGTCTCCGCCGCCGTCGAACGTGCGGCGCGTGGCGCCGCACGCGATCACGCCGCTGAGCCCCGAAACAAGAACCCGCGCGACGGCGATGCGGACCGCGCGGGTGGGCGCGGCGGACGGCCTGTCGAAGACCACCCTCCGGCGGGGGAGGACCATCAGGTCCGTCCGAGCGTGGCGACGTTGCCTCGCACAGCGGACGCCGCCCTCGAGCGCGACGCCCTCACGGGCTTCCTGCAGTTCGGGCATCGGATCGACGCGGCACTTCGCACCCGTGCCCTGGCGCAGCCCTTCCGGGTACCCGCACTCGAAGCCGTGCGTCAGACCCTCGCGGTCGTGCCGGACCTGGACCGGATGGGGTGGGCCGCGGACGCGGTCTCGGAGGTGCGCGAGCCGTACCGGTCGCTCGCCGCCGAGCTTCTGACCCGCGCCTTCCCCGCGCTGACCGACGACGCCGCCGTCGCCTCCACGGCCGATCTCGCCCGTCGCGTCGTCCTGCGCGGCATCGAAGAGGAGAAGCGCGAACTGCTCCGTGCCATTCAGCGGGTGGCACCCGATTCCGAGGAGGGCCGCGCGGTTCGACTGCGTCTGCGTGAACTCGACCACGATCGGCAGGTGGTCACGGCCGAAAGCTGAACGTTCGGTCGCCGGCGCCTCGCTGACCAGGCATGATGGGGCTATGGCCCCGCCACGAGACGATGACGTCGCGATCCACAGCCGTGATCTGTCCCTGGCGTGGAACCCTCGTCTCGGCGCCCTCCGGGTGGTCGAGGGCGTGTCGTTCCAACTGCCGCGAGCCCGCACGCTGGCGGTGATGGGGCCGACGGGCGCGGGAAAGTCCAGCCTGCTGATGACGCTCGCGGGGTTCGCCCCGGCCGATCTCGGTGTGGTCGGCGGAGACGCTCTGGTCGAGGGCATCTCGGTTCGCCGCCCGGGGCGCAAGCATCGGGTTCTGACCTACGTGGCCGGCTTCCTGCCGCAGGGAGCCGGAGCGAAGCTCCCCGCACGGCTGACGGTGTCCGAGACGATCGCCGAGCCGGTGACCAGCCGCGATCGTCGTGTCAATCAGCGGGCGCTGTCGATCCGGGTCGCCGCACTGCTCGACGAGATGATGCTGCCGCTGGGGGCGGCGGCGAAGTACCCCTACGAACTCAGCGCAGGCATGCGCCAGCGCGTGGCGTTCGCGCGAGCCCTCATGCTCCAGCCGAAGGTATTCCTCGCCGACGAACCCTTCGCCAACATGGATGTCGAAGTGCGACGTGCGGCGCATAACGCCATCCGGCGGCGTCGCGATGACGTCGGCATGGCCAGCGTCATCGTGACGAACGAGGAAGACGTGGCACGCGACCTCGACGCACAGGTGCTCGTCCTGCGCGGGGGCCATCCGGTCGCCGCCGGCCGGCACCTCGATGATCTCCTCTGGACGCCTGGAGGCGCAGAGGACCGGCGGCGCGCTGCATCCTGATGTCCCTCTGCCGACCGATGTCACGGGGACCCCTCCACGTTTGCTAGCATGGTCGGGTTGCCCGCGCTGCGGCGAGGGGACATTCCTCCATAGCTCAATTGGCAGAGCAATCGGCTGTTAACCGATAGGTTCTTGGTTCGAGTCCAAGTGGGGGAGCGCAAACGGCCCGGGGCTCCACCCCCGGGCCGTTTCTTCGTGTACGCGGCGGATCACTTCCTCTCGCTCAGCGCGAGGACATTCCCCTCGGTGTCCGTGAACCAGGCCGCCCGCTCCGTCGCCAGATCGGCCACACCGTCGACCGTGGTCAGGCCGGGGAAGTCATATTCCTCGAACGTCACCCCGCGTTCGCGGAGCGAGGCCATATCCCTGTCCAGGTGTGGTGTCTCGATGGCGAAGACGGTGTTCTTCGCGGTGCCCGCGAAGCCCGTGCGATACAGGAGCACCTGCGTCTGCCCGAGTCGATAGAACACCTCCTCCTCCGACGGATCGGTCACCGGGGTCAGACCGAGCACGCCCTCGTAGAACCCACGCGCGCGAGCCAGGTCCGACGCGGCGATGACTGCCACGCCATGCGCGTCTTCGAACATGGTGCCCTCACCTTCCTTCTCTCTTGCCCTCGTGCGCGACGGTACTCCTGCTTCCCCCGACGCGAAACGCCCCCATGCGCAACGACAGGCCCTCGCTTCTGCGAAGGCCTGTCGGGAGGGGGAGCGGCGCGTCTCAGGCGTCGAGATCGTCGACGCCTGGCATCCATGCCGAGCCGGGACGACCCCAGCCGCGCTTGCGCGCGATCTTCTGCACGGTCTTCCACTCCCCATCGTCGAGCCTGTCGATGTAGAGGACGCCGTCGAGGTGGTCGAACTCGTGCTGCAGGATGCGAGCGCGCCAGCCTTCCACATCCAGCGAGACGGGCCGCCCCTCGAGATCGTGCCCCGTCACACGAACTCGATCCGACCGGCGAAGCGGGAATCGCTCGCCGGGGAACGACAGGCAGCCCTCCGACTCCTCGTCGGGGTCGGGCTCGCCGGGCACCGTCGGCAGCATCCACAGTTCGGGGTTGATGACCACCCCGCGCCAGGGGAGACCCTCGTCGTCCTCGTAGGAATACGTGAAGATGCGCAGCGGCACGCCGACCTGGGGGGCCGCGAGACCCACGCCGGGGGCCGCGTCCATCGTCTCGAACATGTCGGTGACCAGTGACCGGATCTCGTCGGTGATCTGTTCCACAGGCGCGGCGGGGGCGTGGAGCACCGGGTCTCCCATGATGCGAATCGGTCGAACGGCCATGTCTCGAGCCTATCGACGCGGCGTGGCGGGTATGGTCGAGGGGTGCTGAGCGCAGACGTACAACTGGAGGATGTCGGCGAGGTCCTCGTCGGTGTGTTCCAGAATCCAGGACTGCTGATCGGCATTCCTCTGGCGTTGCTCGGCGCGGTGTTCATGTCGTTCGGCGCGCAGTACCAGCACCGCGGCGTCGCCAAAGTCGAACAGATGAGCGGCGCCGGAGGGGCGGGCGGTCTCAGCGGCGGTCAGCTGCTGCGCCTGCTGTCGCGGCCGTCGTGGGTGATCGGCACGATGATGCTGGGGCTGGCGATCGCCTGCCAACTCGCCGCCCTCTCGTTCGCACCGCTCATCGTCGTCCAGCCGCTCGGCGCGATCGCTCTGGTGATCACCACCCTGTTGAACGCCCGGATCAGCGGACACAAGCCGACGAGGCGTTCGCTCATCGCCATCGCCGCCTGTGTCGGCGGCATCTTCATCTTCGTCACGATCGCCGCGCTCTTCGCCACCGAATCGCCCATCTCCGACGGGCAGCTCATCACGATCCTCCTCATCCTCGCCGGAGTCACCATCGCCTTCGCGGGTCTGTGGGTGTGGCTGCGCAAACGGATGGGCGCACTTTTCTACATCATGGCCGCGGGGGTGATCTACGGTTTCGTCGCGACGCTGGCGAAGGTCATCATCGTGCGGATCCAGAATCAGAATTTCGAGTGGCTGACGCTGCTCTGCCTCATCGCGCTGCTGATCGGAACGGGGATCGGCGCGTACTTCGTGCAGACCGCGTACTCGTCCGGTCCGCCCGACCTCGTCATCGCGGGCCTCACGGTGATCGATCCCATCGTGGCGATCCTCATCGGCCTCATCGTCCTCGGTGAGGCCGCGACCGCGCCGCTCTGGGCCAACATCGGCTTCCTGATCGCCGGCGTCCTCGCGGTGTGGGGGGTGTTCCAACTGGCCCGCTACCACCCGCAGATCGTCAGTGACAGCAAGGAGATCCCCATCCAGCGAGGCTCGGACGGCGACGGCACCGTCGCGGGCCCCAGCACCGGATCGATCCGGGTCACCGAGGCCGTCGCGAAGGTCTGGCCGGAACCGCCGGTGCGCGACCGCGACGATCCACGCCGCTGATCCTCGTCGGCGTCATTGGTAGGGCGGGTGGGACTTGAACCCACGATCGTCGGGTTATGAGCCCGCTGCCTTGACCAGCTTGGCCACCGCCCCTCGCATCCGAGCCTAGCGGCCCGGAAACCTGCTCCTCAGCGTCGCACGCCGGTGGACATCACCGCTCCGATGTAGGAGTACTTCACGAAGACCTCCTCCGCGATCCCCGCCTCCGCGAGCACGCCCTGGACGGCGCTGAGCATGTAGCTGGAATCCCACCCGAGATAGAGGTGATGATCGGCATCCAGTGCGTCCCACTGGCCGGTCCACGCCCGCTCGGGGTAGACCGGACCGCCCCGGCGGGCACTGTATGCGACAACCGCGTCACGCGCGTCGGCCCACAGCCGCGCGAAGACGCGGTGGAAGAGGTAGCGGACGTCCTTGACCTCCCAGTGCTCACCGCGGTACTCGACGTAGTCCCACTCGCGTTCCCAGCCTCGCGGCCACCCGCGTCGGCGGACGGCGTCGAGCACCGGGGTCAGGCCGTCGTCGTCGATACCACTGAGCGCGTCCCGGGGCCATACGCGCACGAACTGCGCGGTCAATGCGGCAGAGCGGGCCGAGATCTCCTTCGTCCCCCACCGCCCATGAGCGGCCAGTGCCGCCGTCGCGTCCACCGCAGAGCGGGCGTACCCGCTGCGCTTCGCCGCGAACGACGCGTCGAAGACCTGCATCCCCAGTCGCTCTTCGAGGAGCGCCAGATTCCCCAGGGTGCGCGCGAGGGCGCGGTGGCTGTTCTGCTCGTCCTCGGAATACTCGGCCCAGCTGCGCACTCCGTCGCCGCTCCATGCTTCACCCGGTGCGAGCGGCACGATGTGGTCGATGTCCCAGGCGGCGCGCGCATCGACGTCGAACAGCCGGGTCAGGACGTAGTGCGGGTGGGGGAGATCGGAGTACTTCAGCGCGACAGACACACGCTCATCGCTCGGTGTGATGCGGGCCATGGCTCTGCTGAGTGCCTGGGCACCCTCGTGCTCGGCGCGGCACAGACGCGCGACGATCCGGTCGGTGCCGATCCCCACGATCGTGCGCCGAAGCAGAAGCGATTCCACCTGCCGCAGCAGGCTGAGGAGCCCCTCTCGCGAGAGATCACCGCCACGAAAGCGTCGATACGCCCGCATGACGAGCGGGAACGCGATGGGGCCGAAGACACCCACCCCGGCCAGCCTCCGCGAGACGTCCTCGTCGGCTTCGCGCTCGGGTTCCCTCAGGATGCGGTGGATCTCGGCGTACTCCCGCCACTCCGACGCGTGGGAGTCCAGCGCACCGGGTTCGAGACGGGGGAACTCGTGGCGGAAGACGTCGTAGACGCCCCGGCCCGCGGCATCCTCGGTCTCACGACCCGTCCGCATGACGAGGTACTGCTCCCAGAATGCGGCGATGCTCTCGCCGGTCGCCTGCTCGATGGGCAGCCAGTACTCGTCCTCGATCCGCACCTGCTCGGCGTGAGAGAGGCCCATCAGCACGTAGTTGTGGATGAGCTCGTGGTCGCGCAGTGGCTCTCCCGTCGAGTTCAGGCTCTCGAAAATCTGCTGTGCGTTAGCGCCCGCTCCGAGGCTGATCGCGACGTGTTCGAGCTTCTGCAGTCCTCGCCAGATGTGCGGTGCTTCATCGGGTGACACCTGGCTGCGGAAGAAGGCGTAATTGTCGGCGAAGCGCGACTCCCGCACGGCCGGATCGGCGTCGTTGCCGAGGATCACCGAGCGGAAGACATCAGCCCACGCCCGGTGAGGGCGCAGCGTCGTCCGAGGCCCGTCGCCCGGCTCACCTTCACGAAGAAGGACGGCCTGAAGCTCCGTCGAGAGTGCGGGGTCGTTGTCGCCGACGGCGTGATGCAGCGCCGCCACCAGAAGCATGAGAGTCGTGATGCGCTGCTGACCGTCGATGAGCACGAGCTCATCGTCCGAGACCGCGGAGAGGACGGAGCCGATGAAGTGCATGTGACGATCGTCGAGGTCGGCGACGGCTCGGATGTCGGCGAGCAGTTGCTCGCAGTTGCCGATGTCCCATCGGTACTGCCGCTGGTAGACCGGGACGACGATCGTGCGGTCGCCGGAGGCGAGCCACCGCAGCGTGTTGACGGCGGTGGCATCGACGTTCGTGGCGGTGACCATCGGGGCGGTTCTCTCCTCGGGATGACAGGGGCGGACCGCGTCGAGTCTAATGAACCGGTCCCGGCTCCCCGGGCTCCCGCGCCTGCCGGAGGTAGGCTTGCCTTAGTTGGCCTGTTAAAACGTGCTGGCCACCTACGAAAGGGCATAACGCTATGGGTTACATCAAGTCAGCTGCTCTCGAAGAGACCGGCTACGTGGTGCTGGACAGCTACGGCAAGGAGATCGATCGCAAGGAGTGGCTCGACCTCGAGTACGTCGACTGGAAGTCCTCCGGCGACACCCGGTTCGCACCGCTGGCGTCGGCGAAGGGCGAGATCGAGTGCAACGGCTTCTGGAACCACAAGCCGCCGCGCACCGACAAGGACGGGGTCTGGATCGATTCCCAGACGGCGATCGCGCCGACCCTCACCGAGCGCGCCCTCGAGCCGGGCGCGAATGTAGGCCGCTGCCGCATCATCGAGCTGCAGCCGAACTCCTACGCAGACTGCCTGTACAACCTGCACCAGGACGACAACAACCGTCTTAACCCCGACGGCACCGGATGGGTCGTCCGCGGATTCTTCAACCTCACCGATGACAAGGACAGCTTCTTCGTCCTGCGGGAGAACCGCACCGACCCCCAGGGTGAGGTGCGGATCGCGCTGCCGGCCGGCGCTCAGCTGATCATCGACACCCAGCGCCTGTGGCACGCCGCCACCCACCTCGGCAGTGAGCCGCGTTACTGCCTGATCACGTCCTGGGAGTCGGGCCCCGAGCTCGACGCCTACATCGAGAAGTACAACGGCGTTCCCCACGCCGACATCGTCGACGTGCCGCAGGATGTCCTCGAGGCCGGCCAGGTCGAGCAGGCGCGCCGCGACGCCGCCCGCGCGGCCTACTACGCCGCCAAGGGCCAGCAGGAGAAGCTGGCGATGAGCGAAGCCTGAGTCGCCAGACTCCTCTCCGAAGGCCCCGGGGCACACCTGCGCCGGGGCCTTCGGCGTGTCGGAATCACATGCTTGTGATTCCGACGATCCTCGGGTGATAATGGCCGCACAACCGAACACACGCCGGAGCAGACGTTTCGCAGGTCGTAGGGGAAGACGTACCTGAAGAAACGGAGTCATCATGGCGACAACCACTGCGCGTGGAGTGATCTTCATCCACTCCGCGCCACGCGCGTTGTGCCCCCACCTCGAGTGGGCGGTCGGCCGCGCTCTCGGTCGACCCGTCACCTTCGAATGGGCCGACCAGCCGGTGCTGTCGGGAAGTCGGCGCGCGGAATTCTATTGGGAGGGTCCCGCGGGCACGGGCGCCGCGTTGGCCACGGCGATCCGCGGCTGGGAGCACCTCCGATTCGAGGTGTCCGAGGATCCCACTCCGCGTAGCGACGGGGGGCGTTGGATCCACACCCCAGGACTCGGCATCCACTACGCCCAGACGGATGCGGCGGGCAACATCGTCATCGGGGAGGATCGCCTCCGCTACGCGATGGAGATCGCCGCCGGTGATGCGCAGGAGCTGCAGCGTGAATTGAACGTGGCACTGGGCGCCGCGTGGGACGCCGAACTCGAACCCTTCCGTCACGCCGGCGACGAAGCATCCGTCGTGTGGCTGCACAAGGTGGGATGACCCGCCTCATGATCTGACGGACGTATCCCGTGCGCGAGGCGCCACTACCGGTGGATCGGTGATCACTCCCGGGGATCGGGACCGCGAATCGACGCACGGAGACAGGTGAGGCCCCCGACCTCGGTCGGGGGCCTCTGCCGTGCAGGGACGGCGAAGCTCAGACGCTCGCGAAGGCCGCCACGGCGTTGTGTCCGCCGAAACCGAACGAGTTGCTGATGGCGAGCTGATCGCCCTGTCCGAGCGCCACGGGCTCGCCCGAGATGCGGAAGGGCACCTGCGGATCCTGCGTGGTGATGTTGATGGTGGGAGGGGCGACGCGGTGACGAAGAGCCAGAACCGTGAAGATCGCCTCGAGGGCACCGGTGCCGCCGAGAAGATGGCCCGTCGACGCCTTCGTGGCTGACACCGGGATCTCGTCGATCCGGTCGCCGAAGACCGTTTTGAGCGCGGTGTACTCATTCGGATCGCCGACCGGTGTCGAGGTGGCGTGGGCGTTGACATGCGTGACGTCGTCGGGCGAGGCGTCCGCCATCTCCAGTGCCATGCGCACAGCCCGAGCCGCCCCCACTCCCTCGGGGTCGTTCGCCGTGATGTGGTACGAATCCGCCGTGACGCCGCCGCCGACGACGGCGGCGTAGATCTTCGCGCCGCGGGCACGGGCGTGTTCCTCGGTCTCGAGGATGAGGACGCCGGCACCCTCGCCCATGACGAATCCGTCACGGTCCACGCTGCAGGGACGAGACGCGGTCGCGGGGTCGTCGTTGCGGCGCGACAGCGCCTGCATCGAGGCGAAGGAGGCGATCGTGATCGGGTGGATCGCCGACTCGGTACCCCCGGCGATCACGACGTCGGCCAGGCCCGCGCGCAGATGTTCCACGGCGTTGACGATCGACTCGGTACTCGACGCGCACGCACTGGCCACCGTGCGGGCGAAGGCCCGCGCGCCGAAGTGCAGTGAGAGGTTCCCGGCCGCGGCGTTGGGCATGAGCATCGGGACGGTCATCGGCATGACGCGCCGCGGACCCTTCTCACGAAGGGTGTCCCAGGCGTCCAGCAGCGTCCAGACGCCGCCGATGCCCGTGGCGAAATCGATGCCCAGTCGCTCGGGGGCGACGTCGGGTCGTCCGGCATCATCCCACGCCTCCATCGCTGCGACCATGGCGAACTGCGACGCCGGGTCGAGCCGCTTGGCGATGGGACGCTCGAGAACGGTGTCGGGACGCACCTTGGCCTGCGCGGCGAAGGTGACGGGCAGCTGGTACTGCTCGACCCACTCGTGCTCGAGGGTCCGGGTTCCGGAAGCCCCGGCGAGCAGCGCCTCCCAGCTCTCGGGCGCGGTCGCGCCGATGGGGGAGGAGGCGCCGATTCCGGTGACGACGATGCGTGACGTGCTCATGCGTAGGTGATTCCTCGGTGTGTCGTGCCGGTGGGGGCCGAGGGCCCCCACCGGAGGGCGCTACGCCTGGTTCGACGTGATGTAGGTGACGGCGTCGCCGACGGTCTTGAGGTTCTTCACCTCGTCGTCGGGGATCGTCACGCCGAACTTCTCCTCGGCGTTGACGACGATCGTCATCATCGAGATCGAGTCGATGTCGAGGTCGTCGGTGAACGACTTCTCCAGGGCTACCTCGTCGGCCGAGATACCGGTCTCGTCGGTGATGAGCTCAGCGAGCCCGGCGAGGACCTCGTCGTTGGTGAATGCCATGGTTTCTCCTGTTTTCTCGGGGGAAGCCCGGTCGGGCCCCGTTCAGTTTAGGGTCGTGCGTCCCGCGCTCACGGGAGCACGATCACCTGCGCGCCGAAGACGAGTCCGGCGCCGAACCCGATCTGCAGAGCCAGTCCTCCGCTGAGCTCGGGATGCTCTTGCAGCAGACGATGCGTGGCGAGCGGGATCGACGCGGCTGACGTGTTGCCGGTCGTCTCGATGTCGCGGCCGATCACGACCGTGTCGGGAAGCTTCAACTGCTTGGCGAATTCGTCGATGATGCGCATGTTCGCCTGGTGCGGGACGAAGGCGGCGAGATCGGATGCCTCGACACCGGCCGCCTCCAGGGCCTCGCGCGCGACCTTGACCATCTCCCACACCGCCCAGCGGAAGACGGTGGGCCCCTCCTGGCGGAGGGTCGGCCACGGGGCCTTCCCGTCCCGGAAATCCGTGAGCGTGTGATTCATCCCGACCGCATCGGACTTGGAGCCGTCGGACCCCCAGACGGTCGGGCCGATGCCGGGCGTGTCGCTCGGCCCGACGACGACGGCGCCGGCACCGTCGCCGAGCAGGAAAGAGATGCTGCGATCGGTCGGATCGACGACGTCGCTGAGCTTCTCGGTGCCCACCACGACGGCGTAGTGGGCAGCGCCGGCCCGGATCAGCGCATCGGCCTGAGCAACCCCGTAGGCGAAGCCGGCGCATGCGGCATTGACGTCGTAGGCGGCGGCGGGATTGGCGCCGACGCGATCGGCGACGATCGCCGATACCGACGGCGTCTGCTTGGGGTTGCTGATCGTCGCGCAGATCACCAGATCCACCGCACTCGGCTCGACACCGGAACGCGCGATCGCCTCTCGGGTGGCCTCCGTGGCCAGGTCGATGGCGTCGGTGTCGGCTCCGGCACGCATACGGGTGACGATGCCGGTGCGCTGGCGGATCCACTCGTCGCTGGAGTCGATCGGCCCGACCAGATCGTCGTTCGGAACCGCGAGCTCACCGCGCGCGGCGCCGTAGGCGTAGATGCGCGTATGGGCGACGCCCGTGGGTTGACGCAGGGAGACGGTCATGCCGCAGATCCTTCCCAGAGCTCGACGGCGGTCGCGAGGTCGTCGGGAGTCTTCACGGCGACGGTCGGAATACCGCGGAGCGCCCGCTTCGCCAGCCCGGTGAGCGTGCCCGCCGGAGTGAGCTCGATGAGGCCGGTGACACCGGCGGCGGCGAAGCTCGCCATGCACAGGTCCCAGCGCACGGGCGAGGCGACCTGCTCGACGAGGAGATCGATGAACGCGCGTCCGGTCGCCACCGCGGAGCCGTCGCGGTTCGTCCAGATGGTGCGGAGAGGGTCACCGCCCACGGTCTGGGCTGCCGCGTCGCGGAGTGTCGCCACGGCGGGTGCCATGTAGTCGGTGTGGAACGCGCCCGCCACCTGGAGCGGGATGACGCGGGTGCCGGCGACGGGCTCGGCCGCGAGGCGGTCGAGATCCGCGCGGGCCCCGGCGGCGACGATCTGGCCGGCACCGTTGTGATTGGCCGGTGTCAGTCCGAGCGACGCCAGTCGCTCGAGAACGGATGCCTCGTCACCGCCGATCACGGCGCTCATTCCGGTGTCGGCCTGCGCTGCGGCATCCGCCATCGCCCGACCGCGCACGCCGACCAGACGCAGCACCTCGGCGTCGGGGAGGATCGCCGCGGCGGCCGCAGCGGTGAACTCTCCGACCGAATGCCCTGCCACTCCCGCCACCTGGCGAGGCCTGCCCAGCTCGCCCCAGGCGAGGAGGCCGGCTGCGACGATGAGCGGCTGGGCCACCTTGGTGTCGCGGATGCGATCGGCGTCCCACTCCGTCCCCGCCGCGACGAGATCGACGCCGGCTGCGTCGGAGTAGACCTCGAGGGTTTCTCGAGCCCCCGGGATCTCCAGCCACGGGGCGAGAAATCCCGGCGTCTGCGAACCCTGTCCAGGGAAGACGGCGATGATCACGGTTCCATCCTTTCAATGATCCTGCGGCACCTTCTGGAGGGCGTGACAAAGAAATCGCCGGAGGCTTTGTGCGTTTCGCACACAGAAGGCATCCTCACCCGACGCGCCGCGGTCCAGGAGAACGTCGGCGCGTGGCATCCGTCCCGATCGATCCGAGAATCAGCGCCGTCTGCAGAATGAGAGCTTCGCGCGGACCTGTGGCGTCCCAGCCGATGACCTCCGATACCCGTTTGAGTCGGTAGCGCACGGTGTTCGGATGCACGAAGAGCTCCCGAGCGGTCGCCTCGAGCGAGCGGCCGTTGTCGAGGTAGCTCCACAGCGTCGTCACGAGATCGGAGCTGTGGCTCTGCAACGGGCGGTAGATCCGCTCCACCAGCGTCTGCTTGGCCAGCGGATCGCCGGCGAGAGCCCGCTCGGGAAGCAGGTCATCGGCCTCGACGGGGCGGGGCGCGTGACGCCAGGCCCGGGCGACCGCGAAGCCGGCGAGGGCGGCACGCGCACTCTGGCTGGCGTCGACGAGAGCAGGCACGGCGGGTCCGAGCACGAGGTAGCCCGTCCCGAAGCCGGGTTCGAGGCGACGGGCGATCTCGTCGAACGGCAGGTCGGTCGGGGTCTCCTCCCCGCGCGGTGCGTCGGCACGACCGACGACCAGGACCAGGCGCGAGCCCTGGACGCCGATCAGCACATCGACGCCGAGCTTGCGCGCCGTCCGCCGCAACTGGTCGACATCGAACTGCGGGGGAGTGGTGCCCACGAGCACGGCCACCTCGCCGTGCCCGTGCCAGCCGAGGGCCGCGATACGGCTCGGCAGCTCCTCGTCGGCCTCGCCGGTGAGGATCGAGTCCACCACCAGCGCCTCCAGGCGCGCGTCCCACAGCCCGCGCGCCTCCGCTGCGCGGGCATATACGTCGGCGGCGGCGAAGGCGACCTCGCGCGAGTACAGCAGGATCGCTTCGCGGAGGTTCTCGTCCTTGCCCGCCACCCGCTCCTCGGTCACCTCGACGGTGACACGGATGAGCTGCAACGTCTGCGTCAGCGACACGCTCCGCAAGAGCTCACGAGGCGCGGCGGCGAAGATGTCCGCGGCGATCCAGGGGGTCGACCCGGGGTCGTCGTACCACTGGATGAAGGAACTGATACCCGCTTGCGCGACCAGACCCACCGCCGACCGACGGGCGGGCGGCATCTCGGCATACCAGGGCAGCGAATCCTCGAGACGCTGGATCGTGGCCGTGGCGAGGTCGCCTGAGATGCGTCGGAGCCAGGCGAGTGTTTCGGCCTTGTCCATCGTCGGAGGCGTCCCGGATCAGCTCTCGCCGCCCGCGTTCCCGCTCGTTCCCGCGCTGACGTCGTGCAGACGGTACTTCTCGATCGCCTGCGCCGAAAGCGAACGATCCACCGTCCCCTCGGCGGCCAGCGCCTGCAGGGTCTTCACGACGATCGACGGCCCGTCGATCTTGAACCACCGGCGTGCGGCCGGGCGCGTGTCGGAGAAGCCGAACCCGTCGGCGCCGAGGGTGTGGAAGTTGTGCTGCACCCACGGACGGATCTGATCCTGCACGGCATGCTCGAAATCGCTGACCGCGATGACCGGGCCGGGCGTCCCCGCCAGCTTGTCGGTGACATAGGCGGTGCGCTGCTCGCCGTCGGGGTGCAGGAAGTTGTGCTCGTCGGCGGCGAGACCGTCGCGGCGCAACTCGCCCCACGAGGTCACCGACCACACGTCGGCTTCGACGCCCCAGTCGTCGCGCAACAGCTGCTGGGCCTCGAGGGCCCACGGCACGCCGACGCCCGAGGCGAGGATCTGCGCGCGTGCGCCCTCGCCGGTGGCGGGTGCGATGCGGTGGATGCCGCGGACGATGCCCTCGACGTCGACCCCTTCGGGCTCGGCCGGCTGGATCATCGGCTCGTTGTACACGGTGAGGTAGTACATGACGTTGGGGTCGGGATGGTTCCCGCCGTACATCCGCTCGATTCCCGCCCGCACGATGTGGGCGATCTCGTAGCCGTAGGCCGGGTCGTAGCTGACCACCGCCGGGTTGGTGGAGGCCAGGAGCGGCGAGTGCCCGTCGGCGTGCTGGAGGCCCTCGCCTGTCAGCGTCGTCCGACCCGCGGTCGCGCCGATCAGGAAACCCCGCGTCATCTGGTCGCCGGCCGCCCACAGGGCGTCGCCGGTGCGCTGGAATCCGAACATCGAGTAGAAGACGTAGACCGGGATCAGCGGCTCGCCGTGCGTGGAGTAGGACGTGCCGGTGCCGGTGAAGGCAGCGAGCGCGCCCGCCTCGTTGATGCCGACGTGGATGATCTGCCCCTGAGGGCTCTCCTTGTAGGCCAGAAGCAGTTCGCGATCGACCGAGGTGTAGTGCTGGCCGTGCGGGTTGTAGATCTTCGCCGTCGGGAAGTACGCGTCCATACCGAACGTGCGGGCCTCGTCGGGGATGATCGGGACGATGCGGTGACCGAAGTCCTTGACCCGCAACAGGTCTTTCAGCAGACGCACGAAGGCCATCGTCGTCGCGACTTCCTGCGTGCCCGATCCCTTCTTGGGCAGGGCGTACGCCTGATCACCGGGCAGTTCCAACCCGACGTGATGCGTGCGCCGCTCCGGCAGATAACCCGCGAGCGCTCGGCGCCGCTCCTGCAGGTACTGGATGGTCTCGTCCTGCGGGCCGGGGTTGTAGTACGGCGGCAGGTAGGGGTTCTCCTCGAGCTGCGCGTCGCTTACAGGGATGTGCATCGCGTCACGGAAGAGCTTGAGGTCGTCCAGCGTCATCTTCTTCATCTGGTGCGTGGCGTTGCGACCCTCGAAGTGGGGTCCGAGGCCGTACCCCTTGATGGTCTTCGCGAGGATGACGGTGGGCTGACCCTTGTGCTCGGCGGCGGCCTTGAACGCGGCGTAGACCTTGCGATAGTCGTGCCCGCCCCGCTTGAGGTTCCAGATCTGCTCGTCGCTGTAGTCCTTGACCAGCGCGGCCGCGCGCTCGTCGCGGCCGAAGAAGTGCTCGCGGACGTAGGCGCCGTTCTCGGCCTTGTAGGTCTGATAATCACCGTCGGGGGTGACGTTCATCAGGTTCAGCAGGGCGCCCTCGCTGTCGCGGGCGAGCAGGTCGTCCCACTCCCGGCCCCAGATCACCTTGATGACGTTCCAGCCGGCGCCGCGGAAGAAGCTCTCCAGCTCCTGGATGATCTTCCCGTTGCCGCGCACCGGCCCGTCGAGGCGCTGCAGGTTGCAGTTGACGATGAATGTGAGGTTGTCCAGGCCCTCGTTCGCGGCGACCTGAAGCTGCCCGCGGCTCTCCACTTCATCCATCTCGCCGTCGCCGAGGAACGCCCACACGTGGCTGTCGGAGACGTCCTTGATGCCGCGGTTGGTCAGGTACTTGTTCGTCATCGCCTGATAGATGGCGTTGATCGGACCGAGACCCATCGACACCGTCGGGAACTGCCAGAACTCCGGCATGAGGCGGGGGTGCGGGTAGGACGGGATGCCGTTGGGTGCCGCCGACTTCTCCTGGCGGAATCCGTCGAGCTGTGCTTCGGTGAGGCGACCTTCGAGGAAGGCGCGCGCATAGGTGCCCGGTGAGGCGTGGCCCTGGATGAAGATCTGGTCGCCGCCGGAGGGGTGGTCCTGCCCCCGGAAGAAGTGGTTGAAGCCGACCTCGTAGAGCGCTGCCGACGAGGCGTAGGTCGAGATGTGGCCGCCGACGGCGATTCCGGGTCGCTGAGCGCGGTGCACCGTGATGGCGGCGTTCCAGCGGATCCACGCGCGGTAGCGCCGCTCGATCTCCTCGTCGCCGGGGAAGTCGGGCTCGTTCTCGGCCGCGATGGTGTTGATGTAGTCGGTGGTGGGAACCATCGGAACCCCGAGGTGGAGTTCCTTCGACGCCTTCAGCAGGCTGAGCATGATTTCGCGCCCGCGCTGCGGGCCCTTGGCCTGCACCAGCTGCTGAAGCGACTCCTGCCACTCCGACGTCTCTTCCGGATCGCTGTCCTGCGGGCCCTGAGAGTACGGATCCTGGTCGTGAACAGTCACACGAGACCTTTCTTCAGCTGGCAGATCATGCCAGGTATTCACCACGGACGTGCGGCTCGCTTTGTTCGCTCCGCACAACACACCATCGACAAGCCTATCGAGTCCTCGGTGGGCCCTGCCGGGATCGAACCGACGACATCCACGGTGTAAACGTGGCGCTCTACCAGCTGAGCTAAAGGCCCCTCCCGCTCAGTCTAGAAGGGCGGCGGAGTCGATCACAGCGCGCGGAGCCGCTCGAGCAGAGGACCGGCCGCCTCGGCGAGGAAGCGCTCCTGGTGGTCGCCGCCGATCTGCACGAGGGCGACATCGGTGAATCCCGCGTCGATGTAGGGCCGCACGCTCTCGGCGATCCTGTCGAGGTCGGGGCCGCAGGCGATGCCCTCGGCGACGTCCTCGGGTCGGACGAATTGGGTGGCCGCGGCGAAGCTCGCCGGGGTGGGCAGTTCGGAGTTGACCGGCCAGCCCAACCCGAACCACCGGAACTGCTCGTGGGCGCGGGCGATGGCGGCATCCTCGTCAGGATCCCAGGAGATCGGGATCTGGCCGATCTTCCGCGACCCGCTCTCGTGGGCCTCATCCCACCCGGACACGAGTTCCGCCTCGGGTTCGACGGCGATCATGTGATCCACGAGGGGCGCGAACCGCGCGATGGACTTCGGCCCCGACACCGCCGTGGCGAGTGGCACACCGCCGTCGGGGGCATCCCAGACGCGAGCGGAGTCGACCCGGAAGTACTGTCCGTCGTAGGTGACGAGATCGCCGCTGTGCAGGGCCCGGATGATCTCGATCGCCTCGACCAGCATGTCCTGGCGCACGTCCACGCCGGGCCATCCCTCGCCGACGACGTGCTCGTTGAGGCTCTCGCCCGACCCGAGTCCCAGCGTGAAGCGGCCGTCGGCGAGTAGCTGCAGTGTGGCCGCCTTCTGCGCGACGACGGCCGGGTGATAGCGCACGGTCGGGCACGTGACGTATGTCATCAGCTCCACCCGCTCCGTCACGGCGGCCACCGCCCCCAGCACGGTCCACGCGTAGGGCGCGTGTCCCTGCGTGGTCAGCCAGGGGGAGTAGTGATCGCTGGAGACTTCGAAGTCGAAGCCGACGTCCTCGGCCAGGCGGGCGTAGCGCACGAGCTCTTTCGGGCCGCTCTGCTCGGTCATCAGGGTGTAGCCGAAGTTCGTCATCGGTGCTCCTCAGGTCTGGTGGCGCCCAGGCTACGGACCCCGGCACCTCCGCCCGAGGCCTTGCGCTGGCGACCCGGATGGGGCAGGGCCCGGCCGACGGTGCGGCTGATGCGGCGGGTAGGTTGGACACGTGAACGCCACTCCTGCCGATCAGCGCCGTCTCCTCGAGGTCTCCGACCTCGATACCCGCATCCGCCAGGCAGATCACGCGCGGCGGAACCCGCCGCAGGCGTCGCGGGTCAAGGAGCTGCTCGCCCGCCGCACCGAACTGACGCAGGAGCTCACCCGCCGCGCCGGTGCGCGCGACGATCTGCGCGCGGAGCTGGCACGGATCGAGTCCGACGTCGCCGTCGTGGATGCACGCCGCGCACGCGATGAAGAGCGCCTGGCGGCGAGTTCGAACTCCCGCGAGGCACAGGGGTTCGAAAGCGAACTCGCCTCCCTCGCCCGCCGCAAGCGGGACCTGGAGGACGCCGAGCTCGAGGTGATGGAGAAGCTCGACGCCGCGGAGGCCGCCGTCGTCGAGCAGGAGGAGCTCATCCGCGCGACGAACGAGGAAGGGGCGCAGCTGAGCGCCGAGGCCAAGCGCGCGGTTGCCGAGGCTGAAGCCTCCCTGACCGCCGCCCGGCGCGACCGTGACGCCGTCGCAGGATCGATCGCCGCCGACCTGCTGGCGCTCTACGAACGCCTCGCCGCCCGCGGCGTCGGTGCCGGTCTGCTGCGCCGGCAGACCTGCGAGGGCTGCCACATGGTGCTGTCGGGTACCGACGTGCAGCGGATCAGGCAGACCCCGGATGACGCGGTGGTGACCTGTCCGGAATGCGGTGGCATCCTCGTCCGCACCGAAGAGTCGGGCGTCTGAGACCCGGAGCCACCCGACGGGTGGAGCCCCACGGATGAGCGCGCCATCGGCCGACGTCGCGTGGGTCGCCCTGGGCATGAGCGCCGACGGGTGGGAGGCGGTCATCCTGACCGCGGCCGGCTCCGAGGGTGAGCGTCGCATGCTCGCGACGGGCGACGTGGCGACGTGGGTGCGACGGGTGGAGGCCTCCCACGCACCACGGTGGATCTGGTCGGACACCGACGGCATCTATCGACGCCTGCTCGCCGCCGGCGTCCGCGTGGCTCGCTGTCATGATCTGCGCCTCGCCCACGCGATCCTCCGATCGCCCTCCGACGCGCCCCCCGAGCTCGCCGCCCGCGCCGATCCGGGATGGGACGCCCCGCGGACGGCAGCCGAGAGCGAAGACGGCGACACGCTCTTCTCCCTGGAGCCCGGCGCCGGTGCGACGCGGCTGCCGCAGGCGATCGATGCCGTCCTGCGCGAGTTCATGCGGCAGCGGGAGGCGATCGCCGCGAGCGCGTCGCCGGCCTCCCTCCGGCTTCTGCTCGCCGCCGAATCGGCCGGGGCCCTCGCTGCCGCGGAGATGACAGCGGCAGGTCTTCCCTGGGACACCGCGACGCACGATCGCGTGCTCTCGGACATTCTCGGTCCGCGCCCCCGCGGCGATGAGCTGCCGGAGCGGATGCGCCTGCTCGCTGAGGAGGTCCGCGCGGCTCTGGGCGACCCCGCCGTATCGCTCGACTCGCCGCCCAAGCTCCTCCGCGCGCTGCATCGGGTGGGAATACACGTCGAAACGACGAGCCGCTGGGAGCTCGAGCGTCACACTCACCCCGCGATCGGCCCGCTGGTGCACTACAAGCGGATGTCGCGACTGCTCACCGCGAACGGCTGGTCCTGGCTGGACGAATGGGTGCACGACGGGCGATTCCGGCCGATGTACGTTCCCGGTGGCGTCGTCACGGGCAGGTGGGCGTCCTCGGGAGGCGGTGCCCTGCAGATCCCCCGGGTGCTGCGCGATGCCGTGCGCGCAGACCCCGGCTGGTGCCTCGTCGTCGCCGATGTCGCCCAGCTCGAGCCGCGGGTGCTCGCTGCCATGGCCGGTGACCTCTCCCTGGCGGCCGCGGCCCGGGGACGAGACCTCTACGAGGGTGTGGTGGCGACGGGCGCCGTGGCGACGAGGTCGGACGCCAAGATGGCGCTCCTCGGCGCGATGTACGGCGCGACGACGGGGGAGAGCGGGCGCCTGGTGCCGAGACTGCGGCGGTCGTTCCCCCGTGCGATGGCCCTGGTTGACGAAGCGGCCCGGGTGGGGGAGGACGGCGGGGTCGTCCGGACGTGGTGGGGAAGAACCTCCCCGCCACCGAGCCCGGGATGGCGCACGGCGCAGGATCGCGCCAGCGAATCCGACGCGACGATCGCCGAGCAGGAACGGGCCAGACGCAGCGCCCGCGACCGCGGACGGTTCACCCGCAACTTCGTCGTGCAGGGGACTGCCGCCGAGTGGGCCCTGGCCTGGATCGCCGACCTGCGGGGGCGGCTCCACACCCTCGGCGGCGACATCGTCGACCCGCCGGCGGTCGCGTCGGGTCCGGTGTTCGACCGACACCCGCACCTTGCGTTCTTCCTACACGACGAGATCATCGTCCACGCCCCTCTCTCACAGGCCGAGGCGGTGGCCGACGCCGTGCGCGCAGCATCCGTCTCGGCCACCCGTCTGCTCTTCGGGGACTTCCCTCTCGATTTCCCCCTGGATCTGCGGATCACCCAGTCTGCGGCGAAGACGTGAACCCCGGGTGGCCGCCGGCCCCGCGCTACACTCGAAAAGCGAATGGGTCGGCTGGACGGTCGCGTCGCGGGCTCGCCCGCGCCGAGGAACGTCCGGGCTCCATAGGGCAGGGCGGTGGGTAACACCCACCCGGAGCGATCCGCGAGACAGTGCCACAGAGAACAGACCGCCGGGGGAGACCCCGGTAAGGGTGAAACGGCGGTGTAAGAGACCACCGGGGTCGTGGTGACACGACCCGCACGGTAAACCTCGCCCGGAGCAAGGCCAGACAGAGGATGCTGACGCGGCTCGCCGAGTCCTCGGGTAGGCCGCTGGAGCGGCACGGCAACGTGTCGCCGAGAGAGATGACCGTCCACGGGGCTCACGCCCCCGGACAGAACCCGGCGTACAGGCCGGCCCATTCGCCCTCTTCCACTTCCCCGGGGGCGCGGGTCAGTCGGTCATACCGCGGCGGATCCCGTGCTGGACCGACCAGAGACGTCGTACCGAACGCGCAGAACAGGATGTTGTAGAGCATGCGCGCACGGGGGGCGCCCCTCGGAATGGCGCCCCCGGATGGGGGCTAGCGTCGACGTGCGCTCATCGGCCGATCAGTCAGCGGAAGTCACGTCGGCCAGCTGCGGCTCGACGCCCAGCGACAGGGCGGCCGCGCCGATGATCCCCGCATTGTTGCGGTGGGTCGCCGGCACGATCGGCGTCTTGAGTGACAGCAGGTGGAGGAACTTGTCGGCATGCTTGCTAACGCCGCCCCCGACGATGAAGAGATCGGGGCTGAAGAGGAACTGCACGTAGTCGTAGTACCACTGGAGTCGCTCGGCCCACTGCTCCCACGAGAGTTCTTCGCGCTCCATGGCGGAGTACGCGGCGAACGCCTCGGCGTCCTTTCCGTGCTTGGCACGCTGGAGATGACCCAGTTCGGTGTTGGGGATGAGAACACCGCGGTACATCACCGCAGAGCCGATGCCCGTGCCGAGAGTGGTGAGGATCACCAGCCCGTTCTGGTCGCGTGCGGCGCCGTAGCGCATCTCGGCGACCCCTGCGACGTCGGCATCGTTGGCGAAGTAGATGTCGCGCCCGAGTCCCTCCTCGAAGAACTTCTCCGCCTCGAACCCGATCCACTTGTCGGACACGTTCGCGGCCGAGAGCGTCGTGCCGTTCTTCACGATGGCGGGGAAGGCGACGCCGAGCGGGATGGCGTCCTCGCTGATCTCGAGACGCGACAGGACCTCTTTGACGGCCTCGAGGACGTCGGGCGGCTCCGCGCCCTTCGGAGTGGACACCTTCACCCGATCGGTGAGGAGGGTCCCGTCCTTCAGATCGACCACCGCACCCTTGATGCCGGTGCCGCCGATGTCGATGCCGACGGCACGCGTCGCGTCAGAAGCCATGGCGCAAGCCTATCGACGCCACCGTCGATCGATAGGATCGACCCAGCGGATGATCCGTGGGCGAGCCGAGGAGTCGATGTGGCGAACGACAGCGAGAAGTACTGGTACAACCTGACCACCGGCGAGGTCGAAAAGGGCTTCGAATCGCCCGCCATCGACCGTGCTGGGCCGTTCGACACGGCTGAGGAGGCCGCGAAGGCTCCCGAGGTGCTGCGCGAGCGCTCCCGCGCCTGGGCCGAGGACGAAGCACGCGAGGACGGCTGGGAGAGCCGTCCGGCCGGCACGGACGGCGCGAACTAGTCTGACCTCGGCGCGGTCGGCTCAGGCCCCGCGTCCGCAACACCCCGGCGGAAAGGAACCCATGGACAAGCAGCGGGACTTCGTACTGCGCACGATCGAGGAACGCGGCGTGAAGTTCGTCCGCCTGTGGTTCACCGACGTCATCGGGACGCTGAAGTCGGTGGCGATCGCCCCGGCCGAAGTCGAGGGGGCGTTCTCAGAGGGGCTGGGCTTCGACGGGTCGGCGATCGAGGGTCTCACGCGGTCGTACGAGTCCGACCTGCTGGCCCATCCCGACCCCAGCACCTTCCAGATCCTGCCCTGGCGCGGTGAGATCGACCCCACCGCGCGCATGTTCTGCGACATCACCACGCCCGACGGCCAGCCCGCCGTCGCCGATCCGCGTCACGTGCTCAAGCGTGCGCTGGCGAAAGCCGCTGATGCGGGGTTCACCTTCTACACCCACCCCGAGATCGAGTTCTACCTGCTGAAGTCCTCGTCGTTCGGCACCGAGGGTCCCGAACCGGTCGACTCGGCCGGTTACTTCGACAACGTGCCCGGCGGGACGGCGCATGACTTCCGTCGCCGCTCGGTGCGGATGCTGGAAGACCTGGGGATCTCGGTCGAGTTCAGCCACCACGAGGGCGGTCCCGGCCAGAACGAGATCGACCTCCGATACGCCGATGCCCTCGCCACCGCCGACAACATCATGACGTTCCGCACGGTGATCAAGGAAGTGGCGATCGAGCAGGGCGTGTACGCGACGTTCATGCCCAAGCCCCTCGGCGGTAAGCCCGGAAGCGGGATGCACACGCACATGTCGTTGTTCGAGGGCGACGTCAATGCTTTCTACGAAGAAGGAGCGCAGTACCAGCTCTCCAAGATCGGGAGGCAGTTCATCGCCGGACTCCTCCGTCACGCCAACGAGATCTCCGCGGTGACGAACCAGTTCGTCAACTCCTACAAGCGACTGTGGGGTGGCGACGAGGCACCGAGTTTCATCACCTGGGGCCACAACAATCGCTCGGCCCTCGTGCGGGTGCCGCTGTACAAGCCGAACAAGGGTCAGTCCTCACGCGTCGAGTACCGTGCGCTCGACTCGGCGGCCAACCCCTATCTCGCGTACGCGCTCATGCTGGCCGCAGGCCTCAAGGGCATCGAGGAGGGCTACGAGCTGCCTCCCGAAGCCGAGGACAACGTCTGGTCGCTCACCGACGCCGAACGCCGCGCGCTCGGGTACGCCCCGCTTCCGGCGAGCCTGGACCACGCGCTGGAGTACATGGAGGAGTCGGAGCTTGTCGCCGAGACGCTCGGGGAGCAGGTCTTCACGTATGTCCTCCTCAACAAGCGGCGCGAGTGGCAGGAGTACCGCTCGCAGGTGACCCCCTTCGAGCTGAAGAGCAACCTCGAGATGCTCTGACCGGCCCATGAGCACGGGCGAGCGCACGTCGTCTCTCACCGAGCTCGCTCGGCTCGGGTTCAGCGCGCTCTCGGAGAGCGCCGAGCTGCTGGAGGAGCTGGCCGCGGCCATCACGGCACCCCGCTCCGATCTGCTCCGTGCTGCCGCGTCCGCCGCGGATCCGGACGGCGCACTCCTGGCACTCACACGCATCGCCCGGCGCGATCCGCAGCCGGTGCGCCGGATCCATGCCGACCCACAGGGATGGCGCGCCCTGTGGGCGCTCCTCGGGGCCTCGACGGGGTTCGCGGAGTTCTTCCTGCGACGCCCCGACGAACTGATCCACCTCGTCGACGCCGGGCTCGCCCTCCCGAGCCCGGCATCCCTGCGCGAGGAGATGCTCGAGGCCATCGGCGCCGAGGACGGCTTCGCCGCAGAGGGCACAGAAGAGTCCTGGGTGAGACTGCGGGTACGCTACCGGCGGCTCCTCGCCCAGATCGCGGCGTTCGATCTGCTGCATCCCGAGCCGCTCGAAGTGATCCCCGACGTGGCCGCACGCCTCGCGGATGCCGCCGGTGCGGCGCTGGAAGCCTCGCTCGCCGTCGCGCGGACCCGTGTGTCGCGCGGGGCCGCCGGGGCGGGCCTGTTCCCGGCGGAGCAGGTGGCGCGCACGAACCTCGCCGTCATCGGCATGGGGAAGGCCGGGGCACGCGAGCTCAACTATGTCAGCGACGTCGACGTCATCTTCGTCGCCGGCGCCGACGACGACATCATCGACGAGATCGGCGAGAGCCGCGTCGTCGACATCGCCACTCGGCTCGCCGTCCAGACCATGCGCGGCATCTCGGGCGCCGAGATCGAGCCCCCGCTGTGGGAGGTGGACGCGAACCTCCGCCCGGAGGGCAAGCAGGGTGCGCTCGTACGCACACTCGGCTCGCACCTGTCGTACTACGAGCGCTGGGCGAAGAGCTGGGAGTTCCAGGCGCTGCTGAAAGCCCGACCGCTGGCGGGAGACGTCGCGCTCGGCGAGCAGTACGTCGCCGCCCTCGCGCCGAAGGTGTGGACGAGCGCAGCGCGCGAGAACTTCGTCGACAGCGTCCAGCGCATGCGTGAGCGCGTGACCGACCACATCCCCGCCGACGAGGTCGCGGTCCAGATCAAACTGGGACCCGGAGGCATCCGGGACGTGGAGTTCACCGTTCAGCTGCTCCAGCTGGTCCATGGCCTGAGCGACGACCGGATCCGGCAGCGCGGCACGCTGCCGGCCCTCGAAGCCCTCGCATCGGAGGGCTACATCGGTCGCGCCGAAGCATCCGCCTTCTCCCGCGACTACCGCAGACTCCGTCTGTTGGAACACCGGATGCAGCTGAGGAACCTCCGCCGCACACATCTCATGCCGCGGGAAGCCGACGAGCTGCGCGTGCTGGCCCGCGCGACGGGGCTCGCCGAGACGGGGGAGCGGGTGTGGCAGACATGGGAAGCGACCAAGCGCGAGGTCCGCGACATCCACGTCCGTCTGTTCTACCGTCCCCTGCTCTCCGCGGTCGCGAGCCTTCCCGAGGCCGAGCGGTCGCTCTCACCGGCGCAGGCTCACGACCGGCTGGCGGCGATCGGCTTCACCGATCCCGCCGGAGCACTGCGACACATCGGTGCGCTCACGAGCGGACTCAGCCGGAAGGCGACGATCCAACGGCACCTCATGCCGGTGATGATCCGCTGGTTCGCCGACGGCGTCGATCCCGACTACGGGCTGCTCGCCTTCCGCCGCATCAGTGAGCGGCTGGGCGACACTCCGTGGTTCCTGCGTATGCTCCGCGATTCGTCAGGAGCGGCCGAGAGCCTCACCCGCGTGCTGTCGGGCTCGCGGTACGTCGGAGAGCTGATGGAGTGGATCCCCGAGTCGGCGGCGTGGCTCGATGACCCTGATCTGCTCCGACCCCGCAGCGGCCTGGCGCTTCAGGAGGAGGCGCGGGCCATCCAGACCCGCCACGAGACCGTCGATGACGCGATGCGCGCCGTGCGGGCGCTTCGACGCCGCGAGCTTCTGCGCACCGCCATGGCGGCGATCGTCGGCACCCTCACGATCGAAGAACTCGCTGATGCGCTGACCACGATCACCGAAGTCACCATCCAGGCGACGCTGCGCGCCGTCCGACGCGACGTCCTCGACCCCGAGGATGCGCCGCTGGATTTCTCGGTGATCGCCATGGGACGGTTCGGCGGGGCCGAGCTCGGGTTCGGCTCGGACGCCGATGTCATGTACGTCTACCGCCCGAACGGGCTGGATCCCGAGCGGGCGGCACGCAAGGCTCTGCAACTCGTGGGAGCGCTGCGGCAGTACTCCGAGGATCATCGTGCACCGCTCGACCTCGATGCGGGGCTGCGTCCCGAGGGGCGCAACGGACCGCTCGCGCGCTCGCTGGACGCCTTCGAGGAGTACTACCGCCGCTGGTCGCTGTCGTGGGAGGCCCAGGCCCTCCTGCGCGCCCGTGGCGTGGCGGGCAGCGTGAAGCTCATCACCGCGTTCACCGGGCTCGCCAACGAGGTGCGCTACCCCGCATCGCCCGACCCGGCCGGGCTCCGTGAGATCAAGCGCATCAAGGCCCGTGTCGAGAACGAACGCCTGCCGCAGGGCGCCGACCCGGCGCGGCATCTGAAGCTCGGCCCCGGCGGCCTCAGCGACGTGGAGTGGCTCGTCCAGCTGCTGCAGCTGCAGTACGCCCACACCGTGCCGGCGCTGCGCACCACCTCGACCACCATCGCGCTGACGGCGGCGAAGGATGCCGGCATCGTTCCCGAGGCGGACGCCGCGCGCCTGTTCGAGGCGTGGCGGCTCGCCAGCCGTCTACGCTCGGCCAACACCCTTCTGTCCGGACAGACGAGCGATGTGCTGCCGACGGATCGGAAGAAGCTGGACGGCATCGGCCGACTGCTGGAGTACCCGCCTCGATCGGCCACCCAGGTCGAGGAGGACTGGCTTCGCACGGCCCGACGGGCGCGGCGGAGCTTCGAGCGCCTCTTCTACGGCTGAGGCGCACGAGCGCCTGTCCACCTTGCGCCGCCAACCGATTCAGGCGCATCCTTCTGACATGACTCGTGAGATCCCCGACGAGGATGTCGTGTTCACCGAGATCGCCGACCGCCTACGCGAGCGCTACCCGCAGGCATCCCCGGCCGACATCGAGCAGGCTCTCGATCGCGCCCGACACCATTTCGACGGCGCCAAGGTGCGCGACTTCGTTCCGGTTCTGGTCGAACGCGAGGCGCGCGCCTCCCTCGATCAGACGCTGTCATCGGGATGATGCCTTCCGGGATAGGGTGTCGGCGTGACGGTCCCATCCGCGGCACCCACCCCCGACGCGCCGCCGCCCTCTCGGAGTGCCTGGATCGCCCGCACCTGGGATCGCATCCCGACCGGCTGGTTCGCCGGCATCCTCACGGCCGTCTTCCTCGCCGGCACCGCGGCATTCGGAGGTCTCGCGCAGGCCGCCGTGCCCCCGATTCCCGAACTCGAACCGGGTGAGACCCACGTCAACGAGCAGTTCGCCCTCACGGTGGAACGGGCGGTCCTGATCGACGAACTGCCGGAGGCGGGGATCACCGTCGAACCCGGTCAGCGAGTGCTCGCGGTCGTCCTGACGGCCGAGAACGTCTGGGACCGCGCTCTTGCGTCCGAGAGCTCCGGCGGGCTGAGTGCGGGGGTGCGCGTGACGGAACTCGCGGACGCCCCTCCCGCAGCGATCGCCCGGTTCGACGACACCACCTTCTCGCCCTACCTGCAGCCGCGCGTTCCGGCTGAGCTGGTGGTGACGTGGGCGGTCGATCGTAACGCTCTCGCGGAGGGCGACGAGATCGAGATCGTGCTGCGGGATCTGAGCCTTCGCGAGGGCGCACTCGTCGTCGCCGGCGAGTACTGGGAGTCGCCCGTCGCGGCCGCGACGATGACCCTCGAGGTCACCGACGTCGGCGCAGGAGCAGACGCCGAGGGAGACGAGGGATGAGGCGGTGGATGGCGTGGACGATCGGGGTCGCGCTCGTCGTCGCGGCCTGGGGCGTTCTCCAGATCACTCCCTCTCAGGATGACGCCGAAGCCCCGTTCCCTCTCGCGGCGGAGATCGGCGAGACGGCTTCCGCACGCGGATTCGTCATGAACGTCACGGACGTGCGACTGGCCTCACGGGCCGTCGCCGGCGGCTGGTCGGCCGAAGGCACTTGGCTGGTCGTCGACCTCCGGGCCGAGGCGACCCAGGAGGAGACCGGCACGATCCTGGCGCACGCCGAGCTCACGATCGACGGTGTGACCTACCGCGCCAGCGAGCGACCCGCGTCGCTTCTCCGCACCGGTCTCACCCCGGGCATCCCGCGGGAGGGAAGCCTCGCTTTCGAGCTTCCGAGCGAGCTCGCGCGCGAGACCGCGACTCTCGAGCTGGGGATCGGTGACGATCCCCGTCTCGACAGTCTCGTGACCCTCAATCTCGACCTCGGTACGCTCGAAGCCGAAGGCGAGGTCGAACTTCTCGAGACCGGGTGGGCGCAGCGATGACACCGAATCGGTCGCCACAGTCCCGATCGACAGAGGCCCCCTCGACACCGACCCCATCCGGACCGGTGCCATCGAGACAGGGATGGTGGCGACGCAACGCCCTCGCGCTGGGTGCGGCCGCGATTCTGCTGCCGGCGGCGGTTCTCGTCCCGACGGGCGTCGAGTGGTGGCGCTGGAGTCAGGCCGACCCCGTGTTCCCCACCACGGCCGCCGCGGGCGAGAGCGTCGACTGGGCGGGCGCGTCCTGGGGTCCGGCTACGGCGGTCGACGAGACCGGCACGTTCGCCGCCGATGCACCGGCCGGAACCCGCGTGCTCGTCGTCGAGATCCCCGTCGACCCGCTCGAGGAGACCCCCGGTTGCACCACCCCGGTCCTCCGCGAGCTCGGCGCCACGGGCCGGGAGTGGGCTGCGGCGATGACCGAGGTGGACTGGCGCTACGAGCAGCCGAGCTCCTGCGAGACCGGTTCAGAGGCCCCGTTCACCCTCGAGGTGCCCTACCTCGTCCCCGACGACGCTCGCGGCCCGTTCGGCGTCGAGCTCGCCGTCCCGGACGAGCTGCCGGGCTTCCTCCGACTCGAGGTCATCCCCTGACGACACCACCGGCGCCCCGATGAGCGCACCCACCGTCGCGTCGTACGTCGCGGCGATGAGGACGGTGCGCAGCGGCTCGACGATGAGCGGGACGATGAGGAAGAGTGGTGTGGCGGCGATCACCCAGAAGTCGAAGAGGTCGTGAGGACCGACCAGTCGGGTGAGGAGCACGCGGAGCCCCTCCCCGACGAAGAGGATGAGGGTGTAGAGCAGCACGTACCCGCCGATGAGGATCGGTCCGCCCCGCCACATGAGCAGGATCGCCTGCCAGATCGGGCGGAACCGACCGCCGACCTCCGATCCGAGATCCACGAGGCGGCGGCGGAGTCGCTGGGGAAGGGTCCCGTAGCGCGACCGGGCGCGGTCGACGAGAGCGCCACGCAGCTGCGCACCCTGCGGTGACACGGTGCGTCCGTAGATGACGCCCGCGATCGTCAGCCATGCGAGCGGAACGAAGAGCACGCCGCCTGCCTCACCGATGAGCCACTCCACGGCGTCCCAGGTCCATCCGAGCGGCGCGAAGAGGTCTCCGACGGCCTGCCGGAGGTCGGCCACCCACACCATCGCCTGGCGCGTATCGATCCAGGCCGTCACCCGCCCGAGGGCCTCACCGATGAAATAGGCGACGAGGAAGATCCAGAGCGCCTCGAGGTACGTCGCGACGAGCGCCGTCCACCGGGGGAGCGAGGATCCCCAGCGCTTCCACGCCCAACGACCGGCGAACGCGAGCATGACGACGACGATCGTCCAGGGCTCCCAACCGAGGCTGTCCACCGCGCCGGAGGTGTCGACCTCGGACTCTTCCACGATGGCCGCCCATTGGCGATCGGTCTGCACCGCCAGTGCCACCCGCAGGTAGGCGGTGACATCCTCGACGAGGAAGCCGAGTACGGCGTAGACCGCGATGAACGGCAGCACCGCAGACAGCAGCGCGTCACGGAACGACCGGAGGCGCTCGGCACGGTCGACCGGGGTCGGTGCGATCGCGTTCAGTCGCAGCATCCCGTCCCTCAGGACGAGGAACATCGCCACGAGGCTGACGAGCTTGGCGAGGATCGCCAACGGGAGGAGCAGGATGCCGCCGAGCGCGGTGTATCCGCCCACGAATCCCGCCAGCTGGATCGACAGGTATCGCCCGAACGAGCCTGCGAGATACCACGCCAGAAGGGCAGGCCAATGTGCGACGAGGAGTCGAAGCCCCATCCGCATGATCTCCCGCACCGTTACACCGTAGCGCTGGAGGAGCGGTGGCTCAGCAGCTGCCCACGTCGTGCGTGTGCATGCCCGCCAGGTGCCCCTCGCCGTCGAAGTCGGCGTAGACCTCGGTGAGGACGTGGTTGTGGCAGACCTGACCGAGGAGGTGCCCGCCGATCCCGCCGCCATTCTCGGCGTAGCCGGTGAAGGGGGTGCCGTCGGCGTTAACAAGCATGACGAAGGGGCTCGCTGCCTTTTCGCCGGTGTTCTGCGCGTCGTCGTTGATCGCCATGATGTCGCCTTTCCCTGCGTAAGCGTGCACTCGTGCGCACACGAGGGAGAGCCGCAGAACGGGCGGGATGATACGCCGGAATGACGAACTCCCCCGAGCGCCGCGGCGTGCGGGGCTCGGGGGAGTGAGGTCGCTCCGGGTGTCAGACCCCGAAGTACAGCTCGAACTCGAACGGGTGCGGGCGCTGCGCCATCGGCCGGATCTCGTTCTCGATCTTGTACTCGATCCAGGTCTCGATGAGCTCCGGCGTGAACACCCCGCCCTCGAGCAGGAACTGGTGGTCGGCCGCGAGGGCGTCCAGCGAGTCCTGCAGCGAGTTCGGCACCTGGGGGATGCCCTTGGCCTCCTCCGGCGGGAGCTCGTAGAGGTCCTTGTCGACCGGCTCGTGCGGCTCGATGCGGTTCTTGATGCCGTCGATCCCGGCCATGAGCTGGGCGGCGAAGGCGAGGTAGGGGTTGCCCGAGGCGTCGGGGGCGCGGAACTCGATGCGCTTGGCCTTGGGGTTGGAGCCCGTGATCGGGATGCGGATGGCCGCCGAGCGGTTGCCCGCCGAGTAGACCAGGTTCACCGGGGCCTCGAAGCCCTTCACCAGACGGTGGTAGCTGTTCAGCGTGGGGTTGGTGAACGCGAGCACCGCCGGGGCGTGCGCGAGGATGCCGCCGATGTACCAGCGGGCGATGTCGGACAGCCCGCCGTAGCCCTTCTCGTCGTAGAAGAGCGGCTTGCCGTCGTTCCACAGCGACTGGTGGGTGTGCATGCCCGAGCCGTTGTCGCCGAAGAGGGGCTTCGGCATGAAGGTCGCGACCTTGCCCCACTGCTCGGCGGTGTTCTTGACGATGTACTTGAACTTCAGGATGTCGTCGGCCGCGTGCACCATGGTGTCGAAGCGGTAGTTGATCTCCTGCTGACCGCCGGTGCCCACCTCGTGGTGCGCACGCTCGAGCTGCAGCCCCGACTCGATGAGCTTCAGGCTGATGTCGTCGCGCAGATCGGCGGTCTTGTCGACGGGGGAGACGGGGAAGTAGCCGCCCTTGTAGGGGGTCTTGTTGGCGAGGTTGCCGCCCTCTTCGACCCGGCCGGTGTTCCAGGCGCCCTCTTCGGAGTCGACGGAGTAGAAGCTGGAGTTCTGCTTCACCTCATAGCGGACGTCGTCGAAGATGTAGAACTCGGCCTCGGGAGCGAAGAACGCGGTGTCGGCGATACCGGTGGAGGCGAGGTACTTCTCGGCCTTCTTGGCGACCTGACGCGGGTCCTTGGCGTAGATCTCGCCGTTGCGCGGGTTGTAGATGTCGAAGACCATCACGAGCGTCTTCGCCTCGCGGAACGGGTCGAGGTAGGCCGTCGACACGTCGGGGATGAGCTGCATGTCGGACTCGTGGATGTTCGCGAACCCACGGATCGAGGAGCCGTCGAACAGCTGCCCGACGGTGAAGAACTCCTCGTCGACGGTGGCGGCCGGAATGTTGAAGTGCTGCTGCACACCAGGGAGGTCCGTGAAACGGATGTCGAGGAACTTGACGTCCTCGTCCTTGATGAACCGCAGCACCTCGGATGAATCACTGAACATGGAGACTCCAGAGGTAGGGCATCGGGAACTGCCGCCCGTCGAGCGGGCCTTGAGGCACCGTATCGGCAGGGGATTGCCCGACCGTGACACCTTTGTTTCCGGCATGTTACGCGCCGAGCGCGGGTAGGGTGGAATCGTGGTCGCCAGCGCACAGGACTATCCCGGAGAGCGACTGGGGCGCCCCCGCGAGGGCGCCGGATCGATCGGCCGTCTCGGCCGTCGCGTGGGCGCTCTGTTCATCGACTACGGCGCGGCCTACCTGATCTCGGGCTTCTTCGGCTGGGACGCCCTGGCCATCCTGCTGATCTTCGGCGCGATCCAGATCGTCTTCCTCCCGACCCTTCAGGGGAGCCCCGGGCACCGTATCTTCGGCATGCGACTGGTGCGCCTCGACGGCGGGTGGGTCGGCCTGTGGCGGCCGGTGCTGCGCACCATCCTTCTCATCCTCGTCATTCCCGCGGTGATCTGGGACGCAGACCAGCGGGGCCTTCACGACAAGGCGGCGGGCACCGTCCTCATCCGCGACTGACGTCGGCGGATGTCCCGGCTCAGCGGGGACGCGGGGCGCGCACGCGCTGCGGGTCGATGCCCTTCGGGATCGGGAGCGACGCGACGGACTGCGACACCGAGTCCATCCGCTTGACGACGGCCGCCATCGTGGCACGGTCGATCTTCTTCGGCAGCGACTTGATGGCAGGAGCCAGCTTGCCGATCGGCACCTCGTCGTCGCCGTGGCCGACGTAGAGCACGGTGACGGGAACACCGGATGCCACGCGCTGCGCCTTTCCGCGCTCTTCGTTGACGAGCCGGGTGAGTCGTCCGCGAGCCCCTTCGCCGACGATCACGATGCCGCCACGGCCGATCGCCCGGTACACGGCTTCCTGGGTCTTGGGGTTGATGCCCACCGGCATCTCCGACGCACGCCAGCGGCGCCCCAGGGCGCTCGACAGCACGTATCCGGTGGCACCGGGCATGCCGTCGATCTTGCGATACATCGCCTTCGTCGAGAGCCGCGTCATGGTCATCAGGGCCGCGAGGATGCCGAACATGAAGCCGGTGACACCCCACAGGATGATGCTCCAGATCGCTCCCGGCGGGATCAGCGCACCGAGAGCGACACCCAGAAGCGTGCCGCCGATGAGGATGCCGACGAGGGCCCAGGGGAGCCAGCGATAGGCCTGGACCGTGAAGGTGTAGAGGGTGCGGATCTGCGAGAAGAACCCGGGACGCTTCTCGGGTGCGGTACTGCGTGCGGCCATGGTTCCAGCCTACCTTTCCGGCCCCTGCGACCTCTCCTGCACAAGGAGGGAGAGAGCCTGTTCTCCACAGTTCGACGGCAGGTTAGAGAGGGGGAGCGCGGTGCGGGGGAGTCTGGGGCGATGGCGATCGATTCAGCGGATGCCCTGCTGCGGTCCCTCCGACCGGTGCGGCGGGTGGATGACACCTCCGCGCCCTGGCCCGGAGAGGTGGTCCGCGACCCTGACGGTGCCGCCTGGCTTCTGGTGGACGTCGCCGAGCTCGGCGAGGGCTGGGCAGGATGGCGCGTCGCGGACGCGGAGCACCTTCTCGCACCGCACGACCTCGTCCGCACACCGTCGGGTCACGCCGCGCTGTTCCCGATCTGCGGCGATCGGCTCATCGACGTCGTGCGGCGACGTTCCGACGACGACGACCCGTTGTCAGCAGGCGAAGCCCTCACCCTCGCCGTCAGTGTGCTGCGCGGCCACCTCGAGGCGGGAGCGTCGGCGGGAGCGACAGCCGGTACCTGGTGGCTCACCGACCATGCGCGCCCTGTGCTCGCGCTGCAGCCGACGGGACCCACGGAGTCAGCGGCGATCTTCCGCCTTCTTCTGGCCCTGTTCCCCGCGTGGACGGAGGTGCTTCGCGACGGGCTGTCGGCAGTCGAACAGGCGCATCCGCACGAGCGCGACGTCCTGGGTCTCGAGGCGCGACTGTTCGCCCTGGCGTCGCCGCAGCCACTGCGCTTGGGAACGAGGAGGACCGCCTCGACGACGCCGGGTGCAGTGCCGGGTATCTCGGCTCGTCCGGTGGTCACCCGAGCGGCGTCGCGCGCGGCGGCTCGGGCTGCGGCGTCCGCCGGATCCGACGACGGAGGACTGCTCGCCCGCATCTCCGCGCTGATGGATCGCGATCTCGCTGACGCCGTCTCACGGGCCACCACAGGCCTCTGGCGGGTCGTGAGCACCAAGGGGCCGCGGTCTCGCCGCCGTGGCTTCGTGATCGCAGCCGGTGCGGCGGCCGTGGTGCTCGCCGTGGGACTCACATGGCCGAGCGATCCGGAGGCGCCGGCCGCGGCCGAGCCCATGGTCACGCCCCCGGCATCGGATGCGAGCCACGCGCCCGCGTCGGAGAAAGACCCCGCGGACAGCGCTGCTCCCACCCCGACCGGGTCGACAGAGCCCACCCCCGACGATCTCGCCGCCGTGACCGACCGGCTGTTGACCGCGCGCGCTGGATGCGGTGAGGACAGGGAGTGTCTCGCCGAGATCATGGTCGATCCGGAGCGTGCACCGGCCGCGGGGGCAGCAGACCTGCCGACCGACGTTCGGACCGTCACGTTCCTCGATGATCTCGGCGGCGCGGCCGTGCTGCGCGTGTCCGCACACGAGACATCGAACGGGTCCGCGGTGTCTCAGCTCATCGTCATCGTCCGGATCGGCGAGGAGTGGGTCATCCGCGACATCCACGACGCGGGGGCCACATCGTGATCACGATGTGGCCCCCGCGTGGTGCTTTTCCGCAGTGGATCAGATGCCGAGGTCGCCCTCGAAGTCCGCCTCCTCCAGACGGGCCTTGACCGCGCCGAGGAACCGCGCGGCGTCAGCCCCGTCGATGACCCGGTGGTCGTAGGACAGCGCGAGGTAGACGTACGACCGGACCGAGATCGCGTCGCGGCCGTCGACCGAGACCACGCCCGGGCGCTTGACGACGATGCCCGTCCCGAGGATCGCCGACTGCGGGAGGAAGACGACCGGTGTGTCGAACAACGCCCCGCGGGATCCGGTATTGGTCAGCGTGAAGGTGCCACCGGCCAGCTCGTCGGGCTTCAGCTTGTTGTCGCGCGTGCGCGCGGCGAGGTCGGCGATCTCGTGGGCGATCTGCGCGAGGTTCTTCGACGCCGCATCCCGCAGGACAGGGGTGAGAAGGCCACGCTCGGTGTCGACGGCGATCGAGAGGTTCTCGGTCGCCGGGTAGACGATGTTCGTTCCGTCGACCGTGCTGTTGATGACGGGGAAGGCCTGGAGAGCCTCCGCCGCCGCGAGGGCGAAGAACGGCAGGAACGACAGCTTGTCGCCGGTCTTGGACTGGAAGTCGCCCTTCACGCGGTCTCGGAAACCGGCGAGCTTGGTGACATCCACCTCGACGACGGTGGTGAGCTGAGCGGTCGCCTGCATAGACGCCACCGCGCGCTCGGCGAGCACCTTGCGCAGCCGCGACATCGGCTGGGTCGTCCCCCGCAGCGGTGAGACCTCCAGCGGAGTGCGGGCCGGGGCGGTGGAGGCCGACGGGGCGGCGGCCGGAGCCGGCGCCTTGGCGTCTTCCGCGGCCTTGAGCACGTCCTCCTTGCGGATGCGACCGCCGACACCGGTGCCCTTGACGGATGCCAGATCGACGCCCTGCTGCTGAGCGAGCCGGCGCACCAGCGGGGTGACGTAAGCCACCTCGTCATCGCCGGAAGACGCTGCCGGCGCGGCCGACGAGGGAGCGCTGGAGGGCGACGGCTCCTGCTCGGTGGCGACACCGGTCGCGACCGGCGCGTGCGCGACGACCTTCTCCGGAACGGGCGCGACCTCGGCCGGCTTCTCTTCGGCCGGCTTCTCCTGCGCGGCGGGCGCGGACTCGGCCGGCTTCTCCTCCGCAGCGGGCGCGGACTCGGCCGGCTTCTCCTGCGCTGCCGGGGACTCCGGGGCGGGTGCGGCGGGGGCGGCACCGTCGCCGATACGGGCGAGAGCCGATCCGACGGCGATCGTCTCGTCCTCCTGGACGAGGATCTCCTGCAGGACGCCCTTGACAGGGGAGGGGATCTCGGTGTCGACCTTGTCGGTCGAGATCTCCAGCAGCGGCTCGTCGACCTCCACGGCGTCACCGACCTGCTTGAGCCAGCGCGTGACCGTTCCTTCGGTGACGCTCTCGCCGAGCTCGGGCAAGACGACTTCGGTTCCGCCGCTGGTGGTGGAATCCGAGGGCGCAGCCTGCGCCGGAGCAGCCGGACCAGCGTCCGTGGGTCCGTCGGCAGGCTCGGCCGCCTCGGCGGCGGGCTCTTCGGCCTGAGTAGGCTCTGCGGCCGCAGGCTCTTCCTGCGCATCGGCCGGGGCCGGTGCCTCTCCGCCGCCGGAGCCGTCGCCGATCTTGGCCAGGACAGCGCCGACCTCGACCGTCTCGTCCTCGTCGACCAGAATCTCCTCGATCACACCGCTGATCGGGGAGGGGATCTCGGTGTCGACCTTGTCCGTGGAGATCTCGAGGAGCCCCTCGTCGGCCTGCACGGTGTCACCGACCTTCTTGAGCCAGCGGGTGACCGTTCCCTCTGTGACGCTCTCGCCGAGCGCGGGGAGGACCACGGATGTGCTCATGGGCTTGTCTCCTTCGGGGTTGCCGATGTCTTGTCTAGCTTAGTGATGCGCCCGCGGGCCCGTGTCAGGTCCGCGTCCGCGCGACGAACGCCGGTCACAGCGCGTGCAGCGGCTTGCCGGCCAGGGCCAGGAAGGCCTCACCGAGCGCTTCGCTCTGCGTGGGGTGGGCGTGGATGAAGGGGGCGATGTCTTCGGGGTGGGCCTCCCACGCGACGGCCAGCTGACCCTCGGTGATGAGCTCTCCGACCCGGTCGCCGATGAGATGGACACCGACGACCGGTCCGTCCTTGAGACGGACGACCTTCACCAGGCCCCCGGTGCCGATGATCTCGCTCTTGGCATTGCCGGCGAGGTTGTACTCGAAGGACTGCACCGCGTCCACACCGTGCACCTCGACCGCCCGCGCTTCGGTCACACCGACCGAAGCCACCTCGGGGTGCGAGTACGCGACCCGTGGGATGAGCTGCTCGGGGACGACCACGGGCTTCTGCCCTGCGATCGTCTCGGCGACGAAGATGCCCTGCTGGAAACTGCGGTGGGCCAGCTGAAGGCCCGGCACGATGTCACCGACGGCGAAGACGTGCGGGGTGGTGGTCTGGAGCCTCTCGTCGGTGACGACGAAACCGCGATCCAGCGCGACCCCGGCCTCTTCCAGGCCCAGATCCGCGGTGACGGGGCCCCGGCCGACGGCGACGAGCAGGTAGTCCGCCGAGAACTGCGTCCCGTCCTCGAGCGAAACGGTCACCGCGTCGGCAGACTGCGTCGCAGCGGCGAACCGGACACCGAGAGAGAAGCCGATGCCGCGGCGGCGGAACGCGCGCTCGAGCGCCTTGCTCATCGCGACATCCTCGGCCGGCACGAGGTGGTCGAGCCCCTCGACGATGGTCACCTCGACGCCGAAGGAGCGCCAGACGCTGGCGAACTCGACGCCGATGACACCGCCGCCGAGAATGATCACCCGCTCGGGGATCTCCTCCAGCTGCAGCGCCTGGTCGCTCGTGAGGATGCGGCCCCCGATCTCCAACCCCGGCAGCGTGCGGCTGTACGACCCGGTGGCCAGGACGACATCGGTGCCGCGGTAGACGGTGTCGCCGACCCGCACGGCAGGACCGGCCTCGAGACGCCCCTCGCCGTCGACCACGCGGATGCCGCGGGCCTTCAGCAGGCTCTGCAGACCCCGGTACTTCTTGTCGACGATGCCCTCGCGATAGGCGCGCACCCGGGCCGGGTCGATACCGCGCAGCTCCGCGTCGACCCCGATCTCCGTCGCAGCTCGAACGGCGTCGGCGACTTCGCCGGCGTGGAGAAGGGCCTTCGTCGGAATGCACCCGCGGTGCAAGCACGTGCCGCCCACCTTGTCCTTCTCGACCACGATCACGGACTTGCCGAGCTCGGCGGCGCGGAGCGCGGCGGCATAGCCGCCGCTCCCGCCGCCGAGGATGACCATGTCCGCCGTGGTGTCCGGCGTCGCCCCGGCGCTCATCGGGTAGCCTCGGTCTGCAGCAGACGGAGAAGACTGCGCACGGTCGCCCCGGTCGGCCCCTTGTCGGTGAATCCGAACCCGCCGCCCTTGTTCATCCCGACTCCGGCGATGTCGAGATGGATCCACGGGATGCGCTGCTCGCTGTCGGGCGCGGTGCGGCCCACGAAATGCCGGAGGAACAGACCGGCGAACAGCGATCCGCCGGCCGGGTCGCCGATCTTGGCGTTCTGCAGGTCGGCGATCGGCGAGTCGAGCTCGTCGACCATGTGCGCGGGGAGGGGGAGCTGCCAGGCGAGCTCTGCGACGTCTCCTGCAGCGGCGAGGTACCGCGCGACGGCATCGTCGTCGCCCATGACGCCGGTGTGGCGCGTGCCCAGCGCGATGGTGATGGCTCCGGTGAGGGTCGCCACGTCGATCAGCAGATCGGGGTTCTCGCGGCTGGCCGCCACCAGGCCGTCCGCGAGGACGAGCCGCCCTTCGGCATCGGTGTTGAGCACCTCCACGGTGGTGCCGTCGGCGATGCGCACGACGTCGCCGGGGCGGGTGGCGCGGCCGGAGGGCATGTTGTCGGCCACCGCGAGCCAGCCGGTCACCCTCACCGGCAGCTGCTGGGCCGCGGCCGCGCGGACCACCGCCAGAACAGTCGCCGCGCCGCACATGTCGTACTTCATCCCCACCATCGATGCCGCGGGCTTGAGCGACAGCCCTCCGGTGTCAAAGGTGATGCCCTTGCCGACAAGGGCGACGTGGCACCTCGCGCCGGCGGGGGAGTAGTCCAGGCGCACGAGTCGGGGCGGGCGGTCCGATCCCTGACCCACACCCAGGATGCCGCCGAAGCCGCCCTCGCGCAGCGCGGTCTCGTCCCACACCGTCACCTCGACCGGGAGGTCCGCGACCTCCTGGCCGGCGCGGTCGGCGAGATCGGCGGGACCCAGCCACTCCGCGGGAATCGAGACGAGATCCTTGACGAGGGCGACGGCCGATGCCGTGGCGGTGACGGCCGCGAGCGCGGTCGGGTCGAGGTCATCCGTCCCGTGCATGATCACGCGGCTCGCGCGACGCTTGGGTCCGTCCGCCTTGTACCCGTCGAAACGGTAGCCGCCGAGAGCCGCCCCCTCCGCCGCGGCCAGGAGGTGCTCGCTTGCGAAGGGAACGGCGACCGCGACCGTCTCGAATCCGGTCAGGCTGCGCAGGGCCGTACCGACCGCGTCACGTACGGCTGCTGCATCCGGGACGGCTCCCGTCCCGACGACCGCGAGAGGCCGCGGGGTCACGTCGGGCGCGTAGACACGGTGGAACGAGCCCGGCGAACCACCGAACCCGGTCGCCACGAGCGCTTCTTTCAGGCCCGGGAAGTCCTCCATCGGTGGGGCGGCATCGCCCTCCACCGGCGGTAGGGCGATGACGACGGCGTCGGCGTCGATCTCGGAGAGGGGGGCGGAACGGTATTCGAGGTCGGGGAACGACATGGGTTCCATCCTATGGAGCGGTGTTCGCTGTCAGCGGCAGTGGCCCGGCTCGCGGTGTCGCTGCGACTCGTAGCATGGAGCCATGCCTTACGCCGGTCCTCTCTACGAGCGCTCGGTCTCCGCCCCGACTGTGCCGGCGGGCCTGCCGCTCGTGATCGCCCTCACCGGCTTCACCGACGCCGGGGGAGCGGTGGCTCGCCTGATCGAATACATTCGCGACGATCTGGATCCCATCCCGCTGGCCGTCTTCTCCAACGATGTGTTGCTCGACTACCGCGCGCGCCGGCCGATCGTGACCTTCGAGGCCGACCACCTGACCGACTACCGTCCGCCGCGGCTGGAGCTCTCGCTCGCGCACGACGCCCTGGGCACGCCGTTCCTGGTGCTGGCCGGCTACGAGCCCGATTTCGCCTGGGACGGGGTGTCGGAGGCCGTCCTCGACCTCGCCTCGAGCTTCGGTGTCGCCTCCATCACCTGGGTGCACGCGATCCCCATGCCTGTCCCGCATACCCGTCCGATCGGCACGACCGTGAGCGGAACCCGCGCCGAGCTGACCGAGGCGCACTCGGTGTGGCAGCCTCACACCCAGGTGCCCGCGACGGTGGCCCACCTTCTCGAGTACCGCTTCACCGAGGTAGGCGCCGCCGTCGCCGGTTTCGTGCTGCTCGTGCCCCACTATCTCGCCGACACCGAATACCCCGCCGCCGCACTCGCGGGCCTCGACAGCATCACGGTCGCCACCGGGCTCGTCTTCGACGGAGACGGCCTGCGCGAGGAGAACCGCGAATATCTGACGAAGGTCGAGGAGCAGGTCGCCGGCAGTGACGAACTGTCTCGGATGCTGCAGGGGCTCGAAGAGCGTTACGACGCCTACATGGCAGGTGCGACCAACGCCACCCCCATTCTTCACACGGGCGATCTCCCGAGCGCCGACGAGCTCGCAGCGGAGCTCGAGCGCTTCCTCGCCTCGCGGCCGAACAGCGACGAAGACAAGCGCCCCTGACCGTCGAGAGGAATTCCCTCCGACTCTTCGACGTTGTGTCCTGAGGGCGCGTTCGGGAATTCGTGGGGAGCGTGAATGCGAACCGCCCAGACAGATGTGAGACAATGGATGTTCTGACCCATTGTCGTCCCCCGTCCGCTGCCCTGCGTACGGGAACGGGACTTGACAAGGGTCTTACTAGTGTCCGAAAGATACCGCCGCGGCGCTCCGCGTTCGTGACGGTGAAAGGCGAACCGTGACCGCAGGCACGAAGACGACGAACCGCACCACGAAGGACACCGACACCGCCGACACGGTCGAGGAAGTCGAGACCGCCACCGCAGCGCCCGCGAAGAAGCGGCCCGCGGCGAAGAAGGCCCCTGCCAAGAAGCCCGCCGCCAAGACGACGGCCAAGGGCGGCAAGAAGAAGGCTGACGCCGACGAGGTCGATGAGGAGATGGACGACGTCGAGCTCGACGCCGACGACGAGATCTCGGGCGACGATGTCGATGACACCGAGGGTGACGCCGACACCGCGGCGCCGAAGGCCGCTGCCGCCGCGACGCCCGAGGGGGAGTCCGAGGAGGACGAAGAGGAGAACACCAAGCCGGTGTTCGCCGAGCCGCTCCCGACCGGCGCCATCGTCATCTCCAACGACGAGGACGACATCCCCGTCTACTCGACCCAGATCACCGGCGCGACCGCCGACCCGGTCAAGGACTACCTGAAGCAGATCGGCAAAGTGCCGCTGCTGAACGCTGCCGAAGAGGTCGAGCTGGCGATGCGGATCGAGGCGGGTCTGTTCGCCGAGGAGAAGCTGTCGCACATGTCGGCGGCCGAGAAGGCGTCGCAGCTGGGCCTCGACCTGCAGTGGGTCGCCCGCGACGGTCAGCGCGCCAAGAGCCACCTGCTCGGCGCCAACCTGCGCCTCGTGGTCTCCCTGGCCAAGCGCTACACCGGCCGCGGGATGCAGTTCCTCGACCTGATCCAGGAGGGCAACCTCGGTCTCATCCGCGCGGTTGAGAAGTTCGACTACACCAAGGGGTTCAAGTTCTCGACCTACGCCACGTGGTGGATCCGTCAGGCCATCACCCGCGCCATGGCTGACCAGGCGCGGACGATCCGCATCCCCGTGCACATGGTCGAGGTCATCAACAAGCTCGCCCGCGTGCAGCGGCAGATGCTGCAGGACCTGGGTCGCGAACCCACGCCCGAGGAGCTCAGCCGCGAGCTGGACATGACCCCCGAGAAGGTCATCGAGGTGCAGAAGTACGGCCGCGAACCGATCTCGCTGCACACTCCGCTCGGTGAGGACGGCGACAGCGAGTTCGGTGACCTGATCGAGGACACCGAGGCGGTCGTGCCGGCCGACGCCGTGGGCTTCACCATGCTGCAGCGCCAGCTCGAGTCGCTGCTGGACTCGCTGAGCGAGCGCGAGGCGGGCGTCATCCGCATGCGCTTCGGTCTCGGCGACGGCCAGCCGAAGACCCTCGACCAGATCGGCGACACCTTCGGGGTGACCCGCGAGCGCATCCGTCAGATCGAGTCGAAGACGATGGCCAAGCTCCGCCACCCGAGCCGTTCGCAGTCGCTGCGGGACTACCTTGAGTGAGCGGTCGAACGCATGACCGGTGAAGCGAACGACGGCAAGGCCCTCACGGTCACCGTCGATGGGGCTTCGTTCGCCCGTATCCCGATCCGCACGCGCGTCGTGATGCCGGGGGATGACCTCGATGCGTTCGTCCGCGAGTACGCGGCGAGCCTGGTCCGACCCGATGATCTGCTGTTCGTGACCGAGAAGATCGTCGCTATCACCCAGGGTCGGTCGTACCCGCTGGACGAGATCCAGCCGCGCCGGCTTGCGCGGTTCCTGTCGCGCTACGTGACCCGGACCCCGCACGGGATCGGTCTGGGCATGCCCGAGACCATGGAGATGGCTCTTCGGGAGTGCGGCACCCCTCGCATCCTGCTCGCCGCCGCCGTCTCGGCGGTGACGAAGGTGTTCGGCCGGAAGGGCGATTTCTACCGGATCGCCGGCGACAAAGCGCGTGCGATCGACGGGCCCACGAGCGGCACCATCCCGCCGTACAACAAGGCCGTGGTGCTCGGGCCGGATCGCCCCCGCGAGGTGGCCAGGCGGTTGAAGGATCTTCTCGGAGGCGTTCCCGAGGTCGCGGTTGTCGACATCAACGACCTGGGCGGGAACATCCTCGGCTCGACCGTCGACAAGGCACGCGAGAAGCAGCTCGTGGCGATCCTGAAGGACAATCCGCTCGGCCAGGGTCACCAGTCGACCCCGCTCGGAATCATTCGCGCGGTCTGACCCGACGGACGGCTACGGTCTTCAGCCGAGGATCGCAGTCGCAGCCAGCAGGACCGGGATGCATCCGATCGTGGTCAGGAATACCGTATCCCGCGCGATCGCCTCACCGACGTCGAAGCGCTGGGCGTAGTTGAACACATTCTGCGCGGTCGGAAGAGCGGCCAGAACGACGATGACCAGCACGTCGGCGCGGGGGAGCGCGAACACCAGGGTCGCGACCGCCCAGGCGATCGCGGGCATGACCAGCAGCTTCAGCGTCGACGCGAGGACCACGTCGCGGCGTCGCCCGTGGGCGCCGAGGACGCGCTGCCCGTACAGCGACAGGCCGTAGCTGATGAGCAGCACCGGCACGCAGGCGTTCGCCACGAGCGCGGCCGGAGCCATGACGACCTCCGGCAGCTCGACTCCGCTGATCGAGACCGCCGCGCCGAGCGCGGAGCCGATGACGATCGGATTGGTGACGACGCGACCGACCGTCTTCCCGAGGGACGAACGCCCGGATGTCACAGCATCGAGGATCGCCATCGTAATCGGCGTGAAGACGAGGAGCTGCAGGAGGATGACCGGCGCCGGGAACGCCGCATCGCCGAGGAGGTAGAGCGAGAGGGGGATGCCGATGTTGTTGGAGTTCACCTGGCCTGCGCTCAGGCTCCCGATCGTCGTCTCGGCGACGGACCGGCGCCACACCACGCGCGCGATGACCGCGTAGACCACGATGACCGCCACGGCGGCGATCGCGGACACCGGCAGGAGCGACGAGAAGAGCGTTCGCACGTCGGCCTCGGCCAGGACGACGAAAAGCAGGAACGGCGACAGGACGAAGAAGGTCAGCCGTGCCAGCACCGGGCGCGCGTGCTCGCCGAGCAGGTTGATGCGCCCGAGGATGTAGCCGATGAGGATCGCGACACCCACCACGACGAAGCCGGTGAGAGCCGTGAGCATCCCTCGATGCTAGTGCGGCCGATCTCTCACGCCGGTCGTACCCGGAGCCAGACGACGCCGTGCGCGGGGAGCATGAGCCCGCCCGTCAGGACGACGGGGGAGTGCGAGACGATGTCGGTGGCATCCGGTCGGAACCCCGAGAGGGTGATCGGCTCGATCAGGACGGTGGAGTCGCCGACGTTGCCGAGCACGAGAATCGTGGAGTCCGCGGCGACACGCTGGAAACCCACCACCTGCGGGAACGGCGTGTGGAAGGGGAGGAGGGGATTGCCGGCGGCGAACTCGGGGGAGTTCTGCCGGGCTCGGATCAGAGCGTGGAGCCGGGCGCTGAGGCGCCCGGCGACGGTGGACTCGTCGTGCCGTGCCGCGTACGCCCTCGCGTCGCGGTGGGGCCTGTGCACCCAGCGACTGTCGTCGGCGTGGGCCGGGTCGTCCCGGTAGCCGTAGTCGTTGAGCTGACCGACCTCGTCGCCGAGGTAGATGAGCGGGATCCCGCCGGTGGAGAGGGCCAGAGCGTGGGCGAGGATGACGCGGTCCTCACCACCGGGGTCACCCGCCTCGATGCCCGCCAGCGATGCCGTCGTGCCGGCAACACGGGCATCACCGGTCTTCGGGTTCTCCTGGAAAGGCTCGCCGCGCGAGAAGGTGCCCTCGAACCTCCCGACGTAGAAGTCGTTGAGAAACCGCCGATGCGGGTAGCCGTCGATGCCGAGCTCGGCCGCGTCCTCGTCGGCGAAGGTCCAGCCGATGTCGTCGTGACTGCGGACGTAGTTCACCCACGAGGTCCCGGGCGGCAACGCGTGGCGCTCGTCGAGCGCCTTCTGCAGCAGCCGGGCGTCGCGGGTGGCGAGGGCCTCCCAGCCCAGCGCCATCTGCAACGGGTTGTACGACAGCTGACACTCGCCGGGGGAGATGTACGTGATCACCTCGTCTGGGTGCACGATCGCCTCGGATTTGAACAGCACCGAGGGAGCCGCGAGTCGGAGGACCAGGTTGAAGGCGCGCAGGAGCAGGTGCGCTTCGGGAAGCGACTCGCACGGAGTGCCGAGGCGCTTCCAGATGAACGCGACGGCGTCCATGCGAAGGACCTCGACGCCCTGATTGGCGAGGAACATCATCTCCTGCGCCATCGCCCGGAACACCCGGGGGTTGGCATAGTTCAAGTCCCACTGGAAGTGGTAGAAGGTCGCCCAGATCCATCGCCCGTCAGGCAGCTGCACGAACGCACCGGGGTGGTCGTCGGGGAAGATCTCGCGCACCGTCTCCTCGTACCGGTCCGGCATCGTGCGGTCGGGGAAGATGAGGTAGAAGTCCTCGTAGTCGGGGTCGCCCGCAACGGCCTTTCGGGCCCACTCGTGCTCGTTGCTGGTGTGGTTGAAGATGAAGTCGAGCACCAACGAGATGCCTGCCGCCCGGAGATCGGCCGACAGAGCGGCGAGATCGGCCATCGTCCCGAGCGGCGGGTCGACCTTGCGATAGCTCGAGACCGCGTAGCCGCCGTCGTTGTTGCCCTCGGGGGAGTCGAAAAGTGGCATGAGGTGCAGGTACGTCAGCCCCAGTTCCTGGAAGTAGGGGATCTGCGCGCGGATCCCGGCGAGGGTGCCTGCGTAGCGGTCGACGTAGCAGACCCCGCCGAGCATCCGCTCCGACAGGAACCAGTCGGGGTCCGCCATGCGCTGGGCGTCGAGCTGCTTCAGATCCGTCGGCCGATCGCGCCACCCCGCGGCGGCCGCCGCGATCACCTCGGCGAGGGCCTCTCGTCCGTCGTCGCGATCGCCGTAGAGCTGCGCGAACAGGCCGTGCAGCTCGGGCAGCGTCGCCGTCAGACGTTCGTCGAAAGCGGGACCGGCATCTCCGAGGACGGCTCGCGCAGCCGCCCGGGCGGCCTCGAGATCGACCGAAGGATCAGGACTGAGGCGTGTCATGGCGCTCCACATCGACGGGATCACGTGGATCGCATCGTATCGCTCACGTGGCGTGGGACTGACACCTCGGACACCACCAGGTGCGGCGGCGGCCGGGATCATCCGGGACCTCGGCGACGACCTCGATCCTCGTGCCGCATCGCAGACACGGGCGACCCGCCCGACCCACGACCCAGTGCGTGGACCCCCGTGCGCGATTGCCGGTGGTCACCTGGTACATACCGGGGACGGTGGCTGAGATGCGCAGACAGCGGGCGGCGAGGTCGACGAGCGCGGCGATGTCGGTCCTGCCGATGGGCGCGAAGGGATGGATGCCGCGGAGGAAGGCGAGCTCGTTCACCCACAGGTTGCCCAGCCCGGCGAGGTTCGCCTGATCGAGAAGGGCGGCGACGGTCGGTCTGTCGGGCCGCCGTGACAGACGTCGCGTCGCCTCCGCGGCATCCCAGTCCCCGCGAAGCGGGTCGGGACCGAGTCGCTCGCGAACAAGGCGTTCCTCGGCGGTGGGCGCATACTCCATGACCGGCACGTCGATGCCCCAGAGCGTCGCTCCGTCATCCAGAGCGAACCGGCAGCGCACACGATGCATCTCGGCGCGCGGGATCGGACGCCGGGTCACCGACCACGAGCCCTGCATCTTCAGATGGGTGTGCAGGGACCAGCCGTCGTCGAAGCGAGTGAAGAGGTGCTTGCCGTGCGTGTCGTACGACAGGATGCGTCGGTCGTCGAGTTTCGTCCCGGCATGGCTGCCGGATCGCAGTTCACCCGTCACGATCGTCCGACCGGTCGACGCGGAATGCAGGCGACGTGCCAGTCGGTAGACGCTGTCACCCTCGGGCATCCCGCCAGCTTATGGCGGGCCTCCGACACGGCCACCGCGGAGACGCAACGACGAAGCGCCCCGAATTGTTCGGAGCGCTTCGCCAGCGAGGTTGTGTGCTGGAGCGGATCAGTCCAGCTGGCCTCGAACCGCCCCTCCGGGGTACTCCGCGTTGTGCACGTTGACGTAATAGTTCTCCGGGTCAGCGGCAAGAGCGGCGGCGAGATCCGGGTTGTAGACACAGCCTGATGAGTAGCCCTTCGTCGGGGCCGCGAGATCCTGCACCACCGGACCGGAGGCACCGGCGCCTCCGACATGGATGTGCGCTGCGGCCGCAGGCTGGATCCGCTGAACGAAGAGGTTGTAGCAGACCTCTCCGTCCTCGGTGTCCCAACGGACGAAGGCGAAGCCGCGCCCGTCCGGGTCACCCGGCCCCGGCACCTCCGCAGCGCCCGTGAGGCGGGTGAAGGAGAACGGTGTGAGGTCGGTCGGCTCGGATGCGGCAGCGGCCGTGGGGAGCGCCAATGCTCCCGCCAGTCCCAGTGCGGCAACTGATGCCAGAGTTCGTTTGCGCATGTCTGTTCCTTTCGGTTGTTCAGACTTTCCGTTTTTTCGTAGCGTGCGCCGAATCGGATGGGAACTGAGCGATTGCAGGGACGATGCCGGACAGTGCTCGATGCCATGGTGTGCCTTCGCCCGAAACCCCAGCCCCGATAATGCACATTATGTCAGTTCGAGCGTGACTGAGTCGATGTGGCGCTCGAAGTACGCTCCCCCGGGAAGATTCAGCGATCCACCCGCACCGCGTCGTAATCGGTCGTGGGTGTCGGCGGGGTACCGAACCGGGCGTTCGGCAGATAGAGATCCTGCCGGTACGCGGCCACCGTCGTCGGCACGCGGAATGCGTCGCTCGTGATGATGTTCTCGAGCGTGCCCGACCTGCCCTGGACGTCAAGGCGGAACTCTGCGACCTGATTCAGCCTGTTCTGCACGACGTAGAGCGTGCGGTTGACGACCAGCAGGCCGTCGCCGTTCACCAGCGAGTATCCGCCCAGATCGACCGCAGTGGCGACGCCCGACTCGGGGTCGACGCGGAAGAGGGTGCCCGTGGCCGACTGGACGACCAGCAGCGCCTGGCGATTCGGCGTCAGAGCGATGCCGTTGGCGTTGAAGCCCTTCTGCTGCACCCACTCCCCCGTGAGCGGCAGCGTGACGATCTCAGACGGGTCGGGCAGATCGCCCGATCGCGGGATCGGGAGGAAGTACAGCTCCGCCGCCGACGAGTTGGTGAACCACGCGCCATCTCGTGTCAGGACGACGTCGTTGATGAACCCACCGGGCGCCGTGAGCTGGAACCGCGCGAGCTCCGCGCCGGTCGCCGCATCGACGACGCGGGCGACGCCCGTGGGTCCGCCCGAGATGAACAGCCTTCCGCGCAGGTCGACCTTGAGTCCCGCGGCGGGGATGCCCGGACCCTCACTGATGACCGCGCCCTCGCCGGTGCGCACGTCGGCGGCGTAGATGTCTCCGTCGACGAGCGAGCCGAAATAGGCGGTTCCACGATTGTCGATCGCGATGCCCTCGGGCTGGAACCCGTCCGGAAGCGGGATCTGGTCGACCGCCCCACCGCGAGAGGCCGGTGGGGCCGCGACGGCATCGGTCACGGGAAGTGCGGTGAGAAGCCCCGCGACAGCGAGGGCGGGAAGGACGAGGGTGATGCGTCGGCGCGTCATGGGCCAAGGCTAGGGTCGGTTCAGGGCACTGCGGGCCGAGATGAGAAAGGTCTCAGAGATGCCGCGCCGCCTGATTGACTGGGCAGAGCCGTCGAACGGGAGACCTGATGCCCTCACCCCACCACACCCTCGGTCGAGTCGTCGTCGCGCCGGAGGTGAGCGACGCCGTCACCCGTGGCATTCCCGTTCTCGCGCTCGAGTCCACGATCTTCACCCACGGGCTCCCCCGACCCCGCAACCTCGAGGTCGCGCGGGAAGCCGAGGACCACCTCCGCCGCCGCGGCGTCGTTCCCGCGACCATCGGTGTCGTCGACGGGCGCCCGACCGTCGGCCTCTCCCCCACCGAGATCGAACGCCTCTCGAGCGAGGACGGGGTCGTCAAGGTGAGCCTTCGCGACCTCCCCGTCGCCGCCGCCAAAGGCTTGAGTGGAGGGACCACCGTCGCGGCAACCGCATTCCTCGCGAGCCGCGCAGGCATCCGCGTGTTCTCCACCGGTGGTCTCGGCGGTGTCCACCGTGACGCGCAGCAGACCTTCGACGAATCGGCCGACCTGCCGACTCTCGCGGGCCTCCCCCTCGTCGTGGTGAGCGCGGGGGTCAAATCAATCCTCGACATTCCGTTGACCCTTGAGCGTATGGAGACCCTCAACCTCACCGTCGTGGGGTACCGCACCACCGACTACCCGGGGTTCTACATCGCCGACTCGGGGCTCGACATCGAGTACTCCGCCGACTCCGCCGGCGAGATCGCCGACATCGCCCGAGCCCGCGACGCGCTCGGGATCGTCTCGACCCTTCTCGTCGCACGTCCCGTCGACGCCGACCATCAGCTGCCGCCCGATCTGCACGACGCCGTCCTGGCCCGCGCGCTCGATGCCGCCGCAGCAGCCGGAGTCACGGGCCACGACACCACGCCGTTCCTGCTGGACTACATGCAGCGCGAGACCGGGGGCCGGAGCCTCGACGTCAACGTCGAGGTGTACCGCGGCAATGTCGCGCTCGGCGCGGAGATTGCCGCCGCGTTGGCCGGCGCCGACTGATGCTGACGGTCATCGGAGATCTCCTCGCCGACATCGTCGTGCTCGGCGCCTCGGCACTCGAGCGCGGCACCGACAACCCGGTGACGATCACCCACACCCGGGGCGGCAGCGCGGCCAACGTCGCGGCGGCGGCCGCGCCCGCGACATCCGTCCGTTTCATCGGCAGGGTCGGATCGGATGCCGAGGGCGAGGCGCTCGTCCACGATCTCGAACGTTCGGGGGCTGAGGTGCGCGTGCAGCGAGCCGGGCGCACCGGGTCGATCGTCATCCTCGTCGACGAATCCGCCGAGCGGACGATGCTCACCGACCGCGGGGCGGCGGCGGAACTCGGTCCGATCGATCCCGGATGGCTGGAGGGCACCCGCTGGCTGCACCTCCCGCTCTACGGCTTCTCCGACGCGCTCTCTCGAGCGGCTCTGCTCGCCGCTTCGGCGTGGGCGCGAGAGCGGCATGTGCCGCTCAGCCTGGACGTGTCGAGTGTGGCGACGATGCGGACGCTGGGGCGCGAGGCGCTCAGCGATCTGCTCCTGCGCCTTTCTCCCGCCGTGGTCTTCGCCAACGCCGAGGAAGCGGTTCTTCTCGACGCGTCGGACGTCGTGCTGCCCGGCCGGACGGTGTTCGTCGTCAAGCGCGGTGCGGAGCCGGTTCAGCTCCGCCAGGACCGCGGCCTTGAGGAGGTTCCGGTCGACCGCGTCGACGGGGTGCTCGACAGCACCGGCGCCGGAGACGCGTTCGCCGCCGGGTACATCGTCGCCGCGCTGCGCGGTGACGAACCCGCCGCATGCGCGGTCTCCGGGTGCGCCTTCGCGCGGGAAGCGCTGCTGCGGCCGGGGGCGCTGTAACTCGCGCATGCGGTCGCTGGCCTCACCGGGTCAGCGCACGGTCCAGGTGGGTGGCATCGACGTAGAGATGCGTCCTAAACCCGACGCCCGCAGCAGCACGGACGTTGGCTTCCGAATCGTCAACGAAGAAGCATTCGGCGGGATAGGCGTCCAGGGTTTCCGCGACGGCGACGAAGGCCCCATCGGCCGGCTTGGCCAGACCCAGCGTGCTGGAGTTGAAGACGACGTCGAACTCGCCGGACAGGCGCAGACGGTCGAGGTCCGCGTCCAGCCGGGTCGTGGCATTGCTGAAGAGAGCAATGGTGCGGCGTCCTCGTTCCCGCCGAAGCAGGTGCAGCACCTCGTCATCCACACGACCGGCCGGCAACGACCACTGCGCGACGGCGCGCCGCCCACGGGGTCCGAACGATGCTTCAAGCTCGCGTGCGATCTGCTCCCGCCACTCCTCGTCGGTGATCTCACCAGTGACGGCGCGGTGCAGGCGGGAAACGTCGTCGAACACGGCCTCACGGAGCCGACCCGCCGGGAGACCGTGCGCCGCCTCGGCATCCTTGATGATCGGGGTGGCTCGCCGCAGCGATCTAGCCGGTGGCGAACCCGCCGTTGACCTTCAGCAGCTGCCCATTGATCCACGACCCCTCCGGCGAGAGGAGGAAGCGGACGGTGTTGGCGATGTCGTCGGGTGTACCGAGACGCCCCGCCGGGGTCGCGTCGAACGTCCACCGCCGGATGTCGTCATCCATCCAGCCCGTATCGATCGGGCCGGGGTTGATGACATTGGCCCGCACGCCTCGATCGCCCAGCTCGACGGCCGCTGCGATGACGATCCGATCGAGTGCGCCCTTGCTCGCGCCGTAGGGAAGGTTGTGAGCGGTGTGATCACTCGTCAGGGCGATGATCGACCCCGCGACCTCTCCGGGCGAAGCGCTCTGCGGCAACCGTTCGGCGAAGGCCTTGATGAGAAGCCAGGTCGCCCGGGCATTGACGGCGAAGTGGCGGTCGAAGCTCTCGACATCCGTCGTCAGGATCGAGCTGTCGACGGACTCGCAGTGCGACATCACGAGCGCACGAAGCGGTCCCCCGGCAGCGGCCTCGTCCACCACTCGCTCCGGGACCGCAGGATCGGAGAGATCGCCGCGGACGACGGTGACGGAGACGCCGTGCGCCCGGCACGCGTCTGCGATGTCGAGAGGATCGGATGCCCCGCGTTCAAGCCCCACGCGCTGGTCATACTCGTCCCAGTGGTTCAGAACGAGGTTCCACCCGTCCCGGGCGAGACCGAGTGCGAGGCCTGCGCCGATCGAGCGGCGCCGGCCGACGCCGGTGATGAGGGCGGTACCCGGCGGAGGCGTGGGGCTCATCGTTCGAGCCTACGGTCCGCCGGGTGAGCGTCAGAGTCCCGCGGCGTCGTCGGGACGGCTGGTCGACTGCCGGGTGACGCGCTCGTTGGTCGCCGGGTCGACCGTGGTGCGGCTCACCGATTCGGTGTTGCGGCGACGCGCGAGGAGCACGATGCCGATGAGGAACACGAGGGCACCGGCACCCATCAGGATGTAACCGATCATGTCGAGGTTGATCCACTCGACCTGCACGTTGACGGCGAAGGCCAGGATGGCTCCGATGGCGAAGAGTGCGATACCAGCACCGATACTCATGGGTCTCCCCTTTCCGGGTATGCGAGGGCGTTGCCCACCCAACACTGTGGACTGTCTGAGACCAGGGGCGCACCCTCTTGACAGGACGAGACGCATGCGGCATGTCGGAGGCACGACATAGGCTTCGGAGATGACTCCGGTGATCTTCCACACATCGACGACACTCAATGGATTCCTGGCCGACGACAGCGACTCGCTGGAATGGCTCTTCGCCACACCAGGGGCGGACGAGGCCGAACAGGACTTCTCGGCATTCCTCGAGACCGTCGGCGTGCTCGTCATGGGATCGACGACCTATGAGTGGGTCGTGGAGCACGAGGACCTGCTCGCCCACCCGGAGAAATGGACGGAGATCTACGGCGGCCGGGTGACATGGGTCTTCACGTCGCGAGCGCTCCCCCGCGTCGCCGGCGCGGACGTGAGGTTCGCCACCGGCGCGGTCTCCTCTGAGTGGCCCCAGATCCAGGCGGCCGCAGCGGAACGCGCGGTCTGGATCGTCGGCGGCGGCGACCTCGCGGGCCAGTTCGCCGACGCGGGACTGCTGTCCGAGATCCGGGTGTCGATCGCCCCTGCCACCCTTCCGTCCGGGCGCCCCCTCCTCCCGAGACGGATCGGGCCCGACAGGCTCCACCTCGAATCGGTGGCACGCGCGGGCCAGTTCGCCGAGCTGCGCTATACGGTCAGGCCGACCTGAGCGGCGCTCGCGTCACCCCGATGCCGGCGCGAGGGTCACCCAGTCCGCGTACTTCGGTGCTCGACCGTCACCGGACGACGTGCCGGTCAATCGCCGACGCACCCACGGACCGAGATGCTCGCGGTAGTAGTCGCGGCGCCCCAGCTGCCCGAACTCCAGCTCGGGTAGCGACCACCACTGTTCCGGTGGCGTCAGACCCAGCGCCGTCAGCACCCGAGCTGCGACGCGATGATGACCCCGGCTGTTCATGTGCAGCCGGTCGGGCGACCAGAACGGCGGCGCCGACAAGTCGCGGTCGGGCCAATTCAGTGCGCGGATGACATCGGGACGATCCTGAACTCGCCCGACGACGGCGATCGACAGGAGGTCACCGCGCCTTTGGATGACGCGACTGAGCGGAAGCTGTGGCGAGGGATTCGCTCCGGACAGGAGGATGAGCCGCACGCCCTCCTCGTCGCACCGCCGGAGAACCTGGCTGAACGCGTCCGCGATGCCACGGATCGACGTCCGCGGTCGGAGCATGTCGTTGCCGCCGCCGTTGAACGACAGGTGCGTGGGTTTCAAGGCCAGCGCGGGTTCGAGCTGCTCCTCGACGATCGGCCAGACGAGTTTCCCGCGGATCGCGAGGTTGGCGTACTGGATCGGCTGCTCGGTCGCATCCGCCCAGCCCTGGGCTGCGAGGTCGGCCCACCCCCGGGTGCGTCCGTCGGGAAGCTCGTCGCCGACGCCCTCCGTGAACGAATCCCCGATCGCGACATAGCGCACTGCAGCCATCAGACCACCCTACAAACGCTCAGCGGTCATCCAAGGCACGGCCTCGCCGGTCGGAGAGACCCCACGCACCGGCCGCCGCGATCGCGAAGAACGCTGCGAACACGACGAAGAGCACCGGAGCTCCCCCGAGTGCCAGGAGCGGTGGTACAGCGAGCGGGGCGATGATCGACGCGATCCGGCCGACTCCCGCCGCCCACCCCGCGCCCGTCGCGCGCACCGAGGTGGGATACGTCTCCGGAGTGATCGCGTACAGCGCGCCCCACGCGCCCAGGTTGAAGAAGGACAGGGCCATTCCCGTCGCGATCACCGTCGCCTCGCTCGTCGCCGTGCCGAACAGCACCGCCGCGACGGCGGAGCCGACGAGGAAGACCGACAGCGTCGCACGACGGCCCCAGACCTCGATCAACCAGGCCGCCGCGGCGTACCCCGGCAGCTGGGCAAGGGTGATGATGAGGGTGAACCCGAAAGAGCGGACGAGGTCGTACCCCTGCGCGACCAGGATCGACGGGATCCAGATGAAGGCACCGTAGTAGCTGAAGTTCACGCAGAACCACACCAGCCAAAGGCACACGGTGCGAAGACGGAACTCGGGGCTCCACAGAGCCGCGACGCCGGCGCGCACCCTGCTCCCCTCGACCGTCGCCGTCGGCGCCGGCGTCGGCGGAGTCGCGGCCGTCGGAGTCCCCCCGCGCGGGAAGAGGGCCGGCGACGTCTCGAAAGAGCGGACCACCGCCTCCGCGTCGCCGGCTCGACCCCGGCGCTCCAGCCAGCGCGCCGACTCCGGGAGCCCCCACCGAACCACCAGGGCGTACGCCGCGGGGACCGCGCCGAGCGCGAAGGCCCAGCGCCACCCGTCCTCGGATGCCGGGATCACGAAGAATCCGATCAGCGCCGCCGCGGTCCATCCGACCGCCCAGAAGGCCTCGAGGATGACGATGACCCGGCCCCGGATCCGCGCGGGGGCGAGTTCGCTCACATACGTCGAAGCGACGGGGAGTTCGGCTCCGAGGCCCAGACCGACGATGAAACGGAGCACCAGCAGCGCCGCCACGCCTCCGACCAATGCGCTGGCACCGGTGGCGAGACCGTAGACGAGCAGAGTGACGGCGAAGACCGAGCGACGCCCGATGCGATCGGCGAGGAGCCCCCCGAGGCTCGCGCCGACGGCCATGCCGAGGAACCCGGCGGAGGCGATGAGCGAAGCCTCCGTCCCGGTCAGGCTCCACTGCTGGGCGAGAACCGCGATGACGAAGGAGATGAGCCCCACATCCATCGCGTCCAGCGCCCACCCCACCCCGGATCCGGTGAGGACCCGGAGGTGCCTGCGGGTGAAGGGAAGACCGTCGAGACGGTCGCTGACCGACTCGGGTGCGGTGCGGATGCTCACGCAGTCATGTTAGGGCGCTGCCGTCGTCGCCGGTTCCGGCGCGGAATCCAGCGCCTGCGCCTCTGCGACCAGCTCGCGCACGCGCGGGATCACCTGCGTTCCGAACAGCTCGATCGAGCGCATGAGCTTTTCGTGACCGAGCGTGCCGTTGGAGTACTTCAGGTCGAACCGGTCGAGCCCGAGAGTGAGCACCGTCTCGGCGATCTTGCGAGCGACACGCTCGGGTGAGCCGGCGTAGATGGCACCCTCGCCGACATCCTGCTGGAAGCGGAGCCGGTTGTACGGCGGCCATCCGCGCTCGCGCCCGATCGTCGAGAACATGACGTCGAAAGCGGGGTACGCCTCCTCCCACGCCTGCTCGTCGGTGTCGGCGATATGACCGGGCGAGTGCACCCCGATCGGCCGCGACTCGTGTCCGAAGGATGTCAGCGACCGGCGGAACAGCTCGGCGTACGGGGCGAAGCGCGCGGCGGGTCCGCCGATGATGGCGAGCATGAGACCGAAGCCGTACCGCGCGGTGCGCACGACCGACTCGGGAGAGCCGCCCACACCGACCCACGCCGGCATTCCGCCTTCGGTCTTGGGGAACACGTCCACGTTCGACAGACCGCGACGCGTCGTGCCCTCCCAGGTGACCGGCCGCTCGGTGAGCAGCTGGGCGAACAGCTCGAGCTTCTCTTCGAAGAGCACCTCGTAGTCCTTCAGCTCATAGCCGAAGAGCGGGAACGACTCGGTGAAAGAGCCGCGCCCGAGGATGGGCTCGGCGCGACCGTTCGAGAGGGCGTCCAGGGTGGCGAAGCGCTGGTAGACCCGCACCGGCTCGTCGGACGACAGCACCGTCACCGCCGTTCCGAGACGGATGTCGCGTGTCCGCGACGCGATCGCGGCGAGAACCACCTCGGGGCTCGACACGGCGTACTCGCGGCGGTGGTGCTCCCCCACGCCGAAGAACGAGATGCCCACCTCGTCGGCGAGCACCGCCTGGTCGACGAGGTTGCGCAGGGTCTGCGCCTGCGACAGCTCGTGGCCGTCCGCGTCGACGGTGACGTCCCCGAAGGTGTGGAGTCCGAACTCGATCATGATCGCCCTTTCTCTGCGGCCCCGGAGGGACCTATTCAGACGAATAGAACACCGTGGCTCCCAGACTATTCCTTCGGGGACGTCGCCGCACCTGTCAGCGCGCGAGCGCGGTGCGGAGGGTGTCCAGGCCCACGCCGCCGATGTCGAGCGCCTTCTTGTGGAATGCCTTGAGGTCGGCGTGTGCGCCGTTCGCCTCGCGATAGTCGTCGCGCAGCTGCTCCCAGATGCGCTGTCCCACCTTGTACGACGGTGCCTGCCCGGGCCAGCCGAGGTAGCGGTTCACCTCGAAGGTGACGAACTCGTCGGGCATGTTGACATTGCGACGCATGAACTCCAACGCGAACGGGGCGTCCCACGTCCCTTCGCCATCGGGGCGCTGCTTCTCGAGGTGCACGCCGATGTCGAGCACGACGCGCGCGGCGCGCATCCGCTGACCGTCGAGCATGCCGAGTCGATCGGCCGGGTCATCGAGGTATCCCAACTGCTCCATGAGGCGTTCGGCGTACAGCGCCCATCCTTCGGCGTGGCCCGAAGGGCCGGCCAGCAGCCGACGCCACGAGTTCAGCTGCGCGCGGTTGTACACCGCCTGCGCGATCTGAAGATGGTGGCCTGGCACGCCTTCGTGGTACACCGTCGTGAGCTCGCGCCAGGTGTCGAACTCCGTGACACCCTCCGGCACCGACCACCACATGCGTCCGGGACGGGAGAAGTCGTCGGTGGGGCCGGTGTAATAGATGCCGCCCTCGTTCGTAGGCGCGATCATGCATTCCAGGCGACGGATCGGCTCGGCGATGTCGAAATGCGTCTTGCCGAGCTCAGCGACGGCGCGGTCGCTGGTCTCCTGCATCCACTTCTGCAGCGCCTCTGTGCCGTGGAGCTTCCGCGACGGATCCTCCTCCAGGAACGCCACGGCTTCCTCCACCGACGCGCCCGGCTTGATCTCACCGGCGATCTGCTCCTGCTCGGCGACCATGCGCGCGAGTTCCTCGACGCCCCATTCATAGGTCTCGTCGAGGTCGATCGTGGCGCCGAGGAATCGGCGCGACATCAGCGCGTACACCTCCCGACCGACGGCGTCCTTCTCGGTCGCCACCGGGGCGAGTTCACCGGAGAGGAACGATGCCAGTTCGTCGTACGCGACGCGTGCGGCACCGGCGCGGTCGGACAGTTCACGGGCGAGGGATGCCGGAAGCTGACCCTCGGCAGGAGCGGCGTTGCCGACGAAAGTCGTGAAGAACCCCCCATCGGCGGTGTAGCGGGCGATCTGGGTCGCGACCTCGACCACCTGGCGGCGAGCGGGAACCATCCCCTGCGCGATCCCCTCGCGGAGAGTGGAGATGTATCCGCGCACGGCCTCGGGGAGGGCGGACATCCGCTCGCTGACGACCGACCAGTCCTCGGCGCTGTCTGTCGGCATGAGGTCGAACACCGCTCGGATGTCCTGAGCGGGAGAGGCGATCACGTTGAGGTCGCGCAGGTGCCACTTCGCCTCGTCGAGCTCGATCTGCAGGTCGAGCTCGCGGGTGAGATCTTCCTTCGTCACGGCGTCGATGTCGTCGGCGGGGGTCGCGCTCGCTAGAGCTGCGCGCACCTTCTTCGCCTCTTCAATCACGCGGGCCTGACCCTCGGGCGAGTAGTCGCCGTAGCGGTGGTTGTGCTCGGATCGACCGATGTACGTCGCCAGCGACGGATCGAGTTCGGCCAGGGTGTCGACCCACGCCTCGGCGATCGTGTCGATCGGCGTGGGGGTGCGGGATGCGTCTGTCATACCTCCGAGCCTAGGCACCCCGCTCGCTCGAGCGCCAACACCGCGGCGGTGCGCCGCGACCGATGGGGCGCCCGGTCAGTGGCCGGCGGCGTTCCAGTCGGCGCCGCGGCCGATCTGCACGTCCAGCGGAACGGTCAGCTCCGCCGCATCCGCCATCCGCTCCCGGACGATGCGCTCGGCGGCGTCCCACTCCCCCGGCGCCACCTCGACGACGAGTTCGTCGTGGATCTGCAGGAGAACACGCGAGGCGAGCCCTTGTGACGTGAGGTCATCGTGGATGCGGAACAGGGCGACCTTCATGATGTCGGCGGCACTGCCCTGGATCGGCGCATTCAAAGCCGCCCGCTCGGCGTTCTCACGCAGCACTCGATTGGGGCTGTTGAGGTCGGGGAACGGCCGCCGGCGGCCGAAGATCGTCTCGGTGTAGCCGTCGATGCGGGCCTTCTCGACAGACGTGCGCAGGTAGTCGCGCACGGCGCCGAACCGCGCGAAGTACTCGAGCATGAGCTCCCGCGCTTCGGCCTGCTCGATCCGCAGCTGCTTGGACAGCCCGAACGCCGACAGACCGTACACCAGGCCATAGGACATCGCCTTGACCTTCGTCCGCATTGCGGGGGTGACGTCTTCGGGTGCGACACCGAAGACCCGCGCACCCACGAACCGGTGGGTGTCCTCCCCTGAGTTGAACGCCTCGATCAGGCCGGGATCTTCGGACAGGTGCGCCATGATGCGCATCTCGATCTGCGAGTAGTCGGCGGTCAGCAGCGCCTCGTAGCCGTCACCGACCTCGAACGCCGACCGGATGCGGCGGCTCTCCTCCGTGCGGATCGGGATGTTCTGGAGGTTGGGGTCGGTGCTCGAAAGCCGCCCCGTCTGCGACCCCGTTTGAAGGTAGGTGGTGCGGATGCGCCCATCGGCACCGATCGCGGTGTCGAGCGATTCGATGATCTGGCGGAGTTTGGTCGCCTCGCGATGCTGGAGCAGGAGGTTCAGGAACGGATGCGGGTGGGATTCCTGCAGATCGGCGAGCACCGCGGCATCCGTGGAATATCCGGTCTTGGTCTTGCGGGTCTTCGGCAGCTGGAGCTCTTCGAAGAGCACCTCCTGCAGCTGCTTCGGCGACCCGAGGTTGACCTCGCGTCCGATCGCGGCGTAGGCCTCCTGGGCGATCCGGTCGGCTCGGTCGCCCAGCTCGCCCGAGAACTCCGACAGCTTCGCGTGCGAGACCGCCACTCCGGCGAGCTCCATGTCGGCAAGGGTCTGCAGCGTCGGCAGCTCGATGTCGGTCAGGACCGAGAGGACGGATGCCGCGAGCTGCGAGCGCTGCGCCTCGGCGACGCGCAGCGTGAACCACGACAGCTGCCCCGGGGTCGCGCCCTCGGTCTCGGGGACGAGCTGAGCGGGGTCGGACTCGGGGAGCTTCTCGCCCAGGAAACGATCGGTGAGGTCGGCGAGGGACTTGTCGGGGAAGCTCGGGCGCAGGAGCCAGCCCGCCAGGATCGTGTCGAAGGCGAGTCCGCCGAGGCGGATCCCCTCGCGGCGGAGCGCCTTGACCTGCGGCTTGGCGTCGGTGAGCACCTTCGGAGACTCCGAGAGCAGCCACGGGGTGAGAGCGGCGGCGATCTCTTCGGACCAGGTCGCCTCGACGGCGGCGTCGATTGTGGCGAGCCCGATGCGACGCGGTCGCCCGTTCTCGGCGATGAACGTCAATGCCACATCACCCGACGCCTCGTCGACCCAGGCTGCCAGACTCGCCGAGTCGGGCTCGGAGGGGGTCGGCGCCGTGGCGGTGGGGACGGCGGCCTGTGCCGACATGGCCTGATCGACGCCCGCCGCCTCGAAGACCCGGGGCAGGAGCGTACGGAACTCCAGCTGCGCGAAGATCTCGCGGACGGCCTGCGCATCGATCGGCCGCACCGCGAGGTCAGCGGGGCCGACCGGGAGATCGACGTCGGTCAGGAGTGCGTTCAGCTGTCGGTTGCGGCGTACGTCGTCGAGATGCTCACGGAGGTTGTTCCCCACCACCCCGGTCACCTTGTCGGCCTGGGTGAGAAGGTCATCGAGCGATCCGAACTGCTTCAGCCACTTCACCGCCGTCTTCTCACCCACCTTCGGCACGCCGGGAAGGTTGTCGCTGGTCTCGCCGACGAGAGCCGCGACATCGGGGTACATCGCCGGCTCGACGCCGTAGCGCTCGCGGACAGCCTCGGAGTCGTAGCGCTTGAGCTGCGAGACGCCCTGCACATTCGGGTACAGGAGCGTGATGTCGTCGGTGACCAGCTGGATCGTGTCGCGGTCTCCGGAGCAGACGAGGACGTGGAAGCCCTCTGCCGCTCCACGCGTGGCGAGCGTTGCGAGGATGTCGTCGGCTTCGATGTCCTCCTGCTCCAGCACCGGGATGCTCATCGCCGCGAGGCACTCCTTGAGCAGCGGGATCTGTCCCTGGAATTCCTTGGGGGTCTCGGAGCGGTTGGCCTTGTACTCGGCGTACTGCCGCGTACGGAACGACTGACGCGAGGTGTCGAAGGCGACAGCGAGGTGCGTGGGCTTCTCAGCCTTGATGAGGTTGATGAGCATCGCCAGGAACCCGTAGATCCCGTTGGTGTGCTGCCCGTCCTTGGTGGAGAAATTGTCGACGGGGAGGGCGTAGAACGCCCGGTAGGCCAGCGAGTGGCCGTCCACGACGAGGAGGGTAGGCTTTGCGGAGTCCGTCACCCTGACAGCCTAGACGCGGGGTGAGACACCCCCCGAGCCAGGAACCCGCCGATGACCGACACCGTCGACACCGATGCCGATGAGCTCTCCTGGGCCGAGGCGCGGGGCATCGGGGCGCTCGCCGAGAAGATGGGCTTCGAGTGGCTTGAGTTCACCGCTGCGCGGTGCGCGGCACGGATGCCGGTGGCGGGCAACACCCAGCCGGTGGGACTCTTCCACGGCGGCGCGTACGTGGTGCTCGGTGAGTCGCTCGGCTCGATGCACGCCAACTTCCACGCCGGGCCCGGGCGCCTCGCGGTCGGCGTGGACATCAACGCGACGCACACCCGATCCGCGACCTCCGGTTTCGTGACCGGAGTCTGCACGCCCCTGCACCTCGGTCGGAGCGTCACCGTGCACGAGATCGTCGTGACCGACGATGAGGGACGCCGCTGCTCGACGGTGCGGATCACCAATCACATCAAGGACGTGGCCGCCCGCAGCTGACACCCTCTCAGGCGGGTTTGCGCGCGATGATCGTGAAGGTCGCCGGAATGCGATCGCGGACGCCCTCGGGCCACATCCATCCGTGGTCCACGGGCACCATTCGCCCGCTGAACCGCCAGGGGAGCACTCGTCCCTCGTCGAGCTTCTCGATCTGCAACCCGGCGGAGATGAGGGAGTTGATCGTCTCGGAGAGGGGATGAGGCCACTCGTAGGTTCGCGAGTGGGCGACCTTGCCGTCACCGGCGTAGGTGGAGTCGTCATCCCACATCTGCGCCGTGCCGTCTGCGAAGTAGCGGTGCCGCACCAGATCGTCGTCGCCATCCTCGTCGATCGTGTAGAGCATCGGATGCCCGTCGCGGATGTAGAACAGCCCGCCCGGACGCAGCAGGGCCGCGATCTGCATCGCCCAGCGATCGAGGTCGCGAAGCCAGCCGATCGTTCCCACGCTGGTGTAGACGATGTCGAAATCGCCGCTCACGTGCGTTCGGGCTTCGAGCACGTCGCCGAGGACCCAGGTCACATCGACACCCGCGCGTTCCGCCAGACGCGCCGCGACCTCGAGGGCACGGTCGCTGAAGTCCAGCGCCGTCACCCGCGCACCGGCTCGGGCGAGTGACACGGTGTCCGTACCGATGTGGCACTGGAGGTGACAGAGATCCTTGCCGCGCAGCGTGCCGACGAACGGCAGGAGCGCCGCCAGATCGTCGCTGGCGACCTCCGATAGATGCTCCGGGTCGTCGAAGGCCTCCAGTCCGTAGGCCTCCTCGTGAAGCGCGGCCCGGTCCTGCCAATTGGCGAGATTGAACGCGCGCGCGTCCTCCCAGGCGATCGCGACTCCGTCCGCGTGTGCGACGACAGCGTCCGTGGGAGGCTCGGTGGTCACTTCTTGGGGGCGAGCTGCTCGATGATCGCCTTGGCGACATCCTGCATCGTCAGGCGACGGTCCATCGACGCCTTCTGGATCCAGCGGAACGCCTCGGGCTCGGTGAGGCCCATCTTCTCGTTCAGGAGACCCTTCGCCCGGTCGACGAGCTTGCGGGTCTCGAAGCGCTCGACCATGTCGGCGACCTCGGCCTCGAGCGTGATGATCTGCTCGTGACGGGCCAGAGCGATCTCGATGGCAGGAAGCAGATCGTTCGGGGTGAAGGGCTTGACGACATAGGCCAGCGCGCCGGCCTCGCTCGCGCGCTCGACGAGCTCCTTCTGGCTGAAGGCGGTGAGCAGCACCACGGGGGCGATGTGGTTCTTGCTGAGCTTCTCGGCGGCGCTGATGCCGTCGAGCTGCGGCATCTTGACATCCATGATCACGAGGTCGGGGCGCAGCTCGGTGGCCAGTTGCACGGCGGTCTCGCCGTCGCCGGCCTCTCCGACGACATCGAAGCCGTTGTCGCGAAGGATCTCGACGATGTCGAGGCGGATGAGCGACTCATCCTCGGCGACGACGACCCGGCGAGGGGCGGATGCGGCGGCCTGCTCTTGCCCGGACTGCTCTTGCCCGGCGCGCTCTGACTCAGTCACCCCGCAATCCTACGGCTTCCCGCATGCGGGCCCGCAATCGGGTCCGCTCGCTGCGATAGGGTCGAGGGCGGACGCGGCCGCTGGCCGCGAGCCGGTGTGGCGGAATGGCAGACGCGACCGACTCAAACTCGGTTGCCCGAAAGGGCGTGTGGGTTCGACTCCCACCACCGGCACCACGCCCGGCGCGACGCCGGCTCACGCGCCGTAGAACTGGTGGCCGAGGGCCTTGCTCTTCAACGCCTCGAACTCGCCCGCGGTGATGACCCCCGAATCGAGCAGCTGCTTGGCCTTGGCGATGTCGTCCGCAGGGCTGGCTGACGGCGCGGGCCGGTAGTCGTCGTTCTCGGCCACTGCTCGAGGTGACGCCGCCTGAGCGCGCTCCGCCATTCCCCGACCCCGGGCGATGATGTAGACCAACGCGGTCAGAAGCGGCACGAAGACCAGAGCGATGATCCACAGTGCCTTGAACCAGCCGTTGAGCTGATGGTCGCGGAACAGGTCGGTGATGATGACGATCACGACGTAGAGGTAGGCGACGAAATAGAACGCCCACAGCATGAGCCAGATCAGATCGGTGATGTAGGGCATGTCGCTCCTCGCCTCGAGGGATGGCCTCAGCGTAGCGACCACGTGGTCCGAGCGGGAGAGGCGTGGGCAGAGTGCTCGATCACCGGTTGTCAATCCCCCGAGGGGTGGCGGACGGCGAGTGGCAGGATGATCCGGCCCCCGGGAAGGACACGATGCAGAGAATGTCGATCGCTCGCGCCGCGCGCGAGCTCTATGGGTGGGAAGACCTTCGGGAAGGGCAGGAGGAAGCCGTCAGCGCACTGCTGGCGGGCCGGGACGTCGTCACCGTCCTTCCCACGGGTGCAGGAAAGTCCGCGGTCTACCAGCTCGCGGGAGCCTTGCGGGACGGCATGACGATCGTCGTCTCCCCTCTCATCGCCCTCCAGGCCGATCAGCTCGCCGGTCTCTCCGAGACTCCGCGCGCGCCCCGCGGCGCCATGCTGAATTCGTCGATCGGAGAGCGCGCCACCGAGGAACTCTGGCAGTCCGTCCGGGCCGGGAAGGTGGAATTCCTCTTCCTGGCCCCGGAACAACTCGCCAAGGACGATGTCCTCGACCGGCTGTCGAACCTGACGATCGGCCTGTTCGTCGTGGACGAAGCGCACTGCGTCGCGAGCTGGGGGCACGACTTCCGTCCCGATTATCTCGGTCTCGGCGGGGTGCGCGAGCGACTGGGGCACCCTCCCACCGTCGCGCTGACCGCGACGGCTGCGGCACCCGTTCGCGAGGAGATCGTCGAGCGCCTCCGGCTGACAGATCCGCTTCTCGTGGTTCGAGGTGTCGATCGACCGAACATCGATCTGGATGTCCGGAGGTTCGCGCTGGAGGCCGAGAAGGACCGGGAGATCATCGAGGTGATCCCGACGCTCCCTCCGCCGGGGCTGGTCTACACCTCGACCCGACGCGCTGCGGAGGAGCTGACGTCCCGTCTGCGCGAACAGGGTGTTCGCGCAGAGACCTATCACGCCGGGCTCCCCTCGCGCGAGCGCCGACGAACGCACGAGCAGTTCCTGCACGGGGAGATCGACGTCGTCGTCGCGACCAACGCGTTCGGAATGGGCATCGACAAACCCGACGTGCGCTTCGTCGCGCATGCCGCCGTTCCCGAGTCGCTGGATGCTTACACGCAGGAGACCGGACGCGCGGGAAGAGACGGGGAACCCGCGCAGGCGGTGCTGTTCTACCGATCCGAGGACCTGGGAATCCGCAAGTACTTCGCCGCGCGATCCGTCGATACCGGGGCCGTCAGCCGGGTCTACCGGACCCTCGTGAAGGCGGATGCGCCGGTCGGGATCCGGGCGCTCGCCGAGACCCTGACTCTCTCGACGCGGCGCGTCACCGGGCTCGTGAACCTCCTCGTGGAAGCGGGAGTGGTCGGTGTCGACCGCAACGGCGCGACGGTCATCGCCGTGCGACGACCGAAGGAGGCAGCAGCACTGGCGCGGGAGGCCGCCGACCGTCGGCAGCGGATCGAGCAGTCACGCCTGGACGTCATGCGCCGGTATGCCGAGACCAGAGGGTGCCGCCGGCGGGTGCTCTTGAGCTACTTCGGGGACGACGGCTCGGAGTCCTGTCGCAGCTGCGACACCTGTCGAAGCGGCACGGCCGAGGAGGAGGTGTTCGTCATCGCAGACGCACCCTTCCCCACCGGGTGCGAGGTCGAACACGCCGAATGGGGACGCGGGAGCGTCGTGGACGTCGAGGACGACCGGCTCACTGTCTTCTTCGGGGAGCAGGGCTACAAGGTCCTTCAGTCGGCCGCCGTCGAAGAGAGAGACCTCCTCACGCGCGTCGCGTGAGGAGGTCTCTGCGTCACGTGGTGCGTCAGTCCCGCGTCTGATAGATCGGGGCCGCACCGTGCACGGCATCGCCGACCTTGTGGATGCGGATGTCGTTGGTCGAACCCACGATCCCGGGAGGCGACCCGGAGATCACGACGACCTTGTCGCCGACCTTGGCCAGGTCGTTCGCGAGGAGATAGTCGTCGACCTGGATGAACATGCGGTCGGTGTGCGGGACGTGCTCGACGAGCGTCGAGCGGATCCCCCACGTGATCGCCATGCGACGACGGATCGCCGGCTCGGGCGTGAATCCGATCATGGGGATCTTCGGACGCAGACGCGACATGCGGCGCGCGGTATCCCCGGACTCGGTGAAGATGCAGAGGAACTTCGCCTCGACGAAGTCGGCCACCTCCATCGCGGCGAGGGTGATGGCACCCCCCTGGGTCCGCGGCTTCGTGGTCAGCGGCGCGATGCGCTCGAGTCCGTGATCCTCGGTCGACTCGACGATGCGCGCCATGGTCTCGACGACCTTCACGGGGTAGTCCCCGACACTGGTCTCGCCCGAGAGCATGACGGCGTCGGCACCGTCGAGAACGGCGTTGGCGACGTCGCTGGTCTCGGCGCGTGTGGGCACCGGGTTGTTGATCATCGATTCCAGCATCTGGGTGGCGACGATGACGGGCTTGGCCATCCGACGGCACAGCTCGACGGCCCGCTTCTGGACGATCGGCACCGCCTCCAGAGGCAGCTCCACGCCGAGGTCGCCACGGGCGACCATGATGCCGTCGAAGGCGTCGATGATCTCCTCGAGATTGTCCACCGCCTGCGGCTTCTCGATCTTGGCGATCACGGGAACGCGGCGTCCCTCCTCGGCCATGATCACGTGCACGCGCTGGATGTCCTTGGCGTTTCGCACGAACGAAAGGGCGATGAAGTCCGCGCCGATCCGCAGACCCCAGCGGAGGTCGGCCTCATCCTTCTCCGACAGCGCGGGGACGTTCACCGCCACACCCGGCAGGTTGATCCCCTTGTTGTTCGACACTGTCCCGGCGACGATGACACGCGTCGTCACGACCGAGCCCTCGACCTCGACGACCTCGACGCGCACCTTGCCGTCGTCGATCAGGAGGAAGTCGCCGGGCTTGACGTCACCGGGAAGCCCCTTGAAGGTCGTCGAGACGAGCTCCTTCGTCCCCGGGACATCCTCCGTGGTGATCTTGAAGATGTCGCCTTCGGCGAGCTCGTGCGGGCCGTCCGCGAAGCGGCCGAGGCGGATCTTCGGCCCCTGCAGGTCGACCAGCACCGCCACCGGGCGACCCGCGTCGTCAGCGGCCTTGCGGACATTGGCGAAGTTGGCCTCGTGTACGGAGTAGTCGCCGTGACTGAGGTTCAGCCGGGCGATGTCCACTCCGGCATCGATGATCGCGCGGACCATGTCATAAGAGGAAGTGGCAGGACCCAAAGTGGCGACGATCTTGGCGCGTCTCATCCGTGTATGAACTCCGAGTGATGGGGGAAATGGCGAAGGGCCGGGGCAAGCCTACGCGGGCTGCAGCCCGATGGCGACATCGTTCGGGTGAACGGGCGCCGGCAGGTCGGTGCTGCCCATGAGGTACTCGTCGACCGCCGCGGCCGCCGCGCGACCCTCGGCGATGGCCCAGACGATGAGCGATTGACCGCGCCCCGCGTCGCCGGCGACGAACACCCCAGGAGCGGATGTCTGGTAGACCGCGTCGCGCTCGATGCTGCCCCGCGGACCGAACTGCGTGCCGAGCTGATCGGCCAGGTGCGCGTGCTCGGGGCCGGTGAAGCCCATGGCGATCAGCACGAGGTCGGCGGGGATCTCGCGCTCCGTGCCCGACTTCGGCACGCGTCGGCCATCGCGGTACTCGGTCTCGGCGACGCGCAGCGCGCGGACCTCGCCGACGGCGTTCGCGAGGAACTCGACGGTGGACGCGAGGTACTGACGCTCACCGCCCTCCTCGTGCGCGGAAGCGATCTCGAACAGGTTCGGCATCATCGGCCAGGGCTGGTCCTCGGGGCGCTCCTCGGGCGGCTGCTTGCCGATCGCGAGGTTGGTCACGCTCAGGGCGCCCTGCCGGTGGGCGGTGCCGATGCAGTCGGCTCCCGTGTCGCCGCCGCCGATCACGACGACGTGCTTGCCCTCCGCGGTGATCTGGTTGGACACCGCGTCGCCCGCCACCGCCTTGTTCGATTCGACGAGGTACTCCATCGCGAAGTGCACGCCCGCGTGATCGCGACCGGGGATCGCGAGGTCGCGCGGCACCGTCGCCCCCGTGGCGATGACGACGGCGTCGTACCGCGCGCGCAGATCGCTCCACGAGATGTCCACGCCGATCTCGACACCGGCGCGGAACCGGGTGCCCTCGTCGCGCATCTGACGAAGACGCGCCTCGAGATGGCGCTTCTCCATTTTGAAGTCGGGGATGCCGTAGCGGAGCAGCCCACCGATGCGGTCGTCACGCTCGTAGACCGCCACGGTGTGACCGGCTCGGGTGAGCTGCTGCGCGGCGGCGAGGCCGGCCGGACCCGATCCGACGACGGCGACCGTCTTGCCGGTCAGACGCGCGGGGGGCTCGGGCTCGACCCAGCCCTGCGAGAACGCCTCGTCGATGATCGAGACCTCGACCTGCTTGATCGTCACCGGAGGCTGGTTGATGCCCAGAACGCACGAGCTCTCGCACGGCGCGGGGCAGAGCCGGCCCGTGAACTCCGGGAAGTTGTTCGTCGCGTGAAGGCGCTCGATCGCCGCGCGCCCCTCGCCCCGCCACACCAGGTCGTTCCATTCCGGGATGAGGTTTCCCAGCGGGCATCCCTTGTGGCAGAACGGCACGCCGCAGTCCATGCATCGACCGGCCTGCCGCCGGAGAACGGCCGAGTCCCCCGGCTCATAGACCTCTTTCCAGTCCATGATCCGCACCGGGATGGGGCGGCGAGGCGGCAGCTCCCGCTCGGTCACCTTCAGAAAGCCTTTGGGGTCAGCCACCCGTCACCTCCAGGATGCGGCTCCATACGACGTCGCCGTCGGGATCGAGTCCTTCGTCGAGCGCCTCCTGCCGGGTCTGCAGGACAGCGGCGTAATCGCGCGGGACGACACGGACGAAGTTCTGCGCCTCGCGCTCGAAGTCGTCGAGCAGGCGCTGCGCCAGTTCGGATCCGGTCTCGGTGACATGCTGTTCGAGCAGGTCGCGGAGCATCTCGACGTCACCCGCGCCGAGCTCGCCGAGAACGAGCTCGCCCGACGCGATCGCCTCCCGGTTGACGAGCTTCCGGTCGAGCCGGTAGATGTACGCGGTTCCCCCCGACATCCCGGCACCGAGGTTGCGTCCGGTCTCGCCCAGGATGACGGCGAGGCCTCCGGTCATGTACTCGAGGGCATGATCGCCCACGCCCTCGACGACCGCGGTCGCGCCGGAGTTGCGGACGAGGAACCGCTCCCCCACGACGCCCCGGAGGAACATCGTGCCCTGGGTGGCCCCGTAGCCGATGACGTTGCCGGCGATGACGTTCTTCGACGCGTCGAACGACGCTCCGCGCGGCGGGCGGATCACGATCTGGCCCCCGGACAGGCCCTTGCCGACGTAGTCGTTGGAGTCGCCCTCGAGACGCAGCGTGATCCCCGCCGGCATGAATGCGCCGAGAGATTGACCGGCCGAGCCGGTGAGGTTGACGGTGATCGATCCCGAGGGCAGACCGTTCTCCCCTCGTGCACGGGTGACGTGATGCCCGAGGAGCGTGCCGACGGCGCGCTCGGTGTTGCGGATGGGCAGATCGATCGTCACAGACCCGCCGCGCTCGATCACGTCGCGGGCTCGCTCGATGAGCACCGTGTCGAAGTGCTCCTCGAGCTCGTGCAGCTGGGCGCGACCGTGGCGCCGCGGCTCGTCTTCGGCGAAGTTCGGTCCGTGGAGGACGGGCGTGAGGTCGAGGCCACTGGCCTTCCAGTGCTCGATCGCGCCGTTCAGGTCGAGCATCTCGGTGCGGCCGATGGCCTCGTCGAGAGAGCGGAACCCCAGCTCCGCGAGGTACTCGCGCACCTCCTGGGCGACGAACTCCATGAAGTTCACCACGAACTCCGGCTTGCCGTTGAAACGTGCCCGCAGCGTCGGGTTCTGCGTCGCGACGCCCACCGGACAGGTGTCGAGGTGGCACACGCGCATCATGATGCAGCCCGAGACCACGAGCGGTGCGGTGGCGAAGCCGAACTCCTCCGCGCCCAGGAGGGCGCCGATGATGACATCGCGCCCGGTCTTGAGCTGACCGTCGACCTGCACCACCACGCGATCGCGCATCCCGTTGAGCATGAGCGTCTGCTGCGTCTCGGCCAGCCCCAGCTCCCACGGGGTGCCCGCGTGCTTGAGCGAGTTGAGCGGGCTCGCGCCCGTACCTCCATCGTGCCCCGAGACGAGGATGACGTCGGCCAGCGCCTTGGCCGTGCCCGCCGCGACCGCGCCGATCCCCGACTGGCTCACGAGCTTGACGTGGATCCGGGCGCCGGGGTTGGAGCGCTTCAGGTCGAAGATGAGCTGCTTGAGGTCTTCGATCGAGTAGATGTCGTGGTGGGGCGGTGGCGAGATGAGCCCGACGCCTGCGGTGGCGTGGCGCGTGCGCGCGACCCACGGGTACACCTTCGCCGGAGGGAGCTGTCCACCCTCGCCGGGCTTGGCGCCCTGGGCCAGCTTGATCTGGATGTCGTCGGCCTCGGTCAGGTAGAGACTCGTGACCCCGAACCGTCCCGATGCGACCTGCTTGATCGAGCTGCGCCGCACCGGGTCGAGCAGGCGCTCGACGTCCTCGCCGCCCTCACCGGTGTTCGATCGACCGCCGATGCGGTTCATCGCGATCGCGAGGGTCTCGTGCGCCTCCTGGGAGATCGAGCCGTAGCTCATCGCTCCGGTCTGGAAGCGCTTCACGATCGCCGATACGGGCTCGACCTCGTCGATGGGCACCGGGGGGCGCACCCCCGACCGCAGCTGGAACAGCCCACGAAGGGTCTTGAGCTCGGCCGCCTGATCGTCGACCAGCTTCGTGTATTCGCGGAAGATGTCGTACCGCCGCGTGCGCGTCGCATGCTGCAGACGGAACACGGTGTCGGGGTTGAAGAGGTGCGGCGATCCGTCACGGCGCCACTGGTACTCGCCCCCGGTCCACAGCCGCTCGTGCGCACGCACCGCGGCGTCTTCGGGATACGCGTAGGCGTGGCGTGCGGCGTTCTCGGCGGCGATGACGTCGAGCCCGACGCCCCCGAGCTTGGTCTCGGTTCCCGTGAAGTAGGTGTCCACGAGCTCCTGCGACAGCCCGACGGCCTCGAAGACCTGGGCGCCGGCGTAGGACGACACGGTGGAGATGCCCATCTTCGACATGATCTTCAGCACGCCCTTGCCGAGGGCGTAGATGAGGTTCTTCACCGCCTTCTCGGGGGTGACGCCGGTGATGTAACCCGCGCGGACGAGGTATTCGACCGTCTCCATCGCCAGGTAGGGGTTCACCGCCGACGCACCGTAGCCGATGAGGGTGGCGATGTGGTGCACCTCGCGCACGTCACCGGCTTCGACGACGAGACCGACCTTCATGCGGGTCTCACGTCGGATGAGGTGATGGTGGACGGCAGCCAGCATGAGCAGCGACGGGATCGGTGCGAGGTCTTTGTTGGAGTCGCGGTCGCTGAGCACGATGAGCTCCGCGCCGTCCTCGATCGCCTGGTCGACCTCGGTGCACATCTGCTCGAGCCGCTTGCGCATGCCCTTGTGCCCGGCCTCGACGCGATAGAGACCTCGGATCGTCACCGACGACCGATCGGGCAGTGCCGTGTCGATGTGCTGGATCTTCGCGAGCTCGTCGTTGTCGATCACGGGGAAGTCGAGCATCACCGTGCGGGCGTGGTCCGGTCCCCACGACAGCAGGTTGCGCTCGGGCCCGAGCCCCAGCGACAGGGAGGTGACGACCTCTTCGCGGATCGAGTCCAGCGGCGGGTTGGTGACCTGCGCGAACTGCTGGACGAAGTAGTCGAACAGCAGGCGCGGCCGGTCGCTGAGGACGGCGACCGGGGTGTCGCTGCCCATCGCGCCGAGCGGCTCGGCGCCGTTCTGGCCCATCGGGGTCAGGAGGATCCGCACCTCCTCCTCGGTGTAGCCGAACGTGCGCTGACGACGGGTGATCGAGGCGATCGGGTGGACGATGTGCTCGCGCTCGGGCAGATCGGCCAGGCGCACGCGCCCCGCATTCAGCCACTCCTGCCAGGGATGCATGGTCGCGAGGTCGCGCTTGATCTCGTCGTCCTCCACGATGCGTCCGGCCTCGGTGTCGACGAGGAACATCCGGCCCGGGCGCAACCGGCCCCGACGCTTGATGCGCTCGGGGGCGATGTCGAGGACCCCGGTCTCACTGCCGATCACGACGAAGCCGTCGGTCGTCTCCGTCCAGCGTCCCGGACGCAGGCCGTTGCGGTCGAGCGTCGCACCCACGAGCGTGCCGTCGGTGAAGATCAGCGCCGCGGGGCCGTCCCACGGCTCCATCTGATTCGCGTGGTAGTCGTAGAACGCCCGGAGATCGGGGGCGATGTCGGCCTGCTTCTCGTAGGCCTCGGGCACCATCATCATCACCGCGTGCGGAAGGCTCCGGCCGGTCAGCGTCAGCAGCTCGAGAACCTCGTCGAACGACGCGGAGTCACTGGAGCCGACGGTGCAGATCGGCAGCAGTGGACGGATGTCGCCGAGGAGCTCCGACTCCAGCTGCGACTGCCGCGCCCGCATCCAGTTGCGGTTGCCCTTGACGGTGTTGATCTCGCCGTTGTGCGCGAGCATCCGCAGCGGCTGCGCAAGCGGCCAGGAGGGGAAGGTGTTGGTGGAGTACCGGGAGTGCACGACGGCGAGCTCGGAGGCGAAGCGCTCATCCTGGAGGTCGGGATAGAACGGCTCGAGCTGGAGCGTGGTGACCATGCCCTTGTAGCCGATGGTGCGTGCCGACAGCGAGACGAAGTAGGCGTCGAGCTCGTGTCGGGCGCGCTTGCGCATCCGATAGGTGCGCCGGTCCAGATCGATGCCCGACAGCGCCGGCGCATCGCCTTCACCGGGACGGGATACGAAGATCTGCTCGAAGGCGGGGCGCGCCTCGAAGGCCAGCTTCCCCAGGTGCTCCTCGGCGACCGGCACGTCGCGCCAGCCGAGCACGACGAGGTTCTCGCCGGCGGCGATCCGTTCGATGCCGGCTTTCTGCTCGGCTCGTGCCTCCTCGTCGCGCGGCAGGAAGACCATGCCCGCCGCGTACTCCCCCATCGGGGGCAGGTCGAAGTCGACGACCTCGCGGAAGAAGGCGTCGGGCATCTGGGTGAGGATGCCGGCTCCGTCTCCGGTGCCCGCATCCGAACCGATCGCACCGCGGTGCTCGAGGTTCCGCAGCGCCGTCAGGGCCAGGTCGATGATGTCGTGGCCCGGTTCGCCTCGGAGCGTCGCGACCATCGCCAACCCGCAGGCGTCCTTCTCGAATGCCGGGTTGTACATGCCCTGGCGGGCGGGGAAGCCACCGCCCACCACCGACGTGGAGGTGCTGCTGCCGGAACTCGCGGCCATGCGTACCGTCCTCACATTGATGCTCAAGATGGGACGACGTCGGCCCGAATCAGCTGATGAACACCCCTACTTCTTGGCGGCTGTGCTTGTGGCATCGCTCTCGGCGACCTCGTTCGCCGGTGGTTCGCTGAGGTCGACGAAGTCGTTGGTGTCCTGCGATTGTACCGTGCCCCGGCCCTTCCACTCCCGACCGGCCACATAGGGCGACGGCTCGGTGCCGGGGTGGCGCCGACGCTGCACGATGATGATGGCCAGACCCACGATGACGCCGAAGATCGCGGCCCAGACGTTGGTGCGCAGCCCCAGGTAGATGTCGCTCGGATCGATGCGGATCGACTCCCACACGATGCGGCCGGCGCTGTACCAGATCAGGTAGAGGCCGAACAGCCGTCCCCACTGCATCCGCAGACGCTTCCCCGCCCACAGCAGCACGAAGACGCCCGCCGTGTTCCAGATCACCTCGTAGAGGAAGGTCGGGTGGAACAGCGTATCGGCGGGCAGCCCCGGGGGGAACGCGGCGTTGTCGGAGTCGATCTCCAGACCCCACGGCAGGTCGGTGGGAAGGCCGAACAGTTCCTGGTTGAACCAGTTTCCGAAGCGCCCGATGGCCTGCGCGAGCAGGATGCCGGGGGCCAGCGCATCCGCGAAGGACCAGAAGCGGATCCCCGTCCAACGGCAGCCGAGCCACGCGCCGACCGCGCCGCCGATCAGCGCACCGTAGATGGCGATCCCGCCCTCCCAGATGGCCCAGACCGAGCCGGGCTGGAGGGGGTTCCACGGGTTCGAGCCCTCGTAGAAGTAGAAGCCGAGGTGGGTGAGCACATGGAAGATCCGGGCGCCGACGATGGCCAGCGGCACCGCGAGAAGGGCGATGTCGATGACGACCCACGGCTCTGCGCCGCGCTTGGTCAGTCGATGGTTCGTGAGCAGGACCGCCACCACGATGCCGGCGATGATGCACAGCGCGTAGAAGTAGACGCGGAGCGGTCCCAGCTGGATGAAGCTGATCTCGGGGCTCGGGATGCTGGCGAGCACGGAGGTTCCCGCGCTCGAGAGGGCGAACGACATGGATTCGAGTCTAAGCGGGGCGTCCGGCGCCCGCGGACATCGTGCCCTCGTGCAACTCGGCGGCGAGGTCTCGCAGGGCGGGGATGCCGCCGTCGCGCAGGGCGCGGACGAGGGCCGTTCCGACGATGGCGCCGTCCGCGTACTCCAGGACGCCGGAAACGTGGGAGGCGTTGGAGATGCCGATGCCGACGCATGCGCGCTCGGCGCCGTGCGCGCGCAGGCGCGCGACGAGGCCTCGGGCGGCGGCGTCGAGGTCCTCGCGGACGCCGGTGATCCCCATCGTGGAGACCGTGTAGACGAATCCCGTCGAGTTCGACGCGATGAGGTCGAGACGCTCGTCGGTGGAGGTGGGAGCGGCGAGGAAGACCCGGTCGAGGTCGGTGCGGCGGGACGCCGCGATCCAGTCCCCGGCAGCGTCAGGAGTGACGTCGGGCGTGATCAGTCCCGCTCCCCCGGCCGAGTGCAGGTCGTCGGCGAACCGGTCGACCCCGTACTGCATCACGGGGTTCCAGTACGTCATCACCAGCACCGGGGTGTCGGTCTGCCGCGTGATCTCGGCGACGGCGGTGAACGTGTCGCGGAGGCGGAACCCGGCGGCCAGTGCCGTCTGCGTCGCCTCCTGGATCACGGTGCCGTCCATGACCGGATCTGAATACGGCGGGCCGAGCTCCAGGACGTCGGCTCCCGCCTCCGCCAGGGCGACAGCGGCATCGATGCTCGTGGCCAGGTCGGGGAAGCCGAGCGGAAGGTATCCGACGAGGGCACCGCGACCATCGGCCTTGGCGGCGTCGATCGCCGCCGAGACGGATGAGGTCACAGCTTCACGCCCTCGCCCTTCGCGGCGTCGACGACGGGTTCGGCCGCCGCTGCCGCGAGATCGATCCCTGCGTCGTAGAGCTCGAAGTAGCGTGCCGCAGTGTCCATGTCCTTGTCCCCGCGGCCGGAGAGGCAGATCGCGATGACGGCATCGGGGCCCAGCTGCTCGCCGATGCGCATCGCGCCGGCCAGAGCGTGCGCCGACTCGATGGCGGGAATGATGCCCTCCGTCTCGGAGAGCAGCCGCAGAGCCGCCATCGCTTCGGCGTCGGTGGCGGGGATGTAGTCTGCCCGACCGATCGAGGCGAGCCATGCGTGCTCGGGTCCGACGCCCGGATAGTCCAGGCCTGCGGAGATCGAATGGGACTCCACGGTCTGCCCGTCCTCGTCCTGCAGGACGAAGGTCTTCGCGCCGTGGAGGACGCCCGGGCGGCCCCGCTCGATGGACGCCGCATGGCGTACGGTGTCCACGCCGTCGCCGGCGGCTTCGACCCCGTAGAGGCGCACATCGGCGTCATCCAGGAAGGCGTCGAACATGCCGATCGCGTTCGATCCCCCGCCCACGCACGCGAAGACCGCGTCGGGCAGTCGACCGACCTCGTCGAGGAGCTGCCGGCGCGCCTCTTCGCCGATGACCTTCTGGAAATCGCGCACCATGGCAGGGAACGGGTGGGGACCCGCGGCCGTGCCGAAGATGTAGTTGGTCGTCTCGACGCTGGACACCCAGTCGCGGTAGGCCTCGTTGATCGCGTCCTTGAGGGTGCGCGAGCCCGTGGTCACCGGAACGACCTCGGCCCCGAGCAGGCGCATCCGTGCGACGTTGAGCGCCTGGCGCTCGGTGTCGACCTCGCCCATGTAGATGGTGCACTCGAGCCCGAACAGCGCCGCCGCCGTCGCCGTGGCCACGCCGTGCTGGCCGGCGCCGGTTTCGGCGATGACGCGCTTCTTGCCGAGGCGGCGGGTGAGCAGGGCTTGCCCGAGGACATTGTTGATCTTGTGCGAACCGGTGTGGTTGAGATCCTCGCGCTTGAGGAACACCCGGCCACCACCGGCGTGCGCGGCGAACCGCGGCACCTCCGTGATGATGGACGGTCGACCCGCGTAGCTGCGCAGCAGTTCGAGGAACTCCTCCTGGAAAACCGGGTCGTTCTTCGCGCGGTCGTACTCCGCGCTCAGCTCGTCGATGGCGGCGATGAGCGATTCGGGCATGAACCGCCCGCCGAACTCGCCGAAGAATGGCCCTGCGGCTTCACGCAGACTCATGTCCGCTCCTTCCGGTTTCGGCCGGCGGGATGGTCTCCCGCCGCAAGGAACCGCCCGAGGGTCGCCACCGGGTCGCCCGTCACGAGGGCTTCGCCGATGAGGACCACGTCGGCACCGTGATCGCGGTAGTGCGCGACGTCGTCCGGAGACGACACCGCAGATTCCGCGATGCGGATGGTTCCTTCGGGGATGAGGGGTTCCAGGCGCCCGAACAGGTCACGGTCCAGCTCGAACGTCGACAGGTCGCGGGCATTGACGCCGATCACCGACGCGCCGAGGTCGATCGCCCGGGACACCTCGTCGGCGCTGTGCGTCTCGACGAGAGCGGTCATGCCGAGCTCGCCGATGAGGCGGTGCAGCCGGACGAGGTCATCCTGCGCGAGGGCGGCGACGATGAGGAGCACCAGGTCGGCCCCGGCGGCTCGGGCCTCGACGACCTGGTACTCGGTGGCGATGAAGTCCTTGCGCAGAACGGGCAGATCGACCGCCGCCACGACGGCGTCGAGGTCGGCGAGGCTGCCCGAGAAGCGACGTTCCTCGGTGAGGACCGAGATGGCCGAGGCGCCGCCCTGCTGATACCGCCGCGCCTGCGCGGCGGGGTCGGGGATGTCGGCGAGCGGCCCGCGCGAAGGACTCGCGCGCTTGACCTCCGCGATGATCTTCACCCCGGCGCTCGGGGCGAGCGCAGCGCGCGCATCCTTGGCCGCGGGGCGGGCCAGCGCGGTGCGCTCCACCTGAGCCAGCGGGGTGTCCGCGGAGCGACGCTCGGCGTCCGCGACGGCGCCGGCCGTCAGTTCGGCGAGCAGATCGATGCCCGCCGATGTTCGCCCAGCGCCCGCGTTCAATGCTCTTTCGCCGTTGTCTTGGCCCCGCCGACGCCGTAGCCGGCTCTCGACATGCCCCAGCCCACGAGCAGACCCACGACGATCAGACCGGCCGAGGCCCACACCACCACCGGCACGTCGAAGAAGAACGCGACGGTTCCGACGGTGAAGCCGACGAGCATGATGACGACAGCCGTCCATGCCGCCGGCGAATTGCCGTGGCCGGGATCACCGATGTGGTTGCTCATGAATATCCTCCAGGACGCCGGGACACACCACCGCCAGTCTATCGGTCAGACCGTCGGATCCTGTCCGCGCGACAGCTCATCCCACGAGTCGATCGCCTCGGTGCGCCGCGTGGCCGCGCCGTCGGGTACGACCTCCGCGGTCGTGCGGTACTTCCGCCCCGCGCCCGGCCATCGGTGCGCCGTGGCGAGGATCAGCACGCCGGCGCCGAGAAGAACGGCGCATGCCGCGAGCGTGATGAGCGGCCACGGCGTGGTGGCGATGTCCGTGACGAGATCGCCCACGGCCTCGACGCCCGCGATCCCCGTCGCCTCGGTCACCGCCGAGACGACGGAGGCAACGGGTGCCGTGAGGGCGACGACACCCGTGACGACACCGAGGGTCGCGGCGATCACGACGGTGAGGACCCCGAAGATGTAACGCAGCACGGTGCCCGCGATGGCGAGGGCCGCGCCCAGTGCCAGGGCGGTCAGGCTGAGGGGCGCGAGCACGGGAAGCGCTGCCGCGCCGCTGACGGGAAGCAGGTCGCGCGCCCCGTCCTCGATGGTCACCGTCAGCCAGGTCTGGGTCGAAGCGATCACCCCGGTCGCACCGGCCACCAGGATCAGCAGCACCGCCAGCGAACGAGGACGGACGGACGGACCGCCGCGCACCCCTCCGGAGGAACTCACGACGGATCGCCGACGGGCGCGGTGCCGACCGCCGGGTCCAGATCGTCGGCGTCGAAACACGTTCGGGTGCCGGTGTGACAGGCGACGCCGATCTGATCGACCTCGACGAGGATCGCGTCGCCGTCGCAGTCCAGTCGCGCGCCGCGGACGAACTGCGCGTGGCCGGAGGTGTCGCCTTTGCGCCAGTACTCCTGTCGCGATCGCGACCAGAACGTGACCCGGCCTTCGGTCAGCGTGCGACGCAGCGCCTCGGCATCCATCCATCCGAGCATGAGCACCTCGCGGGTGTCCCACTGCTGGACGATCGCCGCGACGAGGCCGTCATCGGTGAAGCGGACGCGAGCGATGCGGTCCTCGACGTCTCCGGAAAGCTCGGCCTCGGTCATCGATCCCTCTCCGTTCGCCGGACCGGAATGCCGTGGCGCGCTATCGCCTCTTTCACCTCGCCGACCCGCAGCTGACCGGTGTGGAACACCGAGGCGGCCAGCACCGCGTCGGCTCCGGCCGTAATGGCCGGAGCGAAGTGCTCGAGGGCGCCCGCGCCACCGGAGGCGATGACGGGAACGCGAGCCACCTCGCGCATCGCCGCGATCAGCTCCAGGTCGAAACCCTGTTTGGTTCCGTCGGCGTCGATCGAGTTGACCAGCAGCTCGCCCGCTCCCCGCTCCACAGCCTCTCGGGCCCAGACGAGTGCATCCAGGTCGGTCTCGGTGCGCCCGCCGTGGGTGGTCACCACGAAGCCCGACGCCGAGCCGGCACGCCGATCGGGTGAGACCCGCTTGACGTCGAGCGAGAGCACCAGCACCTGCGCGCCGAAGCGGTCGGCGATCTCGTCGAGCAGATCCGGACGCGCGATCGCGGCGGAGTTCACGCCGATCTTGTCGGCTCCCACCGACAGCAGTCGTGCGACGTCGTCGGTCGATCGCACTCCGCCGCCGACCGTCAGGGGGATGAAGACCTGCTCCGCCGTGCGCTGGACGACATCGTAGGTCGTGGCACGCTCGTCGACGGTCGCGGTCACGTCGAGGAAGGTGACTTCGTCGGCGCCCTGGTCGAAGTAGGCCTTGGCGAGCTCGACCGGGTCGCCCATGTCACGCAGATCGACGAAGTTCACGCCCTTCACGACGCGGCCGCCGGCGACGTCGAGACAGGGGATGACGCGGGTGGCCAGGGTCATCTCAGAGCCTCGCCGCGTGGATCTCGGTCACGAGGATCGCCCGCGCACCGATGGCGTACAGGGCGTCCATCACCTGGTTCACACCCTTGCGCGGGCTCATCACGCGCACCGCGACCCACTCCGGATCGCGCAGCGGCGAGATGGTCGGCGACTCGATGCCGGGTGCCACCGCGACGGCTTCGTCGATGAGCCGGGCGGGCAGGTCGTAGTCGATGAGCACGTATCGGCGAGCGACCATGACTCCCCGCAAGCGCCTCAGGAGGGTCTCGGTCCCCTCCGCCTCGACCGGTGCCCCGATGAGCACCGCCTCGGACTGCAGGATCGCCGGTCCGAAGATCTCCAGCCCGGCCTGACGCAGCGTCGTCCCCGTCGAGACCACATCGGCCACCGCATCGGCCACGCCGAGGCGCACGGCCGACTCGACTGCGCCGTCCAGGGGGACGAGATCGACGGCGACCCCGCGCTCGTCGAGGAAGCCGTCGACGAGCCCGGGGTAGGCGGTCGCCACCCGCACACCCTCGAGGTCGTCGACATCGGTGAAGCGGCCGGGGGGCCCGGCGAAGCGGAAGGTCGAGTCGCCGAAGCCGAGCGCTTCGATCTCGCGGGCGCCCGGCATGCGGGCATCCAGCAGCAGGTCGCGGCCGGTGATGCCGACATCCAGCGCGCCGGAACCGACGTAGGTGGCGATGTCCTTCGGACGCAGGTAGAAGAATTCGACCTCGTTCTCAGGGTCGATGACGTGCAGATCCTTCGGATCACGTCGGCCGGTGTACCCGGCCTCCTGGAGCATCGCCGAGGCGGTGTCGGCGAGGGAGCCCTTGTTGGGCACGGCGATTCTGAGCATGTGGGATGGCTTTCGGGAGAGAGGACGGACGGGAGGACCGCTCAGAGATGTCGGTACACGTCCTCGAGCGTGAGTCCCTTCGCGACGAGCATCACCTGCAGGTGGTACAGCAGCTGTGAGATCTCCTCGGCGGTGCGCTCATCGGATTCGTACTCGGCGGCCATCCACACCTCGGCGGCCTCTTCGACGATCTTCTTGCCGATGGCGTGGACGCCGGAATCCAGCTCGGCGACGGTCCCCGATCCGGCGGGACGCTCGACGGCCTTCGCCGTGAGCTCGGCGAACAGCGCGTCGAAAGTCTTCACCATGCCAGGGTAGCGAACGGGCGGACCCGACCGGCGCGGCGGGGTGTCAGTGGACGAGGATGCTGAGGCCGATGACGAGCAGCCCCAGCAGCGTCGTCGCGAGGACGCCGAGCATCCGCCACGGCCACGTCGCACCGTTGCGCCGGGCGTTGAGGTAGCCGATCAGCCCCAGGATGACCACACCGCTGCCGAGCGCGAGGAAGTAGGCCGTCCACTCGTCCAGCACACCCCAGGTCCCGGTGGCGAGGAGGAAGACCGGGATGAGCATCGCCAGTGCCATCCCGCCGGAGTGGCGCACACCGTCGCGGATGCCCTCGCGGAGCGGGGGCACGGGCCTGCGGGCCCGGCTGGCGACGACGGCGGCGTAGATGTGCGCCAGCCAGAAGACCCCGACGGTTCCGGCGACGAACCAGATGACGTCGAGGTCGGTGGGCGCCTCGATCTCGGCGCCGATGAGGGCGGTGACGAGCACCACGCCGTAGATGCCGTGCTCACCGCTGTAGGCCGACAGCAGCCACCTCGCTCCGCGGACCCCTGCCACGCGGAGCGCCTCGGTGCTCGAGGGTGTCGCCGCCTCGGTGCCACCGTCGGCGGGATCCGGCCCGGGAGCTGCGGGCCGGTCCTCGGAGCGGTCGGTCATGGGCGTTCTCCGATCAGCGGCGGGAATGACGGTGGTGATGGCGTGCCTGATCACGCAGCGCGATGATCGCCCGCTCGGGGTTGTCGGAGCCGAAGACCGCCGACCCCGCGACGAAGGTGTCGGCACCGGCCTCGGCGGCCTGCGCGATGGTGGATTCGCCGATGCCGCCGTCGACCTGCAGCCACACCTCCGAACCGCGTCGTCTGGCCTCGGCCGCGAGGGCGCTGAGCTTGGGCATCGTCTCGGGCAGGAAGGACTGCCCGCCGAATCCCGGTTCGACGGTCATGACGAGGATCTGGTCGAACTCGTCGAGCACGTCGTAGAGCGACTCGACCGGGGTCGCGGGCTTGACGGCGACCCCGGCCCGGGCGCCGATCGCGCGCAGACGCCGTGCGACGGCCACAGGTTCGCTCGCCGCCTCGAGGTGAAAGGTCACCGAGGCGGCGCCGATCTCGGCGTACCCCGGCGCCCACCGCTCGGGGTCGTCGATCATGAGGTGGACATCGAGCGGGACGGGGCTGGTGTCCTGGATGCGCTGGACCATCTGCGGACCGAAGGTCAGATTCGGGACGAAGTGATTGTCCATGACGTCCACATGCACGAAATCCGCGGCGGCGATGCGGGCGAGATCGTCGGCCATGTGGACGAAGTCCGCGGCCAGGATGCTGGGATTGATCCTGACCGCTGCGGCGGAGTCGTGGTCGGCGTGCACCGGACCATTATGTCGGCACACCGCGGCGGTGCCCGATGTGCGATCGTCAGCGCCGCCGAAGCAGCGAGATCGACATCGCGTCGGTGTTGTGCCGGTGCGGCCACAGCTGCGCGCGGCCCGATCCGTCGGCCTGGGGCAGGAGGTCGGGGTCGCTCGCGCTGAACGCGGTGATGACGGCGCGGGCATCGAGCTCCTCGACGTCGTCGCCGCGGGCTCGGACGATGTCCGCAACGACGCCCGCGGTCTCGGCGAGGTGCGGCGAGCAGGTGACATAGGCCACCAGGCCCCCGGGCGTCAGCCCGTCGATGGCCGCATCGAGGAGCCCGCGCTGCAGATCGACGAGGTCGGCGACGTCAGACGGTGATTTGCGCCAGCGGGCCTCCGGCCGCCGGCGCAGCGCACCGAGCCCCGTGCAGGGAGCATCGACGAGGATGCGGTCGTACCCGCCGGCGCGTGCCCGGGTGCGACCGTCCTCCTCGCTGACCGGGACATCCAGCGGCACCCCGGCGACGGATTGCCGCACCAGTCCCGCCCGAGCGGGATTGACCTCGTTGGCCTCGAGCTGTGCGCCTGCCGCGAGAGCCTCGGCCGCGAGGATCGCCGTCTTCCCACCCGGACCCGCGCACAGGTCGAGCCACCGCTCCCCCGCCCGCGCGGGACGGGCCCGGGTGAGAGCGAGGGCGGCGATCTGCGATCCCTCGTCCTGCACGCGGATGCGACCGCCCGACGCGGTCACCTGGGCTTCGGGGTCGCCGCCGGGCGAGCGGAACCCGACGGGCGAGAAGTCGGTGCGCCGCGCGCCCTGCGGCACCTCGGCGAGCCCCGGGAGGGCGGCGAAGGTCACCCGCGGTGAGACGTTGTCGGCGTGAAGGAGCTCATCGAGCTCATCGGCGCGTCGTTCGGCTGCCAGCGCCCGGCGGAAGGCGCGCACGACCCAGACGGGGTGGGAGGTGAGCAGGCCCCGTCGCTCGTCGTCGGAGCGCGCCGTCTCGCCGATCCGGGTCATCCAATCGCCCGGTGTGTCGCGTGAGACCCGCCGGAGCACCGCGTTGGCGAAGCCCCCGGCGCTTCGTCCCGCAGCGCGGCGGGCGAGCTCGACCGACTCGTTGACGGCCGCGTGCGACGCGACACGGGTCGAGAGCAACTGGTGGACGCCGAGACGGATGGCATCGAGCACGGGCGGATCGATGAGGTCGACCGCGCGGGCGGCGGCGACGGCGATGACCGCGTCGTAGGTGTTCTCCCGTCGGAGCGTTCCGTAGGTGAGCTCGGTCGCGAGCCCTGCGTCGGCGGCGTCGAGCCCGGCGCGGCGGATCGCGGTGGGAAGGAGCAGATTGGCGTAGGCATCGGAGTCGTGCACGGAGCGGATCGTCTCGAAGGCCACGAGTCGTGCGGGATTCAGGGCGCTCATGATCCCAGCACCGGCTCGCTCTGCCTGAGTCCGCGGAACCAGTCACCGGCGACCATCGGCCCGCGCCCGGCAGGCTGGACGGTGTCGAGCACGACGGGCTCGGTGGCGGTCCCCACGATGACTGCGCGACCGTGCGCCGCCAGACGCCCCGGCGACAGCCGGGGCGCGTCGGGAGCGGCCGCCCGGGCGCGCAGCACCTTCACCCGAGCGCCGTCGAGGGTTGTATGGGCGCCCGGCTCGGGCGTCACCCCGCGGAACCGGTGGAGCACCTCGTCGCGCGTGCCGTTCCAGTCGAGGCGACCGTCGGCGTCGCCGAGCTTGGGCGCGAACGTCGGTGCGCCCTGCTGGGGCCGCGCCGTCGCCGAGCCGTCGGCGATCGCATCGACGACCGCACGCAGAACAGTCGCGCCCCGGTCGGCGAGGAGTTCCAGCACCTCCCCCGCCGTGGCACCGTCGGGTGTGGGGAGCACCACCTCGTCGAAGACGTCGCCGGCATCGAGCTCGGCCACGAGCCGGAAGACGCTGGCGGCGATCTCGGCGTCGCCGGCGATCAGCCCGTGCTGCACCGGCGCGGCACCCCGCCACCGCGGCAGCTGCGAGAAATGGAGGTTGATCCAGCCGTGACGAGGCGTCGACAGCAGCGGCTCGCGCACGAGGCCGCCGTAGGCCACGATGACCCCGAGGTCGGGGTGGGCGCGTTCGATCGCGGTCGTCGCCGCGTCATCCAATCGACGGGTCTTCAGAAGCGGCAGACCGAGTTCGTCGGCGACGGAGGCGACCGGCGACGGGGTCAGTACGCGCTTGCGCCCCACGGGCGCATCATCGCGCGTCACGACGGTCACGATGTCGTGGGATGACGCGTGAAGGGCGCGCAACGACGGCACGGCCGGTGCGGGGGTTCCGGCGAAGACGAGACGCATAGGGGCTCTCACAGATCGAGGTCGGGCAGGTCCACCCGCACTCTGAGTGTAGGCGGCGCACCGCCGGATGCCGGGGTGCGACCACGGGCGCGACGGGTGCGGAGGGCAGCCGCGACGACGGAGGAGCGGAGGGACTCGGAGACGTCGGCACCGACGCGGTAGTCGAACCGCACCAGGGCCCGCACCCCGGCCTCGCCGCGGGGGGCGGGGCCCAGGACGCTCTCATCGTCCAGTGCGGGGACGGCCTGGCGGAGCGCCGTCACCGCCGCCTCGACGCTCTGCGCATCGCCGTCGACCGCGGCCACCCGAACCGCCGGCGGCATCCGAAGCGGCGCCCGCGCGGCGAGCTCCGAGCGGGCGTAGGCCGCCTGCGACCAGGTCGCCAGGGCTCGGGCGACGGCGCCGGTCACGCCGACCAGATGCACCGGGGCATCCGGAGCGGCGAGGGCGGCGGCGTTCGACCACCACCGGAGCGCCGCCTCGCCGATCCGCAGGTCGTCGGAGAGCAGCATCCGCTCCCCGTCCAGAAGCACCACGGCACGATAGCCGCCCTCCGCGGGGGGTTCGGCGCCCCGGGTGGCGATCACGAGTGCGGGAGCCGCAGCGACCTCCTCCACCACGTGGCGGCCGTCGGAGATGACGACGCGTACCCCGGGGAAGGCGCGGCCGAGCTCCTCAGCGGTGCGCTCACTTCCCGATGAGGCCAGACGCACCTTCTCGGAGCCGCAGTGCACGCAGGTCCAGGCTCGCGCCTGGCGCGCACACCAGGAGCACTCGGGCACGGCACCCACACTCCGCGCGTGAAGCGGCCCCTCGCAGTGCCGACACCGGGCGGGCCGGCGGCACTCGGCGCACACCAGCACGGGGGCGTATCCGGGCCGCGCGACCTGGACGAGGACCGGCCCGTGGGCGAGGGCGTCCGAAGCGGCCCGGAACGCACTCGACGGGATGCGCACCCCGCGGCGCTCTCCCTCCTGCGTGGCGCTCAGCACGATCCGGGGCGAACGGCGACGCGATGCGGGGACGTCGCGGACGAAGCCGAGTTGCACGAGCCGCTCCACGTCGGTGGTGCGGCTGTGGCCGGCGAAGAGGAGGGCGCAGCCGTCGATCTCCTGACGGATGAGGGCGGCATCGCGCGCGTGCACGCCGGGCGACAGCGGTTCGGCCAGGAGCGGGTCTCCGTCATCCCAGACTGCCACGAGGCCGATCCGGTGCACCGGGGCGTAGACGGCGGACCGGTTGCCGACGACGATGCACGGGGCGTCGGAGAGCATCCGAAGGAAGCCGGCGTACCGGGCAGGGCCCGGCTGGCGCGCGTCGTCGCGGACGACGGCCGCAGCGTCCACTCGCGAGGCCAGGGCGCGCTCGATCTGCGCCTGGTCGCGATGGTCGGGGACGACCACGACGGCGCTCCTGCCCGCCGCGAGGGTGTCGACCGCCGCGGCCGCCAGGAGGTCCGCCCACCCGCCCACGTCGCCCGACGGGGTGGGGACCTGGTGCGGCGGGGCGTCCACGGCGAGACGCTCGCCGTCGCGGAGCGCCGCCGCGAGTCCGGGGAATCGGTCGAGCGTCGCTCGAGCCCTGCTCTCGGCGTCCGGCGAGACCTCCGGAGCGGCCGCCCTCTCGCTCGCAAGCCACACCTTCTCGGCGCGCACCATGCGCTTGGGGATCACCAGGCGCAGGATGTCGGAGGCCGACCCGGCGGCCCGGTCGGCCGCTCGACGGGCCAGCCGGTAGAGCGCCGCCGGAAGGACCGGTACCGGCGAGACGACGGCGTCGATGTCGGAGAGCGGCCGCTCGGCGACATCCGGTTCGTCATCGACCTCGACGACATAGGCGTCCACGACCCGTCCGGCGCTGCGCAGCGGCACCTTCACACGGACGCCCGGTGCCACCTCCCCCGCGAACGCCTCGGGCACGGCGTAGTCGAACAGCCGGTCCAACTGCGGCAGCGGAGAGTCGATGAGGACCCGCGCCACCCGCGCCCCGCTCATGGGCGCCGAGGCCCTCTCGGACCAGACGGACTCACAGTCCTGCGGCGGCGCGCAGGTCGTCGACCCGGTCGGTGCGCTCCCAGGTGAAATCGGGGAGCTCACGGCCGAAGTGGCCGTACGCCGCCGTCTGCGCGTAGATCGGACGAAGGAGCCCGAGCTGCTGGATGATCGCACGCGGACGCAGGTCGAACACCTCGCGGATGGCGGCGGTGATGACCTCGTCGGGCACGTGTCCCGTGCCGAAGGTCTCGACGTACAGACCGACGGGCTTGGCCTTGCCGATCGCGTAGGCGACCTGGACTTCGAGGCGGTCGGCGAGGCCGGCGGCGACGGCGTTCTTGGCCACCCAGCGCATCGCGTACGCCGCCGACCGGTCGACCTTCGAGGGATCCTTGCCGCTGAAGGCCCCGCCCCCGTGGCGGGCGGCGCCGCCGTAGGTGTCGATGATGATCTTCCGACCCGTGAGTCCCGCGTCGCCCTTGGGTCCGCCGACGACGAAGGGACCCGCCGGGTTGATGTAGAACTTCACGCCCGAGATGTCGAGCCCCGTCGCCTCGAGCACGGGCTCGATGACCTCGTCGCGCACCGCACCGCGGAGCGCTTTCTGCGAGATGTCGGGGTGGTGCTGCGTGGAGAGCACCACCGACTCCACGGTGCGCGGCACCACCCCGTCGTAGCCCAGGGTGACCTGTGTCTTGCCGTCGGGACGGAGGAAGGGGAGGCTGCCGTCGCGTCGCGCCGCGGCCAGGCGCTCGGCCATGCGGTGCGCCGTCCACGCTGCCATGGGCATGAGCTGCGGAGTCTCGGTGGTGGCGTAGCCGAACATGATGCCCTGGTCACCCGCGCCCTGTTCGTCGTTCGGGTCGATCGATCCGCCCTCGCGCCGCTCGAACGCCTTGTCGACACCCGCGGCGATGTCGGACGACTGCGCTCCGATCGAGACGCTCACACCGCACGAGTCGCCGTCGAAGCCGGTGTCGCTGGAGGTGTAGCCGATGCGGTTGACGACGGAACGCACGATCGCGGGGATCTCGACGTACGCGGCCGTGGAGACCTCGCCGGCGACGTGGACGAGACCCGTCGTCACGAGGGTCTCCACGGCGACCCGACCGTGCGGGTCTTCGGCGAGGATCGCGTCGAGGATGCTGTCCGAGATCTGGTCGCAGATCTTGTCGGGATGCCCCTCGGTGACGGATTCGGACGTGAACAGACGCAGTGAGGTCATCGATGCTCCAGATCTCGCGGGGACGGGCACAAGTATGCCCGGGGTGGCCGACAGCCACCCCGGGCAGGGACTCGAGAACGACTTACTCGGCGGCCCGCAGGCGCAGCTTGTCTTCGTTGATCTCGTGAAGGGCGATCGTCAACGGCTTGTCCTCGACCGTGGAGTCCACGAGCGGACCGACGTTGTCGAAGAGGTTCCCCTCGTGCAGGTCGGAGTAGTAGTCGTTGATCTGACGCGCACGACGGGCGGCGTAGATGACGAGCTGGTACTTCGAGTCGACCTTCTCGAGAAGGCTGTCGATGGGGGGCTCGATGATGCCCTGGTTGGTTCCGGCCATGGCTGAACCTCCTGGTTCGAAAGGATGTCGGCGGAGAAGTCCTCGGGCGCGGGGCGGTCGGCCGAGCCGCGCCATCCGACCATTCTACAGGTCCGCGCGTCGGCTGAGCAGTTGCCGCCGTGAGCTGATCACGCCGGTGTCGAATCCCGCGAGGTGAAGTCCTCCGTGGAACCGCGCGTGTTCGATCTTGACGCACCGATCCATGACGACCGACAACCCGGCCTCCTCCGCGAGGGCGGCGGCATCCTCGTGCCACGAGCCGAGCTGCAGCCACAGGGTCTTCGCACCGGCAGCGACCGCCTCGGCCGCGACGGCCGGCAGGTCGTCGTGGCGACGGAAGACGTCGACCAGGTCGGGGGTGACCGGCAGATCCGCCAGCGACGCGTAAGCGGGCCGCCCGAGGATGGTGTGGGCGCGGGGGTTGACGAAGTACACGTCGTACGGCGCGCTCCCCAGCAGATAGGTCGCGACGAAGAAGCTGGCGCGCGCGGGGTTGTCGGAGGCGCCGACGATCGCGACCGATCGTGTGCGGCGGAGGATCTCGAAGCGTTCCTGCGGGCCGGGGCCCTGCCACGTGCGACCCGGCACGGCGGCGGAGGGCAGCGCGCACGCCGCGCCGTCCGGCGTGCCGGGCTGTTCGTCGGGCACGGCCGACGGACGGACGGTGGGCAGGGCGCAGGACGGATCGGTCATCGGGTCGCTCCCGTCGCGGCGGTGAGGGCCTGGTCGAGGTCCCACAGGATGTCTTCGGGGTCTTCCAGCCCCACCGAGATGCGCACGAGGTCGGCGGGGACACCCGCGGCGCTCAGCTGTTCGGCGCTCAGCTGCTGATGGGTCGTGGAGGCGGGATGGATGACGAGGGTGCGCGCATCGCCGATGTTGGCCAGGTGCGAGGCGAGCTGCAGGGAGTCGATGAACCGCTCCCCCGCCGCACGGGCCTCATCGGGGTCGATCCCGCCGCCGGTGCTCGCGGGGCGGATGCCGAAGGCGAAGACCGAGCCCGGGCCGAGCGGAAGGTACCGTTCCGCGCGCTCGTGATGGGGGTGCTCGGAGAGCCCCGCCCAGGTCACGTAGGAGACCCTGGGGTCCTCGTTCAGCCATTCGGCGACGATGCGCGCCCCGGCGAGGTGGGCGTCGATCCGCTGCGGGAGCGTCTCGACCCCCTGCAGGAGCTGGAACGCCGACTGAGGGCTCAGTGCCGGTCCGATATCGCGCAGCTGCTCGCTGCGGAGCTTGGTGAGGAAGCCGTACTCGCCGAAGTTGTCCCACCACCGGATTCCGCCGTACGAGGCCACCGGCTCGGTCATCTGCGGGAACTTGCCGTTGCCCCAGTCGAACGTGCCCTTCTCGATCACCACCCCGCCGAGGGTCGTCCCGTGTCCGCCGAGGAACTTCGTCACCGAGTGGATGACGATGTCGGCGCCGTGCTCGAGGGGGCGCGCGAGGTAGGGCGTGGCGAGGGTCGAGTCGACGACCAGCGGGATGCCGGCGGCGTGGGCGACCTCGGCGAGTCCCTCGATGTCGGCGATCGACCCGGACGGGTTGCCGATCGTCTCGACGTAGAGCACCTTGGTCTCCGGCCGGATGGCGGCGGCGTAGTCGGCCGGTTCGGTGGAGGCGACGAAGGTCGTCTCCACGCCGAAACGCCGGAGCGTGACATCCAGCTGGGTGACCGTGCCGCCGTACAGCTGCGCCGACGCGACCACGTGGTCTCCCGCGCCGACGAGGGCGGCGAAGGTGATGAACTCCGCACTCATGCCCGACGCCGTCGCCACCGCGCCGATGCCCCCCTCGAGTGAGGCGAGGCGCTCCTCGAGGGCCGCCACGGTGGGGTTGCCGATGCGCGAGTAGATGTTGCCGTACTTCTGCAGGGCGAAGAGGTTGGCGGCGTCCTTGGCGCCGTCGAAGACGAACGAGGTGCTCTGGTAGATCGGAACGGCCCGGGCGCCGGTGGCGGCGTCGGGTGTGCCGCCGGCATGCAGGGCGCGGGTGCGGAAGCCGAAGCGATGGTCGTCGGTCATGGGTCCTTTTCCGGAGGGGAGTCGGGGGTCAGTGGGCGGCCAGGGCCGCGGCGATCGCCGCGACGGCCTCGGGATTCTGCAGGGAGGTGGTGTCGCCGAGCGGCGCCGGCGCGCGCCCGGCACGCCGATCGAGGTCGGCCTCCCAGAGCTGGGCGAGCAGGCGCCGGAGGATCTTCCCCGACCGGGTCTTGGGGAGCTCCGGCACGCACACCACGCGGTGGGGGCGGGCGACCGGACCGATCGCGCGGGCCACCTCGTCGCGGAGGGTCGCCTCGTCGGGTCGCGCGTGGCCGGCGGCGACGGCGAAGACGACCACGCGCTGGCCGGTCACCGGGTCGCTCACCCCGGTGGCACCCGCCTCGGCGACGTCGTCGCGGGCGACCAGTGCCGACTCGATCTCGATGGTCGACAACCGGTGCCCCGAGACGTTCACGACGTCGTCGAGGCGGCCGAGGATGCGGATGTTGCCGTCCTCGTCGCGGGTCGCGCCGTCGCCGGCGACGTAGTATCCGCCCCACTCGCCGCGACCGGCGAAGGTCGACCAGTAGGCGCTCCGATACCGTGCGGGGTCGCCCCACACGGTGCGGGCCATCCCCGGCCACGGGCGTCTCACCACGAGGGTGCCGGCCCCGCCCGGGTCGATCTCGGCGCCGTCGTCATCGACCACGGCGACGTCGATACCGGGGAGCGGGCGCGTGGGTGAGCCGGGCGCGAGGGTCGTCGCCCCCGGGAGCGGGGCGACCATCGCCGCACCGGTCTCGGACTGCCACCAGGTGTCGATCACGGGGAGCTCCCCCCGCCCGAAGCCCTCGCGGAACCACAGCCACGCGGCAGGGTTGATCGCCTCGCCGACGGTGCCGAGGAGGCGCAGGCTCGACAGGTCGAACCCGGCGGGCAGGCTCTCGCCGAACCACGCCATGAAGGTGCGGATGAGCGTCGGGGCGGTGTAGTAGACCGTCACCCCGTAGCGCTCGATGATCTCCAGATGGCGCGTCCGCTCGGGGGTGTCCGGCGTTCCCTCGTAGATCACCTGGGTGAGCCCGTTGGAGAGCGGCCCGTACAGCTCGTACGTGTGCGCGGTGACCCACGCGAGGTCGGCGGTGCACCAGTGGACGTCGTCGGCCTTGGCGTCGAAGTGGGCCCAGTGCGCCCACGATGCGTGGGTGAGATATCCCCCCGAGGTGTGGACGAGCCCCTTGGGCCGGCCGGTCGTACCCGAGGTGTAGATGATGAAGAGCGGATGCTCCGCATCGACGTCGCTCGCGGCGTGCACGTCGGGTTGCGCCGCCGTGATCTCGTGCCACCAGAGGTCGCGCCCCGTCGTCCACGGCACCTCGTGCCCGGTGCGCCGCACCACCAGGACGTGCTCGAGGTCGGCGAGGCCCTCAGCCGCGGCATCCGCCGTCGACTTCACCTCCACCGCCCCGCCCCGGCGGAACTGCCCGTCGGAGGTGACGAGCAGCTTGGCCCCGGTGTCCTGCAGTCGGAAGCGGAGGGCCTCGGCCGAGAATCCGCCGAAGACGAGGGAGTGCACGGCGCCGATCCGTGCGCACGCGAGCGCGACGACGACGGTCTCGACGAGCACCGGCAGGTACACCACCACCCGGTCGCCCGCCGTGACACCCAGAGCGGTCAGCGCGTGCGCAGCACGCGCGACCTCCCGCTGCAGGTCGGCGTAGGTGACCCGGCGCCGATCTCCCGGCTCCCCTTCGAAGTAGAGCGCCACCGTGTCGCCGCGGCCGGCTGCCACGTGACGGTCGACGCAGTTGACCGCGACGTTCAGGCGTCCGCCTCCGAACCAGGTCGCCGAGGGGATCACGGCGGGGTCGTCGGGATCGGGTGGCGTCCACGCCAGCGTCCGCTGCCACGGCGTCGTCCAGTCCAGGCGTCGGGCGGCATCGTCCCAGAATCCGAGGGGATCAGCGGCGCCGCGTTCGTAGGCCTCGGCGGTGACGTTGGCATCGGCGGCGAGACCCCTCGGCGGGGCAAAGCGCAGCGCGGAGCGATCGAGGGCCTGAGGGGTGGTCACACCCACCGCCGCAGGAGCCGCTTCTGCACCACGCTGAGAATGGCGTTCGAGAGTGCACCGAGGAGGGCCAGCAGAACGATCGTGAGGAGGATCCGGTCGACCCGTCCGGTCTGCTGCGAGATCGTGAGCAGGAAGCCGAGCCCCATCGCCGCGCCCAGAAGCTCGGAAGCGACCAGGAACAGCCACGCCTGTGCCATGCCGAGGCGCAGACCCGACACGAGCGCCGGCAGGACGGCGGGAAGCTGGATGGTGCGGAAGAGATCCCAGCCGCGCAGGCTGAACGACCGCCCCATCTCGACCAGGTGCGCGTCGACGTGACGGAGGGCGCCGGCGACGGTGGTGAAGACCGGGAAGAAGGCGCCGATGGCGATGAGGGTGACCTTCGACTCCTCGCCGATTCCCATCCACAGCAGCAGGAGCGGGACGAGCGCGAGGGACGGAATGGCCCGAAGCGCCGCGAGCGACGGGCTCAGCAGCACGTCGCCGATGCGGGTGAGGCCCACCAGAGCGGCCGCGGCGATGCCGATGACCGACCCCAGGGCGAATCCGAGCAGCACGCGCTGCACCGAGATCGCGATGTTCAGCCACAGCTCACCGGTCTGCGCCATCTCGATCGCGGCGGTGACCACCGTCGCGGGCGGCGGCAGCCGGTAGGCCGGGATGGCCCCGGTGCTGGAGGCGACCTGCCAAGCGAGGAGAAGCAGAGCCGGGACGACGAGGCCGCCGATGACGCGGATCCCGGGCCGCGCCCAGAACTCCCGGCGCGCGGGAGCCCCCGTCGCCGGAGCGACGGGGGCGGTGACCGGAGGAGCCGTGACGGTCGTCACGCTCCGGTCGGGGTCGTGATCGAGAGTCGAGGCGCGGCCCTGTCGGACGTCGGTGCTCACTGGTCCTCCGTGGCCGTACGGGCGAAGCTGTCGTCGATGAGGGTGGCGAGCGCGTCGTCGACCGCGGCCTGACCGCCCTGGATCGACCCGGACTCCACGAGCACCGGACCGATCTTCTCCAGCACCGCCAGCTGGTCGTCGCCGGGGATGCCGCTGACATCGAGGTTGGAGCGCTCGGTGATCACCGTCTCGGCCACGGCGAGATCGATGCCGGCGACCTCGGCGAGGAGTGCCGCGGTCTCGTCGGGGTTCTCCAGGGCCCACGCGCGGGCCTCCTCGTAGGCGTCGACGACGACCTGCGCGACGTCGGGGTGGTCGGTCAGGAACTCCTCGGTGGCATTGAGGAAGCCATAGGAGTTGAAGTCCACGTTGCGGTAGAGCAGCTCGGCGCCCGACTCCGCCTCGGCAGCGGCCATGATCGGGTCCAGGCCCGCCCACGCATCGACCGAGCCGGCGTCGAGGGCGGCGCGGCCGTCGGCGTGCTGCAGGTTCTGCAGCTGGATGTCGGCGATCGTCAGCCCTTCCGTCTCCAGAGCCTGGAGGAGGAAGAAGTAGGGATCGGTGCCGGGGGTGGCGGCCACCGACTTCCCGTCCAGATCGGCGACGGAGGTGATGTCGCTCCCCTCGGGGACGACCAGGGCCGACCACTCGGGCTGGGAGTAGATGTCGATCACCTTGATCGGCGAGCCGTTCGCGCGGGCGAGGAGCGCCGCCGAGCCCGCCGTCGAACCGACGTCGATCGAGCCGGCGCGCAGGAACTCGTTGGCCTTGTTCGATCCCGCCGACTGCACCCACTCGACGGTGACGTCGTCGCCGAGGGCCTCTTCGATGAGCCCCTGGTCGCGCACGATGAGGCTCAGGGGGTTGTAGGTGGCGAAGTCGATCGACAGGGTGTCGGTGGACCACTCGGCACCCTCGGCGCCGGCCGAGCCCGCGGCATCCGCGTTCGACGCGTCTGCGCTCTCGCCGGCGAGGCATCCTGTCGTGGCGAGCATGATCGTTCCGGCGATCGCGAGGGCGGGAACGGTTCGGCGGACGATGGTGCTCATCGGGTCTCCTCGGCGGTGCGGCGGGTGTCGGGCGTGCTGTGGTGGGTGTCGACGCCGAGTCCCTCGAGGAGCTCGGCGCGCAGAGCGGTGAAGTCATGGGCGGCGCGATCGCGCGGACGGATGCCGGGCACGTCGACGATCCGGGCGATCGAGGATGCCGCGGGGTCGCCACCGAGCGAGCGAAGGAGCAGCACGCGGTCGGCCAGGTACAGGGCCTCCTCGACGTCGTGCGTGACGAGGAGGACGGTGGTGGGCCGCGCAGCGTGGATCTGCAGCAGGAGGTCCTGCATGCGCAGGCGGGTGAGCGCATCCAGGGCCCCGAAGGGCTCGTCGAGCAGCAGGACCTCCGGACCTCGAGCCAGCGCCCGGGCGAGGGAGGCGCGCTGGGCCATCCCGCCGGAGACCTCCCGCGGACGGCGATCGGCGGCGTGGCCGAGACCGACGAGGTCGAGGAGCTCGGCGACGCGCTCACGGCGCTCCGCCCCCCGCACCCCGCGGGGAAGACCCAGCGAGACGTTGTCCGCGATGGTGCGCCACGGCAGGAGACGCGGCTCCTGGAACGCCACCGCGGTGCGCTCGTCGGTGTCGCGGACGGGGGCGTCGTCGAGCTCGATCATCCCGGCGGTCGGGGTGTCCAGCCCCGCGAGAAGACGCAGCAGCGTGGACTTGCCGCACCCGGAGGGGCCGACGACGGCCACGATCTCACCAGGCGCGAGCGCGAGGTCCACTCCGCGAAGGACGGGCAGCGGAGCCGGCGTCGGGAAGGTCCGCGACACGCCGGCCACCCGCACCGCGCCACGGCGTCCGCCGGCGGCGGGCACGTCGATGACGCGGGAGTCCGGGGTGGGCATGCACCCAGCCTGCCCACCCCGGCGCCCGATGACACATCGGGCGTAACGTTCTGAAACGTCCGCGTCCGCGAGGTCAGCGCGCGGCGAGCGAGACGACCTCCGCCGCCGCCCGTGCGACGTCGTCGTTGACCACGTGGTAATCGAACTCCGACTGCGCCGCCAGCTCCACCCGCGCCGTCCGCAGCCGGCGCGCCCGCTCCTCCGCACCCTCGGTGCCGCGCCCCACCAGCCGGTTCACCAGCTCGTCCCAGCTGGGCGGGAGGAGGAAGACCAGCGTCGCCGACGGCTCGGCCGCCCTCACCTGCCGGGCGCCCTGCAGATCGATCTCGAGCAGCACCGTGCGCCCCGCCGCAAGCGCCTCCTCGATCGGCCGGCGGGGGGTGCCGTACCTGTGGGAGTTGTGCACCGTCGCCCACTCGAGGAGCTGGCCTTCGGCGATGAGTCTGTCGAACTCGACGTCGTCGACGAAGTAGTAGTGCTCGCCGTCGCGCTCCCCCGGTCGCGGTGCGCGCGTCGTCGCGGAGACGGAGAGCAGGATCTCGGGGTGATGCGTCTTGATGTGCGTCGCGACCGTCCCCTTCCCCACCGCCGTCGGTCCGGCCAGCACGATCAGACGACTCCGTCCCGTCCGCGGCTCGGGCTCGGGCCACCGCTCGTCGAGGAAGGCCATCAGATCGCGGCGCTGGCGCGCGCCGAGCCCGCCGAGCCGCTTGACCGGCGAGATGGCGAGGGACTCGAGGATCCGGTCGCGCTTGCCTTCCCCGATCGCCGGCAGTGCGGTGAGGAACTCGGTGACGCGCAACGTTCCGGCAGGCGAGTCCGGCGCGGCGAAGGCACGACGCGTGAGCTCCTGGGGTGAGATGACGCGGGTGGCCAGGTCGCGCTTGAGCGCGGCGCGGGCGCGTCGCGCAGCGACGGCCCGCTCAGACGCGGCGCGGCGATCGACCTCGGGCGGGCGACGGGACGATGTCACGACTGTTCCTCCCGGTACAGAGCCTGCCGCTCGTCGATCCGGGCGGCGAGATCCGTCGGTCCAGCGGAGAGGATGCTGCGGCTCTCGCTGGCGAGCACGTTGTGCGAGAGCGCGCCGAACAGGCGTGTTAAGTCGGCGGGCTCGGCGCCCTGCGCTCCGAAACCGGGCGCGAGGATCGGCGCACCGCGGAGCAGGTCGTCGGTGAGCCCGAGTTCCCAGCGGTCCACCGTCGCGCCCACGACGAGTCCGATCGGACCGAGGCCGCCGGTGAAGGCGGCCGAGCCGTTCACCCACGTGACGTCGCGCGCGACCCGGGCGGCGACGGTCTGGCCGTCATCCGTCGCCACATCCACGGGGTGCGCGGTCTGCAACGACGTCGCTTCGGGGTTGCTGGTGCCCGCCAGGACGAAAACGCCCTTGCCCGCGCGGACAGCGCCGGTGAGGGTCTCGCGGAGCGAATCGGGTCCGAGGTAGGGACTGACGGTGAGCGCGTCGGCTTCCAATGGTGAGCCGGGGTGCAGCCACGCGGCCGCATACGCGGCCATCGTGCTGCCGATGTCGCCCCGCTTGGCGTCGGCGATGACGATGAGCCCCGCCGCACGTGCGGCGGCGAGCGTCTCCTCCAGCGCGGCGAAGCCGGCAGCCCCGAACCTCTCGAAGAAGGCCACTTGGGGCTTCACCACGCCGACGCGTCCAGCCGCCGCGTCGACTGTCCGCAGCCCGAAGTCCCGAACCCCGGCGGCGGTGTCATCGAGGCCCCACTCGGCGAGGAGGTGCGCGTGGGGGTCGATCCCGACGCAGAGGGGCCCGTGGGTGTCGAGGGCTGCGCGCAGCCGTTCGGCGAAACCGGTCACCGGGCCTCCGCCCGATCGGCGGCGTACTCCTGCAGGCTCCGCACCGCGAATCCCTCACGCAGCACCGGGAGGGCGCTCACGGCGGCACCGAGCACGGCCATCGTGGTGAACAGGGCCTTGTCGGCCGCGACCGCCGCCGCGCGGATCTCGTATCCGTCGGCACGCGCAAGCCCGCCGCTCGGGGTGTTCACGACGATGTCGATGTCGCCGGCGTTGATGAGGTCGACGATGTTCGTCTCTCCCGTCGCCTGCGTCGCGGAGTACTTGTTCACCACTCGCACCTGGATGCCGTTGCGCCCGAGGATCTCCGCGGTCCCCTCGGTGGCCACGAGGTCGAACCCGAGCTCCTGGAGACGATGGGCGGGAAGGATCACGGCACGCTTGTCGCCGTCGGCGACCGAGATGAAGACGGTGCCCGTCAGCGGCATCCCGCCGTATGCGGCCTCTTGACTCTTGGCGAACGCGGTCGGGAAGTCGCGATCGATGCCCATCACTTCACCGGTGGAGCGCATCTCGGGCCCGAGCACCGAGTCGACGATCTGACCGTCGCGGGTGCGGAACCGCTTGAACGGCAGCACCGCCTCCTTCACGGCGACGGGCGCTCCCAGCGGCACGCGCGAGCCGTCGGCCTCGGGGAGCATTCCCTCGGTCACGAGCTCGGCCACCGTCGAACCCGCCATGATGCGGCTCGCGGCCTTGGCGAGCGGAATCCCGAGGGCCTTGGAGACGAACGGCACCGTGCGGCTCGCGCGGGGATTGGCCTCGATGACGTAGAGCACACCGGCGCTGATCGCGAACTGCACGTTCAGGAGCCCCCGCACCCCCACGCGGTGTGCGATCGCGAGCGTCGCCTCGCGCACCCTGTCGATGTCGCTGCGACCGAGCGACATCGGCGGCAGGGCGCAGCTGGAGTCGCCGGAGTGGATGCCGGCCTCCTCGAGGTGCTCCATGATTCCGCCGATGTAGAGCCGATCGCCGTCGTAGAGGGCGTCGACGTCGATCTCGATCGCGTCGTCGAGGAACCGGTCGACCAGAAGCGGCATCCCCGGACCGATGATCGCCTGATCGGCGATGCGCACGAAGTAGTCGCGCAGGCTTGGGGTGTCGTACACGATCTCCATGCCGCGGCCGCCGAGCACGAAGCTCGGGCGGACGAGCACCGGGTACCCGATCTCCTCGGCGATCGTCACGGCCTGATCGACGTCGGTCGCGGTGCCGTTGCGCGGCGCGATCAGACCGGCGTCGTCGAGGAGGCGCGAGAACAGCTCCCGCTCCTCGGCGAGCTCGATCGCGGCGGGACTCGTGCCGAGGATCCGGTAGCCGGCATCCTCGATCCCCTGCGCGAGACCGAGCGGCGTCTGGCCGCCCAGCTGGCAGATGACGCCGAGGATCTCGCCCGACTGCGACTCGGCGTGCAGGACCTCCAGCACGTCCTCCAGCGTCAGCGGCTCGAAGTACAGCCGGTCGGAGGTGTCGTAGTCGGTCGACACGGTCTCGGGGTTGCAGTTGACCATGATGGTCTCGAAGCCGGCGTCGGCGAGGGCGAACGAGGCGTGGACGCAGGAGTAGTCGAACTCCACACCCTGGCCGATGCGGTTGGGGCCCGAGCCGATGATGACCACCTTGGTGCGCTCCGATGCGGCGATCTCGGTCTCGCTGTCGTAGCTGGAGTAGTGGTACGGCGTCAGCGCCGGGAACTCCCCCGCGCAGGTGTCGACGGTCTTGTACACCGGGCGGATCCCGAGTCCGTGGCGCACCGCCCGCGCCTCGGCCTCGGAGATGCCGCGCAGCTGCGCGATCTGCACGTCGCTGAAGCCGTGATCCTTCGCCAGACGCAGGGTCGCGTCATCCAGCTGCTCGGCATCGCGAATGGCATCGGCCACCTCGTTGATGAGCACGATCTGATCGAGGAACCACGGATCGATCGCCGTGGCGTCGAAGGCCTGCTCAGGGGTGGCGCCCAGGCGCAGCGCCTGCTGGAGGACCACGATGCGTCCGTCGGTCGGGGTCTTCGCGACCTCGAGCAGCTCCTCCACCGAACGGGACTCCTCGCCCCAGTGGAAGCTCGACCCGCGCTTCTCCAGCGACCGCAGCGCCTTCTGCAGGGCGGTGGTGAAGTTGCGGCCGATGGCCATCGCCTCGCCCACCGACTTCATGGTCGTGGTCAGCGTGGTGTCGGCGGCGGGGAACTTCTCGAAGTTGAAGCGGGGGACCTTCACCACGACGTAGTCGAGCGTCGGCTCGAAGCTCGCCGGCGTCACCCGGGTGATGTCATTGGGAATCTCGTCCAGGCGGTAGCCGATGGCGAGCTTGGCGGCGATCTTCGCGATCGGGAACCCCGTGGCCTTGGAGGCCAACGCCGAGGAGCGCGACACCCGCGGGTTCATCTCGATCACGATGATCCTGCCGTCGTCGGGATTGACGGCGAACTGGATGTTGCAGCCGCCGGTGTCCACCCCCACGGCGCGGATGATGTCGATGCCGATGTCGCGGAGCTTCTGGTACTCGCGGTCGGTGAGCGTGAGCGACGGCGCGACGGTGATCGAATCCCCCGTGTGCACCCCGACCGGGTCGACGTTCTCGATGGTGCAGACCACGACGGTGTTGTCGGCGGTGTCGCGCATGAGCTCGAGCTCGTACTCCTTCCACCCGAGGATCGACTCCTCCAGGAGCACCTCGTGGGTGGGCGAGTCGTGGAGGCCCGCACCCGCGATGCGGCGGAGGTCGGCCTCGTCGAAGGCGAAGCCGGACCCGAGGCCGCCCATCGTGAACGACGGACGCACGACGAGGGGGTAGCCGAGTTCGGCGGCCCCGGCGAGCACCTCGTCCATCGTGTGGCAGATGCGGCTGGCCGCGACATCCGCGCCCGCTTCGATGACGAGCTCCTTGAAGACCTGTCGGTCCTCGCCCTTCCGGATGGCATCGACCTTGGCGCCGATCAGCTCGACGCCGTACTTGTCGAGGATGCCCCTCTCGTGCAGCGAGATGGCGGCGTTCAACGCGGTCTGGCCGCCGAGGGTCGGCAGGATCGCGTCGGGCTTCTCCTTGGCGATGATCGTCTCGAGCACGTCTGCGGTGATCGGTTCGATGTAGGTCGCATCGGCGAAGTCGGGATCGGTCATGATCGTCGCCGGATTGGGGTTGACGAGGATGACCCGCACCCCCTCGGCGCGCAGGACCCGGCACGCCTGGGTTCCGGAGTAGTCGAACTCGGCGGCCTGGCCGATGACGATCGGGCCGGACCCGATGACGAGGACGCTGTGGATGTCGTCGCGCTTGGGCATCAGTCGTTGCTCTCCTGGGTGTCACCGGCACCGGAGCGGGCGTCACGATGCGCACGCACCATGTCGCGGAACCGGTCGAACAGATAGTTGGCGTCGTGCGGACCAGCCGCCGCCTCGGGGTGGTACTGAACCGAGAAGGCGGGGATGTCGAGGGCGCGAAGCCCCTCGACGACGTTGTCGTTCAAACCGATGTGGCTCACCTCGACCCGCCCGTACCCCTGCGGGCTCTCGAAAGAGCCCTCCAGCGGCGCGTCGACGGCGAAGCCGTGGTTGTGGGCGGTGATCTCGACCCGCCCGGTGACCTTGTCGAGCACCGGCTGATTGATGCCGCGATGGCCGAAGGGCAGCTTGTAGGTGCCGAGACCGAGGGCGCGGCCGAGCAGCTGATTTCCGAAGCAGATGCCGAAGAAGGGCAAGCGGTCATCGAGCACAGCGCGCAGCAGCTCGACATGCGCGCCGGACGCGGCCGGGTCGCCGGGTCCGTTGGAGTAGAACACCGCGACGGGGTCGATCGCGCGGATGTCGGCGATCGTGGCGTCCTGCGGCAGGACGTGCACGTCGAAGCCCCGATCGGCGAGGTTCTCGATCGTGGCCTGCTTGACGCCGAGGTCGAGCACCGCCAGGTTGCCGAGGCGCTCGCCACGCGCGGGTGTGACCTCCGCGGCGGTCACCGAGACCGTCGAGGAGAGGTTCTGCCCCGTCATCTCCGGAGCCTCCTTCACCACGCGGAGCTGTTCGTCGGCGTCCCAGCCGGCGGCTTCGCCCGAGAAGATCCCCCCGCGCATGCTGCCGGCGGCGCGGATGTGCCGAGTGACGGCGCGCGTGTCGATCCCGCTGATGCCGACGATCCCGTCAGCGGCCAGGGCGTCGTCGAGCGACTGCTCGGAGCGCCAGTTCGACACCACACGCGCGGGGTCGCGGACGATGTAGCCGGCCACCCAGATGCGGCGCGACTCGACGTCCTCCGAGTTCATGCCGGTGTTGCCGATGTGCGGGGCGGTCTGCAGCACGATCTGGCCGGCGTACGACGGGTCGGTCAGGGTCTCCTGGTAGCCGGTCATGCCGGTGGAGAAGACGACCTCGCCGAGGGTCGTGCCCCGCGCGCCGTAGGCGCGCCCGGTGTGACGGGTACCGTCCTCGAGGACGAGGACGGCGGGGTCGGTGGTGGTCAGGCCTGTGGTGGGGAGCCGGGTCATGTGTCGTCTCCAGTCGGGGGAACGAGCGGTCGGATGGCGGTCGCAAGGGCCTGTGCGGAGGCTTCCTGCGGCCGGAAGTAGGAGTCGACGGGAGTTCCGTCGTCGAGCTGCCAGACGAGGCGGGTGAGGCCGCCCGACTCGACGACACGATCGATGGCGACGGTCGCCTGGTCGACGGCGGCGAGGCGGGCGCCGGCGAGGAAGAGCCCGGGGGCGCCGTCGAGGTCGACCGCGACGCCGCCGTCGGTCACGGTGACCTCGCCGCGGGCGCGGAAGCCCAGGTGGCGGATCGCGAGACGCTCCAGTGGTTCGTCGTGGCGGGTGGTGGCGACGTACAGCACGCCGAAACGGGCGAGCTCGGCGGCGCCCTCGGGGGGCGTCCCCACGGGCGCCGTCAGTCCCGCGTCGCGACGAGATCGTCGGCGCCACGCCCAGACGAGGAGGAGGAGAACGACGACGACCCCGGCGAGGGTGACGATGAGTGCACCCTCGCGGGTCATGCGTGCACCCCCGGGGCGTCGAGCACGTCGCCGTCGGCGACGGTGACCACCCCGCGATGGAAGGTCCAGCGGACCTCCCCCGGAAGGGCACGGCCGAGGTACGGTGAGTTCTCGCTCCGACCGCGCAGGTCGGCCGTGGTGAACGGCCGCGACGCGGCAGGGTCGTACAGGGTCAGCGACGCCGGCTGTCCGGCGGCGAGCGGCGTGCCGGCGCCGCCGAGGCGGCCGATACGGGCGGGAGCCTCGGACATCACACGGGCGACGTCGGGCCACCCCAGCATCGCGGTGTCGACCATCGCCTCATGCACGACCCGCAGCGCGCTCTCGAGTCCGACCATTCCGTTGGCCGCAGCCTGCCACTCGCACGCCTTCGCCTCGGCGGGATGCGGGGCGTGATCGGTGGCCACGATGTCGATCGTGCCGTCCGCGAGGCCCTCCCGCACCGCGCGCACGTCTTCGTCACGGCGAAGCGGCGGGTTGACTTTGAACCGGGCGTCGTAGCCGCGGACGAGCTCGTCGGTGAGCAGCAGGTGGTGCGGGGTGACCTCGGCGGTCACGGCCACTCCGCGGCGCTTGGCCCACCGGATGATGTCGACCGACCCGGCGGTGGAGAGGTGGCAGACGTGCAGGCGAGAGCCGACGTGCTCGGCGAGGAGGACGTCGCGAGCGATGATCGACTCCTCCGCGACCGCGGGCCAGCCGGCGAGGCCGAGCTCCGCCGAGACCGCGCCCTCGTTCATCTGCGCGCCCTCGGTGAGCCGCGGGTCTTGCGCGTGCTGGGCGATGACGCCGTCGAACGCCTTCACGTATTCGAGCGCACGGCGCATGATCAGGGGGTCCCAGACGCAGAACCCGTCGTCGCTGAACACCCGGACACGCGCACGGGAGTGCGCCATCGCTCCCAGCTCGGCGAGGCTCTCGCCGCGCTGCCCGACCGTGACGGCGCCGATCGGCTGCACCGTGACGTAGCCGGCGGCCTCACCGAGCGCGAGCTCCTGCTCGACGACGCCCGCGGTGTCGGCCACGGGCGAGGTGTTCGGCATCGCGAAGACCGTCGTGTAGCCGCCGGCAGCCGCCGCACGCGAGCCGGTCAGAACCGTCTCGGCGTGCTCGAACCCGGGCTCACGCAGGTGGGCGTGGAGGTCGACCAGGCCCGGGAGGGCGATCAGCCCCTCGGCGTCGATCACCGTGGCACCCGCGCGGCTGAGGCCCGAGCCGATCTCGGAGATCGCACCGTGCTCGATGAGGATGTCCACACGCGCTCCGGCGAGGGGCGCCGCGCCGCGGATCAGAACGGGGGCCGGGGTGACGGGGTGAGGGGCGCTCATCGTCCGTCCTCTCTCTCGTCGTCGCGCTCGCCGGCCAGCAGGAGGTACAGCACGGCCATCCGCACGGACACACCGTTGGTCACCTGCTCGAGCACCGTCGATCGCTCGGAATCCGCGGCTTCGGCGGCGATCTCCAGCCCTCTGTTCATCGGGCCGGGGTGCAAGACCATCGTATCGGGCGGAAGGGCCGCGACCCGTTGCCGTGACAGGCCCCAGACCCGCGCATACTCCCGCTCGGTGGGGAAGTAGGCCGCGCGCATCCGCTCGAGCTGGATCCGCAGCATCATCACCGCGTCCGGACCGTCGGCGATCGCGCGGTCGAGGTCGTACTGGACCGTGACCGGCCAGTCCGAGACATCCTGGGGGATGAGCGTCGGCGGAGCGACGAGGGTGATGTCGGCACCGAGCGCGGTGAGCAGCCAGACATTGGAGCGGGCGACCCGAGAGTGGAGGATGTCGCCGACGATCGTCACACGGATGCCGTCGAGGCCGCGGCCGCGACTGCCGTCGCCGAAGCGGCGCTTGCGGATCGTGAACGCGTCGAGGAGGGCCTGAGTGGGGTGTTCGTGGGTGCCGTCACCGGCGTTGACCACTCCGGCGGTGATCCACCCGCTCGTCGCAAGCGTGCGCGGGGCGCCCGAGGCGCCGTGGCGGATGACGACCGCGTCGGCGCCCATCGCCTGCAGCGTCTGCGCGGTGTCCTGGAGCGACTCGCCCTTCGACACGCTCGAGCCTTTGGCCGAGAAGTTGATGACGTCGGCCGACAGGCGCTTGGCCGCCGCTTCGAAGGAGATGCGGGTGCGGGTGGAGTCTTCGAAGAAGAGGTTCACCACCGTCTTGCCGCGCAGCGTCGGGAGCTTCTTGACCTCGCGGCGCTGGGTGTCGGCCATGTCCTCGGCGACGTCGAGGATGCCGATCGCTGTCTGCCGGTCGAGGGTCTTGGTGTCGAGCAGGTGCCTCATGCTCCACTCCCCTCGATCGAGACCGAATCCTCGCCGTCGATCTCGCGGAGACGCACGTTCACCCGCTCTTCACGAGCGCTCGGAAGGTTCTTGCCGACGAAGTCGGGGCGGATCGGCAACTCGCGATGCCCGCGGTCGACGAGGGTCGCCAACCGCACGGCGGCGGGTCGACCGATGTCCTGGAGCGCGTCGAGGGCCGCCCGGATGCTCCGGCCGGAGAAGAGCACGTCATCGACCAGAACGACGACCGCTCCGTCGATGCCGCCCGCAGGAATCTGCGTGGGGCGGGGCGCCCTCGTCGGATGACGGTGGAGGTCGTCGCGGTACATCGTGACATCCAGCGCCCCGACGGGAACGCGAGCGCCGCCGAACTCGGTCACGAACGCGGCGATGCGTTCTGCAAGGGGCACGCCCCGCGTGGGGATCCCGAGAATGACCAGACCCTCGGGTCCCTTGTTGGACTCGAGGATCTCGTGGGAGATCCGAGTCAACGCCCGAGTGATGTCGGCGTCGTGCAGCACAGTGCGCACGGTCATCCGCCGCTCCCTTCTCCGCCTCACGGGACGGATTTAAAGGTTGCCGGTTACCATCCTCCACCCTACCGGACCCGCCCCCGTTCCCCCGCGCGCCCCACCGCCGCTCCCCCACTCCCGCCGCCCGCCCGCCTCCGACCGCCGCTCCCCCGGCCAAGCCTGTTCATCCGTCGGAGATGTACACGCAAGGGCCCTTCTGGCGTACATCTGCGACGAATGAAGAGCGGATGCGACGTGCTGCGCCCCGCCGATCGTCAGCGACGCGTGCTCAACGCGACGCGGACGCGGTCGACGTACTGCAGCGGGTATCGGAAGAGCTGATCGCGGGCGACCCGGATGACCCGCCACCCCGCATCCGTGAGCCGTTCGTGCTTCTCGAGGTCACGCTGCCACTGCGCGGCGTCGGTCCGGTGCTGGTCGCCCTCGTACTCGATGGCGATCCGCAGCTCCGGGTACGCCAGGTCGACGCATCCGAGGAACTCCCCCGCCGCGCCGTAGACGTCGTGATCGGTTACCGGCTCGGGAAGTCCCGCGTCGACGAGCAGCAGCCGCGCCCAGGTTTCGGTGCGCGACGCGACTCCTGAACGGATGCGCTCGAGCGCCGCGCGCAGGGCTTGCGCGCCGAGCCGTCGGCCCATCGTGGCGGCATGGCGGAGTTCTGCCATGTCGGCTAAGGCAGGACGGATGACGTATCCGAAAGGCCCGGCCACCCGCGGGGATCGCACGATCGCATCACCGACGGCGACCAGGCCGTATGCGTCGATCATCGGCGCGAGCATCGCCCAGGTCGTCGCCGGATCGGAGACGGGCACCCCGAAACGCGGATGACGCACGACCGTGACGAGGTCGGGGCGAACCTGGTGCCCGATCGTGCCGGCAGCCCGTGGCGCACGCCCGGGCGTGCTGACGTGAACACGCGGGTCCGTCAGATGCGACAGGGGCAGATCCCACAGGAGCGCCGCTGTGGTGTGGCTGAAGCAGCCGCCGTCGTTCAATCGGACACTGAACTGCAACGCTGCCTCGACGATCGCGGCGCGCTGGCGTGCGAACGGATGCGCCGCGTCATCGTGCGCACGGGGTTCGGCCCGGACTCCGTGGAACGGCCTTCCGAGCTCTGCTCGGTCCACCCACCGGCGCGACTTCCCCCGCCGCCGCGCGTCGGCCACGGTGAAGACCCCTCGCTGCGCACCTGCATCCATCCGACCAGGGTGCCCGGCGCGCCATCCGTACCTCGCCCGTTGTCCACAACCCCGGTTCATCCGTCGAAAGTGACCGGAAAAGCCCCTTCGAGTCGTACATCTTCGACGGATGAACGGCGTGGCAGGGGCGGCGGGGCGGCGGCGGGGCGTCGCCGCGCGGCGGCGGGAGCGGCGCGCGGCGGGGGCGGCGACGCGCGGCCGGGGGCGGCGACGCGCGGCGGGAGCGGCGGGAGCGACGCACCACGGAGCGGTGGCCAGGCCGTGCTCCCCGAGCGGTTCATTCGTCGCAGATGTACACGTTTTCGCCTCTGCGGCGTACATCTTCGACGAACGAACGGATGGTGAACGGTGCCGGCGCGCGGGCGCAGGGCGGCCGGGCGCCTCGGCGCCGGGCGCAGACTCCGGGGTCAGGCCGCGGGTGCCTCGGCGCGGTCAGCGGACTCGTCCGCCTGGCTGGCGCGGATCGGATGACCCTGGGAGGTCAGGCACTTGCCCGATGTGAGGTCCCACTTCCAGTCGTGAAGACTGCAGGTGAGCACACCGTCCTCGACCTTGCCCGTCTTCGACAAATCGGCGCGCAGGTGCGGGCACCTCCGCTGCACGACCCAGTCGGCCAGGCGGATGTCTTCGGAGACATCCGACTGCTCGGCGTACCAGTTCTCCACGTACTCGATGCGATCCCGTGACAGGCACTTCAAGAACGTCGTGAGGAATTCGTTGAACTTGCCCGAGCGACCGACCTCGAACTGCATCGACAGGAAGATCGAGTTCGACCAGTCGATCTCGTGGTCGCGGATGTTGGTCGACACGAGATCGGCAGGGATGGTGTACCAGTAGATGCACTCCTCGCCGTCGTACGCCCGCACCTTCGCGCGCGGGAAGTCGACGACCATGTCGAGGTCACCGATGCGGAAGCGTACGTTTCCGCCCACGCCGTTGCGGATCGTGCGCGCGCGGCGCAGGAGCGGCTCCCACCACTCCTTGATGGCGGCGAGCATCTCGTCCGGCGCGAGCACGGGCGCGCGGGTCGCCTCCTCCGCGGCGATCTCGTCCTGCCGCGCGTCGCGCTGCTCGGCGAGGTAGGCCCACTTGTCGTCGAAGATGCGATCGATCTCGGCCTCGGAGTAGAGCGTCTGGGTGACCGTCAACGCACCGTCGTTCATCTCCACGACCGTCCCGGGCACGAACTCGTAGCCCTTCTGGTCGGGGCGCACCTCGGCCATGTGCCGGAGGAACTCCCGCTGATCGGTGAAGATCGCGTCGCCGTCCAGCCCCTGGCCGTTGTACTTGAACAGTGCTTCGCGCAGGAACATCGGCGGACCCGCCATGGGGAACACGTGCTCAGCGTCGACCTTTTCGATGTAGTACATCGCGCGCTTGTTCTGGGCGTCGCGCTTCAGCCGGGCGAAATTCTGCTTGGCATCCTGCGGGAGGTCGTAGACCATCGGCCACCAGATCGCACCGGAGACCTGGGTGAAGTAGGCCTCGGGCTTGGAGAACGCCAACAGCTTCTCCAGGTCGAGCGGATGGGAATCGTTCTGATTCAGGATGCTGGCGGTGCCGTCGTCCACGGACAGGGACGAATCTCCGATGGGGCCGTCGCTCGGTGCGCGCAGCGGGGTGACCATGAGCTTCAGCGGCCCGAATTCCAGCGGCACGCCGGCCTGGGTGAAGACGATGTTGTCGTAACCGAGGCGCCGGAGGTCCTGCTCGAGGTCATCGGTGGGGTACTCCGGCAGCAGGACGCGGATGTCCTTCGGTACGTAGCGCTCGAGCAGCGCCGGGTCGAAGTGGTCGCGGTGCCGGTGGGAGATGTAGAGGAAGTCGGCCTTGCCGAAGCGGTCCCAGTCCAGGCCCCTGTTGTCGGGGAAGGGGAACCAGGAACCGAAGAAGGTCGGTCCCATGACGGGGTCGCAGAGGATGCTGCCACCGCGCGTCTCGATGAACATTCCGGCGTGCCCGAGGCCTGTGATCCGCATGCATCTCCTCCGTTCGAACCGGAGCGATTCTACGCGGGCCGCCTCCGCATCCGCCGAGCGCGGGTGACCGCGGCGCGGCGGCGCGGCGCCTGCTCAGGTCAGGCGACGTCGCCGGCGTCCCGCGAGTACGCGCGTTCGCCCATCACCCAGGTTTCGGCGACGGCCCGGTCGTCACCCACCATCATGATCGCGAAGAGAAGGTCGGCGGCGTGCTCGAGGGTGGTCGGCGCGGCATCGCCGACGCTGACGCCGGTTCGCCAGCGGACGGCCGGCGGGCCGCCCCTCCCGTCGAGGACGACGAAGTCGGCCTCTTTGCCGATGTCGAAGTTGCCCACCTTGTCGTCGAGCCGCAGCGCCTCCGCGCCACCCAGGGTCACGGAGTAGAACGCACGGTACGGAGAGAGTCTGTTGCGTTCGGCTTCGGCCGCATCCTGACGCGAGGGGTCGATGCTGCCGTCGAGCTGGGTGTTGTTGAGCATCCCGACCTTGTACGCGTCCTCGAGGACGTTCAGCATGCTGAAACGGTTTCCGCCACCCACATCACTGCCGAAGGTCAGCAGGACGCGATGTTCGGGGTCGGTCGCCCGTCCCAGGCGGAACAGGCCGCTGCCGAGGTAGAGGTTGGAGCACGGACAGAAGGTGACGGCGGCCCCGGCCGCGGACAGACGGCGGAATTCGCCGTCTGTGAGCCAGACACCGTGTCCTCCGGTGAACTTGGGGCCCACCAGCCCGTACTTCTCGTACACCTCGAGGTAGTCCGTGCAGTCGTCGTGCAGCTGGAGGACCCCTCGGATCTCGGAGGGGTTCTCAGAGATGTGCGTGTGCACCCACACGTCGGGGTTCTCCGCCTTCAACCGCCCGCACGCGGCGAGCAGATCCTTCGAGGCGCCATAGGCGAACCGCGGCGTGACGGCGTACGAGCTCCGACCGACGCCGTGGTACCTGTCGATCAGCTCCGTCGCCGCGGCGTAGAACTCGTCGGCGGTGGTGGTGAACCACTCGGGGGCATTCACATCGATGGCGGTGATGCCGGTGATGATGCGCATGTTCCGGCGAGCGGCCTCTTCGAAGACGACCTCCGCGGTGACGGGCTGCGCCGTGGTGAAAGCCTGACAGGTCGTGGTGCCGGAGGCGAGGAGGGTGTCGAAGAATCGGCGCACGCCTTCTTCTGCATACTCCCGATCGAAATACCGGCGCTCCTCCGGGAACACCCACTTCTCCAGCCAGGGCAGAAGCTGCTCGCCGTAGGAACCCAGGATCCGGGTCTGCGGAATGTGGATATGCCCGTCGATGAAGCCCGGAAGGATGAGGCGATCGGAGATCTCGACGACGTCCATCGAGGGGTGACGGGCCGAAACCTCGTCGTGCGGGCCGAAGTCGACGATGATCCCGCGGTCATCGACGACGAGCAGCCCGTCGGCGAAGAAGCGCGTCGCTGCCTGCTCATCGCCGACATGTCGCCAGGGGTCGTCGACGAAGTCGAGGAATGCTCCCCTGATCGCGCGCACGCCGGTACCGATTCCCGGTCGGTCAGGACGCGCGGGAGATACGGCCGAGGACCCCATGGACGAACGCTCCCGAATCATCGGTGGAGAACTCCTTGGCGAGCTCGACAGCCTCGTCGATGGCGACCGCAGCGGGGACGGCGTCGTTGTAGAGGATCTCCCAGGCACCGATGCGCAGCAGGGCCCGATCCACGGCGGGCATGCGCGCGAGCGACCAGTCTTTGGCGAAAGTCGTGATCTGCTCGTCGATGTCGTCGCGCTGATCGATGATGCCGTCGACGATCTCGCGGGCGTACAGCCACGATGCCTCACGCGCGGGCTCACTGGCGGCGCGTTTGGCCTCGACGGCCAGAATTACTCCGAGGTCTTCGCCGCGGACGTCAGCCTGGAAGAGGATGTCGAGCGCGCGCTTGCGTGCTTTCGTGCGGGCACTCATCGGGCGGCGTCCTCGCTCAGTTCACACGACCGAGGTAGTCACCGGTTCGCGTGTCGACCTTCACCTTGGTTCCGGTCTCCAGGAACAGCGGAACCTGGATCTCGTAGCCGGTCTCGACCGTAGCGGACTTAGTGCCGGCCGACGAGCGGTCGCCCTGCAGCCCCGGCTCGGTGTAGGTGATCTCCAAGACGACGGATGCCGGCAGATCGATGTAAAGCGGGTTGCCGTTGTTCAGCGCGATCGTGACCTGCTGGTTCTCGAGCAGGAAGTTCTTCGCGTCGCCGACGGTGGCGGCCGGGACGTTGACCTGGTCGTAGTCGCTCATGTCCATGAAGACGAAGCTGTCGCCGTCGTTGTACAGGTACGTGAAGTCACGGCGGTCGACGTTCTCGATCTCGACCTTGGCGCCGGCGTTGTAGGTGCGGTCGACGACCTTGCCGGTCACGACGTTCTTGAGCTTGGTGCGGACGAACGCTCCGCCCTTTCCGGGCTTGACGTGCTGGAACTCCACAACGCTCCAGAGCTGTCCGTCGATGTTGAGGACGACGCCGTTCTTGATGTCTGCGGTCGATGCCATTGCGCTGATCGGATCCTTCGAAGTGCGGGCGATGTGCCCCGGAGGCGTTGCGGCCGAGCGGCCGACCACCGATTCTACGTGACGATCGGCCCTCAGCCCTCGGCCTGACCGGTGAGGAGGTCGATCAGCAGGCGCGTCGCGGTGCGGTAGCCCTCGATCCCCTCCCCCATGATGTGGACGGATGCGACGTCGGCGACATAGGAATGGTGGCGGAACGGCTCGCGGGTGCGGATGTCGGAGATGTGGATCTCGGCGACCGGCAGCGCGACGCCCGAGAGGGCATCGCGCAGCACGACCGAAGTGTGGGTGAGCCCCCCGGGATTGATGACGATGCCGGCGCAGTCCTCTCGCGCCGCGTGGATCGCGTCGATGAGCACACCCTCGTGGTTGCTCTGGACGGCCCGCACCTCGAATCCCCGCTCCGCCGCCGTCCGCATGACGAGGTCTTCGACGTCGGCGAGGGTCTGCGTGCCGTACAGCGCGGGCTCCCGGATACCGAGAAGGTTGAGGTTCGGTCCATTCACCAGCAGGATGCGTCGACTCGTGGTCATGTCGTTCTCCCCAGTGATTTGCGCATCTCGATCTCGGGACCGATGACGCTCGTGAATTCGACACCCGTCGGGACGAAGCCGATCCGCCGGTAGGCCGCTCGGGCGCGCGCATTGTCGCGATGCACGTCGAGGGTGAGGGCATCTGCGCCGTGCTCGGCGGCCCACACGGCGGCGGCCTCGATCAGTCGTTCCAGAAGGCCCGCACCGCGCGCCGCCGGGGCGATGAAGACCCCGACGACATCGGCCCGTGGCGCTTCGACGCCGCGTCCGAGGTGATCGCGGTCACCCGCTTCGCGCAGCAGCACAGTGACCGATCCGACCCAGGAGCCGCCGTCGACGGCGACGAACTGAGCCGCGTCGTCACCGAGGGCTGCGCCGGCGGCGCGATCGCGCCACGCGGCATCGTCACGCTCCCGCTCCTGCTCGACGGTGGTGAGGAAGGCCAGCGACGCATCGGGATCGCTGACGGCGGCCATGCGGAGGTCGCGGATCTCTGCCCACTCGTGCAGACGGACCCGACGCACCTCCGCCGGTGACCTCACCCCGCGACCTCCTGATACGCCGCGAAGAGGAGCGACTCGTCCGGAGCCTGCAGCACCGTGGGACGGGCGATGTCATCCAGGACGATGAAGCGGAGCATCCCCCCGCGGCTCTTCTTGTCGCGCTGCATCGTCGCCAGCAGCTGCTGCCAGGCGCCCGCGCGGTAGGTGACGGGAAGGCCCAGTACACCGAGGATGTCGCGGTGACGCTGCGCCGCGTCATCCGACAGGCGCCCTGCCAGGCGCGACAGCTCCGCGGCGAACACCATGCCCACCGAGATCGCCGCGCCGTGACGCCAGCGATAGCGTTCGGCGTGCTCGATCGCATGACCGAGGGTGTGCCCGTAGTTGAGGACTTCTCGCAGGCCCGCCTCGCGGAGATCCTCCCCCACGACCCGTGCCTTCATCTCGATGGCCAGTTCGATCGAGCGTCGGAATCCGGATGTCGTCGGATCGACCACCCCCTCGGGGTCCGCCTCGACGAGGTCGAGGATCTCGGGATACCAGATGAACCCGGCCTTGACGACCTCCGCGAAACCCGCGACGGCCTCGTTGCGCGGGAGAGTGGCGAGCAGGTCGAGGTCGCACAGCACCGCGCGCGGCGGCCAGAACGCGCCGACGAGATTCTTGCCCTCCGCGGTGTTCACCCCGGTCTTGCCGCCGACAGCGGCGTCGACCATGCCGAGAACCGTGGTCGGCACCTGCACGATCGGCACGCCGCGGAGCCACGTCGCGGCGACGAAACCGGCCAAATCGGTCACGGCTCCTCCACCGAATCCGATGACCGCGTCGGTGCGGGTGAAGTCGGCCTGACCCATGATCTGCCAGCAGAAGGCGGCGACTTCAATGCGCTTGCCCTGTTCGGCGTCGGGGATCTCGGCCAGGAGCACCTGCCGTCCGCCTCCGATCGACCCGCGCAGCTGCTCCGCCTGGGCAGACAGGGTCGGAGGATGCACGATCAGCACTTTCTGCGCGTCGGCCGGGAGGGCGTCGGTCAGCCCCGGGAGGATCCCGCGTCCGACCGTGACGTCGTAGGGTGCCGCACCTGCGACGGTGATCACCGTGGCGTCGGTCATGCTCTCTCCTTCTGCGGGGACTCGGCCCACGCGACGATGGCGTCGACCACCTTCTGCAGCGGGCCGGTCGAGGTGTCGAACGTCGCGTCCGCGAGTCGTCGGTACAGGGGCAGGCGTTCGGCGAGGATCGCATTCCACCGGGTCATGGGGTCTTCGTCCTGCAGCAGCGGCCGTGCGGTGTCTCGCAGGCGATGGGCGACGACGCGCGGCGCGACGGTCAGGAGAACCACCCGGTGCCTCTCGAGATCGCGCTGGGTGTCGGGGTCGAGCACCGCTCCCCCGCCGAGCGAGACGACGCCGCCTGTTCGCAGAGCGCGGGCGACGGTCTCACGCTCGAGCCGGCGGAACTCCGCCTCTCCGTGGTCGGCGAAGATGCGCTCGATGGGGCCGTGCTCGCGGACGACCCCGGCGTCGGTGTCGGTGAAGGGCACGCCGAGGCGACGGGCGACCCGCTTGCCCAGGCTCGTCTTGCCCGCCCCCATCGGGCCGATGAGGACGATCGCCTCAGACGGCGAGGTCATCGTGGGCGGCGATCGTCGGATCGCTCTCGCCGACCGTGCGCAGGGTGTCGGGGATGCCGGCGACGTAGCTCTCGAGGTTGCGGAGCGTCTCGGCGACGCTGTCGCCGCCGAATTTCTCCAGCACGACCTCAGCGAGGACGATGGCGACCATGGCCTCGGCGACGACGCCGGCGGCCGGCACCGCGCAGACATCCGACCGCTGGTGGTGCGCTGCGGCGGCCTCCCCCGTGGCCACGTCGATCGTGCGCAGGGCGTGCGGGACCGTGGCGATGGGTTTCATCCCGGCCCGCACGCGCAGAACGGTGCCGGTGGACATTCCCCCCTCGGTGCCTCCCGCACGGTCGGTGCTGCGGGTGATCCCGGCCTCGCCGGCGAAGAGTTCGTCATGCGCGAGGGATCCACGGCGGCGGGTGGTCTCGAAGCCGTCGCCGACCTCGACGCCCTTGATCGCCTGGATGCTCATCAGCGCTTGAGCGAGCTTGCCGTCCAGGCGCCGGTCCCAGTGGACGTGCGAGCCGAGCCCCGGCGGCAGTCCGTACGCGAGCACCTCGACGATGCCGCCGAGGGTGTCGCCGTCTTTGCGTGCGGCGTCGACCTCGGCGACCATCCGCTCGGACGTTGCGGGGTGGAAGCACCGCAGCGGATCGGCGTCGAGGATCTCGAGGTCTTCGGGCGTGGGCAGCGGTGCGTCGTCGGGCGTGCGCACGGGTCCGATCGACAGCGTGTGGCTGACGAGCTGGATGCCGAGCTCGGCGAGGAACCCTCGAGCGAGGGCTCCTAGGGCCACCCGCGCCGCGGTCTCACGGGCGCTGGCCCGTTCGAGGATCGGACGCGCCTCGTCGAATCCGTACTTCTGCATACCGACGAGGTCGGCGTGACCCGGTCGCGGACGGGTGAGGGCGGCGCCGCGGCCGCGCGACATCTCGGTGAGTTCCACCGGCTCCGGGCTCATGACCTCGGTCCACTTCGGCCACTCGGTGTTGCCGATGCGCAGCGCGATGGGGCTGCCCAGGCTGTAGCCGTGACGGACTCCGGCGGAGATCTCGAGCGCGTCGGCTTCGAACTTCATCCGCGAACCGCGCCCGTACCCGAGGCGCCGACGGGCGAGGTCGGCCTGGATGGCGGAGCGGGAGACCGGGACGCCGGCGGGAAGACCCTCCATGATGGCGACGAGTTCGGGGCCGTGGGATTCCCCGGCGGTGAGCACGCGAAGCATGGGTCCTAGTCTTCCATGAGGGCTCGGCGCATCGACGCGACGATGACGGACTCTGACGGAAGCGGCTCGTCGACGTCGCCGGTGGTGAAGATCCGCACCTGACGCACCGCCTGATGCAGGAGCATCGGCAACCCGGAGACAGCCCGGCCGCCCGCGCCCTCCCACGCCGCCGCGAGCGGTGTCGGCCACGAGCCGTAGACGACGTCGACCAGCAGGCCCCCGGGTACGACCACCGCGTCGAGGACGGATGCTGGCAGCTCGGCGTCTCCGGGAAGCGTGGCGATGGTCAGCCCGGGGTCGGTTCGGGCATCCGGATGCGTGCGGGGCGCGTCGAGGGGTACTGCCGTGACGTGCAGGTCGAGGCTCACGCCGAGGGCGACGAGATGGCCGGCCGCATCGGGGCGGCGCGCACGGATCTCGACCTCTCTCGCTCCCAGTGCTTCCAGCGCGAGAAGCGCCGAGGTCGCGGTCGCTCCCGCACCCAGGACCGTCCCGTGCACGGCCCGTTCGATCCCCTGTTCGCGGATCGCCGCGACGAGCCCGGCGACGTCGGTGTTGAATCCGCGGATTCCGGCATCGCCGGGAACCAGGGTGTTCACCGCGCCGCTCAGCTGCGCGGCACGGTCGAGGACGGTCGCGGCCTTCGCGGCGACGTGCTTCAGAGGCATGGTCAACGACAGACCGCGCCACGTCTCCGTCGTATCGGCGAGTGCGGCGCCGAACTGCGCCTCCGAGACCCGTCGACGCTCGTAGGTCCACGGCAGGCCGAGCAGAGCATAGGCGGCGGTGTGCAGCTGCGGGGATCGGCTGTGTGCGATCGGATCGCCCCACACCGCCAGGCGCGTGGCGTCGGCGCTCAGCATCCCGCGTCGGGGTTCTGGCTGCACCACTCCCGCCACTGCTCGACATACCGGAGATGCTCGTTGTAGGTCTCGGTGAAGATCGTCTCGCCCGTGTTGAGGTTGACGGTCACGAAGTACAGCCACGGGCCGTCCGCGGGGTTCATCGCGGCGTTGATCGCGACGTCACCGGGGTTGGCGATCGGGCCGATGGGCAGCCCCACCTGCACGTACGTGTTCCACGGGTTCGGATCGGTCAGGGCTTCCTCGCTCGAACTCACGACGCCCTCGCGGCTCTCGCCGACCCCGTACTGGGCGGTGGAGTCCATCTGCAGCTTGCCGAAGGTCTCCTGGTTGCCGGGATCCAGTCGGTTCTGGATGACCCGCGAAACCTTCTGCATGTCAGCCTCGTAGCGGGCTTCCCTCTGGATGATCGAAGCGATGATGAGGATCCGCTGCCGGTCGTCGACGGGGACCCCCGCGGCATCCAGCGACTGCACGGTGCGGTTCACCATCGTCTGGATGACGTCGGTCGCCGTGACGCCGGGATCGAAGGTGTACATCGCCGGGAAGAGCCACCCCTCCAGGCTGTCGGCCGGGACGCCGTACGCGGCGGGGTCGGCCGCCGCGGCCTGCAGCTCCTCCAGCGGCATGCCGAGACTTTCGGAGACGACCTCCAGGGTCGCCTCCGCCGTCTGACCCTCGGGGATGAGCGCGGAGTTCTCCAGCTTGTTCTCCGGGTTCTCGATCGCTGCGAGCGCCGCCTCGGAGGTCATCTGCAACTGCAGGCGATACACGCCGGGCATGAACGTGGGGCTCCGACCGTTGTCGATCAGGTAGTCGTAGAAGGCGTCGGAGGTCTTGGTGACGCCCGCTTCGAAGAGCGTCTGAGAGATCGATTGGCCGGTGTCACCCGAGACGATCGTGACGAGTGCTTCACCGTTCGCGAGGCCGTCTTCGAAGTCGGCCGGTTCCTCCCAGCCCATCACTTCGCGGATCTGGGACTCGTAGGTGTTCCAGACGTACAGGCCGCCGACGACGATGCCGCCGATGATGGCGAGCACCAGCCCGATGGCGATCGCCGCGCCGATGCGACGGCGGCGCCGATCCGGCTTCGGCGGCGGAGAACCGAGGGCCTCGGTGGTGGCTTCGCCCGTGAACAGGTCCTCAAGGGTCGCGGTACCGGCCGGCCGGGTCGCGGTGCGGGTGGAACCCCTCTCCCTGCTTGACGGGTCGGTGGAGGCGACGCCGACGGACGCCGGCGTCTGCGCGACACGTGGCGCGGGAATCGGAGCCGGATCGCTTCGGGGTGCGGGGACCGGCGCGGACGGCGCATCGGTGGATCGCGTGGCCGCCTCGCGAGCGGCTCGGCGGGACGGCGGTGGGTCCGCCGGTCGGGGTGCGTCCTCGCTCGCCGGCGGTGCAGACGCATGACCTCCGGCGGTCGCATCCGCCGCCCCGGAGGTCTCGGGGGCGCCCTCCGTCCGGCGGGAGTCTCGCGTGCGGGGGTCGGGCAGCTTCCCGAAGAGATCCGCGAACGGATCCTCGGACGACGGGTGATCGGGCATCAGGCGGGCTCCTGGGGGACGGGGGTTCCGGGCGGTCGTCCCTGCCGCTTCTCCACATCGAGGGCGTGCTGAAGCAGAACGACGGCCGCGGCCTGGTCCACAATGCTACGAGAAGAACGCTGCGATCTGCCCGAATCTCGCAGAACCGCATGCGCGGAGACGGTGGTCAGACGCTCGTCCACGAGGCGCACGGGCACCGCCGACACCTTCGCGAGCTCCTCCGCGAACGCCCGCGCATCCTCGGTCGAGGGCGTCGACTCGCCGCGGAGATTCAGGGGGAGACCGACGATGAGCTCCACTGCGGAGTACTCGTCCGCGAGCTCCCGCACGCGGGTGATCGCCCGCTCATCACGGGTGACGGTCTCCACCGGAGTCGCGAGCAGCCCGTCCGGATCGGAGCGCGCGACCCCCACACGTGCCTTCCCGACATCGATCCCGAGGCGGGCGCCTCGCCGGAAACCGGTCATCCCTCGGCGAGCACCCGGGTGACGGCGTCCATCGCCGCGGCCAGCGCCGCAGCATCCGTCCCCCCGCCCTGGGCGAGGTCGTCACGACCACCGCCGCCGCCGCCGAGGACGCCTGCGGCGGTCTTGGCGAGGACGCCCGCACGGGCTCCCGCGCTGCGCGCGGCGTCGTTCGTCGCCACGATCACGACCGGACGCTCCCCCACGACGGCGCCGAGGGCCACGACGGCGGCATCAGCGCCGAGCCGCTCGCGCACCTGGAGAGCCAGAGCCCGCACGTCGTCGGCGCTCGAGGCGGTGCCGAGGTTCTCAGCGACGACCGCATACGCCCCCTGACGGGAAGCGGCGGCCACGAGGTTCGGGAGGCGCTCGCCGAGCGCCTTCGATTCCAGCTGAGCGATCTTCTTCTCGGCGGCCTTCAGGCTCGCGGCAAGATCGGCGATGCGAGCGGGCAGCTGGTCGCGCGGGGTCTTCAAGGCGGAGGTCAACTGCGACACGATGGCGCGTTCCGCCGCCAGCTCGCGGAACGCGTCGGCACCGACGAGGGCTTCAACACGGCGGTTGGAGGCACCCACCGACGACTCCCCGACGAGATTGATGATCCCGACCTCGGCGCTGCGATCGACGTGGGTACCGCCGCAGAGCTCGCGCGACCAGGGGCCACCGATGTCGACCATCCGTACGGTGTCGCCGTACTTCTCGCCGAACAGCGCCAGCGCGCCGAGTTCCTTGGCCTCATCCAGGGAGAGCACGCGCGTGGTGACCTCGAGATTGTCACGCACCGCGTTGTTGGCGATCTCCTCGATCTCGGACTTCGTCTCCGGCGACAGCGCCTGACCCCAGGTGAAGTCGAAACGGAGATACCCGGCACGGTTCAGCGACCCGGCCTGCGTCGCGGATCGTCCCAGGGTGTCGCGGAGAGCCGCATGGACGAGGTGCGTCGCCGAATGCGCCTGCATCGCTGCGCGACGGTTCGCCGCATCGACGACCGAGGTCGCCGGCTGACCCACCCCGACTTCGCCGGTGCGCACCTCGACGGTGTGGCTGATGAGGCCCGGAACCGGACGCTGCACATCGATCACGTCGAGTTCGTAGCCGGGCCCGACGATCACACCCTTGTCGGCGACCTGACCGCCCGATTCGGCGTAGAGCGCCGTCTCGGCGAGGATGACCTCGGCGATCTCGCCCTGGCGCGCACGGTCGACCGACACCCCGTCCACGAGGACGCCCAGAACGGTGGATTCGGTCTCGAGGTCGGTGTAACCGGTGAACGCGGTCTCTCCCCGGGCACGGAACTCCCGATAGACACTGTGGTCGGCGATGGCGCGCTTGCGCGCCTTGGCGTCGGCCTTCGCCCGAGAGCGCTGCTCCTGCATGAGGGTGTCGAAAGCCGCGCGGTCGACGCTCAGCCCCGCCTCCTCGGCGATCTCGAGCGTGAGGTCGATCGGGAACCCGTAGGTGTCGTGGAGCAGGAAGGCGTCAGCGGCCGGGATGCTCGTTCCTCCGGCGTCCTTGGTGGCCGTGACCGCGAGGTCGAGGATCGTCGATCCCGAGGCCAGTGTGCGAAGGAACGTCTCCTCCTCGGCGACGGCATAGGCGGACAGCCGGGAGTACTCGGCCTCGAGGTTCGGGTAGGCGGCCTTCATCGCGTCGCGGGACGCCGCGAACAGCTCGGGGAAGGTCGGAGCATCCACTCCGAGCAGGCGCATGGCCCGGACCGCCCGGCGCATGAGTCGCCGGAGGATGTATCCACGGCCCTCATTGGACGGGGTCACACCGTCGGCGAGGAGCATGAGCGAGGACCGCACGTGGTCGGCCACGACGCGGAACCGCACGTCGTCGTCATGCACGGCACCGTAGCGACGGCCCGACAGCTCCACCGCACGATCGAGCACCGGCCTCACCTGGTCGGTCTCGTACATGTTCTCCACGCCCTGCTTGAGGAACGCGACGCGCTCGAGACCCATGCCGGTGTCGATGTTCTTCTGCGGGAGCTCGCCGATGATGTCGAAGTCGACCTTGGAGCGGACGTTCGTGATCGCGTACTGCATGAACACGAGGTTCCAGATCTCCACGTACCGGTCGTCGTCGGTCGCGGGACCCCCGTCGATGCCGTACGCCGGACCACGGTCGAAGAAGATCTCCGAGCAGGGGCCGGCGGGGCCGGGCTGCCCGGTGCTCCAGTAGTTGGAGTCGCGACCGAGGCGCTGGATGCGGTCGGGCGAGATGCCGGCCACGGTGCGCCAGAGCGACTCGGCCTCGTCGTCGTCCTCGTAGACGGTGACCCACAGGTCCTTCTCGTCGAACCCGAGACCGCCGTCGGCCTCGGAGGAGAGCAGCAGATCCCACGCGTAGCGGATCGCGCCCTCCTTGAAGTAGTCGCCGAAGGACCAGTTGCCGAGCATCTGGAAGAACGTGCCGTGTCGCGGAGTCTTGCCGACCTCTTCGATGTCGTTGGTTCGGATGCACTTCTGCACGTCCGCCGCACGGGAATAGGGCGCAGGCACCACTCCGGTCAGGTAGGGGATGAAGGGCACCATGCCGGCGACAGTGAACAGCAGTGACGGGTCGTCGCTGACGAGCGAAGCCGAGGGGACGATGGTGTGGCCATTGCGCTCGAAGTAGTCGAGGTAGCGCTGGGCGATCTCAGCGGTTCTCATGCGAAGTCCTCAGGAAGACGTGGGTGATCCGCCCGCGGAGCGGGCGGATGGCGGATCGGGCGACGGGTCAGTCGGATGACGCTGCGGCAGCCTTGGCTTTGGCCAGTGCCTCACCGGCTGCGTCTGCAGCCGCCTCGACGGCGTCTTCGGCAGCGTCACCGAGGTCGTCGAGGGTATCGGCGAAGCGTCCCTGCTGGTCGCGGTAGGCGTCGCCCATGCGGTCGGTGAACTCCGAGATGCGGGCGTCGACCTCGGCGAGGAGTTCGGCTCCACGGGGGTTCTTGTTCACCACATGGGCGGCGACGAACCCGCCGATGATCCCGATCAAGAACCACAGGAGACTTCTCATCACACCACTTCCTCCGCCGCGGGCGCGGCACTGTCTCATCGTAGGCGGAAACGACGGAAGGCGCCGGGGTGACCCGACGCCTTCCGAGAGGCACGCAGCCGACGAGCGTCAGCGCGCGGCGTAGTACTCGACGACCAGCTGGACGTCGCAGACGACGGGGACCTCGGCGCGCTTGGGGCGACGCACGAGCTGCGCCTGCAGCTTGTCGAGCTCGACCTGCAGGTAGCCCGGAACGGGGGGCAGCACGTCGGCGTGTCCGCCGGCGGCAGCGACCTGGAAGGGCTCGGTGCCCTCGCTCTTGGCCTTGACGTGGATGGTCTGGCCCGGCTTCACGCGGAACGACGGGCGGTCGACGGTCTGGCCGTCGACGAGGATGTGGCGGTGCACGACCATCTGACGGGCCTGCGCGGTGGTGCGGGCGAAGCCCGAGCGCAGCACCAGGGCGTCGAGGCGCATCTCGAGCAGCTCGACGAGGTTCTCACCCGTCAGGCCCTGCGTACGACGAGCCTCGTTGAACGTGTTGCGCATCTGCTTCTCGCGGATGCCGTACTGCTCGCGCAGACGCTGCTTCTCACGGAGACGGACGGCGTAGTCGCTGTCGGCCTTGCGCTTGGTGCGACCGTGCTCGCCCGGAGCGTAGGGACGCTTCTCGAGATAGCGGGCGGCCTTCGGAGTGAGGGCGACGCCGAGGGCGCGGGACAGGCGGACCTTGCGGCGGTCCTGGGACTTCGTAGCCACGAAGTGTTCCTTTCGATGACGCTGCCGTGTCTTTCACGGCTCGCGGACGTATCGCCCCTCTTCGCCCTTCCGGACTGCACGCCGGGGCATGCCGGAAGGTCGGTGAAGAAGAGAGGGGATGCCCGAAAACGGTGTTTCAAGCCGGTCAAGCCTACCAGATCGGCCCTCAGCGCCAGATCTGCGCCCGCGCGAGCCCCAGCGCCCCGGCGGGATACAGCGGCATGTCCCCCGACGCGAGGGCCGCCACGTCGTACCACCCGACCGTGGTGTCGCTGTCGGCCACCGCGCGCCTCTCTCCCCGCGGGAGTCGTTCGAGCGCCGCGCTTCGGAGCGAGAAGACGTGGACGATCTCATGGCCGCGCCGCCCGTCTGCGTCGTAGATGTTCTCGGTGACGTCGAGAAGCTCCGCCTCTTCCACGTCGGCCTGCAGCTCTTCGGCGAACTCCCGCTCGAGCGCCTCGACGGCGGTCTCGCCGAATGCGACGCCGCCCCCGGGAACACGCAGGAAAGGGGGACGATCCGCTTTGGCGGCGTACTCCTCCGCGAGGACCCATCCGTCACGCACGAGCAGTCCCACCGCGATGACCCTCACCCGATCGCGCGGCGCGAGATCGCCCGCATAGAACGACACCGCCCGCTGGTACGACGGAAGTCGCGGCGCCAGTGCTGCCAGGGCGGTGCGCAGGGCCGGCGTGGGCTTGTCGTCATCGTGGAGTGCCAGCGCGAGGAACGCCTGGGCGGCCGGGAAGAGCGGGTCTTCGGCATCAACGGTCTGCAGCAGTGCGATCGCCGCCGACACATCCCCGACATTGCGCAGCGAGCTGCCCAGTTGGATGATCGCGGGCGTCCGGTGCGCAGCGGGGAGCCCGGCGTCCAGAGCCGCGCGGTACAGCGGCACGGCGGCAGCCTCGTCGCCGAGGTAGTCGTGGAGGGACGCGCGCTCGAAGAGAGCGCGTCCCGTCGCCGCCGACTCCTCGGAGAGGATCGTCTCCAGCATCCCGGACAGCTCGGCGCCGGGCCGGTCGCCCGACGTCTCCCAGAACCGCTCGAGGCGATCCTCGAGCGCCTCACTCGTGTTCACTTTCCCAGCAGCTTTCTGATCTTCTCCAGCCTCGCCTGGACGTCTCGCTCCTGGCCGTGGTTCGTCGGCTGGAAGTACCGCTTCCCGCGGAGCTCGTCAGGGAGGTACTGCTGAGCCACCACCCCCACCTCGCTGTCGTGGGGATAGACGTACCCCTTGCCGTGGCCGAGACGCTTCGCCCCCGGATAGTGCGCGTCACGCAGATGCACGGGCACGCGGCCGAACCCGCCTGCGCGGACGTCGGCGATGGCGGCGTCCACCGCCAAGTAGGCCGCGTTCGATTTCGCCGTCGTAGCGAGGTACGCCGTCGCCTCGGCGAGCGGAATACGGCCCTCGGGCATGCCGATGAACTGCACGGCATCGGCGGCGGCGACCGCGATGACAAGGGCCTGCGGATCGGCCAGGCCGATGTCTTCGGATGCCGAGATGATCAGCCGCCGGGCGATGAAGCGCGGATCCTCGCCGGCCTCGATCATGCGTGCGAGGTAATGGATCGCCGCGTCGACGTCGGAGCCGCGGATCGACTTGATGAACGCGCTGATGACGTCGTAGTGCTCGTCCCCCTGACGGTCGTAGCGCAGCAGCGCGCGGTCGACGGCCTGCGAGACGTGGTCGACGGTGATCGTCGGATCCGTGGCATCCGATTCCGCACCGTCGTCGTCTGCATCGTCGATCCCGGTCGCGTCCCGCTCAGCCAGCGACGCCGCCGCTTCCAGAGCGGTCAGGGCGCGCCGGCCATCGCCGGACGCCAGTCTGACCAGGGCGTCCCGCGCCTCGGTGTCGAGGACGAGCCTGCCGGCCAGCCCCCGCGGATCATCCACGGCGCGGTCGATCAGCATGCCGAGATCGGCGTCGGTGAGGGGACGCAGCGTCAGCAGCAGAGAGCGCGACAGCAGCGGCGAGATGATCGAGAACGAAGGATTCTCGGTGGTCGCGGCGATGAGCACCACCCATCCGTTCTCGACACCGGGGAGAAGCGCGTCCTGCTGCGCCTTGGTGAACCGGTGGATCTCGTCGAGGAAGAGGATCGTCGACTGACCGTAGAGGTCTCGCTGTGTGAGGGAGTCCTGCATCACCTCCCGGACATCCTTGACGCCGGCCGTCACTGCGGAGAGTTCGACGAAGCGCCGGCCCGACGAGCGGGCGATGGCCTGGGCGAGGGTCGTCTTGCCGGTGCCGGGCGGGCCCCAGAGGATCACCGACGTCGCCGTCGTCCCCGTCGCCTCGGGGTCGGCGAGGGTGACCAGGGGCGAGCCCTTGCGCAGCAGGTGCCCCTGCCCCGCGACCTCACTGAGGGAAGTGGGGCGCATCCGCACGGCGAGGGGCGTGTGGCTGCGCACGAGACCCGCCGTATCACTCACTCCCCAAGGCTAACGGCGACCGCCGACACCGCCTCCCCCGCGTTTGGCGGCCCCCCGGCGCTGTGCATAGGATCATTGCGCCCGGGACCGCCGGGACCGAAGGAGGATCGGTGGCCACCGGAAGCAAGGATCGCGCGTCCCGCGCGGAACGCGAGCGAGCCCGGCTCTACCAGGCCCGCCAGAGCTTCCACGAGGGACAGCAACGCCGACGCCGCCGCGACAACCTCATCGCCGGTGTCGCCGGCGGCTTGCTGATCGCGGGGATCGTCGCCGCGCAGACCGCCTACTTCACCGTCGGACCCGGGGCGGCCGAACCCGCCCCCTCGCCGACCCAGACCTCGGTGCCCAGCCCGTCCGACGGGTCCACGCCCGAGCCCACCCCGCTCGAGACGACTCCGGTGCCGAGCAGCGAGCCGACGGGCGAGCCGAGCGGTGATCCCTCCGCTCCCGCGGATCAATAGGCGCACCGAGGCACAACCCCTCGTCCCGACGCGACGCCGTACTAGGCTGGGGCGCGTCCATCCCCCACACCCGGCCTCGGCCGCGATGAGGTGCATCCCGTGACTGCCGCAGCAGACCCCACCAGCCCGGAAACCCCCACCGACGACCAGCCCTGGGGCCGCGTCGACGAAGACGGCACCGTATCGGTGCGAGAGTCGGACGGATGGCGCGTCGTCGGCCAGTTCCCCGACGGCTCGCCCGAAGAGGCCCTGGCGTACTTCGAGCGCAAATTCAGCGACCTCGCCTCCGAGGTGACGCTGCTCGAGGTCCGCCACCGCCGCGGTGGCGCGTCGGCCAGCGACCTCCGCTCGACCGCGACCTCTCTGCAGGCGAAGATCAGCGGCGCCGCCGCGGTGGGAAACCTCGCCGCCCTCGAGGCGCGGGTCGCCACCCTCACCGCCTCGCTCGCCGAAGCCTCGGCGTCCGAGGCCGCGGCAGCCCGCGAGGCTGTGGACGCGGCCGTGAAGGAGCGCACCGCCCTGGTCGAGCGGGCAGAGGAGCTCGCCTCCCGCGATCCGCGATCGGTGCAGTGGAAGCAGGTCTCGACCGAGCTGTCCGCGCTGTTCGACCAGTGGCAGTCGCAGCAGCAGAGCGGTCCGCGACTGCCCCGCTCGACCGCGCAGCAGTTGTGGAAGCGCTTCCGCGACGCCCGCGCCACGATCGACAAGCACCGCAGGTCGTTCTATGCCGAGCTCGACGAGGCCCACAAGTCCGTCCGCGACCGCAAGACGCGGCTGATCGAACGCGCCGAAGCCCTCGCCCCGCGCGGTGAGGACGGCATCGGCGCCTATCGCGACCTGCTGGACGAGTGGAAATCCGCCGGGCGCGCCGGAAAGAAGGCGGATGACGCGCTCTGGGCGCGGTTCAAGGCCGCCGGCGACGCGCTCTATGCCGCACGCGGCGAACGGGAAGCAGCCGACGCCGAAGCATCGAAGGAGAAGATTGAGGCGAAGAAGGCCCTGCTGGCCGAAGCCCGCCCGATCCCGGACGAGAAGGACGTCGCCAAGGCCCGTTCGCTGCTGACCGGCATCCAGCGGAAATGGGATGAGATCGGTCGCATCTTCCCTCGCGACGCCGAGCGTTCGCTCGACGACGAGCTCCGCAAGATCGAGCAGGCCGTGCGGTCGCGCGAAGAGGTCGAGTGGAAGCGCAACGACCCTGAGACGCAGGCTCGCGCCGACGACATGACCCGTCAGCTCACCGACGCCATCGCCAAGCTCGAAGCCGAGGTGGCGTCCGCCGAGGCATCGGGAGATGCCCGGGCGGTGGCGAAGGCCAAGGAAGCCCTCGAAGCCCGGCAGGCCTGGTTGCGGGCACTCGGCGGCTGACCACCGGCGGGTTCTCCACAGGGCGACCCACCGCGGGCCCATCCGCGGCAGACTCGCGGCCATGCCCACGTCGCGCTTCCTCTATCTCCCGGGCGACCGGTTGTCGGCCACCGAGCTGTCAGCAGCGCGCCTGGATGGCGACGTCATCGAGGTCGGCGACGGATACATGCCGGCCGACGCGGTGGAGACGGCGGCGCTGCGGGCAGGGTCGCTCGGCGGCATCCTCACCGATCTGTTCGCGGCCACCCATCTCAGCGCCGCCTGGATCCACGGCGCGATCGCCGAACCGCCTGCCCGCCACACGGTGCAGCGGGCCGTCGCCCGTCGGGTGACCACCGTGCACGACCGGCGCGTCCTCGTGCGCGACATGGCGCTCGATCGCGGCGACGTCGAGCGCATCGGCGGGGTCTGGGTGACCACACCCGCCCGGACCCTCTCCGACCTCTGCCTGGTCGGCGACGAGCTCCACACCCGCGCCGCCGTCGACCTCCGCGGGCTCAGACCGGGTCTGGCGGAGGCCGCACACCGACACCTCACCAGCCGAGGACGGGTGCCGCACAAGCGGCGTGCCCTCGATCTCCTCGCCGAACTGGCGGCTCGTCCGACCGATCAGGAAGATGTCACGCGGTAGACATCGTAGACCGCATCGATGCGCCGCACGGCGTTGAGCACGCGATCCAAGTGCACGGTGTCGCCCATCTCGAACACGAATCGGCTGATGGCCAACCGGTCGTTGGAGGTCGACACCGTCGCGGACAGGATGTTGACGTGATGCTCGCTGAGCACGCGCGTGACATCGCTGAGCAGCCCGGAGCGGTCGAGCGCCTCGACCTGGATCTGGACGAGGAACACGCTCTTGGTGGTCGGGGCCCACTCCACCTCGATGAGACGCTCGGGGTCTTCCTTCAGCGATCTCACGTTGGTGCAGTCCGCACGGTGGACCGACACGCCGCTCCCCCGCGTGACGAAACCCACGATCTCATCGCCGGGAACGGGGGTGCAGCACTTGGCGAGCTTGACGAGGATGTCGGGCGCGCCGCGGACCAGCACCCCGGACTCGCCGCCGCGGGGCGCCCGCGACCGGCCGACAGCCGGGAGGTCGATCGGACCCGTGGAGGTGTCCTCGGCGGCACTCACGAGCGCCGTGACCTTCTCGATCACCGATTGCGTCGACACGTGTCCCTCGCCGACCGCGGCGTACAGGGCGGAGACGTCCTCGTAGCGCAGCTGCCGAGCGACCTCGGTGAAGGAATCCTGGTTCATCAGGCGCTGGAGCGGGAGGTTCTGGCGGCGCATCGCCCGGGCGATCGCATCCTTCCCCTGCTCGACCGCCTCCTCGCGCCGCTCCTTGGTGAACCAGCCGCGGATCTTGTTGCGGGCGCGGGTGCTCTTGACGAACCCGAGCCAGTCCTGGCTCGGACCCGCATCGGGATTCTTCGAGGTGAACACCTCGACCACGTCGCCGCTGTTGAGTTCGGACTCCAGCGGCACGAGCCGCCCATTGACCTTCGCCCCCATCGTCCGGTGGCCGATCTCGGTGTGGACGGCGTAGGCGAAGTCCACCGGCGTCGCCCCCGAGGGCAGCCCGATGACGCGGCCCTTGGGCGTGAAGACGTATACCTCTTTCGCGCCGATCTCGAAGCGCAGCGAGTCGAGGAACTCGCCCGGGTCGGCCGTCTCGGCCTGCCAGTCGGAGATGTGGGCGAGCCACGCCATGTCGGCGTCGACGGCTTTGGCATCGGCCTTGCCGCCGTTCATCCGCTCCTTGTACTTCCAGTGCGCCGCCACACCGTACTCGGCCTGCTGGTGCATCTCGTTGGTGCGGATCTGGATCTCGACCGTGCGGCCGGCCGGCCCGATCACGGTGGTGTGCAGCGACTGGTAGAGGTTGAACTTCGGGGTTGCGATGTAGTCCTTGAACCGGCCGGACAGCGGTGTCCAGCGCGCGTGGATTGCGCCGAGCACCGCGTAGCAGTCTCGGACGCTTCCCACCAGGATGCGGATGCCGATGAGGTCGTAGATGTCGTCGAACTCACGGCCGCGGACGATCATCTTCTGGTACACCGAGTACAGCTGCTTGGGCCGACCCATGACCCGACCGCGTACGCGCAGGTCGCGAAGGTCTCCTTCGACCGCTTCGATGACACTCTGGACGTACTGCTCCCGCTGCGGGGTTCGCTGCTTCACGAGACTGTCGATCTCGGCGTAGAGCTTCGGGTGCAGAACGGCGAAGGACAGGTCCTCGAGCTCCGACTTGATCGTCTGGATACCCAGCCGGTGCGCGAGCGGCGCGTAGATCTCCAGGGTCTCGGTGGCCTTCTTCTTCGCCTTCTCGGGCGGGACGAAGCCCCAGGTGCGGGCGTTGTGGAGGCGGTCGGCGAGCTTGATGATGAGGACCCGGATGTCGCGCGACATCGCCACGATCATCTTCCGGACGGTTTCTGCCTGAGCGCTCTCGCCGTACTTGACCTTGTCGAGCTTGGTGACGCCGTCCACCAGCATGGCGACCTCGTCGCCGAACTCGGCAGCAAGGGTGTCGAGGGGGTAGCCGGTGTCCTCGACCGTGTCGTGGAGGAGGGCGGCGGCGATCGCCCTCGGGCCCAGGCCGAGGTCGGCGAGGATCTGCGCCACCGCGAGGGGATGAGTGATGTACGGCTCGCCGCTCTGGCGCGTCTGCCCGGCGTGGGCTCCGTCGGCGACCGTGTACGCCCGCTCGATGATCGTCAGATCACCCTTGGGATGGTGCGTGCGCACCGTGCGCAGCAGGCGTTCGACGTCGTCGCGACGCGCGGAGCGGGAGAAGATCCTCGGCACGAGCCGTCGCAGCGACGACGTCGCCTGGGCGGAGGGGTGTGCCGGGGCGGACGGGACGGTCTCGGTCACTGACCCCTCCCTCCGCTGGACACCTCATCCTACGCCGCGTGTGCCGGCCCTTCGCGCGCGGCCCAGCTGCGACCGCGCCTTCACCTCGAGTCGCTGCTCAGACGGGAGTGCCGGCGAGCTCACGCGCGGCGAGGACGCGCTCGTCGCGTGCACGCACCGCGGGCTCCTTCTCACGGAACAGCGCGTAGAGCGGGGCGGCGACGAAGATCGTCGAATACGCCGCCACGATCGTGCCCACGAAGATCGACAGCGAGATGTCGGTCAGCGTCCGCGCGCCGAGCCACAGCGCGCCGATGAAGAGGATCGCCCCGGTGGGGAAGGCCGCGACGACGGTGGTGTTGATCGAGCGGACCAGCGTCTGGTTCACGGCCAGGTTGACCGACTCGCCGAACGTGCGTCCAGAGACTTCGCCGTCCTCGCTGGTGTTCTCTCTGATCTTGTCGAAGACCACCGTGGTGTCGTACAGCGCATAGGACAGGATCGTGAGGAAGCCGATGACGGCCGCCGGCGAGATCTCGAATCCGAACAGCCCATACACCCCGACGGTGATGATCAGCACGTCGACCAGTCCGATGATCGCGGCCGTCGACATCTTCCACGTACGGAAGTAGATCGCGAGGATCAGGAAGGTCAGCGCGAGGAAGATCGCCAGGCCCCACAGGGACTGCCTCGTGACATCCGCGCCCCAGCTGGGACCGATGAACGAGTAGCTGACATCGGCGGCCGGCACCTGATACTCCTCGGCCAGCGCCGCGGAGATCGCCAGGCTCTCGTCATCGGTCACCTGATCGGTCTGCACGCGAATGGCGTCGGTGCCGACGGTCACCACACGGGTGGCAGCTCCCGGGACGACCGACTGCACGGCGTCGGTGGCGAGGGCCTGATCCGTGGTGGCGACGCCGGAGACGGTGAACTGCGAGCCGCCGGTGAACTCGATGGAGAGCTGGATGGGACGGAACAGCGGCACCAGGGCCGAGCCGATCACGAGGACCGCCGCGATGATGAACCACAGACGTCGGCGCCCGACGAACGGGAAGCTGGTCTTGCCGGTGTAGAGATCGTTGCCGAGCTGGCTCATGGACCGCATCAGTGGTCTCCGTCCTTGACCTTCGTTGCGGACTTGCCGGACTCCGTGGCGGCGAGCTCCGCCTGCTTGCGCTCGGCGATCGTCTGCCGTCGCTCCGCTTCGCTTCGCGCCTTGCCCGCTCGCCGTGCCGCCGGCGTCTTGCCGACAGTCACGGGCGCGCGGAACTGCGCGCGACCCCGGTAGACGGCACCCAGGGCCTTCGGGTCGAGGCCGGAGAGAGGATGCCCCGAGCCGAAGAAGCGGGTGCGGGCCAGTAGCTGCAGTACTGGGTGGGTGAAGAGGATGAAGATCAGGACATCGATCACCGTCGTGAGCCCCAGCGTGAAGGCGAAGCCCTTCACGGTGGCGTCGGCGAGGATGTAGAGCACGACGGCGGCGAGGACGTTGATCGACTTGGAGATGTAGATCGTCCGGCGGGCCCGGGCCCAGCCGTCTTCGACCGCACCCGTGATGGACTTGCCGTCGCGGAGCTCGTCTCGTATTCGCTCGAAGTAGACGATGAAGCTGTCGGCCGTGAATCCGATGGACACGATCACACCGGCCACACCGGCCAGCGACAGGCGGTATCCGATGCGCCACGCCAGGATGCACAGCGTGATGTACGTCAACACCCCCATCACGATCAGTGAGGCGATGATGACGAAGCCCAGAGCGCGATAGACCGCGAGGGAGTAGAGGGCGACGAGGATGAGACCGATGAGACCGGCGATGAGGCCGATCTGCAGCTGCTGGGATCCCAGGGTCGCCGAAATGGTGTCGGAGCTGACCACCTCGAAGCTCAGCGGCAGCGCGCCGTAGCGCAGCTGGTCGGCGAGCACCTGCGCGGTCTCCTGAGTGAAACTGCCGGTGATGCTCGGGCGGCCGTCGAGGATGACCCCGTTCATCTGCGGGGCCGAGAGCACCGAACCATCGAGGACGAAGGCGAACTGGTCGAGCGGCGGCGCAGCACCGAAGAGGCGCTGGCTGATCTCACCGAAGATCTGGGTGCCCTCACCGTCGAAGACGAGGTTGACCGCCCAGCGACCGTCGGTCTGCTGAAGACCGAAGGTGGCATCGTCGATCGCCGACCCATCGAGCTCGACCGGTCCGAGGAGGTATTTCACCGTGCCCGTGGGGTCGCAGGTGATGAGCGGCTGGTCGGCGGGCGCGTTGGCAGGGTCGTTCGCGGGGTCGGAGCAGTTGTAGGCGTCGTACTGCGCCTGCAGCGCCGGGGTGATCCACGCCGGGTCGCTGCCGTCGGACGGCGAGGGGGACGGCGTCGACGGCAGGGACGGGTCGGGCGTGGGGTAGGGCGTCTGGTTGCCGTCCTGCCCGATGAAGGCGCCGGTGGTCTCGTTGCTCGTGGCGAGCACCGCACGCAGCTGCAGCTGCGCCGACTGCTCGATGCGCTGACGGGTCTCCTCGTCGGCCTCGCCGGGGATCTGCACGACGATCTGGTTGCCTGCCTGGGTGGCGACATCCGCCTCGCCGACGCCGGACGCGTCGACGCGCTGCCGGATGATCGTGACCGCCTGCTCCAACTGCTCCGTCGACGGCGGTTCTGCGTTCTCCGTCTGGGCCTGGAGGACGATCTGGGTACCGCCCTGCAGATCGAGCGCGAGCTCAGGAACCCAGGAGCTCTGGCCGAACGCGTAGACACCGAGCGCGTTGATGCCGAACAGGGTTGCCGTGATCGCCAGCAGGCCGATCAGGGCCCGCCAGGCGCGGCGGACGGGGGTGGATGTGGCCACGAGGGGTCAGCTTTCTTCGAGCCGTCGAAGGACGGGTCAGGCGTCGGGCTTGGTGCGCTTGTCCGTGTCGGAGTCGTCGATGGGCTCGGCGGGTGCAGCGGCGCGTCGGTCGTCGCTGATCGAGGTGATGTCACCCGTGGCCACGCCCTCGAGGTACTCCTCCTTGCTCACCTCGGCCTCGATGAACTCCTCCTCCGACAGCACGTCGGTGGGATTCACCACGCGGAGGATCGCCTGACTGTGCACCTTGATGCTCACACCGGGAGCGATCTCCACGACCGCGGGCTGGTCGAGGTTGTCAGGGTCGTAGGAGACGATCGTGCCGTAGAGGCCCCCCTGGAGGAGAACCTCGGCGCCGGGGACGGTCTGGCGGGCGCGCTCCTCCTGCTCGGCCTTTTGCTTCTGCAGGCGACGGCGCGAGCTCCAGAACATGAAGACCAACAGAGCGGCCAGCAGAAGGATCAGGCCGTAGTTGGCGAAGAAGGTCGCGAAGTCCATGAGGTGAGAAGCACCTTTCGGTTTCGGCACGCCTGGGCGGCGCTGCCGTGCAGGGAGGGAAGGCGGCGAGAAGCCTTGAGCGATTATAGGTCATCGAATCTGAGGGCCCCATCGCGATGAGGGGCTCCCAGGTGCGCATAGGCGTCGGGGGTCGCGACCCGGCCGCGGGGTGTTCTGCCCATGAATCCGATGCGGACGAGGTAGGGCTCGACGACGGATTCGATGGTGTCGGGTTCCTCGCCGACGGCGACCGCGAGCGTTCCAAGGCCCACCGGACCGCCGTGGAATCGGCGGATGAGCGCATCGAGCACGGCGCGATCGAGACGGTCCAGCCCGATCCGATCGACGTCGTAGAGCTCCAGGGCCGCATTCACCACCTCGGCATCGGCTGGGCCGCCGCCCCGGTGGACGATGAGGTAGTCGCGTACCCGACGCAGCAGCCGGTTCGCGATCCGCGGGGTTCCGCGCGAGCGTCGGGCGATCTCGGATCGCGATGACGCCGGGATCTCCACACCGAGCTTGTCCGCCGAACGCCGGATGACCTGCTCCAGCTCCTCCGGCTCGTAGTACTCCAGGTGCGCGGTGAAGCCGAATCGGTCGCGGAGGGGATTGGGAAGCATCCCCGACCGCGTGGTCGCGCCGACGAGCGTGAAGGGTGCGAGATCGAGCGGGATGCTGGTGGCTCCGGCGCCCTTCCCGACCATGATGTCGATGCGGAAATCCTCCATCGCGAGATAGAGCATCTCCTCGGCGGAGCGGGCCATGCGGTGGATCTCGTCGATGAACAGCACCTCGCCCGGGACGAGGCTCGACAGCAGAGCGGCCAGGTCACCGGCGTGCTGGATCGCGGGGCCACTGGACATCCGCAGCATCCGCTCGCTCTCGTGCGCGACGATCATCGCCAGCGTCGTCTTGCCGAGCCCGGGAGGGCCCGAGAGCAGGATGTGGTCGGCCGGGCGCTGCTGGATGCGCGCGGCCTGCAGGAGCAGCTGAAGCTGACCGCGCACCTTCTGCTGCCCGACGAAATCGGCGAGCGAGGTCGGGCGAAGAGCTCCCTCGATCGCGAGTTCGGACTCGTCGGCGGGTTCGTTGGGGTCCAGAGCCTCACCCACGGAGCGACTCCCGCGCCGGCCCGAGCCCGGCGAGGGTGCGGCGCAGCAGCGCGCCGACCGAGGAGCGGTCGGCGTCGGTCGCGGTCTCCGAGACGGTGGCCACCGCCTCGGCCGCCGTGCGCTCGGACCAGCCGAGCCCCACGAGCGCCTGGACGACCTGCGCGCTGAGATCGGGGGCCGGCGTGGATGCAGCCACTCCGCCGACCGGACGGGCGGGCGCGAGCTTGCCGGCCAGCTGGACGACGATGAGCTTCGCCGTCTTCGGCCCGATCCCAGACACACGCCGGAAGGGGGCGTCGTCGTCGGCGGCCACCGCGTCAGCGATCTGCGGCACCGTGAGGGTGGCCAGCACTCCCAGCGCCGACTTGGGACCCACGCCGGTCACTCCGAGGAGGACCGAGAAGACCGCCAGCTCTTCGCGTGTGGGGAACCCGAACAGCGACAGCGCGTCTTCCCGGACGATGAGGGCGGTGTGGAGCAGGAGGCGCTCCCCCACCGGGGCGCTGCGTGAGACCTGTGGAGTCACCGCGACGGAGAACCCGACGCCCCCCACCTCGATGATGACGCTGTCGGCCTCGACGTGCAGCACCGTGCCGTGGAGGGAGGAGATCATGAGCTCAGCTTAGAGGACGGTTCGGACATATGTTCTAGCGACACACCCGCGGCGTTCAGCGACGCGCGAGTCGCTCGGCGTCGGCCCACCGCTGCTGCGCGGGAGTGAGCGCGCCGGAACCGGATGCCGCCGCGGCAGCGCCGCGCCGCCAGGCGTGGCACAGCGCGATCGCAAGGGCGTCCGCGGCGTCGGCGGGTTCGGGCAGGCTGTCGAGGCGCAGCACGCGCGCCACCATGGTCTGCACCTGGCGCTTGTCGGCCGCACCGTAGCCGGTGATGGCGGCTTTGACCTCGGTCGGGGTGTGAGTGGCCGCCGGCAGGCCCGCCTCTCCCGCCACGAGCAGGGCGATGCCGCTGGCCTGCGCGGTTCCCATCACGGTCTGTCGATTGTGCTGGGCGAACACGCGCTCGACGGCGACGACCGCGGGATCGTGCGCCCTCACGATGTCGCGCAATCCGGCCGCGAGCGCGGCAAGACGGTGCTCGATCGGCGCACCCGCCTCGGTGCGGATCACGCCCACGTGGACGAGACGCGCGCTGCGATCGGCCGCGACATCGACCACGCCGATCCCGCAGCGGGTCAGACCCGGGTCGACGCCCAGGACCCGCAGGGAGGGAACGCGTGAAGAGGCCACCCCGCCACGCTAGGCGCGAGGACCGCACTCCGGGGTGAGGCGCGCCCCGGGCTCAGTCGTCCGCTTCGAGCTCGGCCTGGACCTCGGGGGTCAGGTCGAGGTTGCTGAAGACGTTCTGCACGTCGTCGCTGTCTTCGAGCGCATCGATCAGCCGGAAGACCTTCCTCGCCGTGTCGGCGTCGACCTCCACCTTGAGGTTGGGGACGAACTCGACGTCGGCGGAGTCGTAGTCGATCCCCGCGTCCTGGAGGGCCGTGCGCACAGACACCAATTCGCTGGCCTCGGTGATGACGGCGAAGCCCTGGCCGTGCGGCTCGACCTCTTCGGCGCCGGCATCGAGGACGGCCAGCATGACGTCGTCTTCGCTCGTCCCCTCGCCGGGAACGACGATCACTCCCTTGCGGGTGAAGTTGTAGGCGACGCTGCCGGGGTCGGCCAGGTTGCCGCCGTTGCGCGAGAGGGCGGTGCGCACCTCGGCGGCGGCACGGTTGCGGTTGTCGGTCAGACACTCGATCATGAGCGCGACGCCGTTCGGACCGTAGCCCTCGTACATGATCGAGGTGTACTCGACCGCTTCGCCGCCGATCCCCGCGCCGCGCTTGATGGCGCGGTCGATGTTGTCGTTCGGGACAGAGGTCTTCTTGGCCTTCTGCACCGCGTCGTACAGCGTGGGGTTGCCGGAGAGGTCGGCCCCGCCGATCTTGGCGGCGACCTCGATGTTCTTGATGAGCTTGGCGAACGACTTCGCACGGCGGGCGTCGATGACGGCCTTCTTGTGCTTGGTGGTCGCCCACTTGGAGTGGCCGGACATGCCATCGATTCTAGCCGCGCCTCTCCCCGCTCCCCTCGCGACCCCTCCCCGTCCCCGCGAGAGGGCATCTGCGCGCCGAGAGCACGGGGCGCACCCGCATCCTCGGCACCCCGTTGCACTCTCGCGAGAGCGGCGGGACACTGTCGCCATGGATGAGCGCGACGCGGCGCTGGACGCCGCCCACGAGGCGGCGCGGGAGTTCCTGGCGTCTCTGCCCGACCGCCCCGTCTGGCCCCGGGCGAGCGTCGAGGAGATGACCGCAGCCTTCGGCGGCCCCCTCCCCCGCACCGGCCGGCCCGCCCCCGAGATCATCCGGGATCTCGCCGTCCGTGCCGATCCGGGCCTCGTCGCGATCCCGGGCGGCCGCTTCTTCGGGTTCGTCATCGGGGGCACCCTGCCGGCCGCCCTCGCCGCCGACTGGCTGGTCTCGACCTGGGATCAGAACTCCGGCTCGAGCGCCATGACCACGGCCACCGTCGCGCTGGAACGCGTCGCAGGTGACTGGTTGCTGGAGATCCTCGATCTTCCTCGCGGCGCGTCGGTGGGATTCGTCACCGGCGCGCAGGTGTCGAACTTCGTCTGCCTCTCGGTCGCTCGGCACGCGCTCCTGCGGCGCCGCGGCTGGGACTTCACCCGTCAGGGACTCAACGGATCGCCGCCGATACGGCTCGTGGTCGGTCGCGATCGCCACGGCTCGATCGATCGCGCGGCGCGATTCCTCGGGCTCGGCGAGGCCGACACGGTCGTCGTCGACTCCGACGACGACGGCAGGATGCGACCGGTCGCCCTCGCCCGCGCGCTCGACGAGGCTCCCGCGGACGCGGCGACGATCGTCTGTCTGCAGGCGGGCGAAGTCCACACCGGGGCGTTCGACCCGTTCGCCGAGCTCATCCCGATCGCGAAGGCGCACGGGGCGTGGGTCCACGTCGACGGCGCGTTCGGCCTGTGGGCCGCGGCGTCACCGCGGCTTCACGCCCTCACCTGGGGAGTGGACGCCGCCGACTCCTGGACGACCGATGCGCACAAGACGCTGAACGTCCCGTACGACTGCGGTATGGCGATCGTCCGGAATCCGGCCGACTCGATCGCGATGTTCCGGGCCGGCGGCGACTACCTGATGTACACCGGCTTCGATCCCTGGGACGTCACGCCGGAGCTGTCACGCCGGGCCCGCGGCGTCCCGGTGTGGGCGGCCCTGGCGTCTCTCGGCCGAGACGGCGTCGAAGCCCTCGTCGATCGACTGCACGCGAACGCGCGCAGGCTGGAACGGGGCCTGCGTGCCATCCCGGGCGTGACGGTCGTCTGCGCGCCGGACTTCACCCAGGTGATGTTCCGACTGGATGACGACGACGCCACCCAGGCGCTCGGGCGCGCCGTCCTCCAGGAGGGAACGGCCGCCCTCACGGGAGCGCACTGGCGCGGGCGGGCGGTACTGCGCTGTTCGATGTCGTCGTGGGTGACCACCGACCAGGACATCGACCTGACCCTCGCCGCGATCGCCCGCCTGACCTCGCCCGCGGTCGTCTGACCGCACCGCCCCGCTCCCACCGCCCGCCTCGCGCCGCGAGAGTGCAACGGCGCGATGGATTCTCGCGGAGGGTGGGGAGGGTGGGGAGGCCGGCTGGGCGGGGCTCAGGCGTGCGACGCCACGTGGTCGAGGAAGCGTCGGTGGAACCGGGTCTCCCCCGAGACCTCGGGGTGGAACGCGATCCCCAACAGAGCGCCCTGCTCGACGGCGACCACGCCCCCGCCCGCGAGCGACGCAAGCGCCCGCGCGGCAGGTCCGACGTCGGTGACGAGCGGGGCCCGGATGAAGGCGGCGTGAACGGATGGCCCGGAGAAGCCGTCGACCACCAGCTTCGTCTCGAACGACTCCACCTGGCCGCCGAAGGCGTTCCGCTTGACCGTCACGTCGAGTCCCCCGAAGGTCTGCTGCCCGGCGATCCCGTCCTCCAGACGGTCGGCGAGCAGGATGAGCCCCGCGCACGTGCCGAAGACCGGCATCCCGCCCGCGATCGCGCGGCGGATCGGCTCCTGCATCCCGAACGCCCGCGACAGCTTGTCGATCGTGGTCGACTCGCCGCCGGGCAGCACCAGCCCGTCGACGGCCGCCAGTTCCTCGGGTCGACGGACGAGGTCGACCTCAGCGCCGAGTTCCGACAGCACACGAGCGTGCTCGCGCACGTCCCCCTGGAGGGAGAGGATGCCGACGCGCGGCCTACCAGCCACGCTCGGCGAGGCGGTGAGGAGCAGGCAGGTCGGAGACGTTGATGCCGACCATGGCCTCCCCGAGTCCGCGCGAGACCTCGGCGATCACCTTCGGGTCGTCGAAGAACGTGGTCGCCTTGACGATGGCCGCGGCGCGCTCGGCGGGGTTGCCCGACTTGAAGATGCCCGAGCCGACGAAGACGCCGTCGGCACCGAGCTGCATCATCATCGCGGCGTCGGCCGGTGTCGCGACGCCGCCCGCGACGAAGAGAACGACCGGAAGGCTCCCGGTCTCGGCGATCTCGGCCACCAGCTCGTACGGAGCCTGCAGCTCCTTGGCCTTGACGTAGAGCTCGTCCTTCGGCAGCGAGGTCAGCGCGGCGATCTCGCCGCGGATCCTGCGGATGTGCTTCATCGCCTCCGACACGTCGCCCGTGCCCGCCTCACCCTTGGAGCGGATCATCGCGGCGCCCTCGGTGATGCGCCGCAGCGCCTCACCCAGGTTCGTCGCGCCGCACACGAACGGCACGGTGAACTTCCACTTGTCGATGTGGTTGACGTAGTCGGCGGGCGAGAGCACTTCGGATTCGTCGATGTAGTCGACGCCGAGCTCCTGGAGCACCTGGGCCTCCACGAAGTGCCCGATGCGCGCCTTGGCCATGACCGGGATCGACACAGCCTCGATGATGCCGTCGATCATGTCGGGGTCGCTCATGCGCGACACGCCACCCTGCGCACGGATGTCGGCGGGCACGCGCTCGAGTGCCATGACGGCCACGGCGCCGGCGTCCTCGGCGATGCGCGCCTGCTCGGCGGTGACGACGTCCATGATGACGCCACCCTTCAGCATCTCGGCGAGGCCGCGCTTGACCCGGTCGGATCCGGTCGTCGGTGTGCTCATCATCGGTCCTTTCAAGACGAGGTTCGATTTTTGACCTAGGCCAGAAAATATCATGACCTACGGCGTAGGCTGGTCACGATGACGGCGATCGACATGCAGCAGGCGATCCATGGCACCACCGCGGCGGAGATCGCCCGCAGCATCCGTTCGTCGATCGAGGAGGGCATCCTCTCCCCCGGCGACACGCTTCCCCCGGTCCGCGATCTCGCTGCGGCCCTCGGGGTGAATCGCAATACCGTCGTGGCCGCCTATCGGCAGCTCTCGCAGGCGGCGCTCGTCGTCTCCCGCGGCCGGGGCGGCACACGCGTGGCCGACCGCGCGCCGGTCCCGCAGGAGGGCTTCGCCCCCGACACGGTCCTCCGCGACGTCGGTACCGGAAACCCCGATCCGACCCTCATCCCCGATCTCGCTCCCGCCCTGGGCCGGATCGCCTCCCGGCCCGTGCTGTATGGCGAACCGGTCGTCGACGCCGAGCTGGCCGCGTGGGCCGCAGCGTGGTTCGAGCCCGATGTGCTCGCCGACGAGATGCGTATCACCGTCACCAACGGCGCGGTGGACGCGCTCGAACGACTCCTCGCCCAGGCCCTGACCCGAGACGACGCGGTCGCCCTGGAAGACCCCTGCTTCCTCTCCGCCCTTCACACGGTGCAGGTCGGCGGATATCGGCCGATCGCCGTCCCCGTCGACGACGAGGGGATGACGGTGGCCGGCCTTTCCGCCGCGCTCGACGCCGGCGCCCGCGCGATCGTCTGCACGCCCCGCGCGCAGAACCCGACCGGGGCGGGGATGACCGCCGAACGCGCCGAGGCTCTGCGAGACGTGCTGGCGCAGCATCCCTACGTCCTCATCGTCGAGGACGACCACTACTCCCTGCTCTCTCGCCGCCCCTACCTGTCGCTGATCCCCTCCGGACACCGCCGGTGGGCACTGGTGCGATCGGTGTCGAAGTTCCTGGGACCCGACATGTGTCTCGCCCTGGCCGCGACCGACCCCGACACCGCGGAGCGCCTTGCCACGCGGCTCAGCCCGGGAACGACCTGGGTGAGCCATCTGCTGCAGCGCCTGGCGCTTGCGCAGCTGACCGACCCGGGTGCCCGCGGGACGATCGATCGTGCGGCCGCCCACTACGCCGCCCGCAACGCGCGTGTCGCCGAGCTCTTGCGCGACGCCGGTCTCGACGCCACCCCACGCGACGGGCTGAACCTCTGGGTCGACACCGGCGCGCCCGCACGGGCGGTGTCGGAGCAGCTGATGCGCCGCGGCTGGCTCGCGCGCACCGGAGACGAATTCTCGCTGCGCACCGATGAGCCCAGCACCCATCTCCGTCTCACCGTCCACGACCTCGACGACGTCGACGCCCGGGCACTGGCCCGCGACCTCTCCGCCGCCGCGCGTGCCGCGGCCCTCACCGAAGGATGATGCTCCCGTGAAGATCCTCTCGATCCAGTCCGCCGTCGCGCACGGCCACGTCGGCAACTCCGCGGCGGTCTTCCCGCTGCAGCGGATCGGCGTCGAGGTGCTGCCGGTCTACACCGTGAACTTCTCCAACCACACGGGGTACGGCGCGTGGCGCGGGCCCCTCATCGCTCCGACCGACGTCGCCGAGGTGCTCACCGGCGTCGAGGAACGGGGGGTGTTCGGGCAGATCGACGCCGTCCTCTCGGGCTATCAGGGCAGCGAGGGGATCGGCGACGTCATCGTCGACGCCGTGCGCCGCGTGAAGGCCGCGAATCCCGACGCGCTCTACGCGTGCGACCCGGTCATGGGGAACGCCAGATCCGGATGCTTCGTAGCCCCCGCGATTCCCACGCTGCTGCGCGAACGGGTCGTCCCGGTGGCCGACATCATCACCCCGAACCAGTTCGAGCTCGGCTTCCTCACCGACACCGAGCCGCTGTCGCTGCAGTCGACGCTGGACTCCGTCGACGCCGCGCGCGCGATGGGCCCGCGGACCGTGCTCGTGACGAGCGTGGAGCGCCCCGAGCGCGAGGAGGGCACCCTCGAGATGCTGGCGGTCGACGACGCCGGAGCGTGGATCGTGCAGACTCCCCAGCTGCCGATGAAGGCGAACGGCTCGGGTGACGTCACCGCCGCGCTCTTCACCGCGCACTATCTGCGCACCCGCAGCGCGGCCGAGGCGCTGGCGCGCACCGTCTCGAGCGTCTTCGACCTTCTCGCGCTGACCCTCGAATCCGGCGAACGGGAACTCCAGCTCGTCGGGGCGCAGGAATACTACGCGCACCCGCGGATGCAGTTCCCCGTCGCGCAGGTGCGCTGAGGCCGGAGCGACCGCGCGTTCAGCCGTAGACCTCGGTGAAGGCCGCCTCCCACTGGGGTCCGTCCTCGGGGCAGAGGAAACCAGAGCCGAAGACCATGACGCTCGCGACGTTGCGCTCGGCGGCGAGGCGCTGATCGGCGGTGAAGTCGTCAGGGATCAGCTGCGCGAAGACCGGCGACGAGGCGACGTGGGCCTGCAGCAGCGGTGCGTCGACCTCGTGATCATTGAGGATCGCCGTCTCGCACGCGTCGGCGGCGAGCGCGAGCGAGATGCTCTCGGTCTGGGCGTCCCACGTTCCGCCCTGCGACTCGATGAACGCCCGCTGCTGGGCGATGAACTCCTGCTGCGCCGGCGTGACCGCCACGAGCGGCGTGCCATCGAGGGGAAGCTGCTGGTCGGCGAGGAACTGGTCGCGCTCGGCGAGGGCGTCGGCCATCGGATCGTCGCCGTCCGCATCGTCGCTCGCCGACGGGGTGGGAGCCGACGAGGAGGCCGTGGGGCTCGACGAGCTCTCCACCTCGACGGGAAGCGAGAAGGAGCAGCCGGCCAGACCCAGGGCGACGATCACGAGGGAGGCGGCTGCGACGGTCGAGCGTGAAGGCATGCCCGCCACCGTAACGGGCGCCACGCTGCGACGCCCGGGGTTGTCCACACCCTCGGCACGCGGTATCAGGCGGGCCAGGCGTCGGCGATGGCGACACGCACCTCGCCGAGCAGCTGCGGAAGAGCCTTGGTCTTGGCGATGATCGGAAAGAAGTTCGCGTCGGTCGCCCAGCGCGGCACGATGTGCTGGTGAAGGTGCGCGGCGACACCCGCACCGGCCACCGCTCCCTGGTTCATCCCGATGTTGAAGCCGTCGCACCGCGAGACCCGCCGGAGGACGCGCATCGCCGTCTGCGTCAGAGCGCCGATCTCGGCCACCTCCTCGGCCGTCGCCTCGTCGTACGTGGCGATGTGACGGTAGGGGCAGACGAGAAGATGCCCGGAGTTGTAGGGGAAGAGGTTCAGCAGGACGTACGCCGTCTTCCCGCGGGTGACGATGAGGCCGTCTTCGTCGGACTTCCGCGGCGCCTCGTCGAAGGGGCACTCCTCCCGCAGCGGCTCGGGACCGGCCTGGATGTACGCCATCCGATGCGGCGTCCACAGCCGCTGGAACTCATCGGGCACGCCGGCGAGGTCCGCGGCGGCGACGAGGTCGTCGCCGCCGCGGACGGAGTCAGACACGGAAATCCTCGGCGGTGTTCACGAGCAGGTGGCCGTCGATCGCCGCGCGGATGCGCCGGACCGCGTCATCCACGGCGATGCCGTTCTCCTGGCTGCCGTCTCGGAATCGGAACGACACCGTCCCCGCCGACCGGTCCTGCTCGCCGGCGATGAGGATGAGCGGCACCTTCTGCGTGGTGTGGGTGCGGATCTTCTTCTGCATCCGGTCGTCGCTGTGGTCGACCTCGGCGCGAACACCCTCGGACCGCAGGCGCGCCACGATCTGGTCGAGATAGTCGGCGTACTCCTCCGCGACCGGCACGCCCACCACCTGCACGGGCGACAGCCAGACCGGGAACGCTCCGGCGTAGTGCTCGAGCAGGATCGCGAAGAACCGCTCGATCGACCCGAACAACGCCCGGTGGATCATGATCGGGCGCTTTTTCTGACCGTCACGGTCGGTGTACTCCAGTTCGAAGCGCTCGGGCAGGTTCGGATCGACCTGGACCGTCGACAGCTGCCAGGTGCGGCCGATCGCGTCGCGGGTCTTCAGGTCGATCTTCGGACCGTAGAACGCCGCTTCACCGGGAACCTCGGTGAGCTTCAGGCCGCTGGCGACGGCGACGTTGCGGAGCGCATCGGTCGAGTACTCCCAGAACTCGTCGGAACCGATCCACTTCTCCTTCTCGTCGTCGCGCATCGACAGCTCGAGCTCGAAATCGTCGAGACCGAAATCGCGCAGCATCGAGATCACGAACTCCAGCACGCGCGTCGCCTCCCCCTCCAGCTGCTCGGGGGTGACGAAGAGGTGGGAATCGTCCTGGGTGAACCCGCGCACCCGGGTCAGGCCGTGGAGCGCCCCGGAGAGCTCGTTGCGGTACACGGTCCCGTTCTCCGCCAGGCGCATCGGCAGGTCGCGGTAGCTGCGCGCACGCTCCTTGAAGATCAGGATGTGCATGGGGCAGTTCATGGGCTTGAGGTAGTAGTCCTGCCCCGCCTTGGTGACGGCCCCCTCGGCGTCGCGCTCCTCGTCCAGGGTGATCGGGGGGAACATCCCCTCCCGGTAGGTCACCAGGTGGTTGGACTGCAGGAACAGGTCCTGCTTGGAGATGTGCGGGGTGTAGACGTAGGTGTAGCCGCCTTCGATGTGTCGCCGGCGGGCGTGCTGCTCCATCTCGCCGCGCACGATGCCGCCGCGAGGATGCCACACCGACAGTCCCGACCCGATCTCCTCGGGGAACGAGAACAGGTCCAGGTCGCGGCCGAGCTTGCGATGATCGCGCTTGGCCGCCTCCTCGAGGCGGTGCTGATAGGCGCGGAGGTCGTCCTTGGATGCCCATGCGGTGCCGTAGATGCGCTGCAGCTGCGGGTTCTTCTCGCTCCCCCGCCAGTACGCCCCGGCGACACGCTGCAGCGCCCAGCCGTTCCCGATCGTCCGGGTGTTCGGCACGTGCGGACCGCGGCAGAGGTCCTTCCACACCGTCTCACCGTCGCGGTCGACGTTGTCGTAGATGGTCAGCTCGCCTGCTCCCACCTCGACGGAGGCCCCTTCGGTCTTGTCTGCCCCGCCTTTGAGCCCGATGAGCTCGAGCTTGAACGGCTCGGAGGCGAGTTCGGCGCGCGCCTCTTCGTCGGTGACGACGCGCCGGACGAACCGCTGACCCTCGCGAATGATGCGCTGCATCTCCTTGTCGATGGCCTTCAGATCCTCCGGGGTGAACGGCTGATCCACGCCGAAGTCGTAGTAGAACCCGTCGGTGATCGGCGGCCCGATCCCGAGGTTCGCCTGCGGCGAGATGCGCTGCACGGCCTGGGCGAGCACATGTGCGGTCGAGTGGCGGAGGATCGACAGACCCTCGGGGCTGTCGATGGTGATGGGTTCGATGTCGTCGCCGTCGCCGACGGTCGTCGCGAGGTCTCGCGGTTCTCCGTTCACACGCATGGCGATGACGGACTTGTCGGGGAAGAGCGCGAAGCCGTCGGCGCGGGCGGATTCGTCCGACGAGGAAGCGTCAGTCACAGGGGTACTCCTGGGTCTCGGTCACGGGTGGTCGGTCACGTTCTCAGCTTCGGGCGCACCGGCGCCCCGCCCGCTCAGGCGTCGAGCGTTCGCGTGCCGACCAGGGCGGCGAGAGCCGCGATGCTGGGCCGGGAATCCATGCCGACAGTCTAGTCAGGTCGGGGCGCGCGGACCGGGGCACCATGATGGTGCAGTGAAGACCTGGATGCTGGGGCTCGGGCTGCTCGCTGCCGGCGCGGTGGCCCTGGTGACCGGTGTCCTCCCGGCATCCGAGCTCCTCGCCGTCGGCGACCGGGTCTGGAGCATCCTGCTGTTCGTCGTGGCGATCACGGTCGTCGCCGAACTCGCTGCATCCGCCGGCGTCTTCGATGTCGCCGCTTCGGCCCTGGCGCGGATCGCCCGCGGCAGGACGCTGCTGCTGTGGGCGCTGGTCGTCGCCCTCGCCGTCGGGGTCACCGTGTTCCTCTCTCTCGACACCACCGCTGTGCTTCTGACTCCGGTCGTGCTCGCCGTCGCGCGTGCCCATCGACTGGACCCGATCCCCTTCGCGCTCGCGACGGTGTGGATCGCCAACACCGCCTCCCTGGTGCTGCCGATCTCGAACCTCACGAACCTGCTCGCCGTGGACCGCATCTCCGGCGGCGATATCGCCGGATTCGTGGCACTGCTGTGGCCAGCCGCCGTGGTGTCGATCGTTCTGTCGGTGCTGTTGCTGTTCGTGGTCTTCCGCCGCCGGCTTCGGGGTCGGCACGATTCCTCGGCACCTCCGGTCGTGTCGGACCGCGTTCAGCTGAGGGTCGCGGCGACCATCGTGATCGTTCTGCTGCCGTTCCTCGTCAGCGGCATCCCGCCCTGGATCCCGGCGAGCCTCGCCGCTCTCGCCCTGACGGCGCTTTTCGCGTGGCGCTCGCCCCGCCGCCTGCGGCTCTCGCTCGTGCCGTGGTCACTGCTGGTCTTCGTCTGCGGTCTCTTCGTCGCCGTCGCCGCGCTCGAGGCCCTGGGAGCCCTCGAACCGTTGGAGGCGCTCATCGGTCCGGGTGACTCGGCGGCCTCTCTTGCGAGCATCGCGGGGGCCGGGGCGGCAGCGGCCAACATCGCGAACAACCTCCCCGCCTACCTCCTGCTCGAGTCCGCCGCCGACGACCCGGTGCGCCTCGCGGCGCTGCTCATCGGGGTCAACGCCGGGCCCCTCGTCACCCCGTGGGCGTCGCTGGCGACGCTGCTGTGGCACTCCCGGGTCGTCGCGGCCGGCGTCACCCTGTCCTGGGCGCGCTATGCCGTCCTCGGCCTGGTGGGAGCGCCGCTCATCGTCGCCGGCGCGGTGCTGGCGCTCGCCGTGACGACCGCCTAGCCGCCCCGCCTCCCCAGCGTCAGGAAAGCGTCAACCAGATCCACAGGGCGAGCGTGACGAGCGGGATGAGGAAGTCGAGCACGAGGATGGGGCCGGCGTTGTTGATCGAGAGATTGCGTTCGACCACGATCGCGCGGATGTGACCGATGCCCGCGAGGACGAGGAAGACCAGCGCGGCCAGGATCGGGGCGAGCCAGGCGTCTGCATCGAACGCTGCGGCGGCGACGATCGCGGCCACGCCGATTCCGAGGTTGGCCGCACCGACTTCGAACTGGAAGGGACCCGGCTGCCAGCCGATCGATCGGGCGATGACGGGCCCGAAGAAGAGGTGGGCGATGCCATTGCCGACGCTGGAGGACCCGATGAGGAACAGGACGGCGTTCATCGTCGTCCACCGCAGAGCGTCGGCACCGCCGGTGACGACGAAGCCGACGATCTCGGCGATGACGAAGAGGATCACCCCCGCGAAGGGAAGCAGGCCGACGAGAAGCGGCGTCTTCTGCGGTGTGATGGATCGTGCAGCGTCGGGCGATATACCGGTCATGCGCGTGATCGTACCGCCCGTCTCACAGGTGTTTGGTCGCCTCGCGGACCGACAGCGCGCTGAGCTCGTGTGCAGCGACGAAACGTCGCACCCAGTCCGGGTCGGTGCGGGCGTGATCGCGCAGGGCCCACCCGATCGCCTTCCGGATGAAGAAGTCGGGATCCGAGGCGTTGCGCTCGATGACCTCCGCCAGAAGGTCCCGGTCGACGCGGGCGCGTCTGCCCAGCTGGGACAGGATCGCGATGCGCCGGATCCACAGGTGGCCGTCCAGGGCCCACGCGCGCACGAGGGACGCTGAGTCGTCGGGACGGGTGTCGAGGAGGTCGCCGAGTCGGTGGGCGAGCTCGTCGGTGATGTCCCACCACGCGCCCGTGCGCACCATGTGTTCCACGAGCGGTACCAGTCGCAGGTCCCCGCGGAGGGCCCGATGTCGAAGGAGGGCCATCGCGGCGTAGCGCTCCTCCCGGTGAGTCGCGTCGTCCCACAGGCGTCGCGAGGCCTCCAGCGCGGTGTCGGCGTCGTACCCCGCCGCGATCCGGGAGACGATCGCCCGCACCTCGGGCACCCGGACGCCGAGGAACGGCATCGTCGACTTCATGTAGGCCTGCTGACCGGCGGCGCGCTCGGGTTGTGCTGCGTGCCGAAGGGCTCGGCGGAGGTCGTCGACCATCGCGGTGGCCCCCGGGCCGACGCCCGTCATGCGTCGCGGGGGTTCCGCCGCTCCACGATCAGCGGATCGACGGGTGTGAGGGGCAGGCGCGGCAGATCCCGCTCGGAGATATCGAAGGCACCGGCGAGCACCTCGCGCGAGAACGCCGAGGCGGTGGCCCGGTATCCGATGTCTCCGGGGGTGGGCTGGTCGAAGAAGATGAGGAAGTCCAGTCCGTCCTCGCCGAGCGTCTCGATGTGATGCGGGTACGCGCGCGGGATGAAGTAGACCTGCCCGGGCTCGAGCTCGTACCGGTCGAGGGTTCCGTCGGGGCCGAGCACCCGCATCCGTCCTCTGCCCTTCCAGACGTAGCCGAGCTCCGCGGTGACGGGATGCCAGTGCGGCTCGCGCATCCCGTTCCCGGCGATATGGAGGTGGTACATCGAGATGTCCTCGAGCGCGGCCCAGTACTGCTTGCGTGCGAGCTTCGCGAACCCGTAGCCGTACGACAGGGGCGCCTGCTGCCCTTCGACGTCGAACAGCCGGGCGTTCGGAAGCCCGGCGGTGTCGGGAATGCGCACGGGGCCCCGGCGTCGGAAGATCGGGGTCGGGTCCCGTCGAGGCAGGATCTCGAAGGCCGCCGCCGGGAGGTCGTAGGTGTTCCCCAGGACGGCGTCGGTCATCGCATTCACACTGCCGGAGAAGGAGAAGTGCTGCGGGTGGGCCGACCGGAGCGCGGCGATGATCTCCGCCGCACCGTCGCCGACGTTCTCGATGTGCGCGACGGCACCCGACTCGATGTGGAACATCTGTCCCGCTTCGACGACGAAGGTGGCGAAGGCGTCGGCGTTGCCGAGCACCGAGACCAGCACTCTGCCCCGTGTGACGTAGGCGAGCTGGTGGGCGTTGACGTTCCACTGCGGCTCGCGGACACCCCCGGGGGCGAGGACGATCCGCTGGATGGACATCCGCCTGAGCATCGGGAAGTCCGCGCGGGTGAGCCGGCGGATCTCCCCCGCCTCGCCCTCGAAGGCGGTCGGAGCGGCGTGCAGCGATGCGACATGCGGCGAGGCCATGTCGAAAATGTAGACCCTCCGGCCGCCTTCTGGCGGTGGGCGTCGATCGGGAGTCGTGCTCGGGAGCCTGCGAACGCCGTCAGACCGCGACGCGATCCGCGGTCGAGACGACGCGCTGCAGCGGGTGCGACGACGGCAGGTCGTGCAACCGATCGACACCGTCGATCGGTTCACCCAGAGGCGGCTGGAGGACCACCCCGTCCTCACTCAGTTCCGTGGCGAGAGCCCTTCTCAGGGCTTCCGCCTCCACCACCTTTCCATTGGCACTGACCCGCGCCTGCGTCTTCGGCATCCCCGACATCCGCAGAGCGGCCGCGATCGAGCCTGCCAGTTCCCGGGCGGCCGTCATGACGATGCCGGCGGCGACCGCGTCGTCCTCTGCCGCTGCGGTCACCGAACGCGCGAATGCCGCGACGCGCTCGACGCGGCGGGGGTCGGCCTGCAGGGCGAGAGGAACCAGCGGCAGCGCGCCGAATGCCGCGGTCGCGGAGGCGGTGAGGGAGGTCGCGAGACCGCGGCCGTCGACCGCACGCAGCGCAGCATCCAAACCCGCTCGGCCGATCCAATAGGCACCCCCGGCGTCGCCCAAGAGGTAGCCCCACCCGTCCACGCGGGCGAGGCCGGCCGTCCCGCAGCCGAGGACCACCACACCCGTGCCCACCGCAGCGACCACTCCGTGCTCCTCGGCATTGGCCCCGAGGTACCCGGTGACCGAGTCGTGCGCGATGCGGGCGGAGGTCAGCGTCGGCTCGACGGAGAGCAGATCCGCTGCGGCGGCGGGGTCTTCATCGAATCCGGACGCTCCCACCGCCACCGAGATCGTCCGCGTCGTCGGCGGGGCACTCGCGAGCGCGTCGCGGACGACACCGACCAGCTGGGGCGTCGCCGGCCGGTCGGCGCGGATGCCCGGGAGCACCGAGATATGCGTTCCGTGCGGGTCGCTTCGACGCACGCGGATCGAGGACTGCCCGGCGTCGACCGACAGCCGGGTCGTCCCATCAGCGCGCGGGCCGCCCCTCACTTCAGGTCGCCTCCCGTCGTGGGCCGCCCCGGGAGCGGGGCCGCGGGCACCAGCCGCAGGGTCAGGGTCTGCTGGGGCGCGAGGGGGTATTCGCTCCGCTGCGCACGCGCGACCCGCACCGATGCGCCGGCCAGCGCCGTCTCATCCATGCGAACAGCCGAGACGTCGACATCGACCGCCGCGTGGAGCGTGGCGTGGCGATGCGTGTCAGTCGGATTGCTCAGCCGCAGGATCGCTCCACGGCCGTCCTCCGCCGGCTTGAAGGCGGTGACGAGCGCGCCCGACACCGAGAGCGGTGGCGCAAGGACGGACGGCGCCTCGGGTCCCACGCGCACCTGCAGCGCGACGACGGCGACGCGACGCGCGTCGGCCCGCTCGGCGAGGGCGTAGGCGTCGGTGGCCGCCGCACCCAGAACGAATGCGACGCGGGCGGTGATCGGTCGCAGCAGCTGCGCTTCCGGGGTGGCCAGTTCCGGGCCTGCCCCGGTCGTGCGGGTTCGCAGATCGAACCGCGAGAGCCACCCCACGCTCCGCAGCACGGTCACGGCCACCTCTGCCGGAGCACCGTCGCCGCCTGCGATGCCCTGCACTTCGGAGACGTGGTCCAGCAGGATCCCGATGGCCTCGTCGCCTCCCCCGGCCGCGACGTACCCGTGCGCGGGGTGGGTCCCGATCGCGCTCTCGCGATTCCGCTCGTGCGGGGCCGGCCCGATGACCGGCCCGAAAGGGCGCGTCAGCGACGAGAAGTGCTGACCGCTGGTCCACGCCGTCGGCTGACCAGCGACCGGAGCGAGCAACCGGAGGCGATGATCACGTGAGGCGTTCACCCACTCCGCCGTCCACTCCAGCGTGTCCGAACCGTGCCACGCCGTCAGTCGGATGTCCACGGCGGTGGGGATCGTCGCGGTGGACCGGGCCTCGCGTGCCTCATCGAGCGAGTGCGGGATGTCGAGTTCGGCGCGCCAGGAGATCACCGTACGCACCGCCGACCGGATCACCGCGACGCTGCCCGCCCGCGCCTCGACACGACGATCGCCCGCCGGAGGGTCGTACGTGTACGTGTCGCCGCGGTCACCCTCGTCCACCAGCCGACCGAGGCGCCGATGGCGGGTGCCGGTGGCCGGGTCGACGACGTCGAACGCGGCGTCGGCGAGCACGGTGACCGATCGACCATCCGGAAGCGATACCGCCTCGCCGACGTGCCCCGGTTCGCTGTCGGCGCGTGCGCGGGGTCGACCGTCATGAGGAGCCAGCTCCGCCGTGAAGATGGCGACGGCACCGGGCTCGACGACGGAGGCGATGAACCGAAGCCGCAGTACCCGGGCTTCGACGGAGTCGGGGAGGAGATCGAGATCAGCCTCGAAGGAACGCCGCACACCGAGGTCTTCCACTTCGATCGGAACCACTCGTCCGCTCGGATCCTTCAGCTGTGCGATGTCGCTTCCGGGTGCGACGACGACATCGACCTCGACGGGAACACGCCGGTCTCCTGCGGCGAAGGGGACATGGACCGCGATGCGAACGGCGTCGTCGGCGGGCGTCCCGTGCACCCGGGTGTCGACGCGGCGTCGGAGCAGTGCGCGCCGCAGCATCTGATCGCCCAGCTCGAGAACACGGTCGGTGCGCACCGAGTTCTCCCGGTGCACCTCGTCCACGCTGCACCCGCAGATGGAGTCATGTGGAGCGTTCTCGAGCACGAGCTCCCAGGCGTGACGCAGCTGTGCATCGGTCGGGCCTGCGATCGGCGTGGCATCGACGGCCGAGAGCCCGGGAACAGCCGGAGGATCGAGCACCTCGGCGGCGAGGAGGGGTTCGACGATGCGCTCCAGCATCCGCTCCGCCCGTGAGTTCTCCTGTTTCAGATGGATGCGCGAGGACAGCGTGCCGGGAAGCAGGAACGACCCTGGGCCGCCGAGGAATCGGAGTTCGCCGTCGATGACCACGGGATCCGGACGTGTGGCGCGCAGATCGTCGAAGAAGTCCTCCAGACTCGACTGGACCAGGGACCCACCGGATGTCTCCGACGCAGCCACCGCTGCGAGCACCCGGCCCACCGCGCGGGGGGCGAGGTGGTCGCCCCCGTTCATCAGCAGCCAGGGGCCCTCGGGGCGACGCTCACGCTCCCGGTCGAGGAAGGCCGCGAGGCGCTCGGCGCGTCCCTCGGGGGTCCACAGGATCTCCGCCTCGTGGTACGCCTGGTTGACCGCGTACACCTCGGCGCCGTCCGGTGAGCGCCACCGGAACTCCGATGCCTCCGGTGGCGCACCACGCCAGACCAGCGCCGTGTCGATGCCGAACCCGGTGAGGATCCGGGGCAGGTCGGCGGGGTGACCGAACGCGTCCGGAGAGTATCCGATGGCTGTCAGCGCCCCGATCCCAGCGCCCAGACGGCGAGCGGCGAGGAGGTTGCGGATGAGATTCTCGCCTGAGACCAGCTGGTTGTCGGCGAGAACGTGCCACGGTCCCACCGTGAGGACACCCGCCCGCACGTGCCGGCGCACACGCTCGACGAGATCGGGACGCAGGTCTCCGACGTCGCGGAGCGTGATCGTCTGTCCGTCCAGATGGAACCTCTCGATCGAGCCCGCGTCGAGCTGGGTGCACACCTGCTCGACGAGCTCGACCAGCCGCGCGCGATAGGACTCGAACGGGCGGTACCATTCCCGGTCCCAGTGCACATGGGTGACGACGTGACAGGTCGGCTCGGAGCCGTTCCCGCTGCGGTCACGGATGGATGGTGCGACGCGCTGCTCAGACACGGACCGCTCCCTTCGGCGAGCGAGGGCTTCCGGCATCGGCGGGGATGGCGCCGACGAATCCGGCGGTGATCATCGCGGGGCGCGTGATCGCGCCCCCCACGACGACGCTCCACGCGCCGGCAGCGAAGGCGGAGGAGAGCTGTGCGGGCGTGGTGATCCGCCCTTCCGCCACCACCGGGATCGCCAGGGTGTCCACCAGCGCCGCCACGAGGTCCAGATCCGGACCGGGGTGATGGGCGTGCCCGGCGGTCTCCGGCGTGTAGCCCGAGAGCGTCGTCCCGACCAGCGTCGCACCGGCGGCTGCTGCGGCGACACCTTCGGCCAGGGTGGCGACGTCGGCCATGACGGCGATTCCCCGCAGGCTCAATTCGCGAAGGGTCTCGCTCAGAGTGCGTCCGTCCGGACGCGGTCGTGCGGTCGCGTCCAGGGCCACGATGTCGGCGCCCGCGTCAGCCACGGCGAGGGCGTGTTCCAGCGTCGGGGTGATGTAGACGCCGTCGGCGCCGGCTTTCCAGAGCCCGATCACGGGGAGATCGGTCACCGAGCGGATGGCACGGACATCGTCGGGGCCCTCGCACCGGATTCCTCCGGCGCCTCCGGCGATCGCCGACAGCGCCATGGCACTCATGTGCTCGGGACCGTGCAACGGTTCACCGGGTAGCGCCTGGCATGAGACGACGAGGCGCCCCCGGAGGCGATCGAGGAGGGAAGGGATGTCGGGCATGATCCTCATTCGGTACGACGCGCGCCGGGGACGGCGCGCGGGTGGTCGGTCGCGCTCGATCGGTCGATCGCAGCGAGCGCGGGTTCGGCGAGCGCGCGGGCGAGAGCACCCCAGGTGCATCCGGGCGCAAGGTCGGGGCGAGTCGGGGTGATGTCCAGGAGCGCGGCGATGCGCACGGCGGCCCGCCGTAGCGCCGCCGCCGCCTCCGTCGACACCGGAAGATCGGGTTCGACGGTCAGCCGTCGTCGTCCGACGCGATCCAGCCCGCCGTGGGCGATCAGCAGCGACCCCGCGACGAACGCCGGGTGATGCTGAGGGAGGTCCAATGCCCAGACGATCGGGACTCCGGCGCGCAGAACGGCGACCTGAACCGCGATCAGCTCGCGTGCATCGGCCAGGATCTCCTGGGCGGTGAGGCGCCGACGGACCGAGTGCGCCGCCAGAACGCCGGCGGCCTCCCCCACTGCCCATTCGCCGTGATGGACGCGGTAGGCCGCGGCGGCGATCTGCGTCGCCGCCAGGTTCTTGGCGCCGGCGAGCAGGTTCGCCGGACCCCGTCCGCACTCCGGGACCAGCGACCGGAGCGGCACCTGGAAAGGAGCCGTCGGCGCGTAGACGCTCGGGTGACCACCGACCCGCGGGTGGAGGTCGGCGTGATACCAGGCGATCCCCGCAGCATCCGTGAACTGCTCGGCCCGTTCCTCATCGGCGCGCGGGGTCAGGTCGAGTTCGGTGACGGGATGCGCGGAGCGCAGTCGCCGCGACTCGCGGACATACGGCGACTCGGCCAGACCATCCGACGTACCCGAGATCTCGGGCGCGAGTCGGAGTTCCGGGTATCCCGTCCCACCGCCGTCGCGAGGCGCTTCCGTGCGCAGCCAGTGCACGAACGCCCTGGTGAGATCCCGGGCGGCGGCCTCCGTCCCCCGGGGGTCGGCGACCAGCCCGGAGCCGTACCAGTCGTTGCCGTGCCAGTTGATGATCGCGGCGTCGATGCCGCCGAGCTGTACGCTGTCGCGGACTCGTCGATACGACCAGAACGACCCCGGCGGATGTTCGTCGTCGAAGAACGAGAAGGTGTGGGTGTGTCCGACGTCATTGGAGAGGGTGAGGCTGAAAGGCTGCGCGTCGCGCCAGCGCTCATAGTGGAGCGGTGCGTCGGCGACCGGTCCGGGCTGATCGTCGTCGCGGACCAGCGCGGCGACGACGGTGCAGGATTGCTCCGCCCGGTGATCGGCACCGCCGGGGAGCGCGTGGGGTTCACCGAAGGCTTCGCGGCCCTCCGATCCGATCACCCAGTCCGCTCCGGCCAGAGGCAGGACGTCGCCGGTCTCGGTGGCGTCGACGACGACCGCGCCGGTCACGGAGATGAGCTGCCCACCGCGCTCGAGGACGACTCCCGCCAGACGTTCGGCATCGCCGATCACCTCGACCAGGTGTGCGCCGCGCAGGATCGTCAGCATGCCGCGCCGCCGCGGCGCGTCCAGCATCGTCTCGAGGATCCGCTCCCCGACGGCGGGCTCGAAGCACAGCCGACTCACCCACCCGCCGCCGGGATTGCGACGACCGTCGTAGGCCGCGCGGATGCTGTCGCGCACAGCCCGATAGCGGAGGGAGCACGCTGCCTCGCGCTCGATGTGAGGGTGCTCATCCAGCGGCGCGGTCAGCTGTGTCGTGATCTGGCCACCCACTCGGCGCTCGCCACCGGCCATCACGACAGCGCAGCCGGCGCCGGTCGCGGCGAGCGCGGCGGCGACGGCTCCGAGACCGAGCCCGATCACGACGACGTCGGTCTGGATCTGCCCGTCGCCGTTCATGCGTTCTCCCCCGCGGTGTCCGACAGCGCGATCTCGAAGGACCGTCGCCACGGGAACGAGATGTCAGAGGCGGTCACCTTCCCGATCCCGGCGGAGGCGAGCGGGGCGAGCGCGTCCGTCAGAGCGGCGGCGACGAAGGCGGCCGCACCACCGACGTCCTCGATCCGATCGTGCCGCTCGACGGGTGACCCGATGCGTGCGCGCAGCTGCCGCCGGACCTCGCTCATGTAGCCGTAGTCCTCGATCACGCGCGTCCGCACCAGGCGCGCACTCGCGCCGCCGTCGAACACGCCCGCGCGACGTGCAGCCAGCGCCGTGACCAGGTGCGCTGCGGCCGTTCCGATCGTGTTGCCCGCCGTGTTCCAGGCGGCGAATCCGTCCAGATCCGCCAGCACGCCCCGCCGCGCGAGCGCGCGGACCAGCGCGGGATCGGCGCCGTTGGGCTGGGCGACGTCGGCGACGGCGACCGCGGTGCGGCCGTCCGCCACGAGCGATGCCGCCAGCGCAGCGGTGGCGTCGGCGGCTGCCGTATCCGTTCGCTCCGGCGGTGAGACCGCCCAGTCGCCTCTCGTACCGTCGGGGGTGTGGACGAGGAGGATCCCGTCGGCCTCCGCGGGATCCTCGACGAGCTCGGCCCCGGCACTGTCCAGCTGTGCGCGAGCGGTGTCACCGACGGGTCCCGTCTCGTAGGGAGCCACCCGGTCCAGCCCTCGCGGGTCGGCGGCGAGGACGGCGATTCGCGAAGGCCGGGTCTGCAGCTGTTCCCCCACGGCGCGAGCGGTCAGGACCGCTCCGGTCTCGTCGGCGCCGGGCGCGACGCGGGCCCGACTGGTCACGCCCAGCCGCCCGATCCACTCGCCGATCGCCATCTGGTCTCGCTCCGACAGCGACCCCGGGACGGCGTCGTCGACTCCGACGAACAGTCGACGGAGCGTGCCGTCGGCGACCATGCCGACGGCGCCGAGGGCGAGCACGTGCTGCCGCAGTCGACGCCGCAGCCAGTCGGCGCGCACGTCGTCGGGGATGTCGGCGGTGCGTCCGCCACCGCCACCGCCACCGCCAGGCGAGCCTCCCAGTTCGAGCGACAGTGCGTGAAGGGCGGGCCCCCACTGGGCCCAGTACCGCGGTTCCTCGAAGTCATCTGCCGCATCGGGGGCGCGAGGGACGACGATCGAGGCGTAGACAGGCGCTGCGCTGTCGCGCAGCACATCGAAGCGTGCGAGCACCGCGGCGGCGCTCTCGGCGCCGATCCGGGAGGGGATGAGTCCGCCGAACCCGAGACCGTCGAGCGAGATCACGGCAGCGTGGGCGGCGTCGTCACCGTCGCCGTGGAGCGCGGCGTCCAGCCACGTCGTGAGCGCGCCGATGTCTCCCCCGCGGCGGAGGTCCGGGCGTGCGACCGGGGGCGGTACCTCCATGCGGAAGCCGGCGATCGCCGCGATCCGGCGCGGCAGATCCAGGCAGACCGGCCGCTCGTCCAGCGGTACGAGCACCAGCCTCGGAGTTCGAGACGGCGCGGGCATCAGACGCGGCGCTTCACATTGATCTGGAACTCGTACGCATCGCCCCGGTAGACACCCGTCGAGGATTCGATGCGCCGCCCGTGCGTGTCGAAGACGATGCGCGCGACGAGGAGGGCCGGTGAGCCCGGCGCCGATTCGAGCAGCTCCGCCTGCCGTTCATCCAGAGTGACCGCCCGGATCGTCTGATGCGCGCGCGCAGGCGTGGCGCCGGCGTGTCCGAAGTACTCGTAGAGCGATCCGAGCAGCTCCGGTCCCAGGTTGTCGCCCGTGAGCCACTCGGGCAGCCACAGGCTCTCGATGCACAGCGGCGCGCCGTCAGCAGTTCGGAGGCGCTCGATGTGCACCGCACGGGCACCCGGAGTGATGAGCAGCTCCCGCGCGATCCGTTCGTCGGCGCGGCCGTGCTCGAGCCGGAGCACCCGCGATCCGGGCGTCATCCCACGCTCGGCGATGTCCTCCGAGAAGGAGGTCAGGTACAGCGACTTCGACACCAGGTCCTTGTCGGCCACGAAGGTGCCCGATCCCTGGACCCGGTAGACCCAGCCGTGGTCGGCCAGGCGCGCGAGCGCCTGGCGCACCGTGGCACGGCTGACGCCGAAGAGGTTGACCAGCTCCCGCTCGGGCGGCAGAGGGTCGTGCGGGGCGAGGTGGGCGATGACCTCATCCCGCAGCCGCGAACGGATGGCTTCCACCTTCGATCCGGTGTCGCCGGCCGCGCGCGAGGGCGGCATCATGGGGGCATCCGTGCCGGTCTCGAGTGTCATCCCTTCACCGCCCCTTCTCCTGCACCGCGGAAGAACCACTTCTGAGCGAAGAAGAACGCGATGATCAGCGGGATGACGGCGATCATCGTGCCGGCAGCCACCACCTTCTGGTCATCCGCGAACGCACCCGCCAGAAACTGCAGTCCCACGGTGAGGGTGTAGTTGTCCTGGCTGGTCAGGACGATCTGCGGCCAGAGGAAGTCGTCCCACGCGAACATGAAGCTGAAGATACCGACCACTGCCATCGTCCCCTTCACCGAAGGCAGTGCGACGCGCCAGTAGCGCTGGAACTCCGACGCGCCATCCAGGACCGCGGCCTCATCGATGGCGCGCGGAAGGGACAGGAAGGCCGACCGGAAGAGCAGGATCGAGAATCCCGTGACGGCGGAGGGCAGGATAACCCCCAGCAGCGTGTCGACGAGTCCGAGCTGTCGGGCGGTGAGGAAGACCGAGATGAAGATGACCTCGAACGGGATGACGAGCGTGGCCAGGAAGGTCAGGTATGCCGCGGTGTTACCGCGGAAGCGCAGGCGGGCCAGGGCGAAGCCGGCCAGCGAACCGAAGGCGATGTTGGTCACGGTGGAGGCCGAGGCGACGATCAACGAGTTGCCGATGAAGGTCCAGACCGGGATCACGTCGGCGACCTTGGCGAAGTTCTCCAATGTCGGGTCGCGCGGCAGGAAGTAGGGCGGGTAGGAGAACACACTGTCCCCCTCGCCTTTCAGGGCCGTTCCGAGCGTGTAGAGGAAAGGCCCCACGAGCAGCACCAGCACGAGGACGAGGACGACGTAGTGCGCCACCCGGCGGATGACTCCCCCGACGCCGAGAGGGCGTCGGCGTCGGAGCTCTGCGCGCTCGGCGGCCGTCAGCGGGGCGGCGACGCTGCGGACGGCGTCTGCGGATTCGATGACGGTCATGCTTCCGCGTTCTCCCTACTGAGCTTCTGCAGCGCGACGGTCAGGCCGATGGTGAAGACGAACAGCACCAGGCTCATCGCGGCGGCGTAGCCGACCTGTCCGTCGAAACCGGACCCCACCTCGCGGATGGTGAACACCATCGAACGCACCTGCCCTCCGGGTCCGGCGGTAGGACCGGCGATGACGAAGATCTCGGCGTAGACCTTCATGGCGGCGATCGCCGACAGCACACCGACCAGCAGCATCGTCGGCCGAACCGAGGGGATGGTGACGGAGAAGAATCGCCGGATGCCGCCGGCACCGTCCATCTGCGCTGCTTCATGGAGCTCGCCGGGTACGTTCGCGAGCGCGGTCAGGTAGATGACCATGTAGAAGCCCAGGCCTTTCCACACCGTGACCAGGATGCAGCTGAACAGCAGAAGGGTGGCGTCGGTGAGGAACGGCAGCGGCTGCTGCACGATGCGAAGGGTCTGGAAGAGCCAGTTGACCGGGCCGCGTTCCTTCAGCAGGAACACCCAGATGAGGCCGACGACCACCATGGAGGCGATCACCGGGGTGTAGAACGACGCTCGGAAGAACGCCATGCCGGGGATCTTCGGCTGAACGAGCATCGCCAGCAGCAGGGGAAGAGTCACCAGCAGGGGAACCGCCACGACGACGTAGATCAGCGTGTTTCCCGCCGAGAGCCAGAAGACGTCGGAGGTCGCGAGGGCCCCGAAGTTCTCAAGCCCCACGTACTGTCCCCCCGAGGCGAGCCGGAAGTCGGTGAACGACAACTGGACGGTGCGGAAGAACGGGACGATGTGGAAGATCAGGGCGACGGCGAGCGCCGGTGCCATGAGCAACCAGGGCGTGACGAGCCTTCGGGGCCGCATCGCGTCTACTCCCCGCCGCCGGTGATGGCGTTGGCCTCTTCGACCGCCTGGTCGAGCGCCTCCTGTGCGGTCAGGTCACCGGTGAGGGCGAGCTGGATCTTCGCCAGCACCGCGTTCTTGACCTGGTCGTCGTACTGGACGGGCGTGAGGTTCTCGGCGCGCGCGAGCCCCTCTGCGGAGAGCTTGACGGCCTTGGACAGTTCGGTGCCGTCGGAGTCGTCCTGGAAGAACGGGTCATCCAGCGCAGCGGTGACCGACGGCAGCACCGGCGCCACCCGGGAGAAGGCGAGCTGGTTCTCGGCGTTGGTGATGAACTTCGTGAAGGCCAAGGCGGTACCGGGGTTCTCGCTGGTCTTGGGAATCAGGAGCCCCATCACCGACATGTTGACCGGCTCACCCTCGGCGGCGATCTGGGGTGCCACCCGGGTGTTCGCGAACACCTCGGGAGCGTTCTGCTCGATGCCGTTGAGGAAGTTCGGTCCCGAGGGGAACATCGCGACGTTCCCGGCCTGGTAGCCCTCCTTGGCGTCGTTGAGGGTCTGCGTGAGCGAATCGGCCGGGAACACTCCCGACTGGTACATCTCGGCGAGCCCCTCGACGTATTCGACGGCGTCCGGGGTGTTGAAGGTCCAGACGAGGTCTTCATCGATGAGCGGGACACCGATCTTGGCCAGATCGGTCATGAACCGGTTCTCCAGCGCGGGGTGCAGGCCGTAGAACTCGCCCGCACCGGCCTCCGAGATGGCGCGAGCGTCCTCGTAGAGCTCCGCGAACGTCTCGGGTGCGTCGTCGGGGTCCAGCCCCGCGGCTTCGTAGAGCGCGGCGTTGTACATCGTCACCTCGCTGGTCAGGTACCACGGCACACCGAAGGTCCCCTCCATGCCGGGAACCTGGAATCCCTTCCACGCCCCCTCGACATACTCTGCGGCGAGCTCGGGGGCGGCCTGGTCGATGTCGAGGAAGACTCCCTCGCGTTCGAGCGGCTGAGCGAAGTTGGGGTTCATGTTGACCACGTCAGGGAGGTTCCCGGCGGCGGCATCGGCGGCGAACTTCTCCTGCGCCCCGGCGAACGGCACATCGATCCACTCGACCTCGGTGCCCGGGTACTCCTCCTCGAAGGCCGCGATGGTGTCCTCGATGTACGCCGCGAGGTCGGGGTTGGAGCTGAGCTCGAGCGTGGCGAAGCTGATCTCGCCTTCGACGGTCGACAGCTCGTCGGCGGAGGCCTCGGAGCCGGTGTCGACACCTTCGAGGCCGCAGCCGGCGAGCGCAAGGGCCAGACCGGTCGCAGTCGCACCCGCGAGAAGCGTGCGACGGGTTCGGTTCAACGTCATTGGTGGGACCTTTCGGATTGCGGGATCGATGCGATCCACGGACGGACGTTAGCAAATGGTTCGAACCACTGCAACGTGCTTCTGACCATTGTCATGGTTTCGAGATCCGACCCTTGCGATCAATCGCGTCGAAGACTAGCGTTGGCGCGCAATTGGTACGAACCAATTGCTGACCTGTGATGCCACAACGCGGATCACTACGGAATGACAAGGATTCGATGATGAATGCCCTGACACGTGCACGCCGCCGTACCGCGCTCGCCGCGGCCGCCGTCGCCCTCGCACTGAGTGCACTGAGCGCCTCGCCCGCGCTGGGTCTGAGCCCGGCGCCCGTCGTGAAGGCGCAAGCCGCCGCCCTCGTCGCGCCCGTGGCGGGAGACGAGGTGACGACGGCCGGCGGCGAGCGGATCGCGATCGCCGCGGTCAACCCGCCGAGCAGGCTCGCCGGGATGGTCGCCGTCTACACCCCGGCGTTCGGGGCGACCACGAAGACCAACGGGTTCGGCGGTGAGGCCGTGCTGCGCCCCGCCGCCGGCGGCGCATGGACGGTGCAGAGCGTGTGCACGATTCTCGCCCCGTGCGGTGATCCCGCCTTGCGCCCGGGTGACAATGCGATCCCTGCCGACGGCATCGTCCTCTCGGTATCGCCGGGGGGCACGCCCGACGTCCGCGCGTGGCTTCGTGACAACATCCGCCCGGGCGACACCGTGCGGATCGGTCCGGTCATCTCGCGGGAGGAGCGTACGACGCTCGATGCGGTCGATCCGACAGCCCAGTCCAACCCACCCGGTGTCGACGGCACGGGCGTGTGCTTCCCGGGCTGTCGCGGCGCCGAGCAGATGGTCCAGTACACGCCGGCATCGAGCCGGGAGACCACGGGAACGAACGACTTCGGTTACGAGGTCACGGTGCAGGACGGCGTCGTCACAGGCGCCGGTGGCAACGACCGCGAGATCCCTGCCGACGGCTACGTCCTCTCCGGTCACGGCGGACGCGGCACGTGGCTCCAGACCAACGCCGTCGTGGGGGCCGCGATCTCGATCGAGGGCGATGTCCTGATTGCGACGGTCGACGAACGAACCGCGATCTTCGGCGCCGAGCGCGCCCTCGATGACGCCACGGCACGCATCGGGGCAGCCACGGCGTCGTGTCTGGTCTTCGCGTCCGACGCCGCTCGCGCGGCGGCGACGGAGTCCGCGACACTCCTCGACGACGCACGCGCCGCCTCGGGGTCGGGCGACGCAGCTGAGGCGGTGGATCTCGCGGTGGCGGCGCGGGGCGCGGCCGAGCTCGCCGCCCACCGCACTGCGGAGTCACGGGTCGCGGAGGGGCGCGCGACGTGGGTGCGTCCTGAAGAGACCACACCGGAAGCCATCGAGGCATCGCTCGACCGGATCGATGAGGCGGGCTTCAACATGGTCTTCCTCGAGACCATCTATCAGGGATACACGATCTACCCCTCCGAGGCCGCCGCCGCCGCCGGTATCGCCCCCCAGCGCCCCGAGATGGTCGGGTTCGACCCCCTGCAGGTATGGATCGAGGGTGCGCACGAGCGCGGCATCGAGCTGCATCCCTGGATCCACACCTTCTTCGTCGGTGCCGATCAGACGGTGGGTACCGGTCCGATCCTGTCGCAGCACCCAGAGTGGGCGGCGATCCAGCGACAGGATGTCGGGAAGCCCGGCCTCCACCCCTCGATCGCGGAGCCCGGCTACTACTTCCTCGACGCCGCGCACCCCGACGCGCGGGCCTACGTGCAGTCGCTGCTGGCAGAGCTCATGTCGACGTACGACATCGACGGAATCCACCTCGACTACATCCGGTACCCGGTCTCGCAGCCCTGGGAGACGGCAGGGTATTCCTACAGCGACTACTCGCGACAGGCATTCGCCGGCGAACACGGCGTCGACCCCTACTCCCTCTCCCCGGACTCGCCGCTCTGGCAGACCTGGACGGACTGGCGGATCGCGAACGTGACCTCGTTCGTCGGAGAGGTTCGGGATCTGCAGCAGAAGTCCGCTCCCGACATCGCGCTGTCGGCGGCCGTGTTCGCCGACCCGGTCGACGGGCTCGACAAGAAGTTCCAGAACTGGGGCGACTGGGTCGATCGCGGCTTCGTGGACGTTCTGACGGGCATGTCCTTCGGTACCTCCGGAACCTCTGTCGCACGCGACACAGAAGCCATGCGCGAACGGGTCGGCGATGAGGAGTACCTGTACACCGCGACGTACGGACCGTTCCGCGGCTCGACGTCCGGCACGGTGCTGGAACAGATTCGTGCGGTGAACGCGGCAGGGTCCGATGGCACGGGCCTGTTCGCCTACAACCAGTTGACCGATGCGCAGGCGCGGGCGCTGTCGGAAGGCGCGCACCGGGTCGAGGCCGTCGCTCCGCACGCGGATCCGATCAGCGCGGCCTCGACGGGGATCCGTCACCTGCGTGACGGCCTGCCCGCCACCGTCGAGGGCCGATGCCTGGCTGCGAAAGACGCTGATCGCATCGGACACCGTCTCGACAAAGCCCTCGACGCGCTGTCTGACGGCAAGCTCGACAAGGCCGCCAGGGAGCTCGACAAAGCCTCGAGCCTCCTCCCTGCTGACGACACCGCGTCAGCAGCATGGGTGGAGCGGGCTCAGCGCGATCTGGCGATGTACGGACGCTGGGTCGAGGCCGCCGTCCGTCGGTGACGCTTCGCCGCAACGGCGATGACACCGCGAACGCGGTGGGGGTGGAGTTCTCGCAGTCCGGGGACTCCACCCCTTCGCATGCGGTCGCGAACCAGGTCAGCGTCGCGCGTGCCTCGGGCCCGGACCGGTCGGTCCTGCTGAGCGCCCCGCGCCCCGACGCGTCCTCTCGAGCCGAGAGCACTGGCTTCGGATTCGAACTCGTCACCCGCGGAACTCCCTCTCCTCCCCCGGGGACGGTGGACACGGACCATGTCGTCGGCCGCGGATAGACTCGCCGCTGCTCGGGCGGAGGAGGGACGATCGCCATTGGCACGAACAGGCGCTACGCCCACGCGGTGGACCGCCGGATCAGCGATCGTGTCCTCGAACGCACCGCGGCACAGGGGTCTTTGCAGACGTTGACCCGGGCGGAGCTGCAGTTGGACCTCCTGCCGTGCACGACCGATCCCCACCCGAAGGCTGTGCGCGCGTGGGTTCGCTTCGGCGCGACGCCGGTGCAGGTCGACGCCGAGGCGTGCATGTGGACCCCGCGCGCGGTGGCGATCAGGTTCCACGTGGGCACGCGTGAGTACCGGTGCTGGGTGTGGGCGAACGCGGTCGACCCTTCGCCGTGAGCCCTTTCACCGAGGCCCACGCCCTGCACCGAGACCTTCCGTGACACGGTGCGTCTCGAGCGTGAACGTCGGTTTCGCCGATGGCAGAGCGAAACCCTCTTGCCCGCCTGAGCTGCGGTCAGCGCCCGGCGGCGGCGGCGCCTCCATGACGTCCCTGGCCGGTGGAGCCGGCGCCGGCACCGCGACGTCTTCCGAGCGGGACCATCGGAACAGCGAGCCCGAACAACGCCACGAGCGGCAGGAAACTGCCCGACACCAGCGCCAAGACCACACCGAGGGCCGCAAGGGAGATGGCGATCCCCCACACGGTTGCCCGCAACCATCCAGGAACAAAGTCACCCTCGGAAGCCATACGCGTGACTCTAAGGCACGAGAAGACGGCCCCGCGAGACGCGCACCGAGTTCACAGCGCACGAACACCAACGTCGCCCGCCCCGCAGCTCAGAAACAGAAAACCCCCGGCTGACCGGGGGTTTTCATCTGTGCGCGATACTGGGATCGAAACTGTATCAGTGACACTGGGCAGATCAGCGTGTTTCCGCGGGTTTGGCCCATTATGGTGCGGAAGTGGGGGGTTCGTGTTAAGGTCACTGGAACGCACGAGACCGCACAACCACGCATGAGATATTGCACGGTATTGCACGACGGAGAGCCATGGCAACCAAGAAGCGCAAGCGCAGGGAGTCGTTCGGCGCGGTCCGACAACTGCCGTCGAAGCGCTACCAGGCGTCCTATGTCGGCCCTGACGGGAACCGTTACACCGCTCCCCTGACGTTCACCGCGATGGATGACGCGCGGGCATGGTTGGCGCGGCGGCGCATCGAGATCGCAGACGGACTCTGGAGCCCCCACGAAGCCCAAACGGAGGCGACAGCTAAAGCGACCCGTGTCGTCACCTTCGCCGACTACGCAGAGCAGTACATCAGCACCCGCACGAACCGTCACGGCGCACACCTGAGCCCACGAACAGCGGAGGAGTACCGCCGGCTGGTGAAGCGCCCGCTGGCACCGTTCGCTGACTCCCGGCTCTCGGCGGTGACCCCCGATGCTGTCCGGTCCTGGTATTCGGATCTGATCAGCTCGGGGAAGAAGACTCAGGCGGCTCGAGCGTACGAACTACTCAAGGCGATCTTTTCCACGGCGGTGCAGGACGGCCGGGTTAAGGCCAACCCGTGTCAGATACGTGGGGGCGCGTCGGCATCGACCGGTAAGAAGACTGTTCCGCCGACGCCCGCTGAGCTGGCGAAGATGCTGGAGGTGATCGCGCCTCGTTACCGTGCTGCGGTGCTTCTCGGCGCGTGGGCTGGTGTTCGTTACGGGGAGCTGACAGAGCTGCGACGCAAAGACCTTGAGCGGGTCGGGGACGTGTACGTGGTGAACGTGTCCCGGGGTGTGACCCATGTCACGGGCCATGGCGCGATCGTTGGGCCGACGAAGAGCGAAGCGGGGGTGCGGTCTATCGTGTTGCCGCCGCATGTCACCGGCGACATCGAGGCGCACCTAGACGAGCACGTGGGCGGGTTCCCCGACGCGCTTCTGTTCCCTGCGAAGAATGGCGTGAAGCACCTGCGTGAGTCGTCGTTCACGAAGCATTGGTATCCGGCTCGTGAGGCTGCGGGGCGTGAGGATCTGCCGTTCCACGGGTTGCGGCACTACGGGGCAACACGGTTCGCGTTGACGGGTGCGACGTTGAAAGAGATTCAGTCGCGTCTAGGTCACAGCACCGTCGCTGCGGCGATGCGGTATCAGCACGCCGTGGGGCGGGATGAAGAGCTTGCGAGGCGCATGAGCGACCTCGCATGAGGTGTTGCAGATCCAACACCTGACATGAAAATGCCCCCGCCGCGCGGCACACGCGACGAGGGCTTAGACACCGAAAGGGTAAACAAACAATGTCCACCAAACAGATTACCGTACCCGCCCAGGCGCCCGCGTGGGCCTGGAAGACCGAGTACGTCGAGGAAGACGGCGTACGCATCTTCCTGGGCCTCACCTCCGACCACAACGGCGTAACGGCGCAGATCGTCGCCTCTGACTTCTCGCCCAGGCCGATCGTCGATGTCAGGTTCGATGATCGAGACTCAGGCGATCAGTTCTATATGCCGCTCGACCGCCTGGAAGACCTCATCGAGGTTCTGAAACAGACCCGTGACGTGTACAAGGAGGCGACCCAGTGAGCATGTCGCGAGAGGCCTTCTACGCCCAGCTTCGAGCCAATGTCCGTGAGCTGTTGGAGAAGAGCGGGATGACTCAGAAGCAGTTGGCTAAAGAGATGGGGATGCCGTACAGCACGCTCAACAAGAAAATGCGGGGCGTATCGACGAGATGGAGCGCTGTAGATTTCGCGAGCGTCTACGGCGTCTTCGGTGATGACCCCACTTTGCTGCGGGGCCTGTACTCCACGTGAGTCCATTGAGGGGTGGTAGGGCGGTTGCTTACGAGGACCTCGTCCTACCACCTTTTCCCTGAGTATTGGCTGAGAGTCCCGCAACTCCCCGCATGGCGGCGCACCGGCCTGTTAATCTGATGTCCTAACTGAAAACCGACTGCTAGGTCTGAGGATCGAAAGCGGAGAAAGCCCCTGGAGGGCAGCCCACGCGGCACCGCTGGACAACGGAAGCGTCGAAGCCCTGGAGGCTCCGCACCCGGAAAGTAAGACCGAACGGAAACGCCCTGGAGGCCGACCGAGCGCAACCGAACCCCCGATGGGTTTGCGTTGGCTCGGTTTCGTGCTTTCTAGGAGCAAACCGTGGCTACTACCGCAGTCGCACAGTCCTGGGGAACCATCCAGGACGCCGCAGAGATGTTCAAACTCTCTGACGACACGATCCGTCGCATGATCTCCCGCGGCGAGATCGAAGCCAAACGCTTCGGCCCCCGCCTCATCCGCGTCAACCTTCAGAGCATCGCCGACTCCGCACGCCCCCTGGCGGTGGTCGCTTGAATGACGAAAGCCGCCCAAAGGCGGCTCCCGAAGACTCAGCTGTGGCGGCGGTGTCTAGGCCCTATTCTACCGGGTCCGTCTACGTCACTGGGGTTATCGAGCGCCGCAACCATCCTCACGAACTGCACCCCGTCATGCATGACCTTTGGCGTGACGGATTCACCGCAGGATGGCTCGCCGCGCAACCGCTGATCCAGCAGGCGCGCGCCGACGCTGACAGGTACTACTACCTCGCGTTCAACTCCGAGGAAGCGCAGCAACGGCACAAGGAAGCCCTGAAGGCGTTCGACGTTGCTCGCAACCGTGCCAGCACCGCCGAGACATGGGCCGTGCTCGACCGCATCGCCGCCGAGCGGGCAGCAGCAGCGCAGGGGGGGACTCAATGAACCGTCACGAACCCACTCCCCCGCCCGAAGGTAAGCGGTGGGCTGTCAATGTGCACTCATGGCAGGCGGGTGTTCCGGATGTTCCGGATGTTCCGCTTCCGGAGGGAAAGGCGGGCGCGCATCTTCTCAATGAAGTTCGGGACTACCTGCGTCGGTTCGTCGCGTACCCGACAGAGTGGGCGTCGACCGCTCACGCCCTCTGGATCGCTCACGCTCACGTCGTTGACGTGTTCGAGAACACCCCCCGCCTCGGGTTCATCAGCCCTGAGCCCGGATCGGGTAAGTCTCGAGCCCTGGAGATGACGGAAGCACTCGTCCCCCGCCCTGTCCTGTCCGTAAACGCCTCAACGGCGTACATCTTCCGCAAGATCAGTGACGAGGCAGGGCTACCGACCCTGCTTCTGGACGAGGTTGACGCCATCTTCGCGGGCGGGAAGACGGACGCTTCCGAAGACCTCCGTGGCCTTCTCAACTCTGGTTACCGTCGTGGCGCAACTGCTGGCCGTGCCGCCATCCGAGGTAAAGAGATCGTCACTGAAGAGTGGCCGTCGTTCTGCGCCGTCGCACTCGCTGGCCTCAACCAGCTACCCGACACCCTGATGACCCGTTCAGTGGTGGTCCGGATGAAGCGGCGCCGGCCGGATCAGAAGGTGGAGCCGTACCGCCGTCGCGTGAACGGTGAACAGTCCGACCACCTAAACATCCGTCTCGCTGAGTGGGGGGAAGAGGTCAGGGAGGATCTGGAGACGGCGTGGCCGACACTGCCTGAAGAGATTCAGGACCGTGACGCGGACGTGTGGGAACCGCTTATTGCTGTGGCTGACGCTGCTGGTGGTGAGTGGCCTTCCATGGCTCGTGCGGCGGCTGTGGCGGCTGTCACTGAGTCGAAGTCGAAGCCCGCATCACTGGGCGTGCAGTTGCTTACTGACATCCGCAGGGTGATGGCGGACAGCGACCGCATCTCAACAACCGAGCTGCTTGATGCGCTTCATGACCTGGAGACGGCCCCGTGGTCGTCGCTGAGGGGTGAACCTATCGACGCCCGCTTCTTGGCTCGCACGCTCTCGAAGTACGAGATTGAGCCGACGAAGATCCGTGTGGGTGTGGCAACGGTCAGGGGTTACCACCGTTCAGCCTTCGCGGATGCGTGGGAACGCTACTGTCCCCCGCCTTTCGTCCCAGAGACGGAACAAGCGGAACAAGCGGAACAGGCCGCTGAGTCGGCGTCTAGTCCTTCGACCTCCTGCCGGGTCTGTGGACATCCGCTCTGGTCCCCGAAGTCACTGATGGATGGCATCTGCGGGAAGACCGATGACGCGCACACGGCAGAGCGGAGGGCGGCATGATCCCCCACGTCATCACCACGGCAACCTGCAAGGGCTGTAATCCGTGGGTGCGGGTCATCGCACACCCCACCACGAACCAGCCGATCGCTCAGGAGCTGCACGAGGACACCTGTCACGTGTGGCCCAAGCTGACCCGCTCAGATCGGGGAGGCATCCATGCCGCGCACTGACCCCGGAGCGGCCGAGTACGCCGCCCTCGTGGAAGCGATGGAAACCGTGCGGCCAGCGTGCCGCGACTACGAACTGTTCACCGCCGACGAAGTAGACGACGCACAACTCGCGCTCGCCAAACGGCTCTGCGCCGACTGTCCACTGACGGCCTACTGCTCGGCCTACGCCGCCGCATCAAAGCCAACCGTAGGGATATGGGCGGGCGTCAACTACGGACCGTCAAAACAGCGCACAAAACGAAAGGAAACACGTGGGAAAGAAAACCCGTAAACCCCACCAGCCACCGCGACACAACAAACGCCACGACCCCTGGCAGGTATTAGCGGAAGACCTTTACGACCGCGGCCTCATCTCCGCCATGGCCGCATTCGGACACATAAGCAATTGGCGCACACGCCGCCTATACGACGAATTCTCCTAAACACCCGAAAGAAAGGAAGCCATCATGGCTGAAAACTCGAACCACATCGACCGTGCCCACCCGGTGCGTGTCCTTCTCGACAACGCCGCCCACGGCAACGTCGCCACCCCGAACGACCTGAACCACCTTCTCGGTGACGTGTCAGACGAACGACTCCCAGAAGGGCACAGCCTCCTCCGCTACCGGGAAACGATCAACACCCACGCCGCACGAATCGCGAAGATGCACGCGACCGGGAACTACCAGGCCGCGAGGGAAGCAGCAGCCGCAGCAGCAGCAGAACTCGCCGGCCGAATGACCCCCGAGCAGCGGGCACTCAAAACCCACTCCACCCGCTCCGACCAGGCAGACATCGACTCGATGGTCGCCCGACTCTTCACGAACTGAGGTAACACCCATGGCCTACACCACAACCCGCTCAGCGAACATCGACGGCGGCAACGTGCGCGCCCTCACCGAAACCGCCGACATCCTCAACAGCCACGGAATCCGCGTCCCTGACGATGTGACCGAAGCCCTTACCCGACACAAGCAGGTCATCGATCACATCGCCTCTGTCATCGCGGAGACCGATGCGGACATGGCCGGTGTCGAAGCAGCTCGAGCACTCGCAGACGGCGAAGGGACCGCGCAGCAACTCCTCACAGCAGCAGCGGCCACCAGCCTCACGGGACGGAACCCTCAGACCGCGTACCGGAAGATCATCGACCGCGCAAAGTCCCTCGCGGCCCACGACCTGCGGCAAGTGTTCGCAACCCACGGTGACCAGTGGGTGACAAAGATCCTGCGGCCACGCATCACCAAAGCTGTGAACGTCATCGTGGAAGCAACCCAGTACGCACCCCAGTACGACGCGTTCAGGGAACCCAACGCCGCAGACAACTGGCTCAGCAACCCCGCCGTGAACGAAGCATGGACAACCCTCCGAGACCTGTACCGAGTAGCCCGCAAGCTGCGACAGTTCAAGGTCATCCCCTCCACCTTCCAACGTGACGACACGTACGAATGGACCGGGACTGCCGTCGAATACACCACCCAGAAAGCCGGTGACACTCTCACCGCATCGGTGCGTGACAACATCCGCGACGGCAACCTCACATGGTTCCTCATGGGCATCCAGTACGGGCTCACACCCACCCTGCTGACGGAGAAGGAAACCAGCCAGCAGTAGCGAGCCGGAAAGGGGGTGGGGGGCACTCCCCTCCACCCCGCAGAGTCGCCGGAGTTAGCCAGCCACGTTATGCGTGCGGGAATGGTTCGTTTTTTTAGATGGGATTGCAAACGAAAGGAGCCCAGTGATGGCTCAAAAGGGTATTGCGGGCGTGCTGGATGCACTACGCGAGGAAACGGAGACGGAATCGTCACCGAAGCGGATTGATGCGCTTATAGAAGCTGCGAAGAAGCGGGTGATGGAGTCTTTCGACGTTGAGATTGGTATTGGCGACGACATTTACTCCGTGGTGACGTTCACGGAAGTTCGGGGCGTTGATTGGGGGAATGTGACGGCTCTTTCGCCGCCGCGTGAATCGGTGCCGGCTGATTTCCAATTTGGGTTCAATCCGGATGCGGCGGTTGAGCATTACCCGGCGTCCGCGATCCGTGTCGATGGGGAGCCGGTGACCTCGGAGCAGTGGAAGGAACTAGTCGGCTACCTCGATGCGGCGGCACGGGTCGATATGGCATCGGCGTTGTGGGCGGTCCATGAGTTGAAGCCGCGTCAGCAGTTGGCGGCGCTGGTCGCGAAGAAGAAGGAGGCCAGCGATGGCAAGTGAACGTGTGGTGAAAGTCCGTCTGTCGGCCGAGGTCGCCAGTTATGTCTCCGGTATGAAGGAGGCCGCGCAGAAGACCCGTGAGGTGGGTTCGGAGTCGGAGAAGCTGGCGCAGAAGCGAGAAGCGTTCGACTCGTTCGGGCGTAGCGCGCTCGGCGTCGGCGTGGCGATGAATGCGCTGACCGTGGCGGTGCTGAAGACGGGGATTGAGTACAACAGTCTCCAGCAGCGTTCTCGCGCGGCACTGTCAACCCTGTTGGGGGGTGCTGAGGCCGCGAACGCTCAGATGGACAAGCTGGACGAGTTTGCTCGCACGTCACCGTTCGCGAAGTCCACCTTCATCACTGCTCAGCAGCAGATGCTCGCGTTCGGTATCGAAACGTCGAAGGTCATCCCCTACCTGGATGCAATTCAGGACGCAATCGCGGCTTCGGGTGGCTCAAACGCCGATCTTGAAGCGATCGTCGCCACGATGAGCAAGATCCAGTCGTCCGCGAAGATCACCGCTACGGATCTGATGGAGTTCGGTAACAGGGGTATCGACGCGGCTGGGCTCATCGGTGCGTCGATGGGTAAGACCGGCGCGCAGATCCGGGATGAGATAACCGCGGGTTCGCTGGACGCCACGAAGGCTCTGGACGCGCTTGTGGAGGGTATGAAGACACGTTTCGGTGGTGCTGCGGCGAACGTGAAGGAGACGTGGGAGGGGGCCGTAGATCGCGTCTCAGCGGCGTGGCGTGACCTGTCCGCTGATTTCGCCGCGGGCCTGGTGGACCCGAACGGCGGTGGGATGCTGGTCGATCTGGCGAACCTGGCCGCTGACATCATGCGTGCGTTCCAGGCGCTCCCTGACCCGGTGAAGAACGCTACCGGTGGGGTGTTCGCGTTCGCTGGTGCGGTGGCTACCGTGACCGGGCTTGTCACGCTCGCTGTTCCGAAGGTGATCGCGTACCGGGGGCAACTGGCGAGCCTGGGCCTGTCGATGCGTACCCTCTCCCTTGCTGGTGGAGCCGCTGGGGTGGCGCTGACGGGGCTTGTAATGGTCATTGGGGCTGTCGCGGGTGCTCAGGCTGAGGCGCGGCAGAAGGCGGAAGCGTATGCGTCTGCGATCGAGTCGGGTGCTACGGCTACCCGTGAGGCTGTTGCGGCGAATCTGACGGCTGAGAAGTCGTGGCTGTGGGTGTCTCGAGGTTCGGCGGCTGACGCTGCGGAGAAGTTCGGTATCCAGCTCACCGACCTCGCTGACGCCGCCCAGGGCAACGCTGACGCCCTCGATGGGATGGCCGATGTGATCAAGGCTGGTTCGGGTGACATGGACGCTGGTAACCGTCTGGCGGAGAAGTACGGGATGAGCCTGGCCGAGGTGTCGTCGGCGTCGGGGATGGTTGCTGAAGCTGTGTTGGGTGAGGCGCGTTCCCTGGAGGAAGCGACCCGCATCCTCGGGCAAAAGAACGAGATCACTGAGGAGGGCACGGAGGTCACGAACACGGCGGCTGATGCGTACCTGAACGCGGCAAGCTCTGCCGGCGACCTGTCGTCGCAAATCTCGGAGCTGATGGACCGTATCAACGAGTCCAACGGGATCGGGCAGGATGCGGTGTCGTCTAACGCCCGGTGGCAAGCCTCGCTCGCCGGAATCTCGGCTGAGGTGCAGCGTCAGCGTGACGAGTTCGAACAGGCCAACGGGACTCTTGACGGGTTCACCCTGTCACTGGACGAGTCCACGGCATCCGGGTCAGCTAATGCGGCGATGCTCGCTGACGTTGCTGGCGCGGCGTTCGACGCGGCGGGGAAACAGTACGAACTCGACAAGACAGTTATGAGCGCGAAAGACGCTACCGACAAGTACGCGGGGACTCTCGCCGCTCAGCGTGAAGCGTTCATCAACTCGGCTACCGCTGCGGGGTTCAACGCCGACGAGGTGCAGACTCTCGCCGACAAGGTGTTCGCTCTGCCGTCCGAGAAGGAGGTCGAGATCCTTGCCGAGACAGCTGGTGCTCAGTCCACGATTGACCGGTTCCTAGCGAGCAACAGCAATCTGCGGGTTCGGGTCGCTGTCGATGCCGTGACGGGCGGTTCTGTGCGGTCTGTGGTGGGTACGGACTACGACGTGGCCCGTGCTGAGGGTGGCCCGGTGTTCGGTCCTGGTGGGCCGAAGGATGACCGTGTGCGGGCTCTGCTGTCGAACGGCGAACACGTGTGGACCGCTGAGGAAGTGCAGGCCGCTGGCGGACACGGCGCGATGGAGGAGATGCGCCGCGCTGTGATGTACGCCCGCACACCAGATGGGCCGGAAGTCGTGGTCAACGGCACCACACCCGGCCTGTTCGACAAACTGATCAAAAGCGAAATGGAGACCACCCGATGAGCATGCTGATCTTCAGCCAGACCGAGGAGAACCTAATCCTTTGGACCGACACCCTCGTGGTGGACACCGATCACCGCCCGACCGGCCTCGCGCAGAAGGCGTGGGCGCTTCCCGACATAAACGTATTGGTTGCGGCCACCGGCACCGCCGAGATCGCTCTGTCGTTTGTGGAGAACCTGAATAGGGCTTCCGGGCTGACTGACATCGAGGACGTGAACGGTAGGGCGACCGGTGTTCTCCAGGCCATCCACGACACTCTCGAAGCGCACGTGGGCAACATCGGCCGTTCAACGATCTACGTATGGGGGTTCCCCGCTGACGGCGGCAAGCTCGTGCGCTACATCTACCGGTCGATGAACAACTATCAGCCTGAGCGATACGTAGGCGATCAGTTCGGTGCAAAGCCCTCCCCGCCCGGTCGCGAGCTAGAAATGCCATCAAGCCATGAGGATGTGATCGAGTTGGCGTTGCAGTTGCAGCAGATCAACCGTGACTCCGAGCACGGCGTACCCTCCGGTGGCGAGCTGATCGCTACCTACCTCCAGCGCGGCGATGTCAGAACGCAACTGATCTTCCAGTTCCCTGACCTGGAGGAGTCGTTGAAGGCGATCAAAGAACGAGAGTGACACCACGATGCCCCCGGCGCTGCATGTTTGGCGTCGGGGGCTTTCTTGTTTCTTGGGTGTCTGGACTACCGATGTCGGAGGGTGGGCCTAAGGTGCGGCACATGAACCTCCCCAACGGCGTAGACAAGATCCTCGAATACCTGGCCATGATGGCTCAGGGTTACGACAATCACCTGAAATGGAACGAGCAAGCCAAGCTGAAGGCCGACATGATGAATGTTCCTGATCGGTGGCGCGTGATCGATCCCGCAGAGTTCAGAGCGCAGGCGCTCGCACTTGGGATGCGTACCGAAGATGCCGATGAGATCACCGACTACCTGAAGCGCCGCCTCCAAGGGCGCCGCCTCGTGCCGACTCGGAGCTACCGCGATTTCAAGTTCACCTACCCGGTGGACACACTCCCTGAGCCGAAGGGGTTTGGCGAGATTCGCCGCAGCGGCGCGCTCAACTGGTGAGTTGGTATTGCACGCATATTGCACGAGCCGTCCCGAGAAGCAGAAAACCCCCGGAATTCCGGGGGTTTCTCTGTGCGCGATACTGGGATCGAACCAGTGACCTCTTCCGTGTCAGGGAAGCGCGCTACCGCTGCGCCAATCGCGCCCAAGGGCTGTTTGATTATGTGGAGTGGAGGTGGCGACGGGATTCGAACCCGTGTAAACGGCTTTGCAGGCCGGTGCCTAGCCGCTCGGCCACGCCACCGTGTGTGGTTCGACCCACGCGTCGTGTCCACCCCGGAGGGTGGACCCCGCACTCGAGCGGATGACGAGACTCGAACTCGCGACCCTCACCTTGGCAAGGTGATGCGCTACCAACTGCGCTACATCCGCGTGCTCCCGGCTTCCCGGGCGCTTCACCGACTTTAGCCGATCCGGCGCCCTGTTCCAAACCAGCGCCTCCGCCGCGTGTCGCCGCGGCTTCCGGTTCGGACCGGGCTCCGGCATCCGGTAACATCGGTACCCGGCCCCCGGGCCGACGGGCGATTGGCGCAGTTGGTAGCGCGCTTCCTTCACACGGAAGAGGTCATCAGTTCGAGTCTGGTATCGCCCACCACATCCGAGTCTCATCTCGGCGCGGAGAACCGCCAGCCGTATCTCCTTCGAAGCGCCTCGGCCACCGTGGTGAAACGCTGCAGGTCCAGGGCGGCCGCCTCGCGTCGCATCCCGCGGTCATGAACGGTGTACAGCTGATCGATGTCCACCCACGAGGCGCGACCACGGCTGTCCCACTCCCCCGTGCCCAGCGGAAGGTAGTCATGGTCGCCGTCGTGCGCCTGGCTGGTCAGTCGCACCGCGTAGACCCGATCGGCTGATGCCCGACCGATGACGAGGACCGGACGATCCTTGCCGCGCCCGTCGTTCTCGGCGTAGGGAACCCACGTCCAGACGATCTCGCCCGCATCGGCAGTGCCGTCGGGGTCTGGCCCGTACTCGATGACGAGGTTCCGGGGCGGGCGGGCGACGGTCTGGGTGCCCACCGCCGGGCTCGTCGCGGAATCCCCCGCATCCGGGCGCGCTCCTCGGCTCGTGCGACCCGCACCGAGGAGCGCAGAGAGGGAACCGAGCAGACCGCGCATTCGCACCATCACGCCAACATACGCGGAGGGCGCCGCGCTCTCGCGCGACGCCCTCCGGATACGGCGTTCGGTGATTCAGCCGCGGGTGTCGGTGAGGACGTAACCCTCTTCGCCGTGCACCACGGTGTCGATACCGGCGACCTCGTCCTCGTTCTTCACGCGGAAGCCGATCGTCTTCTGGATGGCGAAACCGATGATCCAGGCGAGCACGAAGGAGTACGCCAGCACGGCCACAGCGGCGATCGCCTGCACCAGCAGCTGCGTGCCGTCACCGCCCATGAACAGGCCGGTGCCGTTGGCGAAGAAGCCGATGTAGAGCGTGCCGACCAGGCCACCCACGAGGTGGATGCCCACGACGTCCAGCGAGTCGTCGAAGCCCCAGGCGTACTTCAGCTCGATGGCCAGGGCGCAGACGACACCGGCGATGATGCCGAGGAGGATCGCCCAGATCGGGTCGAGCGAGGCACAGGCCGGCGTGATGGCGACAAGACCCGCCACGGCACCCGATGCGGCGCCGACCGAGGTGGGCTTGCCGTCCTTGATCTTCTCCACGACGAGCCACGCGAGAAGAGCGGCGGCCGGAGCAGCGATGGTGTTGACGAACGCGAGCGCGGCCACACCGTCGGCAGCCAGCTCCGAGCCGGCGTTGAAGCCGAACCAGCCGAACCACAGCAGACCGGCGCCGAGGAGGACGAACGGCGGGTTGTGGGGAACGTGCACGCCCTTCTGGAAGCCGACCCGCTTGCCGAGCACGAGAGCCAGGGCCAGAGCGGCGGCACCGGCGTTGATGTGAACCGCCGTTCCACCCGCGAAGTCGATGGCGCCCACCCCGAAGGTCTCCTGGAGGCCGTAGGTGATCCAGCCGCCGTAGGCGAAGCTGCCGTCTTCGGCCAGACCGAAGTTGAACACCCAGCTGGCGACCGGGAAGTACACGATCGTCGCCCAGAGGCCGGCGAAGATCAGCCAGGCGCCGAACTTGGCGCGGTCGGCGATCGCACCGGACACGAGGGCGACGGTCAGGATCGCGAACGTGGCCTGGAAGGCGACGAAGGCGAGCGGCGGATAGGCGGCGCCCTCGGGCACCTCGAGGAGGCTCGTCAGACCGAGGGCCGACCAGTCGATCGACCACGGGGCGACCAGTCCCTCAGCTCCCGGGAACGCGATCGCGTAACCGTAGAGCACCCAGAGGACGCCGATGAGTCCGAGCGAGCCGAAGCTGAGCATCATCATGCTGATGACGCTCTTGGCCTTCACCAGTCCGCCGTAGAAGAACGCCAACCCTGGCGTCATCAGCAGGACGAGTGCGGCCGCGATGAGCATGAATGCGGTATTGCCTTGATCCATCTCTCAGGAGAACCTCTCTGCAGGGACGCAGGATGTAGCGTCGGGTGGCCTCCAGTGTGGTGACCCGCGGTTTCAAGAGGCATGCGTCCCGTGTTTCCGGTCGGTTACGCCCCCGGCCCCTGGGTAAACATCAGGTTTCCGGATGCCGCGAAGCGGCCACGACCACGCTACGAAACGGCTCAGCGCCCGTGGCGGAGCGGTGCGACACGGCGCTCAGGCGAGCGTCGAGGCGATGAGACGCGACGTCGCGCGCAGGTACTTCTTGCGATAACCGCCGCTGAGCATCTCGGCAGGGAAGACCTGGTCCAGCGAGAGCCCGGTCGCGCGGATCGGAAGCTGGGCGTCGTAGACGCGGTCGATGAAGGCGACGAAGCGCAGAGCGGCCGACTGGTCGTCGAAGGCCCGGACATCCCGCATCCCGATCATCCCGACGCCGTCGATGAGACGGATGTAGCGCGACGGGTGCACGCGGGCGAGGTGGGCGATGAGGTCGTCGAACGCGTCGTCGGATACCACCGTCCGGGTCGCGGCGTCGGCGATCGCGCCGGCGTATTCGGCGTCGTCGAGCGTGACGGCGTGGCCGTCGAGCGAACGGTGGCGGTAGTCGGTGCCGTCGATGCGGATGGTCTCGAAGTTCGCCGCCATCGCGTGGATCTCACGGAGGAAGTCCTGCGCGGCGAAGCGGCCCTCGCCGAGCGCATTCGGCGGGGTGTTGGAGGTCGCGGCGAGCTTCGTTCCGCCGGCCACCAATTCACCCAGGAGCCGGGTCATCACCATCGTGTCGCCCGGGTCGTCGAGTTCGAACTCGTCGATGCACATGAGGTCGGTGCCCCGGAACAGCTCGACCGTCTTCTGGTAGCCGAGCGCGCCGACCAGCGCGGTGTACTCGATGAACGAGCCGAAGTACTTCCGACGGGCCGGCATCGCGTGGTAGACGGCGGCGAGCAAGTGGGTCTTGCCGACACCGAATCCGCCGTCGAGGTACACACCCGGCTTGGTCTCGGGCTGCTTCTTCGCCCGCCGGAAGAACCCGCCGCGCTCGGGAGCGGGTCCTCCACCGGCGAAGGTCACCAGGTAGTCCTTGGCCTCCTGCTGCGACGGGTACTGCGGGTCGGCGCGGTAGGAGTCGAAGGTCGCGGAGGCGAACTGCGGCGGCGGAGTCAGAGCGGCCACCATGTCGGCACCGGAGATCTGCGAGTCGCGAGAGGTGAGGTGGATGACACCGGTTCCGGTGCGGGTTGCGGTCATGAACGTCCTGTGTCGCCGTCTTACGGATGTCGAGGCTGAGGGTGCGCCACGGCGCAGCGGATCCTAGGCTCGAGGGGGACGGTTACACCCTACGCCGTCCACCCGTCTCCCCCGACATCCCGAGGAGTGTGCCCCGTGCCCGTGGAGTTCGACACGTCATCGCCCAAGTTCGCCGAGTACGCCGACCCCGGGCGCCTGGTCACGGGAGCCTGGTTGGAGGAGCGATTGGGCACGCCGGGACTGGTGGTGGTCGAGTCCGACGAGGACGTCCTGCTCTACGAGACGGGTCACATCCCGGGCGCGGTGAAGGTCGATTGGCACACCGAGCTGAACGATCCCGTGGTGCGCGACTACGTCGACGGCGAGGGATTCGCCGAGCTCCTCAGCCGCAAGGGCATCTCGCGCGATGACACGGTCGTGATCTATGGCGACAAGAACAACTGGTGGGCCGCCTACGCCCTGTGGGTGTTCTCGCTCTTCGGACACGAGGACGTCCGGCTGCTCGATGGTGGACGCGATCTGTGGATCGCCGAGGGACGGCCCCTGACCACCGAGGCCAGCATCCCTGCCCCGACCGTCTACCCGGTCGTCCAGCGAGACGACACCGCCCTCCGCGCCTACAAGGAGGACGTGCTCGCCCACCTCGGGAACCCGCTGATCGACGTCCGCTCCCCCGAGGAGTACAACGGCACCCGCACGACCGCTCCCGCCTACCCTGAAGAGGGAGCGCTGCGCGCCGGTCACATCCCGAGCGCGAAGAACGTGCCGTGGGCGAGGGCCGTCGCCGAAGACGGGGGGTTCGCGCCCCGCGCTGAGCTGGAGCAGATCTACCGCGACGAGGTGGGACTCACCGGCACCGCGCCGATCGTGGCCTACTGCCGGATCGGCGAACGCTCCAGTCACACCTGGTTCGTCCTGCGCCACCTCCTCGGCTTCTCCGACGTGCGCAACTACGACGGGTCGTGGACCGAGTGGGGCTCGGCGGTACGGGTGCCGATCGTGGCCGGCGACGAGCCGGGAGAGATCCCGGGCCGCGCCTGAGCGGCCCGGTCGGACTCGCTGAGGGCGTGGGAGGATGGCGGGGATGACATCCCCCGACGTTTCCTCGGACGTGCCCGCCGCACTGGCGGCGATCCGCGACGACTTCCTCGAACTCCCCGAGCAGGAGCGACTGCAGCTTCTGCTGGAGTTCTCGCACGAACTCCCGCCGATCCCGGATGCGCTGGCCGATCACCCGGAGCTGCTCGAGCGTGTGGCCGAATGCCAGTCTCCGGTCTTCATCCTCGTCGAGGTCGACCCGGAGGGCGTCGTGGCGATGCACGCAACCGCGCCGGCCGAAGCGCCCACCACGCGGGGGTTCGCCAGCATCCTGGTTCAGGGGCTGACCGGCCTGACGGCCGACGAGGTCCTGGCCGTCCCCGACGACTATCCCCAGAGCATCGGCCTGACCCGTGCGGTGTCGCCCCTGCGTATCGCAGGGATGACGGGCATGCTCGGGCGCGCGAAGCGGCAGGTGCGTGCCAAACGGGTCGGCGCGCCGGGCTGACCATGTCGGGTTCGGTACACGCCTCTGCGCCTGCAGGGCGCTGGGTGACGGAGGTCATACCGTCCTCGTTCGAGCGCGTCGACACGACGGACGACTCCGCAGCAGAGTGGATGTCGCGGCGCTACCGGCGCGCGGAGAGGGCCTTCGTCAGGCTGAACATGGTCACCACGCTCACCGGGTCATCCACGGGTGCGGACGGATCGAGCACGTCGATCAGTTCGCGGGTGGACCGGATGATCCTCGGTGCGATCCGTCGCGAGGCCGACGTGGTCGTCGTCGGGGCCGAGACCGTCCGAGCCGAAGGGTCCGTGCTGCCCAAGACCGCGCGCCTGGCGATCGTGACCGCCACCGGCGACCTCGGCGACGGCTCGCTCCGGCGCCGTGACGGGCGGGAAGCCCCGCCGGCTCTCCTCCTCTGCCGCCCCAAGCATGCCGACCGCGTCACCGCCGCGGTCGGGGACGCACCGGCCGAGGTCGTCGCGGTGCCGTCGTCGGGTGCTCCGGGCGAAGACGCCACGCGGCTGCATCCCGTCGACGTCGTCCGCGCACTCCAGGCGCGGGGTCTCCGCCGGATCGTGTGCGAAGGCGGCGCGGGTCTTGCGACGCAGTTCGTGGCGTCGGGGATGGTCGACGAGGTCTGCGTCACCGTCGCGCCGTTCCTCGAACCCGTGCACCACCCCTTCCTCTCCCTCGCCGCCTCGGTGCCGTCGGAGGTGGCGGGGATGCTGGTGGACGACGCCGGATTCAGCTACCGGCGTCTGACGATCCGCCGCTGAGCTCGGACGTTCCGCCCTCACCGTCGTCGGGTCGGCTTGCGTCGACGTCGAGGCTCAGCCCGTGACGACCGAGCCACGTCCGGATCGCGGTACTCCACCGTTCCTGGTCGTAGTTCCACAGCTTGGTGTGCCGGGCCACGTCGAAGACGATGAGCTCGACCAGATCGGGGCGGGCGACGACGAGATCGTGGGAGGCGTCGGAGGGCACGAATCCGTCGTCGTCGCTGTGCAGGATGAGGATGGGATGCCGCAGCTCCCCGGCGCGCGCCACCACGTCCAGCTGGTCGAAGGGGATCGGCCCGCCGGTGCGGGTCAGCGGCGTCGTCCACTCGCTGGCGAGTGCACCGAGGGCGAGACCCGTGACCGGCGCCGGAAGCCCCATCATCTTCGCCTGATAGTTCAAGACGATCCGCCAGTCGATGACGGGCGATTCGAGGATGAGGCCGGAGATCACCTGACGGTGGGGAGAGTTCAGTGAGACCTGCAGCGCGATCGCACCGCCCATCGACCACCCCATGAGGATGATGCGCTGGGCGCCGCGGCGGCGGGCGAACCCGACGGCGGCATCGACATCGCGCCACTCGGTGGCACCGAGGGCGTAGGTGCCGGTCCGACTGCGGGGCGCCTCACCGTCGTTGCGGTAGGAGACGACGAGGGATGTGATCCCCAGGGCGCGGAACACCGGCACCGCGCGGAGGCACTCCGAGCGCGTGGTGCCGCGCCCGTGGATCTGGATCACCCAGGTCTCGGGCGCCTCGTCGGAGGTGTCAGCCGGGAAGAGCCACGCGGGACACGGCCCGACACCGGATCCGATGAGTTCTGAGGAGAAGGGCAGGTGCAGTTCCTCGGGGCGTTCGTAATACCACCCGCTGAAGGCGGCATCGGGCGCCACCCCCGCGCCGGGGGGAACGTGGGTGAGCAGCTTGCGCTTGACGCCGAGGGCGTCTTCGTCCAGCACCGACCCGAGCTTGAGGTAGCCCGTGTCGCCGGCGGTGAACAATCCGTAGCGTCCCGGAAGGACGGTGTCGTCCGTACGGGAGAGCGTGATGGTCTGCGCGACGGGATCGACGGCGAGGATACGGGTGTCGGCGACGCGCACGGCAGGCGTCACCACCCGTCGCGCGACACGGACCGACACCACGCCCAGCACACCGACGGCGGCGGCGACGGCGGCACTGAGGATCGCGACCGCGGCCCGGACTCCCCCCAGCAAGCCGGGTGGGGGGCCGGAGGGTGCGGCGCGCCTGGAGTCGACCATCGAGCGATCACTCTAGTCTGTCCGCGTGGCTGACCAAGGATCCCCGGCGACGACGGCGTTCGCCCTCGCCGCGGAGGCCGTGCGGGCGACGACGTTCCGAGAGGACTTCGCGGTGCGCGAGATCCCCGCGCCCGCGGGCCTCGCACCCGAGGCGATCGCGCTCGCCGGCGACGTGCGACCCGAAGACGACGGCGTGGACTCGCCGTATGGAACGGGCCGCTTCATTCTGCTCCACGACGAGTCCGAACCGGCGGCGTGGGGAGGTCCATGGCGGATCGTCTGCTTCGCCCAGGCGCCTCTCGAGGCCGATATCGGTGTCGACCCGCTGCTGGCGGACGTCGCCTGGTCATGGCTCATCGATGCCCTCGACTCCCGCCATGCCGCCTATCACTCGGCGTCGGGCACCGCGACCAAGACCCTTTCGAAGGGCTTCGGTTCGCTCGCCGAGGAGGGGGACGGCGCGCAGATCGAGCTGCGCGCGTCCTGGTCTCCAGACGGCGACATGACCGGACATGTGGAAGCCTGGAGCGAATTGGTCTGCATGCTCGCCGGTCTCCCGCCGGGGTCGGAGGGCATCGCGGTCTTCGGTCCTCGGAGGACGATGCGTGGCTGACTACACCGTGATCGCGGACGCGGGGTCGTTCGCGCGCGCCGTCTCGTCTCTGCGCGACGCCGAGGGACCGGTCGCCGTCGACGTCGAACGCGCCTCCGGATTCCGGTACTCCCAGCGGGCCTACCTGATCCAGGTCTTCCGCCGGGGCGCAGGAGTGCATCTGTTCGACCCGCCCGTCCTGGAAGACTTCTCCGCCCTCCAGGAGGCGATCGGCGACGCCGAGTGGGTGCTGCATGCCGCCAGCCAGGACCTTCCTTCGCTTCGCGAACTGGGCCTCGAGCCCATCGAGATGTTCGACACTGAACTGGCGGCGCGTCTTCTCGGTCACGAGCGGGTGGGGCTCGGCGCCGTCGTCGAGGACACGCTCGGCATCAGCCTGGCCAAGGCGCACTCCGCTGCGGACTGGTCGACCCGGCCCCTGCCCGATTCGTGGCTGGAGTACGCCGCGCTGGATGTCGCCCACCTGATCGACGTCCGCGACGCGCTCGTCGCGGAGTTGGCCGAGCAGGGCAAGACCGAGTTCGCACGGCAGGAGTTCGCCGCCGTACTGGCCCGGGAGCCCAAGCCGATGCGCGAGGACCCGTGGCGGCGCCTCAGCGGCCTGCACACCGTGCGCGGGCGCCGGGCGCTCGCCGTCGCCCGCGCCCTCTGGACCGCGCGCGAGGAGTACGCACGGGAGCAGGATGTCGCACCCGGGCGCCTCGTTCCGGATCGGGCGCTCGTCGCGGCGATCCGCGCCGATCCCGCGTCCAAGCACGAACTCGCCGGCGTGAAGGAGTTCACGGGCCGCGCCAGCCGCAGCCAGCTCGACCGGTGGTGGAACGCGATTCAGGAGGGCCGCGCCGCGACCGACCTCCCGCCCGACCGTCTCCCCGGCACCGACTCCATTCCGCCGCCGCGCGTATGGCCCGACCGCAACCCTGCCGCCGACGCGCGGCTGAAGGCCGCTCGCCCCCTGGTCGAGGAGCGCGCCGCCGAGCTCTCCATGCCGACGGAGAATCTGCTGACCCCCGAACTCCTGCGCCGTGTCGCGTGGTCGCCGCCCGACGAGATCACCGCGTCTGGGGTCGGAGAATCCTTGCGCGCCCTCGGCGCACGACCCTGGCAGATTGACCAGACTGCACAGATCATCGCCGATGCCTTTGTGGAATCCGTGCAAAGCAGTTCGACGGCCCCGGAGAGCGCTTCGTAGGTTGCGCCCAACCGATTCCGTGCGATTTCGGCGGCCCACCTACGCTCGCAGAGATCCCCGATTTTTGGAGGCTTAAGTGGCCGAGCTTTCCGACGTCTTCTTCGTCGACGGTATGCGTACCCCCTTCGGGCGCGCCGGCGAGAAGGGCATGTACTGGAACACCCGGGCTGATGATCTCGCCGTGAAGGCGACCATCGGGCTCATGGAACGCAACCCTTCGGTGCCGAAGGACCGCATCGACGATGTCGCCATCGCCGCGACATCCCAGACCGGCGACCAGGGGCTCACCCTCGGTCGCAGCGTCGCCCTCCTGGCGGGGCTGCCGCAGACCGTCCCGGGCCTCGCGATCGACCGGATGTGCGCCGGCGCGATGACGAGCGTCACCACGATGGGCGCCTCCATCGGTGTCGGGATGTACGACCTCGCCCTCGCGGGCGGTGTCGAGCACATGGGGCACCACCCCATCGGCGGCAACGCCGACCCGAACCCGCGCTTCGTCGCGGAGAAGATGGTCGACCCGGGCGCCCTGAACATGGGGGTCACGGCGGAGCGGATCTTCGACCGCTTCCCGCACCTCACCAAGGAGCGCTCCGACCGGTACGGCATGCTCAGCCAGCACAAGGTGCAGGCCGCTTACGACGCCGGAAAGATCCAGTCCGACCTGGTCCCGGTGGCCATCAAGGGCGCCGACGGCGCCTGGGGACTCGCCACCGAAGACGAGGGTCGCCGCCCCCAGACCACGATGGACGACCTCGCGGGGTTGAAGACCCCGTTCCGCGCTCACGGGCGCGTGACGGCCGGAACCTCCTCGCCGCTCACCGACGGAGCGACGATGTCGCTCCTGGCCGGCGGCGCCGCCGTCAAGGAACTGGGTCTTCGCCCCAAGATGCGGATGGTCTCCTTCGGCTTCGCCGGCGTCCAGCCCGAGATCATGGGTATCGGCCCGATCCCGTCCACCGAGAAGGCGCTGAAGCGGGCCGGGCTGAAGATCGACGACATCGGCCTGTTCGAGTTGAACGAGGCCTTCGCCATCCAGGTCATCTCCTTCCTCGACCACTTCGGCATCGCCGATGATGACCCTCGCGTGAACCCCTGGGGCGGTGCGATCGCCTTCGGACACCCTCTGGCCGCATCCGGCGTGCGCCTGATGATCCAGCTCGCGGCCCAGTTCGCCGAGCGACCCGACGTCCGCTACGGCCTCACCGCGATGTGCGTCGGACTCGGGCAGGGCGGATCGGTCATCTGGGAGAACCCCCACTACAACGGCAAGAAGCGCAAGTAAGGGCACGGCAGCGATGACCAACACATCTTCCGAACAGTACGCCGCGATCGATTTCTCCCCCCTGTCCGCCCTCACCGACGACGAGGTGGTCACCCACTCCCCCGTCAGCGACGTCCGCCTGCCCTCGGGCAAGGTCCTCGCCCTCATCACCCTCGACAACGGTCGGGACCACACGCGCCCGAACACGCTCGGGCCCGCGACGCTCACCGAGCTCGGTGCGACACTCGACTCGCTGAAGAAGCGAGCGGATGCCGGTGAGATCGACGCAGTCGGCATCACCGGCAAGCAGTACATCCTGGCCGCCGGCGCCGATCTGAGCGACATCACCAAGGTGGACTCGCGCGACGCCGCTCGCCTGGTCGCGCAGCTCGGTCACCGCGTGCTGGGGCAGCTCTCCGAGCTCGGCGTCCCCTCGTTCGCCTTCGTCAACGGGCTCACGCTGGGCGGCGGACTCGAGATCGCCCTGAACTCGACCTACCGCACGGTCGATGCCTCCGCTGCGGCGATCGCGCTCCCCGAGGTCTTCCTCGGCATCATCCCGGGGTGGGGCGGTGCGTACCTGCTGCCGAACCTCATCGGGATCGAGAACGCCCTCGAGGTGGTGATCTCGAACCCGCTGAAGCAGAATCGGATGCTCAAGCCCCAGCAGGCTTTCGACTACGGCATCGTCGACGCCATCTTCCCGGCCGCGAACTTCCTCGAGGATTCGCTGCGCTGGGCCGACGGGGTCCTGGGCGGTCGCAAGGTCGAACGCAAGAACGAGCCGGGCAAGATCGAGCGTCTCACGAAGTGGCCGATCGCGATCAAGATGGCCCGCGGCATGCTCGAATCCAAGATCGGGACCGTTCCGCGCTCGCCCTATGTCGCGCTCGATCTGTTGGACAAGGCCAAGTCCGGAACCAAGGCCGAAGGATTCGCCCGAGAGGACGAAGCCCTCGCAGACCTCGTCGTGGGCGACCAGTTCGCGGCGTCGATGTACGCCTTCGACCTCGTGCAGAAGCGCGCGAAGCGCCCGGTCGGGGCTCCCGACAAGGCCTTGGCGAAGAAGGTCACCAAGGTCGGGATCATCGGCGCCGGGCTCATGGCCAGCCAGTTCGCGCTCCTTTTCGTGCGGAAGCTGCAGGTGCCCGTCCTCATCACCGACCTCGATCAGGCGCGCGTCGACAAGGGCGTCGCCCACATCCACGACGAGATCGGCAAGCTGGAGGCCAAGGGGCGTCTGGACGCCGACACCGCCAACCGGCTGCGCGCCCTCGTGACGGGGACGACCGACAAGAGTCTGTACGCCGACTGCGACTTCGTCATCGAGGCGGTCTTCGAGGAGGTCGGGGTCAAGCAGGCCGTTTTCGCCGAGATCGAGGCGGTCGTCGCCGAGGACGCCATCCTCGCGACCAACACCTCGTCGCTGTCGGTCGAAGAGATCGGGGCCGAGCTCGCGCACCCTGATCGACTGGTCGGGTTCCACTTCTTCAACCCGGTCGCGGTCATGCCTCTCATCGAGATCGTCACCACCCCGAAGACCTCGGACGCGGCGCTGTCCACCGCCTTCGTCGTCGCGAAGGGTCTCGGCAAGAATGCGGTCCTCACCGCCGACGCACCCGGCTTCGTCGTCAACCGTCTGCTGGCCAAGGTCATGGGCGAGGCCGCACGCGCGGTCTACGAGGGAACCCCCGTCGTCGACGTCGAGAAGGCCTTCGCACCACTGGGGCTTCCCATGGGTCCGTTCCAGCTGATCGATCTCGTGGGGTGGAAGGTCGCCGCGCATGTGCAGGACACCATGGTCCGCGCGTTCCCCGACCGGTTCTACGCCAACGAGAACTTCCACGCGCTGGCGGAGCTGTCCGAGGTCGTCGAGAAGGACAAGTCGGGCCGGGTCACCGGCTTCACCAAGGCGGCGGAGAAGGTCCTGAAGGGCCACGTGGGCGACAGCCCGGCCTCGGCCGAGACCATCCTCACCCGCGTGCAGGACGGACTCGCCCAGGAGATCCGCATCATGATCGACGAGAACGTCGTGCCGGCGGTCGAGGACATCGACCTCTGCCTCATCCTCGGTGCGGGCTGGCCGTTCATCGACGGTGGCGCATCGCCGTACCTCGATCGCGAGGGAGCGTCGCAGCGCGTGTTCGGCGACACCTTCCACCACCCGCCGATCCGCGGTGTCGCGTCGCGCGGCTGACCGCCCGATGTCACGACGAAGGCCCCCGGCTCACGCTGGGGGCCTTCGTCGTGCGTCCGGACGCCGGGTTCGTCAGATCCCGGCGATCATCACTTCTCCGCGTCGCTGAGCCGGGCAGGCTCGGCAAGCCAGAGCGACCCGTCGTCCCCGCTCGGACGCGCGACCGGGATGCGGGTGCCGAGTACCTGTGAGACGACGTCCTGCGCGATCTTCGCCGCGGTCAGCCCCGCATCCTCCAGAATCTGCTCCCGGCTGGCGTGGTCGATGAACTCATCAGGCAGGCCCAGCTCATCCACCGCCGTGTCGATGCCCGACTCCCGAAGCACCTGGCGAACACGCGTTCCGATTCCGCCGACGCGGATTCCGTCTTCGATGGTGATGACGAGGCGGTGAGACGCGGCGAGGTCCACGATCGAAGGCTGCACGGGAACGACCCAGCGCGGATCGATGACCGTGGCCCCGATGCCCTGTGCGCCGAGGCGATCCGCGACATCCATCGCGAGGTGTGCCATCGGCCCGATGCCGATGATGAGGACGTCCTGCGCCTCCGAGCGCGACAGGACATCGACGCCGTCCGCCAGTCGTTCGACAGCGGGCAGGTCGGGGCTGACGCTCCCCTTGGGGAAGCGGATCACCGTCGGAGCATCCTCCACCGCCACGGCCTCTCGGAACTCCTCCCGGAGCCGCTCGGCGTCGCGTGGCGCGGCGATGCGGATGTGCGGCACGATCTGGAGCATCGCCAGATCCCACATCCCGTGGTGGCTCGGTCCATCGGGACCGGTGACGCCCGCCCGGTCGAGGACGAATGTGACGCCCGCGCGGTGCAGCGCGACATCCATCATCACCTGATCGAACGCGCGGTTCATGAACGTCGCGTAGATGGCCACGACCGGATGCAGACCGCCGAATGCGAGACCCGCGGCGGATGCTGCGGCGTGCTGCTCGGCGATGCCGACGTCGTAGACGCGGTCGGGGAATCGCTGCGCGAACGGCAGCATGCCGGTCGGACGCAGCATGGCCGCGGTCATCCCGATGATCTCGGGACGCTCCTCGCCCACGGCCACGAGCTCCTCGGCGAAGACGTCGGTCCAGGCCGTTCCCGAACCGCCGCCCAGCGGCTCACCGGTCACCGGGTCGATGCGGCCCACGGCGTGGAACTGGTCGGCGACGTCGTTGCGGGCCGGCTCGTATCCTCGGCCCTTCTCGGTGATGGCGTGGACGATCACCGGTGCGCCGTGCGCCTTCGCCAGCTCGAGCGTTTCGATCATCGCCTCGAGATCGTGCCCGTCGACGGGTCCGAGGTACTTGATGTCGAGATTGGAATACAACGCCTCGTTGTTGATGAAGCGCGCGAGGAAGCCGTGGGTGCCGCCGCGGACGCCGCGGTACAGAGCGCGGGCGGCGGGCCCGAGACGGCGGAACAGGTCGGCCGAGCCGCGCGCAAGCGTCTCGTACCCCTCCGTCGTGCGGACACGGTTGAGGAATCGCGCCATCCCGCCGATCGTCGGAGCGTACGATCGTCCGTTGTCATTGACGATGATGACCAGGTTCCGGTCGTTGTCGTCCGTGATGTTGTTCAGGGCCTCCCACGTCATGCCGCCCGTGAGCGACCCGTCCCCGACGACGGCCACCACGTGACGATCCCGGCGGCCGGTGCGACTGAGCGCCCGCGAGACGCCGTCAGCCCAGCTGAGCGAGCTGGACGCATGGGAGGACTCCACGACGTCGTGGACGCTCTCGGAACGCTGCGGGTAGCCTGCCAGGCCGCCGCGCGAACGCAGCCCCGAGAAGTCCTGCCGACCGGTGAGGAGCTTGTGCACGTAGGACTGATGCCCGGTGTCGAAGATCACCGGATCCTGCGGGGAGTCGAAGACCCGGTGCAGCGCGATCGTGAGCTCCACCGCCCCCAGATTGGGTCCGAGATGCCCGCCTGTGCGGGAGACATTCTCGACCAGGAAGGCGCGGATCTCCGCGGCCAGTTCGTTGAGCTGCTCGATGCTGAGCCCGTCGAGATCACGAGGGTTCGAGATCGTGTCGAGGATCGCCACAGGTCTCCTTTCGCCGGGCGATCCGTCGTCCCCGGGTCGAGGAGACGGATGCGCGTGGTGCGAGTCTAACGCCGCCCGGGGCGGGGCGACGCGGAAGCGCCCGGCCGGTTTCGACGCCGGCCGGGCGCATGGTCCGCGGTGCTCAGACCAGGGATCGGAGCACGTACTGCAGGATCCCGCCGTTGCGGTAGTAGTCCGCCTCGCCGGGGGTGTCGATGCGCACGACGGCGTCGAACTCCACCGGCGCCTTTCCGGCATCCGAGGCGTCGGTGGGCTCGGCGATGACGCGCACGGTCCTCGGGGTGGACCCGCCGTTGAGCTGCTCGATGCCGGTGATCGTGAAGACCTCGGTGCCGTCGAGGCCCAGCGAGGATGCCGACTCCCCCGCAGGGAACTGGAGCGGGATGACGCCCATGCCGATGAGGTTCGAGCGGTGGATCCGCTCGTAGCTCTCGGCGATGACGGCGCGCACGCCCAGCAGTCGCGTGCCCTTGGCCGCCCAGTCGCGCGACGACCCCGAGCCGTACTCCTTGCCGGCCAGGATCACCAGCGGCACTCCGGCCTGCTGGTAGTTCTCCGACGCGTCGTAGATGAAGGACTGCGGCCCCCCGTCCTGGGTGAAGTCGCGGGTGAAGCCGCCCTCGACGCCGTCCAGGAGCTGGTTCCTCAGCCGGATGTTCGCGAACGTGCCGCGGATCATGACTTCGTGGTTCCCGCGGCGCGAGCCGTAGGAGTTGAAGTCCTTCTTGTCGACGCCGTGCGACTGGAGGTACTGGCCCGCCGGGCTGTCGGCCTTGATCGATCCTGCCGGCGAGATGTGGTCGGTGGTGACCGAGTCGCCGAGCTTGGCCAGCACGCGGGCCCCGGCGATGTCGCTGACCGGGTCGGGCTGCAGCGTCATGCCCTCGAAGTACGGGGGCTTGCGCACGTAGGTCGATGCGTCGTCCCACTCGAAGGTCGCACCGGTCGGTGTGGGAAGCGAGCGCCACCGCTCGTCACCCTCGAAGACCGCGCCGTACTGCTTCTCGAACATGTCGGTCGAGATCGACGAGTCGATCGTCTGCTGCACCTCGGCGGGACTCGGCCAGATGTCCTTGAGGAAGACGTCGTTGCCCTGGCTGTCGGTGCCCAGCGGGTCGGTCTCGAAGTCGAAGTTCATCGATCCCGCCAGCGCGTAGGCGATCACCAGCGGCGGGCTCGCGAGATAGTTCATCTTCACGTCGGGGTTGATGCGGCCCTCGAAGTTGCGGTTGCCTGACAGCACGGCCGTCACGGCGAGGTCGTTGTCGTTGACCGCGGCCGAGACCTCTTCGATGAGAGGCCCGGAGTTGCCGATGCAGGTGGTGCAGCCGTAGCCGACCGTGTAGAAGCCCAGGGCCTCGAGGTCGTCGGTCAGCCCCGCCTTCTCGTAGTAGTCGGTGACGACCTTCGATCCCGGGGCGAGCGTCGTCTTCACCCACGGCTTGGCCTTGAGCCCCTTCCGAGCGGCATTGCGAGCCAGGAGTCCGGCGGCGAGCATCACCGACGGGTTGGAGGTGTTCGTGCACGAGGTGATGGCGGCGATCGTGACCGCACCGTGGTCCAGCGTGTAGGAGATGCCGTCGGAGGTCGTGACCGGCGTCGGCTTGGACACCGCTGCCGGCGCGTGACTGCGGTGAGCGGCGGTCACGACGCGGTCGGAGATGTTCTCGTCGTCGGGGGTGAAGCCCACCGGGTCGGATGCCGGGAAAGTACCCTCGACGGCTTCGTCGACCCGGGTTTCCGGTCCGGCCTCGGCGTAGTCGAGGACGTCCTTCTCGAACTGCGTCTTCGCGGCCGTCAGCTCGATCCGGTCTTGCGGGCGCTTGGGTCCGGCGATCGAAGGGACGACCGTGCCGAGATCCAGCTCGAGGTACTCGCTGAAGACGGGTTCGCGCGACGGGTCGTGCCAGAGCGTCTGGGCCTTGGAGTACTCCTCCACCAGCGCGAGCTGTTCGTCGGAGCGTCCGGTGAGGCGCAGGTAGTCGACCGTCACCTCGTCGATCGGGAAGATGGCGGCGGTGGAGCCGAACTCGGGGCTCATGTTGCCGATCGTGGCACGGTTCGCCAGCGGCACGGAGGCCACGCCGTCGCCGTAGAACTCCACGAACTTCCCCACCACGCCGTGCTTGCGGAGCATGTCGGTGATGGTCAGGACGACGTCGGTCGCGGTGACCCCGGCGGGAATGCTGCCGGTGAGTTTGAATCCGACCACCTTGGGGATGAGCATCGAGACAGGCTGGCCGAGCATGGCCGCCTCGGCCTCGATGCCGCCCACGCCCCAGCCGAGCACGCCGAGGCCGTTGACCATGGTGGTGTGCGAGTCGGTCCCGACGCAGGTGTCGGGGTACGCACGCAGGCTTCCTCCGACGGTGCGGGTGTAAGTGACCTTGGCGAGGTGCTCGATGTTCACCTGATGCACGATGCCGGTCCCGGGCGGCACGACCTTGAAGTCGTCGAACGCCGTCTGGCCCCAGCGGAGGAACTGGTAGCGCTCGCCGTTGCGCTCGTACTCGATCTCGACGTTGCGCTCGAACGCGTCCGGACGGCCGAAGAGGTCGGCGATGACCGAGTGGTCGATCACGAGCTCGGCGGGAGCGAGCGGGTTGATGCGGGTGGGGTCGCCACCGAGGTCGGCCACGGCCTCGCGCATCGTGGCGAGATCGACGATGCAGGGCACGCCGGTGAAGTCCTGCATGACCACTCGGGCCGGGGTGAACTGGATCTCGGTGTCGGGTTCGGCGGTGGGCTCCCACGAACCGAGGGCCTCGATCTGCTGCTTGGTGACGTTCGCACCGTCTTCGGTGCGCAGCAGGTTCTCCAGCAGGACCTTGAGGCTGAACGGCAGCTTCTCGTATCCCGGGACCGCGTCGATGCGGAAGATCTCGTAGTCGGTGCTGCCGACCGTCAGGGTGCTCTTGGCACCGAAGCTGTCAACTGTGGACACGTCTGTCTCCTTCGTCGGCCGCGAGGACGCGAGCAGTCCCCGCATCCCCATCTTCGCTGGCCGTCGGTGTGGCGGCTAGCAAGGCGAGCCTTAGCCCGCAACGCTCAATTTATCTCGACGTCAAGATAAATGTATCACTTGGGAGCGGGGGGATAGAGGGCGCGCACCACCAGCCAGGTCACCGCGAGCAGCGGAGCGAAGAGGGGAATGCCCATCACGAGCTTGAGCGTTCCCAGCAGCGCCACCGCGCTGTCGCGCTGGCTCTCGTCCAGGGAGGACAGGTAGATGGGGAACTGCACGGCCAGACGCGCCGCGAACAGGGAGGCCCACGCGATGGTGAGCCAGAAGAACGCCCGCCGCTTGCGACGGTCCATACGCCACCGCGTCCCCTCGCCGACGAGGAAGCCCACGGCGAGCCCGATGATCGGCCATCCGACGAGTGCGGAGATCAGCAGCGCCGAACCGTAGATCGCGTTGGTGATGAAGCCGGGGATGAAGTTGTCGGAGGGGTTCCCGGTGATCAGCGCCAGTCCCGCCGCGACGCCCGCTGCGACCAGTCCGCCGATCGCCGCCGAGGGAGGCGACTTCTGCACCAGACGCACGATCGTGAACACCGCCGCGATCCCCACCGAGACCACGAGCGCCGGAATCAGCTTCTCCCGCGTATCGCCGGGCACGAGGGTGTAGGTGAGGATGAACGTCAGGCTCGGCAGGACAGATTCGAGCACTCCGCGCCAGCCGCCCATCGCCGACCAGACGACACGTCCGGTGCTGGCCTGCTGGGTGGGATCGAGACCCGCGCGCTTGGCCGCTCCCCCGAGGGCGGCGCCCAGGAGGTCGGAGGCACGCTGATCCCCGGCTCCGGGCGCGGGTTCGGGGTCGGGGGCGTGGACGCCCGTCGAGCTGTCGCTCACGCCGTACCCGGTGTGGCAGGCATGCGGAGGGGGATGAGATCGCGCGGCGGCATCGGCGACGTTCCGCGGACCACCACGATGGAGCGGAAGAGGTCCTCGATCTTCGCCGCGGCATCGACGTCGGCCGCAGCCGCCCCGCCGATCACCCCGCGCAGGAACCAACGCGGCCCGTCGACGCCGACGAAGCGGGCGATGCGCTTGCCCGCTCCCCCGTCCGGTCCTGCCACCACGGGCACCTCGGCGAGCAGCTCGGGTCCGAGCGGGCCCTCGCGCTCTTCGACGCGCCCGCCCTGCTGTCGGATCTGCTGACGGATCTGCTCGCGCGTCTCCTCCCACAGCCCCGCCGACCGGGGTGCGGCGAACGGCTGGATCTGCAGCGTCGAGTCGGCGTAGTCCAGACCTACGGCGACGATGCGCTTGGTCTGCTCCTCCACCTCCAGGCGCAGGTTCAGACCCTCCCGCGGGAGGACCTTGATGCCTCCGAGATCGATGTACGGGCGGACCGGATTGGCCTCCGCCTCGTCGAACGGCCCCTCGGTCGCCCGATCGGCAGGTGCGCTCTTGGGCGAGTTCTGCGGTGTGGCGTCGGTCATGCCGTCGCTCCGTCCTTCTGGTAGCCGGTCGAACCGAACCCCCCGGCGCCGCGGACGCTGTCGGGGAGGTCGTCGACCGGCACGAACGCGGCCCGGGTGACGGGCATCACGATGAGCTGGGCGATCCGGTCGCCGGGTGCGATCTCGAACGCGGTGTCGCGGTCGGTGTTCAGCAGGGCGACCTTGATCTCGCCGCGGTATCCCGCGTCGACGGTGCCCGGCGAGTTGACGATGGTGATGCCGTGCTTCGCGGCCAGTCCGCTGCGGGGCACCACGAAGGCGGCGAAGCCCTCCGGGAGGGCGATCCGCACGCCGGTGCCGACGAGGGCGCGCTGCCCGGGCTCCAGGCGCACGGCCTCCGCGGACACCAGATCCGCACCCGCATCGCCGGGGTGGGAGTAGGCCGGAACGTCGGGGGCGATAATGAGGACGTCCACGGTTTCAGTCACGCAACGAGGGTAATGCACATGTCAGAGCCACGCCGCAGCGGCGAGCAGGCGGTGCTCTACCGCGAAAGACTGGGTCCGAGCCTGTGGCTGCTGGTGGCCGCCGCCCTGTGCGGACCGATGGCGGCCCTGGTGTTCACTCCCGTCGATCCGACAGTCGCCCTGATCGTCGGCGCGGCGGTCGCGGCGCTCATCGTCGTCGCGCTGGTCGCCGCCTCGCCGGTGGTGGAGGTCGGCGACGGGATGCTGCGGGCCGGGCGGGCCCGCATCGAGGTGCGTCACCTCGGCGAGGCCGAGGGGTTCACCGGCGAGGAAGCCCGTCGCAAATGCGGCGTGGAGCTGCACCCCCGGGCGTGGCATCTCATCCGCGGGGGGATCGATCCGGTTGTGGTCATCCCGCTCGAAGACCCCGACGACCCGGTGCCGGTGTGGGTGGTCTCGACCCGCACGCCCGACCGCCTGATCGCTGCGATCGAGCGGGCGCGACGCGGGGACGCCGAGCCGGTTACGCCGCGCACTCCCGGCAGATCGGTCCGTCGCCGCCCTCGTGGTCCAGCTGAGAGCGGTGCTTGACCAGGAAGCAGTTCATGCAGGTGAACTCGTCCTCCTGGGGGGGAAGCACGACCACGTCCAGCTCGAGGTCGGACAGGTCGGCGCCGGGCAGTTCGAAGCCCGAGGGGTTGTCGGCGTCCTCGACGTCCACCGAACCGGACATCTTGTCGGGGACACGCTCCTTGAGCGCCTCGATCGACTCGCTGTCGTCTTCGGTCTTGCGGGGGGCGTCGTAGTCGGTTGCCATGCGGGGGGATCTCTACTTCCGGTGATTCTCGGGTGCACCTGGCCTGAACAGGCGGCCATAGTTTGCATGACCGGTGGGCATTTCGCAAATGCCGCATCCGGCGCCGCGGCGCCCGGTTCGGACGCTCTGGGCACGCCTGCGGGTGATCGGATGCCGCCCCAGGCGCGAGGGGGCGACGATCACCCACCGGAACATGCGCCACGCGCACGATATTCCCGGCCCCGGGGCGTCCCTGTGACACCATGGCGGCACTGCTGAGTCGGAGAGGCGTTCGCATGGAACAGCTCAAGGTGATCGGAACCGAGGACGACAGACTCGTCCTCGCGACCGAATCGGGCGACCGGTTCTCGCTGCCCGTCGATGAGGTGCTGCGCAACGAGCTGCGCCGCACGCGACGCGACCGCGACCACGACGGCCAGGCCGCTCGCCCCAGCCCCCGCGAGATCCAGTCGCACATCCGTGCCGGGCTGTCGACGACCGAGGTGGCGACGCTGCTGGGCTGCCGCGTGGAAGACGTGGCCCGCTTCGAAGGACCGGTGCTCGCCGAGCGCGAGCACGTCGTCGGTCAGGCTCTCGCTGTGCCGGTGCTGCTGGGCGGTCAGCTCGAGCACGACGCGCACCCCACGTTCGGAGCAGCCGTGCGCGGCAAGCTCCACGAAGCCGGCGCGGTCGGCGAACGGTGGACGAGCTGGAAGGAGCCCTCGGGATGGATCGTCAAGCTCGAGTTCACCGCCAACAGCGTCGACCATGATGCGCGGTGGAGCTTCGATCCCCGCCGCAGCACCCTCTCGCCCCTGAATGCCGACGCGATCCAGCTGTCGCGTCAGGGTTCGCTCCCCGAAGGACTGATCCCACGCCTGCGGGCCCTCGACACCGCCCCTGCCAAGGACGACTCGCGCTTCGACAGCGGCGCCTTCGGGCCCCGTCGCCCGCCGGAGGCCGACCTCGAGCACCCCGAGATCCCCGCGCCGGTCGCGCCGGCCGTCCAGCAGGCCGCGATCAAGCGGGCGACCGAACCGGCGGTCACCTCCGCGGAGACCGCCGACCTGCTCGAAGCCCTGCGTCGTCGTCGTGGCCAGCGGGAACCCCTTCCCGGCGCGGAGGAGGCGCGAGAGCGCACGACGTCATCGCAGCCCGTCGCACTCTTCGACGCCCTCGAGCCGGGGTACGGCGATGGGCCCGAGCCCTCCGACGAGAGCGTTCCGTCCGACAGGGGTCCGTCGGCGACGCAGGTCGCCGAGGCCGCGGGACGCCGCAAGGGCCGCACGTCGATGCCCTCCTGGGACGAGATCGTCTTCGGCGCACGCGGCGACGACTGACACGCGCGGCACCGCTCAGGCGAACGCGCCGAGGCGGATGAGCGGAACGATCCGCTCGGCGTCGGTGAGCGAGCCGTGCTGGCCCACCATCTGCTGACCGGTGCGTTCGGCGTCCCGGTCGTCGTAGTACGCCGTGGCCCCGCGCGCGGCGACGAGGACGTCGCCGATGCGCGGCCGCACGACGGGATCGACGTCACCGAACAGGCCGCTCGCGACAGCCTCGTCCCTCGTGAGGACCCACGCGTGAGGGGACTCCGCTGCCCGCCACGCGTCGGCGACGTCATCGGCGGTCCCCGGGTCGGCGTACAGATGAAGCATCCGGGGTTCGCCGCCGATCTGTGCCACACCCTCCAGCAGCGGGCTCCCCTCGACCAGAAGGCGATGCCGGTGCCGGGGAACGTCGACCATCCCGTGGTCGGCGGTGACGATCGCCCCCACATCGCCCGGCAGCGCTCCGCCGAGCCGCGCGAGCGCGGCGTCGACCTCCTCCAGCCCGATCGTCCACTCGTCGGATTCCCATCCGCGACGATGTCCGATCCCGTCGAGCTCCGGTGTGTAGAGATAGATGAGGGCGCCCGGATGCCGGGCCGCAAGGTCGACGGCGAGGTCGACCCGGTCGGAGAAGTACTCGGCCGGGACCGCCACCGCACCGCGCAGCGTCGCCTCGGTGAACCCCGTGCCGGTGTACTCGGGCTTGGAGACGAAGAACGTCGGCCGGCCGGCTTCGGCTTCCCGGCCGAAGAGAGGCGCAGCGCGCTGCCAGCTCACCGGCAGTCCGTGCGTGTCCCACCCACGGAGCTGATTGAGAACCTCGCCGGTGTTGGGGACGAAGGCGCGGTAGCCGACGATGCCGTGGGTACCCGGCTCGGTCCCCGTCAGCAGACTCGTGAGCGCAGCGGCGGTGGTGGTGGGGAACACGGTCCGCGCGACATCCTTCTTCGACATCGCCGCCGCGAGATACCGCGCGTGACCGCTGCGGGCTCGCAGATTGTGGGCTCCGAGGCCGTCGACCACGCAGACGATCGCGCTTCGCGCGGGGGCCCACTGGTCGGATGCGCCCCTGAGCGCCGCGATCAACTCCGGCACGACGCCGGTGAGGCGCCGGGCACCGGGCGGGTCCGACGGTAGGCTGACGGTCACCCGGGCCAGTCTGGCACACCCCGCCGGCGGCTCCCCCGCTCCGTCTTGGAACCCCATCGCCATGCCCGCATCACCCGCTGACACCACGCCCACCGAACGCATCGAGGACGTCGACGTCTCCGTCGAGATGCAGGGGTCGTTCCTCGAGTACGCCTACTCCGTCATCTACTCCCGCGCCCTGCCCGACGCCCGCGACGGATTGAAGCCCGTGCAGCGCCGCATCCTCTTCCAGATGGCCGACATGGGGCTTCGGCCCGATCGCGGGCACGTCAAGAGCGCGCGGGTCGTCGGCGAGGTGATGGGGAAACTCCACCCGCACGGCGACGCTCCGATCTACGACGCCCTCGTGCGCCTGGCCCAGCCCTTCTCGCTGCGGGTGCCTCTGGTCGACGGGCACGGCAACTTCGGCTCGCTCGACGACGGACCCGCGGCTCCGCGGTACACCGAGGCCCGCCTGGCTCCCCCGGCCCTGGCGATGACCGCAGACCTCGATGAAGACGTCGTGGACTTCATCCCCAACTACGACGGCCAGTTCCAGCAGCCGGAGGTGCTTCCGGCTGCGTTTCCCAACCTGCTCGTCAACGGCGCATCGGGCATCGCGGTGGGGATGGCCACCAACATGGCCCCGCACAACCTCATCGAGGTCGTCGCCGCCGCCGTGCACCTGCTCGAGAACCCCGAGGCGACCCTCGAAGAGCTGATGGAGTTCGTCCCCGGCCCCGACCTGCCCTCCGGCGGGATCATCGTCGGGCTCGACGGCATCCGCGACGCTTATGCCGCGGGACGCGGGTCGTTCCGCACCCGGGCGAAGGTGTCGATCGAAAGCCTCGGTCCGCGCCGGACGGGACTCGTCGTCACCGAGCTGCCGTATCTCGTGGGTCCGGAGCGCGTGATCGAGAAGATCAAGGACGCCGTCACGAGCAAGAAGCTCACGGGCATCTCCGACGTCACCGATCTCAGCGACCGTACGAAGGGTCTGCGTCTGGTCATCGGCGTGAAGACCGGGTTCGACCCGAACGCCGTCCTCGAGCAGCTGTACCGTTTGACGCCGCTGGAGGACTCCTTCGGCATCAACAACGTCGCCCTCGTCGACGGCCAGCCGAAGACGCTCGGGCTGCGCGAGATGCTCCGGGTGTACCTGGACCACCGCATCCGCGTGATCACGCGACGGAGCGAGTATCGCCTTGCGCGCCGCCGCGAACGCCTCCACCTCGTCGAAGGTCTCCTCATCGCGATCCTCGACATCGACGAGGTCATCCAGGTGATCCGCACCTCCGACGACGGGGAGCAGGCGCGTGGCCGGCTCATGGACGTCTTCGACCTCACCCAGGTGCAGGCCGAGTACATCCTGGAGCTGCGCCTGCGGCGCTTGACGAAGTTCTCACGCATCGAGTTGGAAGCCGAACGCGACGCCCTGAAGGCCGAGATCGACGCCCTCGTCGAGCTGTTGGGCGACCCGGCCTTGCTCCGGGCCCAGGTCGCCGCCGAGCTGGACGCCACCGCCGAAGCGCTCGGCACCCCACGGCGGACCCTGCTGCTGAACGGCGGTCCGGTCGCGGCACGGTCGTCGAAGTCGGCGGGTCCGGTCGACCTCCAGATCGCCGACGCGCCCTGCCGGGTCTTCCTCTCCGCGACGGGACGCATGGTGCGCGCCGAGCGGACGCCGGAGGCACCGGGCGGCGGTATCGTCGCACCGGCCCGCCGATCGAAGCACGACGCTGTGCGTTCCGCGGTCGACACCACGACGCGCGGGGACGTGGGAGCGGTCACCACCGCAGGACGCCTCGTCCGCTTCTCGCCGGTCGACCTGCCCTCCGTTCCGGGGAACTCGGTGCAGTTGTCGGCGGGGACCCGCGCCGACCAGTACCTCGGGCTCACCGGCGGCGAGCATGTGGTCGCCCTCGTCCCCCTCGCGTCCGATCCGCCCATCGCACTCGGCACCGCCCAGGGCGTGGTCAAGCGGGTCGCCGCCTCCGAGCTCGCGGGCAAGCACGACGTCGCGATCATCTCCCTCAAGGACGGTGACCGCGTCGTCGGGGCCGCCCTCGCGCCCGACGGAGCGGAGCTGGTGTTCGTCGCCGCGGACGCGCAGCTGCTGCGCTTCGACGCGTCGTCCGTCCGACCCCAGGGCCGTGCCGCCGGTGGGATGGCCGGGATCAGGCTGGCCACAGGAGTGGAGGCGATCGGGTTCTTCGTCGTCGGCGGCTCGGCCTTCGACGCCGTGGTGGTCACCGTCGCGGGCGCCTCCACAGCACTGGCAGGCACCGACTCCGGATCGGCCAAGGTCTCGGCCTTCACGGAGTACCCCGCCAAGGGACGCGGCACCGGCGGGGTGCGGGCGCACCGCTTCCTCCGGGGCGAGGACGCCTTGAGCCTGGCCTGGGTCGGTTCCGACCCCCGGGCGGTCGGTCCCGACGGTGCGGTTCGACAGCTGCCGGCGCCGGGTGCACGACGCGACGCGTCGGGAACGCCGCTCGACGGTGTCGTCGGAGCGGTCGGCACCGTCGTGCGCTGAGGGACGCCGGTCAGGCGTCGATGCGCTCCCGCGACAGCCGGTCGCTGGAGTCGACGATGAACTCGCGACGGGGGGCGACGTCGGTACCCATCAGGAGTTCGAAAACACGAGAGGCCGCCTCGGCGTCCTGCACGCGCACCCTTCGAAGCGTCCGTCCGCCCCGATCCATCGTCGTGGTCGCGAGCTGGTCGGCGTCCATCTCACCGAGACCCTTGTACCGCTGCACCGGCTCCTGCCAACGCCTCCCCGCCTTGGTGAGCTTGGTGAGCAGGGTGTGCAGCTCCTGTTCGCTGAAGGTGTAGATCGTCTCGTTGGGCTTGGTCCCGGGATGCATCACGATGACCCGGTGAAGGGGCGGGACGGCGGCGAACACCCGTCCGGCCTCGACGAGCGGACGCATGTAGCGGAAGAACAGGGTCAGCAGGAGGGTACGGATGTGCGCGCCGTCCACGTCGGCATCGCTCATCAGGATGACCTTGCCGTAGCGCGCGGCGTCGAGGTCGAACGACCGGCCCGAGCCCGCACCGATCACCTGGATGATCGATGCGCACTCGGCGTTGGACAGCATGTCGCTGATCGACGCCTTCTGAACATTCAGGATCTTCCCGCGGATCGGCAGCAAGGCCTGGTATTCGCTGTTGCGCGCCAGCTTGGCCGTGCCGAGCGCCGAATCGCCCTCGACGATGAAGAGCTCTGATTCGGCGACGTCGTTGGTGCGGCAGTCGGCCAGCTTGGCCGGCAGAGACGACGACTCCAGGGCATTCTTCCGACGCTGCGTCTCTTTGTGCGTGCGCGCCGAGATGCGCGCCTTCATCTCCGAGACGACCTTGTCCAAGAGCAGCGACGTCTGCGCCTTGTCGTCGCGTTTGGTGGAAGAGAAGCGCGCGGTGAGCTCCTTCGTGACGACCTGGGCCACGATCTGACGGACGGCCGGGGTGCCCAGCACCTCTTTCGTCTGGCCCTCGAACTGGGGCTCGGGCAGCCGGACGGTCATCACCGTGGTGAGGCCGGCGAGGATGTCATCCTTCTCGATCTTGTCGTTGCCCACCTTCAGCCGGCGAGCGTTCTGTTCCACCTGTGCGCGCAGCACCTTCATCAGTCCCTGCTCGAACCCCTGCTGATGGGTGCCGCCCTTCGGAGTGGCGATGATGTTGACGAAGGAGCGGGCGACGGTGTCGTAGCCGATGCCCCACCGCAGCGCGATGTCGACCTCGCAGGTGCGCTCGACCTCGGTGGGGATCATCGCGCCGGTGGGCTGCAGCACGGGGACGGTCTCGATGAAGACCCCGGTACCGGTCAACCGCCACACGTCGGTGACACCGGCGTCAGGGGCGAGGAACTCCACGAACTCCGAGATGCCGCCCTCGAAGCGGTAGGACGTCTCGACCGGCTCGCCTGCGCGCTCGTCACGCACGACGATCTGCAGACCGGGGACGAGGAACGCCGTCTGCCGGACCCGCTGCTCGAGCTCCTCGAAGGAGAACGCGGCATCGCGGGTGAAGATCTGCCGATCGGCCCAGTAGCGGATGCGCGTTCCCGTCGCCCCGCGCGGCGCCTTGCCGACCACGCGCAGCTCGCTGCTGTCCTCGAAGGGGGTGAACGGCGAGTCCGGACCCGGGCCCGCGAACACCCCCGGCTCGCCGCGGTGGAACGACATCGCATAGGTCTTGCCCCCGCGGTCGACCTCGACGTCGAGGCGCTCGGAGAGGGCGTTGACGACGGAGGCACCCACGCCGTGCAGACCTCCCGACGCGGCGTACGACCCCCCGCCGAACTTGCCGCCGGCGTGCAGCTTGGTGAAGACGACCTCCACGCCTGTGAGCCCGGTGCGGGGCTCGACGTCGACCGGAATGCCGCGGGCGCGGTCGCGGACCTCGACGCTGCCGTCGGCGTGGAGGACGACGTCGATGTGATCTCCGTGACCACCGAGCGCCTCATCGACGGCGTTGTCGATGATCTCCCAGAGGCAGTGCATGAGGCCGCGGGCATCGGTCGAGCCGATGTACATGCCCGGACGTTTGCGGACGGCCTCGAGCCCTTCGAGCACCTGCAGGTGATGGGCGGAATACTCAGCGGCGGTCACAATCTCCAAGGCTAACCGGGGGTTCCGCCCCGGCCTTGCACAGACACGACCGTCGGGCGCCGCCGTACGCGCTCAGCGAACGGCCATCGGATCGCGGCATGACCGTCAGCGTGCCGTGGTTGTATGTGGGGACCACGCCGAGAGTCACAATCCCGAGGAGGCACCGCGATGACACTTTCGACACCCTCTGAGACGGCCGTCCTCGAATACCGCCTGACCGCGGTGGACCGCTGCGATTCCTGCGGAGCTCAGGCCTACATCGCCGCCGAGGTGAACGGCAGCGAGCTGCTGTTCTGCGCTCACCACGGCCGCAAGTACGAAGAGAAGCTCCGTGCCGTGGCCACCTCCTGGCACGACGAGACCGCACGCCTCAGCGGCGACGACTGACGATCACCGCACGCCCCGGTACTGCCGGGGTACCAGCGGCGAGACCCGGACCGCGACCTCTTCGCCGATCGAATCGATCGTCTCGGCGAGCGAGGTCGCGGTCTCCTCGTTGCGGCCGGCGTCGCCGTACACGACCACCCGGTCACCGGTGTCGGCCCCCGGCCATGCGGCGACCTCCGACATCGCCCCGGCGACGGTGAGGAGCCGGCGCGGCCCGGCGGGCGTCGCGACATCGGCCCGCGACGCCAGGGTGCTGAACAGCCCGTCGCGCGCACCCACGCCGATGCGCACCACGGCGCCGGCCACCTCGACGACGGGCGCCACCCAGCGGGCGATGGGCTTCACTCCGAGCTCGGCCTCGTCGGGCCCGCCCGCGGGACGGATGCCGTAGCAGAACGCCCCGACCCGGGCGATGTCGTAACGGAACTCCGGTCGGGCGAACGCCGCGGCGCTGGCTGCGAGGTGGCGCCAGCGGGGACGGAGCCCCGCGGTCTCCGCGGTCCGCAGAGCCTGTTCGAACCGGTCCCGCGCGATGTCGTCGTCCTCGTCGGATGCTTCGGCGATGTGGCTCCAGATCCCCTCGACGACGAGGCTCCCCGCGCGTTCGGCGGCCGCGGCGATCGAGACGAACTCCGACCACTCCTCCGGCCGGACGCCGTTGCGGCGCAGCCCTGTATCGATCTTGAGATGAACCCGTGCGGGGCGCGGGCCCCCGCGCCGAGCGGCGATGTCGTCGAGGAGTCGGCGATCGCCCACCCCGATGTCGAGGTCCAGTTCGATCGCGGCAGCGACCTGCTCGGGCGTATCGGCGATCCACACGAAGATGCGCGCGTCCCCGCCCGCTCCTGTTCGCACCCGCGCGCCCGTCACGAGGTCAAAGGCTCCGAACCAGCGGACACCCTCCCGTCGCGCACGGGCGACCACGGCGTCCACGCCGTGCCCGTACGCATCGTTCTTGACCACGAGCATGAGCTCGGCGGGCGCGATCGCCGCGCGGACCCGAGCGAGGTTCATCGCGAACAGGTCGAGGTCGACTTCGAGGACCGATCCGGTCATGCCGCCTCCCGACGAGCGCGAACACCGACGATCGCGAGGATCTCACCGGCGTCCAGTCCCGTCGCCGCCGTCCACCGCCCCAGCGACGGCTCCCCCCGATCGGGATCGCCGAAGAACACCGCCGGCGCTCCCGGAGGAACGACGGCCCGCGGCCCCAGGTCGACCACGCAGACGTCCATCGCCACCCGACCGACGACGGGCGCATCGCGCCCCTCGACGCGGACGGCCACCCTGTTGCCGAGATGGCGCACCACACCCTGCCCGTAGCCGCCGCTGACGAGGGCGACGGTGGTGTCCGACGGGGCCCGGAAGGTGTACCCGTAGGAGACACCCTCCCCTTCCCGCAGGAGCTTGGTCGCGATCACCCGGCCCGTGAGCGCCATGACGGGCCGACCGGGTGATCCGGGGAGGCCGAACAGCCACGCGCCCGCGAGCGCGGCGTCTCCCCCGCTCTCCGCCCACGCCATGCCCGCCGATGACACCGCGCGCTCGACGATGTCGGCACCGTGACCCCAGGCGTCGGCATCGAGGACGTCGCGATCGACCACGAGGAGCCCGGCGTCGCGGGCGATCCGAAGGTTGTGCGCAAGGGCGGAGCCTCGGATGAGGGCCACGGGCCGGGGGTCCAGCTGCGCCGCGACGGGGGCGGCGGCGCCCCGTGAGGACTCGGCAGTCGGACGCAGAGGATCCACCGACATCACCCCTCTAGACTATCCGGGTCCGTCGTCCCCGACTCGAAAGTCCCCATGCCCTCGACCGGTCTCGGCCTCTCCTCCCGCCTTCGCTACCTCGCCTACCGCGCGCGGAGGATCAACGTGGGCTCGGTGTGGGAGCGGGCCAGGGAAGCCTCCGCGCAGCACGGCAAGTGGACGCCCGCCATCGTGGTGGACATGCTCTTCTCCGCGGGGTTCCGTCAGGTGGGCTTCCAGGACTACATCGACTACGACTTCGCGATCCTGACCCGTCGTGAGCGGGCGACGTTCATGACGCACCCCTTCTCCAATCAGCTGTCGCAGCGCTTCGACCACCCCGACTTCCGCCACCTGTTCCAGGACAAGATCGAGTTCGACCGCGCTTTCTCCGAGCACCTGCACCGGGAGTGGATGGTGGTCGAACCCGACAACGCCGACGAGGTCCGCGCCTTCACCGAGCGCCACGGGACCATCGTCACCAAGGAACCGATCGGTCAGGCCGGAACCGGCGTCCACAGGTACCACGCCGCCGACGTCGACGACTGGACAGCATTCCACCACGGGCTTCACGACCGGGGCGAGCTCCTCATCGAAGAGGTCATCGTGCAGCATCCCGACCTCGCCGCGGTCTGCCCGGGGACGGTGAACACCACGCGTGTGACGGCGTTCTTCGACGGGGAGCGCACCCTCATCCTCGCGATCGCGCAGAAGTTCGGTCGCGGCGCGGTCAGCGACCAGATGTCGTTCGGCGGCTTCTACACGATGCTCGACGACGACGGTCGCGCCGTGGGTCCCGGCTACGACTCGCACGGCCACGTGCACATCACCCATCCGGACTCCGGATTCCGGATCGCCGATTTCCAGCTGCCGATGATGGCCGAGGTCGTCGCGTTCGTCGACCGCGTCGCCCGCGTCGTCCCTCAGGTGCAGTACGTCGGATGGGACATCGTGGTGACCCCCACCGGTCCGGTGCTGGTCGAGGGGAACTGGGGAGCCGGCGTGTACGAGAACAAGCCGAGCGTCACCGGCATCCGCACCGGACACAAGGCCCGCTATCTGGCCGCGACCGGGCTGGGCTGACGAAGACGGGAAGCCGCGAACCCCACGGCCTGTCGCCGTTCCCCTGAGCCCGTCCCGGGTCTACAGTGAGAGCGCAGTCTCTCAGCAAATGCTCAGAAAGGGTTCGGTCATGTCCACCGGCACCGGGGAGAAGTCCCTCACCAGCACCGTCCGGGTCGCCCTCGGCATCGTCGGCGCGATCGCGCTGATCTTCGGTCTGCTCATCCTCATCTGGCCGCAGAAGGCGTTCGGCGTCGTCACCTTCCTGCTCGCCATCTACGCCATCATCGCCGGACTGGTCTACATCGGCCTCGGTGCGTTCTCGCGGGAGCGAGGCGGCTGGTCGAGAATCGGCTACATCGTCCTCGGCGTGCTGTTCGTCATCGCCGGCGTCATGGCCTTCCTCAACTTCGGTGCGGCCACCGACTGGCTGCTCCTTCTCGTCGGGCTCATGATCGGCATCACGTGGGTGGTCGAGGGGATCGTCTCGCTCTCCACCCTGTCGGACGCGTCGTCGAAGGGCTGGACGATCTTCTTCGCGATCATCAGCATCGTCGCCGGCGTCGTGGTGATGTTCGCCCCCATCTGGGGCGCCCTCATCGTCTGGCTGTTCTTCGGCGTCTCGCTGGTGATCCTGGGCATCATCCAGATCATCCGCGCCCTGCGCTTCGGTCGCGTCTGACCGGAACGGCGCGTCACCTGCCCGGCGCGTTCAGGCGACGGGCAGGTGACGCGCCCACCACTCCAGCACCGCGTCGAAGCGTTCGACGCGGTGGCGGGGCCGGCCGCTCCGGGTGAGCTCGTGGTTCTCGCCGGGGAAGAGCAGCATCTCGCTCGGAACCCCCGCACGCGTGAGCGCCGAGTAGTAGCGCGTCGCCTGCTCCAGCGGGCACCGATGGTCTTCCTCGGCGTGCATCACGAGGGTGGGCGTGCGCACCTGCCCGACGACCGCCATGGGACTCTGCGCGGCGATGAGCTCGGGGTCGACGCCGACGTATTCGTCGCCGAAGAACGAGCCGATGTCGCTCGTCCCCTGGAACGACGTCGGCTCGAGGAAGCCGCGCTCGACGATCGCTCCGCGGAATCTGTGGTCGTGCGCGATGATCCACGCGGTGAGGTAACCGCCGTACGAGCCGCCCATGATGCCGAGTCGCCCGGCATCGAGAGTCGGATCGTACTCCAGCGCGCCGTCGAGGAAATCGATGACGTCGTGATGGTCGAGCGTCCCCATCGCCTGGCGGATGGCGCGACCGTGCGCGCGGCCGTAGCCGGCAGACCCGCGCGGGTTGCAGTAGACCACGGCGTAGCCCGCGTCGACGAGGACCTGGGTCTCGTCGAAGAGATGGACGCCATAGCTGGCGTAGGGTCCCCCGTGGATCTGGAGGACGACGGGGAAGGGCCCGTCCCCGTCGGGCCGGGCGACCCAGCCGTGCACCGGGTAGCCGTCGCGACCGCGAACGGTCAGCTCGCGCGGCTCGACGATTCCCGCTGCGGCCGCGGAGGCTCCGAACGCGGTCAGCACGCGGGGCTCACCGGGCCCGGCGAGGACCATCTCGCCGAACGAGTCGGGGGTGGCGACGGCGGCGACGATGACGGAGCCGGATGCCGCATGACCGAGCACCTCGCGGTCGCCGTCGATGACCGTGGCGGCCGATCCGTCGCGGGCGACGCGGAGGAGCCGGACGCGCCCGCGGCGCCGATCCTGAACGAGGACGTCGTCGCCGATCGGGGTGAGGTGACTTCCGACCTCGCCCAGGTCGATCGTCTCGGGATCGGTGAGGACTCGGGCCTCCCCCGCGGCGATCACGAACAGCGCGGTGCCGGGCGCGACGAAGTCCGTTCCCGCGGAGCCCACGTCGGAGGCGAGGGCGGCCACCGTGCCGTCGTCCGCGACGGCAAGACCCGTCACCGACAGGTTCGCATCGGTTCCGAGCACCTCGCGGCGCCCGGAGCCGTCGAGGTGATGCGCGATGACGGGGGTGCGCAGGTCTCGACGGTCGACTTCGATCCGATCGGGAACGGCCAGCACCTCCTCGCCCGCCACCGCCAGGGTCGACCAGCTGAGGTCGCCGTCGGTGAGCGCACGCGGGGTCGCGCCGATCACGGTCGGGCGCGCTGCTACATCCTCGTCGCGCACGGCGGGCGCGGGGTCGTAGAACGGCTCGCTGTCGACCTCCGGCGCGGCGATCACGAAGATCTGCGCCGGACGGTCGGCGAGGTAGCCGAGACCGTTCGCGTTCCAGCGCACACCGGTGATCCGCCGAGGCGCCTCGGCCGCGGCATCCAATCCTTCGACGGTGCCGTACCGTCCGTCCTCGGGCATCCGTGCGGTGTAGACCAGGGAGCGGCCGTCCGTCGTCCAGACGACCTCGCCGACCCCGAGCGGGGCATCGGTGGCCTGCACCGGCTCGCCCCCGGCCGGGGCGACCACGAAGACCTGTGAGCGACCCCGGGCATCCGGCCGGAGGAACGCCAAGCGCGTGTCATCGGGCGAGAGCACTGGGGCCGTGTCGAGAACGCCACGCGTGAGCCGGCGCGGAGCACCGTCGGGCAGGTCGATCCGCCACAGCTGACCGACCGTCCGGTTGGCCGGGAGGTCGGGACGGCTGACGGAGAAGACCGCGAACCCGCCCTGCGACGAGAGTGCGGGCCGCCCGACCCCGAGGAGCTTCTGGATGTCGGTGGGGCCCACGGTTCACTCCCCCGCGAAGGATGCGGTGTCGCCGACGAGCCGCGTGTTGTCGTCGGGGATAGGATCCACCGCGGCCCGGGCCACTTCGCCGGCGAACTCCGAGACGTTGTAGAGCCGTCCCGCCGACTCGCGTCGCGAGGCGATCGCGCCGGGGTTCGCACGCTCGAGGAGCGTGGCGGTGATGGTGCCTTCGATCATGTCGCCCGATACGACCACGAACTCCACGCCACGCTCGGAGAGCATCGGGATGCGCTCCCGCAGCGCGTCTTCGCCCGCACGCTTGGACAGCGCGACCGGCTCGTACTCGGGCATCGTCGGCGTCGTTCGGATGAAGTGCGCCTGGTGGCTGGTGACGAACACGACACGGGCGCCCTCTCCGAGGAGGGGCAGCGCGGTCTCGAGGACCGACACCTGGGCGTCGCGGTTGAGACGGAGCGCATAGTCCTCCGCCATGCCGGCCTCCATGCCGCCCGAGGCATTGAGGACCAGGATGTCCAGCCGACCGAACTCGCGTTCGACCTCGGCGAACATCGCCTGCACCGAGTCGGGGTCGGTGAGATCGGCTTCGACCACGAGCGCGCGGACTCCGAGGTCGCGCAGCTGGGTGGCGAGCTTCTCGGCGCGCGGCGCCTTGTTGCGGTAGTTGATCACGACATCGGCGCCCGCCTCGGCGAGGTAGCGGACGGTGTCGGCTCCGATGCCGCGGGAGGATCCGGTCACGAGGGCGGTCTTGCCTGCCAGCGATCCGGGAGCAAGGGTCTGAGACATGTGTGGCGACTCCTGTGATGACGCACCGCGGATGCCGCGGCAAGGCCGTCCGGCCCCCTGAACCCTATCAACGCCGACGTGCCGGACTGCGGTGTTATGGTGGCCGTCAAGGCCGAGGAGGAGCCGCGATGCTGCCGGATCTCACGCAATACCTCTGGATCGTGTGGCTGGTGCTCGCGGGGGTCTTCATCATCATCGAGCTGCTCACGCTCGAGTTCACCTTCCTCATGATCGGCGCCGGGAGCCTCATCGGCGGCCTGGGGGTCAATCTCCTCGGCGGTCCGTGGTGGCTCCAGATCGCCGCGGCGGCGGCGATCTCGGCACTGCTGCTGTTCACCATCCGACCGCTGCTGCTGAAGATCCTCCATCGCGGGGAACCGGCGAGGACCAACGTCGATGCCCTCTACGGCATGGGCGGACGCGTCGTCGCCTCATTCGTCGACGGCGAAGGCGGCTCGGTGCGCCTCGACAACGGCGAGACCTGGACGGCGCGTTTGGCCGCCGGCGCCGTCGGCGCCGGCGTCGGCGTGCGCGTCACGGTCGATCGGGTCCTCGGCGCGACCGTCGAGGTGAGCCCCGCCACGCCCGTCGCTCCCGACCCACCGGAAGGAAACACCCCGTGATCGATCCCGGCGCCTTCATCGGCCAGATCTTCGTCATCGTCCTCCTCGTCGTCCTGGCGATCTTCGTGGTGGTGGTGCTCTTCCGGTCGATCCGGATCATCCCGCAGGCCTACGCCGGGATCGTCGAGCGGCTCGGGCGCTACCAGCGGACACTGTCGCCCGGGCTGAACATCCTGGTGCCGTTCGTCGATCGCCTTCGCCCTCTGGTGGACATGCGCGAACAGGTCGTGTCCTTCCCCCCGCAGCCGGTCATCACCGAGGACAACCTGGTGGTCTCGATCGACACGGTCGTCTACTTCCAGGTGAACGACGCCCGCGCGGCGACCTACGAGATCGCCAACTACCTCAGCGCGGTGGAGCAGCTGACCACCACGACGCTTCGCAACGTGGTCGGGGGGCTCAACCTCGAAGAGGCGCTCACGAGCCGTGACAACATCAACGGACAGCTTCGCGTGGTGCTCGATGAGGCCACGGGCAAGTGGGGCCTGCGGGTCTCGCGCGTCGAGCTGAAGGCCATCGATCCGCCGACCTCGATCCAGGACTCGATGGAGAAGCAGATGCGCGCCGAGCGCGACCGCCGTGCGGCGATCCTGACCGCCGAGGGCACGAAGCAGTCCCAGATCCTCGAGGCCGAGGGTCGACGCCAGGCCGAGATCCTGCGGGCCGAGGGAGACAAGCAGGCGGCGGTGCTGCGCGCACAGGGCGAGGCCGAGGCCATCGAGATGGTCTTCGGAGCCATTCATGCGGGCGAGCCGGATGACAAGCTGCTGGCCTACCAGTACCTGCAGACCCTGCCGAAGATCAGCGAGAGCCCGTCGAACAAGCTGTGGATCATCCCCAGCGAACTGACCGAAGCACTCAAGGGCATCGGCAATGCGCTCGGCGGGCGCGACGAGGGCGGATCGACGGCGACGCCCGGAAGTGCGCGACGCCCCACGACTGCTGCACGCCGTGCCGAGTATTCCGCCGCCTCGGATGCGGCCGTCGCTGCCGCGCGCGAAGCGGCGTCGGACGCTGATGCGATCGCCAACGAGGCCCGTTCCACCACACCGGGGGCGGTCCGTGCCGACGCCCCGACCCCGACTCCGACCGAGGGTGGGAGCGACCCTGCCTGACCCGAAGCATCCGTGGTTCCAGGCCTCGGACGCGCCACGCGTGCTCGCCCACCGCGGCCTGGTCCCCGAGGGATCCACGGATCTCGTGGAGAATTCCTTCGCCGCGGTGGCAGCCGCACACGCCGCCGGAGCGACCTACGTCGAGTCCGATTGCCATGTGACCGTCGACGGGGAAGTGGTGCTCTTCCACGACGACGATCTGCGACGCGTCGCCGGCGATCCGCGCGCGGTCGCCGACGTGACCTTCGGCGAGCTGTCCGAACTGATGGCCGGGCTCGGCGGGGTTCTGACGCTCACCCAGGCGCTGGAGTCCTTCCCCACCGTGCGGTTCAATCTCGACGTCAAGGCACCCGCCGCCGCGGAACCGGTCGGGCGCAGCGTCGCCGCGCACAGTGAGCGGGTGCTCCTGACGAGCTTCTCCGACGAACGACGACACGCCGCGCTCCGGGCGGCCGCTGATGCCGGGGCAGCCGTTCGACCGGCGACCTCGGCCGGCATCCGCACCATCACCCGTCTCCTCCTCGCCCACGGGATCAGGGCCCGCCGCGCCGTCTCCCGGCTTCTCTCCGACGTCGACGCGCTGCAGGTTCCCGAGCGTCACGGACGTGTGCCCATCGTCACTCCGCGTCTCATCGAGACCGCCCATCGCCACGGAGTCGAGATCCACGTGTGGACCGTGAACGATCCGGCGGATATGGAAAGGCTCCTCGACGCCGGGGTGGACGGACTCGTCACGGACCGCGCCGACATCGCGCTCCCCCTCGCCGCCCGTCGCGCGGCCTGAACGACCGGCGCGAAGGCCTGAGCATCGGCTGTGAAAGCCGCCCCGGGCCCCGCCCTTCGGATGATCCGCCCAGGCGAGGGCGTTATACCTGATCAGCGACGGAAGGACCACACAATGGCAGACCGCAGTCTTCGCGGCATCCGACTCGGCGCCCAGAGCCTACAGAGCGAAGAGGGTGTCGTGTTCCATGAACGCGTACAGCACATCTACTCCTGCACGTCCTGCGGACGTGACACCACCCTGACCTTCGCGGCCGACGCCGAGGTGCCCCAGGCCTGGGAATGCCGCACGTGCGGCTCCGAGGCTCTCCTGCGCATCGGCGAGGGCACCGCGACGGTCGATCACAGCGACGAGAAGGCACCCCGTACCCACTGGGACATGCTCCTGGAACGGCGCACGATCCCTGAGCTCGAAGAGCTGCTCGAGGAGCGTCTCGCTTTCGTCCGTGCCCGCCGCGGCGCGGCCGACGACACCTCGAAGGGCAAGCTCAGCGCCTGATCAGGCCTTGACGTCCCTGTCGACGCCGGTCTCCTCGGAGGCCGGCGTCTTCGTCTGCCTGCGCTCGCGCACCCGCAGCGCGATACCGACCACGGCGAGGGCCAGGAGACTCCCCCAACCCAGCAGCACCTGCACGGCGGGGCCGATCACGACGGCAGGTGTGAGACCGGTGCGCAGTGGAACGTCGGCGAGCATCTGACCGGCGGTACCCGCCGGCAGGCTGTCGAGGGTCGTCCCGTCCGGGGCGATCACCTGGCTGGTGCCGACCGTGGAGAGGTTCACCACGGAACGGCCGGTCTCGATCGCGCGCATCCGCGCGAAGGCGAGCTGCTGCAGGTTCTCATCGGTATCGCGGAAGTCGGCGTTGTTCGTCTGGAACACGTACAGCTCCGCGCCATCGCGCGCACCCTCCCAGATGACGGCGTCGTAGATGACATCGAAGCAGATCGCCAGCCCGACTCCCACGTCGCCGACGTCGATGAGAGGGGGGTTGTCGCCGGGGGTGTACTCGCGCTGGATCAGACCGACGAGATCGGGAACGATCCGTTCGAAGAACCACCGGTCCGGGACGTACTCCCCCATCGGGACCGGGTTGCGCTTGTCGTGGAACGCGACCGGATTCTCCGCCCCGGCCTCCCACAGCATCGACGTGTTGAACGTCAGGTCGCCGCGGTCCGTGGCCGCGTTGACGAGCAGCGGTACGCCGAACTCCTCGGCCAGGGCGTCGAGGGTCGCCGCTGTGGTGCCGTCCTGCAGCGGGTCGTAGTCGATCCCGCCCTCCGGCCACACGAGCAGATCGATATCCTCTTCGGCCAGCGGTGCGGTCGCCGCGAGCTGGGCGTTCAGGATCGCGTACGGCGTGCGTTCATCGAAGTAGGCCGAGGGCCCATTGCCCTGCACCGCGCCGACGCGGAGATCACCGGACGGGGTGGTCGGGAAAGCCGGGACGGCCACGAGCAGCACCACGGCCGCCATCGCGGGGAGCGCGGTGCGAACGTCGCGAAGACGACCGGCCCGCAGCCACTCGATGATCGCGGCGGTGGCGGTCACCATGAGGAAGGTGAGGCCCGCGACACCCGTCCACGACGCGATGTCCGCCAGCGGGCTCTCGGACTGGCTCATCCCGATCCGCGCCCACGGAAACCCGGTGTAGGGCCAGGAACCCATGAACAGTTCGCGGGCGGTCCACAGCCCGCCGACCAGAAGCGGAAGAACGGTCAGCTGTGCTGCTCGCGCGGGCATCGCCCGCGGCAACCAGCGGTAGGCGAGGGCGACCGGGATCGCCCCCACCCCCATGAGGATGGCCTGCAGACCCGACAGCGCCAGCCACGGGATCGGGCCGAGATAGCGGGTGATCCAGATGATGTGGATGAGATAGAAGGAGGCGCCGAAGACGAAGCCGACGAGGACGGCACCGCCGATGCTCCGGCCGATGAGGGACACCAGGGCGAAGGCCACGCCGACGAAGGCGAACGGCCACCACCCCACGTCGGGGAAGGCCAGATCGAGGGTCGGGCCGGCGACGGCGGCGGTGAGGACCGCCGCCCACAGGGGGAGGATCGGACGCGGCACTGCACGCACCGCAGACGGGACGCTCATACCGACGAATGCGCGACGATGCCGCGCCGGACCGCATCCAGCGCCGAGCGCGCGGTCCGTCCCACCTCGGTGTCGGCGACGATCGAGAGCTGGTCCAGCAGGTCGATGGTCTGCTTCGCCCAGCGCACGAAGTCGCCCGCGGCCATGTCGGCCTCTTCCAGCACGCGGTCGAGCATGCCCCCGCGTGCCCAGGTGTGCATGGCCAGCGCCAGACCGCCCGAGGGCGGTTCCGACCCCGGCAGGTGATGCTCGCGCTCCAGGTCGTCCAGACGCTGCCAGAGCGTCAGCGTCTCGGCGAAGACCGGACGGAAGGCACCCCGCGGGAGCGCGTTCTCACGACCGTCCTCCCGCCGTGGCTCGAAGACGAGGCAGCAGGCCAGAGCCGCCAGAGATGACGCATCCAGTCGATCCCAGAGGTGCAGCCGGAGCGACTCCGCCACCAGCAGATCGCGCTCGCCGTAGATGCGCCTCATGCGGCGCCCCTCGGCGGTCAGGTGGGTGTCGCCGGCATCGTCGACATCGACATAGTGGACAGCGGTGAGCACGTCGACGACACGGTCGAACACCCGCGCGACGGTGCCGGTGCGGCTGTCGATCTGCCGACGCATCCGCTGGACGTCGCGGTCGAGACGGTGATACCGCTCGCCCCACCGGGCATGACTCTCCCGGTCGGGGCACGAGTGACAGGGATGACGCTGCATGCGTTTGCGCAGGGATGCGAGTTGTCGCTGCCGGCTCTCCCGGAGGCCTCGCGGTGCCGTGGCATCCCGTCGATTGATCTTCTCGAGGTCGCTGAGCTCACGTCGGATCCCGGCGTACTCCACGAAGTCCCCCCGGTCGCAGGCCATCGCCGTCGCATAGCCCGCCAGCGACTCCTCGGCCTCCTTGACCTGCCGGGCGATCCCGACCACCGAACGGTCCGCCTGGAACTGGGCGAACGAGGATTCCAGAACCTCCCGCGCCCGGGGCCGACCGAACTGGTCGATGAGGTTGACCGCCATGTTGTAGGTCGGACGGAAACTGGAGTTCAGGGGGTAGGTGCGCCGAGACGCCAGCGCGGCGACCTGCTGCGGGTCCATCTGCTCGGTCCACTGGATGACCGCATGCCCCTCGACGTCGATCCCCCGCCGTCCCGCGCGCCCGGTCAGCTGCGTGTACTCGCCTGCGGTGATCGCGACGCGCGCCTCGCCGTTGAACTTCTCGAGCTTCTCGAGCACGACGGTGCGCGCCGGCATGTTGATTCCCAGCGCCAGCGTCTCGGTGGCGAAGACCGCCTTGACGAGCTTTCGCTGGAACAGTTCCTCGACGACCTCCTTGAAGGCGGGGAGGAGACCGGCATGGTGGGCTGCGACACCCCGCTCCAGGTTCTCCCGCCATTCCCAGAACCCGAGCACGGCCAGGTCCTCGTCGCCGAGGGTGCGGGTGCGTTGCTCCACCACCTCGCGGATGAGGTCACGCTCCTCGCGGGTGGTCAGTCGGAGTACGGCGCGGCGCACCTGCTGCACGGCCGCGTCGCAGCCGGCTCGACTGAAGATGAAGAAGATCGCCGGCAGCAGGTTGCTGCGCTCGAGGAGTCGCACGACGTCGGGGCGATCGATCCGCTCGATGCTGCGGATGTTCGAGGGCCGGACCGGCCGCACCCCGCCCCGCGGCGGCCGACGACGGCTCGGATCGTTTCGGACCTGCTGGGCGCGGCGGTTGTTCTCGAAGCTCGTGCCCTTGAACGACCGCAGTCGCATCAGCTCCTGGTTGACCTGCGCGGTGGCCACCCCGGCCCTGTCGTCGAAGAGCGGCAGCAGGTCTCCCCGGACCAGGACGTGCTGCTCCAGCGGCACCGGACGGGTCTCGGAGACGATGACCTCGGTGTCGCCGCGCACGGTGTCGAGCCAGTCGCCGAACTCCTCGGCGTTGGACACCGTGGCTGACAGGGAGACCAGTCGGACACTCCGGGGCAGGTGGATGATGACCTCTTCCCAGACGGCGCCGCGGAAGCGATCGGCGAGGTAGTGGACCTCGTCCATGACGACGTAGCGGAGGCTCCTCAGCGCCGGCGAGTCGGCGTAGAGCATGTTGCGGAGCACCTCGGTGGTCATCACGACCACCCGGGCGTTGCCGTTGATGTTCGTGTCGCCGGTGAGCAGGCCGACCTCATCGGGACCGTACTCGTCGACGAGCTCGCGGTACTTCTGATTCGACAGGGCCTTCATCGGGGTGGTGTAGAACGCCTTGTCATGGGGTTCGCGCATCGCGAGGTGGATGGCGAACTCGCCGACGATCGTCTTCCCGGCGCCGGTCGGGGCGGCCACGAGCACGCTCCGACCCTCCTCCAGCGCCCGGCAGCTCTCGATCTGGAACGGATCGAGCTCGAACGGTCGCGATGCGGCGAAGGCCGTGGCGATCGGATGCCCGCGCTGCTCACGAGAGGCCGCGGCCGCGCGGGCATACCGCTCGGCCGGCGACGGCTCGCTCATCAGGCCGCCCCAGGCGGTGTCATCAGCTCGCCCCGGGCGGCAGGAGTGCGGCGTCGCGGCGGGACCGGCGGCTGTCGAACAGCAGGGACAACCCAGCGGCAGCGAAGAAGAGGACGACCAGGATGCCGGCCAGCATCAGCATGCTCACCACGTCGGCGGCAGGGGTGGCGAGAGCGGCGAAGACCGTGGCGATCAGAACCGCGGCGCGCCATCCCTTCAGGATCGCACAGCCGCTCATGACACCCGCGAGATTGAGCGCCACGAGGAAGACCGGCAGAACGAACGAGACGCCGATGACGATCATCAGCTTGAACACGAAGTCGTAGTACTCGGCGGCGTTGTAGAAGTTGGTGCCGCCCTCGGGAGTGAATCCCCACATCAGGTCGATCACGTGCGGGACGATGAGCACGCCGACCCAGCAGCCGAGGAAGAAGAGGGGGACGGCAGCGGCGACGAAGCCGATGGTGTAGCGGATCTCTTTCCGCGTGAGCCCTGGCATCACGAACGCCCAGACCTGCCACAGCCAGACCGGCGCCGACAGGAACAGGCCGATCGAGAACGCGATCCGCATCCGCATATCGAATGCAGACGTGACCGTGGTGAAGTTCAGTGCAGAGAAGTCGTCCCCGCGCGTTGCGGCGATGTCACGGATCGGACCGGTGATCCAGTAGATGATCGGATCGGTGATGATGAAGGCGACGATCATCCCCACCACGAGGGCGATGACCGCGAACATCAGCCGACGGCGCAACTCCAGCAGGTGCGCACCCAGCGACATGCGTTTCTCGCGCCGCGGCTCGCTGTCGTCTGTCCGGGCGCGCTCAGCCGTGGCCACGCCGATCAGGTGTTTTCAGACGGCCTGCCCAGGCTCGCGTCGGACGACGCGGTGGGCGGGTTGGAGGGTGCCGGTGAGGCCGCCGGTGTATCGGCAGGCTTCACGTCCTCCTCTTTCATCGCCTTCATCTCACCCTTGAAGACTCGGGCCGACTGGCCGACGCTCTTGGCGAGAGCAGGCAGCTTCGCAGCGCCGAACAGCAACAGGATGACCGCGAGCAAGACAAGAAGGTGGGGCCACCCGAAAGCGTTGCCGAGCATCAGGACTCCTTAGGTCGGGTTTTCAGTCTAACCCGCGACGTCTATGAACCGGCCGGTGACGGATCGGCGCGTTCGGCGTACTGCGCGAGGCCCGCGCGAGCCCATTCGGCTGCGGCGCGACGTGCCCCCTCGGGCGAGACGATCTCGACCACGCCGCCCCGACGTGCCGCGAGGCGGCGCAGCGTCGTCTCATCAGCGACGCGCAGGGTGGCGATCGCTTCGTCGCCGTCCCGCACGACGGTCGCTCGCTCGAGGTAGTCGCCCAGCAGCGGCGCCAGCGACGCACGGAAGCGGATGCGGGCGATGACCTCTCCTGCGCCGTCGGTCGGTTCGAACCAGCCGGGTGCGGCGTCTTCGCTGTGCGTGCTCGGGATGTCGGTGACCCGCAGATCGCTGACCCGGTCGAGATGGAACGTGCGCATCGCCTGACGCAGGTGGCACCATCCCTGCAGGTACCACTGGCCATCGGCGATGTGCACCTTGACAGGATCGACCGTGCGGGCGGTCGGCTCCGACTCGGGCGCCTTGTAGGTGAAGGTGACGGCGACACGCTCGCGCAGGGCGATCGCCACCGCCTCGCGCACGTCGTCGACGGGGCTCGGCGCGACGATGACGTCGGCGGGTTTGGCCGACGCACCCTGCGAGAGCTTGGCGAGGAGACCGCTGTAGACCTCGGTGTCGCCGACCCCCGGGATGGTGCGTGCGAGCTGAAGTCCCGCGACGAGTGCCGCAGCCTCACGAGCGGTCAGTCGCGGAGACCGCTCGAGACCGACGGAGTGGGTGATGGAGATGATGTCCCGGGTGTCGAGAAGATCCCAGTCGATGTCGAACAGATCGTTCGCCATCTGCCAGTAGCCTCGTTCGCCCGGAAGTCCGATGACGGTGAGCTTCTGCACCATGTCGCGCATCTCATCGCAGGTCACATCGAACTCTTCGGCGGCCTCGGCGATCGACACCTCGCCCTTGCTGATGAGGTACGGCACCAGCTGCAGGATGAGCGCGGCCCGATCCGTGGCCACCAGCGGACGTCGCGCGCTCATGAGGAGCCTCCTGGCGCTCCGTCGTGGCGCGCGAGGGCCCCCCGCAAGCGGGAGACGACGAGCGCGCGCAGTCTCTCGGGTGCGACCACCCGCACCTCGGGGCCGTACGAGGCCAGCTCGTCGGCGAGAACATGGACGTCGACGAAGGGCACGTGGATTCCCTGACCGGCCGGGCGTGCCCGACGGGCGAGGCGCAGCGCCGCCTCTGTTCCGGGGTCGACTTCGAGGTGAGCGAGCTGGCGTTCGGCGAGGTCTTGCAGTTCGGCCAGCGCCCTCTCCCCCGCGCCGTCGCGCAGCGCCGGGTCGAAGGTCTCGCGGGTGACGGCGACGTCCCCGACGATGCGACTGAGGAGGAAGGTGCGATCAGCGTCGAGATTCAGGTCGCGTCCGAAGACATGCCATCGGGCCTCGTACTCGACGAGGGCGAGGGGTCTGACCCGCCGCAGCCGCTCATTCTCGTCACCGGGGCGCAGATAGGGGAAGGTCACCACGCGACTCTGCTCGATGGCGCGCTGCAGCACCGGGAACGAGGGCTCGCGGGCGCTGATGCGCGGCGAGTATCCGATGATCGGCTCATCGACGTCGATGCCGAGGGCACGGATCTTGCGCAGACCGCTGCGGGCCTCGGCCGACAGCGACCCCTCGCTCCACACCTCCCCGGCGAGGTTCAGCAATGCGAGTTCGGCGGGCGTGAAGTCGATGTCCTCGGGGAGGGAGTACTCGGACTTCGGTACGCGATACCGCGCGTCGCGCAGATCGTCGGGATCGGCGAAGTCGCCGATCGTCTCGATGGGAACGCCGAGGCCGCGGAGATTCTCCTTGTCGCGTTCGAACATCTTCTCCAGTGCGTCCTTGGACGCACCGGATTCGGTGTGCTCGCGATAGCCCGAGACCGAGCGGAGGATCGTGTCCTTGGTCAGTCCCTGCTCCGTCGCCATGAGGGCGACCACGAGGTTGACCAGGCGCTCCTCCGGCGGATTCTTCGTAGGGGTGTTCGCCGGCACCCCCTCATCCTAGGCGGGGCTCGGCGAAGATCCGGAAGGCGCGGAGGTCAGGAGATCTCGTCGAGTCCCAGGATGTCCACGACGAACACCAGGGTCGCGCCACCGGGGATGCTCCCCTGGCCCGCATCGCCGTACCCCTGGTCGGGCGGCACGACGATCATCACCTGCGATCCGACCGTCTGGCCCTCCAGCCCCGCGGCGAAGCCGGGAACGACGTCCTCGAGCGCGAACGACACCGGCGCCTGGCCCCACGACGAATCGAACACCGTCTTGTCGTCCCACAGCACGCCGGTGTAGGCCACGCGCACCGGCACGTCGCCGGTCACCTCGGGCCCGTCACCGCGGATCAGGGTCTCCACGACGAGGTCGCTCGGCGCAGCGGCATCCGGGACGATCACACCGGGCGTGCCGTCGGCGGCGCGGACGACGGAGGGGAGGTTGAAGCCGGCGTTGAACTGCAGTGCGCCCGCCGCCCGGGGCAGATAGGCCTTGCGGACGTCGATGACGGCGACCGCCGACTCGTCCTCGGCGAGACCGATGCTGGCCGCCGCCTCCGGCAGGATGTCGCCGGGCGCGAGGCCGACGACCACGCGCGACCCCTCGGTCGCGCACTCCAGCGCGTCTTCGAGAGCGGGGATCGGGGTGTACCACTGCGACATCGGCGCCACGCGGGCGATGTCGTCGTCATAGGGGGTCTGGATGAGCACCTCGCCGGTCTCGCCGCTGACGATGGTGACATCCAGCAGAGCCGCCTGCTCGGTCGCGGTCAGCGCTGCTCCGTCCCCGGCCTCGAGGTCGGTGTGAGAGGTCGAGCGGACCTGGAAAGGCGTGTACAGCTCGACCTCGGGGGCGCTTCCCGGGTCACCGTCGACGGTGACGAGGGAGTCGAGAGAAGAGCCGGATGACGCGGGCCGGTCGCATCCCGCAGCCGGGACGCTGGTGCATCCGACCAGGGTCAGTGCGGACAGGCCGACGACGGCGAGCAGAGCGGGGAGTTTTCGCACCCGGCTAGTTTAGGCGGACCCCTGGGCGCCCCCTGTGCGGGCGTCTGCGGCGCGCTGCGCCTCGCGGACGCGTTTGCGCAGATTCTTGTCGGTGATCTCCCGGTCGCCGACGGCGCCCGGCGTCCACAGCTCGACGTCTTCGTCGCCGTAGCTCGACTTCGACGCGCGACGCTTGCGCTCGGGGAGCACGGCGCCAGGCGCGAGCCGGCGGGCGGTGAGCAGGAAGCCGGTGTGGGCGACCATCCGGTGATCGGGACGCACAGCGAGCCCTTCGACGTGCCAGCCGCGCACCATGGTCTCGTTGGCCTCGGGGTCGGTGAACAGGCCGGTGCCGCGGATGTACTCGGCGACCCGGCTCAGCTGGGTGGCGGTGGCGACGTAGCAGATGACGACGCCACCGGGGACGAGCGCATCGGCAACCGCGTCGATGCAGTCCCAGGGCGCGAGCATGTCGAGGACGACGCGGTCGACGGTGCCGTTCTCCATGTTCCGGGGAAGCTCGTCGACGAGGTCGCCGACGACCACGCGCCACGCGGGCGGCTCCTCACCCAGGAACGTCGCGACGTTCGCACGCGCGACCTCGGCGAAGTCCTCCCGCCGTTCGAAGGACACCAGCCGCCCTTCCGGTCCGATCGCTCGCAGGAGCCAGAGCGCCAGCGCGCCGGAACCGACGCCGGCCTCGACGACGGTGGCACCGGGGAAGATGTCGGCGTCGGCGACGATCTGCGCGGCATCCTTGGGGTAGACGATCGCCGCGCCCCGGGGCATCGACATGACGAAATCGCGCAACAGCGGCCGGAGGGCGAGGTATTCGTGCCCCCCGCTGCCGACAACCACGGAACCGTCGGGGATGCCGATGATGTCGCGATGGGCGAGGACGCCGTGATGAGTGTGCAGCTCCCCGTCCTCGCGGAGGGTGACCGTGTGCAGTCGCCCCTTGGGTCCGGTCAGCTGCACCCGCTCGCCGACGCGGAAGGGTCCGCTCCACCGGCCGCTCACGCGTGGGCCCCCGCGCGGGCGATGCGGGCGGTATGGAACGCCTGCAGGTCCGCTGTGGTGCGCCCCTCCAAGCTCTCCCAGATCGTGTGCGCCCCCGCCCCGGCGAGGGAGACCATCAGCGGCACCCCGATCACGGAGGCGCCCGACGCAACGGCCGAGCGCAGTCCGTTGGGCGAATCCTCGATCGCGACCGTGTCCGCCGGGGCGACGCCGAGGAGGTCGCAGGCCTGGAGGTACGGATCGGGGAAGGGCTTGGGGCGGGTCGCGTCGTCACCGGCGATGACCACGTCGAACGCCTCGAAGTCGATGAGGTCCACCACGGTGGTCGCCATCCGGCGCATGGACATGGTCACCAGCGCCGTCTTCACGCCCCTGTCCTTGAGATCTCGCAGCAGCTCCTTGGCGCCGGGGCGGAACGGCACGCCGATGACGGCGAGCTGTCGCATCACCTCGTCGGTGAGGTGGTCGATGATCTCGTGGATCCCCATCCGCACACCGGCGTTCTGGAAGATGCGCGCCGAATCCTCCAGTCCCAGGCCCACCAGGCTCAGTGCCTGCTCGTGAGACCAGGTCCCGCCGAAGCGTTCGACCAGCGGAGTCTCCGCGGCCATCCAGTAGGGCTCGGTGTCGACCAGTGTGCCGTCCATGTCCCAGAGGACGGCGGCGAGGGAGGGGGAATGCACCGCTCCAGGCTACCGGGCGCCCCCGTCCGGCCCGCGCGACGCCTATCCTGGGTAGCAGCCCGCGCCGGCGGGCCGAGGGAGGTCCTGTGGAGGGTCTGGGACGCAGGGTGATCGTCGCGGCGTTCGACGGATGGAACGACGCGGGAGAGGCCGCGTCGTCGGCCCTGGCGCAGATCCGCGGGACGGACGGCTACGAATCCGTCTTCTCCGTCGACCCGGAGCTGTACTTCGACTACCAGTACACCCGACCCCAGGTCTCCATCGACGGCGAGGGACGGCGGAAGCTCTCCTGGCCCGAGACGAGTCTCCTCCGGCCGGTGCGGCAGACCCGCGGTACCCAGCTCTGGCTCCTCACCGGCGTCGAGCCGGCACGCGCCTGGCAGGCGTTCGCCTCCGAGATCATCGACGCGGCCCTCCGGGAGGACGTCACCGGCTTCGTCGCCCTCGGCTCGATGATGTCCGATGTCCCCCACACCCGCCCGATCTCGGTGTTCGCCGGCAGCGACAACGAGCAGCTGCGCCAGACCCTCGACCTCGAGAAGAGCACCTACGAGGGGCCGGTGGGCATCTTGAGCGTGCTCGCACACGCGGCCGAGGCCGCAGGCATCCCCACCGCGAGCCTGTGGGCGAGCGTGCCCCACTACGTCGCGGGGCACACCCCGTCGCCGAAGGCCACGCTGGCACTCCTGGATCGCCTGGAGGATCTCACCGGCGCGCAGGTTCCTCGTGGCGATCTGTCCACGGAGGCGGCCGCCTGGGAGGCCTCCATCGACGCCGCAGCGGCCGACGACGAGGAGATGACGGAGTACATCCGTCAGCTCGAGCGGACCCGCGACACATGGGATTCGCCGGAAGCCTCGGGCGACGCCATCGCGCAGGAGTTCGAACGCTACCTGCGTCGCCGCGGCGACGGGCCGACCAAACCGGGCCGGGACGACCCCCGCCGTTCGTGATCGACCCGCGGGCCCTGATCAGTACGGCTGCAGCACTCCCACTGACAGCAGCACGATGAGCAGCACGCCCAGCGCGACCCGGTAGATCACGAACGGCAGGAAACTGCCGCGCTTGAGATAGCGCATCAGGAAGGCGATGACGGCGAGGCCCACGCCGAAGGCCACGAGCGTGGCCACCGCCGTGTCGAGCTGACTGTAGGGGCCGCCGGGCTCTTCGAAGCTCTGCAGCAGCTCGTAGAAGCCGCTGCCGAACACCGCGGGCACGGCGAGCAGGAACGCGTACTCGGCGGCGGCGGGGCGGGTGTAGCCGAGAGCGAGCCCGAGGGTGGTGGTCGCACCTGAGCGCGAGACACCGGGCACCAGGGCGAGCGCCTGGGCGAAGCCGAGGGCGAGTCCGTGCGGGTAGGTCAGGTCGCTCAGCTCCCTCCGCCGCGCGCCCCAGCGGTCGGCAGCCCCGAGCAGGAGACCGAAGAAGATGAGCACGATTGCCACGAGCCAGAGGTTGCGGAAGGTGTCGCGGATGACGTCCTGCAGCAGGAAGCCGAGGACGCCGATCGGGATGGTGCCGATGATGATGAGCCAGCCCATGCGCGCGTCGGGATCGTTCCTGGGCACCCGCCCGGCCAGCGACTGCGCCCATCTCGAGATGATGCGGACGATGGTCTTCCAGAAGTACAGCAGGACGGCCGCTTCGGTGCCGATCTGGGTGATCGCGGTGAAGGTCGCCCCGGGATCCTGCGCGGACGGCAGGAACTCCCCCACGATGCGCAGGTGAGCGCTGGAGGAGACCGGGAGGAATTCGGTGAGGCCCTGGACGATGCCGAGGAAGATCGCCTCGATGAGCTGCATGTGCGCCTTTCGGTGGACGGTGACGTGGAGCGGCGCCGGGTCAGCAGGTACGCAGCAGGTCGGTGAGCACCCGCTGACCGAACTCGAGCGCTGCGATCGGCACCCGCTCGTCGACGCCGTGGAACATGCCGGTGAAGTCGAGATCGGCAGGGAGGCGCAGCGGTGCGAATCCGTACCCCGCGATCCCGAGCTCGGCCAGGGCCTTGTTGTCGGTTCCGCCGCCCATCAGGTAGGGGATGACAGGGGTGCCCGGATCGTGCACGCCGAGCGCCCGCACCATCGCATCCACGAGGTCACCCGAGAAGGGAACCTCGAGCCCGATGTCACGGTGAACCACCTCCACCTCGACGTCGTCGCCGATGATGCGACGGATGTCGGCCAGGGCGGCGTCTTCGGTGCCGGGGAGGACGCGGACGTCGATGAGCGCCTCCGCGCGATCGGGGATGACGTTGTGCTTGTACCCCGCGGTCAGCCCGGTGGGGTTGGTGGTCGTCCGCAGCGTCGCGCGGAGGAATCCCGCCGCAGGGCCGGCTTCGGCGGCCAGCTCGTCGGGGTCGTCGCCGGCGCGGCCGGACAGGGCGCCGAGAGCGGCCACGAGCTGCGACGTCGTGTCGGTCAGCGTCACCGGCCACGCCGTGCGGCCGAGCGCTGCCACCGCTTCGGCGAGGCGGGTGACGGCGTTGTCGGGGTGGAAGCTGCTGCCGTGGGCGGCGCGTCCCCGCGCGATGAGCCGGATCCAGACGAGCGCCTTCTCCCCCACCTGCAACAGGTACGCGCGACGGTCTGCGACGCTGATCGAGTAGCCGCCCACCTCGCTGATGGCCTCCGTCGCCCCGGCGAACCACTCGGGGCGGTCGCGCACGACGAGCTGGGATCCTTCGATGCCACCGTTCTCCTCGTCGGCGAAGAACACCAGCACGAGATCGCGGTCCGGCCTCTCGCCGGAGCGGAGCATGTCGGCGACGGAGGCGAGGATCATCGCATCCATGTCTTTCATGTCGACCGCTCCGCGACCCCAGAGCATGCCGTCGCGCACCTCGCCGCCGAAGGGATCGACGCTCCAATCCTCGGCCACGGCGGGGACGACGTCGAGGTGCCCGTGCAGGACGAGGGCCGGCCGATCGGGATTCCGGCCGGGCACGCGGGCCATCACGTTGGTGCGCCGATCGATGGGTTCGTAGTACTCCGGCTGCAGTCCCAGCGACTGCAGGAAGGCACCGACGTACTCGGCAGCCTCACGCTCGCCGCGGGATCGACCGCCGCCGAAGTTGGTGGTGTCGAATCGGATGAGGTCCTGGGCGATGCGGGCGACTTCGGGGAGGTCGGATCCGGGCGTCGGCATGCGGACTAACCTACCCGTCCGCGGTGCCCGCGATCTGCGACCGGATCCGACGCCCTTCGGGATCGCGTCCCCACCCGTGCGCACGAGCGACCTCGCGGACGTGGTAATGTCGATCCTCGGTTGCACGACCGAAACACCCATGCGCGGGTGGCGGAATAGGTAGACGCGCTAGCTTGAGGTGCTAGTGCCCGTATAGGGCGTGGGGGTTCAAGTCCCCCCTCGCGCACAACAAGAAAAACCCCCGGTTCGCCGGGGGTTTTTCTGTTGCCGTCGGTCACCCCACCGCGACGCCGAAGACGAGCCCGAGAACGTAGGTGACCGCCGCGGCCGCGTAGCCGATGGCGAGCTGCCGCAGTGCCCTCCGCAGCGGCGGGCCGCCCGAGAGCAGTCCGACCATCGCCCCGGTGGCCAGGAGCGCGATGCCGACGAGCACCAACGCACAGACCATGGCGGTCGTCCCCGACAGTCCGAACAGCCACGGCAGGAGCGGGATCACCGCACCCGAGGAGAAGAACAGAAAGCTCGACAGCGCCGCACCCCAGTCGCGACCGATGACATCGTGCGCGTCGGAGTCCTCGGCGGCCAGTCGGAACGGGACGCTCCGGTCCGCGTCGCGGGCCGCGCCGACGACCGCCCGCGCCCGCGCGTCGGCGTCAGCCTCCGACATCCCCCGGGTGCGGTAGACCAGCGCCAGCTCATTGGCGTCCAGGTCGAGGTCGGGAAGGACGTGGTCGGCGTCGTTGTTCGGCTCGGTGGCCGCCAGAAGCTCACGCTGCGAGCGCACGGAGACGAACTCCCCCGCCCCCATCGACAGCGCACCGGCCAGCAGTCCCGCGACGCCGCTGAAGAGCACGAACGAGGGGGCGACACCGGTGGCGCCGATACCCATGACCAGGGCCATGTTCGAGACGAGTCCGTCGTTCGCGCCGAACACGGCGGCGCGGAACGATCCCGACAGCCGTCGACGGCCCCGGGCGGCCAGCCCGCGGACCACTTCCTGATGGATGCGTTCGTCGGCGGCCATTGAGGCCGAGGCGAAGGGCTCGGCCTCGTAGGGCGACCGCGCCTCGGCCCGCTGAGCGAGTGCGAGGACGAAGATCGAGCCGAAGCGCCGTGCCAGCAGTGCGAGCACGCGGGTGCGCAGATCCGGTCGCGGGAGCCGGTCGGGCTCCCCGCCCAGCATCTCGAGCCAGTGCGCCTCATGCCGACCCTCCGCCTCCGCGAGGGCGAGGAGGATGTCGCGCTCCTCCCCTTCCCGTCGGGCGGCGAGCTCACGGTAGACGCGCGCCTCGGCGCGTTCGTCGACGAGGTACTGCGCCCATCGGCGGCGGTCGCGGGCGGTGATGTGAGGAGGGGCGGCGGGGGCGTCGGCGGGCACGCGGAATCGACCTCGTTTCAGGGGTGGGAACAACTCCACGCTAACCACCGCCGCCCCGCGGGCTCTCACCAGGCCGCGGATTGCCAGCATTTCGGACGACCGAAGCGGCGCCCCGTTCAGGACCGGACGCGCGCGCGCAGCACGTCGATCCGCGCCTGCAGCTGCGCCACGGTGGCGTGCGAGACCGCAGGCCCTCCGCAGATGCGCCGCAGCTCGGCGTGGACGGCACCGTGCGGCTCACCGCTCTGCCGGGCGTACAGGCCCACCAGGCTGTTGAGCAGCTGACGCTGCTCCTTGAGGGTGCGGTGCAGGGCCGCGGGAGGTGCAGGCGCCGCCGGTTCGGACCCCGTGGCCGCCGCTGATTCCCGAACCTTGCGATGACGGCTCTGGCGCGCCTGACGCTGCAGCAGCAGCTCGTGGACATGCTCGGGTTCGAGAAGGCCCGGAAGTCCGAGGAACTCTTCTTCCTCCGGCGTTCCGGGCACGGCGAGCTGACCGAACTCCCGGCCGTCGAACATGACGCGGTCGAAATGGGCGGCCGACCCGAGCGCCTGGAAGGTGAACTCCTGCGTCAGTGCGTCGGAGGCCTTCTCCTCGCGCTCCGCGGCGTCCATCAGATCTTCTTCGGCGTTCCACTCGTCGTCGCCGTCGCTGTCTCGGTCGAGGGCGTGATCGCGTTGGCGCTCCAACTCGTGAGCGAGCGCCAACAGCTGCGGCACGTTCGGCAGGAACACACTCGCGGTCTCGCCGCGACGCCGAGCGCGGACGAAACGCCCGATGGCCTGGGCGAAGAACAGCGGGGTGGACGCCGATGTGGCGTAGACCCCCACGGCCAGGCGCGGAACGTCGACACCCTCGGACACCATCCGCACCGCGACCATCCACCGCGACGTCCCCGCCGAGAACGACTCGATCCGCGACGACGCCTCCGCCTCGTCGGAGAGCACGACCGTGGGTCGTTCACCGCTGATGCCCTCCAGGATCGCGGCGTACGCCCGCGCCGCGGTCTGGTCGGTCGCGATCACGAGACCACCGGCATCGGGCACCTGCTCGCGCACCTCGCTGAGTCGACGATCGGCCGAGCGGAGAACCGCGGGAATCCAGTCTCCCTCGGGGTCGAGTGCGGTGCGCCACGCCTGGGAGGTGATGTCCTTGGTGTTGTCCTGTCCGAGCTGGGCCTCCATCTCATCGCCCGTCTTGGTCCGCCACCGCATCTGCCCGGCGTAGACGAGGAAGATCACGGGGCGCACGACCCCGTCCTCGAGGGCCCGGCGATAGCCGTAGGCGTAATCGGTCCGGGAGATCCTGATGCCCTTGTCGTTGGGGTGGTACTCCACGAAAGGGATGGGCGCGGTGTCGCTGCGGAAGGGGGTCCCCGACAGCAGCAGCCGCCGGGTCGCCCGGCTGTAGGCCTCCCGAAGCGCATCGCCCCAGCTGAGGGCGTCGCCGCCGTGGTGGACCTCGTCGAGGATGACGAGGGTGCGCGCCGAGTCGGTCAGGTGCTGATGGACCGAGGGCTTCACCGCGACCTGCGCGTAGGTCACCGCGACCCCGTGGTACTGGCGGGAGGGCGCGACGAACCGGTTGCTGAACGCCGGATCCAGGCGCAGCGACACGCGTGCCGCCGCGTCGGCCCACTGCGACTTCAGGTGCTCGGTGGGGGCCACGACGACCACACGGTCGACCACCTGGCGCCGAAGGAGCTCGGTGGCCAGTCGCAGCGCGAAGGTCGTCTTGCCGGCGCCGGGGGTGGCCGCCGCGAGGAAATCGCGCGGTCCCGCGCCCGGACCGTCGGGGCCGTCGAGCGAGAAATAGAGATCCAGCGCCTCGGCCTGCCAGGCGCGCAGCCGCTGCGCGGTGCCCCACGGCGCCCGCTGCGGCCAGGTCGGCGACAGGTGCTCGGCGGCGAAGCTGCCGAGGTGGACGTCGGTCTCGCCGGCGGTGTCGGTCAGCGCGGCCTCGTCCACAGCTCCCCCTTCCCGAACACGACGAGTCACCACGATAGACGACGCCTCGGACGCTACCCTCGACACAAGCCACGAGCCGAGGAAGCCCCATGTCGACCACACCCGACCACCCGAGCCCCTATGCCGCGAACCACGAACTGCACCCCTGGCGGCGGTTCGTCGCCCTGGGCGACTCGTTCACCGAGGGCATCGGCGACCCCGAACCCGGTTCACCCGGTGGGCACCGAGGCTGGGCCGACCGCGTGGCAGAGGTGCTCTCCCGTCAGGTGCCCGATTTCTCCTACGCCAACCTCGCGATCCGGGGACGACTGATCCGTCAGATCGTCGACGAGCAGGTCGAACCCGCCCTCGAGCTCAAACCCGATCTGGTCACCTTCTCCGCCGGCGGCAACGACGTGATCCGCCCGGGCTCGGATCCGGACGTGGTGGCCGACATCTTCCACGATGCCGTGGTGCGACTGTCCACCTCCGGTGCGACGCTCGTGGTCTTCACCGGCATCGACACGAATTTCACCCCGGTGTTCCGTGGCATCCGCGGCAAAGTCGCCATCTACAACGAGAACATCCGCGCGATCGCGGAGCAGTACGACTGCATCGTCGCCGACCAGTGGGCCCTCAAAGAGGTGCAGGACATGCGCTTCTTCGACGACGACAGGCTCCATTACAACTCGCTCGGTCATCATGAAGTCGCCCGGATGGTGCTGCGCACCCTCGCCGTGCCCAACGACCTCCAGCCGATGACGCCTGATCCCCTGCCGGTGCGCACCTGGCGTCAAGCCCGGTCGAACGACCTGGTGTGGGCACGGGAGTACCTCGTGCCGTGGGTACTGCGACGACTCCGGCAGCAGTCTTCGGGCGACACCGTCGTGCCCAAGCGTCCCGAGCCCCTGCCGATCATCCGGTCCACGGACGACTCCTGAGCGGCGTCACTGCGCCTCGCGCGTGAGTGCCCACAGGGCCACCGCGCTCGCCGCGGCGACGTTGAGCGAATCGACGCCGCCGGTCATCGGGATGGTGACCACCGAATGGGCGTCGGCGAGACTCCGGCGCGACAGACCGTGTCCTTCGCCGCCGAGGAGCAGGGCCACCCGATCCGGACGGTCGCGCGCGAAGGCGTCGAGGGTCGCCGCCTCGTCGGTGAGGGCGAGCGCGGCGACGTGGAAGCCGGTCGATGCCAGCTCGGCGGCGCTCGAACGGGGATCGGCCAATCGCGTCCAGGGCACCTGGAAGACGGTCCCCATCGACACTCGGACGCTCCGGCGGTAGAGCGGGTCGGCGCATCGCGGCGAGACCAGGACGGCGTCGGCGCCGAGCCCGGCGGCATTGCGGAAGACGGCACCGACATTGGTGTGATCGACGATGTCCTCGAGGACCACCACCGTCCGCGCCCCCGCGACGGTGTCGGCCACGCTCCGAAGGGCCGGGCGGTGCATGGCGGCGAGGGCCCCACGGTGCACGGCGTAGCCGGTGAGGGCCTCGGCGACGGCCGCCGGGACGACGAACACATCGACCTCGGGGGTCTCGGCGAGAATTGGCATGACGTCGTCGACCCACTTGCGCTGCACCAGGACCGAACGCGGACGATGCCCCGCCGCCAGCGCCCGGCCGATCACCTTCGCCGACTCCGCGATGTACAGCCCCTCCTCGGGCTCGCGCACCCGCCGCAGAGCCACGTCCGTGAGGTCGCGGTAGTCCGAAAGGCGATCGTCGCCAGGATCGTCGATCTCGTGCAGCTGCATCCGACCACTCTCGCACCCGGGCGTCTCTCGTAACATCGCCGCAAAGCACCGGGCCTAGACTCGGTCACCTGAACCCGGCGACCTACACTCGGCGAAGGGGGGGTGTCTGTGACCGTCACGACCGATCTGAGTTCTCAGACGCCGGCCGTCTCCGAGGCGCTGGACGTGCTGCGAGGCCGTCGGCTGGCGATCCTCACCGGCGCCGGCGTGTCGACAGACTCGGGGATCCCCGACTATCGCGGAGAGGGCGCCCCCGTGCGCACCCCGATGACGGCACAGGAGTTCCTCGGCGATGCCGCCGCCCGTCGCCGCTACTGGGTGGGCTCCCATCTCGGCTGGCGAGCGTTCGCCGCCGCGAGCCCGAACGCCGGTCACGGGGCGATCGCCGACCTCGAGCGTCGCGGCATCGCAGCCGGAGTGGTCACTCAGAACGTCGACGGTCTGCACGTGCGCGCGGGGAGCCGCCGTGTCGTGGAGCTGCACGGCACGATGCGTCGCGTGTTCTGCACGCACTGCGGCCAGGTGTTCGACCGCCGTGATCTCGCGGTCCGGGTCGAGCGCGACAACCCGTGGCTGACCGTCCCGGACGCGGTTCCGCTCGGACCCGATGGGGATGTCGTGCCCTCGGCGACCGACGGATTCATCCTCCCCGACTGCACGGTGTGCGGCGGCATGCTCAAGCCCGATGTCGTGTTCTTCGGCGAGTTCGTCCCGGCCGAGAAGTTCCGCGAGGCCGAGCAGATCCTTCGCACGGCCGATGCGCTGGTGATCGCCGGGTCATCGCTGGTGGTCAATTCCGGCATCCGTCTGCTCGAGCGCGCGCGACGGCGGAGACTCCCCGTGGTGATCATCAATCGGGGGCAGACGCGCGGCGATGCGCGTGCCACGGTCAAGATCGACGCCGGCACGTCACCGGTCCTGCGTTTCCTCGCCGACAACCTCCCGGCGCCCGACGCCCGCTGAGGGCGGACCCTCAGCCGCGCCCCGGTACGCTCATGCGGTGAGCTCACTGATCCTGGTCCGCCACGGCGAGACCGACTGGAATCGCGCCGGACGGATCCAGGGGCTCACCGACATCCCCCTGAACGACACCGGCCGCGCGCAGGCCCGTGAGGCCGCGGAGCAGCTGCGCACAGAGCTCGCGAGCACGATTCCGGATGCCGCAGAGAGCGCCGTGATCGTCTCCAGCGACCTGCAGCGGGCCTCGGAGACGGCAGACATCATCGCCGCTGCGCTGGGACTCGCCACGCCGCGCCGATACCCGGGTCTTCGCGAGCGTGCGTACGGGGAGGCGGAGGGCCTCGTCACCGCGGAGTTCCAGCGTCGCTGGGGCCACTGGCACATCGCGGACGTCCCTGGCGCCGAGACGCGAGCCGACCTCCGCGCCCGCGCGACCGCGACGCTGTTGCGTGCGCGGCAGGACGCGAGCGTCGACGGGACCGTTCCCCCGCTCATCGCGGTCGCGCACGGAGCGCTCATCCGGGAGGTGATCGGGCACGCCACCGACGACCGCCTGCCCGAGCCCGGCATCCGACTGCCGAACGGCTCGCTGCACCGCTTCGAGATCGAGGGCGGCGCACTCCGGCTCGTGCTGCCGGTCGACGTCACGCCGTGAGGGCGGCGCGGTCCATCACCGAGCGGGCGTGCCGGAGGACCGGCTCGTCGACCATGCGTCCCTCGTGGGTGAACACCCCGGGCCGATCCTCGGCGACGGCGAGGAGGCTCCGGGCCCACGCGATCGTCGCCTCATCGGGCCGGTACGCCCGGCGGATCACGGGCACCTGCGAGGGGTGGATGCAGGCGGTGGCGGTGAACCCCGACGCCGCAGCGTCGGCGGCCTCCCGCGCGAGCCCCTTCACATCTGCGATGTCGAGATGCACAGCGTCGATGGCCGCCTTGGCTTGGGCACCCGCCGCCAGCAGCACGCGCGCCCGCGCGTACCGGGCGATGTCTCGGTAGCGCCCGTTGCCTTTGCGGCTGGACGTGCCGCCAAGGCTTGCCACGAGGTCTTCCGCGCCCCACATGAGGCCCACCACCTGGTCGTGTGCGGCGAGCTTCTCCGCGGCGGCCACGCCGCGGGCCGTCTCGCACAGGGCGACGATCGAGAAGCGCCGGTCGACGGCGCGCAGCGCCTTGGCGCTCTCGGCCTTGGCGATCATGACGGTCCGGAAGTCTGTCTGCGACAGGGTCGCCATGTCGGCGGCGAATGCCTCGGTGCCCACCGGATTCACCCGCACGATGACGCGGGACGGGTCGAGGTCGGCGTCGATCACGGCGCCGCGCGCGGCGGTCTTGCGGTCGTGCCCGACGGCATCCTCCAGGTCGAGGATGACGGCATCGGCGCGCTCGAGCGCTTTGCCGAACCGTTCGGGGCGGTCGGCCGGGCAGAAGAGGAGAGCCGGAGTGGGCAGCATCCTTCTCACACCTCCTCTGGGGTCTCGGAGGCGGCGCTCGCCGTCCCGCCGACGGCATCCCGGCACCACATCAGGGCGACCCGGGTGGCGGAAGCGACCACGACGCCGTCCTGATTCCGCCCGGTATGGCGCATCGTGACGATCCCCTGACCCGGGCGGGATGCCGAACGACGCGTGTCGAGGATCTCGGTTTCGGTGTAGAGCGTGTCACCGTGGCGGAGCGGGGCGGGGAAGGTGATGTCGGTCATGGCGAGCTGCGCGACGAGGGTCCCCAGCGTCAGCTGCGACACCGAAGCCCCGACCATCGTGGCCAGGGTCCACATCGAATTGACCAGCCGCTCACCGAAGGGGCTGTCGGCTGCCCACGCTGCATCCAGATGGAGCGGCTGGGAGTTCATCGTCAGTGCCGAGAACAGCACGTTGTCGGTCTCGGTCGCCGTCCGCCCGGGTCGGTGCAGGTAGCGGGCTCCGACGTCGAACTCGTCGAAGTAGAGTCCGCGCTGGATGGCGCCGGGGCGCTCGGAGTCGTCGTTCACGGTGCCGCCCACGCTACCCGCCGAGTCCCAGCGCCCGCGAGATGACCAGCAGCTGCACCTCGGTGGTGCCCTCGCCGACCTCGAGGATCTTGGAGTCGCGGTAATGGCGCGCCACGGGGTACTCGTTCATGAACCCGTTGCCGCCGAAGATCTGCGTCGCGTCGCGGGCGTTGTCCATCGCCGCGTCGCTCGCGGTGACCTTCGCAATGGCGGCCGCGGTCTTGAAGGGCTTCCCGGCGTCCCGCAGCCGGGCCGCGTGCAACCAGGCCAGACGAGCGTTGTGCACGCGCGCCTGCATCCGGGCGAGCATGAACTGGATTCCCTGCCGGCTCGCCAGCGGTGCGGCGAAGACGGTGCGCGACCGGGCGTATTCCACTGCGGCCTCCAGACACCCCTCGGCCGCGCCGGTCGAAAGCGCGGCGATGGCGATGCGGCCCTCGTCGAGGATGTGGAGGAAATTGGCGAAGCCTCGCCCCTCCTCGCCGAGGAGGTGCGAGGCGGGGACCCGCGCGTCGGTGAACGTGAGCGGGTGGGTGTCCGACGCGCGCCACCCCACCTTGTCGTACCCCGGCTCGACGGTGAATCCCGGGGTGCCGTTGGGGACGATGATCGTGGAGATCTGCTTGCGCCCGCCGGCCTCGCCGGTGACGGCGGTGACCGTGACGAAGCGGGTGATGTCTGTGCCGGAGTTGGTGATGAACTGCTTCGACCCGTTGATCACCCACTCCTCGCCGTCACGGCGGGCGGTCGTGCGGGTGGCCCCGGCATCCGAGCCCGCCTCGGGTTCGGTCAGACCGAACCCGGCGAGTGCGCGACCGGCCAGGAGGTCGGGGAGGTACTCCTCGCGCTGCGCGTCGGTGCCGAAGCGGTGGATCGGCATCGCTCCGAGACTCACCCCGGCCTCCAGCGTGATGGCGATCGACTGATCGACGCGGGCGAGCGCCTCGATCGCCAGGCACAGCGCGACGTAGTCCCCGCCCTGTCCGCCGACCTCTTCGGGGAAGGGGAGTCCGAACAGCCCCATCTCCCCCATCTGCGCCACCACGTCCAGCGGCAGCGTGTGGGTGCGGTCGGCTTCGTACGAGACCGGCGCGACGACCTCCTCGGCGAACTGGCGCACGAGCTGCGCCAGTTCGAGCTCGGTCTCCTCCAGCCCGTACTCACTGAGCGGAATGGTCATCCTGGTCCTCCTCGACCTCCGCGACGATCTGGTCGCGGTTCACCTGGTCGCCGATGGCGACGTGGATCCGGACCGCGCCGTCGTGGGGCGCGATCACGATGTGCTCCATCTTCATTGCTTCGATGCTCACGAGGCGGTCACCCGCGGTCACCCTCGCGCCGTCCGCGACGTGCACGGCGACCACCGCCCCCGGCATCGGCGCCCGCACCTGCGGGGCCGAGGAAGCGGTTCGACGCGAGTGCGCGGCCAGGCGACGCATCATCGCCTCCCGCCGATCGATGGGAATCAGCCGATGCGTGGCCCCGTTCCGCCAGGTCCACACCGCGCCGTCCTCGTCGCGCGCGACGACCACCTCCGCCGACTGTGGCGCGTCCGTCCGCGGCGCCGACATGACACCGATGCCGTCCACGACGAAGGACACGGTCTCGGCCACCGGCGCCCGCCCGCCGCGCCATCCGCGAAGGCTTCGCCACACCGGCCCGGCGCCGGATCGGGAATCCATTGCCGGGCCATCACCTCGTGCCGCCTCCCCTAGCGCGGCTGCGGCCACGAGCTCGACGTCGTCCGGGGCGGAGGGCTCGGGCGCCGGCATCCGGTCGATGATGCCGGTGTCGAGCTCGCCCGACTGCACGTCCTCGCGGGCGAGCAGGGTCCGCAGGAACGCCACATTCGTCTCGACGCCGGCGATCACGGTCGCTGCCAGTGCCTCATCCAGAGCGCGCAGGGCCGCCGCCCGGTCGGCGGCGTGGGCGATCACCTTCGCGATCATCGGATCGTAGTCGGCGGTCACGATCGATCCGGTGCCGATCGCCGCGTCGGTGCGGATCCCCGGAGCGGGCCGCCACGCGAGGATCTTCCCCACCGACGGCACGAACCCCCGCTCCGGACTCTCGGCGTAGACGCGCGCCTCGATGGCGTGACCCCGCATGCGCACATCTTCCTGCGCGACGGACAGGGGAAGCCCGGCGGCGATGCGCACCTGCTCGGCGACGAGGTCGATACCGGTGACCTCTTCGGTGACGGGGTGCTCGACCTGAAGCCGGGTGTTCATCTCGATGAAGAAGAACTCCTCAGGGCGGGCCGCGGCGACGAGGAACTCCACCGTTCCCGCGCCCCGATAGTCGACGCTCGCCGCGGCGGCACAGGCCGCCCGCCCGAGACGCTCCCGCGTCATGGCGTCGATCGCCGGGGAAGGCGCCTCCTCGATGACCTTCTGATGACGACGCTGCAGGGTGCATTCGCGCTCACCCAGATGAATCACGTGGCCGTGATCGTCGGCGAGCACCTGCACCTCGATGTGGCGTGGGCTCTCGAGGAGCCGCTCGAGGAGCAGCGTGTCGTCGCCGAACGCCGCGCGCGCCACGCGCCGGGCGCTCTCCACGGCCGCGGAGAGGTCGCCCGCGTCACGCACGATCTGCATGCCTTTGCCGCCCCCGCCCGCGGACGGCTTCACCAGCAGGGGGAATCCGATCTCGTTCGCCGACCGGGCGATCCCGGCGTCATCCATCCCCGCGGCCGAGAAGCCGGGAACGGTCGGAACACCGAAGCCGGCGACGTGCTCCTTCGCCCGGATCTTGTCGCCCATGACCTCCAGCGCCCTCTCGCCCGGGCCGATGAAGACGATGCCGGCTTCGGCGCACGCCCGCGCGAAGGCGACATTCTCCGAGAGGAAGCCGTAGCCCGGGTGGATCGCCTCCGCGCCCGACCGATGGGCGGCGTCGATGACGGCGGCGATGTCGAGATACGACGCCGAAGCGGCCGCCGGACCGATCCGCACCGCGTCGTCGGCCTCGCGGACGTGCGGGGCGTCGGCGTCGGCGTCGCTGTGGACGGCGACGGCGCGGATTCCGAGCGCGCGGAGGGTGCGGATGACGCGACGGGCGATCTCGCCGCGGTTGGCGACGAGGACGGTCTCGAAGATCGGAGCGGGGTGGTCGGGGGTCACGGGGATCACATCCGGAAGACGCCGAACTGCGGCGTGGGCAGCGGCGTGCGACTGACGACGTCGAGGGCAAGACCCAGGATGTCGCGGGTGTCGGCGGGGTCGATGACGCCGTCGTCCCAGAGTCGGGCCGTGGCGTAGTAGGGGCTTCCTTGCTCGTCGTAGCGGGCGCGGATCGGCGCTTCGAACGCCTCCTGGTCGGCGGGCTTCCAGTCCTGGCCTCGAGATTCGAGCTGATCCCGTTTCACCGTGCCGAGCACCGCGGCGGCCTGGGGCCCGCCCATGACCGAGATCCGGCTCGCCGGCCAGCTCCAGAGGAAGCGGGGCGAGTAGGCGCGACCGCACATGGAGTAGTTCCCCGCCCCGAAGGATCCGCCGATGATGACCGTGAGCTTGGGCACGCGTGTGGTGGCCACGGCGGTGACCATCTTCGCCCCGTCCTTTGCGATTCCGCCGGCCTCGGCATCGCGCCCCACCATGAACCCGGTGATGTTCTGCAGGAACAGCAGCGGGGTCTCGCGTTGATCGCAGAGCTCGATGAAATGCGCGCCCTTCTGAGCCGACTCCGAGAAGAGCACTCCGTTGTTGGCGACGATGCCCACCTGATGCCCGTGGATCCGCGCGAAGCCGGTGACGAGGGTGTCGCCGTACTCGCGCTTGAACTCGTGGAAATCGCTGTCGTCGACCAGTCGCGCGATCACCTCGCGCACGTCGTAAGGCTGATTGACGTCCACGGGGACGACCCCGTAGAGCTCGGCCGGATCGGCGCGCGGCGGAACCGCGGCTTCGACCTGCCAGATCGGATCCGGCTCGGCGGGGAGGGTGGCGACGATGTCGCGGACGATCTCCAGCGCATGCTCGTCGTCATCGGCGAGGTGATCGACGACGCCCGACCGACGGGCGTGCAACTCCCCGCCCCCGAGCTCTTCCGGAGTGACGATCTCACCGATCGCGGCCTTCACCAGCGGCGGTCCGCCGAGGAAGATCGTCCCCTGGCCCCGCACGATGACGGTCTCGTCGCTCATCGCCGGCACGTAGGCCCCGCCCGCCGTGCACGACCCCATCACGGCTGCGATCTGCGGGATCCCTGCGGCCGAGAGCCGGGCCTGGTTGAAGAAGATGCGTCCGAAGTGGTCGCGGTCGGGGAAGACCTCGTCCTGCATCGGCAGGAAGGCGCCGCCCGAATCGACCAGGTAGACGCACGGGAGGCGGTTCTCCAGGGCGATCTCCTGGGCGCGAAGGTGCTTCTTCACGGTGAGCGGGAAGTAGGTCCCGCCCTTCACCGTGGCGTCGTTGCAGACGACCATGACGTGCCGTCCGTGCACGAGCCCGATACCGGCGACGACTCCGGCCGCGGGAGCCTCCCCGCCGTACAGGCCGTCGGCGGCCAGCGGGGCGATCTCGAGGAAGGGGCTGCCCGGATCGAGCAGGCGGTCGACGCGGTCTCGGGGCAGGAGCTTTCCCCGGGCGACGTGGCGCTCCCGCGACGCGGCAGGTCCACCGAGCGCGGCTGCGGCCAGCCGGCGGCGAAGGTCGTCGGCGAGGCCGCGCTGGGCCGCGTCGGAACGTCGGAAGTCGTCATCCCGACGCACGGTGGTGGTGAGCCTGGCCATGTCATCTCCGTCGACGTCACGATCCGGTCACGCCCGTTGTCGCGGCGCGCCGAGGACGGTTAGTGTGCGTTAACCGAGCTTTCACGTTAGCGGGGATTAACTGAAATGGCAAGCATCACGGGTCGCGATCGGGCCAAGGCGGACCGGCACTCCGCTCTCCTCGCCGAGGCGGCACGCCTGTTCGCCGAGCGGGGGTTCACCGGCGTCAGCCTCGAGGACCTCGGTGCGGCGGTCGGCGTGAGCGGACCGGCGATCTACCGCCATTTCGCCAACAAGCAGGCACTGCTCGGAGCGATCCTCATCGGCGTGAGCGAACGACTGCGCGACGGCGGACGAGCTGTGCTCGAGCGGACGGATGACGCCGACGCGCGCCTCACGCAGCTTGTGGCCTTCCACGTCGACTTCGCCCTGACCGATGCTGATGTCATCCGCGTCCAGGACCGCGACCTGGCGAACCTCGGCGACGAGGATCGTCGGACGGTGCGCCGTCTGCAGCGCGAATACGTGGAGATGTGGGTCGGCGTCCTCGCGGCCGTGCACCCGGATCGCAGCGACCAGGACCTCCGGGTGCGGGCCTACGCGTGCTTCGGTCTGATCAACTCCACTCCCCACAGCATCCGCACGGGTCAGGGCGCGCCCGACCAGGCGCACGTCCGCGGAATCCTGACCGACATGGCAGGAGCCGCATTGGGCGTCTGAGCGGTATCCTCGCTCCACGATGCGAGAGAACCCCGAGCAAGAGGCCTCAACGTCCCGCCGTGACTTTCTGAAGGTCGGCGGCCTGGCGGCGGCGGGCTTCGCCGTGGGCGGAGCCACCGGCGCCGCCGGCGGCGCCGTGGTCGGTCACGCCGCCGGCGTGCGAGAGGGGACGCAGGAGCTCCCGGCCCTGGCGGCGCGCTCCGAGCCCGGCTTCGATCACATCGTGGTGTTCATGGGCGAGAACCGGTCGTTCGACAACATGCTCGGATGGCTGTACACCCCCGAGACCCTCCCCGAGCGCACGAGGTTCGACGGACTCGCCTTCGGCGACTACGCGAACCTCTCGCCGCACGGCGACCGCGTCGGCGCGCACGTGTACTCCGGAGCGACCGACGTCGTGATGGGTCTTCCCAACCCCGACCCGGGCGAGGAGTTCCCGCACGTCAACACCCAGCTGTTCGGCCGCGTCGACCCGGCAGGCAACGCCACGGCGCAGGTGGGGCAGATGAGTCCGCCGTTCAACGCTCCCCCGCCCGGGACCGCACCGACGATGGACGGCTTCCTCCAGGACTACTGGAACAACTTCACCCGGCTGCGCCGAGGCACCGAGCCGACGCTCGCGGAGGCATCCCAGATCATGGGGGGCTTCTCACCCGAGCAGCTCCCGGTCCTGTCTACCCTCGCTCGGGAGTTCGCCGTCTTCGACGCCTGGTTCGCGGGCGTGCCGTCTCAGACCTACTGCAATCGCTCGTTCTTCCACGCCTCGACCTCCCACGGCTTCGTGACGAACAAGCACGGCGGCGGGTACGAGAAGTGGCTGAACGCCCCAGAGACCCCGACCATCTTCAATCGGCTCGAGGACGCGGGGCTGTCGTGGAAGATCTACTTCGATGAGATGCAGCTGGTCTCACTGACCGGCGTGCTTCACGCCGCGGTCCTGGAGAAGTACTGGCGCACCGACCACTTCGCCTTCATGCCGGAGTTCTACCGCGACGTCGAGAACGGCACCCTCCCCGCCTACGCCTTCATCGAACCGCGCCTGGCCTACAACCACAACGACTTCCATCCCCCCTTCGGGGTCTACCGCTCGAGCGAGGTCGATGGCCGCTTGGTCATCGATTCGGCGGTCTCCGACGTCCGCGCCGGCGAGAAGCTGGTGGCGAGCATCTACGACGCCATCCGCGCGAGCTCCAGCGCCACGGGGTCGAACGCCATGAACACCCTCCTCCTCATCACCTTCGATGAGCATGGCGGCACCTACGACCATGTGCCGCCGCCGCGGGCGGTGCCACCGGTGGAGGGCGCCGCGCCGGGAGAGATGGGCTTCGCCTTCGACAGGCTGGGCGGGCGCGTTCCCGCGATCGCGGTCTCGGCATACACCCGCGCCGGAACCGTCATCAACGACGAGATGCACCACGGTTCGGTGATCGCGACCGTCGCCCGCCGTCACGGGCTCCAGCCCCTCAATCGTCGGGATGCCGGAGCGAACACGCTGTTCTCGGTGCTGAACCTCAGCAGGCCCCGCCATCCCGCCACCTGGCCGACGGTCCACCCCATGTACCACCCGCCCAACCCGCAGGCCGACGAGCCGATCGACGTGACGTCGTCGCCGCACCGGGACAAGCCCCTGAGCCCGCCCGGCCGCGGGCTGCTCGGCCTCCTGCAGGCGCGATACGGCGAGGGATCCCGGGGAGAGCCGCAGACGTACGCCGAGGCATACGACTATCTGCGTCGCCGTGGCAAGGGCCTGTTCACGCAGGCGTGACGGTCCCCGCGTTCGTCATCCGAGCAGCATTGCGCGCCCGGGTTCCCGCAGCACCGCCCCCACGTCGGCGAGGAACCTCGACCCCTGCTCGCCGTCGACGAGACGGTGATCGAAGGACAGCGCGAGGGTGACCACGTCGCGCAGTGCGATCTGGCCGCGATACTCCCAGGGCTGAGATCGCACCGCCCCGATGGCGAGGATGGCGGCTTCGCCGGGATTGATGATCGGTGTCCCCGCATCCACGCCGAACACACCGACGTTGGTGATGGAGAAGGTCCCCCCGCGCATCGCCTCGGGCGAGGTCTTCCCGGCACGGGCCGTGGTCGCGAGGTCGCGGATCGCGTCGGCGAGAGCAGGGAGGGTCATCCGGTCGGCATCGCGGATGTTCGGCACGACGAGACCGCGCTCGGTCGCGGCCGCGATCCCGAGGTGCACACCGTGATACTGCACGATCTCACCGCTCTCGCCGTCCCACCGCGAGTTCAGCGTCGGATGGTGACGCAGGGCGAGGCAGACGGCTTTGGCCGCTACGGCGAGGACGCCGATGCGGTGGTCGGCGAGCGAACGGTCCGCGCGCAGGGAGGCGACGAGCTCGGTCGTCTCGGTGACATCGACGGTGAGGAACACGGTGACGTGCGGCGCCGTGAAGGCGCTGCGCACCATCGCCTCGGCGGTGTGCTTGCGCACGCCTCGGATCGGGATCCGGGTCTCACCGATCTCCGCGGTGTCGGGCGTCCGCACGGATCCCACCGGCTGATCGGCGCGGGCCGTCGTGTCGGCGTAGCCGCGGACGTCGTCACGGGTGATCAGACCGTCCTGACCCGTCCCCCTCACGAGTGCGATGTCGACGCCCAGGTCTTTGGCGAGCTTGCGGACCGGCGGGGTCGACCTCGGCCGTTCCTGCACCGACTCGAGCGCCTCCACGAGGCGGATGTCGTCGTGCGGCGCGACAGCGAGGACTGCGGTGTCGCTCGCCGTCGTGCGAGGCGTAGACGCGGTGGTCCGCGCTCGACGCCGCGGGCGGTTCCCGCTCCGCGGCGCGGCGCCGTAGCCGACGAGGTTCGGTCCGGCTGCGTCGTCGGCCGGTGCGTCGACGGCGGTGGCCGGACGGGGAGTGGGCTCGGCGGTCGCCGGCGATGACGCGTCCGGGGTCGCAGGGCGCGCGGAGGCCTCGGCACCGACCTCGAAGGAGATCAGCGGCGAGCCGACCTCCACGACGTCTCCCGCGGCGGCATGCAGGGCCTGAACGACCCCGGCGTGCGGCGACGGCAGTTCCACGACGGCCTTGGCCGTCTCGACCTCGGCGATGGTCTGATTCAGCGCGACGCGGTCACCCTCGGCGACGAGCCACTGTACGAGCTCGGCCTCGGGCAGCCCCTCGCCGAGATCGGGGAGGCGGAACTCCTGGATCACAGTTCCACCCCCGTCAGACTGTTCGGACGGTCGAGGACCCGGTCGACGGCATCGAGGACGCGGTCGAGATCGGGAACGTGGTGCTTCTCGAGCTTCGCGGGCGGGTAGGGGATGTCGTGTCCCGTCACCCGGACGGGAGGCGTCTCGAGGTAGTGGAAGCACCGCTCGGTGACACTGGCGACCAGCTCGGCACCCACTCCCGCCTCGCGAGCGGCCTCATGGGTGACCACGACGCGACCGGTCTTGCGCACCGACGCGCCGATCGTCCGGTAGTCCACCGGCGACAGCGAGCGCAGGTCGATGACCTCGAGGGAGATGCCGTCCTCCTCGGCGGCCAGTGCGGCGTCCAAGGCAGTGATCACCTGAGCGCCATAGGTCAGTACGGTGACGTCGGTGCCCTCCCGGGCGACGCGGGCAAGACCCATCGGCGGAGCATCGGCGGGATCGACGTCGAGGTGGACCTCTGCCTTGGTGTGGTACAGCCGCTTGGGCTCGAAGTAGACCACCGGGTCATCCGAGGCGATCGCCTGGCGCAGCATGACGTACGCATCCTGCGGATTGGACACCGCCACGACGCGCAGGCCCGAGGTGTGGACGAAGTACGCCTCCGGCGACTCGGAGTGATGCTCGGCCGCCCCGACACCCCCCGCCCACGGGATGCGGATCGTCAGCGGCATCCGGACATTGCCGCGGGTGCGGTAGTGGAGCTTGGCGACCTGGCAGACGATCTGGTCGAAGGCGGGATACACGAAGCCGTCGAACTGGATCTCGACCACCGGCCGGAAGCCCCGGAGGGCGAGGCCCACCGCGGTGCCGACGATGCCCGACTCCGCCAGCGGCGTGTCGATGACGCGCGTGGCGCCGAACTCCTCCTGGAGGCGGTCGGTGACTCGGAAGACACCGCCCAGCTTGCCGATGTCCTCCCCCATCACCAGCACCTTGGGGTCATCCGCCATCGCACGTCGCAGACCCTCGTTGATCGCCTTGGCCATCGTCAACTGGACCATGATCAGCCCTCCTGCGTCGCGGCGAAGCCGTCGAGGTACGCGGCATATGCGGCACGCTGCTCGTCGATGCCGGAGTGCGGCTCGGCGTAGACGTCGTCGAAGATCGACAGCGGCGGTCGGGTCACCGCCCCCATCGCGGCCTGGCGCACCTCGGCGGCGAGCGCGTCGGCGTCAGCGGCGACCTCGGCGACGAAGCCGTCGTCGAATGCGTCCTCGGCACGCAGCAATGCCTCCACCCGGTCGATCGGATCGCGGCGACGCCAGATCTCGACCTCCTCCTTGTCGCGGTAGCGTGTGGGGTCGTCCGAGGTGGTGTGCGGACCCATGCGATAGGTGACGGCCTCGAGGAACGCCGGGCCCCGGCCCTTCCGGGCGTGGTCGATCGCCCAGCGCATCGCGGCGAGGCAGGCCAGCACGTCATTGCCGTCCACGCGCATACTGGGGATGCCGAACCCGGGCGCGCGCCCCGCGATCGGGAACCGCGCCTGGACGCTGACCGGCTCGGAGATGGCCCACTGGTTGTTCGTGCAGACGAAGACCACCGGCGCACCGAACGAGGAGGCGAACACCATCGCCTCGTTGACGTCGCCCTGGCTGGTCGCGCCGTCCCCGAAGTAGGCCGCGGCCACCTGGTCGCCGCCGTCGCGCTGGACGCCCATCGCGTAGCCGACCGCATGGAGCGACTGGGCGCCGATGATGATCTGCTGGGTCGCCGTGTGCAGCTCGAAGGGGTTGTAGGTGGAGTGGCCCTCGCCGCGCCAGGCGAGGACGTAGTCGGATGGCTTGCCGCCCCGCGCGTACACGACGCCGGTCTCGCGATAGCTCGGGAAGGCGAAGTCGTCCGCACGCAGCGCGCGGGCGGTGCCGATCTGCGTCGCCTCCTGACCCTGGCACGGCGGCCACAGCCCCACCTGCCCCTGCCGCTGGAGAGCCACGCCCTCCGCGTCGATGCGGCGCAGCAGCACCATGTCGCGGTAGAGCCGCTGGATGGCGGCGATGTCGACATCCTCGATCCACTGCTGCAGATCGGGATCGACGACGCGTTCGCCGGCGGGGGTCAGCAGACGAGCGACGTCGTCCACATCGGTGGCCAGATCGGCCATCGGGTTCAGGGTGTGCACCGTTGTCATCCCTCCTCGAGGCGAAGCTCTCGTGAAGCACCGCGCGTGAGTCGCCGGCAGCGTCGCCGACAAGCCCGAGGCTACCCGTTCTGTCACCTAGCTCAAGCATCTTCACGATGATTGAGCAACATGCGCAGATCGGGATGATTCAGCCTGCTAATCTTTCGCAGTATGAGCACTCTCGATCATGTCGATCTCGAGCTTCTCGCCGCCCTCTCGGACGATCCGCGCGCCACGGTCGTCGCCCTGGCGGAGCGACTGGGCCTGTCGCGCAACACGGTCCAGGCACGGATGTCGCGGCTCGAGCGGGCCGGCGTGTTCCTGTCGTACGAACGCGCGATCTCGCCGGAGGCCCTGGGGTTCCCGATCGAGGCGTTCCTCAGCGTCACGGTGCGACAGGCCGACCTCCCCCGCATCACCGCCGAGCTCGGACGCGTGCCCGAGATCGTGCAGGTCCACGGTCTGAGCGGCCAGGTCGATCTGCTGGTGCGCGTCGCCTGTCGCGACACTCAGCACCTCTTCGACACCGACGCCCGGATCCTCGCCATCGAAGGCGTCGAGCGCACCGAGACCTCCCTGGTCATGGGGGAGGTCATCGGCTACCGCGTGCGGCCGCTCATGGAGCAGGCACGACGGGACTCGTAGCCCCTGCGCCGCGCGCATCGACCGAGGACGCCGCGTCGAGGCGGACGAGGATCACACCGACGAGGATGAGCGCTCCGCCGACGAACTGGACGGCAGCGGGGATCTCCGAGAGGAAGATCCAGGCGAAGGCCAGCGCGAAGAGCACCTCGGAGAGTCCGACGAAGGACCCTACGCGGGAGCCGATCCGCGGCACGGCCATCACCCCGAGACCGTATCCGACCGTGGTCGCCACCGCGGCCACCCACAGCAGCGGCAGCCACCACGCCACCTCCGCGCCTGCCAGCGTCACCGTCACGGCGACGGCGCGGAACGGCAGGATGCCGGTCGCGCACAGCGCCGCCATCACCAGGCTGCCGAAGAGCAGTCCGGCGGCGGCGAGTGCGAGGGGCGGCAGATCGTCTCCGGCGCGCTCGGCGATGACGAAGTACGCGCAGACGCACACCGCCGCGCCGAGCGCGAACAGCACGCCGATCGGGTCGAATGCCGCGCCGGAGACATCGACGACGAGCACCAGGCCCAGGACCGCCACCACCGACCCCGCGAGGACGAGGACCGACGGGCGCCGGCGGGTGCGGATCCAGACCGCGACGACGAGGATCACCGGTGCGAGGTACTGGATGAGCAGTGCCACCGCCACCGGCATCCGCTGCATCGCGGAGAAGAAGAGCAGCTGACATCCGAGCACCGGCATGAGCCCGAAGGCGACGATGAGGTGCCAGTGACGTCGGATGAATCCGCGCTGGCGACGAATCGCCACCACGAGCGCCGGAGAGAGCACGAGGGCGGCGACGCCCATCCGCACCAGGAGCGCGGCTCCGAGCGACCATCCGGCCTCCAGCAGCGGCTTCATGAACGGCCCGCTCGAGGAGAACGCCAATGCCGAGGCCAGGGCCATCACCAAACCCGTGGTGGCTGCGCGCGACGCTGCCGCGGGAACGGCGAGGGAGAGCACGGGAAGCGGCGCGGTCGCGGTCATCGGGTCATCCGTCTGTCAGGAGTCAAGCATGCGTACACTGGTGACACTAGCGTCGGCGAATGTCAGGAGTCAACATGGTGTTCATTCATGACACCGAGAGCAATCTCCGTGCGGCGGCGTATCTGGTCAACACCCTCCCGGGGGTGGGCGGTGACGACGCCGTGGACACCCTCGCGACCCTCGAGCAGTTCGACGAATACCTGCGGATCAACCCGTACACCGGCGCCATCCGTCGCGATGACGCCGAACTCTCGGCGCTGCGCGGAGTGCGCCGACCGCTGCAGGGGCTGTGGGACGTCGACCGCGACGGAGCGGTGCCCCTGGTCAACGAGATGCTGCGACGCGGACACGCCCTCCCCCGCCTGATGAAGCATGACGGAATGGACTGGCACATCCACGCCACGTCTGACGACGCCCCCCTGGCGACGCGGGTGCTGGTCGAAGCCGCCATGGCCTTCGTGGATGTCATCCGCGCCGACGAGTACGACCGCGTGCGACGGTGCGCCGCCGATGACTGCGACGGCGTCTACGTCGATTTCTCCAAGAACAAGTCCAAGCGCTACTGCGACACCGGCAACTGCGGGAACCGGATGAACGTCAACGCGTATCGGCAGCGGAAGGCGCAAGAAAGCGAGTGATGGCCGCAGCTGCGGGCCCGGGCGTCTCGTAGTGGATCAGATGCCCCACCTCGGGGATCTCCACGAGCTCCGCCCGGGGGAACAGCGTCTGCAGCCGGCGCTGCGCGGCGAGGGGCGTGATGTCGTCGCGCTCGGCGACGATGAGGAGCGTCGGCTGCGCGATCTCGGGCGCGAAACCCCGCACGTCGTTGCCGACCGAGGTTTCGAACGCCTCACGGAGGACGTCGCGGTCGGCGAAGCGCGAGAAGTAGCGATCATGCTGGTCGTGGATGTAACGGCGCAGATCTCGACGGCGCGTCTTGGCCATCGCCACACTCATCCCGCGGACGATCGCTCGCTGCCGAAGCACCCACTCCCCTGCCGGCCGCGGCAAGCGGGCGCCCATCCGGTAGTACAGCACCGCGAGACGGGTGAGGAGGCCCCGGGGACCCTCCAGCGCCGGCGCGCCGATGGGGTTGATGAGGATGAGCCGTGATGTCGGGAGCCCTCCGGCCACCGCCGCCGACGCCACGATCGAGCCGAACGAGTGTCCCAGGATCACCGCCTCCGGGGCGAGGGTCGCGTGGAGCTCGGTGAGCCAGGCACGGTAGGCGTCGATGTCGTGTCGGCGCCCGGGAAGCGGGGTCGAGTCTCCGAAACCGGGGAGGTCGGGGACGATCACGCGCATGTCGGGCAGAAGACCGATGATGGCGGCCAGCCCATGGTGGTCGCCGCGGAACCCGTGCACGGCGAGCACGGTGACCGCGGCGTCGGCAGGCCCGTACGTCCAGTAGGCGGTCCGACCGCCCAGGATCTCGACCCGGTCCCCCTCGGGTACCACGGCGCGCGGGGCGGGGACCTCGGGGTGCGGAATCGACACGCTCGAGTCTAACCGGCAGCCGATGTCGGGACCGGAGCGTACGGTGCGGAGCCATGACGATCCCTCGCTCCGCCCCCGATCCCGCTGCGTCGGCTCCCGTTCCCCTCCGCGGCGATCCGCCGCCCTGGCTCCGCGTCGTGGGTGTGTTCGACCTGGAGACCACGGGTGTGGATGTCCGCACCGACAGGGTCGTCACGGCGCACGTCGGGTTGCTGGATGCTGCGGGGATGGCGGTCTGCGGGCGGTCGTGGCGGGCCGATCCGGGTGTGGAGATCCCCGCGGCGGCGACCGCCGTGCACGGGATCACCACCGCCGAGGCCCGCGCCACGGGCCGACCCGCGGCGGAGGTCGTGACCGAGGTCGTCGGGTGCCTTCGCGGCATCCTCGACGCGGGCATTCCGGTGGTGGCCTACAACGCCGCCTACGACTTCTCGCTGCTGCACCACGAAGCCCTGCGTCACGGGGTCGTACCGCTGGAGCACCCGAATCCGGTCTTCGATCCGCTCGTCATCGACCGCCACTACGACCGCTATCGGCGGGGGAAGCGCACCCTCATGCGGGTGGCGGAGCATTATGCCGTCCCCCTCGACGAGGCGCATGAAGCGGCTGCCGACGCGCGCGCGGCAGGACGCGTGGCGCAGGCGCTCGCCCGGCGCTATCGGGGCCTGCTCCCACCGACTGCTCGGCAGATCCACGTCGAGCAGATCGCGTGGGCGCGCGACCAGGCCGCCAGCCTCACCGAGTACTTCGTGAGGATCGGTCGCATCGATGCCGGCGATCCGATCGACGGCACGTGGCCGGTGCGATGACGCGAAGAAGCCCCCGACCGCGGTCGGGGGCTTCTTCGCGGTGGCTCAGCGGCCGCCGAAGTTCTTGAAGCGCTGGTTGAACTTCTCGACGCGACCGGCCGAGTCGAGGATGCGCTGCTTGCCCGTGTAGAACGGGTGCGAGGCCGACGAGATCTCGACGTCGATGACGGGGTACTCGACACCGTCGAGCTCGATCGTCTTGTCGCTGGTGACGGTGGAACGGGTGAGGAAGGTCTCGCCCGAGCCGAGGTCGCGGAACACGACCGCGCGGTAGTCGGGGTGGATGTCAGTCTTCATGGGAATCCTTGCGGGAGCGACGGAAAGTCTGTTGTGCGAGAGCACCAGCGGATGAGTCTACCAGGCGTCGGCCCGGACCACCGAACCGGGTTCCGCCGAACACGACGGCGAGGTCGTCACCGTGCAGCGCGGGCGGTGAAGCGCCCGTCCTCCTCGCGGAGCGTGATCGGCGTACCGAAGGTCTCGGTCAGCGACTCCCCCGTCAGCGCCTCGGCGAGCGGCCCCGCTGCCACGACGCGCCCCTCGCGGAGCAGCAGAACATGGGTGAAGCCCACGGGGATCTCCTCCACGTGGTGCGTGACCATCACCATCGCCGGCGTGGTCGGCGCCTGCGCGTACCCTCCCAGCAGCAGAAGCAGCTCCTCCCGCGCACCCAGATCCAGGCTGGCGGTCGGTTCGTCCAGCAGCAGCAGCTCGGGGTCGGTCATGATGGAGCGCGCGATCTGCACGCGCTTCTGCTCGCCATCCGACAGCGTGCCGAACGTGCGATCGGCCAGCTCGTCCAGACGCCACTCCGCGAGGACGCGCAGCGCTCGGCGCTCGTCGATGTCCTCGTAGTCCTCGCGCCAACGTCCGACCACCGAGAACGCCGCGGTCAGGACGACGTTGAGAACGGTCTCGTCCTCGGGGATCCGCCGGGCCATGGCACTGGAGGCGAAGCCGATGCGCGGACGAAGTTCGAAGACATCCGTTCGACCGAGGCGCTCGCCGAGGATCGTGACCGCACCGGAGGTCGGATGGATCAGGGTGTCCGCGAGCTGCAGGATCGTGGTCTTCCCCGCGCCGTTCGGGCCGAGCACCACCCATCGCTGATCGTCGCTGACCTCCCAGTCGAGGTGATCGACGATGTCACGGGCGTTTCTGCGGACGACGACGTCGGAGAACTCCAGCACCTGCGGCATGACCCCAGCCTATCGGCCGGTCACCGACCGTCACGGCGCCGCGGCGACCTCCCGGTACAGAGCCGCCGTCTGGGCGGCGATGCTGTGCCAGCTGAAGTCGGAGATCGCCCGCTGTCGCCCCGCTTCCCCCCACGCCCGGGCCCGGGTGGGGTCGCCGACCACCTCGGTGAGGGCGGCGGCGAGGTCGTCGACGAACCTGTCGGGGTCCAGGGGCGTCCCCGTGCCGTCGTCCATCTGCTCGATCGGCACCAGCCGGCCGGTGACCCCGTCGACGACGACCTCGGGGATGCCGCCCGTGGCGGTGCCGACGACAGCGGCGCCGCACGCCATCGCCTCGAGGTTCACGATCCCGAGGGGCTCGTACACCGAGGGGCACACGAAGGCGGTCGCGGCGGTGAGCACCGTGCACAGTTCGTGGCGCGAGAGCAGCCGGTCCAGCCACACCACTCCGTCGCGCGTTTCCTGAAGGCCTCGGACGAGCTCCTCCACCTCCGCCATGATCTGAGGGGTGTCCGGAGCACCGGCGCACAGCACGAGCTGCACCTCCGGCGGCAGCTGGGCCGCAGCGCGCAGAAGATACGGCAGCCCCTTTTGCCGGGTGATCCGACCGACGAAGACGACCGACGGCCGTGCCGGGTCGACTCCCAGCCGGGTCAGGAGCGGATCATCGGTCACGGGGTGCCACGAGTCGGTGTCGATCCCGTTGTAGATCACTCGCACCTTGCCCGGGTCGACCGCGGGATAGCTGCGGAGGATGTCGGCGCGCATGCCTTCGCTCACCGCCACGATCGCCGCAGCGTGCTCGTAGGCGACCTTCTCCACCCAGCTGGACACCGCATATCCCCCGCCGAGCTGCTCGGCCTTCCACGGCCGAAGCGGCTCGAGGCTGTGAGCGGTGAGCACGTGCGGAACGCCGTGCAGAAGCGAGGAGAGGTGGCCGGCGAAGTTGGCGTACCAGGTGTGACTGTGCACGACGTCGGCGCCGGCGACATCCGTCACGATCTCGAGGTCGGTGCCGAGTGTCTGCACGGCGGCGTTGGCGCCGGCGAGCTCCGCGGGCACGCGGTACGAAGTCGTGTCCGCCTCGTCACGATCGGCCCCGAAAGCCCGCACGCGCACATCCACCGGTGAGCCGGCGCCCCCGTCTCGCAGCGCCCGCACCAGTTCGGTCACGTGCACCCCGGCGCCTCCGTAGATCTCCGGCGGGTATTCCTTGGTGATCATGTCCACGCGCATGGGTCGAAACCTAGTACACGTCGGCATCTGTGGACAGTCGCTGGGTACCAGCGCGAAACCGGGCCTAGGGTGGTGCCATGCCTGCAGCGCCGAAGGTCTTCGGAATCATCCTCGCCGGCGGCGAGGGGAAGCGACTCATGCCCCTGACCGCCGACCGCGCCAAGCCCGCCGTACCGTTCGGGGGCCAGTACCGGCTCATCGACTTCGCGATATCCAACCTGATCAACTCGGGGCTCCGGCAGATCGTCGTCCTCACCCAGTACAAGTCACACAGCCTCGACCGTCACGTGTCACAGACCTGGCGGATGTCGGCGCTTCTGGACTCCTACGTCGCTTCGGTGCCCGCGCAGCAGCGGCTCGGCAAGCGGTGGTTCTCGGGGTCGGCGGATGCGATCCTGCAGAGCCTGAACCTCATCAACGACGAGCAGCCCGACATCGTCATCGTGATCGGCGCCGACCACGTGTACCGCATGGACTTCCGGCAGATGCTCGCCGCGCACATCGAGTCGGGCGCCCGGGCCACGGTGGCCGGCATCCGCCAGCCGATCTCCCTGGCCGACCAGTTCGGCGTCATCGACGTCGATCCCGACGACCCGAGCCGCATCCGCGACTTCCTCGAGAAGCCGCAGCACCCCGAGGGCTTGGCCGATGCGCCCGATCAGGTGCTCGCATCCATGGGCAACTACATCTTCGACGCCGACGCTCTGATCGAGGCGGTCGAGGCCGACGGCGAGATCCCGACCTCCAACCACGACATGGGCGGGGACATCGTCCCGTACTTCGTCGGTCGCGGTGAGGCGGGGGTCTACGACATGGTCCGCAACGACGTGCCGGGGTCGACCGATCGCGACCGGTCGTACTGGCGAGACGTCGGGACGATCGACTCGTTCTTCGAGGCCCACCAGGATCTCATCTCGACGCTGCCCGTCTACAACCTCTACAACATGCAGTGGCCGATCCACTCGCAGGCCGTCAACTCGCCGCCCGCGAAGTTCGTCCGCGACTCGGTGGGCCGGATCGGCAACTCCATCGATTCGATCGTCTCGCTCGGTTCCGTCCTCTCCGGGACGCATCTCGAGCGCAGCGTCGTCGGTCCGTGGACGCTCGCCGCGGGGGGCTCGACGATCACCGATGCCGTCCTGTTCGACCACGTGCAGGTGGGTGCCGGCGCGCGGATCCATCGCGCCATCCTCGACAAGAACGTCGTCCTGGCCGACGGCGCCACCGTGGGGGTCGACCGCGAACGCGACATCGCCCGGGGATTCACCGTCACCGACAGCGGGATCACCGTGGTCGGCAAGGGAGTCTTCGTCGATCGGTGACCCTCGGCACGCCGCTACGGTGGACAGGTGAGCGAGCCCGCGCGATTCCTCGTCGTCCTCGACGCCGATTCGACCCTCATCCGCAACGAGGTGATCGAACTCATCGCTGATGAGGCCGGCCGCGGAGCGGAGGTCGCCGCCGCCACGGAGGCGGCGATGCGCGGCGAGGTCGACTTCGCCACGAGCCTGCGCGCCCGGGTGGAGACGCTGGCCGGAGTCCCGCTGGGCGCACTCGACCGCGTGCGCGCACGTGTCGAGCCGACCCCGGGGGCTGTGGAGCTCATCGCCGCGGTGCATGACCGCGGCGGAATCGTGGGCGTCGTCTCCGGCGGCTTCCACGAGATCCTCGACCACATGGCGCCGTCGCTCGGTGTGGATCTGTGGCGGGCCAACCGACTCGCCGTCGCGCACGACGCGCTGACCGGGCAGGTCTCCGGTCCGATCGTCGACGCCGAGGGGAAGGCGGCCACCCTCGTGGCGTGGGCCGGTGACCACGGGGTTCCCCGGGCGCGCACCCTGGCGATCGGCGACGGTGCGAACGACCTCGTGATGATGTCGGTCGCCGGACTCGGCCTCGCCTTCAACGCCAAGCCGCTCGTCCGGGAACGGGCCGACCTCGTGATCGGGCCGGTGGATCTGCGCGAGGTGATCCCCCTCCTGCCGTAGGGCGGTGTCGGGCACGGGGAGTACGGTGGCGGCCATGGACGTCCTCCTGGTTCCCGGACTCTGGCTCACCGCGTCGTCGTGGAATGAGGTGGTGCCGGGTCTGCGATCCGCCGGGCTCTCCCCCGTCCCCCTCACCATGCCGGGCGTCCGGCGTGGCGACGCGCCTCCCGACCCGGCAACGGCCGACATCGGCATCGACGAGTGGATCGATGCCGTCGTGGCCGAGATCGACAGGCGGGAGGCCCCCGTCGTCCTGGTCGGTCACAGCGGAGGCGGCAACGTGATCTACGGCGCCGCCGACCTCCGGCCGACGAGGGTGGCGCACCTGGTGTTCCTCGACACCTTCCCGCCGTCAGACGGAGGCATCATCTCGGAGTTCCCGATCGACGGCGACACCGTGTCGTTCCCCGGCTGGGACTTCTTCGACGATGACGACGTCGACGACCTCGATGCGGACGTGCGGGACCGGGCCATGGCGCACATCGGCGTCGTGCCCCGCAGGGTTCCCACCGACCCCGTCTCGCTCACCGACGACCGGCGCCGCGAAATCCCGGCCACGATCCTCACCAACACCGTCTCGCCCGAGCAGATCGAGGCGATCCGTCAGGATCCGCCCGCCTGGGCCGCCGGCCTCGCTGCGCACGGACCCCTGCGCGCCGTCTCACTCCGCGCGCCCGATGAGGCGAGCGGCCACTGGCCGCAGTTCTCCAAGCCCGATGCCGTCGCCCGCGCGATCGCGGAGACGCTCGGACGGTGATCCGTCGCGGGGATGACCGACCGGGTCAGTGCCCCATGCCGAGTCCACCGTCGACCGGGATCACCGCGCCGGAGATGTAGGCCGCGTCATCGGAGGCCAGCCACGCGACGACGCCCGCGACCTCGGTCGCGTCGCCGAATCGTCCGGCGGGGATGTTCTTCTTGTACTCGGCCTGGGTGTCGGCGGGCAGCTCGGCGGTCATGTCGGTCTCGATGAAGCCGGGTGCGACGACATTGGCCGTGATCCCCCGCGCCCCGAGCTCACGGGTGAGCGACCGGGCGAACCCCACGAGCCCGCTCTTGGAGGCCGCGTAGTTCACCTGCCCCGCGGAACCATAGAGGCCGACCACGCTGGAGATGAGGATGATGCGCCCGAACCGTGCGCGGATCATGCCCTTCGACGCTCGCTTGACCACTCGGAACGCCCCGCCGAGGTTCGTGGCGACGACGCTGTCGAAATCGTCTTCGCTCATGCGCATCAGAAGGGTGTCGCGGGTGATCCCGGCGTTCGCCACGACGATCGTCACGGGGCCGAGCGCCTGTTCCACCTCCGTCATCGCCGCGTCGAGCGAGGAGGCGTCGGTGACGTCTGCTCGAACGGTGAGCGCGCCGTCGGGGCCCTCGCCCGAACGGGCGGTGACGGCCACCCGGTAGCCGTCGGCCACGAAGCGCTCGGCGATGGACCGCCCGATGCCGCGGTTTCCGCCGGTGACCAGGACGACACGTTCGTTGCTCATCCTCACAGCCTAGCCAGGCAGGTTTGACACCCGGGACGACAGCCTGAAACGCTGGAGTGACACGAGAAAGGGCGCACCGTGAGCACACCCGAGAACCCGCAGGGCACCGAGCCGACCACCCCCGGGGTTCCGCCGTACCCCGGCTCTCCGCAGGGATCATCGGTGCCCGCTCAGCCGCCCGCCTACGGTCAGCCGCCCGCGCAGGCTCCTTACCCCGGCCCGTCCCCCTACGGCGCGACCGCCCCGTACGGAACCCAGCCGCCGTACGGGGGCGCGCCGTACGGCGCGTATGCGGGCCCGAAGACGAATGTCCTGGCGATCGTCTCCCTCATCTCGTCCATCGCATCGTTCGTCATCCTCCCCTTCATCGGATCGCTCGTCGGCGTGATCACCGGCCACATGGCGCTTTCGCAGATCAAGCGCACCGGCGAGCAGGGCCGCGGTCTCGCACTCGCCGGCACGATCGTCGGGTATGTCGGCCTCGGGTTCATCCTCCTGTTCGTGCTGTTCTTCCTGTCCTTCCTGCCTCTGATCATCGGCAGCGCCTCCACCGGCACGCTCTCCTGAGCCGGCCGGTCGCATCTCGCCGCCTTCGAGATCTCTTGCGATCGAGAAAGTGTTGATCCCGGCCGGAGCCGCCTCCCTCCACGCGGCGTACCCTTGTCCCATCGTGAACCGCTCGTCGAGGCCTCCATCCGCCACGTCGCTGCCCCGCGCACCTCGTGACGATTCCGGCGCGCGGTCGGCGCGCTACCTCGCGATGATGGGCGTGCGCGTCCTGTGCTTCGTGCTGATGGTGCTCATCACTCCGTACGGCTGGTACACCTGGGTGTTCGCGCTCGGAGCGGTCTTCCTCCCCTATGTGGCTGTCGTGTTCGCCAACGTCGGCGCAACGGATCGGGTGGCTCGCTCCGAGAACCCGGAGCGCCAGATCACGGCGCCGGTCGCTTCGGAGCCGCCGCCCGCCCCGGCCGACCGCGTTCTGCGCATTCAGGAGTCCTCTCCGCCCCCGCGGCGCGGAGAGGGCGAGTGAGCGCCGACGGGTCACCGGCGCAGTGCTCACGCGCGGGATGCCGCGCCGCGGCGTCGTGGCTGATCCGCTGGCGCAATCCCCGCATCCACAGCGCTGATCGTTGGAAGTCGTGGGTGGCCTGCGACGAGCATCGCGAGTATCTGCGCGAGTTCCTCGCCGCACGCTCGTTTCCTCTCGACGTGTCTCCTCTCGACCGGGCGGTCAGCGGACCGTGACGGCGACCCGATCTTCCGCCTTCGTCCGCTGGACCGGGTACGCACTCGTGGCCGTGGTGTTCGCGATCGCGTGCGCCTTCCTGTCGAACTGGCAGTTCTCGCGCAACGCCGAGCGCGCCACCGAGCTGCGGATCGTGGAGCAGAACTACGACGCCACCGCGGTGCCCCTGGAAGAGCTGGTCCCGGCCGGGTCGGCACTGGACCCCGAGGACGAGTGGCGTCCGGTCGAGCTCGTCGGGCAGTACCTCCGTGATGAACAACTGCTTGTGCGTAACCGACCTCACGGTGGCACCGCGGCTTTCGAAGTCCTCGTGCCGTTCCGCCTGGATGACGGCAGGGTCGTCCTGATCAATCGCGGATGGGTGCCCCCGGGCGCCGATCAGGCCGAGCCCGACGCCGTCCCGGCACCACCGGAGGGAACGGTGACGGTCGAGGCTCGTCTTCGGCCGGAGGAGGCGGCGCCGCGGTCGGGTCGGTCGGCGCCGGCGGGCCAGGTGCCGACGATCAACATCGGTCTGGTCGCAGAGCGTCTTCCCGCAGCCACGGCGAACGCCCTTCAGCCGTCACTCTACGCGTTGATGTCGAGCGAGGACCCGGCTGCCACCCCCGCGCCGGCAGCTCTCGAGGTCCCGTCCGAAGACCCCGGTCCGCACCTGTCCTACGCGATCCAGTGGATCCTCTTCGCGATCATGGGCTTCATCTTCATCGGGTACATCATCCGCACCGAGCTCCGGTACCGGCGAGAAGACCAGGAGGATGACGGAACCGAGGCCCCCTCCGCCGGCGACACGCTTCCGCCGGTCATCGCCGACGGCGGCGTCGCCCCGCGAGTGCGCCGAGGGAGGCGTCGCCCCGATCCCGACGCGAGCGAAGAGGATGCCCTGCTCGACGCTGCCGGCTCCGATCGTCGGAGCTGAGACCCGACGCGGACGAGGTGAGGATCACGCCAGGGAGATCAGTTCGGCGTAGTCGCGTCCCCAGATGTCCTCGACACCGTCGGGCAGGATGAGCACCCGCTCCGGGTTCAGGGCGTGAACGGCCCCCTCGTCGTGCGAGACGAGGACGACGGCGCCCTCGTAGTGCGCGAGGGCATCGAGGATCTCCTCGCGCGAAGCGGGGTCGAGGTTGTTGGTCGGCTCGTCGAGGAGGAGCACGTTGGCGCTCGAGACCACGAGCGTCGCCAGCGACAGCCGGGTCTTCTCTCCGCCCGAGAGCACCCCGGCGGGCTTGAGCACGTCGTCACCGGTGAAGAGGAACGATCCGAGGACTTTCCGCGCCTCGGTGGCGGTGATGTTCGGCGCCGCCGACATCATGTTGTCCAGCACCGACCGCGAGACATCGAGGTTCTCGTGCTCCTGTGCGTAATAGCCGATCTTCAGTCCGTGGCCCGGGTCGACCTGACCGGTGTCGGGAGCGTCCACCCCCGCCAGGATGCGCAGCAGTGTCGTCTTGCCGGCACCGTTGAGGCCGAGGACGACGACCTTCGAGCCGCGGTCGATGGCGAGGTCCACGTCGGTGAAGATCTCCAGCGACCCGTAGGACTTCGACAGGCCGGCGGCGGTCAGCGGCGTCTTCCCGCACGGGGCGGGCTTGGGGAATCGGAGCTTGGCGACCCGATCCTCCTGGCGGACCTCCTCGAGGCCTGCCAGCATCTTCTCCGCCCGCGCGACCATCTGGTGGGCGGCGGCTGCCTTCGAGGCCTTCGCTCCGAACCGGGCCGCCTGCTGCTGCAGCACGGTGGCCTTCTTCTCGACGTTCGCGCGTTCCTTCTTCCGGCGTTCCTCGTCGGCCACCCGCTGGCGGAGGTAGTTCTTCCAGTTCATGTTGTAGACGTCGATGACCTGACGGTTGGCGTCGAGGTAGAACACCCGATTCACCGTCTCGCCGACCAGCTCCACGTCGTGGGAGATCACGATGAGTCCGCCCTTGTAGCCCTTGAGGAACTCGCGCAGCCACACCACGCTGTCGGCGTCGAGGTGGTTGGTCGGCTCGTCGAGGATCATCGTGCCGGCGTCCGAGAAGAGGATCCGGGCGAGCTCGATGCGCCGGCGCTGACCGCCGGACAGGGTCTTCAGCGGCTGATCGAGGATGCGGTCGGGAAGCGACAGGTTGTGGGCGATCGATGCGGCCTCGGCCTCTGCCGCGTACCCGCCCAGAGCTTCGAACCGCTCAGTGAGCTGGGCGTAGCGACGCATGGCGCGCGCCGCCACGTCGGGATCGTCGGAGGCCATCGACACGGACGACTCCTGCATGCCGATCGCGATCGTCCCGAGGCCTCGTGCATCGAGGATGCGCGTGCGCGCGAGCATCTCCGGGTCACCGGAACGGGGATCCTGCGGAAGGTAGCCGATCTCTCCTGAACGGTCGACGCGGCCGTTTGACGGGAGCAGGTCACCGGCGAGGACCTTGGTGAGCGTCGTCTTTCCGGCACCGTTGCGGCCCACCAGACCGACCTTGTCGCCACCGGACACCCGGAACGACACCTCGGACATCAGCACGCGGGCGCCCACGCGGATCTCGAGGTCGTGTACGGCGAGCACGGCGAACGTCCGATCGGTCAACAGGGGGCGAGAGGCCGAGTGGCCAGCTCCCCAGTATACGACTGCACCGGCTTCGCCTCAGCCGGTGGTGTCTTCTAGGCTGAGCCCATGTCATCGATCGCCGTCGCTCCCCGCCCTCGTCGCGTCCTCGCAGACGTCGTGGCGCGCCCCTCGTCCCGTACCCGCGCCTTCGCCGTCGACGCCGCCCTGGTGTCCGCCGGCGCGCTGTTCGTCGCCGTTCTGGCGCAGGTGTCGATCCCGCTGTGGCCCGTGCCCATCACCGGACAGACGCTCGGCGTGATCGTGGTCGGCGCCGCCCTCGGAGCCCGCCGCGGCGCCGCCAGCCTCACGGTCTACCTGCTCGCCGGGCTCGCGGGCCTGCCCGTCTTCGCCGACTTCACCGGGACGATCGCGGCGGTGGCCAAGCCGAGCTTCGGATTCATCATCGGCTTCATCGCGGCTGCGGCCGTCGCAGGGTGGTTCGCCGAGCGCGCCTGGGACCGGCGGCCCGCCCTGGCGTTCCTCGGCTTCGTCGCGGCGAGCGCGATCCCGTTCCTCTTCGGCATCCCCTACATGGCCCTCATCCTCAACGCCGTCCTCGGAATGGATCTGTCGTTCTGGCAGGTTCTCGAAGCGGGTCTGTTCCCCTTCATCGTCGGAGGCATCATCAAGGCCGCGATCGCGGCCGCTCTCATCCCCGGCGCCTGGGCGCTCGTGCGCAGACTGGATCGTCGCTGACACCTCCCGATCTCTCGACATCGAGCGAAACCCCGGCCCCGCGGCCGGGGTTTCGTCATTCGGAACGGGCGCACACACCGCCTCAGGTAAAGTAAGGCTGTCCTAATCTCCTGGAGGCTTCCTTGACTCACTTCCGCATGGCTGCAGCGCTGAGCGCCGGCCTCGTCGTCACTCTCGCGCTGGCCGGCTGCGCCGGCTCGGCCGCCACCGGCACGACTGCCGATGCGGCCACCTCGGCGGAGGGCCCCTTCCCGGTGACCATCACCCATGCCTTCGGCGAGACGACGATCAGCGACGAGCCCGAGCGCATCGCGACCGTCGCGTGGGGCAATCATGAGGTGCCGCTCGCACTGGGAATCGTTCCGGTCGGGATGAGCAAGGCCACCTGGGGCGACGACGACGGCGACGGCGTGCTGCCGTGGGTGGAGGACCAGCTCGACGCGCTCGGTGCCGAGACACCGGTGCTGTTCGACGAGACCGACGGCATCGACTTCGAAGCCGTCGCCGACACCCAGCCCGACGTGATCCTCGCCGCCTACTCGGGCCTGACGCAGGAGGACTACGACACGCTGTCGAAGATCGCTCCCGTGGTGGCCTACCCCGAGGTGGCGTGGGGCACCTCCTATGAGGAGATGATCGAGCTGAACTCCGCCGCGCTCGGACGTGCGGAGGACGGCATCGCCCTCATCGACGACCTGCACGCGCAGGTGGACGAGGCTCTCGCCGCTCACCCCGACCTCGCCGAGGCGAAGGTGCTGTTCTCGTATCTCGACCCCGCCGACCTCAGTCAGATCGGGTTCTACACGGCCCTGGACACCCGCCCCGGCTTCCTCGCCTCCCTCGGGATGCCGCTGCCGACCGCGGTCGAGGAGATGTCGGCGGACACCGAGGAGTTCTACCTCAGCGTCAGCGCCGAGGAAGCCGACCGCTTCGACGACGTCGACGTCTTCGTCACCTACGGTGACGCCGACGGCGCCCTCGTCTCGCAGCTGCAGGCCGACCCGCTGCTCTCGCAGATTCCTGCGATCGCGAACGGCGACATCGCGGTCCTCGAGAACAGCACGCCCCTCGCCGCGTCGGCGAACCCCTCGCCGCTGTCGATCGGCTGGGGCATCGAGGAGTACTTCGCGCTTCTCGACGGCGCCCTGAACTGATCGCCCTCGCTCGATCGTGACGACCTCGGCCACCCCTGCGCTCCTGCCGGACGCCGCTGCTCCTCTGCGGCGTCCGGCAGGGGTGCGGTGGGCGTGGCTGGGGGCGTCGATCGTCCTGCTGGTGGTGCTGTGCGCCGCATCGATCGCCTTCGGAGCGCGCGACATCACCGTGTCAGAGCTCTTCGCCGCCCTCTCGGGCCGCACCGACACCGTCGGAGAGGCCGCCGTGGTCGCACGCGTCCCCCGGACGGTGCTCGCCGCGGTCGTGGGGGCCGCCCTCGCCCTGGCCGGGGCGACGATGCAGGCCGTCACCCGCAATCCGCTGGCCGATCCGGGGATCCTCGGCGTCTCCGGCGGGGCGGCACTGGCGGTGGTCATCGGACTCGCGTTCTTCGGCATGAGCGACCCCTGGAGCACCATGGGTCTCGCGATCGCCGGTGCGGGGGGAGCCGCCGTCTTCGTCTACGCGGTCGGCTCGCTCGGACGCGGCGGCGCGACTCCGCTCAAGCTCGCGCTGGCGGGCGCCGCGGTCTCCGCGGCCTTCGCATCGCTGGTCAGCGCCATCCTCCTCCCCCGGGTGGACGTGATGGAGACCTTCCGGTTCTGGCAGATCGGAGGCGTGGGCGGCGCCACCTGGGACCGACTCCTCGCCGTCCTGCCCGTCCTCGCCCTCGGCGCGATCATCTGCCTGATCACGGCCCGCGGCATGAACTCCCTGGCGCTCGGCGACGACCTCGCCGCCGGGCTGGGCGAGAACGTGGGCCGGACCCGTCTGCTGTCCTCCGCCGGCGCTGTCATCCTCTGCGGCGCGGCGACCGCCGCGGCCGGCCCCATCGGGTTCGTCGGCCTCGTCATCCCGCACTTCTGCCGGCTGCTCATCGGGACCGACCATCGCTGGCTGCTGCCCCTCTCGGCCGTCGTCGGCGCCGATCTCCTCCTCGTCGCCGACGTGATCGGTCGGATCGTCGCGCGACCGGAGGAGATCGAGGTCGGCATCCTCACCGCCCTCATCGGCGCCCCCTTCTTCATCTGGATCGTCCGCCGGCAACGGGTGCGTGAACTGTGACCGCCGTCCGCACCCACGGCGTCCTCGCGGCCTCGACGACCGCAGGGACGATTGCGCGCGGGCGTCGACGGCGGGCGACCCGTCGGGTCGCTGTCATCGGGACGCTCTCCATGGCGATCGCGACGGTCTTCGCCGTGTCGCTGATGATCGGCAACACCTTCTACGGACCGGGCGACGTGTTCCGGGTCCTTCTCGGCGAACAGGTCACCGGGGCCTCGTTCACCGTGGGCGAGCTGCGACTCCCCCGCGCTCTCCTGGGCCTGTTCACCGGGTTCGCATTCGGGACGGCCGGGGTCACCTTCCAATCCCTCCTGCGCAATCCGCTGGCATCCCCCGACATCATCGGGATCAGCGCAGGGGCCAGTGCCGCAGCGGTGACCGGCATCGTGGTGCTCTCCCTGTCGGAGACGGCGGTATCGCTCCTGGCCCTCGCCGGCGCGCTCGCGACCGCGCTGGTGATCTGGCTCCTGGCCCACAAGGACGGGTTCGCCGGAACGCGCCTGATCCTCATCGGCATCGGTGTCGCCGCGATGCTCGACAGTGTCATCACCTCCGTCCTCTCCCGGGCAGCGGTCTGGGATCTGCAGGTCGCGATGCGATGGCTCACCGGCAGCCTCAACGGCGCCGACTGGCAGACCCTGACCCCCGTCGTGATCGCCGCGGCGATCCTCGTCCCGGTGATGATCGGCCAGACCCGCAATCTCGATGTGCTTCGGCTCGGGAACGACACCGCGGCGGCCCTCGGCGTCGCCCTGACACGCAGTCGGCTTCTTCTCATCGTCGCCGCCGTCGCGCTCCTCGCCTTCGCGACGGCGGCCACGGGGCCCATCGCGTTCGTGGCGTTCATGGCCGGGCCGATCGCGGCGCGTCTCATCGGGCCCGCCGGGTCGCTCCTCGTGCCCGCGGGACTCGTCGGCGCGCTCCTGGTCCTCAGCGCGGATCTCGTCGGCCAATTCGCCTTCGAGAACCGTCTGCCGGTCGGCGTCATCACGGGCGTCCTCGGCGCCCCCTACCTCATCTACCTCCTCATCAGGACGAACCGCTCCGGAGGCTCGCTATGACCACCGCCCATCGCCTGGCCGCCGAGGGGCTCACCCTCGCCTACGGGAGTCGGCTGATCGTGCCGGAGCTGGACCTCGTCGTCCCGTCGGGTCGGGTCACCGCGATCATCGGTGCGAACGGCTGCGGGAAGTCCACGCTTCTGCGCGCGCTGGCCCGTCTGCTCGCTCCCCAGTCGGGACGCGTGGTCCTGGACGGCGAGGCGCTGCACACGCGGAAGTCCAAGGAGGTCGCCAGGATGCTGGCACTCCTCCCCCAGAGTCCGGTCGCGCCGGAGGGGATCGCCGTGGCCGACCTCGTCGGTCGCGGCCGCCACCCGCACCAGCGTCCGCTCGCGCGGTGGAGCACCCGCGACTACGAGGTCGTCGCGCAGGCGCTCGAGGCCACGGGTGTCACCGACCTGGCCGATCGAGCCATGGACGAGCTCTCCGGGGGCCAGCGTCAGCGGGTGTGGATCGCGATGGCCCTCGCGCAGGAGACGGACGTCCTGCTGCTGGACGAGCCGACCACGTTCCTCGACGTCGCCCACCAGATCGAGGTGCTGGACCTCCTCACGGATCTGAATCGCGACCGCGGCACGACGATCGTGATGGTGCTTCACGACATGAATCTCGCCGCCCGCTACGCCGATCACCTGTTCGCCCTTCGTGACGGCCGCGTCGTCGCCGAGGGCCCGCCGCGTGACATCCTCACGCGGCGACTGATCGATGAGGTCTTCGACCTGGACGCCGTCGTCATCGACGATCCTGTCTCGGGCGCGCCGATCGTCCTCCCCCGCGGCCGCCACCACGCCACCCGCACCGACGCCCACCCCATCACGGAGGCTTCCCGATGAGCGCCATGCGCTTCTTCCGCGTGCGCGTCTCGCGCATCACCGACCTGACCCCGAGCTTCCGTCGGTTCACCTTCGTCGGAGATGACCTCGACCAGTACGGGGATCCCGGGTACGACCAGCGGGTGAAGGTGGTCTTCCCCACCGCGAGCCTCCCCCTCGATTCGATGCCCACCGGCGAGGACTGGTACACCCGGTGGCGCGCGCAGCCCGACGACGGGCGTCTGCCCTTTCGCACCTACACCACCCGCGCCGTGCGCCACGCCGTCCGGGAGGTCGACATCGACATGGTCGCCCACGAGATCTCCGGTCCGGCGTCGGCGTGGATCGCCGCTGCCGCTGAGGGCGACGAGGTGCTGATCCTCGCCCCGACGACAGCGGATCGGGGCGTGAGCCTCGGAATCGACTTCGTCCCGCCCCGGCACACCGAGAACCTGCTTCTGGCCGGTGACGAGACCGCGGCCCCCGCCATCGCGGTGATCCTGGAGCAGCTGGCCCCCGACGCCCGAGGAGTCGTGGCGGTGGAGGTGCCGCATGAGGGCGATCTCGACTACCTGCCGCGCCATCCCGGCTTCGACTACCTCGTCGCCGCCCGGGGCGACGGGCTGCGGCACACCCACCTCGTCGCGGCGGTCGAGGACGCCGTTCAGCGTCTGGCCCCGTCGGGGCGCGGGGGCGAGATCGAGGAGATCGACATCGACGAGGGAATCCTCTGGGAGGTTCCCCGCACCGCCAAGGGCGGCGCGGCCCTCAAAAGGGCGCCACTGTACTCCTGGCTGGCCGGTGAGGCGAGCGCGATCAAGACCCTTCGGCGGCACCTCGTCACGGAGCAGGGCGTGGACCGGCGTGCCGTGGCCTTCATGGGCTACTGGCGGCTCGGCCGTGCTGAGAACTGAGCTGCGAGGAGATCGACGACGGCGCGGGTCTCAGGCCACGGTCGTCGATCGCGCCTCGTGTGCGTGGCCGAGGCGGAGGCCCGGGACCAGCGCGGCGAGTGCGAGAAGCGTGCCGATCACGAAGACGGCCGGGAACCCGGCATCCGTCCCCGTCAGCAGCGTGAAGACAAGCCCCATCACCGCGATGGATGACGCCGAGCCGACGGCGTCCGAGATCGACAGCGCCGAGGAGTTGAATCCCTGATTCTGCGGTGTCGAATACGCCAGCGTCAGCACTGTCAGTCGCGGGTACATCAATCCCATTCCGGCGCCCGCGAGGCTCCATCCGGCGACGAGGACCGCGGGGGTGAGGCTCAGCAGCGCCGTCGCCACCGCGATGAGGAGCGAGGCGACCAGCAGCGCGGTGCCGATGACGGTGATGCGGGTGTTGCCGAGGCGGTCTCCGATACGGCCCTGCACCTCCGCCGCGCCCGCCCACGCCAACGCGGCCGCCGTGAGCCCCAGACCAGCCCAGGTCGGCGAGAAGCCGTAATCGTCGATGAGCAGGTAGGGGATGTAGATCTCGGCCCCGAACAGCGCTCCCGCGATGAGCCCGCGCATCAGGACCACACTGGGCAGCCCGCGGGCGGCGCGCAGAGCGCCGGGCGGCAGGAGCGGACGCGCTGCGAGCGCGACGACGACGACCGAGGCGATGACCGCAAGCCACGCCCATCTGCCGAGTTCGCCGGCCAGGCTGAGTCCGAGCGCGCCGATGGCGACGACGAACGCGCACGCGAGCCGCGGCCCGACCCGCGCCGTGGCCGGTTCGTCGGTGTGCAGCGGCAGGCCGTGCAGACGCGCCACCACGAGCAGGTACGCGACGATGGTGAGCACCGCCACCCCCAGGAACACCCAGCGCCAGTGCAGGAACTCCGCGACGGCTCCGGCCAGGAAGGGGCCGATGAGCGAAGGGACGACCCAGGCTGCCGAGAAGGCCGCGAAGACGCGTCCGTGGACGGTCCCGGGGTACACCCGCGCGACGACGACGTACAGGGCGACCGTCTGCCCGCCGGTTCCGAGACCCTGCACGAGTCGTCCGGCGACGAGAGCAGGCATGCTGGGCGCCAGCCCGGCGATCAGAAGACCGATCACGAACAGTCCCACCGCAGTGCTGAGAGGCGCCAGCACACCGCCCCGGTCGCACCAGGCACCCGCCGCCACCATGCCGATGACACTGGTTGCGAGGGTCCCGGCGAAAGCGACGGCATAGAGGCGGTCGCCGTCGAGGTCGGCGCTGACCACCGGCATCACCGTGGTCACCGCGAGCGCCTGCGTCGCCGCGAGGAAGATCAGGGCGACCGCACCGACGGTCACCCAGAGGAACGGCGGACCCCAGACGGACGAGGGTGCGACGTCGACCGGAGCGCGAGAGGAGGTCATGCGCGTGCGAGGGCACCGACCCGCGCCACGGCCTCGCGCAGCACGTCGGGATCGCAGCCGAAGTTGATCCGCACGTGTCCGCGACCCTCCGCACCGAACTGCGGACCGAAGTGGAACGCGACGCGTGCCTCCCGGAGAATGCGCCGCCCCGGGTCATCCCCCCATTCGTACGCGCTCAGATCGACCCACCCGAGGTATCCCGCGGGAGGAATGCGGAAGCGGGCGAGAGGGAGGTGGGAGGCGAGGAGATCGTCGAGGAGTCGGCGATTGACGTCGAGCCGAGCCAGGAGCGCGCCCAGCCACTCGTCGCTGTCGGCGAACGCCGCGATCGCCGCATGCGCACCGAAGATGCCCGTGCGCCATTCGACCTCGACAGGGAGCGATCGGAGGGTTCCGAAGCGTTCGGGGGTTGCGGCGACCATGATCGCGCACTTCAGACCCGCGAGATTGAACGCCTTGCTGGCGCTCACCAGGGCGAAGCCGACCGACGCTGCTGTGTCGGAGACCGCCAGGAACGGCACGAACCCGGCTTCGGGTTGCGCCAGAGGAGCGTGGATCTCGTCGCTCAGGACGACGGCATCGTGGGCGGCGGCGAGCTCGGCCAGGCGCTCCAGGGTTCGTCGCTGGTGCACGGTCCCGGTGGGGTTGTGCGGGTGGCACAGCAAGACCGCCCGGGCGCCCGCCGCGAGAGCCGCATCGACACCGGCGAGGTCGATCTCCGGCCCCTCCGGTCCCTCGACGAGAGGGACGCGCGAGACCACGGCGCCGGCCTCGGCCACCGCGTCGAAGAAGGGCGGGTAGACGGGCGGCATGACGATCACCCGGTCGCCCGGGCGGGTGACCTGACGCAGGATCTCGACGACCCCCATCATCACATCGCACGTGGTCCGCATGAGGGCGGGATCCGGATGCCAGCCGAAGCGCCGCCCCGCGAATCCGGCGTACGCTTCGCGGACGCCCGACCCCGGCGCGGTGTAGCCGGTATCCCCGAGCTCGACGGCGCGGCGCAACCGGGCCGAGATCGCCGGAGCCAGCGCGAAGTCGGTCTCGGCGACGAAGAGCGGCAGCACGTCAGCGGGGTACGCCCGCCATTTCGCACTGGATCGCTCCCGCAGATCGGCCAGCGGAAGGGCCTCGAGGGGCTGCACCCCTGCGTCAGATCGCGAAGCCGAGCGCGCGCATCATGTCGCGCCCGTCGTCGGTGATCCGCTCGGGGCCCCACGGCGGCATCCACACCCAGTTGATGCGGAAGCGCTCGACGACCTCGTCCAACGCCTGAGCGGTCTGCTCCTCGAGGACGTCGGTCAGCGGGCACCCAGCCGACGTGAGGGTCATGTGGATGACAAGGGCATCGTTCTCGTCATCCCATGCGAGGTCGTAGATGAGACCCAGGTCGACGACATTGATCCCCAGTTCGGGGTCCATCACGTCCTTCAGGGCTTCGGTGACCTCGTCGAACTTCTCCGGGCTGAGCGTCGCGGTCATGGCTGCATCCTACGCGGGGTCATCTCAGGCGTCGACCGGCGTCTCATCGCCGATGAAGCGGTCGTAGCCCTCTTCCTCCAGGCGCTCCGCGAGTTCGGGGCCGCCCTCTTCCGCGATGCGGCCGTTGACCATCACGTGGACGAAGTCGGGGCGGATGTAGCGGAGGATGCGGGTGTAGTGCGTGATGAGGAGCACGCCGAGATCGGTGTCCTCCTTGGCGCGGTTGACACCCTCGGAGACGATCTTCAGCGCATCGACGTCGAGACCGGAGTCGGTCTCGTCGAGCACGGCGATCTGCGGCTTCAGCAGCTCGAGCTGAAGGATCTCGTGACGCTTCTTCTCGCCGCCGGAGAATCCCTCGTTGACGTTGCGCTGGGCGAACTTCGGATCGATGCGGAGGCTCTTCATGGACGCCTTGACGTCCTTCGTCCACGTCCGGATGGCCGGCGCCTCGCCGTCGATCGCGGTCTTGGCGGTGCGCAGGAAGTTGGTCACCGTGACACCGGGGATCTCGACCGGGTACTGCATGGCGAGGAAGAGCCCCGCGCGCGCCCGCTCGTCGACCGACATCTCCAGCACGTCTTCGCCGTCGAGGGTGATCGATCCGCTCGTGACGGTGTACTTCGGGTGCCCGGCGATGGTGTACGCCAGCGTCGACTTGCCGGAGCCGTTGGGCCCCATGATCGCGTGGGTCTCGCCGGTACGGACGGTCAGGGTCACGCCGTTGAGGATCGGGGTGGTCCCGGCGTCGGTCTCGACCGTGACATGGAGGTCGCGGATCTCGAGCACAGTCATCAGATGTCCTTCTTCACATTCGGGTCGATGAGCACGTCGTCGCCGTCGATGGTCACTTCGAAGACCGGGACGGGTTCGTATGCGGGGAGGTTGAGGGGTTTGCCGGTGCGCAGCGAGAACGCCGAGCCATGGGCCCAGCACTCCAGAGTGTCACCGTCGACGAAGCCCTCGGCGAGCGAGATGTCGCCGTGCGTGCAGGTGTCGCCGATGGCGTGGACCTCGCCGGCGGCGTCGAGGACGACGGCGATGGCCACTCCGTCGACCTCCACACGCAGGGCGGAGTCCTGCTCGAGGTCGCTGAGGGCGCAGACGCGGGTCGCGCTCACGCGGCCGCTCCTTCCTCGAGTTCGCGCTCGATGGCCGCGATCAGCTCCTCTTCCAGCGTCGGGATGCCGATGCGCTGGACGATCTCGCCGAGGAAGCCCAGGACGACCAGCCGCCGTGCCTCCGCCTCGGGGATGCCCCGGGCCTGCAGGTAGAACAGCTGCTCGTCGTCGAAGCGCCCGGTGGCGCTGGCGTGACCGGCGCCGGCGATGTCTCCGGTCTCGATCTCGAGGTTGGGGATGGAATCGGCGCGGGCACCGTCGGTGAGGACGAGGTTGCGGTTCGCCTCGTACGAGTCCGTTCCCACGGCGTCGCGACCGATGAGCACGTCGCCGATCCAGACGCTCCGGGCGCTCTCACCCTGGAGGGCGCCCTTGTAGAGCACATCTCCCACCGTGTGCGGGCCCTTGTGGTGGAGGTAGACCTGGCTCTCGAGGTGCTGGCCCGCGTCCGAGAACGACACGCCGTAGAGCTGCGCACGAGACCCCGCGCCTGCCAGTTCGACGGACGGGTTCACCCGGACGACCGAGCCGCCGAGGCTCACCACCACATGCGTCAGCGAGCCGTCGCGCTCGACACGGGCCTGGTGCGCCGCCGCGTGGACGGCGTCGTCGTCCCAGCGCTGGACCGACACGACCGTCAGGGCGGCGCCGTCACGGACGATGATCTCGACGTTTTGGGCGAGGAGGGCGGGCCCGGCGTGGCGCAGCAGCACAGTGCCGCGAGCGTGCGGTTCGGCCTCGATGACGAGGTGCGAGAACGTGGCCGCCGCATCGGCGACGACGTCGACGATGACCGGTTCGGTCAGCTCGGCGCCCGACCGCAGCCGGATGCGCGTCGCTTCGGGCGTGCGCACCCAGGCCAGCGCCGCCGGGTAGTCCTCGGGCGTGAACACCTCGCCGCGCGGCGCGGAACCCGGGGCGAGGGTGTCGACCGTCACACCGACGTGCTCGCCGACGGTGATGCCCGTCGGCCGTGCCGCCGCGTCATCCGTCGGCCACAGCGGCGCAAGACGCTCGATCGGGGTGTGCTTCCAGTTGACCTCTCGCCCGGTCGGGACGCCGAAGTCAGCCGGATCGTAGGACTGCGGACGCTCGGAGCGGGTCTGGATGGGAGCCAGGCCCCACCCCCCGTCGGTGTGCGCTGTGGATCCCGGCACCGCGACGGGTGCCTGCGTGGTGGAACTCATTCAGCCGACGCTGCCTTCCATGCCCATCTCGATGAGCTTGTTCAGTTCCATCGCGTACTCCATCGGCAGCTCACGGGCGATGGGCTCGATGAACCCGCGGACGATCATGGCCATCGCCTCGTCCTCGGGGAGACCGCGGCTCATGAGGTAGAACAGCTGCTCCTCGCTGACCTTCGACACCGTCGCTTCGTGACCGAGCTGCACGTCGTCGACCCGGATGTCGATCGCCGGGTAGGTGTCGGATCGCGAGATCGTGTCGACCAGCAGCGCATCGCAGCGCACCGTGTTGGCGGAGTGGTGCGCATTGGCGTCCACCCTCACCTCGCCGCGGTAGCCGGCGCGACCGCCGCCCCGGGCGATCGACTTCGACACGATCGACGACTGGGTGTACGGCGCCATGTGGATCATCTTCGCGCCGGCGTCCTGGTGCTGACCGGGACCGGCGAAGGCGACCGAGAGCGTCTCGCCCTTGGCGTGCTCGCCGACCAGGAAGATCGACGGGTACTTCATCGTCACCTTGGAGCCGATGTTCCCGTCGACCCATTCCATCGTGGCGCCCTCGTGGGCGACAGCACGCTTGGTGACGAGGTTGTAGACGTTGTTCGACCAGTTCTGGATCGTCGTGTAGCGCACGCGGGCGTTCTTCTTCACGATGATCTCGACCACGGCCGAGTGCAGGGAGTCGCTCTTGTAGATCGGGGCGGTGCAGCCCTCGATGTAGTGGACGTACGACCCCTCGTCGGCGATGATCAGCGTCCGCTCGAACTGCCCCATGTTCTCGGTGTTGATGCGGAAGTACGCCTGGAGGGGGATGTCGACGTGCACGCCCTTGGGGACGTAGACGAAGGAGCCTCCCGACCACACGGCGGTGTTCAGCGCGGCGAACTTGTTGTCACCGGCGGGGATCACGGTGCCGAAGTACTCCTCGAAGAACTCGGGGTGCTCCTTCAGCGCGGTGTCGGTGTCCATGAAGATGACGCCCTGGCGCTCCAGATCCTCCTGGATCTGGTGGTAGACGACCTCGGACTCGTACTGCGCCGCGACGCCGGCGACCAGACGCGCCCGCTCGGCCTCGGGGATGCCGAGTCGCTCGTAGGTGTTCTTGATGTCCTCGGGGAGGTCCTCCCAGGACTGTGCCTGCTTCTCCGTGGAGCGCACGAAGTACTTGATGTTGTCGAAGTCGATCTCCGACAGGTCGGCACCCCACGTGGGCATGGGCTTGCGCCCGAACAGCTGGAACCCCTTGAGGCGGTTCTTGAGCATCCATTCGGGTTCGTTCTTCATCGCGGAGATGTCGCGCACCACCGCCTCGCTGATGCCACGGCGGGCGCTCGCTCCGGCGGCGTCTGTGTCGTGCCATCCGAATTCGTACACCCCCAGGCCTTCGAGCTCCGGGCGATCGATCAGTACATCCGACATCGTCACACTCTCCTCTCGGGGCCCCAACGGATTTCTCCGTTCCGACATTCCCCCTGCCTCGGGGAGAAACGGCAGGGATTGTCGCGGGGTCGACCCGCTCCTGGCGTCGCGCTGGACGCCTAAACTGTTCAGAAGGGGTTGCGCCCGAGGGCGCGCGACCGAACCCTTCGATTCTACAGGTTCCGCCTTCCCCCCGGCCCGCGCCGGGTGCCCGGCGGCATCCGACCCAGGAGGTCCCCGCATGTCCGCGCTCGCGCCCGTGTCGACTCGCCCGCGCCGGGCGCCTGAGGGGATGAGTCGTCCGCTCCGCGTCTTCGCGTGGCTGTCATTCGTCGCCGAGGTCCTCATCATCGGCACCGGCGGGGCTGTCCGGCTGACCGGCTCGGGGCTCGGCTGCCCCACCTGGCCGCGGTGTACCGCCGATTCGATCGTCCCCACCCCCGAGATGGGGATCCACGGCGTGATCGAGTTCGGGAACCGCACGCTCACCGGCGTGGTGGGGATCCTCGCGCTCGCCGTCGTCATTCTGATCGTGCTCCGAACCGGCGGTCGCAGGGCTCTCGGCCCGACCCTGTGGTTCGCTGCCGGCGGAATCGCGGGGGCCGGAGCGGCCGTGGCGCTCGGCATCGCGCTCGACATCCCGGCGGGACCCCTCGCCAACGGCGTCCTGCTCGCCGCGGTGATCGCGGCCGCGATCCGCTCCGTCCGCACGACTTCGGCGCGACGCGACCTCGTGCTGTTGGCCTGGGTGGTGCTGATCGGTGTCGTCGCGCAGGCTCTCGTCGGGGGGATCACGGTGCTGACGGGTCTGAACCCCTTCATCGTCGGCTTCCACTACGTCGTCTCCGTCGTCCTCGTGTGCGTCACCGCGGCCTTCCTCGTCCGGATGAACCGACCCGATCTGCCTCGCGAATCCGCCGTCCCCGAGTGGTTGCGCTGGACGACCAGAGCGGCGGTCGCAGCCCTGATCGTCACGATCGTCTTCGGCATCCTGACCACCGGGGCCGGCCCGCATTCGGGCGATGCCGACGCCGGCAGGAGCGGATTCGACGCCGAGCTCCTCGAACACATCCACGCCTGGCCCAGCTACGTGCTGTTCGCTCTGACGATCGCCCTTGTCATCGGCGCATGGCGGCAACGAGACCGAACCCCGCTCCTCGCTCGATGGAGCATCATCCTGCTCGGGTCGGAACTGGTCCAGATCGCCGTGGGTCTCTTCCAGGCCCGGAACGGTCTGCCGATCCTCGCGGTGGGCATCCACATGGTCCTCGCCGCGCTCACCGCGGCCGCCATGACCGCGGTGGTGCTGCACCTGACCCGGCCGGTGACAGGCGGCGTGCCCGTCGTCACGCGTGACGCGTCGGAGGCTCGCGCCGGCGTCGGCGCCTGATCCCCGCTGCGCCCTTCGTCCTTCGCGGTCGCGCTCCCCGTTCATTCGCCCCGCGCTTTCCTCCGTCCCTTCCTCGGCGATTCGCCGAACCTCGGACGCATCGGTCGAGGGCGACCGCGCGAAGGAAGATCTCCGCGTCACCGTCCCGCAGTCCCTCGTCCCGCGCGGTCCTCAACGCGTGTCGGCTCACCCCTTCGTCCAGCAGGAGCGAACGCGCGCGCAGCAGTCGCGGTGATCTCCCGCCGCCCGGTCGGATCCGCCTCGTCGAACCGTGGCACGCTCGATCCCCGCGGTACTGACGCGCGGCGCCGATGAGAAGCAGGGCCGCGCCGCGTCAGAAGGGCAGGAGCGGGTCGACGGCGATCGCGACGAACAGCAGGGTGAGGTACGAGATCGACGCGTGGAAGACGCGCATCGGTCGCGGCTCAGTGCCACGCACCGCTCGGTTGTACAGGCGGTGCGACTCGTAGATGAACCAGCCGCCGAACACCACGGCCGACACGGTGTACACGAGTCCCATCCCGGCGACGGGGATCAGCAGCAGCGAGCACGCCACGGTCGCCCAGGCGTAGAGGATCACCTGCAGCCCGACCTGCGAGCCGGTGCGGGTCGCGCCGAGCATCGGCACGTCGACCTCCGCGTAGTCGCCGCGGTACTTCATCGACAGCGGCCAGTAGTGCGGCGGCGTCCACAGGAACACCAGCAGGAACAGCACGAACGGCGTCCACGACAGCGACCCCGTCACCGCGGTCCATCCGATCAGCACCGGGAAGCACCCGGCGATGCCGCCCCAGACGATGTTCTGCTCGGTGCGGCGCTTGAGGATCATCGTGTAGACGACGACGTAGAAGAAGATCGCGCCCGCCGACAGGCCGGCGGCGAGCGGATTGGTCGTCAGCAGGAGCCAGAGGGTGGATGCCACGGCGAGCGACCAGGCGAACACCAGCGCCCCTCGTGGGGTGACCTCCCCCGTCACCAGGGGACGGTTCTCGGTGCGCTGCATATGGGCGTCGATGTCGCGGTCGAGGTACATGTTGAACGCCGCGGCCGATCCGGCGCTCAACGAACCGCCGATCACGGTCGCGAGGACGAGCCAGAGGTTCGGCAGTCCGTTCTGCGCGAGGATCATCACCGGCACCGTGGTGACCAGCAGCAGCTCGAGGACGCGCGGCTTGGTCAGCGCGATGTACGCACGGACGGTACGACCCGGAGACGGGCGGTGGCGCGTGATCGCGCCACCGGCGGCCGTTGAGATGTCCATCGTCCCCCGTTGCGAGCCTCGAGAAAGTCCCCTCCGAGTCTAGGTCATGGCGCGCGGGCTCCGTCCGGCGCGAGGTTTCTATCGCGAAGACCGAGGGATGTCAACGGCTCGTCGCGACCTGTCACAGTCGCTCGCCCGGATGTGCCGCTTCGCTATGCTGAAGCCACACGCGCGCCCCGCGCCCAATCCCCTGTACCTCACCGGTCTTCGCCGTGGATTGCCTGCCGTCGGGACGCACCTTCGAGAAAGGCGGCCCGGGTGTCGGCACTGCGGTGGGAAGAGATCGATCGACGCGCGGTGGACACCGCCCGAGTCCTGGCGGCGGACGCCGTGGAAAAGGTCGGCAACGGTCATCCCGGCACCGCGATGAGCCTCGCCCCGGCGGCGTACCTTCTCTACCAGCGGGTGATGAACCACGATCCGGCCGAGACGCACTGGCCCGGCCGTGACCGTTTCATCCTCTCCGCCGGCCACAGCTCGCTGACGCAGTACGTGCAGCTCTACCTCGGCGGTTTCGGCCTCGAGCTCGACGATCTGAAGGCGCTGCGAACCTGGGGGTCGAAGACCCCGGGTCACCCCGAGTTCGGTCACACCGACGGCGTGGAGATCACCACCGGTCCGCTCGGGCAGGGCCTCGCCTCTTCGGTCGGCTTCGCCTATGCGCAGCGCTTCGAGCGCGGGCTGTTCGACCCCGAGACCCCGGCAGGCGAATCCCCGTTCGACCACCACATCTACGTCATCGCCTCCGACGGTGACCTCCAGGAGGGTGTCACCTCCGAGGCGTCGTCGCTGGCCGGGCACCAGAACCTCGGCAACCTCGTCGTCATCTACGACTCCAATCAGATCTCGATCGAGGACGACACCAACGTCGCTTTCACCGAAGACGTCGCGAAGCGCTACGAGTCATACGGATGGCACGTGCAGACGGTCGACTGGAAGAAGACCGGGCAGTACGTCGAAGACGCCGCCGCGCTGTACGAGGCGATCGAGCAGGCCAAGGGCGAGACCGACCGGCCGTCGATCATCATCCTGAAGACCATCATCGGCTGGCCCTCCCCCGGCAAGCAGAACACCGGCAAGATCCACGGCTCGGCCCTGGGCGCCGACGAACTGCGCGCCACAAAAGAGGTGCTCGGCTGGAACCCGGACGAGACGTTCGAGGTGCCGGACGACGTGCTCGCGCACACCCGCTCCCTTCGAGAGCGGGGCGCGGCGGCGCGCGCCGCGTGGCAGGAGAAGTTCGACGCCTGGGCCGCAGCCCACCCCGAGCGCAAGGCCCTCTGGGACCGCATTCAGGCGCGGGAGCTCCCCGGTGACATCCGCGACGCGCTGCCCGTCTTCGCCGCCGGCAAGGACGTCTCCACCCGCGCGGCCTCCGGTCAGGTCATCAACGCCCTGGCCGCGCAGCTTCCCGAGCTCTGGGGCGGCTCCGCCGATCTCGCCGAGTCGAACCTCACGACGATCAAGGACGCGAAGTCCTTCATCCCCGAGGTCTGGTCCACGCATGAGTGGTCGGGTGACCCGTACGGCCGCGTGCTGCACTTCGGAATCCGCGAGCACGCGATGGGCGCGATCATCAACGGCATCGTGCTCCACGGACCGACCCGCGCCTTCGGCGGAACGTTTCTCATCTTCAGCGACTACATGCGCCCGTCGGTGCGCCTGGCGGCCCTGATGAACATCCCGTCACTGTTCGTGTGGACCCACGACTCCGTCGCGCTCGGCGAGGACGGTCCCACGCACCAGCCGATCGAGCAGCTCGCCGCGCTGCGCGCCATCCCCAATTTCACGCTGGTCCGCCCGGCCGACGCCAACGAGACCGCCGTGGTGTGGCTGGAGCTGCTCCGCCGACACGCCGGCCCTGCGGGCCTGGCGCTCACCCGTCAGAACATCCCGGTGTTCGAGCGGGGCGAGGGCGATGCCTCCGGCGAGACCTTCGCCTCGGCTGACGGCGCGGCCCGAGGCGCCTACGTCCTGGCCGAGGCTCCTGACGGACGCCCCGACGTGATCCTGATCGCGACGGGCTCCGAGGTGCAGCTGGCCGTGGCCGCGCGCGAGACGCTGCGGGGCGAGGGCGTGAACGCCCGCGTCGTGTCGGCTCCGTCGCTGGAGTGGTTCGCCGAGCAGGACGAGGCCTACCGCGAATTGGTGCTCCCCTCCGCCGTGAGCGCGCGGGTCTCGGTCGAGGCGGGCATCGCGCTGCCCTGGCGCGGCATCGTCGGCGATCGTGGGCGCTCGGTGTCGATCGAGCACTTCGGCGCGTCGGCCGACTACAAGACGCTGTTCGAGAAGTTCGGCATCACCGCCGAGGCCGTCGTCGAGGCGGCCCGCGAGACCATCGCGGCCACGGCCGCCGCCCACTGATCAACCGAGCCACCGCGCTCTTGAGCCCCCGAGGCACTGAGGAGATCCTGATGACCACCCCCACCGCACGTCTTGTCGAAGAGGGCGTCAGCATCTGGCTGGACGACCTGTCCCGCCAGCGCATCGAATCCGGCAACCTGGCCGGCCTGATCGACAGCCGCAACGTCAGCGGCGTCACCACCAATCCGACGATCTTCGCCGGCGCCCTCGCCAAGGGCGAGGACTACGAGGCGCAGGTCACGGCGCTCTCCGCCGACGGAGCAGACGTCGATCGCACCATCTTCGAGATCACGACGGATGACGTCCGCTCGGCCGCCGACATCCTGCGGCCGGTCTTCGACGCCACCGACGGGGTCGACGGCCGCGTCTCGATCGAGGTCTCGCCCGACCTCGCGCACGACACCGCTGCGACGGTCGCCGAGGCGAGGAAGCTCTGGGCCCGGGTGGACCGCCCGAACGTCCACATCAAGATCCCTGCGACCCTCGCGGGTCTCCCCGCGATCACCGAGGTGCTCGCGGAGGGGATCTCGGTCAACGTCACCCTCATCTTCAGCCTCGAGCGGTACGCCGCCGTCATCGACGCCTACCTCTCGGGCATCGAGAAGGCACGGGAGGCCGGGCACGACATCTCCGCCATCCACTCCGTCGCGTCGTTCTTCGTGTCGCGCGTGGACACCGAGGTCGACAAGCGCCTCGAGTCGATCGGCACCGATGAGGCACGGGCGCTGAAGTCCCGTGCCGGCGTGGCCAACGCCCGTCTGGCGTACGAACTCTACGAGCGGGAGTTCGCCACCGACCGCGCGACGGCGCTCATCGAGGCCGGAGCCCGCGTCCAGCGCCCCCTCTGGGCGTCGACCGGCGTCAAGGATCCGGCCCTTCCCGACACCCTCTACGTGACCGAGCTCGTCGCGCCCGGCACCGTGAACACGATGCCGGAGAAGACGCTCGAGGCGACCTTCGACCATGGTGACGTGACCGGCGACACCGTCACCGGCAACTACGCCGATGCACATGCGGTCTTCGATCAGCTGAAGGCCGTCGGCGTCGACTTCGACGACGTCACCGATGTGCTGGAGAAGGAGGGTGTGGAGAAGTTCATCGCCTCCTGGCACGAGCTGCAGGGAACGGTCGCCGCGGCTCTCGAGGCGGCGCCCGCCAGCGTCGAGGAGGCGGCTCAGTGAGCTTCGACATCCACGTCTCGGGGCGTGTCAAGTCCGTCGTCGACGAGACGCTCCCGGGGCTGGTCGCCAGCCTCGTCGCGTCGGGGATCACCGCCGGCGATGCGTCGCTGTGGGGTCCGGATGCGGAGTCCGAGGCATCCAAGCGCCTCGGCTGGGTGCAGGCGGTGTCGGTGTCGCGTCCGCTCGTCGCCGAGATCGTGGCTCTCCGCGACGAGTTGCGCTCGCGGGGAGTCACCCGCGTGGTCCTCGCGGGAATGGGAGGATCGTCCCTCGCTCCCGAGGTGATCGCCCAGACCTCGGGGGTACCCCTGGTGATCCTCGACTCCACCGCTCCCGGCCAGGTGCTCGCTGCGATCGACGGCGACAGCGAGGCCGGCGGCCTCTCGCAGACCGTGCTCGTGGTGTCCTCGAAGTCGGGGTCGACCGTCGAGACCGACTCGGCCAAGCGCACCTTCGAGGCGGCCTTCCGCGACCTCGGGATCGACCCGACCGAGCGGATCGTCATCGTCACCGACCCCGGCTCGCCGCTGGATCAGTCCGGGCGCGCCGACGGCTACCGCGTCTTCAACGCCGACCCCGAGGTCGGTGGTCGCTACTCGGCGCTGACCGCCTTCGGCCTCGTGCCCGCGGGACTGGCGGGCGTGGACATCGGCGAGCTGCTCGACGAGGCCGAGGCCACCCTTCTCGAAGTCGCCGTCGACAGTCCCGAGAATCCCGCGCTCATCCTGGCCGCGGCGATCGCCGGGGGAACCCCGAGACGCGACAAGCTGGGCCTGGTCACCGACGGAACCCACATCGTCGGGCTCCCCGACTGGATCGAACAGCTCATCGCCGAATCGACCGGCAAGCAGGGCACCGGCATCCTCCCGGTCGTGCTCCTCCCTGTCTCCCCTGAGCTGGACTCCCGGCCCGACGACCTGCAGATCGTGCGGCTGGTCGACGAGGCGGGGGCCTTCCATCTGCGTGAGCGTCACGAGGGCGAGATCCTCGTCAGCGGTTCGCTCGGCGCCCAGTTCATGGTGTGGGAGTACGCCACGGCCATCGCAGGACGGATGCTGGGGATCAACCCCTTCGATCAGCCCGACGTGGAGTCGGCCAAGACCGCCGCCCGCGGTCTGCTCGATGCCCGCCCGGAGCCCTCGGCACCCGCCTTCACCCTCGACGGCGTGGAGGTGCGGGTCTCCGACCCGGCGCTCGCGGCATCAGGAACCGTCGCCGGCGTGCTCGATGCCCTGTGGGCGCAGCTTCCGGCCGACGGCTACGTCTCGATCCAGGCGTACGTCAACCGACTCGACCTTCCGCAGCTCCAGGGTCTCCGCGAGCTCGTCGCCGCCGACTCCGGTCGCCCGACCACCTTCGGCTGGGGTCCGCGGTTCCTGCACTCGACGGGTCAGTACCACAAGGGCGGGCCCGCGACGGGCGTGTACCTGCAGATCCTCGAGCAGACCGATGTCGACCTCGAGATCCCCGGTCGCCCCTTCACCTTCGGCCAGCTGATCCAGGCACAGGCCGCCGGTGACGCCAGCGTCCTGGCTGACGGTCACGGCCGCCCGGTCGTGACGCTCACGCTGACCGACCCGCAGGCCGAGGTCCTCTCCCTGTTCGAAGCCGCCCAGTAGGACGTTCATGACCGACGAGATCCCCGGATCGAGCAGCGGCGCAGCAGCGTCGGGTGTCGAGATCTCCCGCGGACGCAACCCCCTCCGCGACCCTGAAGACCGGCGCTTGAACCGTATCGCGGGGCCGAGCGCCCTGGTGATCTTCGGCGTGACCGGTGACCTCTCCCGCAAGAAGCTGATGCCCGCGGTGTACGACCTCGCGAACCGCGGGCTCCTTCCTCCGGGGTTCGCACTCGTCGGTTTCGCCCGCCGCGACTGGGAGGACCAGGACTTCGCCCAGGTCGTCTACGACGCGGTGCGCGCGAACGCCCGCACCGAATTCCGTGAGGAGACCTGGGCGCAGCTGCTGGAAGGCATCCGGTTCGTCTCGGGCGAATTCGGCGACGCCGACGCGTTCCGACGCCTGCGCGAGACGGTGGACCAGCTCGACGCCGAGCGGGGAACGATGGGCAACCATGCGTTCTACCTCTCGATCCCGCCGAAGGACTTCCCGATCGTCGCCGAGCAGCTGAAGGCATCGGGACTCGTCGACGACACCGCCGACCGCCCCGAACGGTGGCGGCGCGTGGTGATCGAGAAACCCTTCGGACACGATCTGGCCTCGGCGCAGGCTCTGAACGACGCGTTGCGAAGCGCGTTTCCGACCGACTCGATCTTCCGGATCGACCACTACCTGGGCAAAGAGACCGTCCAGAACATCCTCGCCCTGCGGTTCGCCAACGAGCTGTACGAACCCATCTGGAATCGCAACTACGTCGATCACGTGCAGATCACCATGGCCGAAGACATCGGCGTGGGCGGTCGCGCCGGCTACTACGACGGGATCGGCGCCGCGCGCGACGTCATCCAGAACCACCTCCTGCAGCTCCTCGCACTCACCGCGATGGAGGAGCCGATCTCGTTCGACGCCCAGCATCTGCGCGCGGAGAAGGAGAAGGTGCTCGCCGCGGTGACCCTGCCCGAAGACCTGGCCCGCTCCACCGCGCGCGGTCAGTACGCCGGAGGCTGGCAGGGTGGCGAACGGGTTCTCGGATTCCTGGAGGAGGAGGGGATGAACCCCGAGTCCACCACCGAGACCTACGCCGCCATCACCCTCGAGGTCAACACGCGTCGGTGGGCGGGGGTGCCGTTCTACCTGCGCACCGGAAAACGTCTCGGACGCCGCGTCACGGAGATCGCGGTGGTGTTCAAACGCGCACCCGAACTGCTGTTCTCGCGCAACCAGACCTCGGGGCTCGGTCAGAACGCCCTGGTGATCCGGGTGCAGCCCGATGAGGGCGTGACCATCCGGTTCGGGTCGAAGGTGCCGGGCGCGGGCCTGCAGGTCCGAGACGTCACGATGGACTTCGGCTACGGCCACGCCTTCACCGAGGCGAGCCCGGAGGCGTACGAACGCCTCATCCTCGACGTCCTGCTGGGTGACCCGCCGCTGTTCCCGCGGCACGAGGAGGTGGAACTGTCGTGGCGGATCCTCGATCCCATCGAACAGTTCTGGGCCGCTCAGGAGGGACCGCTCGAGCAGTATTCCCCGGGCTCCTGGGGCCCGGAATCCGCCGAGGCGATGCTCGCCCGCGACGGCCGCACCTGGAGGCGTCCATGATCGTCGATCTGCCCGACACCACTGTCAGCAAGATCTCGCGCGCCCTCGTCAACGTCCGGGAGGAGGGCGGCGCGGTCGCGCTCGGACGCGTCCTGACGCTCATCATCGTCACCCAGCAGGGCGCGCAGGAAGACGTCATCGACGTCGCCAACGCCGCCTCGCGCGAGCATCCGATGCGCGTCATCGTCGTGATGACGAATGGCGAACACTCCCCGCCGCGGCTGGACGCGCAGATCCGCGTCGGCGGCGACGCCGGTGCCAGCGAGGTCGTGACCCTCCACGCCCTCGGCGAGGCGGGCTCGACCAATCTCGAGAGCCTTGTCACGGGGCTCCTGCTCCCGGACGCGCCGGTCGTGGTGTGGTGGCCGGATGACACCCCCGACATCCCCTCGCAGACCTCGATCGGAAAGATCGCTCAGCGACGGATCACGGATGCCGCGACCAAACCCGATCCGTCGGCGTGGGTCGCCTCCCTCGGCGAGAAGTACCGGCCAGGAGACACCGACCTCGCGTGGACCCGCCTCACCCGGTGGCGGGAACAGCTGGCAGCGATCCTCGATCAGCCGCCGTTCGAGAATGTCACGAGCATCACCGTCCGCGGCGCGTCAGACTCGCCCTCCACGGCGCTCCTGGCCGCGTGGCTGCGTCTCGCCCTCGATGTGCCCGTCGACTGGGGCTACCTCCCCACCGCGGAGTGGCCGCACGGCATCAAGTCGGTGACCCTCGTGCGTGAAAGCGGTGACGTCGTCCTCGAGCGACCGAGTCCTGCCGTGGCGCTGCTCACACAGCCCGGTCAGCCCCAGCACGACCTCGCGTTCCCCCGGCGGAGCCTGCGGGAGTGCCTCGCCGAGGAGCTGCGTCGCCTCGACCCCGATGTCCTGTACGGTCGAGTGATCACCGAGGGCTGGGCGCTTCTCGATCCGCCTACGACGCAGGAGACACATGACTGATTCGTCCGGCGAGAAGCGCGTCGTCATCACCTCCGACGCTGCCGCGCTGGCCGACTCCGTCGCCGAGCGTTTCCTCACCCGGGTCGCCAAGAAGTCGGCCTCCCGAGACGTCCATGTCGCTTTGACGGGTGGCGTCAGCGGGGCGGCCGTGCTGCGTGCCGCCGCCGCGCAGGCTCCTCGGTACCCCATCGACTGGACGCGGGTGCACTTCTGGTGGAGCGACGAGCGTTTCGTGCGACGGTTCCACCCCGAGCGCAACGAGCGTCAGAGCAGGGAGGCGCTGCTGAACGCTCTTCCGGATGCGCACATCCACGCCGCTCCGGCCAGTGACGAGGGTCTGGACCTCGACGAAGCCGCGGCCGCGTACGCCGCCGAGCTCGCGCGGTACGGGACGTCGGATCATCCGCACTGGCCGACGTTCGACATCAGCTTCCTCGGCGTCGGACCCGACGGTCACATCGCATCGCTCTTCCCCGACCGCCCCGAGATCCTCGTCACCGACGCATCGGTGGTCGCCGTGCGCGACTCCCCCAAGCCGCCGTCGCAGCGGCTCACCTTCACCCGACCGGTGATCAACTCGTCACAGCGGGTCTGGCTCGTGCTGTCAGGTGCTGACAAGGCGTCGGCGCTCGGTCTCGCTCTCGCAGGGGCGAGCTACCCCAGCGTGCCCGCCGCGGGTGCGAAGGGCACCCGGCGCACGGTGTTCTTCGTCGACCAGGCAGCCGCAGCCCAGGTGCCACCTGAGCTGATCGACCAGGACTACTGAGAGCCCCGGCACGGCCGACGGCGCAGGTCTACTGGCCGCGACGCTCGCGGAGCTGGTTCAGCGCGTCCTCGAGGAGGGCGTCGGCCTCTTCCTCGGTGCGACGCTCCTTCACGTACGCCAGGTGCGTCTTGTACGGTTCGGTCTTGGCCACGGCCGGCGGGTTCTCTCGATCACGTCCGGCCGGAAGACCGGAGTGCGGCGAGTCGATCGTGTCGGGAATCTCCTCATCGGGGATTCCCGCGGCGAAGTACCGAACCGTCTCGTTGCCCAGCGCGTCCCAATACGAGACGGCGATGCGTTCTGCGTGATACCCGTGATCCTGCTCGCCCATCGGGCCGGCACCCACTCGGGTGCCGCGGATCGCATTTCCTCCGGTTGCCATGTCTTACAGTCCCTGGAACTTGGTGATGAGGCCGAGGGCCACGATGGAGGCGAACCACGCCAGAGCGAGGACCACCGTGAAGCGGTTCAAGTTGCGCTCGGCAAGGCCCGACGACCCCAGAGCCGACGTCATCCCTCCCCCGAACATGTCGGAGAGTCCCCCACCGCGTCCCTTGTGAAGGAGGATGAGGAGGGTCAGCAGGAGGCTCGTGATGCCGAGGAGCACCTGCAGGACGAACTCGAGGATCTGCACAGTCGTAGTGGCCTTTCAGCGCGGTCCGGGCGAACCGCACAGGGGTCAAGTATAGGTCGGGTTGCCGCCGAGGTCAGACTCCGACGTGCTTCTGGTACCGGATGATGGCGGCGAACTCATCCACGACGAGGCTGGCTCCCCCGACGAGCGCACCGTCGACATCGGGCTCGCGCATGAAGCGGGCGATGTTGCCGGACTTGACCGAGCCGCCGTACAGCACACGCGTGCGCAGGGCCGCCTCCTCTCCGAGCGATGCACCGACCACGGCGCGCAGCTTCGCGCAGACCTCCTGGGCCTGTTCGGGGGTCGCCGCCTGGCCGGATCCGATCGCCCAGACGGGCTCGTAGGCCACGACGACCTCGCTCCCCTGCGCGAGACCCGCGAGCGCCTTCTCCACTTGAGCCACCGGCACGGCGCTGGCACCGTGCGTCTCGAGATCTTCCGCCGTCTCGCCCACGCAGATGACGGGCACGAGCCCGTGACGCAGGGCCGCGGCGACCTTCGAGGCGACGATCTCGTCCGTCTCGCCGTGGTACAGCCGACGCTCGGAGTGACCGATGATGACGTATCGGCACTCGAGCTTCGCCAGGAACGTGCCGGAGATCTCACCCGTGTAAGCACCGGAGTCGTGTGCGGAGAGGTCCTGAGCGCCGAGGGCGAACGGGATCTTGTCGGCATCGACGAGCGTCTGCACCGTGCGGAGATCGGTGAACGGCGGGAACAGGCCCACCTCGACGCTGCCGGTCTCGTGGCCGGCATCCTTAAGGGTCCAGTGCAGCTTCTGCACGAAGGCGACCGCCTGCAGGTGGTCGAGGTTCATCTTCCAGTTGCCGGCGATGAACGGGGTGCGCCTGGCCTGCGACGCAGTCGAATCAGTACTCACGCCTGCCATCCGAGGACCTCCAGTCCGGGGAGTTTCTTTCCCTCGAGGAATTCGAGGCTCGCGCCACCTCCGGTGGAGATGTGGCCGAATCGCTCGTCGGCGAAGCCGAGCTGCCGCACCGCGGCCGCCGAGTCGCCGCCCCCGACCACGCTGAGTCCGGAGACCTTGGTCAGCGCCTCGGCGACACGGCGGGTGCCGGCGGCGAAGGCGGGCATCTCGAACACGCCCATCGGGCCGTTCCAGAAGACGGTGCGGCTGTCGGCGACGAGGTCGGCGAAGAGCGCGGCGGTGTCGGGGCCGATGTCCAGGCCCAGGCCGTCGGCACCGAAAGGCGTCTCCTCCAGAGCCGACACGGGGGCGACGACGTGGTCGGCGTCGGCGGCGAACGAGGCGGCGACCACCGCGTCGACCGGAAGCACCAGCTCGACGCCGCGGGTGCGGGCGTCCTCGACGTAGCGGCGGACGGTGTCGAGCTGGTCCTCCTCGAGGAGGCTCTTACCCACGGAGTGACCCTCGGCGGCGAGGAACGTGAACATCATCCCGCCGCCGACCAGGAGCCGGTCCACCCGCGGCAGGAGATGCTCGATGACGCCCAGCTTGTCGCTGACCTTCGAGCCGCCGAGGACGACGGTGTACGGCCGCTCGGGATTCTCGGTGAGGCGGTCGAGGACGTCGAGCTCCTTCTCGATGAGGAGCCCCGCTGCCCGCGGCAGCAGATCCGCGACATCGAACACGCTGGCCTGCTTGCGATGGACGACGCCGAACCCGTCGGAGACGAAGGCGTCGGCGAGACCGGCGAGCTCCGCGGCGAACGCGCGACGCTCCGCGTCATCCTTCGCCGTCTCCCCCGGCTGGAAACGCAGGTTCTCCAGCACCGCCACGTCGCCGTCCTCCAGGGCGGCGACCGCCTCGTGAGCCGACTCCCCCACCGTGTCGCGCGCGAAGGCGACGGGCTTGCCGAGCAGCTCCGACAGGCGCTGGGCCACCGGCGCGAGACTGTACTTCTGGTCGGGAGCGCCGTCGGGACGACCGAGGTGGGAGCAGACCACCACGCGGGCACCCTGATCGATGAGCGCGTTCAGGGTCGGAAGCGAGGCGCGCACGCGGCCGTCGTCGGTGATGCGACCGTCCCGCAGGGGGACGTTCAGATCACAGCGGACGAGGACGCGCTTGCCGGCCAGCGGGCCGAGGGACCCGAGGGTACGCAGTGCCATCCGTCGACTCAGAGACGCTCGGCCACGTACTCGGTGAGGTCAACCAGGCGGTTGGAGTAGCCCCACTCGTTGTCGTACCAGGCGGAGACCTTCACGAGGTTGCCGCTGACGTTGGTCAGCTCCGCGTCGAAGATCGACGAGTGCGGGTTGCCCTGGATGTCGCTGGAGACGATCGGGTCCTCCGTGTACTCCAGGATTCCCTCGAGGCGCCCCTCGGCAGCCGCGGCCTTGTAGGCGGCGTTGATCTGGTCGACCGTGAGCCCCTCGGTGGGGGTGACGATCGTCAGGTCGACGATGGACCCGGTGGGAACGGGAACGCGGTAGGACGAGCCGCTCAGCTTGCCGTTGAGCTCGGGCAGGACCAGCCCGATGGCCTTGGCAGCCCCGGTCGAGGCCGGGACGATGTTGATGGCGGCACCTCGTGCGCGCCGCAGGTCGCCGTGCGGGCCGTCCTGGAGGTTCTGGTCGGCGGTGTAGGCGTGCGCGGTCATCATGAAGCCGCGCTCGATGCCGAACGCGTCGTTGAAGACCTTCGCGAGCGGTGCGAGACAGTTGGTGGTGCACGAGGCGTTGGAGATGATGACGTCCGTCGCCGGATCGTAGGTCTCTTCGTTCACACCCATGACGATGGTGGCGTCGTCACCGGTGGCAGGGGCCGAGATGAGAACCTTCTTGGCACCGCCGGCGATGTGCTTCTTGGCGTCCTCCGCCTTGGTGAAGCGCCCGGTGGACTCGATGACGATGTCGACACCCAGCTCGCCCCAGGGCAGGTTGGCGGGATCGCGCTCCTCGAAGACCTTGATGGTCTTGTCGCCGACGGTGATGGAATCCTCGGTGTACGAGACCTCGGCGTCGAGCACGCCTCCGACGGAGTCGTACTTCAGCAGGTGCGCGAGGGTCTTGTTGTCGGTGAGGTCGTTGACCGCGACGATGTCGATGTCAGCGCCCTGCGCGAGAGCCGCGCGAAGGTAGTTGCGTCCGATGCGGCCGAAGCCGTTGATTCCGATCTTGACAGCCACGAGAGAGGACTCCTGTTGTGTCGTGCGCGCGAGCGCGAGGGGTTGCGAAGGTGAGGAAAGGAATGGAACAACGGCGTCCCAGCGGGCGATCCCGCTGGGACGCCGCGCTTGCTATGACAGTACCAGCAGGCCCGAGGTCTTCTCACGGGCGGCGTCGAGGCGCTGGGCGACGTTCTGCCAGTTGGCGATGTTCCACACCGCCTTGACGTAGTCGGCCTTGACGTTCAGGTAGTCGAGGTAGAAGGCGTGCTCCCACATGTCCAGCTGGAAGATCGGCACCGTCCCCTGGGCGGTGTTGGCCTGCTGGTCGAAGAGCTGCTGGATGATCAGCTGCTCGCCGATCGGGTCCCAGCTGAGAACCGCCCAACCCGAGCCCTGGATGCCGGTCGCGGCGGCGGTGAAGTGGGCCTGGAACTTCTCGAACGAGCCGAAGAACTCCGCGATCGCGGCGGCGAGCTCGCCCTCGGGCTGTCCGCCGCCCTCGGGCGAGAGGTTGGTCCAGAAGATGGAGTGATTGACGTGTCCGCCGAGGTTGAACGCCAGATCCTTCTCGAGCTTGTTCACGTTCGCGAGGTTGCCGCTCTCACGCGCCTCGGCGAGCTGCTCGAGCGCGGTGTTCGCACCGGTGACGTACGCCTGGTGGTGCTTGTCGTGATGCAGCTGCATGATCTTGCCGCTGATGTGCGGCTCCAGCGCGGCGTAGTCGTAGGGGAGGTCGGGCAAGGTGTACTTCGCCATATTCTCTTCTTCCTATCGGCGCGCGCCGAGGCTCCCCGGCGCAGCGAGGGTGACGGGTTTCATCCTACTGAGACCCAACAATCGGTCTCCGGGCTTGTTCCCCGCGACGAGACGTTGTATCAGTCGTCCACGCCGGCAGGAACCGCCGACTCGGTGCCGGGGATCCCGTCCGTCTCGGCCTTCTTGTCGGCCATGGCGAGCAGACGACGGATGCGGCCGGCGACGGCGTCCTTGGTCAGCGGCGGGTCGGCGTGGTGACCCAGCTCGTCGAGACTGGCGTCGCGGTGCGCGAGACGGAGCTCACCGGCCTGACGCAGGTGCTCCGGCACCTCGTCGCCGAGGATCTCCAGCGCCCGCTCGACCCGTGCGCACGCGGCGACCGCCGCCTGCGCCGAGCGGCGGAGGTTGGCGTCGTCGAAGTTCACCAGTCGATTCACGCCGGCGCGCACCTCACGGCGCTGGCGGAGCTGATCCCACTGAGCCGCCGCGCGCGCAGCGCCCATCTCGGCCAGGGCGACGCGGATACCCTCCCCCTCGCGGACGACCACGCGGGGAATGCCGCGGACTTCGCGCGCCTTCGCCGGGATGCCCAATCGATGCGCGGCACCCACGAGCGCCATCGCGGCCTCCGAGGCGGGGCAACTGATCTCCAGCGCCGCTGATCGTCCCGGCTCGCTGAGCGCACCGGCGCCGAGGAAAGCGCCGCGCCAGATGGCCGCGAGGTCGGGGCGGGCACCGGTGGTGAGCCGATTCGGGAGGCCGCGGACGGGTCGGCGTCGCTGGTCGAGGAGTCCGGTCTGGCGGGCGAGGGTCTCACCGCCCTCGATCACCCGGACGGCGTAGTGGCTGCCGTTACGGGCCCCCGAGCCATGCACGTGGACGAGTTCGGGACGAACGCCGTAGAGCTCGACGAGATCACGCGCGACGCGACGCGCCAAGGCTTCGGTGTCGACCTCGGCTTCGACCGCGACCCGATTGGCGATGGAGTGCAGACCGCCCGCGAACCTCAGCAGCGACGTCAGTTCGGCCACTCGTGCCGTCGGCCGCGGGTCGCGGACAGCGGTCAATTCGGCCTTCACCTCAGCGGTCAGCGACACGGGACTCCTCAGCATGGGTCGGAACGACGCTCCAGCCTACTCGGGCGCCCCGCCGCCCACGACCACGGCCTCGGCTACTCGCGCCCCAGGTCGCGATCCTTCACGCGAACGGCGACACCGGGAACCTCGCCCAGTCGTGCGGCGAGTTCGCGGGCCATCACCACCGAACGGTGCTTTCCGCCGGTGCAGCCGATCGCCACGACCGAGTGCCGCTTGTTCTCGCGCTGGTAGCCCTCGAGCACCGGTCGGAGTGCGGCGGCATACGCGTCGATGAACGCCACCGCGCCCTCCTGTTCGAGGACGTAGTCGCGCACACCCTCGTCGACGCCCGTCAGTGGCCGCAGCTGATCGTTCCAGTAGGGGTTGGGGAGGAAGCGCATGTCGGCGACGAGGTCGGCGTCGGGCGGAAGACCGTACTTGAATCCGAAGCTCATGACGGTCACCACGTGCCGTGCCGCACCCTCCTCCGAGAAGAGGTCGACCATGTGGGTCGCCAGCTGGTGGACGTTGAACTGCGAGGTGTCGATGATGAGGTCGGCGTTCTCACGGATCGCGGCCAGTCGCTGCCGTTCGCGCCGGATCCCATCGAGGATCGTGCCCTCGCCCTGCAGCGGATGCGGACGACGTACGGCCTCGAAGCGACGCACGAGCACCTCGTCGGAGGCATCGAGGAAGAGCACGCGCAGCTGGCGTCGGTCGCGCAGATCGTGCAGCGCCTGCGGGAGCTCAGCGAAGAGATTGCGCCCCCGGACGTCGACGACCACGGCCACCTTGGGCAGCGCGTGGGCGGCGAGCTCGGTCAGATCGAGCAGCGGCTTCAGCATCTGCGGGGGCAGGTTGTCCACCACGTACCACTCGAGGTCTTCGAGGGCGTTCGCCGCCGTGGAACGCCCTGCGCCCGACATCCCCGAGACGATGAGCATCTCACCCGGCGTCGTCTGTTCGTCGGCCATGCCCTCCCCCGTCGTCTGCTCCAGGTTACCCATCGGCGAGGTGGTCGACGATCGCGGCGGCGAGCTTCGGCCCCACACCGGGGAGCTCGGCGATCTCGTCGGGTGTCGCCTTCTTCAGCGCGGTCACCGACCCGAAGTGGCGGAGAAGGGCGCGGATGCGGGCCTCTCCGAGGCCGGGCACCTCGGTCAGCACGGATTGGATGTCGCGACGACGGCGGCTGCGCTGATGTCTGATCGCGAATCGATGGGCTTCGTCGCGCAGGCGCTGGAGGAGATAGAGGGCCTCGCTGGTGCGCGGCAGGATGACGGGGAAGTCGTCGCCGGGCAGCCACACCTCCTCGAGCCGCTTGGCGATTCCCGCCAGGGCGATCTCGGAGTGTCCGGCGTCGGCGAGGGCCCGGGCTGCGGCGGCGACCTGCGGCTGACCGCCGTCGACGAGAAGAAGCTGGGGCGGGTAGGCGAAGCGGGGCCGTTTGCGCGCGACGACGCACTCTTCCGACGTCTCTTCCTGGTCCTCGGGTCGATCGAGGTAGGCCAACCGGCGTGTGAGCACCTGATGGAGCGAGTCGGTGTCATCCGAGGTCTGCTCCACCTTGAAGGAACGGTACTGATCCTTGCGCGGCAGTCCGTCTTCGAAGACGACCATCGACGCGACGACGTTGGTCCCCCCGAGGTGGGAGACGTCGTAGCACTCGATCCGCAGGGGCGCTTCGTCCAGACCCAGCGCCTCCTGCAGATCGGTCAGCGCCTGGGTGCGAGCGACGTAGTCACTCGTACGGCGGGTCTTGTGCAGCATGAGTGCCTGCTGGGCGTTCAGCGTCGCCGTCTTCATCAGCTCCGCCTTCTGCCCCCGCTGGGCGACACCGATCGAGACCTTCTTACCGCGCCTCTCGCGGAGCCACTCCTCCAGTTCCTGCGCGTCATCAGGAAGTTCGGGTACGAGCACCTGGCGTGGGATGTCGGCTGCCGCGGCGTCGCCGTATGTGCGCTGCAGCACCTGATCGACGAGGTCGGCCCCGGAGATGTCGATCTCCTTCTCGATGGTGGTCGCACGCACACCGCGCACCCGGCCGCCGCGGACGACGAAGTGCTGCACGGCGGCGGCGAGTTCGTCTTCGGCGATGCCGAAGAGATCGGCATCGGTGTCGGAGGGCAGAACGAGGGCGCTGCGCTTGAGGACCGCGTCGATGGCCTGGAGCTTGTCTCGGTACACCGCCGCGGATTCGTAGTCCATCGCCGCCGAGGCCTCGTTCATCCGGGCGGTCATCTCGCGGGTGAAGCGCTGGTCGCCGCCCGCCATGAAGGCGATGAAGTCGTCGACGACGGCGCGATGCTCCTCGATCGTCACCTTCATCGAACACGGTCCGCCGCAGCGGCCGATCTGCCCCGGGAAGCACGGGCGCCCCGAAGCCATCGCCTTCTTGTACGACGCGTCGCTGCACGTGCGGATCGGGAAGACCTTGATGAGCAGGTCGATCGTGTCGTGGACCGCCCACACCTTGGGATACGGCCCGAAATACTTCGCCCCCGCGATCCGGTGGTTGCGGGTCACCATCACGCGCGGAGCCTCATCGCCCAGGGTGATAGCCATGAACGGGTAGGACTTGTCGTCGCGGTAGCGGACGTTGAAGGGGGGATCGAACTCCTTGATCCACTGATACTCCAGCTGCAGGGAATCGACGTCGGTGGCGACCACCGTCCACTCCACCGACGTCGCGGTGGTCACCATCCGTCGCGTGCGCTCGTGGAGGGTGTGCAGCGGAGCGAAGTAGTTCGACAGGCGGGCGCGGAGGTTCTTCGCCTTGCCGACGTAGAGCACGCGTCCCTGCCCATCGCGGAACCGGTAGACCCCCGGATTGGTGGGGATCTCACCAGCCTTGGGCCGGTAGGACAGCTGCGGTCGGCCCCGGCGGGGGGCGCGTTCGGTGGTCGTCACGGCCGACTCAGCCGGCCTTGCGGACCGCCGACTCGCCGAGCACCTCGGCCAGGAAGGCGCCGGTGTGGCTTTCCTCGACGCGCGCGACCTGCTCGGGTGTGCCCGTGGCTATCACCTGACCCCCGCCCGATCCGCCCTCGGGCCCGAGGTCGATCACCCAGTCGGCCGACTTGATGACATCGAGGTTGTGCTCGATCACGATGACCGAATTCCCCTTGTCGACCAGCCCGTTCAGCACCTCGAGCAATCGACGCACGTCTTCGAAGTGCAGCCCCGTCGTCGGCTCGTCGAGGACGTAGATGCTGCGTCCGTTCGAGCGCCTCTGCAGCTCCGTCGCGAGCTTGACGCGCTGCGCTTCGCCCCCGGAGAGGGTCGTCGCCGACTGTCCGAGCCTCACGTAGCCTAGGCCGACGTCGACGAGGGTCTTCAGGTAGCGGTGGATGGCCTGAATGGGCTCGAAGAACTCCGCCGCCTCGGAGATCGGCATCTCGAGCACTTCGGCGATGTTCTTGCCCTTGTAGTGCACCGAGAGGGTGTCGCGGTTGTACCGCTTGCCGTGGCAGACCTCGCAGTCGACGTAGACGTCGGGGAGGAAGTTCATCTCGATCTTGATCGTGCCGTCACCCGAGCACGCCTCGCAGCGGCCCCCCTTGACGTTGAAGCTGAACCGGCCCGGCTGATAGCCCCGGGCCTTGGCTTCGGGGGTCTCGCTGAAGAGGGTGCGGACGCGGTCGAAGACGCCCGTGTAGGTCGCGGGATTCGAGCGAGGCGTACGGCCGATGGGTGCCTGATCGACGTGGACGACCTTGTCGAGGTTGTCCAGACCCGTCACTCTCGTGTGCTTTCCCGGCACGGTGCGCGCACCGTTCAGCCGCGATGCCAGCACCTGATAGAGGATGTCGTTCACCAGTGACGATTTGCCGGAGCCGCTGACCCCGGTGACGGCCGTGAGCACACCGAGGGGGAAGTCGACGGTGACGTTGCGGAGGTTGTTCGCCCGGGCACCCACGACGCTGATCTTGCGCGAGCGATCGATCCGGCGCCGCTTCTTGGGCGTCGGGATCGCGCGCCGACCGGAGAGATAGTCGCCGGTGATCGAGTGCGGGTCGGCCAGGAGATCATCGAGCGGTCCGGAGTGCACCACCTCGCCACCGTCGACGCCCGCGCGCGGACCGATGTCGACGATCCAGTCCGCGGCGTGGATCGTCTCCTCATCGTGTTCGACGACGATCAGGGTGTTGCCGAGATCGCGGAGCTTGACCAGCGTCTCGATCAGGCGACGGTTGTCACGCTGGTGCAGACCGATGGAGGGCTCGTCGAGAACGTAGAGCACGCCGGTGAGGCCTGAGCCGATCTGGGTCGCGAGACGGATGCGCTGCGCCTCTCCCCCCGACAACGAACCGGCCGAACGACTGAGGTTGAGGTAGTTCAGCCCCACCTGGATGAGGAAGTCCAGCCGGAGGCGGATCTCGCGCAGCACCTGCGCCGCGATCTTGGCTTCCCGCGGGGTCAGCTCGAGGTCGGCGAAGAACGCGTGGGCGTCACCCAGGCTCAGCCGCGAGGCATCCGCGATGGAATGTCCATGCACCTGCACCGCCAGCACCTCGGGCTTCAGCCGCGCCCCGTCGCAGACGGGGCAGGGGACCTCGCGCAGGAACTCCGCCCAGCGCTGCCGCTGTGTGTCGGACTCGGCCTGCAGATACTGCCGCTCGATGTAGGGGACGACGCCCTCGAAGCCCGAGGAGTACCGCATCTCCCGCCCGTACCGGTTCTTCCACCGGACGGTGACCTTGTAGTTCTCGCCGCGCAGAACCGCGTCCTTGATGTCGGCGGGGAGCTTGCGCCACGGGGTGTCGAGCGAGAAATCCAGGTCGCGGGCAAGACCCTCCAGCAGCCGCTCGTAGTACTGGAAGAGTCCCTTGCCCTGTGTCGTCCACGGGATCAGCACGCCGTCGCGGATCGAGAGGTCCTCGTCGCCGATCATGAGCTCGACATCCACCGACATGCGGGTGCCCAGACCCGAGCAGGCGGGACAGGCGCCGAACGGAGCGTTGAAGGAGAACGTCCGCGGTTCGATCTCGGTCAGCTGCAGCGGATGCCCGTTCGGGCACGCCAACTTCTCGGAGAAGGACTGCCAGGCCTCGTCGCCCTCGCGGTCGACGAAGTTGACCTGCATGACTCCGCCGGCCAGGCCCAGCGCCGTCTCGACCGAGTCGGTGACCCGGGAGAGGATGTCGGGGCTTGCGACCAGGCGGTCGACGACCACCGCGATGTCGTGCTTGTAGCTCTTCTTCAGCGTCGGGGCGTCGGCGAGCTGAACCATGTCGCCGTCGACGATGGCGCGAGAGTAGCCCTTCGCGCTCAGCTCTTTGAAGAGGTCGACGAACTCGCCCTTCTTCTGCGAGACCACCGGCGCGACGATCTGATAGCGGGTGCGCTCGGGGAGTTCCATGAGCTGATCGGCGATCTGCTGCACGGTCTGCCGCTGAATGATCTCTCCGCACTCGGGGCAGTGCGGTATGCCGATGCGGGCCCACAGCAGACGCATGTAGTCGTGGATCTCGGTGATCGTGCCCACCGTCGACCGCGGGTTGCGGTTGGTCGACTTCTGATCGATCGAGACGGCGGGGCTCAAGCCCTCGATGAAATCCACGTCGGGCCGGTCGACCTGGCCGAGGAACTGACGGGCGTAGGCGCTCAGCGACTCGACGTATCGGCGCTGACCTTCGGCGAAGATCGTGTCGAAGGCGAGGCTGGACTTCCCCGACCCCGACAAGCCGGTGAAGACCACGAGCGAGTCACGGGGAATGTCGAGGTCGACGTCCTTCAGATTGTGGACGCGCGCGCCTCGGACGCTGAGTTTTCCGGACGACCCGAAGGAGAGATTTCCGCCGGATGCGGAGCCGGTCGGAAGGCCTGTGGAAGCGGGGGAACCGGGCAGGGCGACGGGAACGATGGGCACCCGTCAAGTGTAGGTGGGGCCTCCGACATGGAGTCCGGCGTTCGCGCCGAGCGAGAACCGAGGCACGATCCTCTCAGCCGATCGACACCCGCCCCGCAGCGTCGAGCCGCCATCCGGGATTGTGCGCGATCTCCCACGGGTGCCCGTCGGGATCGACGAAGACACCCGAGTATCCGCCCCACGGGGTCGGCCCGGCCGGACGACTGATCCGGGCACCCGCGTCTGCGGCCGCGCCGAGAAGGGCATCGACCGCGGAGGCGGAGGACACGTTGTGCGCCAGAGTCACCCCGCCCCATCCGCCAGGGTCGTCGATACCGGAATCTTCGGCGAGCTCTGCCCTTCCCCACAGCGCGAGGACGAACCCGTCGAGCTGGAAGAAGGCGACGACGCCGTCGATCGACTTTTCGTGCGGCGCCCACCCCAGGGCGCGGTAGAAGGCCAGTGCGCGTTCGAGGTCGGTGGCACCCAGGGTGATGAGGCTGACCCGCTGCGCCATCGACGTGTCAGGCATGACCGGCTCGCTCCATCGCGCGAAGCTCTTTCTTGAGGTCTTGCACCTCGTCACGCAGGCGCGCCGCGAGCTCGAACTTCAGCTCCCCTGCGGCCGCGAGCATCTGGCCGGACAGGTCGGCGATCGTGGCCTCCAACTGCTCGGCGCCCTCGGCCGCGATGCCCTCCCGTCGCAGCTGCGGCGTAGGCGACTTGCCCTTCCCCGACTTCACTCGCGCGTCCTTGCGGTTCAGCAGGGCCTTCGTGTCGTCCGCCTCGCGAGCGAGCACCTCGGTGATGTCGGCGATGCGCTTGCGCAGGGGCTGCGGATCGATGCCGTGCTCGAGGTTGTAGGCGATCTGCTTGTCGCGTCGACGATTCGTCTCGTCGATCGCGTTCCGCATCGAATCGGTGATGGTGTCGGCATACATGTGCACCTCACCCGAGACGTTTCGCGCCGCACGGCCGATGGTCTGGATGAGGGAGGTGCCGGATCGGAGGAAGCCCTCTTTGTCGGCGTCCAGGATCGACACCAGCGAAACCTCCGGAAGATCGAGACCCTCACGGAGCAGATTGATCCCGACCAGGACGTCGTACACGCCGGCGCGCAGTTCGGTCAGCAGTTCCACGCGTCGCAGGGTGTCGACGTCGGAGTGCAGGTACCGCACGCGCACGCCGTGCTCGCCGAGGAAGTCGGTGAGCTCCTCGGCCATCTTCTTGGTCAAGGTCGTCACGAGCACGCGCTCGTCGCGCTCCACGCGAAGGCGGATCTCTTCGAGCAGGTCATCGATCTGGCCCTTCGACGGCTTGACCACGATCTGCGGGTCGATCAGTCCGGTGGGTCGGATGATTTGCTCGACCACCCCGTCGGCGATGCCCATCTCATAGCGTCCGGGGGTTGCGGAGAGGTAGACCGTCTGTCCGATGCGCTCCTTGAACTCGTCCCATCGCAACGGTCGGTTGTCCAGCGCACTGGGGAGCCGGAACCCGTGCTCCACCAGCGTGCGCTTCCGAGAGGCATCACCCTCGTACATCGCACCGATCTGCGGAACGGTCACGTGCGACTCGTCGATGACCATGAGGAAGTCGTCGGGGAAGAAGTCCAGCAGAGTGTGCGGCGGCTCCCCCGGCATCCGTCCGTCCAGATGACGCGAGTAGTTCTCGATCCCCGAACAGAAACCCAGCTGCTGAAGCATCTCGAGGTCGAACGTCGTCCGCATGCGCAGCCGTTGCGCTTCGAGCAGCTTGTTCTGCGACTCCAGCTCCTTCAGGCGCTCGGCGAGCTCGTGCTCGATCGTTCCGATCGCGCGCTGCACGGTCTCGGTACCCGCGACGTAGTGAGAGGCAGGGAAGATCGGAACCGACTCCATGCGCTGCACGACATCACCCGTGAGGGGGTGGAGCATGTACAGCGCCTCGATCTCATCGCCGAACATCTCGATCCGGATCGCGTACTCCTCGTACACCGGGATGATCTCGATCGTGTCGCCCCGGACGCGGAAGTTCCCTCGCGAGAAGTCCACGTCGTTGCGGTTGTACTGCATCGAGATGAACTTGCGGATCAGAGCGTCGCGGTCGTAGACCTCGCCCACCTGCAGCGCCACCATCGCACGCAGGTACTCCTCGGGCGCGCCGAGGCCGTAGATGCACGACACGGTCGAGACCACCACGACGTCACGTCGGGACAGCAGCGAGTTCGTCGTCGAGTGGCGCAGCCGCTCGACTTCGGCGTTGATCGACGAGTCCTTCTCGATGAAGGTATCGGTCTGGGGCACGTAGGCCTCGGGCTGGTAGTAGTCGTAGTACGACACGAAGTACTCGACCGCGTTGTGCGGCATGAGCTCGCGGAACTCGTTGGCCAGCTGGGCGGCCAGGGTCTTGTTGTGCGCCAGCACCAGGGTGGGCCGCTGCACCGCCTCGATCAGCCACGCGGTGGTGGCGGACTTTCCCGTTCCGGTCGCTCCCAACAGGACGACGTCGGTTTCGCCGGCATTGATGCGGGCGGCGAGGTCGGCGATCGCCGACGGCTGATCGCCGGACGGCTCGTACTCGCTGACGACCTCGAAGGGCCTGACGGATCGTGTGGTCTGCACTGTTCCAGCGTAGGCGCGCCCTCCGACATCCGCTCCGTCAGCCGAAACCGCCGCCGAATCCGCCCGCGTCCATTCCACCGAAGCCGCCGCCGTCGCCGAATGCTCCGCCCCCGAACCCCCCGTCGCCGGCGTACCCGCCGGCGTCGACGGATGCCGCCGTGGGGTCGACGGTGTCGACGAGCCATCCCGGCTGCTCCGCGAGCATGAGAGACCCGGCGCCGACGGTGAAGTAGGCCGTGACCGCCTGGGTCAGGAGGAATTGCTGCGCGACGACCGTCATGACCCCGGCACTCATCAGGATCGATCGCGGGTCGGCCGTCTGTCGCGGGTCGCCCGCCTCGGGCGTCATCCGACCGTCCGCCCGCTCGCTGCGGTACTGCTCGGCACGGCGGACGAGTGTGGCCAGCAGACACGGCTCAGCATCGGCATCCTGCCGCTCGTCGTCACGGAGGAAAGGACGGAGTTCTGCGAGCATTGCTCGCCGGCGCTCCAGCGGGAGGTCGCGGAACGCCGTGGCGTGCGCGCTCTCGATGACCGATGCCGGGAGCGTGTTCAGCAGGTACACGTACCTCGAGATCTGCTCTTCCTCGGTGACCGCGCGGTACGGCGCCCTCCGCCGCCGACGGAATCTCCAGAGCGCTCCCATGTCGGCTCCTCCTGATCGGTAGCGACAGGGTACGCCGAACTCAGCGGCGTCTGGCGTTTTTCTCTACGATCCGTCGAGGCAGCTCCTGCCAGAGCCGGTCGACCTGGGAGAGCGTGTCCGCCATCGGCACCGCAGTGTCGATCACCACGTCGGCGAGCGCGAGGCGCTCGTCGTCGCTCGCCTGCGCGGCGATCCGGGCGGTCGCGTCCTGCTCCGTGAAGCCTCGCAGGTCGACCAGCCGTCGCCGTCGGATCTCCGCGGGCGCGTGGGCGACCACGATCAGATCCCAGGGGTCCGCGGCGCGGGCCTCCGCCAGAAGGGGGACGTCGTAGACGACCACCGCGTCGGGGTCCGCTGTGAACGCCTCGGCGAAACGCCGGGCCGACTCCTCCCGGACGGCGGGATGCACGATGGCGTTCATACGCTCGACCGCCGCGGCATCGCCGAAGGTGCGGCCGGCCAGGGCGGCCCGGTCCAGTGATCCGTCCTCGCGGAGGATGTCGTCGCCGAACTCCGCGGCGAGCGCCGTGAGGACCGGGGAGCCCGGCAGCTGGACGTGGCGCACGATCGCGTCGGCGTCGACGACGACGGCGCCGTGGTCGGCGAGGCGCCGGGCGATGGTCGACTTCCCCGAGGCGATCCCGCCGGTGAGCGCGAGCAGAGACATGTTCCGAGCATGCCACGCCGAGGTCGTGGGACGCCGGAGGGCTGCGCCCTCTAGACTGGGCCGATCGGACGCACCCCCCGAACGCGGCCGGAAGCGAGCGAGGCAACGCGGTGACACAGTCAGCCGTCGTGATCGAAGATGAGGCCGACATCCGGTCGCTCATCTCGCTCGTCCTGGAATCGGCGGGCTACGCCGTCCACGCCGCCGACAATGGACTGGACGGCGTGGAGCTGGTGCGTCGCGTGTCACCCGAGGTGGTCACCCTCGACATCAGCATGCCCGGGATCGACGGGTACGAGACCGCCCGGCGCATCCGCCGCTTCAGCGCCACCCACATCATCATGATCACGGCCTTCGTGCAGGAGTCGGATGCGCAGGAGGGACTGGACGCCGGCGCCGACGAGTATCTCCGCAAGCCCTTCCGGCCGCGGGAGCTGCGCGCCCGCATCGAGGCGCTGACGACGACGCGTCGACCCGAGTAGGTCTCACGCCTCGGCGGTGCGCGCGACCACCACCGCCGAGTCGGCGCTGGAGAATCCGCTCACGGCGCTCGTGCGCGCCACCCGAAGAAGCGTCTCAGGCTCGTATCCGACGATCTCGGTCAGCGCGACGCCGACGCCGACGACGGGGAGACCGACGCCGGAAAGCTGACCGAGGGCGTCGAAACTGCCGCGGTACAGCGTCATGGCCTCCCGGCGGGCGGTGCTCGGTGAGGACGCGGTCGTGACCAGGGCGATGCCGCCCTCGCCGTCCTCCCCCATCACCGAGAACAGAGGCGCGTGACTGCGGACCGCCTCGCGCCACACCACGATCGCCTCGCGGCGCGCGTCTTCACCGAAGGCGGTGGCGATGTGTGCCAGGTCGTCGAGTCTGACCTCGATCACCGCGAGCGCCACGCCCCGGGCTTCGGCCGTGGCCGTCAGCGAATCCAGGGCGGCGCGAAGACGCTTCTCGGTGAGGATCCCCGTCACAGCATCCTCTGCTCCGGCCAGCGCACGCTGGTGGCGCAGTTCCGCCCGTCCTGCGCGGAGCACGGAGGTCACGACCACGGCGACGATCATCAGCAGGACCGTCAGCATCCCCACGACGACGCTGCCGAACCACGTCTGGAAGAACGGGTCGTCGGGGCCGATCAGGAGGAACGCGAGGAGACGGAAGGAGAAGTAGACGGCTTCGATGGCGAACACGGCGCCGAGCACCCACGCCGTCCGCATGCCGCCGAGCGAACCGCGGAAGCACTCGATCCCCGCCGCACCGGCCACGACGACGAGAGCGGCGAACGTCCACGCCGCTCCCGCCCAGTCATCGAGGCTCGGCTGTTCGAGCACCGTGGCGACGGCGGTGACCGCGCTGAGCACGGCGATCATGCCGATGGCAAGACCGTTTCGTCGACCGTTGTAGAGGCGGCAGCCGATCCACATCGCGCCGGTTCCGGCGACGAACGCGGAGTTGCCCGCGACGACCGCCCAGAAGGCGGTGGGATCGGCGGCCCAGGCGAGGTAGAGCAGGGAGGTCAGGATGGCGCCGAGGAATCCCAGCGCCCACGCCCGCCCGGCAGCCTCATCGCGACGAAGCACGGTCTCGAGGAGGAACACGGTGCCCGCGACGAAGACGACAAGGGCGGTCATCACCGCTGACGTCACCAGATCGAGATCCGCGAGCATCAGGCCTCCCCTCCTCCGCCTGGACGGGTCGCGGGCAGGGTGACGGTGAATGTCGAGCCCACCCCGAGCACGCTGCTGACCGTGATGTCGCCGCCGTGCCCGCGGACGATGTCGCGACTGATCGCGAGACCGAGACCCGTTCCCGACACGGGTGAGGAGCGCACCGCGACACCGCGGTAATAGCGCTGGAAGAGTGCCTCGACATCCTCCTCCGTCATGCCCACGCCGCTGTCCTCGATGACGATCGCGGTCCATCGCCCCGTGGTCGCCGATTGCAAGGACACCCGTCCCCCCTCGCGGTTGTACTTGACGGCGTTGGAGAGCAGGTTGTCGATCACCTGGGCGAGCCGACGCGGGTCGACATAGGCGTGCGCCGGACGCAGCCGGGTCGTGTCGATGGTGACGCCGCGCTCGCCCGCGCGGAGCACGAGCGATTCGACGGCCGCTCGGATGACCTCGGAGACCTCCACGACCTCCGGCTGCATGACGAGCTCGACGCGGTCGTCGGCAGCCGCCGATGCCGTCAGGACGTCGGAGACGAGCTCGAGCAGCTGTTCGGCGTTCCGGTCGGCGATCTGGAGGTTCGATCGGATCCGGGACGGTGTCTCGGGGTCGTCGATGGCGAGCTCGATGTAGCCGAGGATCGACGTCAGTGGGGTCCGCAGCTCGTGCGACACCGACGAGATCACCTCGTCCCGCGCCCGTGCGGCGAGCATCTCGACGGTGACATCGCGGGAGACGACGACCGCGCCGGCATCCCGACCGTCGGAATCGCGCAACCGTCGGGCGGTGAAGCTCAACGCCCGCTGCAGGCCGCCCGGCGTACCGAACCACACGCGCTCGTCCTGGAAGACCGCGCCGCGGCGCGCGCGCTCGAGCGGGAGCTCTTCGCGCGGCAGGCGGGTCGTGCGATCCGTGCGGTAGGCCTCGAGCTGATCCTCCGCCTCGACGTCGGCGAGCACCTGCTGCAGGCGGGCATGGGCGTCATTGGTCACCGTGATCGCGCCGGTCTCGTCGATGCGGATGACGCCGAAGTCGACGGCGTCGAGCACCTCGGTCACGAGCTGCTCCTGACGCCGGGCCCGCTCGGCCGACTGCCGCAGCAGCGCGGCCTGCTTGTCCAGCAGCATCCGCTGTGCCGCCGCCCGCCGCGCGGCGAGGAAGGAGGTCAGCCCGACGGCGATGAGGACGACGGGCAGGAGGATGGTGCTCAGCACCGCCCCGTTCGGCGGCCCGATGGCCACGGTTATCCAGTAGGTCACGCTGGCCGTGACCACCCCCGAGATGAGGCCCGCGATCCCGAAGCCGGTCGCCAGCCACATCACCGGGAAGATGAAGAGCAATCCCGTCCCGAGGGCGGGGGCGGCACTGCGGATGACGCCGACGGCGACGATGTCGGCCAACGGGATCGCCATCAGCCACCACGAGGACATGCGGTCCCACGGCACCACGAGCGCGAGTCCGGTGAGGATGAAGATCCCGATCACCCCGGCGAAGAAGACCGGCATGCTCCCCACCACATCCGTCGCCAGCACGGCGATCGCGACCGCCAGGACGAGCGCCCCGAGGAGGAGCTGGGTGAGAGCGGGCGAACGCCCGCGCGCGCGATCGGCGAGGACGACATCGATCCAGCGGCGCGTGTCGGGGGCGGCGGAGGGAACGGATGCGGTGGGGGTGACGTCCATGCGACTACGACCGCCCTGCCGACGGTTCGGCGTCTTCCCGCGCGTACCCCGCGACGAGCTCCTGCTCGCGGGCGAATCCGGGGAGGAAGACCGCCACGACCACCGCACCGACGACGATCGCGACAGCACCGATCAGATAGGCGGAGAACGCGCCGTCGAGCAGGGACTGCGTCGCCCCCTGGGTGATCTCGGTGGCGTACTGCGGATACTGCTCAGCGACTCGCAGCGCCGAGGCGTACGAGGCCTGCAGCGCCTGCGTCACCTCGGCACTCACCGACTGCGCCTCGGCCGACGCGGCGATCTGACGGGCGAACGAGGCCGCGAAGCCGGCTGCGAGAACCGCCCCGAGGAGGGCCTGCATGATCGAGCCGCCCAGGTCGCGCTGCAGATCCGAGGTCGCTGACGCCATCCCCACGCGTCTGACCGGCGTGCTCTCGGTGAGCGCACGCGAAGCCGGCGTCATCGCGAAGGCGGCACCGCTGCCGATGAAGAGGAAGCCGGCGCCGACGAGCACGTACGGCGTGGACTCCCCCCACAGCAGGGTGGTGAGGAAGCCCAGCAGGACGAGCGCATACCCCGCCAGCATGGTCGCGCGCGACCCACGCGAGGTGAGCAGCCGCGCGGACAGCGGAGCGCACAGCAGCAGACCGACGGCGGCCGGCACCACCGCCACCCCGGCTTCCAGGGTGCTGTACCCGAGGATGTTCTGGAGGAACTGCTGCCCGACGAACATCGCCCCCATCAGCGAGCCGAAGACGATCGTGCCACCGGTGGCCGGTACCCAGAACATGCGCCGTCGGGCGACCCTCAGTTCGTAGATCGGATGCCGCGCCGCCATCTGGCGCCAGGCGAACAGTGCCAGCAGCACCACCGCTGCGCCCAGCAGGATCAGCCCGAGCAGAGTCTGACCGGGCGCGAAGACCAGACTCACCCCGAGCACGAGCGCGGCGATCGCGAGGGTCGCGAGAACCCCTCCGAGGTGATCGACGGGGTCGTCGTTCTCCTTGACGTGCGAGGGCACGAAGAGCGCAACGAGGACGAAGGCGATCGCAGCGATGGGCGCCGCCAGCAGAAAGGCCGAGCCCCACCACCAGATCGTCAGCAGCAACCCTGCCAGCACGGAGCCGATCACCGCAGCCGTGGCGCTGACGCCCGACCAGAGGGCGATGGCCACGGTACGCCGGGGCCCCTGAGCCCACAGCGCGGTGATCAGCGACAGGGTGGTGGGAAAGGCCATGCCGGCTGCGACACCGGTGAAGATCCGCGCGGCGATGAGCATCTCCACCGTCGGGGAGAAGGCGGAGAGGAAGCTTGCGACGACGGTGAGAGCGAGGCCGAGCAGAAGCAGCTGTTTGCGTCCGTAGCGGTCGGCCAGAGCCCCGAGGTACAGCACCGACATCGCAAGCCCCAGCCCGCACCCGACGGCGACGAGATTCAGCGCGGTCTGGGTGGCGCCGAAGGCGTCGCCGACGTCGGGAAGGGCGACGTTGGCGGCGGCGAGGTTGATGTTGCACACCAGCGCGGCCAGGATCAGGGCCGTCAGGACCACGGGCGCCCGGGGCGGGACCGTGCCGAGGTCTGTGTCGCCCGCGCGCGTCTGAGTCACGCGCTCACTTTATCGAGGCGCGAGACCTGCGGTGCGCAGCACCACAGCAGCGGTGACCGCGGCAGCGGTGCACATCGCCGCGAGCGCAGCGATGAAGGCCGTCCAGCCGGGCCCGGCGTAGACGAAGCCGAGGCACCAGCCGAACAGGCTCGACCCGCCGTAGTAGGCGAGATAGTACAGCGAGGACGCCTGCGCCCGGGTATCGGCCGAAGCGGCCACGGGGGCCCAGCCCGACGCCACGGCGTGGGCCGCGAAGAACCCCGCGGTGAAGACGAGGAGACCGAGGAGGACGACCGCGGTCGTGGGAGCCAGCAGCGCAACCAGCCCCACGAGCATCGCCGAGATGCCGCCGAGGAGGACCGGGAGCCGGCCGTGACGCACGGCGAGCGCACCGGCCCAGGGGGATGAGACCGTCCCGGCGAGGTAGGAGAGGAACAGCAGGGTCGCCAGCCACCCGGGCAGGGAGAACGGTGGCTGCGCGAGGTGGAAACCGAGGTAGTTGAACACCGCGACGAACGCTCCCATGAGGAGGAATCCCTGCGCGTCGATTGCGAGCTGGGCCGGGGTTCGCATGACAGCGGAGAGCCGCTCGCCGAGCCGGCGCTCCGGCCGATGGCGGTGGGCGATGAAGCCCCGCGCGCGCGGGACGAGCCAGAGGAAGACCACGGCCGAGGCCGCGCACAGGATCGCCACCGCCCACATTCCGGCCCGCCATTCGACGAGGTCGGCGACGGGGCCCGACACCAGCCGTCCCGAGAGCCCGCCGACGGTCGTACCGGCGATGTAGCTCCCCGCCGCGGACGCCGTGTGGCGCGCGTCGACCTCCTCGCTCAGATAGGCCAGGGCGATGGCGGGGATCGCTCCCAGCGCCACACCCTCGGCGAGTCGGATGCCGAGGAACACGCCGATGTCGTCGGCCAGCGGCGCCAGCAGCCCGAGGACCGTGGCAGCGCAGATCCCGACGGTCATGGCCGGCACGCGACCGAAGCGGTCGGCGACGATGGACCACGGGATGACGGCGGCGGCCAGACCGAGCGTCGTCACCGACACCGCGAGGGAGGCGGTCGGGGGCGACACGTCGAGGTCGGCGGAGATGAGCGGCAGCACCGCCTGAGGCGAGTACAGCTGCGCGAAGGTGGCGATCCCGGCGAAGAACAGGGCGACGAGGAGACGCCGGTACGCGCGGCTCCCCGGCAGGTGCCCGGTCGCGTCGCTCATCGGTCCGACGCTACGCGGTTCATCCCGTCACGTTCGTCCGCACACGGCACAGGGCCGGAACCCGTGACGGGTTCCGGCCCTGTGCGCGGATGGTGCGAGCTCAGCGACCAGAGAGCTTCTCACGAAGCGCAGCGAGCGCCTCGTCGTCGGCCAGCGTTCCGCCGCCCGACGTGTCGGACGAGAACGAGGACGAACCCGTCGACTCGACCGCGGGCGCGTTCGCCTCGGCCTCGAGGGCCTTGACGACGGCGGCCTTGTGGGCCTCCCAGCGCGCCTGTGCGGCGGCGTAGTCCTGCTCCCAGGCCTCGCGCTGCTCGTCGAAGCCTTCCTTCCACTGGTTGGTCTCCGGGTCGAAGCCCTCGGGGTACTTGTACTCCCCGTTCTCGTCGTACTCGGTGACCATGCCGTAGAGGGCCGGGTCGAACTCGGTGCCGTAGGGGTCGACCGACTCGTTGGCCTGCTTCAGCGACAGCGAGATGCGGCGACGCTCGAGGTCGATGTCGATGATCTTGACGAAGACCTCTTCGCCGACCGACACGACCTGCTCGGCGAGCTCGACGTGCTTGCCCGAGAGCTCGGAGATGTGCACGAGACCCTCGATGCCGTCCGCGACGCGGACGAACGCACCGAACGGCACGAGCTTGGTGACCTTGCCCGGCGCGATCTGACCGATCGCGTGGGTGCGGGCGAAGACCTGCCACGGGTCCTCCTGCGTCGCCTTCAGCGACAGGGAGACGCGCTCGCGGTCGAGGTCGACCTCGAGGATCTCGACGGTGACCTCCTGGCCCACCTCGACGACCTCGGAGGCGTGCTCGATGTGCTTCCACGACAGCTCGGAGACGTGCACGAGGCCGTCCACGCCGCCGAGGTCGACGAAGGCACCGAAGTTGACGATCGACGAGACCGTTCCCTTGCGGACCTGGCCCTTGTGCAGGTTGTTGAGGAACGTGGTGCGCGACTCGGACTGGGTCTGCTCGAGCAGAGCACGACGCGAGAGCACGACGTTGTTGCGGTTCTTGTCGAGCTCGAGGATCTTCGCCTCGATCTCCTGACCCAGGTACGGGGTGAGGTCGCGGACGCGGCGCAGCTCGATGAGCGAAGCGGGGAGGAATCCGCGCAGGCCGATGTCGACGATGAGGCCACCCTTGACGACCTCGATCACCTGGCCGGTAACCACGCCGTCGGTCTCCTTGATCTTCTCCACGTCACCCCAGGCGCGCTCGTACTGTGCGCGCTTCTTGGACAGGATCAGGCGCCCTTCCTTGTCCTCCTTCTGGAGGACGAGCGCCTCGACGTGGTCGCCGACGTTGACGACCTCGTTGGGGTCGACGTCGTGCTTGATCGAAAGCTCGCGCGAGGGGATGACACCCTCGGTCTTGTAGCCGACGTCGAGGAGGACCTCGTCGCGGTCGATCTTCACGACGGTGCCTTCGATGAGGTCTCCGTCGTTGAAGAACTTCAGGGTCTTTTCGACCGCGGCCAGGAAGTCCTCGGCAGATCCGATGTCGTTGATCGCGACCTGCTTGGTGGCCGGGGCGGTCGTTGCGGTAGTCATGTAGTGGGTTGTCCTTGGTGGTGTGGTGTTCGGGCCTCGGCTGCCTGGTCCGCACGCGAAAGCGGTCGGATCCGGCCCCGAGGCGGAGCGGATTGTGGTCGTACGGCGTCACATGTGGCGCACCGGCCCACACGTCATCCCGAGATCGAAACCGGGCATGGTGGAACCGTCACACGCGTGACACTTCAGGTTATCAGAGAGCGTCAGCCCGCGGAGACCTCGACGGTGAACTCCAACGGCTGGATCCCGCCGTCCTGATTCGTCATCGTGACCGTCGTCGTGCCCTCGGCGAGCGCACGCACCCCCGGGTTGAAGGTGGCGCTGCCGTCATCCCTCCCCTGGACGAATTCCGCCACGGCGGGATCGGCGACCTCGCCCTCGTAACTGTCGATCGCGAGGTCACCGGTGTCGATGTTGAGCACCTGACCGACGACGAGCTCGACCGTGGCCCCCTGCAGATCGTTGGCCGACTCGGTGACGGGGGCGATCACCGACGTGCTCCCGGGATTCGCCGCGCCGGGTGCACAGGCGCTGAGCGAAAGGGCGAATGCCGCCGTGGAGAGGACGGCCAGGACGAGCTTCGGGCTGCGCATGAACTCACCATGGCAGGAGAGGGCGCGGAAAGGAAAGGATGCGGCGGCGCAGGGATGCGCGACGACGACACCGCGTGTTCGGTTCAGACCAGGAGACGCCCCAGGAGACGGGTCAGCAGACCCTGCTCCTCGCGCGACAGGCCCGCGAGCTCCTCGGCCTCCCGGCGGACCAGCTCCGTCATCGCGGCGTCGACGCGCTCGGTGCCCTCGGGACTCAGGCGCACGAGCACGCCCCGACCATCGCGCGGGTTGGGCCGCCGCTCGACGAGGCCGCGCGCGGCGAGCTTCTCCAGACGGTTGGTCATCGCCGCGCTTCCGATCATGGTGGATTCGATCAGCTGGGCAGGGCTCAGTTCGTGAGGATCCTCTGCGCGACGGAGAGCGGCCAGGACATCGAACTCCCACACCGACAGGCCTGCGCTGAAGAAGGCCTCGGCGCGCAGGCGGGCGAGTCGGAGCGCGACGCGCCGCAGTCGCGACATGACATCGAGCGGAGTGAGATCGACGTCGGGGAGCCGACGGGACCACGCGTCGATCAGCAGATCGACGTCGTCATCCCTCTCCCGGGCCTCCCCGCTCATACTTCGACCGTAGCGGACGCCACGAGGGGTGAGCTGCGTCCCGCGGCGCTACCGCGCGTCGGATGCGGCGACGAAGGCCTCGGCGATCGGCTGCTCTCCCCCGCCGAATCGCAGTGTCCGCCGGACCGTCGCGGGCTCGACCAGCGCTGCCGCGACGGCGGCGGCGACGTCTGCGCGCGGCACCGCACCGCGGCCGTCCGGATCGATGGTGATTCGTCCCGTGCCGGGTTCGTCCAGGAGCGCCCCCGGTCCGAGCACGGTCCACTCCAGACCGGTGCCGCGCAGATGATCGTCGGCGGCGAGCTTGGCGTCGGCATAGGGAAAGAAGTCGTCGTCCTCGGGCACGCCGTGATCGGCCTTCGATCCCAGCCACGACACCATCACGTAGCGCTCGACACCGGCCTGGCCCGCGGCGTCCATCGAGCGGATCGCCGCATCGCGGTCCACCGCATACGTACGCGCGGCGTCACCGCCGCCGGCGCCCGCCGACCAGACGATCGCGTCGTGGCCCGCCACCAGCTCGGCGAGCGCCTCGGTGTCGAGCTGCTCGATGTCGGCCACGCGGGGCGTCGCACCCGTGCCCTCGACCTCGCCGACGTGAGCGGGATTCCGGATGACCGCGGTCACCTCGTCGCCACGCGAGACCAGCAGCGGCGCCAGGAGCATCGCAACCTTGCCGTGTCCACCGAAAACCAGCACCCGAGACATCCGCTCTCCTTCTTTCGACGAACCCTCAGCCCATCGGGCGGCGTCGGCGCTGTCAACCCCGCCCGACGTGGCTAGCGTTGAGGTATGCGACTGACCTCGGCGATCCGCGCCCCGCGTCGCGCGCCTCTGCTGCAGGTGGCCAAATCGGCGATCGCGACCGTGGCCGCCTGGCTCGTCGCCGGCTGGCTGATCCAGGGTCCTCCCCCGGTGTTCGCCGCGATCGCCGCGCTTCTCGTGGTGCAGCCGAGCCTCAACCAGTCGTTCGCGAAGGCGATCGAACGCAGCGTCGGCGTCATCGTGGGTGTGGCCATCGCCTCGGGGCTCGGGATGGTGTTCGGCGACGCCACCTGGGTGGTCCTGGTCGCCATCATCGTCGCCCTGATCGTGGCGTGGGCGGCTCGCGTGACCGCGGGGACGGCGAACCAGGTCGCCATCAGCGCGGTGCTCGTGCTCGCCCTGGGCGCCACCACCCCCGATTACGCCGTCGACCGCATCCTCGAGACCATCATCGGCGCGATCATCGGCATGGTGGTGCACATCGTGATGGTGCCGCCGGTCGCCGTGACTCCCGCACACGAGGCCGTCGACCGGGTCGGGGAGGAACTCGCTCGATCCCTCGAACGCCTCGCCGATGCGCTCACGACGCAGCAGACGCGTCCGCAGATCGAAGAGCTCATGCTCACCGTTCGGCTGCTGCGACCGATGGTGGTCGACGCCGATGAGGCCATCGCGACGGCGCGCGACTCGCTCTCCCTCAATCCGCGGGCCCGGCGGTATCGACGCGAGCTCGGCGAGGTCGAGCAGCTCCTCGCCGTCTTCGGTCCTATCGTGACCCAGACGATCGGGATGACGCGTGCGGTCTACGACCACTACGACGCCAGCCTTGCCACCGAGCCCGCTGTCGTCGCGATCGCCGATCAGCTGCGTCGCGCGGCGCACGACATCCGCCTGGATCTGCGCCGCGCGCCCCGGTCGGGTGGCGCGGAGCCGACGGCGACGACGACGATCCCGGCGCTCACGGCACCCCTGCAACTGACCGCACCATCGGCGACGAACTGGATCGTCGTGGGCTCGTTGATGGAGGACCTGCGCCGGATCCACGATCAGCTCAGCGAAGGCAATCCGTAACGAGGGCCGAATGAGGGGTGTCGCCCGTCCTCGGGGCTGGTAGCGTGCGGGGGCACCGCGGTGACGCACCACAGCCACGACGGAGGACGACAGTGACCCAGAACGCCCCCGCCCCTTCGGCTGCGGTCCGGCCCCGGGAGCAGTGGACCGGCCAGGTCGGCTTCATCCTCTCGGCCATCGGATCGGCGGTCGGCCTCGGCAACATCTGGCGTTTCCCGGGGGTCGCCTACGAGAACGGCGGTGGGGCGTTCCTCATCCCCTACCTGGTCGCGCTCCTGACCGCGGGCATCCCGATCCTGTTCCTCGATTACGCCCTCGGGCACCGGTTCCGTGGTGCCGCGCCCACCGCGTTCCGGCGGATCGGCCGATCGATCGGACGTTTCACCGAGTCGCTCGGATGGTTCCAGGTGGCGATCGCCTTCGTCATCGGCCTCTACTACACGGCCGTGATCGCCTGGGCGCTCAGCTACTTCGTCTTCTCGTTCGACCTGCGCTGGGGCGACGATCCGGCGACCTTCTTCCAGGCCGACTACCTGCAGGTCGGCGACCCCGGGTTGAGCCTGGAGTTCGTGCCGGGCGTGCTCATCCCCCTTGCACTGGTGTGGATCGCCGCGATCCTGGTGCTCGCCGCGGGAGTGGCCAAGGGCCTTCAGCGGGCGAACGTGATCTTCCTCCCCCTCCTCGTCGCGGCCTTCCTGATCCTCGTCATCCGCGCCCTCTTCCTCGACGGCGCAGCCGACGGGCTGAACGCCCTGTTCACCCCGAACTGGGCGGCCCTGGGCGATCCGAACGTGTGGATCGCGGCGTACAGCCAGATCTTCTTCTCGCTGTCGATCGCGTTCGGCATCATGATCACCTACGCCTCCTACCGGCGTCGACGGTCGAATCTGACCTCGCCCGGCCTGGTCGTGGCGTTCGCGAACTCGTCGTTCGAGATCCTCGCCGGCATCGGCGTCTTCGCCACGCTGGGGTTCTTCGCCTTCCAGCAGGGCATCCAGGTCGCCGAACTCGAGGGCCTGACCGGGGTGGGGCTGTCGTTCATCACCTTCCCCGCGATCGTGTCGCAGATGCCCGGCGGCCCGCTGTTCGGATGCCTGTTCTTCGGCTCCCTCACCCTCGCCGGCTTCACGTCGCTGATCTCGGTCCTGCAGGTCGTCTCGGCGGCGTTCCAAGAGAAATTCCGCCTGACACCGCGGGTGGCGGCCACCGCCGTGGGTTCGGTCTCGGCGGTGCTGTCGATCCTGCTCTTCTCCACCACCACCGGCCTGTTGGCCCTCGACGTCACGGATCAGTACGCCAACAATGTGGGGATCGTCGCCTCGGCGGTGCTCACCACGATCGTGGTGATCTGGGTGCTGCGCGGCGGCCCCGAACTCCGCTACCACCTCAACGCGGTGTCGACGTTCCAGGTCGGGCGCGTGTGGGTGCTGCTCGTGGGCGTGCTGGCACCGATCGTGTTGGCCTACATGCTGATCCAGCGCATCGTCGTGCTGATCGTGGAAGGATACGGCGGTCTTCCCGAGTGGTACCTGCTGGTGTTCGGCTGGGGAACGATCGGGTTCATCGTGGTCGCTGCCATCGTCATGTCGGCGCTGAAGTGGCGCGACTCGCCGGATGACTTCCGCGCGTGGCCGTCTTTCCCGCCCGAAGGCCAGGCGGCGAATCGGAAGGAGCACGCGAAATGACCGGTCTCGCCATCACGTTCCTGATCCTGTCGATCATCATCGTCTGGGGCGGGCTGGCCGTCAGCATCCTCTTCCTTCGCTCGCGCCCCGAGCCCACCGAGTACCCTCCGGGTGGGACGGATGATCACCGCGAAGACATCGGTCCGGCCGAACGCGACACCTGAAGCCGGTTGCGTACGCGCCGCGCCGTCCGGACGACGCTCCGCGCAGGAACGCCGACGACGAGCGCCCATCGCCCGGCCGGTGAACGATCCATCTCACCGAGCACGGACTTGCGCTCCCAGGCCAGACGCAGGCGCCCCCCTCGTCCCGCCGGCAGCGCGGGGTCGGCCAGCAGTCCCTGTCGCCGGAACCCCACCAACCGCTCGACGGCCGCGATCCAGTCATCCTCTTCCGGGTCGTGCAGGTAGTTCTCCTGCAACCACGACGTCGACGGAAGCCGGAATCGGCCCGCGAGCAGATCGTCCTCGCCCCCGAGCAGGCCGCTGCCCTCGAAGACCACGTTGATGAGCGCGGGCGAGACGCCGAACGTGTCCAGCGCCAGAACCGGGATGCCGCGGGCGATGGCCTCGATCGCCGCGGTCGAGCTGACCGTGACGAGCCCGGCGGCCTGATCGAGGGCCGCCTGCATCGGCGCCGTCGACAGGACGAGGTTCTCCGGTGGCTCACCGAGCGAACGCAGGAGCTCGGGAAACGCGTCGCGCTCGAGGTGGGTCTGATGCTCCCCCTCTGCGGCGCGGAGCTTGATCACGACGCGCCGTGAGTCGTCCGCCGACGCCAGTCTTCGAAGCATGACGGCCAGCCTCAGGCGGTCGTCCCGGTCGCTCGGCACGATCGCCTGGGCGGCGAAGACGATGTCGGTCGCCCCGCGGGCATGCCCTTGACCACCCGCCCGCGCGGCCGCCGCGGCGAACGGCAGGGTGGCCAGGGCGAAGCGGTGGCGAAGTCCGGTGGTCACCGACAGCGCTGCGAACTCCGTCCGCTCGCGCCGGGAGTGCACGACGAACAGATCGGCGCCCTGCCGGTAGAACAGAGCCTTCCGGGTGGCGGGGACCGAGATGCCCGGAAGCCCCGTCACCACGACCGGTCGCCCCGGAAGGGTGGCGAGGAGACGCACGAGAACCCGGGCCAGTGGGCCGCGGGCCCCGATGATCACGACATCCGGCGGGTCGTCGGCAACGCTCTCCCGCAGCTGCGCGAGCGTCAGCCGGACGACGGCGTCGGCGGGCAGGCCGCTCGTCGTCAGGGCGGCGCGCAGCTGGTCGTCCGAGACCGCCAGCGGCGTGTCGAGGATTCGCATCGAGCGGTCCCAGGTGGCCGGAGCATTCCCCACGAGCGCCGCCGCCCACTTCACGTACGAATCGGTGTCGGCGATGCCGACGACCCGGATCCTCCGCGGTGGCGCTGACCCATCGGCGGACCCTCTCATGTGAGAGAACCTGTCACGTCGGGACGCGGCGGAGCTTGGCCAGAGGGCCCCGCTCGCTGTCGTACACGCGCTTGACGCCGTCACCGAGGGCTGCCTCGATGATCCGGATGTCGCGCACGAGGTGCTGCAGGCCGGCGGGTTCGAGGGAGGCGGCATGGTCGGAGCCCCACATCGTGCGATCGAGCGTGATGTGGCGTTCGACGGCGACCGCGCCCAGCGCGACCGCGGCGAGCGAGACCTGCAGGCCGCGTTCGTGACCGGAGTACCCCACGGGCACTCCGGGGAACCGGTCGCGCAGTGCGGGGATCATGCGCAGGTTGGCCTCGTCGGGCTCCATCGGGTAGGTCGAGGTGGCATGAAGCAGTACGAGGTCATCGGTGCCCAGGGCGTCGACGGCCGCGCTGATCTGCGCCATGGTCGACATGCCAGTGGAGAGGATGACCGGCTTGCCGGTGTCGCGGAGGGCGCCCAGCAGGGCACGGTCGGTGAGGCAGGCGGAGGCGACCTTGTGCGCGCCGACGCCCAGGTCTTCCAGGAACGCCACGCTCGGCACATCCCAGGGCGAGGCGAACCACTCCAGTCCTCGCAGGATCGCGTGGTCGGAGATCTCGATGTACTGATCGCGATCGAACTCGACACGGCGCCGGTAGTCGAGGTAGCTCATCGTGCCCCACGGCGTCTCGCGCGGAATGTCGCGCATGTGCTCGGGCGTCGAGATCTCGGGGGTGCGCTTCTGGAACTTCACCGCGTCGACGCCCGCGTCGGCGGCGACGTCGATGAGGCGCTTGGCGATCTCGACATCGCCGTTATGGTTCAGGCCGATCTCGCCGATGATGTAGGCGGGGTGGCCGCCTCCGATGACGCGGGAGCCGATGGTGACGGTCATGGGGTGGTCCTGTTCTCCTGGAGGTAGGGAAGGGATGTCGGGCCGCGGCGGGCGCGGAGCACGCGCTCAGCGAGCTCTCGCACGGCGCCGTCGCCACCGTGGCGGTCGAGGACGACGCGAGCGGCGCTCAGGACGACGGGGTCGGCGTCGCCGACGGCGACGGGCCAGCCCACGATGTCCATCGCGGGCACGTCGTTGACGTCGTTGCCGAGGTAGGCGATGCGAGACAGCGGGATGCGTGCGGCATCGGCCCAGCTGCGGAGCGCCCCGGCCTTGTCGGCGACGCCCTGCACGACCTCGACGCGGAGCTTCCGCGCCCGGGCGCTGACGACCGGGTTCTCCTCGGTCGAGAGGATGAGGAAGGGGATCTGCGCGGCGCGCAGGCGCGCGACGCCCATGCCGTCGGAGCGGCTGACGCGCACCGCCTCGACACCGGACTCGGTGACCGTGACGGTGTCGTCGGTGTGCACGCCGTCGAAGTCGGTGACGACCGCATCGACATCGAGAGGTTCGGGCGCGTCGACGAGAGGAGCGAGGGCGCGGGCGAGCTCGAGCTCGGCGAAGGAGTCGATCTCGATCGCGGTGCGCTCGGGCACCGTGGCGATTCCGATGCTGCCGAAGAAGCGGTGCCGGATGGTGCGGAAGCCCCGGGCTCGCATGACGTAGAACGCGCCCGTCTCGAGGTAGTGCGGTTCACGGTCCTGCCGGCGCGGACGGTGATCGGCGCGGTGGTTGATCGCTTCGGCGCAGTCGCCCGTGCCTTTGCGCCAGAGGAAGCCGTACGTCTCGATCGCCGAGAACACGCTGTCGCGGCGGCGCTGCTGCACCAGGCGGATGGCACCGTCGAGGGCTTCGCTGTCGATGAACGGCGAGGTGGCCTGCAGGAACGCCACGACGCCGACGTTGACGTCGCGCGCCTCGAGGTCGTCGAGGGCGTGCAGGATCGCCGACTCGGAGCTCGCGGTGTCGCCCGAGAGGTCGGCGGGGCGCCGGATGACCTCGGCCCCCCACTCTTCCGCGACGGCGGCGATCTCGTCGTCGTCGGTCGAAACGCAGACGCGGTCGATGAGATCGCAGCGCCGGGCTGCCTGAATGGCGCGGCCGATGAGCGGGATGCCGCCGACGCGACGCAGATTCTTGCGGGGAACGCCCTTCGATCCGCCCCGGGCCGGGATGATCGCGACGACGTCGCTCATCGTTCGGCCCCCGCCCGCGTCTGGTCGGTCGGCACCGGTTCACCGTTGATGGTCGAGCCGCTGCCGGCGAGGACGAGGCGGAGAGTGGTCGAGGTCGTCGAGGGAAGGGTGTGCAGCTGCAGCGGTCGGGTCGCGCCGGCGAGGATCAGCTCGACGGGGACGGATGCCTCGGCGACCGCGACACCCGGAACGCGGCGGACGGCGTCGAGCTGTTCGGCGGTCTCGCGCCGGTGCGGGAGGTAGGTCGCAGGTTCGGCGCCGGTCGGCGCGGCCGCGGCGAGTTCGGCGAGCCATCTGAGGTAGGCGTCACGTGTCATCCGTCCGTCGACCGGGCGGGCGCTGCCGAGGATCACGCGGGCGCCGAGATCGACCGGCGCGGAGGCTGTCGCGCGCGTCCAGGCGAACCGGTGCCGCTCGATGGCGAAGCCGCGGTCGGCGAGCGCGGCCGTGCGATCCGGGCCGAGGTCGAAGGCCGTGAACAGGTGCGCGGCACGGGAGCGGGCGCGGCGGGCGATCGCCTCGGCGGCGAACGGCGCGACGAGAGAGGTCAGCCCCTTCTCGGTCACGTGGGGGCGAGCGTAGGGGCGGCGTTGAAGGAGGGTGTCGGCGAAGGGCAGCGCGATAGCGCCGTCGTCGAGGAAGGTGAGGGTGCGAGGACGGAGGATGGCGGCAGCGAGACGGAACTGTCCCGAGAATCCGTCGCCGACGAGCCAGTGCGGATGCTGCGCCAGCAGCTTCCACGGGATGCCGAGGTAGGGATCCATCTCACCGAACCGCGCCCCGCGCGCGAGGAGGAGGTCGGCCGTCTCCGACATCTGCGGCGTCAGACGGCCCGCGACCGGGATGGTGGTGCGATGTGCGGCCGCCCACTCGGCGGCGCCGATCAGTTGCAGGGGTGACTCCACCCACGCCAGCACGGCGTCTCGGTTCATGCCACCTCCCAGAGCGTCCAGCGTCGAGCGCTCAGGTGAACGGTGGGGACTCCCCGGGGGGTCGGTCGGTCGACGAGCAGGTGAACGTCCGGTGCCGGTGTCGGGTGTGGATAACTCCGAGGGTGCGCGTTGACGCCGACTACGGTGGTGTCCGTGAAAAGCCGGGTCGGATCAGGGGCACGAAGCACGGTGAGGGGTGTCGCGGGTGTGACGCTCAGCCTCGTCTCCGTGTTCGCGCTCGTGACGGGGTGCGCACCGCAGCCCGAGCCGGTGGAGTCTCAGGGGCCCTTCGTGACAGAGGAAGAGGCCTTCGCCGCCGCCGAGGAGACGTACCGCAACTACGTCGAGGCACTGAACGCCGTCGACCTGAGCGATCCCGAGACCTTCGAGCCCGTCTACGAATGGACGACCGGCGCCGCAAACGCCACTGAACGCGAGAGTCTCACGCAGTTGGCGGCCAAAGGATGGCGCAAGACGGGAGATTCCCTACTCGTCAGTTTCGCGCCCGTTTCCTCCTCAACTGACCCCCCAGCCGCCGTGGCGGCGTTGGCATGCGTCGATGTCTCAGCAGTCGACGTTGTTGATGCGTCCGGCTCCACTGTCGTCCCCGAAACTCGTCCGGACCGCTATGCGGTTGAGCTCGAATTCGAGAGTTCGGGGACAACTGACACAGGTCTGACCGTATCGAAGAGCACTGCGGTGGAGAGCGCTGAATGCGCTGGCTGACGATTGGCACAGTCTCACTTAGCGCGCTGCTGGGCATCGTCGCTCCTGCGTCAGAAGGGTGCGCTGGCTCGAACATGTGGACGCATTGCGAAGTGGGCAACACCGGCACCGAGGTCAACGTCGGCGCGAGCACGGGCTCGGGCGGCGGCGGTGGGCAGATCGGCGAGGGTCGCCGCGGAGGTGGATCCGAGAGTGCGGACGTCGCCGATCCCGTCGAACCCGATTGCGTCGTCGAACTGCGGCGCTGCGACATCGACTATCAGGTCGAGGCTCCTCCCGAGGTGACGATCGAGGATCTCGCCTCATTCCGTCCGGCGGTGCCGCTCCTCGGCGGTGAACCATCCGGGTTCGGTGTGGTCGGGATGCCGACGAATGTGTACGCATCCGCGAGCGCGCAGGAGATCCCCGGCGAGATCCTCGGCTGGGATGTGGTCGTCCGGTTCGAGCCGGCGGCATACGTCTTCTCCTATGGCGACGGCACGACCGTGCGGTCCTCCTCGGGCGGGTCGTCGTGGTCGGCCCTCGGGCAGCCGCAGTTCACTCCGACCGCAACCAGCCATGTCTACGCCGAGCGCGGGGTGTACCCGGTGGCGGTGACGGTGGAGTACACCGCCGCCGTCACCTTCGGGTCGACGTGGCGCCCTGTGCCCGGGGTCGTCACCTCGTCGGCCGGAGGCTACGAGGTCGACGTCCGCGAGGTGCGAACGGCACTGGTCGACCGGACGTGCCGTGAGGACCCGGCCGGTCCGGGCTGTTGATCTGACGCAACTGAACTCGGTCGACGTGACAGGATGTGCCCATGCCGGATCGCCTGATGCTGCTCGACTCCGCGTCCGTATGTTGCAAGAGCAACTGCCTCGTACGGAGATGAAGTGACGCTCTCCGGATTCTGGTCCTATGTCCACGCTGACGACGATGCAGAGGGTGGGCGTATAGCCCAGCTTGGCCGGGATATCGCAGCGCAATTTGAGTTGCTGACCGGCGAGTCGATCGAGCTCTTTCTCGACCGGGACTCCCTGGAGTGGGGCGCGCAGTGGCGCGAGCGGATTGAAACTTCGCTAGCGACTATCGCGTTCTTCGTTCCCGTGCTCACCCCTCGCTACTTCGCGAGCGCGGCCTGCAGGGCCGAGCTACAGACCTTCTCTCGGCGCGCAGACCAACTCGGCTTGCGTGCACTTCTACTCCCCGTCCTGTATGCAGATCTGCCATTCAATGAGGGCGAGGACGAGCTGGTCGAGCTTGCGCGATCGTTTCAGTGGGTCGACTGGCGTGACTTGCGTTTCAGTGATCGGACCGATGGCTCCTACCGGAGAGCTGTCCACGAGTTGGCTCAGCGTCTCGTGCTGGCGAATAGGGTCGCCGAGACGCGTGAGGCGACCGAGGCCACCCTCGAGGTCGCTGAGGAGCTGGACGCGCCCGGGACGCTCGACATCCTCGCGTCCTATGAGGAGTCTCTGCCCGCCCTCGCGAGCATGTCGAACGAGATTGCGGAGCAGATCGCGAGAGTGGGCAGGGTAACCACCGCCCACACGCCGCGGCTCGAGGCCGTCCCGTCGGGGACGACACCCTTCGTATGGCGCCTTCGCGTTGTCCGCGATCTCTCAGGGGAACTCGCGTCTCCGGCGGCTGAACTCGCGAGGTTGGGCGAAGCATTTACGCTCAAGCTTCATGACATGGATGTCGGTGTCCGAACGATCATCGAGACAGCGCCCAGCCAACCACAGAACCGCGACGTGTTCTGCCGTTTCTTCGCTCAGGTGCGGCAGCTCTCTGCCTCCGCTGCAACCGGCCTCTCGCCCCTTCAACGGATGCTCGAGAATGCGGCAGCACTAGAGAGCCTCTCGCGCGAAATCCGACCAGTCATTCGGGAGATGCGCCAGGGAGTCACCTTGATTCTGGAGGCCCAAGAGGTCATGGCCGGTTGGGTGTCGCTCATCGACAATCTGGACTTCGGTTGCAGTGACGCTGCGCTAGATCGAGCATTGGTGGAAGGGTAGCTTCATGCCGGATCGCCTGATGCTGCTCGACTCCGCGTCTCTGTACTTCCGCGCGTTCTACGGCGTGCCCGACACGGTCAAGGCACCCGACGGCGCGCCGGTGAACGCCGTACGTGGTTTCCTCGACATCATCGCCAAGCTGGTCACGACGTACGAGCCGACGCGACTGGTGGCCTGCTGGGATGATGACTGGCGCCCGCAGTGGCGTGTCGATCTGATTCCCTCCTATAAAGCGCATCGCGTCGCCGAGATCGTCGCGGGCGGGCACGATGTCGAGGTGGTGCCCGATCCGCTCGAAGCACAGGTGCCGATGATCCGCCAGACGCTCGAGGCGCTGCGGATTCCCATCGCCGGGGCATCCGACTACGAAGCGGACGACGTCATCGGTACGCTGGCGACGACTGCGACGGTGCCGGTCGACATCGTGACCGGTGACCGCGACCTTTTTCAACTCGTGGACGACGAACGCGACGTTCGCGTCATCTACACGGCCCGCGGAATGAGCAATCTCGAAGTGGTCACCGGCGAGGTGGTGGAGAAGAAGTACGGGGTTCGACCCGACCAGTACGCCGACTTCTCCACGCTGCGCGGTGACACCTCGGACGGCCTTCCCGGCGTGAGCGGCGTGGGAGAGAAGACCGCGGCGAGCCTCCTGTCGCAGCATGGCGACCTCGCGGGGATCATCGCAGCGGCCGAGGCCGGCGAAGGGATGTCTGCGGGGGTGCGGTCCAAGATCCTGGCGGCGCTCCCCTACCTCGAGGTGGCTCCGCGGGTCGTCGGTGTGGCGCGCGATCTCGATCTCACGGTGACCGGTGACGACCTGACCCCCCTCGATTCCACTGCCACGGCGGCCGCGCGCGAGCTCGCCGAACGCTGGGCGCTGGGTGGTTCGATGGATCGCGTCCTTGCGGCGATCGGCGTCGCAGGCGCGTAGCTGCCTTCACACCACCGTCGAGGCGGGCGGCCAGGCAGACCACGGTCCGGAGATGCTCTGGAGGGCGTCGAGCGCCATCTGAGCCTCTTCTCGCGACATGCCCTGCGCTCGGAATCCCCCGGATGAACGGCCGTCCGGCGACTCGAATGCGAAAGCGAGCCAGGGGTCTCCCTCCCGGAAAGAGATCGCTTCCCTGTAGTGACCGTTCACCACCGCACGCACCAGTCGTTCGAGTTCATTCGCCTCGTGTTCCCACGTCGAGTCGCAGGCATCACAGCTACACACCGGGTAGGCGAAGTCATGAAGGAGACCCGCATGGACATGCACGCCCGGACGGTCGTGGAAGATGAAGGTCAGCGCGGCACACGAAGCATCGACGGGCCGAAGCCGCACCCCCCTCACGACGTCCGGCGGCGAGCCGTGCCACCTGTTGCCATAGTCGATGACGCGACCGTCCCGGTCTCGGAAGGTCTGTGTCGCGAAGGACGGGCGCACGTACATCATCTCGGCCACCCGTCTTCGGGTCGCGCCGCGTCGCCCCGCATCCTCTTCACCCCGCGAGCGTCGAGCTCGCTGAGGATGCGCCCGACGAACTCGGCGACCCCCCGCGATGACGACGCCGCCGGCCGCCCGCCGCACGTCACGTCGGCGGCGAGCGCCGATCTCGCCTCGGCCCGGTCGATGTGGCCGGGCACCGCGAACGCGAGGACGTCGAAGTTCCTCTCCTCGTACCGCGGGATCGCTGCGCGGATCCGACCGATATCCGGGTCGTCGCTGGTGACGTGCAGATATGCACGCAGCTCGGGATCGAACCCCGTGCCGCCGACGTAGGCCACGGCGTTCGTCGCGACGTCGATCCAGACGTAGATCCAGGAGCCGGACGGTTGCACGCGCCCCGCGCGGACGCGGACCTCGCGTACGCGGTCGGTGCTCATCGGCCCACGCTATCCGACACAACCGAGCGGGAACGCTGTGCAGGAGACACCGCGACGTCACTGCGCCGGCAGGCAGCCGCCGTCGAGGATGAGCCCGCCGACCTCGATCTGCACCGTCTGAGCGGAGATCTCCCCGTAGAAGCACCCGCCGGCCACGCCCAGCGCCCCGAAGAGGAGATCGTCCGCGTCGCCTCGCGTCTGCACGTCCGTCAACCCCGCGTCCCGCAGCGTCGCGACGACCGATTCCGGGGTGACCGCCCCGTCGCTTCGCAGCGCGTCCAACGCCACGACGACCTCCGGAAGCAGCTCACGGTTCGCCGCGACAGCCTCGTCCGAGAGCGGCATGCGCTCCCGATAGCCGTCGTTGGCGGCCATCGCGGCGTCGGGGTCATAAGGAGCACAGTCGGGCGGAAGCTCGACCCCCGGCACGGCAGGACACGCCGCCGTCGGCGTCGGACTGCCCGCCCCGGATCGACCCGCGACATGCTCTCCCGCGTCGGCACACCCGGCGACGGCGGTCATCACGCACCCCAGGACGACCGCCAGGACGGCGGCATCAGCCAGACGTCGATGCCGCGTCATCCTCGTCCGCCCTTCGTCCCTCCCCGCGGCCCGCTCCGCATGGAGGCGACGCTAGCCCCGATCAGCACCGTGGAATAGACCCCCACGAGAGCCAGCACGAGCACGAGCGCCGGCGTCCAGCTGCCGGTGAGGTCGTGCAGCAGGCCGAAGAGGGGCCCGCCGGCGGCGGCGACGACGTACCCGCCGCCCTGCACGAAAGCCGAGAGGCCCGCCGCTTCGTTGTCGCTGCGCGCCACGGCGACCAGCACCGAGAAGATCACGACGAACCCGCCCGCATGCCCGATGGCGCCGATCGCGAGCCACAGGCCGAGCAGCTCCGGCGCGGCGAGCAGTCCGATGCCCAGCACGACCCACGACACGCAGATGACCACCGGTGGCACCAACCGCGGCGTCCACCGGGCGAGGAACGGGACGACGAACGCTCCCAGGATTCCCGCCCCCTGATAGATCGACGCGATCACCCCGGCCGTGTCCGGCCCGACCCCGAGTTCATCGGAGGCGATCGCGGGCATCCAGGTCGACAGGCCGTAGTACAGAAAGCTCTGCAACCCGAACGACGCCACGAGCAGCCAGGTGACGGGCCGGCGCATCATCGACCTCTCCTCGCGCCGAGAGGCGACGACCGGCAGCGGTCCGGTGATCGTGGCGGGGTCGATGTCGAGAGCGGATGCCCCGCCCGAGCCGTCGCGCCCAGGTGTCACCTCTCCGGAGTAACGCTGCGCGTCTTCGCCCTGTCGCCGCGACCGCGCGAGATGCGCACCCCAGAGCACGATGCCCGCGATCGTGATGAGCGACCACGACACCAGCGCCCACGGCCAGCCGATGAGCGACGCCAGCGGTGCGGTCAAGGACGACGTCATGAGCGACCCGACGTTCATCGTCGCCGCGTATCCGGCCGTGACCACCGCGACCCGTGCGGGCGGGACGTCGCGACGGATGATCACGGGGATCACGACGTTCCCGATGGTGATGGACGCCCCGATCACCACCATCCCGGCGAGCATGAACCCGAAGTCGGGGATCGAGCGGATCACGGTGCCCAGGAGCACGCCCGACAGCGAGACGAGCAGCGCCATCTCGGCACCCGTCCGACGGACGAAGATCGCCGCGAGCGGGGTGAGGAGCGCGAACATCAGCACCGGCGCGGTGGTGAGGAGCCCGGCGGTCGCGCCGGTGATGCCGAGGTCCGCCTCGATGTCGCGCAGCACCGGCGTGGGCGAGACGATGGGGCCGCGCAGGCTCAGCGCGGCGGTGAGGACGCCGGCGATGACGAACCAGGGGAACGCGCGTTTCACCGCCGCGAGCCCGTCCACTCCCGGAGCTTCTCCAACGGCCACGTGGTCACGATCCGCTCGGCGGGCACCCCGGCCTTCTCCGCACGCTCGGCGCCGTAGTCCAGCAGCGACAGCTGTCCCGGCGCGTGGGCGTCGGAGTCGATGGAGAACAGGCAGCCGGCGTCGAGGGCGAGCGCGATGAGGTCATCGGGCGGATCCTGGCGCTCGGGGCGGGAGTTGATCTCCACCGCGACCCGGTGCTGCGCGCAGGCGTCGAACACGGCGCGCGGGTCGAACTCCGACGGCGGACGCGTTCCCCGCGATCCCTCGACCAGCCGTCCGGTGACGTGTCCGAGCACGTCCACCCGGCCGCTGGAGACGGCCGCGACCATGCGCCGGGTCATCGGCGCGCGGTCCATGCGCAGATGGGAATGCACCGATGCGACGACCACGTCGAGCTCCCGGAGCAGGTCGGTCTCCTGATCCAGTCCCCCGTCGTCGAGGATGTCGACCTCGATGCCGGTGAGGACGGTGACGCCCTCCCGCGGGAGGGCACGGACGACGGCGAGCTGTTCGCGGAGCCGCTCCGCCGACAGCCCGTTCGCCACACGCAGGCGCGGGGAGTGATCGGTCAGCGCGAAGTATTCGTGCCCGAGGTCGTTCGCGGCGGCGACCATCAGATCGATCGAGGTCAACCCGTCCGACCACTCGCTGTGGGCGTGGAGATCGCCCCGCAGGAGCGGTCGGAGCAGCGACGCCCGCTCTTCCCCGGCCTTGGCGCGCAGGTCGGTCAAGTACTGCGGAACCTTCCCGGCGAGCGCCTCCTGGATCACCCCGAAGGTGGAGTCGCCGATCCCCTTCCGGCGTTTCAGCGCGGCCGTGTCGCGCAGCTGGGCCTCATCGAGATCGGCGATGGCGTCGGCCGCGACGCGGAAGGCCTTGGATTTGTATCGCGACGACCGCTCCCGCTCGAGAAGTCGCGCGATCTCCGTCAGCGCCTCGTGGGGGTTCATGCCCCCGCGAGCGCCTGGGAGGTCGTGACCCATTCGTCGAGCTTGCGCGCGGCCGCACCGTCGTCGATCGTCGCGGCAGCGACATCCCGGGCCTCGGCCAGCCGCTCCAGGATCGGCCGCCCCGCCTGTCCCGGGTCGCGGAAGAGCCGGTAGGCGACGATGCCCGCGGCGGCGTTGAGCTCCACGATGTCGCGGACCGGTCCGCTCTCGCCGTCGAAGACGCGGCGCACGATGGCGGCGTTGTGCTCGGGTTCCCCTCCCAGCAGATCGTCGATGTCGGCGAGCGGGATGCCGAGATCGCGGGGATCGAGGTCGTGCTCGTGGATGTCGCCGAGGCTGATCTCCCACAGTCGACTGTGGCCGGTGGTGGTCAGCTCGTCCAGCCCGTCGTCACCGCGGAAGACCAGGGCCGTCGCGCCCCTGGTGCGGAAGACGCCGGTGATGAGGGGCACGCGGTCGAGGGATGCCACCCCCACCGCGTTCGCCTCGGCGCGGGCGGGGTTGCACAGCGGCCCGAGGAAGTTGAACACCGTGGGAACGCCCAGCTCCCGTCGCACGGGGCCGGCGTGCCGGAACCCGGGGTGGAACGCCGTCGCGAACGCGAAGGTGATGCCCGCTCGCGAGAGGCTCTCCGCCACCGCGGCCGGGTCGAGGGTCAGGTCGATGCCGAGAGCCGAGAGCACGTCCGACGAGCCCGAGGACGAGCTCGCCGCCTTGTTGCCGTGCTTCACGACCGGGATCCCGGATGCCGCGGCGACGACGGCCGCCATGGTGGAGACGTTCACGGTGCCGAACCTGTCGCCGCCCGTGCCGACGATGTCGAGCACCTCGGCGGGGACCGGAAGGGGCACGGCGGCCTCGAGGATCGCGTCGCGGAACCCGACGATCTCGTCGACCGTCTCGCCCTTCGCACGCAGGGCGGTGAGGAACCCGCCGATCTGCGCGGGGGTCGCGTCGCCCCGCATGATCCGACGCATCGCCCACGTGGATTCGGACACACTGAGGTCACGTCGATCCAACAGGCTCGTCAGCACGCCCGGCCACGAAAAGAGCTCCGCCATGGCCCTCAGCCTACTGTCGAGCCCCGCCCGGGCATTTCGTGGGCTTTTGTGAGGTTGACCTCAGCGATCCCGAAGCCGACGGATTGGTTCGACGGTGAGAGATCGACCTCATCCGTTGGGCGATCGACGGCCCGATCTCAGACATAATGGGGAGCGTGACGACCACCCCTGCCACCTACTCCCAGGCCATGCGGTCCGTCAAGCGACCCGATCCGGTCGCCGTCGGAACGATCGTATGGCTCGGTTCGGAGGTGATGTTCTTCGCGGGACTGTTCGCGATCTACTTCACCCTCCGCAGCACCTCGCCCGAGCTCTGGGCCGAGCGCACCGAGCTGCTGAACGTCCCGTATGCGACCGTCAACACGATCATCCTGGTGCTGTCATCGGTGACATGCCAGATGGGCGTCTTCGCCGCCGAGCGGGCGCAGCCCTACACGGTGAAGTCGAACCGCTTCTGGAACCGCTGGGGCATGGTCGAGTGGTTCTGGCTCACCTTCGCGCTGGGCGCGATCTTCGTGTCGGGCCAGGTGTGGGAGTACGCCCAGCTCGTCTACGAAGGCATGTCGATCGACGCTGATTCCTACGCGTCGGCCTTCTACCTCACGACCGGGTTCCACGCCCTGCACGTCACGGGTGGTCTCATCGCCTTCCTCCTCGTCATCGGGCGCGCGTACGCAGTCCGCAACTTCGGACGCAAGGAAGAGACGTCGGCGATCGTGGTGTCCTACTACTGGCACTTCGTCGACGTCGTGTGGATCGCCCTCTTCCTCGTCATCTACTTCCTCAAGTGAGAGCGGAGCTGAACCCCGACATGGCACGCAAGAAATCCCGCCGCGCGACCGGTCGCCGCAGCCCCTGGGCCGCCGCAGCCCTCATCGGCATCGGCCTGCTGATCACCGGCGGCGTCTACGCCGGCGCCTCCGCAGCCGTCGCCGCCACCGACGACGGTGGCACGACCCAGGAGCTCACGGTCGAGGACGGCGAGCTGCTGTTCCAGGCGAACTGCGCGACCTGCCACGGCCTCGACCTGCAGGGCTCCGAGGCCGGCCCGTCGCTCTACGGTGTAGGCGAGCTGTCGGTCCACTTCCAGGTCAGCACCGGACGCATGCCGCTGCAGGCGCAGGGCCCGCAGGCTCCGCAGAAGCCGGTGCAGTTCACCGAGGCGCAGACCCAGGCTCTCGCCGAGTACGTGCAGTCGGTCGCCCCCGGCCCGGAGTTCCCGGCGGATGAGGTTCTCGACGGCGAGGGCGACGCGTCTCACGGCGGGGAGCTCTTCCGCATCAACTGCGCGATGTGCCACAACGTGGCCGGCGCCGGCGGTGCGCTGACCGAGGGCAAGTACGCTCCGGCTCTGGACGGAACATCTCCTCTGAACATCTACGCCGCGATGGTGACCGGCCCGCAGAACATGCCGGTGTTCAACAACATGAACCTCTCCCTCGAGGAGAAGCGGGACATCATCACCTACCTGCTCTACATACAGGAAAACCGGTCCCCCGGTGGGTTCGAGCTCGGTTCGCTGGGCCCGGTCTCCGAGGGTCTGTTCATCTGGATCTTCGGCATCGGTTCGCTGATCGCCATCACCGTGTGGGTCACGGCGAAATCCAACTGACCCGACACGACACAGCAACGAGGAGCACCATGGCACACGAGGACGACGCGCTCGCCCACGAGAGGGCTTCCTGGCAGCCCTCGAGCGGTCTTGCCGTGGCCGTCAAGGATCCGGTGAAGGCACCGGCTCTGCCGCCCCACCGCGAGCGGATGACGGACAAGGATCCCGCCGCGATGAAGCGGGCGGTCCGCACGGTCTACACCCTGTTCTACCTGTCGGTCGCCGGCAGCATCGCAGCGATCGTGGCGTACTTCGCGTTCCCGATCGAGAGCGGGCGCCTCACCGACATCCGGTACAACAACCTCTTCATCGGTCTCGGGATCGCGCTGGCGCTCCTGGCCATCGGCATCGCCGCGATCCACTGGTCCAAGGCGATCATGGCCGACAAGGAGCACATCGAGCCCCGGCATGCCACCCGCGGCAAGGACACCACCCGCGCCGCGGTCGTGGAGTCGTTCCGCACCGCGAACGAGGAGTCCGGCTTCGGTCGCCGCGCGCTGATCCGCAACGGTCTGTTCGCCGCGCTGGTCGCCTCGATCCTCCCCGGCATCACGCTGTTCCGCGGCCTCGCCCCGTTCAACTCGACCGAGAACCCCATCGCCGGAAACCCCGTCGCGCTCCTCGAGCACACGATGTGGGAGGAGGGCATGCGCCTGGCGCTCGACCCCACCGGGGAGCCCATCCGCGCCGCCGACGTCACCCTCGGCTCCGCCTTCCACGTCATCCCCGAGCCGCTCGCCGAGCTCTCCCACGAGGAGGGCTACCTCGAGGAGAAGGCCAAGGCGATCGTCCTCCTCATGCGCCTGCGCCCCGAGGACCTGCCGGCCGAGACCAACCGCCTGGACTGGACCTACGACGGAATCGTCGCCTACTCCAAGGTCTGCACGCACGTCGGCTGCCCCGTGGCTCTCTACGAGCAGCTGACCCATCACCTGCTGTGCCCCTGCCACCAGTCGCAGTTCGACGTGGCCAACGGCGCTCGGGTGATCTTCGGCCCGGCCGCACGGCCGCTGCCGCAGCTACCGATCACGGTGGACGACGAGGGCTACCTCGTGGCCCAGAGTGACTTCACCGAACCCGTTGGCCCGAGCTTCTGGGAGCGCCGATGAGCACCGGGAACCACCCCACAGAGAACGTGACCCTCGAGCCGGCCATGACGGACGGAACGCAGGGCACGACAGACGGCAAGCCGCTCGGAGGCCGATTCGTCGGCTGGGCGGCCAACTACGTCGATGAGCGCACGAGCGTCTCCGGCCTCGTCAAGGAGCTCGGTCGCAAGATCTTCCCCGACCACTGGTCGTTCATGCTCGGCGAGATCGCGCTGTGGAGCTTCGTTGTCGTCCTCATCTCGGGGACGTTCCTGACGTTCTTCTTCGACGCGTCCATGGTCGAGACCCACTACACCGGGTCGTGGCTGCCGATGCGCGGCATCGAGATGTCGGCGGCCATGGCCTCGACCCTCGAGATCTCGTTCGACATCCGCGGCGGCCTCCTGGTCCGCCAGATCCACCACTGGGCGGCGCTGGTGTTCATCGCGGGCATCGGTGTGCACATGCTCCGGGTGTTTTTCACCGGCGCGTTCCGCAAGCCCCGCGAGCTGAACTGGGTCATCGGCTTCGTGCTGTTCGTCCTGGCGATGGGCGAGGGCTTCACCGGCTACTCGCTCCCCGACGACGTGCTCTCCGGCAATGGCCTCCGCATCATCGACGGCATGATCAAGGGCATCCCCCTGATCGGCACGTGGACCTCGTTCCTGCTGTTCGGCGGAGAGTTCCCGGGCACCGCCATCGTGGGCCGCCTCTACGCGCTGCACATCCTGCTGCTGCCCGCGATCCTCGTGGCCCTGCTCGTGGCGCACCTGATGCTCATGATCATCAACAAGCACACGCAGTTCGCCGGCCCCGGCCGCACGAACGACAACGTCGTGGGCTACCCGATGATGCCGGTCTACATGTCCAAGATGGGCGGCTTCTTCTTCATCACCTTCGGTGTGATCGTGCTCGTCGCGTCGCTGTTCACGATCAACCCGATCTGGAACTACGGCCCCTACGACCCGTCACCGGTGTCGGCAGGTACGCAGCCCGACTGGTACATCGGCTTCGCCGACGGGATGCTGCGCCTGATCCCGCCGCACCTGGAGACGGTCTTCCTCGACCGCACCTGGTCGTGGAACATCATCATCCCGATCACGGTCCTCGGCCTCTTCCTCGTCGTCGTCGCGCTCTACCCCTTCATCGAGGCGTGGATCACCGGCGACAAGCGCGAGCACCACATCGCCCAGCGTCCCCGCAACGCCGCCACCCGCACCGCCATCGGCGCGGCCGGCGTGACGTTCTACGCGGTGATGTGGGCGGCGGCGTCGTCCGACCTGATCGCGACCCACTTCTGGCTGACCATGGAGGGTGTCATCCACACCCTGCAGGTGGCACTGATCCTCGGGCCGATCATCGCCTACTTCGTCACCAAGCGCATCTGCATCGCACTGCAGAAGAAGGACCGCGAGATCCTGCTGCACGGCTACGAGTCGGGCCGCATCGTGCGCCTCCCCGGTGGCGAGTACATCGAGGTTCACCAGCCGGTCGACGAGTACGAGCGCTGGAAGCTCATCGAGACGGACGTGTACGAGCCCCTGGTCGTGCGACCGAACGCGAAGGGCCGCATCCCGTGGCACCAGAACGTCCGCGCGTCGATCTCGCGGTGGTTCTTCGAGGACCGCCTCACTCCGCTCACGCAGACGGAGCTGGATGCGGCGCTGGAGCACCAGCACCACACCCTCGACCACGTCGCCAGCGAGAAGGACGCCGAGCTCCAGGGCGCCCACGAGCGCGCGGGCGTCCCGGACGCGCCGCACGTGCCGATCGACGACGGCAGCCGCTCCGAGACGGCCGTCCGTCCCTCCAACGTCATCGTCGCCGAGGAGACCCGACCGCCCCAGGGCCACAAGGACTGATCGGTTCTCGTAGGAAGGGTCCTGCACTCCCCGGGGGTGCAGGGCCCTTCTCGTTGCCACCGGCATGAACGGCAGGAATCCATCCGTCGCTGGCCGTCCCGCAGATCGTCAGAGCGACGTACGGCCCGTACCGTGGACTCATGATCGACGCTGCCTCGTACTTCGCCGCCAAGCTCGCCTACGAGACCGACGCCTCCGACGTCTACGCCGCCCAACGCGCCGGAGAGGACGTCATCCTCCTCGACGTCCGCAGCGACGAGGCGTGGCGGCAGGGCCGGATCACCGGTGCCCGGCACCTCCCCTATCGCGACATCCCCACGCGCGCGCCTCGAGAGCTCGCCGGAGCCGCGGAGGTCGTCGTCTACTGCTGGAGCCCCGGCTGCAACGCGGGAACGAAGGCCGCAGCCGCGTTGGCCGAGCTCGGGTTCGCGGTGCGGGAGATGATCGGCGGCTACGAGTACTGGGTGAGAGAGGGACAGCCCACGGAGAACGACGAGGGCCCGCTCCCACGCACCTTCGACCCCCAGGTCATGGTCGTGCGGTCGAAGACCGATCACGCCGTCTGACGGGCGCTGAGCGCGCCGCAGGCAGGATCAGCCGGCCGCCAGGTCGCCGAGCGGACCGTCGAGGGCGAAACGGCGTGCTGCCGCCCCCACGAAGATCGGTGCCTGGCGTGCCGACGCCTCACCGACGACGACGTCCGTGACGACCACGGTCACGTTGTCGGCGGCGCCGGCGTCCAGGGCGAGGCTGACGAGCTGCGACGCCGCACCCTCGCGATCCTCCTGCCGGAGGGCCTCCCGCACCGCCTCATCGTCGACGTAGTCCGTGAGGCCGTCGCTGCACAGCAGCCACCGGTCGTCGCGGTGCGGCTCGACCCACGTCACCAACGGCAGGTCTTCGGGACCGCCCGACATCGAGGCGGTGATCAGGTTGCGGTGCGGGTGGGTCATGACATCCTCGGCCCGCACGTGGCCACCGTCGACGAGCGCCTGAACGAACGAGTCGTCGCGCGTCATGCGGGTCATCGTCCCCGATCGCAGGGAGTAGGCGCGCGAGTCGCCGATGTGCGCGAGGAGGAGCCGATCGCGATGACCGAGGAAGAGGCCGGTGAACGTCGTCGCCATACCCGCCAGGCGGGGATCGCGGTGCGCGTGCGCTGCGATGTCCCAGTTGGCCAGCAGCGTCCGCTCCGTGAGCATTTCCGCGTCGGGTGACTGGTGCCACCCGGCGACGAGGCGGTGGACGAAGGCGGCGGAGGCCAGATCACCTGCGGGGCCGCCGCCGACGCCGTCGGCGACCCCCGCTCCCCAGGGCGCGGCGAACGCCGAATCCTGGTTGCTCGGACGCGGCCCCGATGCCGAGGCGGCTGCCGACTCCAGTCGGAACGCCACTGTCAGCGGGCGAAGTATCCGCGGTAGTACTCATAGACCCAGCCGACGATCGCGACGGCGAAGACCCCGAGGCCGATGGGCACCATCCACGCTCCGACGGCGAGGCCGATGAATGCGAGCCCGGCGGAGAAGGCGAGGACGATGGGCCACCACGACCACGGGCTGAACTCGCCCATCTCGGGATCGCCGTCATCGATGTCAGCCGTCAGCACGTCTTCAGGGAGTTCGCCGCCCTGCGCGACATGGACCCGCTGGATGTAGAACGCGATCAGGGCGGCCATGAATGCGGTGAACAGCAGCGCGACGGAGCCGACCCATTCGATGGCCGAGAACCACGGGACCTCCGCGGTCGTGTACGCGATGATGTTCCACACCGTGTAGAACGCGAAGACCAGCAGGAAGAAGCCGCTGAGCAGCCACCAGAGTCCGACGTTGGTACGCACTTACTTGACCTCTCCCTGTGCCAGGTCGACCACGGGCGTGTCGGGCGCGTCCTTGGCCGGACCCACGCCAACGGGCAGGCCCGCCTCGGGGTGGTTCAGGTCGAACGCCGGCCGCTCGCTGCGGATGCGCGGGATGGAGGTGAAGTTGTGACGCGGCGGCGGGCACGAGGTCGCCCACTCGAGCGATGCGCCGTAGCCCCACGGGTCGTTGACAGTGACCTTCGGCGCCTTGCGAGCCGTGATCCACACGTTGAACAGGAACGGGATCATCGACGCGCCGAGGATCATCGCACCGATCGTGGACACCTGGTTCTGCCAGGTCCATCCGTCGGCGGCGGAGTAGTCGGCGTAGCGGCGGACCATCCCGTCCACGCCCAGCCAGTGCTGGATGAGGAAGGTCATGTGGAAGCCGATGAACAGCAGCCAGAAGTGGATGATGCCCAGGCGCTCGTTCAGCATCCGACCCGTCCACTTCGGCCACCAGAAGTAGAAGCCGGCGAACATCGCGAACACGACGGTTCCGAAAACCACGTAGTGGAAGTGGGCCACGACGAAGTAGGAGTCGGAGAGGGCGAAGTCCAGCGGCGGCGAGGACAGGATGACACCGGTCAGGCCACCGAACACGAACGACACCAGGAAGCCCAGCGCGAACACCATCGGCGTCTCGAAGGTCACCGACCCTCGCCACATGGTGCCGATCCAGTTGAAGATCTTCACGCCCGTGGGGACGGCGATGAGCATCGTCATGAGCGCGAAGAAAGGCAGCAGCACCCCGCCGGTGACGTACATGTGGTGCGCCCACACCGCCACCGAGAGTGCAGCGATGGCGATCGTGGCATAGACGAGCGTCTTGTAGCCGAAGATCGGCTTCCGGCTGAAGACCGGGAAGACCTCGGAGACGATTCCGAAGAACGGCAGCGCGATGATGTAGACCTCGGGGTGTCCGAAGAACCAGAACAGGTGCTGCCACAGCAGCACACCGCCGTTCTCGGGGTCGTAGATGTGCGAGCCGAAGATGCGGTCCGATCCGGCCGCGAGGATCGCGGCGGCGAGCACCGGGAACGCCATGAGGATCAGGATGCTGGTGACCAGCGTGTTCCAGGTGAAGATCGGCATGCGCCACATCGTCATGCCCGGGGCGCGCATCGTGATGATGGTGGTGATGAAGTTCACCGCGCCGAGGATCGTTCCGAAACCGCTCATGCCGAGCCCGAGCATCCAGAGGTTCCCACCGACTCCTGGTGAGAAGGTCGCACTCGCCAGCGGTTGATACGCGAACCAGCCGAACGAGGCCGCACCGGCCGGCGTCAGGAAGCCCGAGACCGCGATCAGCGAACCGAACAGGAACAGCCAGAACGCGAAGGCGTTCAGGCGAGGGAAGGCGACGTCAGGGGCGCCGATCTGCAGGGGCAGGATGGCGTTGGCGAAGCCGGCGAAAAGCGGCGTCGCGAACATCAGGAGCATCACGGTGCCGTGCATCGTGAACAGCTGGTTGTACTGCTCCTTGGTCGGGACGACCTGCATGCCGGGCTCGAACAGCTCGGCGCGAATGATGAGGGCCATGACGCCCGCGAACATAAAGAACACCACCGATGCGATCAGGTACATGTACCCGATCGTCTTGTGGTCAGTGGAGGTGATCCACTTGACGACGATGTTGCCCTTCTGCTCGACGCGGGACGAGCTCAGCAGGGCGGCCTGCCGCGGCGGCAGCGTCGAGGAGCGGCCGGGTGTGGATTCCTGCGGTGGCAGTGTCGTCGCCATGATCAGCCCTGATTCTCCGTGATGGGTCCCCCGCCGGGGGTTGTTTCGTCATCCGGGCTCACCCCGGTGCCCGGCAGGTTTTGCAGCCGGTCGTAAGCGTCGGTGATGTCACCGGTCTGGCCGCGGTCGCGGAGCGAGTCCAGGTACTGCTCGTACTCGGCTTCGCTGACCACCTCCACGTTGAACAGCATCGCCGAGTGGTACTCGCCGCAGAGTTCGGCGCACTTGCCCGCGTATGTGCCCTCGCGGGTCGGCGTGAAGGACCATTCGTTGTCCTTGCCGATGTACATGTCCTTCTTGTAGAGGAAGTCGATGATCCAGAAGCTGTGGATGACGTCGCGGGCCTCGAGATCGATCTTCACGGTCTGGTTCACGGGGAGGTACAGAGTGGGCAGCGCGGCCTGGTCGTAGTCGCCGCGGGCGTCGGGCTCGGCCTGCACGCCCATGCTCCACACGGCGTCGGAGTTGTCCTCCTCCTCGCCGTTGTACTGGAAGTCCCACGCCCACTGCTTGCCGATCGCGGTGATCGAGACGTCGGGGTCTTCGTACTGGGTCTCGATGATCGCCTGGTCGCGGGCCGTGAAGGCGAAGAATCCGACGACGAGGATCAGCGGCACGATCGTGTAGAAGATCTCGATCGGCATGTTGTAACGCAGCTGCACCGGAAGACCGGTCTGGCCCTTGCGTCGACGGTAGGCGATCGCCGCCCACCCCATGAGACCCCAGGTCACGACACCCACCGCGAGGAGGACGATCCAGGAGTTGACCCACAGACCCGAGACGAGTTCGGTCCGGTTGGTGGCCGGCGTACCCTCCTCGACGAAGCCGGGCAGGTACCCGTTCAACTCGGTCGGAGTGCATCCCGCGAGCACGAGGGCCGCGGCGATCCCGACCGGGACGAACGCCCAGCGGAGACGGCGTTTCGAGGGCACGTGCGCACCTTTCCGTTCAGTGTGTTTCCGTGGCCAGTCTAGGGCAACCTCTGGGCGCGTTCTGGCCTGACGCCCAGGTTGTTCGACCGTTCGGACACGCCCGCCGTCGACCTCGACGGCGAGGCGTCGAGGTCGGGCGCAGCGGTCACGATCGGGTCAGTGGAAGCTGTCGCCGCAGGCGCAGCTGCCGGCGGCGTTCGGATTGTCGATCGTGAAGCCCTGCTCGGAGATCGTGTCCTTGAAGTCGATCGTGGCGCCGTCGAGATACGGGACGCTCATGTCGTCGACGATGACCTCGACGCCGTCGAAGTCGACGGTCTTGTCACCCTCGAGAAGACGCTCGTCGAAATAGAGCTGGTAGATCAGGCCGCTGCATCCGCCCGGCTGGACGGCGACGCGCAGCCGAAGGTCGTCACGACCTTCCTGGTCGAGCAGGTTCTTCACCTTCAGCGCGGCGGCATCGGTGAGAAGCACGCCGTGTGCGCGCGCGGTGTCGGTGGACAGAGCGGTGTCGGTCATTACAGATCCTCCGGGTGCGGTGCGCGAGACAGGGCTCGGTGCAACCGATTCTACGCCCCGACCCCCTGGCCGGGACGGGATAGCACGCCCATCAAGAGACTCTGCGATCCAGTTCCTCCAGAAGCAGCGCCTCGGAGACGACCGCGTTGCGGAAGGTGTCCAGGTGCAGCGACTCGTTGGGGGCGTGCGCACGGGCGTGAGGGTCTTCCACGCCGGTGACGAGGATCTGCGCGGTCGGGAACTCGCGGACGAGATCGGCGATGAACGGGATCGAACCGCCGACACCCAGGTCGACCGGGTCGACGCCGTAGCCCTCGGCGAACGCGGTCCGGACCGATTCGACCGCCCAGCCGCTGGTGTCCACGAGGAAGCCGTCACCGAGATCGACGTCACCGAAGGACAGTCGCGCGCCGAACGGCGCGTGCCGCTCGAGATGGGAGCGGAGGGCCTCGAAGGCCTCCGCCGCCGCCTGACCGGGTGCGATGCGCGCACTGACGACGACCGACACCTCGGGGCTGAGCGTGTTGGAGGCGTTCTTCACGCTCGGCGCGTCGATTCCCGTCACCGTCACCGACGGCTGATTCCAGATGCGACTGAGGATCGTTCCCGATCCGATCGGGCTGACGCCCCCGAGCAGCCCCGCCTCATCGCGCAACGTCGCCTCGGTGTACTCGGGGGTCGCCGCCTCCCGGCGGAGCAGCCCCTCGACCGCGACGGAGCCCTCGGCATCCCACAGGGTGGACAGCAGGCGGATGGTCGCGAGCATGGCGTCGGGAACGGCACCGCCGAACATTCCGGAATGAGACGCGTGGCCCAGGGTCCGCACCGTCAGGGTGAACCGCACGTTCCCACGCAGCGAGACCGTCAGCGCCGGCGTTCGCGCGTCCCAGTTGCCCGAGTCGGCCACGACGATCACGTCGGCGCGAAGGGTCTCGGCGTTGTCGGAGAGGAACTGCGCGAACGAGCGCGAACCGGCCTCCTCCTCCCCCTCGATGAACAGGGCGATGCCGAGTCCGAGGTCGTCGCCGGCGGCGTCGCGCAGAGCCCGCACCGCGGCGATGTGCGCCATCACACCGGCCTTGTCGTCGGCGGCACCCCGCCCGTAGAGCCGCCCGGCGCGCACCGTCGGCTCGAAGGGCGGCGACTCCCACAGCGACTCATCGCCGACCGGCTGGACGTCGTGGTGCGCGTACAGCAGGATGGTCGGCCGCCCCGGCGCCGCGGCACGCGTGGCCAGCACCGCCGGCATCCCGCGCTCGTCGCTGTCGGGGATGGCGGCGTCGACGATCCGGACGTCGTCGAAGACCTCCGTCTCCCGTGCGAGGGTCGCCACCGCCTCCGCCGAGCGACGCACCTCGGCGTGGTCGAAGCCGGGGAAGGCCACCGAGGGGATGCGCACGAGCGCCCCCAGATCGGCCAGTGCGGTGGGGATGCCGGAGAGCGCGGCGTCGCGGACGGCATCGCGCCGGGTGGGGGTGGAGGTCATGCGGGTAATCTTAAGCGGACACCCGTCCTCCGCTTCCAAGGATCTCCCCGTGGCCAAGACTCCCGGCGCACCCACCCCCGCAGCCCCCACTCCGAAGGACGCGCCCGAGAGCGCCACATCCGCCACCGGCAAGGGCCGTGCGACGCCGACCCGCGCTGAGCGCGAGGCCGCCCGCAAGCGCCCCCTCGTCCCCGACACCAAGGAGGCCAAGGCCCGAGCCCGCGCCGACCTCGCCGCACAGCGCGAGAAGGCGCGCGCGGGCATGGCCGCCGGCGACGAGCGCTACCTCCCGGTTCGCGACAAGGGTCCGCAGCGCCGCTGGGTGCGCGACTTCGTCGATTCGGGTTTCCACCTGGGCGAGGCGGTCATGCCGGCCATGGTCCTGGTCATCGTGGCGACCTTCGTCCCGGTGCTGGCCGTGCAGTACTGGTCGTTCGTGGTGCTGTGGATCTTCATCCTCTTCGTCATCGGCGACATGATCATCACCTCCATCCGCGTCAAGCGGGGCGCGAAGGAGAAATTCGGGGCCGACAAGATGGAGAAGGGCCTGGGATGGTACGCCGCGATGCGCAGCATCCAGATGCGGTTCCTCCGCCTTCCCAAGCCGCAGGTCAAGCGCCGCGGATTCCGCGGCGGCGTCGCCTGACTCAGCCGCGAGCGCGCGGCGCCGAGCGGGCGAGCGACCGGTTGATCTGACGCGCCCAGAGCGGGCCGCGGTACAGGAAGCCGGTGTAGCCCTGCACCAGGGTGGCGCCGGCGTCCAGTCGTTCGCGCACGTCCTCCCCCGTTTCCACCCCGCCCACGGAGATCACCGCGAAGGACGCGGGAACGCTTCGGCGGAGCAGTTGCAGCACGGCGAGCGAACGGTCACGGAGGGGCGCTCCGGACAGGCCGCCGGCGCCCGCGGCGGCGACCGTCGCGGGATCGGTGCGAAGGCCTTCCCGGCCGATGGTGGTGTTCGTCGCGATGATGCCCGCGAGACCGCCCTCCACCGCGAGACGGGCGACCTCGACGATGTCGTCATCTGCGAGATCGGGCGCGATCTTCACCAGGAGCGGGGTGGTGCCCGCGGCATCCTTCACCGCCTCCAGCAGCGGCCGGAGACTGGCGACGGCCTGCAGGTCGCGGAGGCCGGGGGTGTTGGGTGAGGACACATTCACGACCAGGTAGTCAGCGAGGGGGCCGAGCAGACGCGTGCTGTGGACGTAGTCGGCGGTCGCGTCGGCCACCTCCACGATCCGGCTCTTGCCGATGTTCACCCCGATGACGGGCCGCCGCCGACGTCGTCGGAGAGCCCTGAGCCTCGCGGCCGCCGCCTCGGCGCCGGCGTTGTTGAACCCCATGCGGTTGATCACGGCACGGTCGGGGATCAGCCGGAACAGGCGCGGACGCGGATTCCCCGGCTGCGCGTGGGCGGTGATCGTGCCCACCTCGATATGGCCGAATCCGAGCGCGAACAGTCCCCGCGCGGCGCGGACGTCCTTGTCGAAGCCTGCGGCCACCCCGAACGGCGTCGGGAAGGTCAGGCCGAGCGCGGAGGTCTCCAGCGTCGGCGCCGGCCGGGTCAGACGCGCGGTGAGGGCCGCCAGGGGCGGCACCCCGAGCACCCGGATGACGGCCACCGCCGCGTGGTGGGCGGTCTCGGGGTCCATGCGCGCGAGCAGCGTGCGGAAGAGGAGGGGGTACATCACCTCCAGGCTATCGAGTCGCGTCCGTGGTGCCCGCGCGCACACGATCACCGTGGTCGGCGCGGAGCCCGGCGATGGCCGACTCGAAGTCCTCGAGCGAATCGAACGCCTGATAGACACTGGCGAAACGGAGGAAGGCGACCTCATCGAGCTCGCGCAGCGGCCCCAGGATCGCCAAGCCGATCTCGTTCGTGTCGATCTGCGACGCGCCGGTCTGGCGCACCGCCTCCTCGACCGACTGGGCGAGCACCGCGAGGTCGCCCTCGGTGACGGGCCGCCCCTGACACGCTTTCCGCACGCCGGACATGACCTTCTCGCGGCTGAACGGCTCGATCACCCCGGATCGCTTGATCACGTTGAGACTCGCCGTCTCGATGGTCGAGAATCGTCCGCCGCACTGCGGGCACTGCCGGCGGCGCTTGATGCTCAGCCCGTCGTCGCTCGTACGCGAATCGATGACACGGGAGTCGGGGTGGCGGCAGAAGGGACAATGCATGGCGAGAACAGGTTACGCCGAGAAGCGGGCTGTCACCGCTTCGCCGTGCGCCGGCAGGTCTTCGGCCTCGGCGAGCGTCACGACGGCGTCACGGACCTCCGCCAGCGCGTCGTGGTCGTACGTCACCACCTGCTGCGGGCGGAGGAACGTCGATGCCGACAACCCGGCGGCGTAGCGGGCCTGCCCGCCGGTGGGAAGCACGTGGTTGCTCCCGGCGAGGTAGTCGCCGAGACTCACCGGCGTGTGCCGACCGACGAAGACCGCACCGGCGTGGACGAAGTCCTGCGGGCGGGGGTCGGCAAGGTGCAGCTCGAGGTGCTCGGGAGCGTAGGCGTTGCTGAACGCGGCCGCGGCGTGCTGATCGTCCACGAGGACGATGGCCGACTGCGCGCCGGCCAGCGCCGTCTGCACCCGCGTCGCGTGCCGGGTGACGGCCGACCGCCGGGCAACGGCGGTGGCGACCGCGCCGGCCAGCGCCGGCGAGTCGGTGACGAGGACCGCGGATGCCTGCTCGTCGTGCTCGGCCTGGCTGATGAGGTCGGCGGCGACGATGTCGGCGTCGGCGGTGTCGTCCGCGACGATGAGGATCTCGGTGGCGCCGGCCTCGGAATCCGTTCCGACGAGCCCCGCCACCGCGCGCTTCGCTGCGGCGACGAAGTTGTTGCCCGGACCGGTCACCACATCGACCGGCGCGAGCCCGATGGATGACACGCCGTGCGCGAAGGCTCCGATCGCCCCCGCACCCCCCATGGCGTAGACCTCGTCGACGCCCAGAAGCCGCGCGGCGGCGAGGATCACGGGGTGGACCCGTCCGCCGTGCTCGCGCTGCGGGGGCGAGGCGAGCGCGATCTCGGCGACGCCGGCGATCTGAGCGGGAACGACGTTCATCACCACGCTCGAGGGGTAGACCGCCTTCCCCCCGGGCACGTAGAGACCCACCCGTCGCACCGGCTGCCAGCGCTGCACGATGCGGGCGCCCGGACGGACGTCCGTGACGATCTCTGCGGGCACCTGCGCGGCGGAGCCGACGCGGACGCGGGCGATCGCCTCCTCCAGCGCGCTGCGGATGTTGGGGGCGAGGGCGGCCAGCGCCTCGTCGAGGTGCGCCGCCGGAACCCGGAGGTCATGCCCGGTGACCCCGTCGAACCGCTCCGCCTGGTCGCGCAACGACGCCTCGCCGCGCGCGGCGATGTCGGCGACGATGTCGGTGGCCGCGGCGAATGCCGCCTCCCGCGTGCCGGCCGCACGCGGGACGGCGGCGAGCAGGTCTGCGGGCGTGAGGGCGCGCCCGCGCAGGTCGATCGTGCGCATGTCGACGGGGTTCTCCTCAGCCGCGGGTGACGCCGGAGACGTCGTGAAGGTACCCGGTGCGACCGTCCTCGTGGCGGACGACGAAGTGGGTCTGACGATCTTCGATCACGAGGGCCCACGCCGTCGGACCGATGCGGAACAGCGTGCTGCCGCTCTCATCGACGATGTCGCGCTCTTCGGGAACGAGGGCCCAGAACGCCTGGTAGCGGGTCTCGGGTTGGATCACCGTCGTCGCGGTCTGGTCGGCCGAATCAGCGGCGGTGTCGGCGGTGTCGGCAGAGTCGGCCGAAGTCCCGGAGGACACGGTGTCGGCGGACACGGTGTCGGCGGACACGGCGTCGGCGACCGCCGTTCGCGGCTGGGCGTCGTCGGTCTCGAGACGCTCGGTGCGGGTGGGCCCGAACATCGACTCCAGCGCGCCCGTCTCGCTGTCGTCGCCGGCACGTCGGTCGTCGGTTCCGCCCATGGTGTTGGGGCCGACGGGCACACCTGCCGAGGCGTGCGCTCCGGCTGAGGCGGGCGCGTAGGGGTTCACACCGTACGCATCGGTGTCGTACGCCCCGTTGTCCTCTCCTCCGGTGCCCTGCGCGGACACCGGCGCCGGTGAGGCGGCGGGAGCGGGCTTCGGCGGACGCGGCGCCCGCGGGCGCGGTGCGACCGGGCGTGCCGGGCGGGCGAAGCGGTGCGCGACGATCTCACGACGGTCCTGGAAGTCCTCGGCCAGCGCGGGGATGAGGGGCGCGAAGACGGTGAGCACGACACCCGCCAGCATGAGGAAGAACTCCACCCAGATCACCCAACCGCGCAGCCAGGGGCCGCCGGCGATGACGATGGCGACGGTCTCCCAGATCAGGTGCAGCCAGATGACCGCCGAGACGGTGAAGGCCACGGAGGCGAACTGGTCGATGCCGAGCGAGCCGACACGTCTGATGCCCTCGGGCGAAAGGCGGCGCAGCGCCAGCAGGAAGACCGCGGCCGTCGGCGTGCCGATGGTGAGGATCCACCACAGACCCGTGGTCCACACCGAGCTGAACTGCACCGTACTGAACGAGAAGAACGACACGATGAAGGCCACGAGCCAGACGCCGCCGATGATCACCTCGCGCAGAGAGAACGGGCCCACGCCGTACTGCACGCCGGTGTCGGGGCGGCCGGCGACGGCGGGTGCGTCATCCTCCGCAGGCGTCGTCGCGGGGGTGTCCACGGTCGGTTCGTCGTTGCTGATTCCGTCGGTCACAGTCATCCTTCCCGGGGGCCACGCGGTCCGCGCGGCGACTCCCGATCTTACCCGCGCCGCCTCCGCCGCTCGTGGGGTTGCCGCGGCGCGACGAGGTCGCTCACCTTCGAGACGCTCAGCCACCCTGAGCAAGTGCGGCCACCTCGAGGCCGGCGGCTCCCCGAGGCACTCCGTCGATGGACGACGCCGGTGCTACCCCAGGCACTGGGGCCCGAGGAGGCCCTTCAGCTCGCCGTACAGGTCGGCGGTCACCGTCACCGGCAACGGCACCTCGAAGACTTTGGCCATACCGCCCTTGTGCAGGCGCAGGGTGACCTCGGTGTCGCCGCGATGACGTGTCAGCACCTGGGCGAGCTCGGTCACCACCGTCTCGGTCGCCCGGTGCTCGGGGACGAGCAGGACCAGCGGTCCCGTGGCATCCACCGCCCCCAGATCGGGGACGAACGCCGACACCGCGTGCAGGTTCATCCCGTCATCGCGTCGCGACACCCGCCCGCGCACCACGAGGATCGAGTCGGCCTGCAGCATCGACTGGAACTCGATGTACGTCTTGCCCATGAACATCACGGTCACTTCTCCATCGAAGTCCTCGACGGTGATCATGCCGTAGGGATTGCCGCTGGACTTGGCGACCCGATGCTGCACGCTCGTGACGAGCCCGGCCACCGTGACCTGTTCGCCGTCGGCGATGTCCTCTGAGGCCAGAAGGTCGTGGATCGACAGCGAGGCATGCTTGGCCAGGGGGATCTCCAGCCCCGCGAGCGGGTGATCGGAGACGTACAGCCCGAGCATCTCGCGCTCGAAGGCGAGCTTGTCCTTCTTTGTCCACTCCGGTCGGTCGGGCACCTTCTGCACCTGCTGCGGTTCATCCCACAGCGAATCGAAGTCGAAACCGACCTCGCCGTTGGCCTCACGACGCTTGTCGAGGACGGCCTGCTCGGTGGCATCCTCATGGATCTCCATCAGCGCCCGACGAGTCGATCCGAGCGAGTCGAAGGCGCCGGCCTTGATCAGCGACTCCACCGTCCTCTTGTTGGCGACGTGGACGGGCACCTTGCCGAGGAAGTCGTGGAAGGAGGTGAAGGGCGCCTCCTGCCGCGCGGTGACGATGGCGTCGACGACGTTGGCCCCGACGTTGCGCACCGCGCCGAGACCGAAGCGGATGTCTTCGCCGACGGCGGCGAAGTAGCGGATGGACTCGCCCACATCCGGCGGCAGCACCTTGATGCCCATCCGGCGGCACTCGTTGAGGTAGACGGCCATCTTGTCCTTCGAGTCGCCGACGCTCGTGAGGAGCGCGGCCATGTACTCGGCGGGATAGTGGGCCTTCAGGTACGCCGTCCAGTAGGAGACGAGACCGTAGGCGGCGGAGTGCGCTTTGTTGAAGGCGTAGTCCGAGAAGGGGAGCAGGATGTCCCACAGGGCCTTGATCGCGGCCTCGCCGTAGCCCCTCTCCTTCATTCCGCCGGAGAAGCCTTCGTACTGCTTGTCGAGCTCGGACTTCTTCTTCTTGCCCATCGCGCGACGGAGGATGTCGGCCTGTCCGAGCGAGAACCCCGCCACCTTCTGCGCGATCGCCATGACCTGCTCCTGATAGATGATCAGGCCGTAGCTGATGTCGAGGATGTCCCGCAGCGGCTCTTCGAGCTCCGGGTGGATCGGGGTGACCTCCTGCTGCCCGTTCTTGCGGAGCGCGTAGTTGATGTGCGAGTTCGCCCCCATGGGACCGGGACGGTACAGGGCGATGACGGCCGAGACGTCCTCGAAGTTGTCGGGCTTCATCAGACGCAGGAGAGAGCGCATCGGCCCCCCGTCGAGCTGGAAGACGCCGAGGGTGTCGCCGCGGGTGAGCAGCTCGTACGCCGCCGCGTCGTCGAGTGCGAGGTGCTCAAGGTCGAGCTCCTCGCCCCGGTTCATGCGGATGTTGTCCAGCGCGTCGGAGATGATGGTGAGGTTGCGCAGCCCCAGGAAGTCCATCTTGATGAGACCGAGTGCCTCACAGGACGGGTAGTCGAACTGGGTGACGATCTGCCCGTCCTGCTCGCGGCGCATGATCGGGATGATGTCGAGCAGCGGCTCCGAGGACATGATGACGCCGGCGGCATGGACGCCCCACTGGCGCTTCAGCCCCTCGAGTCCGAGCGCGCGGTCGAACACCGTCTTGGCCTCTGGATCGGTGTCGATGAGGGCCCGGAATTCGCTGGCCTCCTTGTAGCGCGGATGCTGGGGGTCGTACATGCCGCTCAGCGGCATGTCCTTGCCCATGACCGCAGGGGGCATCGCCTTGGTCAGACGCTCCCCCATGCTGAAGGGGAACCCCAGGACCCGTCCGGCGTCCTTCAGCGCCTGCTTGGACTTGATCGTGCCGTACGTCACGATCTGCGCGACCCGCTCCGAGCCGTACTTCGCGGTGACGTAGTCGATCACCTCGCCGCGGCGGCGGTCGTCGAAGTCCACATCGAAGTCGGGCATCGACACGCGGTCGGGGTTGAGGAAGCGCTCGAAGATGAGTCCGTGCTCGAGCGGGTCGAGGTCGGTGATGCGCATCGCGTAGGCCACCATGGACCCGGCGCCCGATCCGCGCCCGGGCCCGACCCGGATGCCGTTGTCCTTGGCCCAGTTGATGAAGTCGGCGACGACGAGGAAGTAGCCCGGGAAACCCATTTGCAGGATGATGCCGGTCTCGTACTCCGCCTGCCGGCGCACCCTGTCGGGGATCCCGCCGGGGTATCGGTAGTGCAGGCCCTTCTCGACCTCCTTCACCAGCCAGCTGTCCTCGGTCTCTCCGTCGGGGACGGGGAAGCGGGGCATGTAGTTGGCGCTGGTGTTGAACTCGACCTCGCAGCGCTCGGCGATGAGGAGGGTGTTGTCGCACGCCTCGGGGTGCTCGCGGAAGATCTGCCGCATCTCCTGCGCGGTCTTGACGTAGTACCCGTCGCCGTCGAACTTGAACCGGTTGGGGTCGTCGAGGGTCGATCCGGACTGCACGCATAGCAGCGCCGCGTGGGCGTCGGCCTCGTGCTGGTGGGTGTAGTGGGAGTCGTTGGTCGCCACCAGCGGGATGCCCAGATCCTTGGAGATGCGGATCAGATCGGTCATGACCCGCCGCTCGATGGCGAGTCCGTGATCCATGATCTCGGCGAAGTAGTTCTCCTTGCCGAAGATGTCCTGGAACTCCGCGGCTGCCGCCCGCGCCGCGTCGTACTGGCCGAGGCGCAGACGCGTCTGCACCTCGCCCGACGGGCATCCCGTCGTGGCGATGAGGCCCTTGCCGTAGGTCTCGAGCAGCTCGCGGTCCATGCGGGGCTTGAAGTAGTAGCCCTCCATGCTCGACAACGAGCTGAGGCGGAAGAGGTTGTGCATGCCCTCCGTGCTCTGGCTCCACATCGTCATGTGGGTGTACGCCCCCGAGCCCGAGACGTCGTCGCTGCGCTGCTCGGGAGTGCCCCACTGCACCCGCGACTTGTCGCTGCGATGCGTGCCGGGCGTGACGTAGGCCTCGAGCCCGATGATCGGCTTGATTCCCGCCGCCTTCGCGGCGTTGTAGAACTCGAACGCGGCGAAGGTGTTGCCGTGGTCGGTGACGGCGATGGCAGGCATGCCGTAGTCGGCCGCGGCCTGGGTCATCGCACCGATCTTGGCGGCGCCGTCGAGCATCGAGTACTCGCTGTGCACGTGCAGGTGAACGAAGGAGTCGGATGCCACGGATCCAGCGTACGCGGCGGGTCGGACACCGACGGCGTGTCGGATAGCGTGGCAGCCGGACAGAGGGAGAACGCCATGCCGACACCTGATTTCGTGCGAGAGCTCCGCCGCTTCATCGGCACCCGCCCCCTCCCCCTCGTCGGGGTGACGGCGGTGATCGAGCGCGACGGCGAGGTCCTGCTGGGTCGCCGCAGCGACAACGGACGACTCACGCCGATCACGGGCATCGTCGATCCCGGCGAGGAGCCCGCCGACGCCGCCTGCCGGGAGGCGGAGGAGGAGGCGGGGGTGGTCGTGCGCGCACTGAGGCTGGCCCTCGTGCACCAGATCCCGCGGATCACGTACGACAACGGCGACCAGAGCGACTACCTCGACCTGACCTTCCGGTGCGCGTGGATCTCCGGCTCCCCCGAGCCCGTCGACGGGGAGATGACCGAGGTCGGCTGGTACCCCGCCGATGCGATCGAGGAGATCCTCGACGACGACATGGCCGAGCGCGTCCGTCATGCCCTCCAGGACGGACCGGCGATCTTCCGTCAGGCGCGCTGAGCGGTCGCCCGCTCAGGTCAGGTCGCGTCTCATGAGGACGCGCGGAAACCCGTTCAGCACCGAGGTGGTGTCGGCCGCATGCACGAACCCGGCCCGCTCGAACAGGGCCCGGGTGCCGACGTAGGCCATCGTGAGATCGACCTTCGCTCTCCGGTTGTCGACCGGATAGCCCTCGATCGCCGGCGCGCCGTTGTCGCGTGCGAAGTCCACCGCACCGCCGAGCAGCGCATGGGAGATCCCGCGTCCGCGATGACCGGGGCGGACGCGGATGCACCACACGCTCCAGACATCCTCGTCGTCGACGTGCGGGATCCTCCGGTTCGTGGCGAACGAGGTGTCGGCGCGCGGGTGCACCGCCGCCCAGCCGACCACCTCGCCGTCGTCGTACGCCAGGACGCCCGGGGGCCCTTCAGCGAGCAGCTCCCGCACCTTCTCGCCGCGCGCGGGTCCGGCCAGAGCACGATTCTCGCCGCCGGGCAGGCGGTAGCTCAGACACCAGCAGACATTCGACGTCGGCTTCTTCGGACCGACCACCGTGCGGATGTCGTCGAACTCCGCGGCCGGTCTCACCTGGATCACCATGACGCCACCCTGCCGCCGGCCGCCGACATCGTCGCGTGTCACTCGCCGCGGAGAATCTCCAACGCGGCAGCGAGATCGGGGGGATAGTCCGAGGCGAACTCCGTCCACGCCCCGGTGCCGGGGTGGGTGAAGGCGAGGCGGTGAGCATGCAGCCACTGCCGGGACAGCCCCAGCCGCGCACTGAGGGTCGGATCGGCGCCGTAGAGAGGGTCGCCGACGCAGGGATGCCGGTGGGCGGCCATGTGCACGCGGATCTGGTGCGTCCGCCCCGTCTCCAGGTGGATCTCCAGCAGTGAGGCGCCGGGAAAAGCCTCGAGGGTCTCGTAGTGGGTGACCGAGTCCTTCCCCGAGGGCGTCACCGCGAACTTCCAGGAGTGGGTGGGGTGCCGTCCGATCGGCGCATCGATCGTGCCCGCCAGCGGGTCGGGGTGCCCCTGGACGACGGCGTGGTAGACCTTCTCGACCTCGCGCTCTTTGAAGGCGTGCTTGAGTGCGGTGTACGCCGCCTCCGTCTTCGCGACGACCATGAGGCCGCTCGTCCCGACGTCGAGGCGGTGGACGATGCCCTGACGCTCGGCCGCGCCGGTCGTGGCGACGCGCACGCCCGCCGCCGCGAGGGCACCGAGGACCGTGGGGCCCTCCCATCCGACCGACGGATGTGCGGCGACGCCGGCCGGCTTGTCCACGACGATGAGGTCGTCATCCTGGTGCACCACGCCGAGGTCGGGCACGGCCACGGGGATCACGCGAGGCTCTTCCTTGGCCGCCCACTCGACATCGAGCCAGGCACCCCCGCGGAGGCGATCCGACTTCACCAGGGCGCGCCCGTCCATCCGCGCCCCACCGGCTTCGAGCACCTCGCCGGCGAACGTGCGGGAGAAGCCCAGCATCTTCGCCAGGGCCGCGTCGGCGCGGGTGCCGTCGAGGCCGTCCGGGACGAGGAGATGTCGTGACTCCACGTCAGTCGGCCGCCCGCTCGGAGCGCGGTGCGGAGTCGGCCGGGGCGGGTTCCCCCTTGCGCGCGGAGCGCTCCTGAGGGGTGCCGTCGAGGTGCGGACCGAACAACACGAGGGCGGCGACGGAGATCATCATCGTCACGATGAAGATGTCGGCCACGTTGTAGATCGCAGGCATCATCCACGGGGTGTTGATGAAGTCCACCACGTGACCGACCGGGAACCCGGGTTCGCGGAGGAGCCGGTCGGTGAGGTTGCCCAGGACCCCGCCGAGAAGCAGACCGAGGACGACCGCCCAGAGGCGGGAGCGCAGCCGCGTCAGTGCCAGGAAGACGATGACGACGGCGACCACCGCGAGGGCGATGGTGAAGATCCAGGTGACGTCCTCACCGAGGGAGAAGGCAGCACCGGGATTGCGGGTGAGGTAGAAGACCAGGAAATCGCCGAGGATGCGGACCGGCTCCTGATAGGGCAGGTTCTCGAGGGCGAGGTACTTCGTGAACTGGTCGGCGGCCAGCACGATCGTCGCGAGGATCACGACGATGATGCTGGCCGCCGCCCGGTGAAGCGGGGTTCGACCGGTCAACGACTACAGGCCGACGGCCGGCACGGGGGCAGACCCCGTCGCGGTCGAGGATGCGTCCAGATCGCGCAGGTGCCCCTCGATGTAGCTGCGCAGCTGCGTGCGGTAGTCGCGCTCGAACTGGCGCAGCTCGCTGATGCGGCCCTCCAGGGTGGCGCGCTCCTTCTCGAGGCGGGCGATCTCGTCGCGGCCCCGGGCCTCGGCCTCGGACACGATCGAGGCGGCCTGGGCCTGCGCGTCGGAGATGAGCTGGTCGCGCTTGGCGCGGCCCTCGGCGACGTGCTCGTCGTGCAGACGCTGCGCGAGCTCGATGATCCCCGCGCTCGCCGCACTCGGCGAGCCGGCGTCGGCGGCGGGCGCGGCCTCGGGGGCGGCTGCCGGAACCTCGGCGACGGGGGCGGCGACGGGCGCCGGGGCGGCGGACTCGCCCGACTCGAGCGCGGCGAGCTTGGCCTTCAGCTCCTCGTTCTCGGCGATGGTCTTGCGCCATTCGACGACGATCTCGTCGAGGAAGTCGTCGACCTCGTCCGGGTCGAAACCCTCCTTGAAGCGGACGTGCTGGAACTGCTTGGTGACGACGTCATCGGGGGTCAATGCCATGGTGATTCCTCTTTCGAGCTGGTCGTTGGCCGACGTCGCGGCCCTCCCACCGTCCTGCGGCGGTCGTATCCAGCCAAGCATAGCCCCGGGCCCCGGAGGTGTCGAAGGCGCCGGAGGGGGTCAGACCATCGTGAGCGAGCGGGTGACGGCGAGCAGGATGAAGCAGAGCAGCATCGTCAGCGCGAAGCCGAAATCCAGTGCGACCGGCCCCACCCGCAGGGGCGGGATGAAGCGCCGGAACATCTTGATCGGCGGATCGGTGACGGTGTAGACGACCTCGGCGAGCACCAGGCCTACGCCCTTCGGCCGCCATTCGCGGTTGAAGAAGGGGATCCACTCGAGCACCAGGCGCCCGAGCAGGACGAAGACGTAGATGAAGAGGATCGCGTTGAGGATGGAAGCGATGAACGCGATGACGGGCACGTACTAAGGCTACGAGAAGGGCACGGCTTCCGGGTCCGCGTGCGCGATCGCACCATCTCCGGACACGGCGACATTCTCGGGCGAGAGCAGGAACACCTTGCTGGTGACACGCTCGATACGGCCGTAGAGTCCGAGCGAAAGACCGCTGGCGAAGTCGATGAGGCGTCGCGCATCGGCATCGGACATCTGCGACAGGTTGATGATCACGGGGATACCGTCCCGGAAGTTCTCGGCGATGACCTGGGCGTCCCGATACTGCTTGGGGTGCACGGTCAGGATCTCGCTCACCGCCGTGGGCGCCGGCTGACGGACCACCGCGGGACGGTGGATCGGGGTGATGGGGGCCGCTTTCTCGACCGCCTGCGGCTTCTGCCGAGCTGCCGGCTGGGACGCGGGCTCTTCGTAGACCTCTTCCTCATCGGCGAGGCCCAGGTACACCATGGTCTTCTTGAGCGGGTTCGACATCGGATCCTCCGTTTGCTCGTGTCCTTTCCGAGGTTAACCGCGCTCGGGCCGCGGGCCGGTGATTGCCGTGCCGATGCGTAGGTGTGTCGCGCCGACGGCGATCGCCTCGGCGAAGTCTCCGGTCATCCCCGCCGACAACCAAGTCGCATCGGGGACGACGGTCCGCACCGCCTCCGCGTACCGCGCGAGACGCTCGAAGGCCGCCGCAGGGGCCTCGTCGAGGGGAGCGACGGCCATGACGCCGCGGACGCGCAGCGTGTCGCGGGCTGCGGCGTGGACCGCAAGGGCGGTCAAATCGCCGGGCGCCACGCCGCCTCGCCCGGGGTCGTCGGTGAGGTTGACCTGGAGGAAGACATCCAGCGGAGGCTCGGACTCCTCGGCGGCCCGATCGAGGGCGTCGGCGATCTTCGGCCGATCCACCGAGTGCACGACGGAAGCGGCCGAGCGGATCGCCCGGGCTTTGTTGGTCTGCGCCTGCCCGATGAAGTGCCAGCGGAGACCTGCCAGTGAGCCGACGGCCTCGTGCTTGGCCGAGAGCTCCTGCTGACGGTTCTCACCCACGTCGCGGACGTCCAGCTCGTACAGCCGCTCCACGAGACGGGCGGGGTGGAATTTCGTCACCACGATCCGGGTGATCTCCTCGGGCCTGCGACCCGACGAGCGCGCCGCGTCGGCGATGCGCGCATCCACGGCGGCGAGCCGCCGGGCGAGGTCGTCCTCGTCCGGCGGCTCGCCGTGTGTCGCGGGGATGCTCATCGCGCGGCGATGTGCGTCACTTCAGGAAGTCGGGGATGTCGAGGTCGTCATCACCGAACGCCGAGTCGTACCCGGTGTCGGGCACGGACGCACCCACCGAGACGGACTCCTTCTTCGGCTCGACCCGCTCGGGCTCGACGTCGCGCGCAGCATCGACAGCGGGCATCGCGGGCACGACCGGCACGGTGGCCGGGCGGGCCGCGGCGACCGGATCGATCCGCAGCGACGGCTCGCCGCCGTCGAATCCGGCTGCGATGACCGTCACACGGACCTCGTCGCCCAGGGTGTCGTCGATCACCGTGCCGAAGATGATGTTGGCCTCGGGGTGCGCGGCCTCCTTCACCAGCTGCGCAGCATCGTTGATCTCGAAGATGCCGAGGTTGGAACCACCCTGGATCGACAGCAGCACGCCGTGCGCACCCTCGATCGACGCCTCCAGCAGGGGCGACTCCACAGCGAGCTCGGCGGCCTTGATGGCCCGATCGGCCCCGCGGGCGGAGCCGATGCCCATCAGCGCCGACCCGGCACCCTGCATGACCGACTTGACGTCGGCGAAATCGAGGTTGATCAGACCGGGAGTCGTGATCAGATCGGTGATGCCCTGCACACCGGCGAGCAGCACCTGATCGGCGGTGGCGAAGGCCTCCACCATGGAGATGCCGCGATCGCTGATCTCGAGCAGGCGGTCGTTCGGCACGACGATGAGGGTGTCGACCTCTTCCTTCAGCCGCGCGACGCCGGCCTCGGCCTGGCTCTGCCGGCGACGGCCTTCGAAGGAGAAAGGCTTGGTGACCACACCGATGGTCAGGGCGCCGATGGACTTGGCGATCTTCGCGACCACCGGGGCGCCGCCGGTGCCGGTGCCGCCGCCTTCGCCCGCCGTGACGAAGACCATGTCGGCGCCGCGCAGGGCCTCTTCGATCTCCTCCGCGTGGTCCTCCGCCGCACGACGCCCCACCTCGGGGTCGGCGCCTGCGCCCAGACCGCGCGTGAGTTCCCGGCCGACGTCGAGTTTGACGTCGGCGTCGCTCATGAGCAGCGCCTGGGCATCGGTGTTGATCGCGATGAACTCCACGCCGCGCAACCCGAGTTCGATCATGCGGTTGACGGCGTTCACGCCGCCGCCACCCACGCCGACCACCTTGATCACGGCGAGGTAGTTCTGGTTCTGGCTCATGCCGGCCTCCGTCTTCCCGAACCTTCAACCTCTACTAGAGGTATAAAGAATTGCTCGGTATGCAATTCCTGTTCTTGAAGGTAAGGGGCCGACGCGGCTCGGCGCGGAGGGACACGGCGTGTCGCGACATCCTGATTCGCAAGCCCCGCCTCGGCTCCGTCCGGTTGCCCCGCGACGCCCATCACGACCGCGAATTCACGACCATGTGACCCGCGTCAGCGGATCACGACGGCGTCAGGCGAGGAGACGTCGTACTCCGTGACGGTGTCGGCCGGCCGCGCGGCCATGACGGTCTCGAGAACGCGGGCCTTCATCGCCGATTCCTCCGCACTCCCCCACACCACGCGGGAGGACGAGGTCAAGGTCAACGTCACGTCGAAGGCCGACGTCGCACTCACGGCCGTCACCTGGTCGCCGATCGAGGCCGGAAGCGCCCGCATCACCCTGCCGACGGCCGCGAACGCATCGCCGTCGACCCCGCCGCGGACATCGAGGACCGGCTCGCCGGCCGGCGGTTCCGTGCTGGCGGCGAGGACGACCCCCGCGGCATCGACGACGGAGTACCCCGAGGCCGACGCGATCGCGCCGATGGGCGTGCGTTCGACGATCCGGACGACGAGCTCGTGCGGCGGCCGCGCCTCGAGGGTGTAGCTCTGCACGAACGGGAAGTCCGAGAGCGTGTCCTGGATGGCCGCTTCGTCGACGAGCGGAAGCGGCGTGCCCAGCTGCGAAGCCAGCGCCGCCTCGACACCGCCGGCGTCGAGCTGGACCGCTCCGACGACCCGCACACGTTCGACGGCGAAGAGCGGACTGTACGCGACGGCGGCGGTCACCCCCGCCACGACGAGGATCGCGCCGATCGCCGACACCCACAGCGCCCGCCGGCGGCGCTGTCGCACGGTGAAACGCCGGACTTCTGCGCGCAGCGCCTTCCTCCGGGCCCGCGACGCGCGCCACACCGCCAGCAGGCCGACCGGCTGCTCCACCGGCTCGATGTCGTCGGCGGGTGGGGCGTCCGGCCCGGCGCCCGACGCTCCCCGCGCCGCGCCGTCGGGCTCCGATCCGGGCCCCTCGCCGGCGTCCTGTCCGCCGGAACGTCCCCGTGCTCTCCCGCGCGAGCCCGGCGCGGAACCGACGGCGGTCGGGAGCGGGAGGATGACCCCCGAGCCCTCGTCACCGTCGACCGTGTCGTCCGCCGTCGCCGCAGACCCGCGCCGCGCCGGCGCGGCCGGCGGCGGGAGGGGGGACGGCCGACGGACCACCGGATCAGCCTTCGACGGCGGCGGTATCGGTGTCGCTGAAGACAGGAGTGTCGCTGGAGACCGCGGGAACGGGGGCGCCCGGACGGATGCGGGTCAGCGCCTCGAGGATCTGCGGGACGATGAGGTTCACGTTCCCGCAGCCGAGGGTGATGACGTAGTCGCCCGGTCGCGCGACCGCCGCGGCGTGGTCCGCAGCACGCTGCCAGTCGGCGACGAAGCGCACCCGATCGGGATCGGAGAAGGCGTGGGCGACGAGATCGCCCGTGACGCCGGGGACGGGATCCTCCCTCGCGCCGTACACGTCGAGGACCACGGTGTGGTCGGCATGGCGTTCGAGCACTTCGGCGAACTCCCGGTACATGTGCTGCGTCCGCGAGTAGGTGTGGGGCTGGTGGACGGCGATGATGCGACCGTCGCCGATGACGCTCCGAGCGCCGGCGAGGGCAGCGGCGACCTCGGTCGGGTGGTGGGCGTAGTCGTCGTAGACGCTCACCCCGCGCTCGATGCCGTGCAGTTCGAACCGCCGGTCGGTTCCGGCGAAGCCGGTGACCGCGTCGGCCGCGGAGCCGAGCGGGAAGCCGAGGCCGACGAGCGCGGCCACCGCGCCCGCGGCGTTGACGGCATTGTGCACACCCGGGATCTGCAGGCGGACCTCGACCGTCTCGCCCTCATGCGTCAGTCGGAAGCCGACGGGCCCGTGCGCGTCGATGTCGCTCAGGCGCACGTCGGCCTCGGCGCCGAGGCCGAACGTGATCACGCGAGGGTGAGCGAGCAGCGCCGCGACCTCTTTCGCGCCGGGGTCGTCAGCGGAGATCACCACCGCCTCGCGCGCCTCGCCGCCGAACCGGGCGAAGGCCTCGACGAAGGCCTCGGCGGATCCGTAGTGGTCGAGGTGGTCGGGGTCGACGTTGGTGATGAGGGCGACCGAGGTGTCGTAGAGGAGGAACGTGCCGTCGGATTCATCTGCTTCGATGACGAACAGGTCGTCCGCACCCGTTCCGCTGGAGACGCCGAGCTGCGCGATGACACCGCCGTTGACGAAGGTGGGGTCTGCACCCAGAGCCTGCAGCGAGGTGACGATCATGCCCGTCGAGGTGGTCTTCCCGTGCGCACCTGCGACGGAGATCAGTCGGCGCGCGCCGATGAGCCAGTGCAGCGCCTGCGAACGGTGGATGACGGCGAGACCGCGCTCTTTCGCCGTGACGTACTCGGGGTTCTCCGGCCAGATGGCTCCCGTGTGCACGACCGTGTCGGCGTCGCCGAGGTGCGCGGCGTCATGGCCGACGTGCACCGTCGCACCGAGCGCCGCAAGAGCCCGAAGGGACGGGCTGTCGGCTCGGTCGGAGCCGGACACCCGGATTCCTCGAGCCAGGAACATCCGGGCCAGTCCCGACATCCCGGATCCTCCGATGCCGATGAAGTGGGCGGCGCGGATGTCATCCGGAATCGGCAGAGACAGGTCAGGTCTGATCATGGCCCGTCAATCCTAGATCGGCCTCCTGCGCACCCCCTCCCGGCGCGCTGAGGTCACCGGGCGCGGGCGAGCGCCTCGTCGATGAGGGCGAGGACCGCCTCACTTCCCGAGCGCGAGCCGACGGATGCCGCGGCGCGGCGCATCGCCTCCAGGCGCGCCGGCTCCGCGAGGAGCGGGATGACCTCGCGACGCACCCGCTCGGCGGTGAAGTCCGCATCCAGGATCAGTGCCGCCGCCCCGGCGGCGACGGCTGATGCCGCGTTGAGCGCCTGTTCGCCGTTTCCGACCGCATAGGGCACGTAGACCGCGGGGATGCCGAGCGCGCTGATCTCGCTGACGGTCGCTGCTCCGGCGCGGGAGACCACCGCGTCGGCCAGCGCGAACGCGAGATCCATCCGATCGATGTAGCGGCGCACAGAGTACCCGGCGACGCCCGGATCGGGGGTGGTGCTTCGCTCCCCCGTGACGTGCAGCAGCTGCCAGCCGGCATCGAGCACGTCCCGCCAGGCTGCGCCGCCGTCTTCCCCGAAGGCCTCGTTCAGGCGCTGCGCGCCGAGCGACCCGCCGAACACCAGCAGCACGGGCCGCGCCGGGTCGAGACCGAACACCGCCGCAGCCTCGCCGCGCCGCGCGCCGGCGTCGAGGTCGACGATCTCCCGGCGCAGCGGCATCCCGACGACCCGGGCCCCGCGCAAGCGCGTCCCCGGGAAGGCGACACCCACCGCCGCCGCGCGTCGCGCCCCGAGCACGTTGGCAAGCCCCGGCCGCGCGTTGGCCTCGTGAACGACGGTCGGGATGCGCTCGCGCCGGGCCGCGACGTAACCCGGCGCCGCGGCGTATCCGCCGAAGCCGACGACGACCTCGACCCCCCGATCGCGCAGGTGACGCCGCACCTGCGCGACTGCCCGCCCGAATCGCTGCGGGAACATCGCGGCGGCGCGATCAGGACGCCGGGGGAAGGGCACCTTGTCGACGAACAGCAGCTCGTAGCCGCGTTCGGGGACGAGTCGGGCTTCCAGACCCTCTCGCGTACCGAGGACGAGCACCTCGGCGTCGGGCTCCCGCGCGCGGAGAGCGTCGGCGACCGCCAGCAGCGGATTGACGTGCCCGGCGGTGCCGCCGCCGGCCAGGAGGTAGGTCGTCACCCGACGACACTAACCGCCCGTCTGGGTGGGAGCGAACGCGCGAAGGACAGCAGCACGCCCGACGCCACGAGCACCGAGACGAGCGACGTCCCGCCCTGCGACATGAACGGCAGCGGCACCCCGAGCACAGGGAAGACACGCAGGACCACGCCGATGTTGATCAGTGCCTGACCGACGATCCAGACCGTGATGCCGCCGGCCACGATGCGGACGAACGGGTCGTCGGTACGCCGGATGACGTGGAAGGCGCCCACGGCGTAGAGGGCGATGAGGCCGAGCACCACGGCGCATCCGATGAGGCCGAGCTCCTCGCCCACGATGGCGAAGATGTAGTCGTTGGCCGCGGCGGGGAGCCAGTCGTACTTCTCTTTCGAGTTCCCGAGCCCGAGGCCGAAGACACCGCCCCCGGCCAGGCCCCACATGCCGTGGAGGGGCTGATAGCAGTCGTTGAAGTAGTCCTCGAGGCAGTTGGGATTGAGGAAGCTGAGGAAGCGCCGCATGCGGTCGGGGCTCGTCACAGCGAGCACGGCGACCGCCGCTGCCGCGGCGATGGCGGGAAGGATGAAGATGCGCAGCCGAACGCCCGAGAAGAACAGCGCCCCGAGCACGAGGAGCACGAGGATCATCGCCGTGCCGAGATCGCGGCCGGCGAGCACCGTCGCGATGGCGAGGCCCGCGACCGGGACGAGCGGGATGTAGACGTGCCGCCACATCGCCAGCAGTGTGCGCTTGCGGTAGAGGACGTACCCCACCCACAGGGCCAGCGCGAGCTTGAGGAACTCCGAGGGCTGCGCCTGGAACCCGGCGAGCGTGATCCAGTTGCGGTTTCCGTCCGCGCCGTGGCCGAGGGGTGTGAAGACCAAGAGCTGGAAGGCGACCGCTCCGATGAGGGCGGGCCACGCGATCCGTTTCCAGAACGTGATCGGCAGGCGACTGGCGATGAACATCAGGGGGACGCCGATGACCGCGAACACCGCCTGCTTCATCGCGGCATCCCAGGGGGCCTGGCCTGCGGCGGTGGAGGTGGCGGAGGTGGCGGAGAGCACCATCACCAGACCGAAGATCGTCAGCAGCAGCGCCGTGGAGGCGATGAGGAGGAATTCGCTCGGCACCGGGGCGAAGACCCTGCCGAGCGACACGCGGGCCGCGAGTCCACGCCGTTCGTCGACGTCAGGCGTGCGTGCCGTGCGGGGGGTGCGGGTCTGCGTCGTCGTCACCGTCATCCCCCATCTCGATCCACCGCTGCACGGCGGCAGCGAACTTCCTTCCGCGGTCGGCGTAGGACGAGAACTGGTCGAACGACGCCGCGGCGGGGGCGAGGAGGACCACATCCCCGTCACGGGCGACCTGCGCGGCCAATTCGACCGCCTGCGCCATGACGTCCTCAGTCTCGCCGCGGGTGACCTCGTAGACGGGGACGTCCGGCGCGTGTCGCGAGAACGCCGCGATGACCGTGGCCCGGTCCTCACCGATGACGACGGCGGCGCGCACCTTCCCTGCGACCTGGGCGACGAGCGGGGCGATCTCCACGCCCTTCAGCAGTCCCCCGACGATCCAGATCGCCCCGGGGAAGGCCGAGAGCGACGACGCCGCGGCGTGCGGGTTGGTGGCCTTCGAGTCATCCACCCAGACGATCCCGCGGTGGGACGCGACGACCTCGATGCGGTGAGGGTCGAGCCGGAACCCGCGGAGCGCGTCGCGGATCGCCGCCGGGGCGACATCCAGCGCCCGGGCCAGGGCCGCAGCGGCGAGGATGTTCGCCACCATGTGCGGTGCGGCGAGGCCGCGCTCGGCGAGTTCGGCGACCGTCGTCAGCTCCAGGGCGCTGGTGCGGCGATCGTCGAGGAAGGCACGGTCGACGAGGATCCCGTCGACGACGCCGAGGTCGCTCGGCCCCGGAACGCCCAGGTCGAACCCGATGGCGCGTGCGCCCTCGACGACCTCCGCCTCCTCCACCATGGTGCGGGTCGCGACATCCGACTTGTTGTAGACGCACGCGACGCGGGTGTTGTCGTACACGTGCGCCTTCGCATCGCGGTACGCCTCGAACGAACCGTGCCATTCCAGGTGGTCCTCAGCGAGATTCAGGCACACGCTGCCGTGCGGTGAGACGCGCGACGGACCGGTCTGGCGTCCGAGGTACCAGAGCTGATGGCTGGAGAGCTCGACGACGAGGACGTCGAAGCCGCCGGGGTCGCGGACGGCGTCGAGCACGGGAGTGCCGATGTTGCCGACCGGGGCTGCCCGCAGCCCGCCCGCGACGAGCATCTCGGCGACGAGGCGCGTCGTGGTCGTCTTGCCGTTGGTCCCGGTCACCAGGACCCAGTCGGCGGGTCTGCCGTCCTGGCGGACCACCTTGTCGCGCACACGCCACGCCAGTTCGATGTCGCCCCACAGGGCGATGCCCTCGTCTGCGCACCACGCGATGACGGGGTGGTTCGGAGAGAAGCCCGGCGAGGCGATGACGACCTCGGGCGCGAAGGCGCGCAGCGCCCCGGGAACCGTGCCGAGGGGCCCGATCACGGCGTCGACGCCGATGACGGGAAGGAGCCTCTCGTATTCGGGCTCGGCCGCCTCGGAGAAGACCCGCACCTCCGCGCCGAGTTCGGCGAGGGTGTCGGCGGCGGCGAAGCCCGTCACCGACAGTCCCAGGACTGCGACGCGCAGCCCCGACCAGTCCGCGTGCCAGCTCGTGAGGCCGTCCAGACGCGTCATGTCTGCGAGAGCCATTCGACGTAGAAGAACCCGACACCCGAGACCGCGAGGAGCCCGGCGATGATCCACATCCGCACCACGATGGTGATCTCCGACCACCCGCGCATCTCGAGGTGATGGTGCAGGGGACTCATGAGGAACAGCCGTTTGCCGCGCGTCACCTTGAAGTACACGCGCTGGAGGATGACCGATCCCGAGGCGATCACGTAGACACCGGCGACGAGCACCATGAGCAGTTCGGTGCGGGTCAGGATCGCCATCGCGGCGAGGACGCCCCCGATCGCCATCGATCCGACATCGCCCATGAAGACCTGCGCCTTCGGCGCGTTCCACCAGAGGAAGCCGACCAGCGCCCCGACGAAGGCGGCGGAGACGATCGCGAGGTCGAACGGGTCCCTCGTGGCGTAGCAGGCCGAGAGCCCGCCCGGACTCAACTCCCCGCCGCCGAAGCAGGCCTGATTGAACTGCCAGAAGGCGATGAGGCTGTAGGCGCCCACGACGAAGATGCCGGCTCCCGCAGCCAGACCGTCCAGCCCGTCGCTGACGTTGACCGAGTTGGATGCGGCGACACCGATGAACGAGATCCAGGCCAGGTACAGCAACCAGCCGAGGATGGGACCGAGGGCGAAGAACCACAGCACCTGGACGTCGCGGAACACCGAGATGTAGGGCGACGCGGGCGTTTCGTTGTAGATGTTGGGGAAGTTCAGCGCGACGATGCCGAACGGCACCGCGACGATGACCTGACCCACGATCTTCCGCCACCCGCTCAGGCCGAGACTGCGCTGACTGCGGACCTTCATGAAGTCGTCGATGAAGCCGACGGTGCCGAACCCGACCATCATCCACAGCACCAGAAGACCCGACACGGTGGGTGGGTTGTTCCCCGCCACACCGCCGACGAGATAGCCGATGATGGTGCCGGCGATGAAGATCGTCCCGCCCATGGTGGGCGTGCCGCGCTTCTCGCCATGGCTGGGGTTGCGGATGTCGTCGGGTGTGCGGATCACCTGACCCCAGCCCCACTTGCGGAACAGGCGCAGGAACACCGGGGTGAGAAAGAGCGTGAAGGCCAGCGAGATCGCCGCGGCGGTCAGGAGGGATCTCACGAGAAGAATTCTCCCAGTCGGTCGCCGAGGAACCTCAGGCCCGCGGAATTGGATGACTTCACCAGCACCCGGTCGCCGTCGCGCAGTTCACCGGTGAGGTAGTCGTAGGCCTCGTCGGCGGTGGCGAAGAACACCGCCTCACCGTCCCACGACCCCTCGCCCACGGCGGCGAGGAAGAGGCGGCGGGCCTCCGGGCCGATCACGACGATGCGCTGGATGCCCAGGCGCACGGCCTGAAGTCCGATGCGGTCATGCTCCTCGCCGGCATACTCCCCCAGCTCGCTCATCGCACCGAGGACGGCGACCATGCGCTCACCGGGTCCGGTGATCTGGGCGAGCGTCCGCAGGGCCGCGGACATCGAATCGGGGCTGGCGTTGTAGGCGTCGTTGATGATGCGGACACGCGCGGACCCCAGCGGCTGCATGCGCCACCGCTCGGCGAGTTCCACCGTCTCCAGCCGGGCGACGGCATTCGCGAGCGACACACCGAGGGCGGTCGCGGCGGCGATGGCGGCGAGGGCGTTCATGACGTGGTGCTCGCCGAGCACACGCAGCCGCAGCGACGCGGACACGTCGTCGACGAAGACCGTGCACGAGGTGCCGTCGGCGGTCACCTCGACATCTTCGGCCCGCACCTCGGCGGCGCCCCCTCGGCCGAACCAGCGCACCGCGGCTGGTCTCTCCGCGGCGATCGGGGCCATCTGGACAACGCGCGGATCATCGGCGTTCAGGACGGCCACACCACCGGGCCGCAGTGCCTGGACGAGTTCGGACTTGGCACGGAACGTGCCCTCGATTCCGCCGAAACCGCCGGCGTGGGCCATGCCGACCATGAGGACGACCGAGATGTCGGGGTGGACGAGACCGGCGAGGGCCGCGATCGCCCCCGGACCGCTCGCACCGAATTCGCTCACGAGGTAGCGGGTGTCCTCGGTCACGCGGAGCATCGTCAGCGGAGCCCCGACCTCGTTGTTGTACGAGGCGCGAGGGGCGATGGTCTCGCCCTCATCCTGAAGGATGCGCGCCAGGAGGTTCTTCGTCGTGGTCTTGCCGTTGGAGCCGGTGATCCCGATGACCTTCAGCGCGCCACGGGAGCGCACCCGCGCGACGACCTCCCGCGCGAGATCGGCGAGGGCCTGCACCACGTCGGGAACGACGATCTGGGTGATGGGCTCGTCGACCGGCCGCTCGACGATCGCGAGCACCGCACCGGCCCGATGGGCCGCCGGGACGAACAGATGACCGTCGGTGGTCTCACCGGGCTTGGCGACGAAGATGTCGCCCGGCCCGATGGCGCGGGAGTCGGTGTCGACGGCCCCGGAGACCTCGGTGTCGACGGTGTCGTCACCGACGAGCAGAAGGTCTCCGCCGAGTGTCAGGGCGATGTGGTGCAGGGAAAGGGAGATCATGTGTCAAAAGGGAGATCGTCAGCCGAACTTCGGCAGGACAGGCGGTTCCGTCGTGGACGGCATGACCCGGTAGGTCTTGAGCACCTGCGTCATCGCCTGCTGGAATGCCGCGGCGTTGGCCACAGAAGACTTTACCTTGGTGGGCTCGTCGAGCGTCACGGCGACGACGTACTGCGGGTCGTCCGCGGGCGCGAATCCGATCATCGTGGTGAAGTACGCGCCGCTCTTGTACCCGCCCGTCACGGGGTCGGACTTCTCACCCGTGCCGGTCTTGACGGCGATGCGATAGCCCGGCACCGCGATCTCGTCGGCGTAGTTGGCCTGCAGGGCGACGTTCTCGAGGATCTGCTGCACCTGGGTCGCGGTGTCTTCGCTCACCACGCGGACCGGATCGGGCGTGTCGGGGGTGGTCACGGTTCCGTCGGCTGCGGTGCAGCTCTCCACGAGCGTCAGGGGGACACGCTCTCCGTCGTTGGCGATCGCCCCGTAGGCCCCCACGAGTTCGGGGAGGGTCGTGGTGAGGCCCTGGCCGTAGGTGGTGTTGTAGACCGTCTGGTTGTCCCACTCGGACGCCGGTCGCAGCAGACCCGTCTGCTCGCCGGGGAAATCCACCGCGCTCCCCTCGCCGACGCCGAAGCGCTGCAGGTACTCGTAGCGCGTCTGGGAGTCGACGGTCTCGCTGATGCGGGAGATGGCCGCGTTGGAGGAGTCGATGAGGACGCCGGTGAGGGTGTAGTTGTAGGCCGGGTGGACGAAGGAGTCCCGCACGCGCGCACCGTTGGCGAAGGTCTCGGTGCTGGCGGCGACCACCGTCGACTGGGCGTTCTGTCCCCCGGCATCGATCACCGTGGCGGCCGTGAGGGCTTTGAACGTCGACCCGGGTTCGAACCAGTCGGTGAAGATCCGGCTCCTACGGTCGTCGTCGGGGGAGGCCGCGACGTTGTTGGGGTCGACGGCGGGGAACTCCGCCGCCGCGCGGATCTTGCCGGTGCCGACCTCGGTGACCATGATCGACCCGCTCAGAGCCCCCATGTCCTGCACCTGCTCGGCGATCAGCTGCATGAGGTACCACTGCAGGTCCCGGTCGATGGTCAACTCCAGGGTGCCGCCGTCGACAGCGGGATCCTCGACCTCGGTGCCGGGGATGATCACGCCGTCCTTGCCGCGCTGGAAGCGGAGCTGCCCGTCTGTGGCGGTGAGACAGCCGTCCTGGCTGAGCTCGAGTCCCGCGAGGGGCACCTCGTCGGTGCCCATGAACCCGATGAGGTTTCCCGCGACCGCGCCGTCCGGGTAGGTCCGAGCGGGATGCTGCTCGAAGGTCAGGTAGGGCAGCTTCAGGTCGGCCAACGCCCGGTACTGCTCGGTGGAGATCCCTCGCTGGATGAACTCGTACTGGTCGGCGGGATCGGCGGCCAGGGCCGACGCGACGATCCGCTGGATGTCGTCGGCCTCCTGTCCGGTGACGGACCCGATGAGACCCGACGCCTCGGGCCACGTCAGTGTGGATTCGACATCGTCGTCGTCCGCCCTGGTGATGTCGCCGGTGTTCTTGGGATCGATCACCACGTCGTAGCGCAGGATGCTGCCGGCGAGGGTGTTGCCGGCGGTGTCGACGATCGCCCCTCGCGAGCCGTGGAGATCGCGGGATCCGCTGAACGCCCACTCCATCGAGTCTTCGATGTGCTCGTCGGCGTTGACCACCTGGATGTCGACGAGGCGGACGATGAAGCCGACGAGGACCGCCAGGACGACGGCCAGCGCGACCACCGTGCGGCGGCGTGGACTGCGGCTTGCTCGGGTGGTCATTGCTCTCAGTGTGTGGCGGGGGTCGGCAGAGTGTCGGCTACCGGCGGCGGCGTGTCGGTGAGCCCGTCCCCGGTGCTGGCCACCGGGGCCCCCTGGATGGTGGCGTCCGGTTCGGTCACCAGCGGCCGGTCGGCGATGAGGTTGTTCGCGACCGAGCCGCGTCCGAGCGCGTCGATCGAGACGCCGCCCTCCGCAGCGATCCCCGGGCCGAGCACGGCGCCGTCGCTCAGACGCAGGTAGTTCGGCGACTCCTCGATGACCATGCCGAGCGCCGCCGCGTTGGCCGCGAGGTACTGGGGCGAGCTGAGGCCTGCGACATCGTCGGAGAGCATCTGCCGCTGCCACTGCAGCTCGCTCTGCTGCTGGGTGAGGGACGAGATCTCGTAGGAGCTCTGGGTGGTGAGGATCGAGAGCATCATCTGCACCCCGGCGATGGCGAGGGCGGCCACCACGGCGACGATTCCGTAGGCCAGCCGTGGCCGGCGCCGCGCGCCGGGCACGGTCTGCTCGACCGGGCGCAGCCGGCGCTCCGTCGTCCGGTCGGGGGCTCCCGGACGCGCCGGCCGCGGCCCGGTGGGAGACGTCAGCGGTGCGGCGATCAGGGGTGCGCTCATGCCGCGGCCTCTCTCACTCGTTCGACGGCACGCAGCCGTACCGGGGTGGCGCGGGGGTTGTGCGCCTTCTCGTCGGCATCCGCCTGCTCTGCTCCGCGGACCAGGAGCCGGAAGCGGGGGGCGTGCTCGGGGAGCTCGACCGGGAGCCCGCGCGGGGAGGTGGATGCCACGGCGTCGGCGAAGACGCGTTTGACCAGCCGGTCCTCCAAGGACTGGTAGGACAGCACCACCATGCGCCCGCCGACGACCAACCGATCGAGAGCGGCGGGGATCGCCGCTTCGAGGGCGGCCAGTTCGCCGTTGACCTCGATCCGCAGCGCCTGGAACACCCGCTTGGCCGGGTGGCCGCTCCGCTGCGCGGCATACGGGGTGGCGCGGGTGAGGATGTCGACGAGCTGTCCGGAGCGCTCGATGGGTGCATCCGCCCGTGCGGCCACGATGGCCCGGGCGTAGCGGCCGGCGAGCTTCTCCTCGCCGTAGCGTTCGAAGATCCGCCGCAGCTGACCTTCGCTGAAAGTGGCGACCACGTCTGCGGCCGTGACCCCGGTCGACTGGTCCATCCTCATGTCGAGGGGGGCGTCGCGCGAATACGCGAAACCGCGGTCGACCTCATCCAGTTGGAGCGAAGAGACGCCGAGGTCGAACAGGATGCCGTGAACGGCGTCGACCCCGAGGCTCTCGAGCGCGGCGTCGATGCCGTCGTAGACCGTGTGGACCAGGTCGACCCGGTCACCGAAGGGTGCGAGGCGTTCCTCGGCGATCCGAAGCGCGTCGCGGTCGCGATCGAGTCCGATGAGGTGGAGGTGGGGGAACCGTTCGAGGAACGCCTCGCTGTGTCCTCCCATGCCGAGCGTGGCGTCGACGAAGACCGCTCCGGGCGCTTCGAGCGCAGGGCCGAGCAGCTCGAGACAGCGCTCGAGCAGGACCGGGGTGTGGATGTCGCGAAGGTTCATGATCGTGGGGCCGGTCCCCCGGCTCTGATCCCCATCCGCTTCGACCTGGCGCCGGGGAAGTGCGACAGGGCGGCAGCGGCTGGGAGTCACAGCCGGGGGCGTCAGAACAGGCCGGGGATCACCTCCTGCTCCATCTCCGAGTAGCTGTCTTCGTTGGCGAGGGCGTAGGCGTTCCAGGCCTCGGCGTCCCAGATCTCGGCGTGGGCGCCGACACCGGTGACCACGAGGTCCTTGCCCAGTCCCGCGTAGGCGCGCAGCGGCGGCGGGATGGTGATGCGGTTCTGGCCGTCGGGCTTCTCGGCGCTCGCCCCCGACAGGAACATCCGGAGGAAGTCGCGCGCCTGCTTGTTGCTCAGCGGCGCCTCGCGGATGCGGTCGTGCACGCGCTCGAACTCGCTTTCGCTGAAGACGTAGAGGCAACGCTCCTGGCCACGGGTGATGACGATGCCGGCGCCGAGATCGTCGCGGAACTTGGCGGGCAGGATGACCCGACCCTTGTCGTCGAGCTTGGGAGTGTGCGTACCCAGCAGCATCGGCACACCACCCCCTTCTTCGTCCGGCCTTCGAAGATGCTCGCCACTTTACTCCACTTTCCTCCACTTTGATACCCTGCGCAGCTGTCCACCCGCGATTTTCCGCGCATTCGAGCGCGCTGGTGACCACCCTTTTCCTGCACCGGACGCAAAAAAGAGCACCGACCCGAAGGTCGGTGCTCTGGAAGTGGATGCCGGCAGTCAGCCGGTGATCATCGCTCGCCCTGTCGGCGATCCCAGCGATCGTTCATGCGGTCCATGAAGGAACCGCCGGCGGCGGCGCGCCCGGGGTTCGTCTTCACCGGACGAGGCGCGGTCTTCGGGGCGCCCCGCGCAGGCGTCACGGCGAGGATGACACCGCCCAGCATCACCACGAACGCGATCACCCCGACGACGATGAGCTTCAGCGCCACACCGGCGATCAGGCCGCCCAGGCCCAGCAGCACGAGGATCGTGCCGTACACGATGTTGCGATAGCTGAGGGCGCGCCCTTCACGCGCGCTGACCACGTCGGCGTCGTTGCGCATGAGATGACGTTCCATCTCATCGAGCAGACGCTGCTCCTGTTCGGAGAGTGGCATGGGTCCCCCTCTGGATCCGGTTGGACGATTCTACGCGTCCCGCTGATTACTAGGCTAGGGCCGTGTCATCTTCCGCGGGCGCCGTAGAGGCTGTTTCTCAGCGACTGAACAACTTCCTTGCACGTCAGCGTGCCCAGGCGAAGGAGCTCGGCGACGAGGCGGCGATGATCATCGACGCCGCCGCCGACGCCCTGACCGGCGGCAAGCGCTTGCGGGGACGCTTCCTCATCGCCGGTTGGCGGGCGGTGCACGAGGCGCAGTCGCGCGCCGGCGACCCACCCGCGCCCGTGATCGGCGCCGCCGCGGCGCTGGAGGTCTTCCACGCCGCGGCCCTCGTGCACGACGACGTCATCGACAATTCCGACACCCGCCGCGGCCGACCCTCCGCGCATCGTGCACTCGAGGCGCGCCATCGCGCTTCGGGCTGGCGCGGCGACGCCGCGGCGTTCGGCCGTTCCGGCGCCATCCTGCTCGGCGACCTCCTGGTCGCGTGGAGCGACGATCTCTTCGAGGAATCCCTCGCCGAGATGGATCGGGCGCAGGATGCCGCGGCCGCGACCGCGCGGGAGGAATACGCCCGCATGCGTCGTGAGGTCACGGTCGGACAGTTCCTCGACATCGCCGAGGAGTCCGCCTTCCGTGTCGCGCCCGATGAGGAGCACGCCGAGCGCGCCCTGCGGGTGGCGTCGTTCAAGTCGGCGCGCTACAGCATCCAGCAGCCGCTCGTCATCGGCGCCGCCCTCGCGGGGGGCTCCGACGCCCAGCGCGCCGCCCTCGCCGCCTTCGGCCACCCCCTCGGCATGGCATTCCAGCTGCGCGACGACGTGCTCGGCGTCTTCGGCGACTCCGCCGAGACCGGCAAGCCCGCCGGTGACGACCTGCGCGAGGGGAAGCGCACGGTGCTCATCGCCTACGCCCGCGAGGGCATCGGCGCCTCGGCACGACAGATCGTCGATGAACTCATCGGAGACCCCGACCTGGACGACGAGCAGATCGCATCGCTTCAGCGCACCATCATCGACAGCGGGGCCCTGAGCCGGGTCGAGACCCTCATCGAGGAGTACTCCTCGGAGGCCGGCCGGGCGCTGTCGGGGGCGGAGCTCGGTCACGCGGCCGTCAACGACCTGCGCGAGCTGGCACGCGCGGCGACCGTTCGCGTGGCCTGATCGCGCGCGCTCAGGCGAGGGTCTGAGCGACCCGCCTCACTTCGCTCTTGCGGCCGGCGCGCAGCGCCTCGATCGGCGCGACGCCGATCGACTCCTCCGGGTTCAGCAGCCAGTCGATGGCCTCGTCGTCGCTGAACCCGGCATCGCCGAGCACGATGACCGTCCCGCGGAGGGAACCGAGCGGCTTTCCGTCGACGATGAACACGGCCGGCACCGAGAGGGCCCCGTGTCGCCGAGAACCGATGAGCGCGCGGTCGTCGAGCAGACGACGAACGCGCCCGAGGGGAAGGTCGAGCGCCTCGACCAGTTCGGGAAGGGTGAGCCACTCGGTGGGTACAGGTGCGTCTTTCTCCGCCACGCAGCAACTATCTCATCTCGGACACATGAGGACATCCTCATGTTTCACATCCGTCACTTTCGTTGACAGTGGTTTACACGCGTGACACGGTAGCTGGCGGGGAGAATCCCCGTAGGGAGGACCGCCATGTCTCGCTCACGAACCGTCCGGCTCACCGCGGCCCGCCTCGGCCTTCCCGCAACCGCCCTCGGCGCCCTCGCGGTCGCGATGCTGCCGGCGCCCATCGCCTCTGCGAACGAGGCCGCTCCCCTGGCCCGCGAAGGCGCGGGGCGGATCTCGCTCGGCGGCGCCGTGTCGTCGACGGGTCGCGCACCCGCGATGGTGCCCGCCCACAGCGCCGGACCCGAGAGCGTCGTGGTCCAACCCGGAGACACGATCAGTGCGATCGCGGCCCGCCACGGACTCCGGACCACCGACGTCCTGGCTCTGAACGGACTGGGGTGGAGCAGCGTCATCCATCCGGGGCAGGTGATCCGTCTGACCGGCGCGCCCGCAGCTGCGGCAGCGCCCGCGGCTCCGGCGGCGCCCGCCGCGGCGACGGCGTACACCGTCGTGGCGGGCGATACGATCAGCGCGATCGCACGCCGTCATGGGGTGTCGACCCAGGCGGTGCTCGACGCGAACGCCCTGCAGACGTCGTCCATCATCTACCCTGGCCAGGCGATCGCGATCCCGTCGCCGACCGCGCCGGCGCCGGCCGCCGCCCCCGCGCCTGCGCCTGTCCTGGCGGCAGAGACCGTCACGCTGGACGACGAGCAGATCGGCAATGTGCGGACCATCATCGCCGTGGGGCGCGAACGGGGAGTCTCCGATCGCGGTATCGCCATCGCGCTCGGAACGGCGATGGTCGAGTCGTGGCTGCGCAACCTCGACTGGGGCGACAGGGATTCCCTGGGCCTGTTCCAGCAGCGACCCAGCACGGGGTGGGGAAGCGCCGACGAGGTCCGCGACCCGGTCCGGGCGACCGCGGCGTTCTTCGGGGGCCCCGCCGATCCCAACGGCCCGCGCACCCGTGGCCTGCTCGACATCCCCGGCTGGGAGTCGATGTCCTTCGCCGGCGCGGCGCAGGCCGTGCAGATCTCGGCGTTCCCGGATCGTTATGCGAAGTGGGAGGCGCCCGCCTACGCGTGGCTCGCGACCTACGGGTGATCCGTGTGGCTGCCGGGGTGAGCCGCTGCCCGGGCTCCCACCCCGCCGTCCGTAGACTCTGACCGTGAGCACGAGTCAGCAGGCCGACCCGCTGATCGGACGTCTCGTCGACGGCCGATACCGGGTCCGTGCGCGCATCGCGCGCGGGGGCATGGCGACCGTGTACGTGGCCACCGACCTGAGGCTCGAGCGCCGCATCGCCCTGAAAGTGATGCATGGCCACCTCAGCGACGACTCCGTCTTCCAGAGCCGCTTCATCCAGGAGGCCCGTGCCGCCGCGCGGCTGGCCGATCCGCACGTGGTCAACGTCTTCGACCAGGGCCAGGACGGCGACATGGCCTACCTCGTCATGGAGTACCTGCCGGGGATCACGCTGCGCGAGCTGATGCGCGAGCAGCGCCGCCTGACGATCCCGCAGACCATCACGATCATGGACGCCGTGCTCTCGGGCCTGGCCGCCGCACACCGCGCCGGCATCATCCACCGCGACGTCAAACCCGAGAACGTCCTCCTCGCCGAGGACGGTCGCATCAAGATCGGCGATTTCGGCCTCGCGCGTGCGGCGACGGCGAACACCGCCAGCGGGGCTCAGCTTCTCGGCACGATCGCCTACCTCGCCCCGGAGCTGGTCACGCGGGGGGTGGCCGACGCGCGCTCCGACATCTACGCCCTCGGCATCATGCTCTACGAGATGCTCGTGGGCGAGCAGCCCTACAAGGGCGAGCAGCCGATGCAGATCGCCTTCCAGCACGCCACCGACTCCGTGCCCCGCCCGAGCGCGAAGAACCCCGGCGTTCCCGAGCAGCTGGACGAACTCGTCCTGTGGTCGACCGAGAAGAACCCCGACGAGCGTCCGGTCGATGCCCGGGAGATGCTCGACAGACTGCGCGAGATCGAACGACAGCTGGGCGTCGCACCGCAGGTCACGAGGACCGCCGGTCGTGGCATCCCCGATGACGACGGCCTTCCCTCGGGTGAGCTCACCCAGGTGCTGCCCGCCTCGGCGACCGGACCCGCTGCCATCGTCAGCGACACCGACAACGCCGCGCGTCTGCGCCAGGTGACCCGCCGCCGAGCCGCGAGGGGGGGATGGCTGATCGCGCTGGTCGTGATCCTCGCAGCCCTCGCCGCGGGGACGGGTTGGTGGTTCGGGTCGGGTCCCGGGTCGCTCGTGGCCGTTCCGGATGTGCGCGGCGCCACCTTCGCCGAAGCCCAGACCAGGCTCGCCGAGCAGTCGCTGCGCGCAGAGGAACGCGGCGAGTACAGCGTCGACGTGGAGACGGGTCTCGTGATCGAGACCGATCCCCCGCCGGGGGCGCGGGTGGACAAGGATGCGCTCGTCACCGTCATCGTCTCCCTCGGGCCCGCCGAGGTCGCCCTCGGCCGGGTGATCGACCTCCCCGCCGAACAGGTGCGCGATCTGCTGGCGCAGAACGTCATCACCACGCGCGCAGACGCGGAGTTCTTCACCGAAGCGCCGGCGGGCACGGTGGTCGGCATGCGCATCCACCCCCGCGCGGGCGGCGACGACATCGACTGCGGCGAGGGCTGCACCGCGCGCCAGGCCGACGAGGCGACGCTGTTGATCTCGCGCGGCCCGGTGCCGAACGTTGCGGGCGACTCCGTCGACGCCGCCCGGTCGGAACTCGGGGGCGTGCAACTCACGGTCGCCGATCAGGTCATCGAGCAGAGCAGTGACACCTACGCCTCCGGCGAGGTCATCGGCATCGCCGATCGCGAAGGCGGCGGCTGGTGGCAGCCCGGAGACACCGTCACGCTGATCGTCTCCACCGGGCCTCCCCTGTTCGAGATCCCGAACGTGGTCGGTCAGACCCGCGATGGGGCCATCGCCGCCCTGGAGGACGCGGGATTCCAAGTGGACTACGCGGTCTTCTTCGCAGCCATCCCCGACTCGCTGACCGAGGTGGTCAGCATGGACCCCGGCGCCGGGGAGTTCGTCGTCCGCGGCACGCGAATCTACATCCAGCTCACCGTCACCGGCTGAGACCGCCACCGGTCGACACTCTCACCGGTCGACACCGCCGCCGACCGACGCCGGTGCCGGTTCAGCGCTTCTCGAGCTCCTCGGCGACCAGGAACGCCAGTTCCAGGCTCTGCATGTGATTCAGGCGCGGGTCGCACAGCGACTCATAGCGTGTCGCAAGGGTGGCCTCGTCGATCATCTCCGATCCGCCGAGGCACTCGGTCACGTCGTCGCCGGTGAGTTCGACGTGGATGCCGCCGGGGAACGTGCCGACCGCCCGGTGCGCCTCGAAGAACCCGCGCACCTCGTCCACGACGTCGTCGAACCGACGCGTCTTGTAGCCCGTGGGGGTCGTGATGCCGTTGCCGTGCATCGGATCGGTGACCCACAGCGGCATCGCGCCGGAGCCCCGGACGGCTTCCAGGAGGGGCGGCAGTGCGTCGCGGATCTTCCCGGCGCCCATGCGGGTGATGAACGTCAGTCGGCCGGGCTCGCGCTCCGGATCGAGCTTGTCGATGAGGGCGAGAGCCGTCTCAGGCGTGGTGGTGGGCCCGAGCTTCACGCCGATGGGGTTGCGGATACGCGAGAAGTAGTCGATGTGCGCGCCGTCGAGGTCGCGCGTGCGCTCCCCGATCCAGACGAAGTGGGCCGAGGTGTTGTACGGAGTGCCGGTGCGCGAATCGATGCGGGTCATCGGGCGCTCGTAGTCCATGAGCAGACCCTCGTGCCCGGTGTAGAACTCCACGCGCTTGAGTTCGTCGAAGTCGGCGCCCGCCGCCTCCATGAACTTGATGGCGCGGTCGATCTCGCCCGCGAGCCGCTCGTACTGCTGGTTGGCGGGGTTCTTGGCGAATCCCTGGTTCCAACTGTGCACCTCGCGCAGATCGGCGAAGCCGCCCTGCGTGAAGGCCCGGATGAGGTTGATCGTCGACGCGGCGGTGTGGTACCCCTTCAGCAGCCGTGCCGGGTCGGCTTTGCGGGACTCCTCGGTGAAGTCGTACCCGTTGACGATGTCGCCACGGTAAGCCGGCAGCGTCACCTCGCCGCGGGTCTCGGTGTCGCTCGAGCGCGGCTTGGCGAACTGCCCCGCCATGCGCCCCATCTTCACGACCGGCATCGATGCGCCGTACGTGAGGACGACAGCCATCTGCAGCACGGTCTTGATGCGGTTGCGGATCTGCTCCGCCGTGGCACCCGCGAAGGTCTCGGCGCAGTCTCCCCCCTGCAGCAGGAAGGCCTGGCCGGCCGCTGCGCGGCCGAGACGCTCGCGCAGCATGTCGACCTCACCGGCGAAGACGAGCGGCGGGAGGGTGGCCAGCTCCGCGGAGGCCGCCGCCGCGGCATCGAGGTCATACCACTGGGGCTGCTGCTTGATGGGCAGGGAACGCCAGTGATCGAGACCGTCGAGGGGAGCGAGCATCCGCTCAGTCTAGCGACGCCGCCCATCCCTCCGGTGCGCTCCTCCGGGGTTGTTACGCCGCTCTGCCCCTGGGCTTCAGGCGGTCCTTGACCGTGGAGGCGTAGACATCCTCGTACTCCTGTGCCCCCAGTCGCTGAAGCGCCACCATGATCTCGTCGGTGATCGAACGCAGGATGTAGCGGTCGCCCTCCATGCCCGCGAAGCGGGAGAAGTCCAGCGGCTCGCCGATGACGACGCCCACCCGCGCGACGCGGGGAACGCGCGTGCCGATGGGCATCATCGTGTCGGTGTCGACCATGACGACGGGGACGACGGGGACGCGGGCCTCGAGCGCCATCCGCGCGATGCCGGTGCGACCGCGGTACAGCTTGCCGTCAGGGCTGCGGGTGCCCTCGGGATAGATACCGAGCAGATCACCTCGGCCGAGGACCTGGAGGCCGGTGTTCAGCGATGCCTCAGAGGCCTTGCCGCCGGATCTGTCGATCGGGAGCTGCCCCGTGGCCTTGAAGAAGACGCGGGTCGCCCAGCCCTTCAGACCCCTGCCCGTGAAGTAGTCGCTCTTGGCCAGGAACGACATCGGCCGGTCGATCATGAGCGGCAGGAAGATCGAGTCGGCGAACGACAGGTGGTTGCTCGCGAGGATCGCCGCGCCCTCCGCGGGGACGTTGCGCCGACCGACGACCCACGGCCGGAAGATGGCCTTGAGGATGGGTCCGATGACCACGTACTTCATCAGCCAGTAGAACATCGACGTTCACGCCTCCCGGCCGGCGAGGTCGGCGACACCGATGAGGCCGGCGTCGTTGCCGAGTCGGGCGATCGCGAAATCGGCCACGGGTCGTTCGCCGTACCCCGGGAGCGACGTCTCGTAGGCCAGACGCACAGGCTCGAGAAGGATGTCGCCGAGCTGAGCCACTCCCCCGCCGATGACGAAGAGTTCGGGATCGAGGACGGCCTGGAACCCACCGCAGGCCTCGCCGAGGGCCGTGGCGACGCGCCGCAGCGCCTCGAGCGCGCCGGGGTCGCCGGCCAGGATCAGGTCGGAGATGGCGTGACCGTTGAGCGTTCCGTGCGTGGCGCGTGCCTCGGCGAGAGCCCCGCCGAGGCCGCCGGAATCGGCGATGGTGTTGGCCTCGCGCTGCAGCGCGCGCCCCGAGGCGTACTGTTCGAGGCATCCGTTCTGGCCGCACCCGCATGGCAGACCGTTGCGGGTGAAGCGGATGTGGCCGAGCTCACCGGCGATCCCGTGGCCGCCGTGGAACATCCGGCCGCCGATGATGACCGCTCCCCCGACGCCGGTTCCCATGGTCAGCATCACCATGTCGTCGACCGCGGCGCCCGCACCGAAGCGGAACTCCGCCCACCCGGCGGCGTTGGCGTCGTTCTCGATGGTGACCGGTCGCCCGATCCCCGCCTCGAGCACGGCCTTGAGGGGTTCGTTGCGCCAGGCGATGTTGGGAGCGTGGATGACGGTGGCCTGCGCCTTGTCGATGAAGCCCGCTGCGGCGACACCGACGGCGACCGCGTCGTAGCGATCGATGTAGGACCGGGCCATCCCGACGACGGCGGCAGCGAGCTCGGTCGTGTCGGTGGGGGTGTCCACGCGTCCCTTGTCGAGGATGCGGCCCTCCTGATCGACGACGCCGCCGGCGATCTTCGTCCCACCGATGTCGATCCCGACTGTGAGCACGCGCATCCCTTCCGTCCTGGGCCCCGCCCGAGGAGGCGGATCGAGTCTAGTCGCGGCCCCGCGGACTGCGTGGCCGGATATGCCTCGACTAGAATCTGAGGACATCCGACCGAATCGGTACCGAAGGAGTTGCCGTGATCCAATTCGATGTTCCGGCCGTGGTCCCCGCCGACCCCCAAGCCAACATCAGCGACCTCCTCGTGGAGCGCGTCAAGGCGACCCCCGAGCGCGCGCTGTTCGCCGTCCCCGAAGGAGACGGCTGGCGAGACATCACGGGCGCCCAGTTCCAGTCCCAGGTCATCGCCCTGGCCAAAGGCCTGGTCGCCGCCGGCGTGGAGCCCGGCGACAAGGTCGCCTTCATCGCCCGCACGACCTACGACTGGACGCTTGTCGACTTCGCGATCTTCTTCGCCGGTGCCGTCATGGTGCCGATCTACGAAACGAGCTCCGCCGCGCAGATCTCCTGGATCCTCGCCGACTCCGGGGCCGTGGCCGTGATCGCGGAATCGGCCGAGCACGCCGGCCGCGTCGCCGAGGTCAGGGCAGAGCTCCCGCTGGTCCGCTCGGTGTGGCAGATGCAGTCCGGCGATCTCGACACCCTCGTCGCCCAGGGCAAGGACGTCACCGAGGACGAGATCGAGCGTCGTCGCAACCTCGCGGTCGGCGCCGACATCGCCACCCTCATCTACACCTCCGGGTCGACGGGCCGCCCGAAGGGGTGCGTCCTCACCCACAGCAACTTCGTCGAGCTGGCACGGAACTCGGCGGTCGCGCTGAGCGAAGTGGTGCAGACCCCCGGAGCATCCACTCTGCTGTTCATCACCACGGCGCACGTCTTCGCCCGGTTCATCTCGATCCTCAACGTCCACGCGGGCGTGAAGACCGGGCACCAGCCCGACACCAAGCAGCTGCTGCCCGCGCTCGGGTCATTCCAGCCGACGTTCCTGCTGGCGGTGCCGCGGGTGTTCGAGAAGGTCTACAACTCCGCCGAGCAGAAGGCCGAGGCCGGCGGCAAGGGGAGGATCTTCCGCGCGGCCGCCCACGCGGCGATCGAGCACTCCGCCCTGCTGCAGGACGGCAAGAAGATCCCGCTGGGCCTGCGCCTGAAGTTCCGTCTGTTCGACCGCCTGGTCTACAGCAAGCTCCGGGCGGCGATGGGCGGCCGGGTGACCTACGCGGTGTCGGGCTCCGCGCCCCTCGGCGAGCGGCTCGGTCACTTCTTCCACAGCCTGGGCGTCGTGATCCTCGAGGGCTACGGCCTCACCGAGACCACCGCTCCGGCCACGGTGAACCTCGCCACCAAGTCGAAGATCGGCACGGTCGGTCCGGCCCTTCCCGGGGTGAGCGTGCGACTCGCCGACGACGGCGAGATCGAGGTGCGCGGTATCAACGTCTTCAAGGAGTATTGGCGCAACCCCGAGGCCACCGCGGCCGCGTTCGACGGCGACTGGTTCAAGACCGGCGACATCGGCTCGTTCGACGCCGAGGGGTTCCTCAAGATCACCGGGCGCAAGAAGGAGATCATCGTCACCGCCGGCGGCAAGAACGTCGCCCCCGCGGCGCTGGAAGATCCGATCCGCGCCAACCCGATCGTCGGCCAGGTCGTGGTCGTGGGCGATCAGAAGCCGTTCATCTCGGCGCTGGTCACGCTCGACCCCGAGATGCTGCCCACGTGGCTTGCCAACAACGGGCTGCCGAGCGACATGTCGCTGGCCGACGCGGCGAAGAACGAGAAGGTCCGCGCCGAGGTCCAGCGCGCCGTCGACAACGCCAACACCACGGTCTCCCGCGCGGAATCCATCCGCAAGTTCACGATCCTGCCGTCGGAGTGGACCGAGGCCAGCGGCCACCTCACCCCGAAGATGAGCATCAAGCGGCACACGATCGTGAACGACTTCGCCGCGGAGATCGACGAGATCTATTCCGCCCCGGTCAACACCACGAACGTCTCGATCCCCTGACCCGACGGCGGGCACGAGCCGGGTCGACGCCGTTGAGCGGCATCGACCCGGCTCGTGTCAGAACCAGTCGGACTCGCGCACCTCGCGCATCGCGATCTTGCGATCCTCGGGGCGCAGCCGCGACAAGTAGAGCATGCCGTCGAGATGGTCGGTCTCGTGCTGGAGCGCCTGGGCGAGAAGGCCTTCGCCCTCGATGATGAGCTCCGCTCCGTCGAGGTCGATACCGCGCACCCGGGCGTAGGGATGACGCAGCGCGTCGTGCCAGAGGCCGGGGACCGACAGGCATCCCTCCCCCGTGGGCACAGGCTCGCCCGAGACCTCTTCGAGGACGGGATTGAGGATGTACCCGATGTCGCCGTCGATGTTGTAGCTGAACGCCCGCAGCGGCACGCCGATCTGCGGTGCGGCGACGCCCGCGCGACCCGGCAGCTCGACGGTGTCGAGCAGGTCCTGCACCAGGGCGCGGACGCCGTCGTCGATCGTCGTGATCGGCGCGCTCGGGGCGCGCAGCACCGGGTCGCCGAAGAGGCGGATGGGCCGAACCGTCATCGGATCGCGCTCACGCGGCCGGGGCGAGGGTCCGCAGGCCCTCGACGACGGTCGCCGCCAGCTCGCGCGCTGCGAGGCGCGTGGCCGGCTGGAGGTCGCGGAAGGTGATGGCGCTCCCCGCGGCGATCTGCGGGTCGAACGGCATCCTGACCACGGCGCGGACGCGGCTTCGGAAGTGGATCTCCAGCTCGTCTGGCCGCACGACGGGCGGACCGGGCCGGGAGTTGTTCAGCACGACCACGGCGTTCTTCACGTGCTCGGCATATCCGTTGGTCTCCAACCACGTCAGGGTCTCCGATGCCAGGCGCGCCTCGTCGACGCTCAGGCCGGCCACGACGACGAGCTGGTCGGCGAGCTCGAGCGTGGCGCCCATGACGGAGTGGACGATCCCGGTGCCGGTGTCGGTCAGCACGATGGAGTAATAGTGCGCCGCGAGCGTGGCCACGTCGTGGTAGTCGCGGTCGCTGAAGGCTTCCGACACCCGCGGGTCGGCGTCGGAGGCGAGGACGTCAAGTCGGGTCTCGTCGCGCGCGACGATCTGCGAGATGTCGTTGTAGCCGCTGACCTCCGAGCGGGCACGCGCGAGATCGCGGACCGTCTTGCCGTTGGCCCGGGCGATGCGCTCGGCCAGCGTCCCCCGGTCGGGGTTGGCGTCGACGGCGATGACGCGATCGTCGCGTGCATCGGCCAGCGCCATGCCGAGGAGCGTGGTGACGGTGGTCTTGCCGACACCGCCCTTTCGCGACAGGACGGGGACGAAGCGTGCTCCGCCGGTCAGGGGTGCGCCGATGCGACGGTCGAGCTCCTTGCGGGCTCGCGCGCGCTTGCTGTCACCGAGGTTCACCCGCCGGCCGGTCAGTGAGTAGACCAGGTGACGCCACATTCCCTCGGGCTCGGCCCGGACGAGGTGGCGCTGATCGAGCAGCCGGTCGGCGGTGAGGAGATCGGGGGTCTCCCGGCCCCCCTCGAACTCGCCGAGGCGCTTGGAGGACAGGGCGACCTCGTTGCGGGTCGTCACGCGCTCCGCTGAACGGGCGCGCTGCGGGCGCTCGGGCTGATCGGGATGCTGCAGCTCCCATCGCGTCGCGGGGACGGAACCGGTGCGCGTGGTCCGCGCGCTGATGCCCGACGCGGGCCCGGCACTCGTCGGGGTCGATACGACGTCCGCTGACGCCGTGGTCGCGGGAACCGGATCGGATGCCGTCGTCTCCGCAGCAGCCCCGCCGGCCGCGGCGGCGACCGCGGTGGCGGGCTCCAGCGCGTCCTCGACGATCTCGGCATCCACGTGATCAGGGTGGGCGGCGTGCGCGTCGTCGTCCGCGTGCTCAGGCTGTGCGTCGTCCTCGACGATCTCCGCCTCGGCGGTCTCGGCGGGGGGCTCGATGGCGATCGGCCCGCTCACCGGCGAGTCTGTGTCCGCGGCATCCGGAGCCTCGCGCACGGGGATCTCCGCGTCGTCGGTCGCCGGCGGGATCTCATCGTCGACGACGTCCTCGTCGTCGAGAGCGTCGTCGTCGGTCGAGGAGGGAAGGATGACACTGACTTGCGCGGTCTGGCCGCTCAGTACTCCGAGAGCGGTCGTATCGATGCTCACGGTGTCGGGGAGGACGCCGTTCTCATCGTCGTCCTCGGGCGTTTCATCGAAGGCGTCGGGCGTCACTGCGGGTCTCCTGGAACAGGCACATCACTGCGCACTCACGGTGAGGCGCCGTTCCAGGCTAGTGCGCGGGGCGGATGACGACCAAAAGGTCGCCCGCCTCGACCTGCGCGGTCGCGGCGATCGCGATGCGCTCGACGACGCCGTCGACGGGCGCGGTGATCGCCGCCTCCATCTTCATCGCCTCTATCGAGGCGATCGGCGCGCCCGCGGTCACCGTGGTGCCGACCTCGGTCTTGACGGTGACGACGCCCGCGAACGGCGCAGCGACCTGCCCGGGTCGAGACGTGTCGGCCCGCTCGGCCTGACGGGTCTCGACGCTGATGCTGCGGTCCCGCACGTAGACGGGGCGGAGCTGCCCGTTCAGCGTGGTCATGACCGTCCGCATGCCCTTGGCATCGGCTTCACCGATGGCCTCGAGGCCGACGTAGAGCTGCACGCCCGGGTCGATCTCGGCGACGTGCTCCTCGCCGGGCTTGAGTCCGTACAGATAGTCGGGGGTGCCGAGGCTCGAGAGGTCGCCGTACGTCTCACGCGCCTTCTCGAACTCGCGTGCGGGACCGGGGAAGAGCAGGCGGTTGAGGGTCCGGCGCCGCGATGCGGCGTCGCCGTCCAGCCCCTCCTTCTCCTCCGGTGTGAGCGGCGGGATCTCGATGGACACGGTGCGACCGGCCAGCACCTTCGTGCGGAACGGCTCGGGCCAGCCTCCGGGAAGGTCTCCCAGCTCGCCGGCCATGAACCCCACGACGGAGTCGGGGATGTCGTAGTTCTGCGGATTCTCGGCGAAGTCGGCCGGGTCGGCCCCCGCCGCGACCAGTGCGAGGGCGAGATCGCCGACCACCTTCGACGAGGGCGTCACCTTCGGGATGCGTCCGAGGATGCGGTCGGCGGCGGCGTACATGTCCTCGATGAGTTCGAAATCGTCGGCGAGGCCCAGCGCGATCGCCTGCTGGCGCAGATTCGAGAGCTGACCGCCGGGGATCTCGTGGTGGTACACCCGGCCGGTGGGCCCGTCCAGTCCCGACTCGAAGGGGCGGTACAGGTGCCGCACGCCCTCCCAGTAGGGTTCGAGGTCGCTCACCGCCTGCAGGTCGATCCCGGTGTCGCGGTCGGTGTGCGCAAGGGCCGCGACCAGCGCCGACAGCGACGGCTGACTGGTCGTTCCGGCCAGGGGCGCCGCAGCCGCATCGACGGCGTCGACTCCGGCGGCGCTCGCAGCGAGGAGCGTCGCCAGCTGGCCACCTGCGGTGTCGTGCGTGTGCAGGTGCACAGGGAGATCGAAGCGTTCCCGCAGGGCCGCGACCAGGCGTGCGGCCGCGGCCGGACGCAGGAGCCCCGCCATGTCTTTGATCGCGAGGATGTGCGCCCCCGACGCGACGATCTGCTCCGCCAGGCGCAGGTAGTAGTCCAGCGTGTACAGCTGCTCGGCGGGGTTGAGGAGGTCGCCGGTGTAGCAGACAGCGACCTCGGCGACGGCGGTGCCGGTCTCGAGAACCGAGCGGATGGCGGGGACCATCTGGTCGACATCGTTCAGGGCGTCGAAGATGCGGAAGATGTCCACGCCCGTCGACGCGGCTTCACGGACGAAGGCGTCGGTGACCTCGACCGGTCTCGGTGTGTAGCCGACGGTGTTGCGGCCGCGCAGCAGCATCTGGACCGGGATGTTGGGAACGGCGTCGCGGATCGCCGCGAGGCGCTCCCAGGGGTCCTCGGCGAGGAACCGCAGCGCCACGTCGTAGGTCGCACCGCCCCAGGCCTCGATCGACAGCAGCTCGGGAGTCATCCGCGCCACGTGCGGCGCGCAGCGGACCAGGTCGCGCGTGCGCACACGGGTGGCGAGGAGTGACTGGTGGGCGTCGCGGTACGTGGTCTCGGTCACCGCCAACGGCGTCTGCTCCCGGAGGGCGCGGGCGAAACCTGCGGGACCCAGCTCGCGCAGACGCTGCAGGTTACCCGCCGGGGCCGGGGCGAGCAGATCGATGTTTGGGAGCTTGCTGCCGGGAGACACCGAGACCGGCTTCTCGCCGTAGGGCCGATTCACCGTGACATCGGCCAGCCAGTTCAGCAGCTTTGTCGCGCGGTCTCGCGACGGGTGGCTGGTGAGCAGGCGCGGGCGCTCCTCGATGAACGCGGTGCTGAGGTCTCCCTCGAGGAAGGAGGGATCGTCGAGGACGGCGCGCAGGAACGGGATGTTGGTGGCGACGCCGCGGATGCGGAACTCCGCCAGCGCGCGCTTGGCCCGCGCGACGGCGGCCGGGTAGTCACGCCCTCGACAGGTGAGCTTGGCGAGCATCGAGTCGAAGTGTGGACTGATCTGCGAGCCCGCAGCCGTCGTTCCGCCGTCGAGGCGGATGCCGGCGCCGCCGGGAGAGCGATAGGTGGTGATACGGCCGGTGTCGGGTCGGAACCCCTGCGAGGGATCCTCCGTGGTGATGCGGCACTGCAACGCGGCGCCGCGGAGCACGATCCGGTCCTGCGACAGTCCGAGGTCGTCCAGGCTCTCGCCCGCGGCGATGCGCATCTGCGACTGGACGAGGTCGACGTCGGTCACTTCCTCCGTGACGGTGTGCTCGACCTGGATGCGGGGGTTCATCTCGATGAAGACGTGCTGGCCCGCACGCTCCCCCGCCGTGTCGACGAGGAACTCGACGGTGCCGGCGTTGACGTAACCGATCGACTCGGCGAAGGCGACCGCATCGCGGTGGATGCGCTGACGCAGCTCGTCGTCGAGGTTCGGGGCGGGCGCGATCTCGATGACCTTCTGATGGCGGCGCTGCACCGAGCAGTCGCGCTCGAAGAGGTGAACGGTGTGGCCCGTCGCATCGGCGAGGATCTGCACCTCGATGTGCCGGGGCCGGACGACCGCCTGCTCGAGGAACACGCGCGGGTCGCCGAATGCCGCGCCGGCCTCGCGCATCGCCTCGGCGATCGCGGGCGGCAGCTCACCCGGGGTCTCCACACGACGCATGCCGCGACCGCCGCCGCCGGCGACGGCCTTGACGAAGATCGGGAAACCGATGTCGGGGGCCGCCGCGACGAGAGCGTCGACGTCATCGGAAGCCTCGGTCGAGCGCAGCACCGGAACACCCGCGGCGATGGCGTGCTCCTTCGCGGTCACCTTGTTCCCCGCCATCGCCAGCGCGCGGGCGGGAGGCCCGATGAAGGTGATGCCGTTCTCCGCGGCCCGAGAGGCGAGCTCGGGGTTCTCCGACAGGAATCCGTAGCCCGGGTAGATGGCGTCTGCGCCGGATTCCAGCGCGACCCGGATGATCTCGTCGACATCGAGGTAAGCGCGCACCGGATGACCCGGTTCGCCGATCACATACGACTCGTCGGCCTTCTGCCGGTGCAGCGATCCGCGATCTTCGAAGGGGAAGACCGCGACGGTGCGGGCTCCCAGTTCGTACGCGGCACGGAAGGCGCGGATCGCGATTTCACCGCGATTGGCGACCAGGATCTTCTCGAACATGCACACCTCGCGGTTGGGCCGTGTGGTCTGGGCTGAGTGTGCTCTCAGCCTAGGGGACGGTAACGTAGTGCCTCGTGCACGTACTCTCCGTCAGCTCGCTCAAGGGCGGGGTCGGCAAGACGACCGTGACGCTCGGACTCGCTTCCGCCGCTTTCGCACGCGGCGTCCGGACGTTGGTCGTCGACCTGGACCCGCAGTCCGACGTGTCGACGGGGATGGACATCCAGGTCGCCGGTCGCCTCAACATCGCCGACGTCCTGGCCAATCCCAAGGAGAAGGTCGTCCGCCAGGCGATCACCTCCTCCGGCTGGGCCAAGGTGCACCCCGGGACGATCGACGTGATGATCGGCAGCCCGTCCGCGATCAACTTCGACGGACCGCACCCGAGCGTCCGCGACGTGTGGAAGCTCGAAGAGGCCCTCGCCACGATCGAGGCCGATTACGATCTCGTCCTCATCGACTGCGCGCCCTCGCTCAACGCCCTCACGCGCACCGCGTGGGCCGCGAGCGACCGCGTCATCGTCGTCACCGAGCCCGGTCTGTTCTCCGTGGCCGCCGCCGACCGCGCGCTGCGCGCCATCGAGGAGATCCGTCGAGGCCTCTCCCCCCGGCTCCAGCCGCTGGGCCTCGTGGTGAACCGCGTGCGTCCCCAGTCGATCGAGCACCAGTTCCGGATCAAGGAGCTGCGCGACATGTTCGGTCCGCTCGTCCTGAGCCCGCAGCTTCCCGAGCGGACGTCGCTCCAGCAGGCGCAGGGCGCCGCGAAGCCGCTCCACATCTGGCCGGGAGACTCGGCGCAGGAGCTCGCCGCCGACTTCGACGCGCTGCTGGACCGCGTCATCCGCACGGGACGCATCCCCACGCCGGGCGAGACCCGCGTCTGACCCGCGGCATCCGCCGCCGCCGATGAGGCAGACCGGCTCGGCTCAGGCCGAGCGCGCGGTGCGGCGTGCAGCGAGCTCGTCGACGGGGTCGGGAGCCTGGGGATCGAACTCCACCAGAGTCGACTCGACCTCGCGCAGGACCTTGCCCACGGCAATGCCGAACACGCCCTGCCCACGGCTGACCAGGTCGATGACCTCGTCGTTCGAGGTGCAGAGGTAGACCGAGGCGCCGTCGCTCATGAGCGTCGTGCCGGCGAGGTCGCGGATGCCTGCGGCACGCAGCTGCTCCACCGCGGTGCGGATCTGCTGCAGCGAGATTCCGGTGTCGAGCAGCCGCTTGACGAGCTTGAGGACCAGGATGTCGCGGAAGCCGTACAGCCGCTGCGATCCTGAGCCGTTCGCTCCCCGCACGGTCGGCTCGACCAGTTGCGTGCGGGCCCAGTAATCCAGCTGCCGGTAGGTGATCCCGGCGGCGCGGGCGGCGACCGCGCCGCGGTATCCCACCTCATCGTCCATCTGCGGGAGCCCGTCGGTGAACAGGAGGTCGGCGACGAAGCCGGCTTCGTCGGCCGCTTCACGAGCGGTCATGCGATCCTCCTCACGGAACGGGGTGCGCACTCCACGCTAGATGAGCCCCGCCCCCCGGGCAACGACATCCGTGTCAACGCGTCGGCGTGTCGCGGCCGATCGGGGCTGCGGCGCCTCATCCGAGAAGACGATCGAGGGCGGAGCGCAACAGGATCGCACGCACCTCTTCGAGTTTGCGCGCGAGTTCGGGCGCGGCCTCTCCTGCTCGTCCCCGAGAAGCGGCGTCCGTCCGGCGCAGCAGCGGCGCGAGGGACGACTCGATGAGCGAGGCGTCGCGCTCGGCACTCTGCTTGACACTGCGGACGTGACGCGGCTCGATGCCGTGACGATCCAGGGCGACGAGGGCCCTCAGAAGCGTGACCGACTGATCGGTGTAGCTCTCGGCGGCGGTGATGATCCCGGTGCTGATGGCGTCGTTGAGCAGCTGCGGCGCCGCGCCGGCGGCTGCCAGCAGTTCATCCCGACGGTACCGGCGCGGCGCCGGGACGATCGAGGGCGGCGGCGCGGAGGTCGGCGGGGCGGGGTCGCGCCCGGCGTCGACGTCGGCGAGGTAGTCGCGGATGACGCTGAGGGGCAGGTAGTGGTCGCGCTGGAGCGTCAGAGCCAATCGCAGGCGGTCGAGGTCGGCCGGCGAGAACTTGCGGTACCCCGACTCGGTCCGAACCGGGGTCACGATCCCCTGCACCTCGAGGAACCGCAGCTTGCTCGAGGTCAGACTCGGGAATTCCGGCGACAGCCTCGCGAGCACCTGACCGATGCTGAGAAGGCCCGCTGACGATGATCGCTGGCGGGCGGAGGAGGCCGGAGCCATCAGCCCGCCTGCGGCAGATCTGCGGGCGAGACGAAGAAGTTGAGGCGGAACTTGCCGATGCGAAGCTCCGAGCCGTTGGTGAGCACGGCGCGGTCGACCCGCTCGCCGTTGACGTAGGTGCCGTTCAGCGAGCGCTGATCCACCAGCTCGAACGCCGTTCCCTGTCGGGTGATCTCCGCGTGCCGGCGCGAGACGGTGACGTCGTCGAAGAAGATGTCTGCTTCGGGGTGACGACCGACCGTGGTGACGTCGGTGTCGAGCAGGTAGCGCGCACCCGCTGTGGGGCCCGAGCGCACCAGCAGCAGTGCTGCGCCTGAGGGCAGCGCGTCGATCGACTCGAGCTCCGCGGTGTTCAGAGCACTGCCGAAGGGGACGAAGGACAGGTCGGCGTCGTGGCCGAACGTCTGCGTCGTGTCCGAACCGCGATCGGCGCCGTCATCGCCCGGCAGGCGTCGGATGTCACCAGAATCTGGTCGCCGATTGTCGTCCACGTCGTGCCCTCCTTCGGTGAGCCAGCCTATCCGACGCGTTCACGCCCTGACGACCGGCTCGACGCGCCTGTCGACGACGACGCCGCAGGGCGATTGTTTCGGCCTGTGTCGGCGAGGATGACCGCGGCGTCGCCGCGACCTAATCTGGCCGACATCCGAACCTACCCACAGGAGTCTGACGTGTCGAGTCCGCACCGCTTCCCCACACCCGTCGAGGTGAAGGGTCGCGCAGCCTGCATGTGCATGCTCGGACGTTCCTGCACCTCGGTCGCCCCCGGTCACGCGATGCATCTCATCCAGGCGCGCTTGATCGCCGCCACCCCGCTCGAATGGAGCGACGCGATCGTCACGTCGGTCGCGGGCGAGGCCATCGTGCTCCACACCCTCGACGGAACGCGCGTCGAGGTGTGGTCGGCGTCCCCGATCGAGGGACTGGAACCCGGCGCGCCCGTCGCCCTGCACGCGCGTCACCACGCCCTGGCCGTGGGGCGCGCCCGCGCCAACATCGCCGTCCTCTGACCCGACCGGCGCCGGGAGGTCAGGCCTGCGCGAGCACCGACTCCCGCATCGCCATGCACGCGTCCATGCAGGCCTGACAGGACTGTGCGCACATGCGGCACACCTCGCTCATGTCGGCGTGGCGCATGCACTCGTCCATGCAGAGCTGGCACATCGCGATGCACGCGTCGAGCATCGACACCATCACGGCAGGTGTCATGCCCGACATCCGCAGCATCGCCCGCAGCATCGTGTTGCACATGTCGGCGCAGTTCATGCATGCCGGCGCGCAGTCCATCATCTGCGCGGCGCAGACCGTGCAGGCCTGTTCGCAGGCGGCGCAGGCATCCATGCACGCCTGCATCAGGTCCATGTCCATGCGGGTGTCGCCGCCCATCATCGACGTCGAGCCCATCGCATCCATCATCATGCGGTCCATCCCGTACCTCGCTCTCGTCTCGCGCGACGGGGCAGGTGCACCCGCCTGAGCCCAGGTTAGGCGTCCAGGCTTCGTTGATGAAGACCCCCGTAGCGTGGGAATCGTGAGTCGTTCCGGTCTTCGCTTCTCCCCCGCTCGGGCGTTCCTCGGCGTCGTCGTGGCGCTGACGGCGGTCTTCGCCCTTCCTGTCGCCGCATCCGCGCACGACGAGCTGCTCGCATCGGACCCCGCGCCCGGCAGCACGATCGACCAGACCCCCGCGGCGGTCACCCTCACCTTCAGCGGTCTCATCTCGCAGGAACCCGGGGCCACGGTGATCGAAGTGACGGATGCCGCCGGCACGGCGCTCGTCGACGGATCACCCGCCATCACCGACAACGTCGTGTCGCAGCCGCTCACCGCGGCCCAGCCCGGCGCCGTCACGGTGCTCTGGAAGGTGGTCTCCAGCGACGGCCACCCGATCTCCGGGGAGCTGTCGTTCACCGTCGCGGCAGGGGCCGCACCATCGCCGAGCGCCGACGCCACGGCGGCTCCGTCGGCGCCCGACGCGTCCACATCCCCGTCCGCCTCGGCATCGGAGACGCCCTCGGCCACCCCGTCGCCGACCGACGCAGGCGAACCCGCGTCGTCGACGGCTGCGATCGTGCCGTGGATCATCGTCGGGGTCGTCGCGGCCGCCGCCGGTGGGGCGATCGTCGCGCTCCTGCTCGCCCGCGCGCGGGGCCGCACCGGCGGCACCGGCGGCGGTGCCGACCGATAGGCTGGAAGCATGCCTCACTACGACGTCGTCATCCTCGGCGCCGGCCCCGGCGGGTACGTCGCGGCCGTCCGGAGCGCCCAGCTCGGTCTTTCCGTCGCCATCATCGAAGAGAAGTACTGGGGGGGCGTCTGCCTGAACGTCGGGTGCATCCCCTCGAAGGCTCTGCTCAAGAACGCCGACCTCGCGCACCAGGTGCTCCACAAGGCCGACCTCTTCGGAATCTCCGGTGACGTGCACTTCGACTTCGGAGTGGCATGGGACCGCAGCCGGAAGGTGGCCGAGACCCACGTCAAGGGCATCCACTTCCTGATGAAGAAGAACAAGGTCACCGAGTACGACGGTCGTGGAACCTTCGTCGACGCGAACACCATCCAGGTGCAGAAATCGGACGGCGGGACCGAGACGGTCACGTTCGACAACGCGATCATCGCGACCGGCGCGAAGGTCCGCCAGCTGCCCGGCGTCGACATCGGCGGGAACATCGTCACCTACGAGGAGCAGATCCTCTCCCGCGATCTCCCCTCCTCCATCGTCATCGTCGGCGCCGGCGCGATCGGCATGGAGTTCGCCTTCGTGATGTCGAACTACGGCGTGAAGGTCGCCATCGTGGAGTTCCTCGATCGTGCACTGCCGAACGAGGACGTCGACGTCTCGAAGGAGATCGCGCGCCAGTACAAGAAGTACGGCATCGACATCCTCACCTCCACCAAGGTCGACACCGTCACCGATCACGGCGACAAGGTCACCGTCGCCTACACCGGCAAGGACGGGACCAGCGGCTCCATCGACGCCGACAAGGTGATGGTCTCGATCGGCTGGATTCCGAACGTCGAGGGCTACGGGCTGGACAAGACCGGCGTCGAGCTCACCGAGCGCGGTGCGATCGGCATCGACGACTACATGCGCACCAACGTGCCGCACATCTACGCCATCGGTGACGTCACCGCGAAGCTGCAGCTGGCGCACGTCGCCGAGGCGCAGGGCGTGGTGGCCGCCGAGACGATCGGCAAGGCCGAGACCATGCCGCTCGGCGACTACCGGATGATGCCCCGCGCGACGTTCTGCACCCCGCAGGTCGCATCGTTCGGTCTGACCGAGCAGCAGGCCCGCGACGCCGGCTACGACGTGAAGGTGGCGAAGTTCCCCTTCAGCGCCAACGGCAAGGCGAACGGCCTGGGCGAGCCGGTCGGTTTCGTCAAGCTCATCGCCGACGGCGAGCACCTCGAACTGCTCGGCGGTCACCTCATCGGCCCCGATGTCTCAGAGCTCCTGCCCGAGTTGACCCTCGCCCAGAAGTGGGACCTCACCGCGCTCGAGGCCGCGCGCAACGTGCACACGCACCCGACGCTGTCGGAAGCTCTCCAGGAGGGCTTCCACGGCCTCGTGGGGCACATGATCAACCTGTAGCCGACCTACCGCCCGAGCGCCCGCCCGATCTTCGACTCCGACGATGCAGGGCGGGCGCCGGCGTTTCGGGCGAGGTCGGCGATCTCGCTCAGGAAACGCTCGGCGTCATCGGGCGCCGCGGGCCCGAGTTCGATCTCCCACTCACGCCAGGAGCGCTCCGTCCCGGTCGCCTCGTCGCGGGTCTGCACGTGGTCGTCGAGGAATTCCGCGACGACGTCGCCCGCGGCATCCTTCATCTGCACAGCCAGCCTGCGATTGCGCACCCGGGCGATCGGGCGCACCGGATCGGCTGTGAGGCGTCGGATCTCGGCCTGCACCGCCGCGGGAAGAGCGTCGCCCTCCTCGAGCGGCCACCCGAGCTCCACCCGGCCGGCACCGTGACGCGGTCCCTTCAGATGCCACCCGGCATCGGGGCCGCCGGTGCGCCGGCGCAGCGCATAACCCGCACGCGCAAGGGCGAAATCCGTGGTGTCGAAATACCGGGCGTCGAGTTCGCGGACTTCGGGTCCGGTCAGCTCCGCCACCTCCGGAAGGCCCCGCCAGTCCGGAGCCGCCGTATCCGCGTCCACGTCGAGCTTGATCTCGATCTCCAGGGAACGGGTCGGCTCGTCCGGCTCAGTCGTCGTTCGAGGGTCCGATCTCATCGGTCGCCTCCACGAACCAGAACTCCGCCTCGGTCGGCCCGTCGTGCTCGCCGGTGTGCTGCGCCTCGCCCTTGCGGCGGTAGACGACCTGCCCTTCGCCGTAGGGGACGATGAGCGAATCGAGGTCGGGAGCCTCCAGGGGCAGGACCTGCCCGTCCAGCGGACCACCGTGCAATCGTGCAATAGCCATCCTCCGAGTGTATCGACGGCGATCTGCTCGGTCGCGGGGTTGCGCTTCATCCCGCTCGCCTACACTTCACAGCGTGAAGGCCATCCGCACGTTCGCCGTTCGTCCCGTTCTCTCCGAGCAGCTCGCCCCGCTCGACCGCCTCGCCACCAACTGGCGCTGGGCCTGGTCGGATGAGACGAAGGCACTGTTCGCCTCGATGGATCCTGCGCGGTGGGAGGAGGTCGGCGGCAATCCCGAGCAGCTCCTCGGCGCGCTCGGGCAGGAACGGCTCGATGCTCTGTCGCAGGATACGGATTTCGTCGCCCGCGTCCACGCCGAGGCGGAGCGCCTCGACGCCTACCTCCGCGACGACCGGTGGTACCAGGGACTCGACGGCGACAAGCCCGCCCACATCGCCTACTTCTCCCCCGAATTCGGCGTCGACGGCACGCTTCCGCAGTACTCGGGCGGCCTCGGCATCCTCGCCGGCGACCATCTCAAGAGCGCGTCCGACCTCGGCGTGCCCCTCACCGGCGTCGGGCTGTTCTACCGCGCGGGGTACTTCCGTCAATCGATCGGCGACGACGGCTGGCAGCGGGAGAGCTACCCGCTGCTCGACCCCTACGGTCTGGGTCTGACCCTGCTCCGCGATGGCGACGGGGCCCCGGTCGAGATCGGACTCGACCTCCCCGCCGGGCGGCACCTGGCCGCCCGCATCTGGGTGGCCCAGATCGGTCGGGTCCCTCTGCTGCTCCTCGACGCCGACACCCCCAGCAACCCCGACGACCTCCGCCAGGTGACCGACCGCCTCTACGGCGGGGGCGGCGAGCACCGCCTCCTGCAGGAGCTTCTCCTCGGCGTGGGCGGCGTGCGCGCGGTACGGGCGTGGTGCGCCCAGACCGACACGCCCCGCCCCGAGGTGTACCACACCAATGAGGGCCACGCGGGATTCCAGGGCCTGGAGCGGATGTCGGAGCTCATCGTCGACGAGGGCTTGAGCTTCGACCAGGCGCTCGCGCAGGTGCGGGCCTCGACCGTCTTCACCACCCACACGCCGGTTCCCGCCGGTATCGACCGCTTCCCCCGCGATCTGGTCGCCACGTACCTGCAGAGCCCGCTGTTCACGTCCCTCCCCGCAGATCCCGCCCTCGACCTGGGTCGGGAGTCCTACCCCGGCGGCGACCCTCACGTGTTCAACATGGCCGTTCTCGGACTCCATCTCGGGCAGCACGCCAACGGGGTGTCGCTCCTCCACGGCGCGGTGAGCCGACGGATGTTCGGGGCCCTCTGGCCGGGTGTCGACACCGACGACGTGCCGATCACCTCGATCACCAACGGCGTCCACGCCCCGACCTGGGTGCACCCCGCCCTCACCGGCCTGAGCGAGCGCGTCTTCGGCGACGCGCACACCGATCGCCACGACTGGCGCTCGCGCGAGGTCGTCAGCGACCAGGAGCTGTGGGGGGTGCGCACCCAGATGAAGCAGGAGCTCGTCGCCGAGGCCCGGCGGCGTCTGACCGCAGCCGCCCGTTCGGCGGGCAACGCTGCGGTTCCCGCATGGATCGACGACATCCTCGACCCGGGCGTGCTGACGATCGGCTTCGCCCGGCGCGTACCGACCTACAAGCGTCTGACGCTGATGCTCCGCGACCCTGAGCGCCTCACGCGCATCCTCACCGATCCCGAGCGACCGGTTCAGCTGGTCATCGGCGGCAAGTCCCATCCGGCAGACGATTCCGGCAAGATCCTGATCCAGCAGCTCGTGCGGTTCAGCCGCGATCCGCGGGTGCGCGGCCGCATCGTGTTCCTCCCCGACTACGACATCACGCTGGCGAAGACCCTGTACCCCGGCTGCGACGTGTGGCTGAACAATCCGCTGCGGCCCCTCGAGGCGTGCGGCACGTCGGGCATGAAGGCCGCCTTGAACGGGGTGCTGAATCTGTCGATCCTCGACGGCTGGTGGGACGAGTGGTACGACGGCCGCAACGGCTGGGCCATCCCGACCGCCGACACGGCGGCGACCGACGAGGAGCGGGACGATGCCGAGGCGGCCGCGCTCTACGACCTCATCGAGCACCAGCTCGTGCCGCGCTTCTACGAGCGCACGGGCGGTGTGCCGGCCGGGTGGCTCGACATGGTGCGCCACACGATGACCGACCTCGGCAAGAAGGTCACCAGCGACCGGATGGTGCGCGACTACGTCACGCGCCTCTACGTGCCCTCCGCGGTGAACGATCGCGCGCTTCGTGCCGATGACTTCGCCCAGGCCCGCTCGCTCGCCGCGTTCGTCAGCCGGGTGCGCAGCGCCTGGGGCACCGTGGCGATCGCCCATGTGGAGGGTTCCGATGCCACCTCCCGGGCGTCGACCGGCGAAACCCTCGAGATCGAGGCATCCGTGCGCTTGGACGGCCTCTCCCCCGACGATGTCGTGGTGGAACTGGTCTACGGACGCACCGACGAGGACGATGTCATCGGTGCCGACCGCACCGCCGTGCCGCTGGAGGCCCAAGGGACGGCCGTGGACGGGGTCACCCCCTATCGCGGCTCTCTGCCGCTGCAGCTCACCGGCACCTTCGGCTACACGGTGCGGGTCGTGCCGCGGCATCCGTTCCTGGTGTCCCCGGTGGAGCTGGGCCTTGTGACGTACGCGGGATGACCGGGCCGAAACCCTTCGTCCTCCTCGCCACCCGCGCGGAGGACGTTCCCGCCGACGAGGAGTACGAGCTCTTCCTGCGCTTCACCGGGCTCGAGGAGCGCGACCTCCTCCGGGTCCGCATGGAGGCGGGTCCCCTCCCCGATCTGGACCTCGACGCGCTGTCGGGGATCTTCGTCGGCGGTGGTCCGTTCAACGCCTCCGATCCGCCGGAGAAGAAGTCGGCGGTGCAGCGGCGCGTCGAGGCGGAGTTCGCCCGTCTGCTCGATGAGGTGGTCGCACGCGACTTCCCGTTCCTGGGCGCCTGCTACGGGATCGGAACCCTCGGGAGCCACCAGCGCGCCGTCATCGACCGCACCTACTCCGAGCCGATCAGCGTGGTGCCCGTGAGCCTCACCGACGCCGGCGCCGCCGACCCGCTGCTCGCGGAGTTCCCGCGCACCTTCGACGCCTACGTCGGCCACAAGGAGGCGGTGTCGGTCCTCCCCGACTCGGCGGTGCTGCTGGCGTCGTCACCGACCTGCCCGGTGCAGATGTTCCGGGTCGGTCGCAACGTCTACGCCACGCAGTTCCACCCCGAACTCGACCTCGACGGCATGCAGACGCGGGTGCACGCCTACGCCGGCTACGGCTACTTCGCCGCCGACGAGCTGGAGCTCACGCTCGCTGCCGTGCGTCGGGCGCCGGTGACCCACCCGCCGCGTCTGTTGCGGGCGTTCGTGGAGCATCACGCCCGTTAGAGCGGGTGGCTCAGGCCCGGACGACCTCCGCGATCTCGATCTCGCCGACCGGTACGGCGCCGGCGAGCGCCAGGCCGATGTCGACGAGGGTGATGCGCCCCGCCAACGCGGGGCCGCGCCCCCGGGCCAGACCCGCCTTCGCGGCGCCGAAGGTGATGGTCTCGTGGGCGGGCAGCACGAGTCCGTCGCCCTCCCCGATGTCCGGGTCCAGACCGCTCGGCAGGTCGACGGCGAGGATCCGCGGACCCGCCGCAGCATCCGGGGCGAGGGCGATCGCCGCCTCGCGTGCACCGCCGCGCAGCGATCCACGGCCGCCGAGCCCGATCATCCCGTCGAGGATGAGCCCGTACTCACGCAGGTCGAGCCGGCTCAGGTCGACCCTGTGGGCCCCCGCCGCGACCGCGGCGGCGAGGCCGGCGTCGTGGGCGTCATCACCGACGAGCAGGACATCCACACCCAGCCCGGCCGCGGCAAGCTCGGCACCGGCGAACAGGGCGTCCCCACCGTTGTCGCCCCTGCCGGCGAGGACGAGTGCGCGGCGAACGGATGCCACGGCGAGCCGCGCCGCGGCGATCTCCGCCAGCGCGTGCGCGGCGCGCGCCATGAGCGGCACCCCGGCAGCGAGGAGCGGGGCCTCAGCGGCGCGGATGTCGGCCGCCCGGTAGGTCGGAACCCGCAGATGGGCCACCGAAGGGGTGTCAGCGATCGTCACGTCGCGCCCCGGCATCCGATGGCGTCGTTTCGTCCTTCTTCCGGTTGGCCTTCGCGGCGGCGTCGGCCTTCATCCTCCGCTCCTCCGCCTCAGCGGCACGGGCCGCGTCCAGCTCATCAGCGGCGGCCTGCACCGACAGCTCGGCGCGCTTGACGCGCCGCTGGAGGAAGGTCCTCGCGCCGAAACGGGCGCGCACCCGGTCGACATCCTCCTCGATGCCGGTGACGATGTAGGCCGACGCGATGAGGATCACCTGCGCCGAGAGGTTCAGCCACAGCAGCAACGCGATGAGCGAAGCGAAGGTCGCCAGCAGCGGGTTCGACCCCGCACCGCCGATGAAGAGGCTCGACAGCTGCTGCAGAACGGTGAGCCCCGCGGCGCCGAGGAGAGAGCCGCTGAGGAGCGAGCGTCGCGACGGCTTCGTGCCCGACAGCGAGCGGAACGCCACGGCGATGACGGCGGCATCGAGGAGGAAGACCACGACGATGGTGGTGGCCCGCGTGGCGATCTGCAGCAGCAGGTCGTCCTCGGCGAGCCCGAGCCACCCGCCGACGAGGGAGATCCCCGCGCTGCCGACGACCGTGGCCACGGCCGATGCGGCCAGCGCCGCGCCGATGCCGATCGCGAGCAGCAGGTTGCGCAGCAACACCCACAGCCAGAACGAGTCGTCGGTCAGTTCGTTCGCGAGCCGCCGGATGGCCGTGCGGAGCGACCCGATCGCGCCGATGGCGGCGCCGACGAGAGCGATCGAGGCGATCACCCCCGTCACGGTGAGACCCGCGGGCGCCTGGATGTCATCGAGGTCGATCAGGCCGCCCTCGCCGACGAGGCCGGGCACCGCGGAATCGACGGCGTCGATCAGAGCCTGCCAGGCGACAGGATTGCCGGCGAGCCACAGCGACGCGATGGAGAAGCCGAGCAGCACCCCGGCGAACAGGCTGAACAACGTGCGGTACGTCACACTGTCGGCGAGCATCGGGCCCTGTCGTTCGGTGTACAGCAGAAGGGCGCGCACGGGCTTCAGCGTGAGCGCGCGTGCGATCACCCGCTCGATCAGATTCGGCATGGGCGGAGTCCCCCGTCGACGGTCGATGACTGATGTCCCACCCACAAACTATGGGGTGTCGCCACCCGCGTCGGGGCCGTTGAGAAATGACCGGGCGCAGGGTAGGGGCTTATGCGACCACGGGCCCGGCGACGGTGCCGGCGACGCTCACTCCGATCACGAGCCATGCGCCGATGAGCATCGCGGGCCCGAAGGCGATGCGGGTGCGGCGGTCGGCGCGTCGGGCGAGCATCAGGAGGACGCCCGTCGCGCCGCCGACGACGAAGCCGGCGAGAGCGCCGATCGCGAGGGCCTCCCACCCCAGCCAGCCGAGGTAGAGCCCGAGGACGCCGGCCAGTTTGACGTCCCCACCCCCGAGGCCCCGGCGGGAGAGGATGCGAAGCAGCAGGTAGAAGCCGAACAGGACGATCATCCCGACCAGGGCACGCCCGAGTGCGGGCGCCGGCGCTCCGAAGAGCACCGCACCCAGGAGAAGGGCTCCGCCGACGCCGTAGCTGGGCAGCACGATCCGATTCGGCAGACGATGGTGGCGCACATCGATGACGGCGAGCACGACACTGATCACCCCGAGGTAGGCGAACGCCGTGATCTCCAGAGCCGTTGACACGCGAGCGAAGCTAACAGAACCGCGGAAGCCGTCCCGGCGAAGCATCCGTCGCTGTGGAGAACTCGCCGGATCGCGCGCCGCGGGTCACCACAGCGGGTGGATGGCTGCGCGCAGGTGGCGGTCGTAGACCTCGTGCACGGCGGCGTCGAAGCCGCTGAGATCGGCGCCACCGTCGAGCAGCGCACCGGCCGCGGCGTTCGACGTCGCCTGCGCGACATTGCGCGCACCCGGGATGACGGTGGTGACACCGGGCTGCGAGGCGATCCAGGCGAGGGTCGCCGCCGGGAGGCTCACTCCCTCAGGCAGGGCACGCGCCAGTTCGGATGCCGCGGCGAGACCGATCTCGTAGTCGACCCCCGAGAAGGTCTCCCCGCGGTCGAACGCCTCACCGTGACGGTTGTAGCTGCGATGGTCGTTCTCGGCGAACGTCGTGTCGGCGGTGTACTTCCCCGACAGCAGGCCCGACGCCAGGGGCACCCGCGCGAAGACGGCCACCTGTGCAGCGGCCGCCGCAGGGAGCACCTCGTCGAGGGGCTTCAGACGGAACGGGTTGAAGATGATCTGGATGTTGGTGACGTGCGGTCGTGCGATGGCGGCGAGCGCCTGCGCGACGGTCTCGACGGAGACCCCGTAGGCGGCGATCCGGCCGTCGGCGACGAGCGCGTCCAAGGCGTCGTAGACCGCGTCGGATTCGATCACCTCGGTCGGGGGGCAGTGCAGCTGCACGAGGTCTAGGGTCTCGACGCCCAGATTGGCGCGTGAACGGTCGTTCCAGGCCCGGAAGGCCTCGGGCGTGTAGTTCTCCGCCCTCTGCTCCACGCGACGCCCCATCTTCGTCGCCACGGTGATCGCGTGCCCGGGGCGTGCGGCGAGGAATCGTCCGATGAGCGATTCGCTCCGCCCGTCGCCGTAGACGTCTGCGGTGTCGAAGAGGGTCACACCCCGGTCGACCGACGCCTCCAGGACGGCGAGCGCGTCGTCCTCGGAGACATCGCCCCAGTCGGCGCCGAGCTGCCAGGTGCCGAGGCCGATGGCCGAGACGTCGCGACCGGTGCGGCCGAGGGGACGGTGCTGCATGGGAGACGACCTTTCGGGAGAGCGGAGCAGTGGCCAGCGTAGCGGCCGGCACCCGGGATTCGGGGTCAGGGGAGGATGAGGACGGGCGTTCCCATCGGCAGCTCGGCGAGCTTCTCGATGGCTGCGGGGTCGAGCCGGATGCACCCGTTCGAGATGGCCCCCGAACGCGCGTCGTGGTAGTGGAAGGCGGTGATCGCGACATCGGCTCCGCCGAATCCGTCGAGGGTCGGCGACTGCACCGAGAGGTACACCAGTGGGTAGCCGCGGGTGTATCCGAAGGAAGGCTCGACACGGGTGGTCATGATGAACGAGCGCCCGGTCGGCGTCGGGGTCCCTTCCACGCCCGAGCCGAAGTCGGTGGCGATGCGTTCGCTGCCGCCGGGGCGCACGATATCGATCGTGCGTGCCGAGAGCGACACCTCGACCCGCGCGTCCACCGCGGCGAAGGTGACGTCTTGCGCCCGCAGCCACCCGGTGAGCTGACTCGGGTTCCCCGTCGAAGGCGTCGCCTGACGTCCGGTCAGAAGCACCCGGACCCAGTGCTCCTGACGCTCGATGACGGGGACGGTGGTACCCCCGTAGACGTAGTCGGCCGGGAGGACGGCGACGGGATCGCCGGCGGGATCGGCGAAGACGGGCGCCCCTGCACCGGCGGCGGTGACGACCTCCCCCGTCGGGGCGCTCGCCGGATCGGGGTCGACCGGCAGCTGCGGGAGGACGGCGAACACATCCACCTGCGGCAGGGTGCCGAGGTCGTACGATGCGGTGTTCGCGGCGAATCCGACCGGGGGAGGCGTCGGTGTCGCCACAGGAGTCGGCGTGGCCGATGGTGTGACCACCGTCGGCGTGGGGACCGGAGCCGCGACCGGCGTGGCGTCGGGGCGCAAGAGCCATGCTCCGGTGAATCCGGCCGCGACGACGACGACGCCGATCGCCACCGCGATCCAGGCGCGCGGCGATGGGGGGCCGGTGTCCGGTGATGCGCTCACTCCCCCATGTTCTGTCGGCGGGGGCGGTGGTGCAACTGCGTTCACGCGACCACCCCCGCCGCACGCGCCGGATCGGCGTACGCGCGCGCGAGCGAATCGACGGTGTCATGGGCGTTGAGCCCGCTCGGATTGGGAACCACCCACAGCCGGGCCCCCGCGAGCTGCTCGGGCTGCTCGCCGCTGACGGCGCGGGGCCGGCCGAAGCCCTGACGGTAGGCGGTGAGCCCGACGACGGCGACGACCGGGGGGTGCCGCGCGGCGACCAGTGCCGTCAGGGCGCGAGCGCCTGCGCGAAGCTCCTCACGCGAAAGCTCGTCAGCGCGGGCTGTGGCGCGCCGCACCAGGTTCGTGATGCCGATGCCCTGCCGCACGAGCATCTCCCGGTCCTCGCGCGCCATCCCGTCGTCGGTGATGCTGGGGAGGTGCGGCAGGATGCCCGCCGCGACGAGCGCGGGGTAGAACCTGTTGCCGGGGCGGGCGAAGTGGGCTCCCGTCGCAGCCGTCCACAACCCCGGATTGATCCCGACGAACAGCAGCCGCAGCCGTTCGGGAAGGAGGTCGGGCACCGTCTCATCGCGGAATCGCTCGAGTTCGTCGGCGCGGAATCCCATGCCTCCAGTGTGGATGCTGCCGCCGGTGCGCGGGCCGCATCAGCTGGCGCGGACATCCCCGTCGACGTAGAACCACCGGCCGCGTTCGCGGACGAACCGCGACCGCTCGTGAAGGATGCCGACGCCCTCGTCGGTTCGGTACGTGGCGCGGAATTCGACGATGCCATCGGCGTCGTCGATGCCGCCCCCGACGGTGTCGACGATCTGCAGGCCCCGCCAGAGGGGGTTGTCATCGAGGTCCAGTGTCGCGGGCCGCGTCGAGGGATGCCAGGTGCGCAGCAGCCAGGTCGCGTCGCCGTCGCGGAACGCCCGGAATCGCGATCGCATGAGCTCCTCGGCGGTCTGCGGCTCGATCGGCACCGAACCACGGGTGTTCGGGTTCTGCGGGATGTCGCCCTTTCCGCCGATCACGCCGGGCTCACCAACTGCACGAGGTTTCCGCAGGTGTCATCCAGCACCGCCGTCCGCACGGGCCCTCCGGTCGTCGGAGCCTGCAGGAACGTCACCCCTGCGGCGACGAGCTCGTCGTAGGCGACATCGACATCGTCGACGGTGAACGACGCCGCGGGGATCCCCTGCTCGGCGAGCGTGCGCGTGTACTCCTGCGCCGCAGGATTCTCGTCGGGCTCCAGAAGCAGCTCGACCCCGTCGGGTGCATCGCTGCCCACGACGGTCAACCAGCGGTACTCCCCGAGCGGGATGTCGTTCTTGACGACGAATCCGAGCCTGTCGGTGTAGAACCGCAGCGCCTTCTCCTGGTCGTCGACGAACACACTCATCACATGCAGCCGTGCCTTCACCATCACTGTCTCCTGTCATTCGAGAGGCCATCGCGCGGCGATCTCGCGGAGCGGCTCGCGGTGCATCCGGTGGATCTTCGTGCGGCCGACCCGTGCCGTGTGCACGAGGTCGCACTCTTCGAGAACGGCCAGGTGCTGCGACACGGCCTGCCGAGACGAGGTCGTGCCCGCGGCGACGAGCCGGGTGCAGATCTCGAAGAGCGTCATCTCCTCGCCTCCCGCGAGCAGGTCGAGGATCTGACGGCGGGTCGGATCGGCGATCGCCCGGTACACGTCGGCCACACCGGCACAATAGGCAAGTGATCACTTGCCTGTCAAGATCTCGGGATCTCGGTTTGACCCTCACACTGTGTCATGGTCGAGTGTGGACTCCGTCATGCACTACTCGATCGGAGAATTCGCCGCCCTGGGACGGGTGAGCGTGCGGATGCTGCGCCACTACGACGCCATCGGTCTGCTCGTGCCTGCGAGCGTGGATGCGCACACCGGCTATCGGCGTTACGCGACGGAGCAATTGCCGCTGTTGATCCGGATTGTCGAGTTACGAGACCTCGGTGTCGGGCTGGACCGCATCACGACCCTGGCCCGATCGAGCGAGCCGGATGCCGACTTGCGAACGCTGCTCGTCGAGCGTCGCGCGCAGCTCGAAGCATCCGTAGCAGACGACCGCGCACGTCTCGACCGGATCGAGCGGCGACTCCGACACCTGAACGGAGAGACCATGTCCTCAGTCGCCTATCGGCGCGTCGAGCCCGTCACCGTCTACGCGGCCCGCACCGTCGCCCCCGGCAGCGGGCCGGAACACGTCGGCCCCGTCGTTGGCCCTCTCGTCGCTCAGCTCGACGACGCTCTGACCGCGGCGGGACGCCCGCTGATCGAACCAGGGATTTTCTGGTACGAACCCGCCGATGACCACCTCACGGTCTCGGTGTCGTACATCGCCGAAGACCATCCGACACCCGGTGCGGGGTACGACATCATTGCTCTCCCCGAGGTCGCGGAGGCGGCGACCATGATTCATCTCGGTGAGCTGGAGACGATCGGGGAGAGCTGGGCCACGCTCATGGAACAGGTGGTCGCCGATGGGTACCGCATCATCGGCCCCACCCGAGAGGTCTACCTTGTCGCCGACGGCCACGATCCAGGACCGAATTGGGTCACCGAGCTGCAGGCGCCTGTCGCCAGACGTCGAGCCGGCGGCTGAGCGCACCGGGGGGTCAGTTCGCGTCGGACCCGTCGTCGTCGAGTCCGGTCTGTCCCATTCCCGGGCGCACGGGGGCGTCGGGGTCGATGTCGATGCGGCGGACGCCGTCGTGGTCGCTGACACGGATGCGAGGAGCGGCATCCGCCTCCGTCGCCTCGGGTGCTCGCGTGAGCTGGTCATGCCGGTCTTTCGCGCGCTGCGCGTCATCCTCGGTCGGGGTCACCATGACCCCACCGTAGGGGGCCGGAGGACGGATGCCGCGGGCTTGACATCCCGCCAGGCGGACGACATTCGGGAATAGCGAGCGGGCCGACGGGGTTGGGTCGCCCGGAACGGTGTCATCCGGAACACCGTCGACGAAAGGACGATCCCCCCGTGACTCTCTTCTCCCCCACCACCGTCGGATCCTTCACGGTGCAGAACCGCCTCTCGCTGGCGCCGATGACACGTCTGCGGGCCGACGAGAACGGTGTGCCCGGCGACCTGGTCGCCGAGTACTACGCGCAGCGTGCCGGCATCGGCCTGCTGGTCACCGAGGGGGTGTTCCCGAGTGCGGAGTCCAAGGCCTACCCGGGTCAGCCGGGCATCGCCAGCGCGGCGCAGGCCGAGGGATGGGCACGCGTCGCGTCGGCCGTGCACGCGGCAGGGGGCACCGTCTTCATGCAGCTGATGCACGGTGGACGGGTCTCGCACCCCGGAATCACCGGAACCCCGCGCATCGTCGCGCCGTCGGCGATCGCCATCGAGGGCCAGACGCGGCTGGCCGACGGATCGAAGGTCGACTTCCCGGTGCCGCACGCACTCGAAACCGCCGAGCTCGAGGCGGTGCGGGAGGAGTTCGTCGCCGCCGCGCGCCGCGCCGTCGACGCCGGGATCGACGGGGTCGAACTGCACGCCGCCAACGGGTACCTGCTCCACGAGTTCCTCTCGCCGGCGTCCAACCGGCGTGAGGACGGGTACGGCGGGTCTCCGGCCGAACGCCCGCGTTTCGTCATCGAGGTCGCCCAGGCCGTCGCGGCGGAGGTCGGCGGCGAGCGCGTCGGCATCCGCATCTCGCCCGCGCACAACATCCAGGACGTGTGGGAGCACGACGCCGACGAGACCCGGGCCACCTACCTCGCGCTCGTCGAGGGCCTTGCCCCTCTCGACCTCGCGTACCTCAGCATCCTTCACGAGAACCCCGCCGATGATCTCCCGCAGGAGCTTCGACGGGCTTTCGGCGGCACCTTCATCGCCAACACCGGCTTCGGTCGCGTGACGACCCGTGACGAGGCGATCCGCACCGTCGGGGACGGCGTCGCCGACCTCGTGGCCGTCGGTCGCCCGGCGATCGCGAACCCCGACCTCGTAGAGCGGTGGGAACGGGGCGCCGAGGAGAACCCCGTGGACCAGGCGACCGTCTACGGCCCCGACGAGCGCGGCTACACCGACTATCCGACGCTGAAGGCTGATCGCGCGGCCTAGCGGCCATCGACGGAGCGCCGCCGCCCGGGACGGGCGGGAGCCTCCCCCTCGCGCCCCGACCCGTCAGAAAGTGCGGCTCCCTCCTCGAACGGACCGCAGAAATCGACGGGTCGCGCTCCGTGGTGGGGTGCCGCCAGACACTACGCCGAGGAATGCGAAAGGGCCGGCCATTCGGCCGACCCTTTCGCATTCCGGTCGGGATGACAGGATTTGAACCTGCGACCCCTTGGAGGATTCGGGCGATTTCCGAATCGCACCGGTTGTCTTGAGAACCCTCGTGTTCCCTTGTGTTTACAGGGAACCGGACGGTTCGAATGCTCCGATTGTATCGGGTTAGCGGCGGTCGTCACTCGGTGATTGCGGTGGGAAAGTGGTGACCTCCGCGCCGCACACAGCCAGACGCCGCGATCGGTCGACGCGCCCCTGACGTAACGTCCGCTGTCGCGTCTCCCCCGTCGCCCCGACGACGATCAGTTGAGCGTCGCCACCGAGCCAGGTGGCGAGTACCAGTTCCGGGTGACTCGACGCGACGGGCGTCTTGTCGTAAAGCCGGTGGTGCGAAGCCAAGGTGGCGACGTCATATCTCGTGCTGCGAAATAGTCGATATCGGACGATTTCTCACTGGCACAATCGGCGACGCGGGCTAGGACGCAGTTGCGATTGCCACGAGAGCGGCGCCCCCAGGATCCCTAAACGGACACTGCGCGGTGAGGGGAGGTCGTCGTGCTGGCACGAGGCCTACGCGGTGGAGTCCGTTCTGGCTCCGCGTTCGTCGAAAGGTGGGGTTCTGCGAGCGACTATCGCTCCTGCTGCTTCTATCGCCGGGCAAATCACATCTCGGAACAGCGCAGTTGCGAGCGCCCATTGGATGTCCGGGTCAGCACCGACCGTGCGTTGATAACGGCCGTCTGCATCGATTCCGCGTGTGACGAAGGCGCCGTGGAGTTCTGCTGGAAGACGCATTCGGTGCACATGCCCATCTCGCATGTCCTTACCGAAGAGGAAGATCTCGCTTCGGCCGAGCCCGTGCAGGGTTTCCCACTCTGGGTCCGCGCTGAAGACGGTGGCGAGGCGGTCAAGGTAGTGGGCGCGAAAGGCCGGCATCCTTCGAGAGTCGATGCGACCGGCGATGCAATGAAGAAGGATCGCGACACGGTCGAGCACGGCGATGCCCCGGATGATCGCAGAGTCCAGGAGCTGCGCCGCCCACCATCCACCTAGCACGCGATGGCCGCCGAGAGTAGCCGTCGGGTCGAGGAGGAGTTGGTCCGGCGGCAGGTTATTCTGGCCATAGCCCGCGAGAAGGGCGAGCACCTTTGGCGAAATACCGACGTTCTGCGGCCAGAGCTTGTGCGACTCTCGTAGCGGTCTGATCTGCTCCCGAACTCCGCGTGCGTACATGGCGCCAACTGAAGCGCCAAAGCGGAACTCTTCCAGAAGCCGCACGAGGTCGACGAGAGTCTCGTCGTAGAGGATCTCTGCGGGCTTCATGTCAACCTCGGGCCCTGTTCGCACTCCCTGAACGAGCTGTTCGAGGTTCGGGGGCAGGAACACGGTGTTGAAGTACTCACGGGCCAGGTCGCGTGTCTCCTGGTCAGGGATCCATACCCCGCACTGTCCTGCGAGGTCCACTGTTTCGGGCATGGGGACATCGTCTCGCAAGCGGACGACATTCCTCTTAGCGTCGCCGGGGGGTTCCTCGCGAGAGTTCGGCGGTGCGGCCTCGCTGAGTGGGGACAGTTGCGTGCGCAGCCGACACAACGGCCTGCACCAACTCCGCTCCGCGCACAATCGTGGGCCTGTCATCCCCGAGTCGATCTGAGAGCGTCGCGAGTTCAGCGAAGGGGGTTCCGGGGAACACGGTCATCGATGTCTGGTCGATCACGATGAAACTGGCTTCATGCGCCGGTTTGGTGTTGCTGAACTCGATGCCGCGTTCGGGGAAGTCTCCCGCCAGCTGCTCCAGTGTGGCCGCATCCGTCTTTGACAACTGCTGGCGGGACGGAGTCTCTAGTGTGATGGGGCACCCGGCCTGCAGCAACTGCCGGATCACCGCGACGAAGTGCTCGGCGCGATGGGTCGGCCACAGTCTGGACGCGGAAATCAGAACGCCCTGCTCGGCGGCGAGCAGCGCAACTTCGGTGTCCTCCGCGGCTTCCCTCACTGACAGGCGTCGCACCGGCGCGGCTGCCAACTGAGTGCGGATCTTCGAGCGCCGTGCGTCGAGTGCGTTCTCGTCGCCGTTCTCCGCGGTGATGGGGGTCAGACGTCGCAAATCCTCGAGTGCGTCCTCGATGAGGGCATCCGGAGCCCTTGCCTCGAGGACCTCGCCCGGTAGGAGCCGGTCGACGCGGCGCCGGTCCTCGTCGATGCGCTGCGTCAACCGCATCGAGTCCAGCAGCCCGTGCTCGCGCACGAGCGTCTCGATTCGCTCGTCCTGACGACCGTCAACGCATACTCGCAAGTATCGGTCCTGCGGGTCCGTCTCGGACTCGAACAATAGCGCCGTCGCGGCCAGGTACTGCTTGGTTGTCGATTCCACCCCCAGCACGGACAGCAGTGTGCTCTCCCGCTCCGGGCGGACCGGATCGACACCGAGAAATCGCGGAGTGTCATCGGGACCGTAGTCGATCTCGATGTCGGAGTCGGGGTTGAGGACCAGTCGGGGGTCGTCGTCGAGATCATCGGCGGTCAGCACCAGGTCGCGTTTCACAGAGACAGGTTCTCCGGACAGGCCATCGATCAGGTATGCCACGGTCCGTTCGATGACGCGCTCCTGCACGAGCGTGCTCACCAGCGTCTTACCCGTCGGACTCAGTTGCAGAACCGCCTCGTCCGCGGTCGCGTTCACCGTCAAGTATCGATCGAACAGCAGGTCGGCGATTATCGCGTCAACCAGCCGGTCTGGCACGTTCAGGAAGCGGGCGATGTCTTCGGCGCGTTCGACACCGACGCTGATGGCTCGCAGCACGAACTCGGTGAACGTCGTTACCGGGCTCTTCTTCAGAATGCGGCACCGCACCACGGCCCGCCAGATTGGGATCGCCGCACTCCGCGTCGACAGCAATCGGAACCCGTCGCGTCGGAGTAGGACGTCCGGGTTGGCGCCCAGGCGGCCTTCAACGTCCATTGCGACCTCCCGCAGCAGTGATCGCGCGTGCTACCTCGGCGAGCTTGCGAGACCTCCGGCGATCACCGGATCCATCCGCCATCGCCCGGTTACCGACGATCACCAAACCGTCGCGTGCACGTGAGATTGCGACGTTCAACCGTTCCGGAGAGCCAAGGAAACCGACGTCGCCGCGACGATTGCTCCGAGTCAAGGAGACGATACAAATGTCCGCTTCTTGGCCCTGGTACGAATCGATGGTCGCAGCCTTCACCCGTACCACCTTGAGCTTCGATTTCGTGCTACTGAGCACTTCCTGCAACGTGCGCACCTGCGCCGCGTATCCGGCGATCACCGCTACCTCCACCTCGTCGAGGCCCAGCAGTACGGCGTAGTTGTCGATGTTCCCCACCAGCTCCGCCACGATGCGGGCCTCGGCCCGATTTTCGTAACTTAGCCCAGACCGCCGTTCGCTTTCCTTGCGTCCGGTGTCCCGCCAGGTCACCGCACCTCCCAGAGCTCGCTGGACCAGCGATGACACCTCCCGAGCGCTCGAACGCAGCTCGCCGCCGTAGAACACGTCGCTGACCACCTTGCCGATCGCGGGATGCATCCGGTGCTGGTGGCTGAGCACCGCGACGGATTGTGCGGGGAGCCCAGCCCCCAGTTCGGTGAACAGTCGCTCGTCGACCTCAGCGCGTATCAACTCTCGTTCCGCGAGGAAGTCGGTCTCGACCAGCGCCGAGTCCAGGAACGGCGGCAGCTGCTTCTCATCGCCGACAAGCACCCACTGCCGGGCGTTCGCCATCGGTACCATCAGTTCCGTGGGTGTCGCCTTGGACGCTTCGTCGATTATGCATAGGTCGAACTCCACCCGCTCGGCCCCCTTAGAGCCGGTCAGCGCCACGCACGTGGAGGCCACCACGGAGGCGCGGAATAGCAGCGCGACTCGGAACTCGCCGGTCGGGCGGAAACGCTCCAGCCATTCCTCCGCGACCACCTGCAGGGCCTGTACTCGTTCGTCGTCGGCTGACATCGATTCGTCGATCCGATGCAGCATGTCTTCTTCGTCGGCCGCGTCAGCGAGATCGTCGACCGCCCGCAATTCGGCCACGGCGCGCTGGGTGTCCTCCTCCAGCTCCGTCAGTCGCTCACGGAGCTGGACGACACGCTCACGCAACCCCTCCAGTTGCCGGATCGCGGGCGACCGTTGCTCGAGATCCACCCCTAACTTCTCGACCGCGTCAGTCAGCCGCGCGAGGTCGCGGGCGACCGCATCTGCGCTATCCGCCGGGGTGGTGTCGAGCTTGCTGACCGCAGCGAACAGCTTCTCGATCGCCGCTCGCGTGGACTCCTGTTCCTCGCGCGCCGCGCCGAGGGCCGCTTCCGCCTCGGCCAGCTCCGATTCTGTGCGGGTGCGACGTTCCACCTGGGCTCGCAGCCGTGTGGCGGTGCTGCGAGTCTGCACGTCGAGGACGCCGGCGGACTGGAGGTGGTCCTGTACGAATGAGGTGACGGTTTCCTCGGTCTCTGCCCGCCAGGCCTCCAGCTGGGACGGCACGGTCCATGCTTCGGAGCTCGCCGACAGCTGATCCGGCGATCCGATCCGCAGCACGGAGGCCGCCGGGGTCACATTCGCCACCTTGCTGAGCGCGTGATCAAGAGCGATGTGTGTCTGCGACGCGAGAAGGATCTGCGCGTCCGGCTTGATCCGTAGCTGTTGTGCGACGAGTTCCGCGATGAGCGTGGTCTTCCCTGTGCCCGGAGGCCCTTTTACCAGACTGATGCCCTTCGCGCCGAGCACTGACGCGACGGCGTTGCGTTTGGCGTCATCCAAGTGGTCTTGGACGAACTCCTCCACGTGGTATTCGACGGGAAGCGGGTTTACGGCAGGGTTGCTCAGAATGTCCTTGAGGTCGGCGCGAACTGCCCGTCCTTCGAAGACGCGACGGACCGCGTCCTGCTCCCGCCGCAGCTTCGAAACCGTGCGTTCCGCGTCGACAGCCAGCACGCCCTTGCGTGGCAGGTCGTCCGGGTTTCCCTCGTTCACATAGAACACCACCGCGTTGCCTTCGATCGCTTCCACCTCGCCACGCACGAACCGCCCTGTCGTGCTGCGGATCACCCGCAGCTCTCCCAGTTGAGGGTCCGCGGAGCGGTCGGTCGTAGTCAAATAGACCCGTGCGCCCTCAACCCGCAGCGCGGAATAGGTGACGTCCTTGCCGCGCTCACGCGCGATCGCGAACTTCGCGTCAAGAACCCTCTCCCACCGGTCGTGAACCTCCACACGGGTGTGCTGCTCACGGTTGGCAGCTTCCCGTTCCGCGAGGACTCGAAGGAGCTCGCTGATCGCAGCATCCGCTTCCAGCGGGCGCATCGGTGTCGCGACCCAGCGGATCGTCGCCCCGACGCCCCGCTTGCGCAAACGCTCGAGGTGCGCGACCGGGGGCCGCCACACGTGCTTCACGAAGATCGACCCGGTGCGTGACTCGTGCGGTGCGACCGCTGCAAGCAACGACTGCCCGATGAGCAAGAGGCCCTGCTTGTCCACCGACTTCGGGTCACGGATGAGACGGACCCGCGGTCCGAATTCGCGACGAAACTCTTCGAAGCCGGCCGTCTCGGCGAGGGTGACGTCTCGGAAGATCTGGGTCACGTTGACGGGTAGGTGGATCCCAATTTCCGGGACGTCCTGCGCGACGGCTTCGCCCTTGGCGATCTGCTCGATTTCGGCGAGCACCACTCCGGCGCTCCCTGGGCGTTGCTCCTCCTCGTCGCTCAAGCATCTGGCCAGCAGCAGCCGGATGGCTTCCGGCACGGCCACTCGGCCTAGCGCCGCGGCGGGGGTGGTGCCGTTGAGTTCGAAGTCACCCAGCAGGCAGCAGATCACTAGAACGGCGAACGAGTAGACGTCGTAAGCAGGTAACGGGTTCTCTGTTCCCGACTCCGGCGGGCAATAGGGGCGCGTGCCCAGTTGGCTCATCGTCTTCCCGAAGCTCGTGACCTCCCGGTAGCGCATGGTGCCGAAGTCGGCCAGCTTCACCAGTGCACCGTCTACCAGCACGTTGCCGGGCTTGAGGTCTCGGTGCACCCAACCTCTCGCGTGGAGCACACTAAGTCCGGCGAGGATCTCCAACGCGATAGGCCGCAACTGCTCCCAGCTCAGAGCCTCTCGGGTCACTACCACGCCAAGGTCCTCACCGCACCATTCGAACGCGATCCACGGCACACCGTCGGCGGGAGTGCCAAACCCGACCACCTGCAGCAGGTTGGGATGCGGGTCGAGCCGGTTGTACACGTCGAGCTCATTGCTCCACGACAGCCCCAACGTCCGCGGATCCACATGCGCGACTGGAGCGAACAGCTTCACCGCTACATGCGCCCCGGTCTCGTTGTCGTACGCCTTGAAGAGCCGCGCGTGACCTCCGGAATGCAGCTCCTCGCGCGGCAGCACAAAACGATTGTCCAGAACAACCGGACCGGTCCCCACACCACCCATCCCCAGAGGCTATCGCCCACGTGCGACAGGGCGGAGGGACTCCTGCTCGCGAGTCACGGGCGGCCGGCTAAATGGCCTTGAGTGTGTCGCCGGCCCGTAGGTTCGTTCCCGTGCCGTGGTTGCCGGTCCTCGCAAGCGGACGACCCCCCGCAGTCGGTCGTCTGCCGGCAACGCGGGCGGCCATGCGCTGGAACGCCTGGCGAGCGCAAGAGCGAGTTGCTCGACTGTGAGCGCTAATCGGCGAGTCGACCTGATTGGTCGAGAAGAATGTGCAGCACGGTCACGACGCGACCGGCGAAGTAGTCGTACGCGTCCTCGGGCAGCTCGGCTATGTGCGTCTCGTGGTGGCGGACGCGGAACGTGTTGCCGAGCTCGGTGACGGCGATCATGTCGGCGCGAACCACGTCACGTAGCGGAACCGACTCGATGTGGGCCAATAGTGCTTCGGCACTGACCTTCTTTTGATTCCTACCAGGGATCTCGACTGTCTTGAGTCTCTCCAGCGCGCCCCATAGCGACTGAATGCCGGCGAGTCTTTCAGTTGATCGCCGAGACGCCACCAATCGGCGTCCATCTTCGATCAGTTTGTCTAGCTCCGCGTCGCCTGTGTCAGGGTTCAGAGTTGACAGCGCTTCGCGCAGTTCCGCCGGTCCGAGGTGGCTGATCGTCAGGTTGCTCTGCATCTCGAAGGCGGCCCCACCCCGCGCGAGAATCTCGTTCACGTCGTCGCGATACTGCTTCGCGCCGGCGAGCCTTGGTAGCGCCGATTGTTGCTGAGTTGCGTATTCAGCGGCTTCCGACTCTTCTCCCAATGAATGGTGGGGCACTGATCACCAATGATTGATCAGCGCTTGCTGTATAGTTCAGTACATGCTGACTATTGCTTCGCGCCTCGACGTCATGAACCGGCTCGGCCGGGCCGTGGCGGACCCGACGCGCTCCCGGATCTTGATGACTCTGCTGAACGCCCCGAGCTATCCGGCCGTGCTCTCGCGCGAGCTGGAGCTGACCCGCTCGAACGTCTCGAACCACCTGACGTGCCTGCGTGACTGCGGGATCGTGGTCGCCGAGCCTGAGGGTCGCCAGACGCGCTACGAGATCGCTGACCCGCATCTTGCGGCTGCGCTCGTCGCGCTCGTGGATGTGACGCTGGCGGTCGATGAGCACGCGCCGTGTGTGGACTCGTCGTGCACGGTGCCGGGCTGCTGCGGTACAGGGGCGGACGCGTGAGCGCGGCGTGTAGCTGCGAGCACGAGCCTGCCACTGCGGCGGAGGATGAGACCGAAGAGGTGGAGCGGCCCTGGTGGAGGGACCGTGGGATCATGGTGCCGGTCTTCTCCGGTGTCGCGTTCCTGGCTGGTCTGATCCTTGAATGGTCCGGGCTCGAGATCCCGGCGCTCGTACTGTTCTGGATCGGCCTGCTGCTGGGCGCGTCGACGTTCACTCCTGGCGCGATTCGGAAGCTGTTCAAGGGCAAGCTCGGGATCGGGCTGCTGATGACGATCAGCGCGATCGGCGCGGTCATCCTCGGCTATGTGGAGGAGGCCGCTGCTCTGGCGTTCTTGTACTCGATTGCTGAGGCGCTTGAGGACAAGGCGATGGACCGTGCCCGTGGCGGCCTGCGGGCGCTGCTGAAGCTCGTGCCGGAGACGGCGACCGTGCTGCAGAGCGGCGTCTCTGCGCAGGTGCCGGCGAGGGAGTTGACGGTCGGCCAGGTCATGGTGGTCCGCCCGGGCGAACGGATCGCAACCGACGGGATCGTCCGCTCTGGCCGCTCAAGCCTGGACACCTCGGCGATCACCGGGGAGTCGATCCCCGTCGAGGTCGAGCCCGGGGACGCGGTGTCGGCCGGCGCGATTAACAGCTCCGGCGTGCTGGAGGTCGAGGCGACCGCGGCCGGTACCGATAACTCGCTTACGACGATCGTGGAGTTGGTCGAGAAAGCGCAGACGGAGAAGGGCGAGCGTGCGCGTCTCGCGGACCGGATCGCCCGCCCGCTCGTACCCGGTGTGCTGATTCTCGCAGCGCTCGTCGCGATCATTGGGTCACTGCTGGGCGACCCGGAGGTATGGATCACTCGTGCGCTCGTCGTGCTGGTAGCGGCCTCTCCGTGCGCGCTGGCGATCTCGGTGCCGTTGACGGTCGTTGCCGCGATCGGCGCGGCGAGCAAGTTCGGCGTGATCATCAAGTCCGGCGCGGTCTTCGAGCGCTTCGGCACGGTCCGGCACGTCGCGGTCGACAAGACCGGCACCCTGACCCGTAACGAGCCCGCGGTCACCGCGGTCCTCACTGCGAACGGCATTGCCGAGGAGCAGGCGCTGGCTTGGGCGGCGGCTCTGGAGCAGCACAGCACGCATCCCCTTGCGGCGGCGATCACCGCTGCAGCCCCGGGTGTTCCCGTGGCCGCGGATGTGACCGAGCAGGCCGGGCACGGCATCGACGGCACCGTCGATGGCGCTCGTATCACGGTCGGCAGCCCCCGCTGGCTCGACGCCGGCGAGCTCGGCGACCGGGTTGCAGGGCTTGAGGAGCAGGGCATGACTGTCGTGATCGTGCACCGCGACGAGGCACCGGTCGCGGCGATCGGCGTCCGCGACGAGCTGCGTCCGGAAGTCCCCGAGGTGGTCCGCACGCTTGCGGATCAGGGCGTCGGCATGACGATGCTCACCGGGGACAACGCCCGCACCGCTCGTGCGCTGGCTGCGCAGGCCGGGATCGCTGATGTGCGCGCGGAGCTGCGCCCTGAGGACAAGGCGACCGCGATCGGCGAGTTGTCGAAGGCGGGATCGGTCGCGATGATCGGTGACGGCATCAACGACGCCCCGGCCCTGGCGTCCGCGGACATCGGCATCGCGATGGGAGCGACCGGCTCCGATGCGGCGATCGAGTCTGCGGACGTGGCCTTCACGGGTCATGATCTGCGGCTCATCCCGCGGGCGTTCGATCACGCGCGGCGGGGCCGGCGGATCATCAACCAGAACATCATCCTGTCCCTGCTGATCATCACCGCACTGCTCCCGCTCGCGCTCTTCGGGGTCCTGGGGCTCGCGGCTGTCGTCCTGGTCCACGAGGTCGCGGAGGTCATCGTGATCCTCAACGGCCTGCGCGCCGCACGCACCCGCACACCACGAATGGAAAGCTGATGCTCGCAACCATCGGGTCGGCGATCGGCCTGTTCGCGGCGACCAACATCGACGACATCGTCGTGCTCACCGTGCTGTTCCTCGCCTCCAGCCGGGGAAAGCCGCGACCGTGGCAGATCGTCGCAGGCCAGTACCTCGGGTTCATCACACTCGTCGTGATCAGCGTGATCGCCGCGCTCGGTCTCACGATCGTCCCGGACGAATGGGTCGGCTTCCTGGGTCTGATCCCGCTCGGCATCGGCATCTGGACGCTCATTCGCGGCCTGCGCCGTAACGGCGACGACGATGATGACGACTCCAAGATCACCGCGGTCGGACTATGGGGGGTCGCCGGGATCACGATCGCCAACGGGGCCGACAACATCTCCCTCTACACGCCGATCTTCCGCACCAGCTCGCCCGGCGACGTCGCGGTCATGATCGTCGTGTTCCTGATCCTCGTCGCCGTCTGGTGCGCTGCCGGGCGACTGATCGGCACCCACAAGGCCGTCACCGAAACGCTCGAACGTGTCGAGCACTGGCTCGTCCCCGTCGTGTTCATCGGCCTGGGCCTGTTCATCCTCATTGAATCCGGCGTTATCGTCCGTCTCTTCGAGGCCCTCGCATGACCCCGGACACGAATACCGACGTTGAGTCGGCATCGGCGTCGGGAGAGCGTCCGCAGAGAGGACGCTGGCGGCTCACTGCCTGGGCGCTTCTGATCGCCGTGGTCGTCGTCGTGATCGATCAGGGAACGAAAGTGTGGGCCGAGGCCACCCTGTCGGAGCACGAGCGCATCCCGCTGATCGGCGACCTGTTGGGCCTGCAGCTCGCGTACAACCCCGGCGCGGCGTTCTCCTTCGGGGAGAGCTTCACCTGGGTGTTCGCTCTCATCGCCGTCGCGGCCACGGCCACCGCGATCGTGTTCGCGTTCCGGGTCCGACGCCCCGGGTGGGCGATCGTGATCGGTGCGCTCGGCGGGGCCGCTGCTTCGCACGCCGGCGACCGGCTTTTCCGCCAACCAGGATTCGCCCGGGGGCACGTCGTCGACTTCCTCGCCTACGGCAACTGGTTCATCGGGAACCTCGCCGACATCGTGATCGTCACCGCTACGATTGCCGGAGCGCTCCTGATGCTCCGCGGCACCGAGAACTGAGAGGGCCAACCATGGAGATCACCCTGCAGTACTTCGACGGCTGCCCGAACTGGGAAGTACTCGACCGCCGGCTTGCTGAGCTGCTCGACGGTCGATCAGATATCCGCGTCACACGACAGTTGGTCGAGACCGCCGAGGACGCCGAGCGCCTCGGATTCCACGGGTCACCGACCGTCCTCGTCGACGGCGTCGATCCCTTCGCCGACGAGCACACGCCGGTCGGGCTCGCCTGCCGGGTGTTCCGTACCCCTGCCGGGCTGGGAGGCTCTCCGACCGTCGAGCAACTGCGCGAAGCGATTTCCGGCCCGGCTCTGACGGGTGATGCTTGATCAGGGGTGGGTGGAGCGGAGAGCCGGGTAATCGGACCACTCGCCACCGGCGAGACGCGACCATGAGGCAGCGGATGCCGTCGTGATGCCGAGGAGATCCGAGACGATCCGGGGATGCAGTTGCCGGGTGAGCTCGATGAGCGCTGTCGTGCGGGCGCTCCCGGCAAGCAGGCCTTCGGCGCGAAGGCGACGGCTGAGCGGCCCCGGGGTGAGGTGACGGCCCGGGTTCCGGCCGGGGAACAACCACCCTTCAGGATGGCCCTTTGTGGCATCGACGAGCTCGACGATGGCGTCGCCGAGGATCGCGGGGACCTCGATCGGCTCGGCCCCGACGGTGAGCGTCACGGGCCGCGAGCTCGTGTCGACCTGTGCCCGGGTGATCGTGACGATGCGGGTCAGCTGGATCCCGTAGAGCAGCACGAGGAGACCCGCGGCCCGGGTCTTCGGGTCCATGTCGGCATCGGACAGGAACCTGCGGGCCATCTGCCATCGGTGATCAGAGGCGTAGTCTCGCCCCTCGAGGCGATGGGCTCGAAACTCGACCCGAAGGGTGCTCAGCCGGTGTTTTCGCAGCCAGCGAGTGAACGGTGCCAGCGCGTCGCGTTGGCTAGGCGAATCGGTCAGATACGCGTCGAGTAGGCGCTGCGGGAACGTCGCCAGCGTCTCCTGCTGCGCCCGGATCTCCCCGAGGAACGCGGCGCAGTACTTCAGTGCAGCCCTCTGCCTCTGGAAGCCGGAAGCAGGGCTGGACGCGCTGCGCAGTGTCCGAGTGGATCGGAGGAGCTCCCAGGTGCAGTAGCGGCGCAGGATCGGCCGGTCCTCGGGATGGTCGATGCCACCGAGCCAGTCGTTGAGCCAGTGGTCGAAGCGCGTGCCCTCGACGTCGAGCTCCGGCAGCACGCCGGAACGGACCAGCAGTGAGAGGAGGAACGCGACCGACTGCCCCGACCGGGCTCGGGTGATGATCGCCTCGGCGGTGAGCGGCAGGGTCCCGTCCGCGAGCTCGCGGAGCACCATCGCGCACTTGCTCTTGTGCAGCCAGCGTTCGAGCGACGCCGCTTTGCCATGGTGCGTGAGCAGATAGTCAGCAAGCGGGTGGAGATCCTCACGGATCTCTCCCGCATCGTCGGCGAGCAGCTGTTGGATCGCGACGGGCCGGCGGCACTCGACGCAGAGGTGATGTTTGCGGATTTCCTCGATCGAGCCGCATCCAGGGCAGGCCATCGTGATCGGAGTGCCCGCGCAGTCGGCGCAGACCTTCTGGCCATTCATGAACCCGGTGAGGAACACTCTGCGCGCGCACTCGGGACAAGGTTGGGGTCTGCGCATCGCGTAGTAGCAGCGCGCGCATACTCGTCGTCCGTCGAGGTGCGAGGCGACGCGGCCAGGTTCTCCGCAAAGACCACAGGTCTTGATCGGTGCGGTGTAGCAGGCCAGGCAGACGAGTTCCGGGCGACGGACGATGATGGTCGCGTGCTGACCGCACCGCGAGCAGTCGCCGAACGATCGAGGGTCGGCTCGCCAACAGTCACGGCAGAAACGCTGTCCGTCGATGGTGCGCTGCACGGGCCGGACCCGGCCACAGGACGCGCAGGAGACGGACCGGGCCTTCCGCTCGCATCGGGAGCAGTGCCGACCACCGCCCGGCGTCTTGTGGGGCATTCTCACCGCGCGTCCGCAGGACTCACACGTCGGCAACACCACCCGGCTCGCCCCCTCTTTGACCAGCGCATGGGCCAGATTCTGAACGGTCGCTGGCACGTTCGCATGCTGCCCCTCCAGGACTCCGGGCTGCTTGATCAGCGCGAGCTCAAGAAGCCGCTGCGTGAGGGGTACTGGCGCGACCGTATGCACGATCTCAGTGAGTCGCTCGGGAGAGATCTCGGGAACGAGAGGGCGGACGAGAGCGACGACTTCAGCGACTCGCGGCAGCTGCGGAGGCTTGGCCACCGCGGCTACTTCGTACGCGGCCGACGGATCGCCGCGCGAACAGGACGGAGATCACCGATCGCCCCCCGTGTCGCCTCCTCACCCACCGCCACCGGGGTCGAGGCCTCCCGGCGAGTGATCGTCACGAGATCGTCGAGCGAGCACTCCAGCGCATCGCACAACGCCGCCAACACGTCGAGACGCACCCGCTGGGGCGGCTGAGTCACCAGCCGATACACCTGCTCCCGGGACAGGTCGATGCCGCGCTCTTCGAGTAGGGGTTTCAGTTTGGAGGTCTGGAAGATCCCGCGCGACGCCATCACGCTGCGCAGATTCCAGCCGGTGTCGAGCTCAACGGTCATCAGCTTCTCCTTCGATGAGGGCCTTCAGCGCTTCGGCGAGCACACGGTTCTTGTAGTCCGAGCTGACGGAGGCGTAGATCGAGGTCGTCGAGGCATGCATATGCCCGACCTGCTCTTGGACGAATCGATCGGCGTACCCGAACTCCAGAAGGTGCGTGACATAGGAATGCCGGAGGCTGTGCAGCGTCAGATCCTTCGACAGGCCGGCTTCATCACGCAGCTCTGCGAACCTCCGGTCGAGATACCCAGCAGACAGACGCGTACGGCGCTCGGTCACCCAGAGCGCGTCGAGGCGGTCTCCGGGCGCGAAACGGGCCCGGGCCTGCTCGAGCCATTGCTGCATTCCGGGCACCCACCAGTCGAACTCCGGCACCAGCAGCACCGTGCGACGTCGTGGCGCGCCACCGCCCGCCGCCTTCGCCCATCGCACGTGAACCGCGCCGTAGCGCCCCCACTGCCGCATCTTCGCGTTGTGGTGCAAATCGACGGTATCGAGCATCACCGCCTCAGTGCGGCGCAGACCGAACGCGTAGACCGTCTTCAGCAACTGGGCATCCCGCAACGCGCCGAGCGCACCCTTTCTCCCGGAGCTCACGAGCAGCTCGACGCGGGCGTCGGCCGTGTCAAACAGGCGCTCAATCTCGTCGTACGTGAACGGGCGACGCTTCCCATCGCCTTCAAACTCGAACCGGTGCGCCACCGTGTTCCACGGCAGACACACCTGCGAGGGGACCTCCCCAAACTCGCGATCGCAGATCTCCATCCAGTCGTACAACGGGTTCGTGATGTAGTCACAGAACCCACGGATAGACCCATGGTTGGCGCGCATCGTCGACAGCGTCCGAGTGCGACCGCCAGACTGAGCAGTGAACTCATCCACATCCGCGACAGTCCACCTCCAAGGCGGTTTGTCCACGAAATCACGGAACCGTGTCACCGTCGCCGTCCAGTTCCGGATCGTCTGCTCACGGAGCCCGCGCGACAGCTGCTGGTTCCGCCAACCATCGATCATCGCACTGAAAACCTGCGCTTCCGGGTTCGCCAGTGCGACGTTCGATGCTGACGTGATCAGCCGAAGCACCGCTGGAGAAGCCTCAAAATCTTGCATTAGATGCAACAAAGTATGGGACAGTGCATCACTGTGTCAACCCAGATCTCCGCATCCGCGAGATCACGCTGTTATGGTCGGAACACTTCGACACCGAAGGAGCCGAATAGGTATCGATTGCAAGCACGGACAGTTGCATTCACTGCAACATGCGAGGGTTGTCGAAGCTCAGAGCGTGGTGGCCGTAGAACCCGTGATTGGCGCCCTCCGTGGGGAGTGCCACGAAACGTCCGACCAGTTCCAATAAGTCGAAGAGTGTGTCGTCGGAGATCTCGCCACGGTTGCGCCAGAGCGGCGTCTGAAGATTCGGAATGAGCGCCTGTGCGCGGCTTTCGAACGCGTCGACATTCGTTGCGAAGATGTGGCTCTTGTCGGGGTCGGGGCAGCGCTCGGGGAATTCTGCGGCGAGCCAGTTGCCGTCCAGGCGCGACATCACCAGTGCGAGCAGACCATCGGCGGTCTCGCGAGTGAGGTTCTTCAGAGCGCGCGGGGTCTCCCCATTCACACGGTCGGAGTAGAAGGCGTTCGCAGTCATGTGGCCATCATGGCGGAAGATGGGTGCCGCCCTTGCTGCTGTTCCAGGCAAGACCGCGGCCAGCCCCAGCCCCCTGCAGCAGCAGTGCTTGTATGGTCGAGGGCCCCAAGCCGACGCGGTGTGCGAGGGTCGACCTCATGAGCGACACAACGCCCCTCCGGCATCTTCTCGAGCCCGGCGAGTACCGGGTGCAATGGACGATCCCGTCTCGTGAGCGCGGAGAGATCACCTTGGAAGAGGGGCTGGTTCGCGGACACCTGCTGAACGGCCAGTGGAGTTGCCGCCAATTGGCGGTGCTCTGTGATCGCTGCGTGACGCGCCATCCCCGGCCCGAGCGCGCGTAAGCCGGTCCTCCCCCGGGCACTTCGCCGCGCACCACCCCGGACGCCATCACCGAAGCTACGTTTAGCCCGTGATGATCGGATAACCCGTTCGCATTAATGCCCGATGATCGTCGCCGAACGAGCGCCCGCTCACTTAGAGCGCTCTGCCGCAGCACGATAGTCCACGGGCGGCTCCGGAGTTCGTGCGTCGAGCGTCTCGTCCCCGTAGCGCCGTTCATACGACTGCACGCGAGCCAGCCGAACGAGCGTTACCGGTCCGTTGATCGCGAACTTGACCGCGTTCCACAGGCAGAGCAGCACGAGCAAGTTGATCCATCCCGGCGCGCCGCCGGCGACCCACTGCGCGAGTGCGGCGGCGATCACGATGTAGACGACGGCAAGAAGCATCGCGGACACGCCCCACTTGAGCCCGCGGCGGGTGTGCGTGGCGCGGATCAGGATGTTCGTCGGCATGCTCCGCTGGAAGAACGCGTAGATGCGACTCACGAATGCGATGAGCAGTTGGAACATCGTCCAGGCCTCTCCTATGGGCGTGGGTCTCCGTACTGCGTTCAGGGTACGCCCGCCTCTCCGTGCGCGGATAGAACCCTCGACTACAGACTGTGGACGGGACGCGCGCGACCGGGCGCCCGCTGAGCCTGTGCAGGAGCGAAATCATGCGAGAGCCAGATCGCGCGATCACGCGCCGCACCTGCGGCCGCAGCATCCATTCGGTGGTTTGGCGATGTAGCGGGAGCGCCGAGCGCGTCATCCTCGAAAACGCGGTACCGGTCACGATAAGCCGCGACAATGCTCGCCTGGCGACGCCAAGCAGCCGCGCTCGCCGCGCCGACGGGTACGCGCCCGAGCGACGCAATCCAGTTCTCCCGCGTCGTCAACGCGTTCTCGACCAGCGCCGTGGCGCGCTCCTCGATGAGATGTGCGCGTTCGTCGAGGGCACGCCGCATGTCGGCATCCATCTCCCCGATCGCCGCGGGGATGAGACCGGCGATCAACCGGCGTCCGTTCCCCCGCGAACTGCCACTCGACGGCTGAGTCAGAACTCGCTCGAGACGTTCGTGGAGCACGGCCGCGGCATCCTGAGCATCCTCGAATCCACGCGCAGAAGCGATACGCGGGAGCAAAGCGTCGACATTGTGCCCGAGCGCTTCGGCGCGTCGAAGGCCGGCAGTCAATGGACCGAACGCGTCCGAAGCGATCGCGGCCTCGGCCAATGCGGCTGGAAGTCCACATGCGTAGATGAGGTTCGTCCACCGTGGCCGTTGTGCGGACGAAGCGATCGTCTCGTACTCGGCAGCCAGTTGCGCGATCGCCCCCCAGCTCTCCTGCTCGCTGACGAGCGTCTCGTGGGCCGACAGTTCGGCTCCCACATGGCCAAGCACGCCAACGAGGACGTCGTGGGCCGTCGCATCCAGACGATTTCCGGGATGACGCGCGGAGTGATTGTCGTCGGGACGCGATGTGACCACGTAGGCAGTGTTCGATGCTCTCCCCCGCGTCATCGCGACGTACAGGTTCTCGCGCGTCGTTCCAGGCTCGATGACTGCGTGCGCCGTGTCGGTCGTGATGCCCTGCGCCCGGTAGGCGGTCACCGCGTAACCGAGGTCGGTGTTCTCCGCCACGTACTCGGCCGGCAGCCAGATCGGGCGAGCCCCGATGCGGTCTATGTTTCGCACGCGCAGCGAGCCATCGCGACGAATCGCGACGACCCGCCACCGCGAACCATTGCGCACCCAGCTGCCTCCCGATCGCAGTCGGCGGTCGTTCCTCCGGCTGATGACTACGTCGCCGACGGATGCTGCCATGTCATCGCGCAGCGGCGCCTCGGCGCTCGCATCCACGACGCCGGAAAGTATCAGCTCGGCGCGCGCACGTCGGTTGAGTTCACCAACCGCTTCCCCCGTGTCGGCGACAAGCACCGACGACATGCCGGAACCCATGTCGCGTAGCCACGCGCCGTAGGCAGCATCGGACATTGCATCGGCATTGCCTCCGACGATCCTCCCGTGCGCGCCGTATGCATCCAGGGCGTGTAGTCGCCCGTTCCTGAGGTCGAGCGACGCGTCCTTCTCCCATGCGTTCCGGAAGCGATGGACGTCTGCGAGCTCGGGAGCATCGGAACGTGCTTCGACCAGCATCCGGAATGCGCCGCCTGCATCGACCGACTGCAATTGCGCCCAGTCCCCCACCAGGAGGACCTTCGCACCCGCGTGCATCGCGACAGTGCAGATGCGATCAAGCGTCAGCGTGCCGGCGAGGGATGCCTCGTCGATGACGACGAGTTGACCTGCGCGCAGCGGCGCGTGCCCCTGGCGATTGTCGTGCAACCACTTGGCCGTGTTCTCGGTGGAGATTCCGAGGTCGTCGGCAAGCTCGCGAGCGGCGGCAGCGGAAGGCGCGAGCCCGATAACCGAGCCACGCCCGTGCTCGTGCTCCCACGCGAGTCGCAGAGCATGCATCGCCGTCGTCTTGCCAGCACCGGCCGGGCCGATCAAGACATCGAGCTTGCGCGATGAGGTTGCGATCGAATGCAGGGCGTTGCGCTGATCCTCTCCGAGGACGATCCCGTGATTGCGGCGCGCTCGCTCGGCGTGCTCGAGGGTTGCAGCGCCGACGACCGGTCCAGCGGTTGATTGCGACGCGGCGAGCAGTCGCTCCTCGGCATCCAGGAGAGTGATCGACGAGTAGCGCTCGGAGTTTCTCGGACGGAAGACGCTCGTGCCATCCGCACGTCGGAACTCGGCGGGCGAGAGTGCAAGTTCGGGCGGTGTGAGCCGAACGGAGCGTCTCTCTGCGGCATCCGTAATCATGCCCACGATCGCCTCTCGGTCTTCGGTTGCGATGAAGTGCCATCCCATGGTCTGCCGCGCGGCTTCGGCGTACAGGTTCCAGCGGCTCCAGGTAGAACGGCGCTCGCTTGCGGCCTCGACCACCCGCGCCGCGAGTTGGTTCAGGATGCTGTGCGACACGTCTTCCGCGCGCAACGGCGTCGGGGCATCTGACTCTCGAATCTCATCTCGCGCCCATGTTGTCGCGTCGCGGCCGAGCAGTCGACTCGCGCGGATGCGCCACTCGTGCGCAAGTTCCGCGAGCGATCGGAGTTGCTTTTCAGGGCGAGTCGACAGCGTCGCCTGCTGGCGCAGCCGGATGACCGTGACCTTCGACGGCTCGCGCCCGTGCGCAGCGATGTACTCGTCGATGAGCCGATCCTTCTCAATGTCGATATGACGCGAGCGCGACGAGAACTCGGCTGCGAGCTCCTCGGGAACGGCTGCGATCGCCCAGACGGGATTGCGATCGGCTTCGCGCTCGCGCCGCTCCCATCCGATGCCGAGAGCCCGCGTCAGGTGGTCGGCGAACACGGCGTTGTGCAACTCGGAGAGCGCCACGGTTGCCGCGTGCAGCGGTCGCCCATCGAGCGAGCGCCACTTGTCGTCGAACACTGTGCGCACCTTGTTGCTCACCACGACATGCGTGTGCAACTGCGGGTCGCCCGCACGCGAGTCGAAGTGATCGAACGCGGCGGCGATCAACCCTGTGACCTCGACCTGCGCAACGGCACCGTTGCGTGCTGACTCGCCGGCACGCGTCGCGGCAAGTTCGCGCTCCATGAAGGCGAGTACGTCGTGGATCGCCCTGTGATGAGCGTCCGCGATCTTCTCCTGAGTATCGGCGTCGGCGATCGCCCACAGGACCGATGCCGACTTCGGCAGGGAAAAGGTGAAATCGTAGCCGGCCACAGCGCGGCGGCGGGGCTGTTGCGAGGTCGTCGACCCGCGTGAGGGCTCGCTATCTGGCCCGGATTCTGGGGCCGCATACTCGGGGTACGCCCGACCGAGAGCAGCACCAGTTCCGGGGTCTCGCCCCATCCCCAGCAGCAGCTCAAGTTGGGCTTCGGAGACCCGCGATCCCGCGTCGATCCGCCCGTCGGCTAGCGTCGGCAGCCCGCTCCCGAGCCACCGCCCCGGTGGCGTCCCCGCCTCTGCGTAGTAGCGGGTCAGCGGGGTGGAAAGCGGCCGTTCCCCATCAGCCGCGGCAACCGTGCGGAGGAGGTACTTGTATCCATCCCCGGCGCTCATCACCCGTATCGACACCGACACCCGGCACCGCCTCTCGTCTGCCAGAGAGGTGCGCCGCCGTGCCCGCGTCAGCGCGCACGGCCCTCGATCTGCAAGACGTGTGGACGCTCGGAGTGTCCGTGGCGGTGGGTCAGAAGATCGCCACCTATGTGCGCGGTCCGTGTTGGGCGCCAGCTTCCTATCGCTTACAGTGTGGAACCGGGATGCCGTGGCACGGCGCTGTGGTGGTGGGGTTGGTCATCGACGGCGTGCTCTGCTTGAAAGACAGCTTCAGTGACCAGTCGGCGGGCGTGTTCGTCGGTGAGGCGGTAGAACATGGTGGTGCCGTGCCGGCGGGGTTGGACCAAACGAGCGAGGCGCATCTTGGCGAGGTGTTGGGAAACGACGGTTGGGGTCTTGTCGACGATGTCGGCGATGTGGCTCACCGACAGCTCGCCCGCCCGCAATGCGAGGATGATGCGGATTCGGGTGGGGTCCGAGAGCATCCGGAAAATCTCGGCCGCGATGTCGACGTAGGGGCTTTGCACATCGAACGTGCAGGCCTGCGGGTCTTCGCTCATGTGTCGATCGTGCCATACCGAACGTATTATATGCATATGCGTGAAGGTTTGAAGGTTTGTCGTGTCCGCCCGCCGGCAGCGTCAGCTCGAGGGGCGTACTGATGCTTGGGGTGTTGCGCAATGGCACGTACCGCGCTTTGTTTTCGGCGCAGGTGATCGCCTTGGTCGGCACGGGGTTGCTGACCGTGCCGTTGGGGTTGCTGGCGTTTGATCTTGCCGGTGCGGCGGCGGGGGCGGTGCTGGGGACGGCGTTGACGATCAAGATGGTCGCCTATGTCGGGGTCGCCCCTGTGGTGGCGGCGATCGTTGATCGGCTGCCGAAGAAGGCGGTGTTGGTCGGCGCGGATGTCGTTCGGTTGGGGATCGCGTTGCTGCTCCCCTTCGTCACGGAGGCGTGGCAGATCTATGTGCTCGTGTTCATCTTGCAGTCCGCGTCGGCGACCTTCACTCCGGCGTTCCAGTCTCTGATTCCCGCCGTGCTGCCGGATCTGCGGGAGTACACGCGCGCGCTGGCCCTGTCGCGGCTGGCGTACGACCTGGAAGCGCTGCTGAGCCCCGTGCTCGCCGCAGCATTGCTGGCTTTCGTTAGTTACAGCAGCTTGTTCATGGGCACCGCGTTCGGGTTTGCCGGATCGGCAATCCTCGTGCTGATCGCGGCGATCCCACGGCACCCTGACGACCAGCCGCCGTCGACATTCTGGGAGCGACTACCGGCGGGGGTGTTGGTGTTTGCCCGGACCCCGACGCTCCGCTTCCTGATCTTCACCAATGTGGTCGTGGCGGCGGGCACCGCGGTGGTGCTGGTCAACTCTGTCGTCTACGTGAAGAGCGTGTTCGGGCTGGGCGACGCCGCGCTGGCGGTGACTCTCGGCGCGTACGGGGCCGGGTCGCTTCTCGTGGCGGTCAGCATTCCGCGGATCGTTGACCGGTTCGGGGTCACTCGGACGATGCTCACCGGGGTAGCGGTGGTTGTCCTGGGGTTGGTTGCGGCGGTCCCAGTCACGATTGTGGCGGTGACGGCGGGGATGGGGTGGTGGGCGCTGCTGGTCGTGTGGGCGGTGCTCGGCGCGGGGACGTCGCTGATCAACACCCCCTCGTCCCGCCTGCTGGCGGCGGCCTCTACCCCCAGCAACCGCAACCTCGTCTACACCGCCCAGTTCGCGGTCTCCCACGCTTGCTTCCTCCTCACCTACCCGCTCGCCGGATGGGTCGGCGCGGCAAGCCTCCCCGCCGCGACCGCGCTGCTCACCGGCATCGCCCTGATCGGAGCAGTCGGGGCGATCGCAATCCGACGGCACGCCGACCGGACGGGCCAACCATGGCAGACCAGCGCGATCCCGGTCGCCACGCCATGACAATGGCAGGGCACGTCTTCATCGTGGACTGCACGGGCGGCGGATCGGGCTACCAGCCGGGAAGGACGATGTGGTGACGCGCCTGCCGGCTTTCCGCCGGATTGTTCTGATCGTCGCGGTGCTGAACGTGGCCTACTTCGGTGTGGAGTTCACCGTCGCGGTGACGATCGGCTCGGTCGCGCTGCTGGCTGACAGCATCGATTTCCTCGAGGACGCGGCGATCAACATGCTGATCTTCATCGCCGCGGCGTGGCCGATCGCGCGGCGCGCCAAGGTGGGCAGCGCACTGGCGTTCGTGATTCTCATCCCCGCGCTGGCAACAGCGTGGGTGGCGATTTTGAAGATGCTCGACCCGGTCCCGCCCGCACCCCTGCCGCTGTCGATCACGGCGCTGGGCGCGCTGGCGGTCAACCTGACGTGCGCGTTCTTGCTGGTCTCCCACCGCCACCATCAGGGCAGTCTGGCGAAGGCGGCGTGGCTGTCGGCCCGCAACGATGCCCTCGCGAACGTTGCCATCATTGCTGCGGCCGCGCTGACCGTCTGGTTCGCCACCGGCTGGATCGACATCATCATCGGCCTCGGGATCGCGTTGCTCAACGCCGACGCTGCCCGCACCGTCTGGCGTGCCGCCCGAGCTGAACGGCTGGACGCCGCACCGCCGCCGCCCTGACCTCACTTGCAGCGCGATGACCCGTCGCGCGGGGACAGAGCAAGTGAGTGTTCTGCCGTGGAGAGGGAGATGATGAGAGAACCGAACACGGCGGGGACTACTTCTACCCGGGCGCCAACCTGTGGGGGGTGTTCGCGATCTGGGATGGCGGCAACGCGCTGTACGGGTCACTTCTCGGCGGGGCGGTGGGAGCGTGGATCGGATGCCGCCGAACCGGGATCCGGCTATGGTCCTTCGCGGACGCCCTGGCCCCTGCCATGCTCGTCGCCCAGGCGATCGGGAGGATCGGGAACTACTTCAACCACGAGCTGTTCGGTCTGCCGACCACCCTGCCGTGGGGATTGGAGATCCTGCCCACCGACACCATGTTCCCCCCGGAGCTTCCCGCCGGGACACTGTTTCACCCACTGTTCCTCTACGAAATCATCTGGAACCTCATCGGCGTCGGCATCATCCTGTTCGTTGAACGCCGGTTCGAGCTGCGCTGGGGTCGAGCGTTCGGGGTGTATCTGATCTGGTACGGACTCGGCAGGAGCTGGCTGGAGGCGATCCGGATCGATCCGACCAGCGACATGCTGATCGGCATCCCGGCCAACGTCTGGGCCTCATTCGTCGTTATCGTGCTCGGGGTGACGTTAATCATGCTGCAGTCCGCACGGCACCCGGAACTCGAGACGTCGGTTCACAGATCAGGACGAGGCCCTCGAGCCGACGCGTCACCCGGCAAGGGCGGAGTAGAGGCCTCAATCTCCATGGTTGCGCGTAAGTGGTCGGCGACCGGTACCGACGGACGACGCTGATCAGCCCGGACGACCGCAATGGTCGCCAGGCGGACCCGCGTCGAGTGGGCATTCGTCGGGCAATCCGGCTGAGCGATAGCGTATTTAGCACGTTGCTTTGGTGTGGCGGGTGGCATCGGCTGTCCTCGTGATGGGGGCTCTGGCCGATACGGAGATTCCGGTCCGCGGCGTGATCAGTTACTCACCCCTGTGAAGAATTCGCGACACGCCCGCCACGGTGGGGTGGTCGACGTCGTTTGCAAGGCCCACCCTGACGGCGCCGAAGCTAGATGGCGCGAAGCAGTTCATCGCATGCCTGTTCGCAGCGTCGGCATGCTTCGGCGCAGACGCGGCAGTGCTCGTGCATGTCGGCGTGGCGCTCGCATTCGTCGGCGCAGGCTTTGCAGGCGGCGCGGCACGCCTCCACTGCGGCGCGTGTGATGTTGACGTCGTACCCGGTGTGTCTGGAGAGGACTCGTCCGGCGGCGTCGCATAGGTCGGCGCAGTCGAGGTTGGTGCGGATGCATTTGGTCAGTTCCGCAACCATGTCTTCACTCAGGCACGCGTCCGCGCAGGCTGTGCATGCTTGCGCGCATTCGATGCACGCGTCGATACAGCGAGCGAGGATTTCCTGGTTGACGCCTCCGAGGTCCTTGGGGTAAGTGCGCAACATATCTTGCGTAACCGTCATGGCCGTCTCCTTTCAGGGGATTCACTCGGCACGGTAACCATGACGGCGTCGTTTCCTCGAGGGTCTTGCATGCTTCACCGGGGTACGGTATCCGCTGGATCAGCAGGTCGCGTAGAACCGCGGCCCCGGAAGTGGGTCAGGCGGAGGCGGGCTTCGCGTCGGGTCAGTGCGGGGAGAGTGCTGGACGAAGTGGCGGGCGAGCGCCGGCGGGCGGGTCGTCGCCGGGTCGCGCTGTCGGCCGCGGTGTGGTCGAGCAAGCTTCGGTTCGTTTCGGGTGGTTACTGGCTGGGCGGGGGCAGGCGGCTGAGTCCGCTGTCGTCAACGACCAGCACGGCACCGTCGTCGGTGATGGTGATGGCTTCGGCCGGGCCGTGCACTGTGCCGATGTTCTGCCATTCCCCACTGGCGGTGCTGGTCCAGATGGTCTCGTCGTTGTCGACGCCGATCAGCCGCTGGTGGTCTGGGGAGGCGGCGATGAGGAACAGGCGGGGCGCGTCTGCCATCGGGCTGAAGGTGGCGCCTCGGTCGGTGCTGGCCTGGGGGCCGTCCGGGGTGACGGCGATGATGCGTCCGTTGGCGTCGACCGCGAGCCCGAAGGCGAGCAGTGTGCTACCGGTTGGAGTCCAGGTGGCCCCCGCGTCGGTGCTGGTCAGCAGCATGTTACTGCTGGCGTCTTGCCCATAGAGCGTGTCGTCCGGCCCGGCGGTGAGGGCGTGGAAGTCTTTCTCCCCGGTGAAGGCGACCGGTTCCCAGGTTTCCCCGCCATCCTGGCTGCGGATGATGCCGAGGTTCCCCTCCCCCAGTTCGGGCGGGGTGCTCCGACCGGGGTGGCCGGAGGCGATGAGGTCGTCGCCGAGGGCGGTCAACCCCATCGCGTCGAGGTCGTCCCCGCCGACGCGGATGCCGATCTCTCCGTCCGCGGTGGCGGTGTAGATGCCCTCGTGGGTGCCGAGGAGAAATCCGTTTCCGTCGGGCGCGGGGACGATCGCGTGCACGTGTGCGGTGACGGGGGGTGCGTGATCGGCGCCGGTGGACGGGGGCGTCGCGGTCGCGCAGCCGGTGAGGGTCAGGGTCAGAAGCGCGACGAGCCCGGTCGCGCGCAGGGGCATGCGCAAACCGCACCCTTTCACGGTCGGGGGTGAGGACGCCCTCGGGTGGGGCGTCCTCACCGGGTGCGTCAGAGCTGTGCGAGCAGCTCCTGCATGGTGGTGATCTCGGCGGTCTGTGTGTCGATGATGGTCTGCGCCATCTCGACCGCCTCCGGGTCTTGGCCGTTATCGACCTGATCCTGGGCCATGTCGATCGCGCCTTCGTGGTGCACGATCATCTGCTCGAGGAACAGCCGCGACGCCTCGGTGCCGGTGGTGGCTTCCAGCGCCGCCATGTCGTCTTCGCTCATCATGCCGCCGCCGTGGTCCATTCCCTCCATGCTGTCCATGTCGGGCATGTCCGCTTCCCACTCGCCCAGCCACGCTTCCAGCTGATCGATCTCGGGCTGCTGAGCGGCCTTGATGTCCTCGGCTAACTCGCGCACGCCGTCATCGATGCCGTCCTTGGCGAGGACCATGTCGGACATCTCCACGGCCTGCTGATGGTGAGGGATCATCATCTGCGCGAACATGACGTCCGCGTCGTTGAAGTCCGCCGCGGGTTCGGACGAGGACGAGTCGTTACCGTGGTCCATGCCCGGCATGGACTCGGAGCCGGAGCCGGCGGTGTCGGCGCATCCGGCAAGGGCGAGTAGTGCGGTGAGGGTGAGGGCGGCGATCGCCGCGGGACGATTCTTCATCAGGGTTCTCCAAATAGAGGTACGTGTGTGAGTTGCCGGTCAGGGTGACGGGCGAGCGATAGCGAAGCCGGGCGCGGTGTGCCGGCTTCACACGCATCACGTACGGCTGATGCAGAGAGCGGTGAGTGAAGGCGGTCGCGTTCCCGACCGCGGTTTAGCAGGCGTGACGATCGGTTTTGGCCGCGGCAGGACCGACAACCACCGCGATCCGCCTCGCGGTCGTGCCAGGAGCAGCACGGTCGCAAGCAGGGCGAGCACGCACGCCAGAGTCAGCATGTCGGAGTGGCCACCCGCTCCGCAGTCCGCGCACGGTTCGTCCGCCGCAGTATTGCCGGCATGGTGGTCATCCGCCGCGACGTCGGCTGCGGCGGAGATGGTGGTGGGGTGGCCGGCGTCAGTGGCGGTGTGGGTGTTGAGGGAGTGCATGGCCAGAAGGCCGACGATGATAGCGGCGGTGACCACGATCAGCAGCAGCAGGCTGCGGGCAATCGACCGGCACGCATACAGCCTGTTCGTCAGCGCGATCATCGACATGTCACTCCTCCCTCGTGTCCACGGTACGTCACATTCCATCGATGACCGATGACGGCGTCTCGGCGGCGGTCATCCCAACCAGGTCGCCGTGGCGTTGTAAGCGAGTCCAGATGTACACATCGGTGCTTCTTTTTTGCTCGCCTCGGCCAAGTTCGCCAATGATATCTTCGTTCAGGGAATACCGTAGGGGGGTACGGTGTATGTTCAATACAAGTCCCGTTCGGGAGCATCACACAGGCGGAAGGAAAGCCGATCATGGGCACCAGCGAGTATCAGGTCACCGGTATGACGTGCGGGCACTGCGAGATGTCTGTCCGTGAAGAGGTCTCTCAGATTCCCGGCGTCGACGAGATCCAGGTGAGTGCACAGACCGGCAAGCTCGTCGTCTCGTCCACCCACCCGCTTGATGATGCCGCCGTACTGGCCGCAGTCGATGAGGCCGGCTATTCGGCGGTGCGCGCCTGATGAACGCTGCGGGACGACTAAGCCTGTATGGTGCCGGCGTCGTGGTGGCATTCGGTGGAGCGTTCGGCATCGCGGCGGCTGTCGTACCGGACAGCGCCGTGACGAGCTGGACGGCCGCCGCGAGCGACAGCTCTATGGCCGACCACGGCGGCATGAGCAGTGCCGATACCGCGGAGACCGTCACCATTCCCGGGGTGTCCCTGTCCGCATACGGGTATGAGCTCAGCCCGATCACCGCGCCGACGGGCATCGGTGAGTCTGGCGAGTTCAGCTTCCAGATCCTCGACGCCGCCGGGACACCGCTGACCGGGTACGAGAGTTCGCACGAGAGGGATCTCCACCTGATCGCGGTGCGCACCGACGGAACCGGGTTCCGGCACGTGCATCCCACGCTCGATGAGGCCACCGGAACGTGGTCGATACCGTGGGAGTGGGCGGACGCCGGCACCTACCGGGTGTACGCGGACTTCGTGCCGGATGTGGCAGACGGCCCCGATAAGGTCACCCTTACGCGGACGATCGATGTCGCGGGTGAGTTCACCCCGACTCCGGCTACCACGACGTCCATCACGAGCGTTGTCGACGGCTACACCGTCACCCTCGACGGGAACCTGACGGCGGGGGCGAGCTCCGAGCTGACCCTGTCCGTCACCCGCGCCGGGGAGCCGGTTACCACCCTGCAGCCGTATCTAGGCGCGTTCGGGCACCTGGTCGCGTTGCGCGACGGTGACCTGGCCTACCTGCACGTGCACGCGGAAGGCGACGACCCGGAGGACGGCGACACCGCCGGCCCCGACATCCGGTTCGCTGCCGAGGCGCCCACCGCCGGCCGCTACCTGCTCTACCTCGACTTCCAGGTCGACGGGCAGGTCCGCACTGCCCCGTTCGTCGTCGACGTCGGTCACGGCACCGAGGGCACTGGCACGGATGACACACACAGCGATTCGGGCGACGGTCACTGACCGCCCCCTGACGATCTGAGAGAAGAAGGATCACCATGAGCACCACAGCCCCTGCAGGTGCGGCCGCGGAATCCGCGGTCGAACTCCAGATCGGCGGGATGACCTGCGCCTCCTGCGCGATGCGGATCGAGAAGAAGCTGAACAAGCTCGACGGCGTTGCCGCGACAGTGAACTACGCCACCGAGAAGGCGAAGGTCACCATGTCGGCCGGGTACGACCCGGCGCTACTGATCGCCGAAGTCGAGAAGACCGGTTATACCGCCGCGCTCCCGGCGCCGAAGAAGACGAAGAACGACGCCGCGGAGGACGGGGACACGGACGACGCCGACCCGGAGTTGCGCAGCCTGCGCACTCGGCTGATCGTTTCGATCATCCTCAGCGTCCCGGTCATCGCGATGGCGATGATCCCCGCGCTGCAGTTCACCTACTGGCAGTGGGCTTCTCTCGCGCTGGCGGCGCCGGTGATCGTCTGGGGCGCGTTCCCGTTCCACAAGGCCGCCTGGGCGAACCTGAAGCACGGCACCGCGACGATGGACACCCTCATCTCGATGGGCACCACCGCGGCGTTCCTGTGGTCGCTGTACGCGCTGTTCTTCGGCACCGCCGGAATCCCGGGCATGACACACCCGTTCGAGCTGACCCTAGCTCCCTCCGACGGGGCGGCGAACATCTACCTCGAGGTCGCCGCGGGGGTGACGATGTTCATCCTCCTTGGCCGCTACTTCGAGAAGCGGTCCAAGCGGCAGGCGGGAGCGGCGCTGCGTGCGTTGCTCGAAATGGGCGCGAAGGAAGTCGCGGTCCTGCGCGACGGGGTCGAGACCAAGATTTCCATTGACGACCTGCAGGTCGGTGATCAGTTCGTGGTTCGCCCGGGCGAGAAGATCGCCACCGACGGCGTCGTGGTCTCCGGCACCTCCGCGGTGGATGCGTCCATGCTGACCGGGGAGTCCGTTCCGGTCGAGGTGGGCGAGGGTGACCCGGTCACCGGCGCCACCGTGAACGCGGGCGGCCGCCTGGTCATCCGTGCCGTCCGGGTGGGCTCCGACACGCAGCTGGCCCAGATGGCCAAGCTCGTCGAGGACGCCCAGACCGGCAAGGCCGAGGTGCAGCGCCTGGCCGACAAGATCTCCGGTGTGTTCGTGCCGATCGCGATCCTCGTCGCCGTCGTCGCCTTCGGTGCCTGGTGGGGCGCGGGCTTCCCGATCTCCGCCGCGTTCACCGCCGCCGTCGCCGTCCTCGTGATCGCGTGCCCCTGCGCGCTGGGACTTGCCACCCCGACCGCTCTGCTGGTCGGCACCGGTCGCGGCGCCCAGATGGGCATCCTGATCAAGGGTCCGGAGGTCCTCGAATCCACCCGTAAGGTCGACACCGTCGTGCTGGACAAGACCGGCACCGTCACCACCGGCAAGATGACCCTGATCGACGTGATCGCCGAGCCCGGCACCGACCGGGACGAGCTGCTGCATCTCGCCGGCGCACTCGAGGATGCCTCGGAGCATCCGATCGCTCAAGCGATTGCGAAGGGCGCGACTCAGCAGACCGGCACTCTGCCTTCCGTGGGAGGGTTCACGAACCTCGAAGGCAAGGGCGTGCAGGGCATCGTCGATGGGCGAGCGCTCGTCGTCGGTCGCGAGTCGCTGCTGGCCGAGTGGTCGCTGCACCTGAGCGGAGAGGTCGCCTTGGCGAAAGCGCAGGCCGAGAGCGAAGGCAAGACCGTCGTGGCGGTCGGCTGGGACGGAACCGCCCGGGGAATCCTGATCGTCGCGGACACCGTTAAGCCGACCAGCAAGGAGGCTATCGCCCAACTCAAGGCGCTGGGTCTGACCCCGGTGCTGCTCACCGGGGACAACGAGGCAGTGGCCCGCCAGATCGCCGCCGAGGTCGGCATCGACCAGGTCATCGCCGAGGTCATGCCGAAGGACAAGGTCGATGTCGTCACCCGCCTGCAGGATGAGGGCAAGGTCGTCGCAATGGTCGGTGATGGCGTCAACGATGCCCCCGCCCTCGCACAAGCCGACCTGGGACTGGCGATGGGCACCGGCACAGATGTCGCCATCGAAGCATCCGACATCACCCTGGTCCGCGGCGACCTGCGCAGCGCAGCCGACGCGATCCGCTTGTCCCGCAAGACCCTCGGCACGATCAAGACCAACCTGTTCTGGGCCTTCGCCTACAACACCGCGGCGATTCCGATCGCCGCTCTCGGCCTCCTCAACCCGATGCTCGCCGGCGCCGCCATGGCCCTCTCCAGCGTGTTCGTCGTCGGCAACAGCCTGCGACTGCGCGGATTCACAAGCATCGCGCGCTGACCGGGCCACCTCGCCAGCGCACCCACCACCCACATCGAAAGGAATCCCACCCATGTCCAGCTGTTGCAGCACCAGCGCCTCCACCCCCGGCGGACGCGAGAACCTTCTCGACGGCACCACGGGCGCCGACATGACCACCTGTCCGGTTATGAGCGGCAGCCCCGTCAACAAGGCCACCGCCGAGGCTGCCGGCCTGTTCCGCGACTACGACGGCGAACGGTACTACTTCTGCTGCGCCGGCTGCGGTCCCGCGTTCGACGCGGACCCGGCCAAGTACGCCGCCGCCATGGCGTGATTCCCCGTCCCGGGGTCCCCGACATCTGTGTCAAGGGACCTCGGGACATCGGACGCCGACTACCCCCAGGGCACCAAAACATCGCCCCTGTGAGGCACGAAGACCTGGTTCACTACCGCGAGTGGGGATTTTCCTACGGAAGGAACATCAATGGTCCCACCTGTTCTAATACCCATACGGGGTAAAGCTAAGTGACGTCTGCGACGCACACCGCGCCGGACCGACGGCGTCACCCGCTCTCGACGAACAACAGAAAGAACACCCGCTATGAGCCACGATCACGGCCACGACCACCAGCACGAGGCCCCCGCCGACGCTGAAGACGTCGTCGTCTGTCCAGTGATGCCCGGCAGCACCGTCAGCAAGAGCGTCGCGGAAGCACAGGGTCTGTACCGGGACTACGAGGGCGAGCGGTATTGGTTCTGCTGCCCCGCGTGCGGTCCGCTGTTCGACGCCGACCCCGAAAAGTACGTCAAGGCCGCCTGACCACGCCCGCCCGGGTGCCCCGTACGACGCAACCGTCCCGGGGCACCCCCATCATCTTTCAAAGGAACGACATGTCACCCCAGAAAATCCTCATCCTGGGTGCTGGCGCCGCCGGCACAGCCGCCGCCCGCATCCTCGGGGGCTCGGACGCGGTGACCGTCACTCTGATCGGCCGGACTGGGGAAACCCCGTACAACCGCACTCTCGTCAACAAGGGCGTCGCGATCGGCGTCCTCACCCTGGAACAGGCCAGCATCCCGGGTGTCAAGATCACTGCCGGCGACACCGCCCTGGAGGTGGACCCGGAGGCGAAGACCGTCCGATTCGCATCCGGTCGCGTCGAGCACTACGACGCGCTCGTCATCGCCACCGGCAGCGCACCACGCCACCTTCACGACACCATCCCGGGTGCCGCGGGGACGACCCTCGACCGCGTCCGCACCCTGCACTCGTTGGACGACGCGGTCGCCGTCCGAGACCTTCTCGCGAGCCTGGGACGACCCGCACGGGTCGTCATCTCCGGCGCCGGGCTCGTCGCGGCCGAGACAGCGACGCTGCTGCAGGAACGTGGCCACCACGTCACCCTCCTCGCCCGCGACAGCACCCCTGGAGTGAGCGTGTTCGGCGACGAACTCGCGCAACGCTTGAACGATGCACATCGCCAGCACCTGGACACCGCATTCGGACGCACCCTCGCGACCATCCGGGAAAGCGGCGACCGCCTCGAACTGACCCTCGATGACGGCACCGAGCTAACCGCCGACCTTCTCATCGTCGCCCACGGCACCAGTCCCACTGCCCCGTCACCCTGGGACGGGGCAGTGCTCGTCGACGCCAGCCAGCGCACCGCGGCGCCGAACGTCTACGCCGCTGGCGGGGTCGCCGTGCACGACGACCCCGCCCTTGGGGTGTGGCGGATCGACCACTGGGCGGACGCGGTCGCACAGGGCGAGCACGCCGCGCGCACCCTCCTCGCCGACTTTGGCAAGGGAGAGCAGCTCGGCAGCTACCAGCCCCGCGCCCCGTTCACCGCAACCGTCCACGGCGCAATGATCGCCGGAGCAGGACTGACCGGCAACCGCACCGCCACCCGCATCGACAGCTCTGATCCGCTGGTGGTCATCCACGAGCACAACATGGCCCCGGTCGGTGTCCTGGGCTTGGACGCTGCCCCCGCCGTGTTCGGGTGGATGCCCAGGCTGCACACTCCCGTCGCCCTCGACCGGGAGGCCCTCGCCTCCACCGGGACCGGCGCGGCACACTTGCACAATCGCCTAGCCACAGGGAAGTGAACTCATGACCGACCCGCACGCACATCACAACAACCACTCCGCCGCGAAAGCCGCCGCCACCGCCACCGGTGAACACACCCCCGAGCCGCCCACCCAGCACGACACCCACACCGGCCACGAGGTGCAGCCCAGCCATGGCGAGCACGCGGGGCGCGGCGCCCAGATGGATCACTCCGGGCACGGCAGCGGAGGGCACGGAGGACACGCCGGACACGGCGACCATGTCGGTCAGTTCCGGCGGCTGTTCTGGATCAACCTGATCATCGCCGTCCCGGTCGTGGCGTTCTCACCGATGTTCGGGATGATCCTCGGCTACGAGGTGCCCGGGTGGGCACTATGGATCGCCCCGGTCGGCGGCACCGTCATGTACGTGTGGGGTGGGTGGCCGTTCCTGACCGGCGCGGTCAGTGAACTGCGCTCCCGCAAGCCCGGCATGATGCTACTGATCGGTTTGGCGATCACGGTTGCGTTCTTCGCGTCCTGGGGTGCCACCCTCGGGCTGCTGCACCACGAGCTGGAGTTCTGGTGGGAGCTGGCGCTGCTGATCGTCATCATGCTGCTCGGTCACTGGATCGAGATGCGCTCCCTCGCGCAGACCAGCTCCGCGCTGGACACCTTGGCCGCGCTGCTCCCCGATGAAGCCGAGCGTGTCGAAGGCGATCAGATCGTGAAGGTCACGCCCGCAGAGCTGCAGGTGGGAGATGTCGTGGTGGTCCGCCCCGGGGGCAGCGTCCCCGCCGACGGGAGAATCGTCGACGGCCGCGCCGACATGGACGAGTCGATGGTCACCGGCGAGTCACGCCCTGTCGCGCGCGGCACCGGTGACCCGGTGACTGCCGGCACGGTCGCCACAGACTCCGGTCTGCGCGTGGAGGTCTCCGCCACCGGCGAGGAGACGACCCTCGCCGGTATCCAGCGGCTGGTCACCGAAGCGCAGAACTCCTCCTCCCGCGCTCAGCGGATCGCCGACCGCGCCGCAGCGCTGCTGTTCTGGTTCGCGCTCATCGCGGCCGCCATCACCGCGGTGGTCTGGACTCTCGTCGGAAACCCCGACGCCGCCGTCATCCGCACCATCACCGTCCTGGTGATCGCCTGCCCTCACGCGCTGGGCCTGGCGATCCCGCTGGTCGTCTCCATCGCCACCGAGCGCGCTGCCCGCGGCGGGGTACTGGTGAAGGACCGCCTCGCGCTGGAGAGCATGCGCACCGTTGACACCGTGCTGTTCGACAAAACCGGCACACTCACCAAGGGTGAGCCCACCGTGTCGGCCGTGGAGCCGGTCGGCGACCTGGACGCGGACATCGTCCTCGCCATCGCCGCAGCTGCTGAGGCGGACAGTGAACACCCTCTGGCCAAGGCGATCGTCCGCGCCGCCCAGGAGAGAGGCCTCGCCCTCCCCAAGGCGACCGGGTTCACCTCTTCGCCCGCTGTGGGCGTCACCGCCACCGTCGACGGCGCTGAGATCCGCGTCGGCGGTCCTCGCCTGCTGGAGGAGGTCGGAGCCACCGAGGTCGACCGGGCAGACGCGTGGCGCGGCGAAGGCGCGATCATCCTGCACGTCACACGCGACGGGAAGGTCATCGGGGGACTCAAGCTCGCCGATGAGATTCGCCCGGAGTCGCGCGAAGCGATTGAGGCGCTGCACGAGCTGGGCGTCCAGGTGGTCATGATCACCGGCGATGCCGAAGCGGTCGCCACCGCCGTCGGGACCGAACTGGGCATCGACCGGGTATTTGCTCACGTGCGCCCCGAGGACAAGTCCACCAAGGTCGCCGAGTTGCAGAAGGAAGGCCGCAAGGTTGCCATGGTCGGTGACGGCGTCAACGACGCCCCTGCCCTCGCCCAGGCCGACGTCGGCATCGCGATCGGGGCGGGCACGGATGTCGCGATCGCGTCCGCCGGGGTCATCTTGGCCAGTTCCGATCCGCGATCGGTGCTGTCGGTGATCCAACTCTCTCGCGCCGCGTACCGAAAGATGAAACAGAACCTGTGGTGGGCCGCGGGTTACAACCTGATCTCCGTGCCGCTCGCCGCCGGCGTGCTGGCTCCGGTCGGATTCGTCCTTCCCATGTCGGTCGGTGCGATCCTGATGTCACTGTCCACCGTCGTCGTCGCCCTGAACGCGCAGCTGCTGCGCAGGATCGACCTCGCACCCGAAGCCAGCACCCGCGCTGTGCTGCAGCGCTGAATCGAAGGAAGCAGCCTTGTCCACACCCACAGTCGAAACGACGCCCACCCCACACGGGTACATCACCGACAAACAGAAGTACCTCAACCGGCTCAAGCGCATCGAAGGTCAAGCGCGCGGAATCTCCAGGATGGTCGGTGAAGAGCAATACTGCATCGACATCCTCACCCAGATCAGCGCCCTGAACAGCGCTCTGCAGGCTGTCGCCATCGGGCTGCTCGACGATCACCTCAAGCACTGTGTGGTAGACGCAGCCCGGATGGACGGGAACCAGGCCGACCAGAAAATCAAAGAAGCCAGCGACGCCATCGCCCGCCTCGTCCGGTCCTAACACGGGGCAAATGGACTATCCAACTTGCTCTCCCGGAGCACGTTCCGCACCGGCTCGCCGACCATCTGGGCTCGATGACCCGCGAGTCCCCGGCTGATCAAACTCAAAATCGCCCTGGGTTCAACGGAGAACAAGTTCTCCCGCGCCGGCTAGTGCGGCAATTGCTTTCCCGGTAGGGCTCGTCCTTCGCGCTAGATGTAGCGTGTCCGATCGATGAGTGCAGCCGTTTCGGGTTGCACCAATGCACCCAGGACAACGGCGCGAGTTTGAGCTAGTCGGCGGTCCGGAGAGATCGTCGATGTTCACGCACTCAGTCGTGCAGAGCCCGATGACACTCTCCACCATGGCGTAGTCACATCTGTCGTTGAGCGAGCCCCTTTTTGCGATCACGCCGACATCAGCAGGCGTCTCGGCGTAGCGAATCGCCGGTGCATTGCCTGGGTTCAACCGATCGTCGCGACACCGCGTCCCTGAAGCGAGCGTAGCTGCTTCTCCGAACTGTGCCGTGGTGTGCCGGGGTGTCACTCCTCGATGGCACGGTCGAGAGCATTGGTGAGGTCGGCGAGGGAGTTCAGCTCGAGCCGTTCGCCGTCCAGGAAGAACGTCGGGGTTCCTTGTACGCCCATCGCTTGTCCCTCGGCGAAGTCTTCCTCGATCCGGGTCTTCGTGGCCGGGTCGGCGACGGTCTGGTCGTAGGCGGCCATATCCAGGCCGAGCTCCTCGGCGAAGCTGCGGAACAGGTCCGCTTTGGACACCTGCTGCTCACCCCACGAGGCCTGCGTCTGAAACATCTTGTTGTACATGTCTTCGGCGCGGTCCTGCTGCGCGGCGGCCTCGACGGCGAGGGCGGCGTTCATCGAGTTCAAGTGGCTGGGGATCGGGTAGTAGCGGAAGGCGTAATTGATCTGCCCGGCGTAGTCCTCGCGCAGCTGCTCGATCACCGGGTAGACCGCCCCGCACGCCTCGCACTCGAAGTCGAGGAACTCCACCAGCGTCGGTGCATCCGGTCCCACCTCATCGAACACGTGCGTGTTGGTCCGGGTGCCCGGCAATGCCCCCTCGGCGCCGGTCGGGTCGGGGGCCTGCGGGCGGGTGGCGATCGTGTAGACGATCGCGGCGATGACCAGCACGATCACGACCGCGATGGCGATGATGGTGGCCTTGACGGGGGTGGTCATGCCCTTCTTCTTGGACGGGGCGGCGGGTCGGGGTGTCGTACGGGTGCTCATGTAGGTGTCCTTCGGGCGGCTGGTCGGTGGGCGGGGGGTCAGGGTTCGTCGACGGCGTCTTTAACGAGCGTCGACAGGATCGACGCGGCTTGCAGCTGCCCGATGATGCGGGCGGCCACCCTCCCCTGCTTGTCGATGACGAGGGTCGTCGGGGTGCTTGGATCGGGGTGACGGCAGCGAACGCGAGCTTCACGGCCCCGTCGTTGACGTCGATGACGCTGGGGTAGGTGATGCCGTAGTGCTCCGCGAACGACAGCGCCGTCGCCGGCTGGTCGTACGTGTTGATCCCAAGAAACCCCACCCCACCAGTCTGGTGTTTCTGCCAGACCTCTTCCAACATCGGAGCTTCCACCCGGCACGGCCCGCACGCCGCGTACCAGAAGTTCACCACGTACACCCGTCCGGTGTAATCGTCGCTGCTGACCGGTTCGTCCCGTTCAGTGACACCGGCGAACGCAACCGGTTCACCACGCTCGGCGGCGGGGATCTCCTCGACCCGGAAGTCCCCGGAGGTGTACCCCTGACTGTTGCCGGCCTGGGCGGCGACGTCGTCGGAGGCGGCGCACCCGGTGGTGACTGTGATCAGTGTCGCCGTGAGGAGCGCGGTGATCCCGGCGCGCAGAAGGTGTCGGCGTCGGTCTCCCTTACGCATGAACTCGGGCGGGCTCGGGCGTCGGCGCGCTGGCGGGCATTCGCATCGCAGCGGGACGGCGGGCGGCGCTGACACCGTTGAGGATGACGACGACCTCCGCGATCTCGTGCACGAGCACCACCCCGGCGAGCCCCAGGATGCCGAACAGGGCGAGAGGGAATAGCACGACAATGATCGCCAGGGCGAGGCCGATGTTGATGGTCATGATCCGTCGTCCGCGGCGGGCGTGGGCGAGGGCGCCGGGAATCAGGCGTAAGTCGTTGCCAGTGAACGCGATGTCGGCGGATTCGATGGCCGCCGCAGAGCCCTTCACACCCATCGCAATGCCGACTGTCGCGGTGGCGAGCGCGGGGGCGTCGTTGATGCCGTCGCCGACCATCGCGGTGGGTCCCTCCGCGACCAACGCGGCGATCGCGTCGGCCTTGTCCTTCGGGAGCTGTTCGGCGCGCACGTCGGTGATCCCGGCCTGATTGGCGAGGGCGCGGGCGGTGCGCTCATTGTCTCCGGTGAGCATCACGGTGCGGATGCCCAACCGGGTCATCATCGCGATCGTCTCGACCGCTTCGGGGCGCAGCTCGTCTCGCACTCCGATCAGCCCGGCGATCTGCCCGTCGGCCTCCACGACCACGACGGTCATCCCGGCGCCCGCCATGCTGTCCGCGTCTTCCCGCAAGATCTGCGGGTCAAGCCACCGGGTATTGCCGACCCGAACGGTGACCGCACCCACGCGACCGGTGATGCCGTGACCGGCCTCCTCGGCGACATTCTGCGCAGCCGGGGCACCGGGCGACGCGGCGGTGATTGCTGCGGCGAGGGGGTGGGTGCTGGTCGCTTCCAACGCCGCGGCCAACGCGAGCACGTCCTTGTCGGTGCGGCCAGGGGCGGTAGCGACCTCGACCACCTGAGGTTCGTTGCGGGTGAGGGTGCCGGTCTTGTCCAGCGCGACGGTACGAATGGTGCCGAACTGCTCGAACGCCTCACCCGACTTGATGATCACCCCGAACTCGGAGGCGGCACCGATCGCGCTGATCACCGTCACCGGGACGGCGATCGCCAGTGCGCATGGGGATGCCGCGACGAGCACGACGAGGGCGCGTTCGATCCACAACTGAGAGTCGCCGACGATGAACCCGAACACGGCGACCAGGGCTGCCGCGAATAGGACGATGGGGACCAGGGGGCGGGCGATACGGTCGGCGAGGCGGGCGCGTTCGCCCTTAAGGGCGTGGGCCTGCTCGACGAGCTTGACGATCTGGGTCAGGGAGTTGTCCCGTCCGTCCGCGGTCGCCTCGATCCGCAGCGTCGCCGACCCGTTCACCGACCCCGCGGCCACTGCGTTGCCGGGACCGACCTCGACCGGGATGGATTCACCGGTGATCGCGGAGGTGTCCAGGCTGGAGCGGCCCTCGACGATCACGCCGTCGGTGGCGACGCGTTCGCCGGCGCCGACGACGAGGATGTCGAGCTCCTGCACCTCCGCCGCGGGAATCGTGACATCCCCGTTCAGCTGGGACACGCGCACGGTGTCGGGGATCAGGGACAGCAGGGCGCGCAAGCCCTCCTTGGCGCGGTCCATCGCCCGGTCCTCGAGCGCTTCGGCGAGGGAAAACAGGAACGCCAGCGTCGCAGCCTCCCCAACGTGACCGAGTGCGACGGCGCCGATCGCGGCGATCGTCATTAACAGGCCGACACCGAGGCGCCGGCGCAGCAGCCGACGGATCGCGCCAGGCACGAACGTGTACGCACCGGCCAACAGCGCGATCCACTGAAACACCAGCGCAGGGATCGGTAGCCCGACCCACTCGAAGACGTAGCCAACCAGCAACGTTACGCCCGCGATCGCCGAAGGCAGCAGGGCGGTGTCGCTCCACCACGGCGGCCGCACTTCGGCACCGTCGCCGTGGTCGTGCTCATCATCGTCGCCGTGCTCGTCGTGGTGTGTCTGCTCGCCGTCGTCGTGGTGGCGGCCCTTCGCGGGCGCGGCGGTGTCGTCGGGGCCGCAGCAGGCGTCGCCGGTCGTGAGCGGCTTGCTCAGCTGCAGCCGCCGCACCATCGTGGTGGCGGGCTTGCGGGGGTCGTCAGGGCCGCAGCATTCCTCGCTCATCGGCCGAACTCCAGGTTCGTCTCGTCCGCGGGGGTGCAGCACAGCGGCACGTCGCAGTTCTCGTTCGCGCACTCTTCGCCGTCATCGAAGGCGAGAACCGTGTCGACCAGGATGGTGATCGCGCGGGTGAGATGCGGGTCGGCGATCTCGTACCGGGTCAGCCGGCCTTCCGGGGTGGCGACGACAATGCCGCAGCCGCGCAGACACGCAAGGTGATTGGAGACGTTAGTGCGCGTCAGACCCAGCTTCTCGGACAGCCGGGCGGGGTACCCTGGCCCGGACAACAGCTCCAGCAGGATTCGAGATCGGGTCGGATCCGCCATCGCACGACCGAGACGATTCATCACGTCAACACGCGAAGCAATAGTCAGCACACAGTGACTATACATCGCTTACTGTATTATTGCCAGCAGCGTCCCGTTCACCGACGGCCCAGGCGCTATGGTGCCATGCCGAACCCCACCTCGCCGCCCGAAATCGTTCGGATTGCCGACCCGCGGCGTGAATCGTCCACTGAATGCCCGGTGGGGGTGGCGGCACTGACCAGAGTGCGCACCGCGCTGATCCTTCCCGCTGTCAATGATCGTTCAGTCCCCCGATTGCTGTTCCCGCAGTTCACCGCCATAATGACGCCCGCGACCACCCCGAGGCAGGAAACGCTCTATGACCGCATCGACTGTTCGCGAGCCCTACTTTGCCGGCTTTCTCACTGCCGTCGGCGTGATTGGCCTAAGCGCAGCCCTCGCCCTATCGATCGAGAAGCTCGAGAAGCTTCAGAACCCGGACGCCGCTGTCAGCTGCGACCTGTCCGTCCTCGTGCAGTGTTCGACAAACCTCGACAGCCCTCAAGGCGCCGTACTCGGATTCCCTAACCCCTACCTCGGGCTCATCGGCTACGCCCTCGTCCTTTGCGCCGGCGTCGCGTTATGGGCGGCACCACAGTTGGCGCGCTGGTTCTGGATCACCTTCAACATTGGCGTAGCTACCGCACTCGGGTTCGTCGTGTGGCTCATCAGCCAGAGCATCTACGTCCTCGGCGTCCTCTGCCCGTGGTGTCTCGTCGTGTGGGCCATCACGATTCCGCTGTGCCTTTTCACCACTGGCAGAAACGCCCGGCGCGGTGTGTTCGGGCAACGACTTGCGCCGGCCGGGCGGGCGGTGTGGCCGTGGCTGACGCTCGCTACCTTGGTGTGCTATCTGGTTATCATCGTGCTCGCACAACTCCGGCTGAACGTTCTCGCTTCCCTATTCTGAATCGATCGCGTCGAAGCATTGGAGACCGCACGGACGGCGCCTGCTTCCGACGATCACAGGCACGAGAAAACTACAATGACGAGGATTGTTTAGAGAGAGTGAACGTGTCGCGTGCCGTTCGAGATCAGTAAGCGCCACTAGGCCGTGTTGATCAAGAGGTTTCGCTCCTCGTGGGGTGAGTCTTGAACGGTGGCGCGACAGGAGATCTCTGACGAGGTGTGGTCGGTGATGGAGCCGTTGATGCCGACGGTGACGGGCCGCTCGAGGCCGTGGACGGATCACCGGCTCGCGACCGAGGGGATGGCGTGGAAGTACCGGACCGGTGCGCCGTGGCGGGATGTGCCGGAGCGGTTCGGGAAGTGGAACTCGATCTACAAGCGGTTCAACCGGTGGGCCGAGGACGGCACGTGGGAGAGGCTGCTCGCCGAGGTGCAGAAGCAGGCCGACGCGGCCGGGAAGATCGATTGGGTGGTCTCGATCGACTCGACGATCGCTCGTGTGCATTAGCACGGCGCGACCCTCGCCCGGGACACAGGGGGCTCTGCCGAATCACAAGAATCCGTGGTTCGAGCCGCCTGATCACGGGATCGGCCGCTCCCGCGGCGGGCTGACGACCAAATTGCATCTGGTCTGTGACGGCCGCGGCCGGCCGTTGGGAATGATGATCACCGGTGGAAACATCAACGACACCACGATGATGACCGCCGTGCTCAAGGACATCCGCGTGCCGCGCGCAGGGAAGGGCCGACCCCGCACCCGCCCCGACCGGGTGCTCGCCGACAAGGGCTACCCGTCCAAGGCGAACCGGGCATGGTTACGCGACCGCGGGATCGCGGCGACGATCCCGGAGCGCGACGACCAGATCGCGTACCGCCGGAAGAAGCCGGGCCGGCCGATCGACTTCGGCGACCAGCAGCAGGAACGCTACAAGGGCCGCAACGTCGTCGAACGCTGCTTCAACAAGCTCAAGCAATGGCGCGGCATCGCGATGCGCTCCGACAAGCTGCTCCGCAGCTACCGGGCCGCAGTCAGCCTCGCCGCCACACTGATCTGGACCAAAACAGACTTGATCAACACGGCCTAGCAGCGACAGCGCTGTGCTGATGAACACAAGCGGCGCCACGTCGCCACCTCCCCTCTTCTTGGCTCGCGACGTTCTCGTCGTACTCAACCACTGCGGTCGATGCCGGAAGACCTGTCCAAGAAACGCTCGGATTGAAGCGCGGCGAACAGAGTGGCAGAGTCAACGTCGTCCGCGAACAGATGCGTTGCAAAGAGCACGGCTCACCGCCCATCAGCTGGATGGACCTCATCGGGAGCGCACCTCTGCACCGCCGCCCTCCTGAATTGATCACGCCACTCTTGTTGGCCGCTGGCGAAGCTAAGCGTGGGTGACGGAGGTCGACTCCTCCTCCTGTATGTGAGCCGTTTCAATTTGGAAGGTGGAATGGAGAACAGAGATCTCGAAGTGATGAGCGACGCATTCCTTCACCTCTTCCAGCACGCTGGCAGCGTGACCGTCCGAGAAGCACCCGTCTTCAACCACCACGTGAGCGCTGATTGTGGGCAACCCAGTAGCGACGACCGAAGCGTGAAGATCATGGACGTCTTTGACATGGTCGAGATTGAGAATGTGCGCACGAACTTGGTCGAGATCCAGGCCCGGAGGCGTGAACTCCATCAGGACGCTGGTGGTGTCACGCAGGAGCCTAAATGCGCGCGGCACGATGAGTGCGGCGATCAGCAAGCCGGCGATCGCGTCAGCCTGCATGAAGCCTGTGGTCGCGATCACGATCGCTGCCGCGATAACTCCAAGCGATCCAAGTGCATCGTTGAGGACTTCAAGGAACGCGGCGCGCATGTTGAAGTTCGCTCTGCGGGTTGAGGACAGGAGGACGATCGCGACGATGTTGGCTGTGAGACCGATGATGCCAAATACCAGCAGCTCGATTCCAGGAACCTCAGGCGGTTCAAATAAGCGGCGTACGCCCTCGATCGCGGTGTAGGCACCGACGACCAGGAGCAAGGTCGCCTGCCCCATCGCCGCGATTACTTCGATGCGTCGAAAACCCCAGGTGCGTTTCGCGTTGGCCGGGCGCAACATGAGAGTCGCAGCAATCAGGGCAACGAGAAGACCAGAAGCGTCCGCAATCGCGTGCGCGGTGTCGGTGAGCAGGGCGAGGCTCCCGGTGACGACCGATCCGATCGCTTGTGCCGCCACGATGGTTGCGGTGAGGCTGAAAGCGATCCAGAGCCTCCTACGGTGATCGCCCGCGTGGCCAGCCGCGCCGGAACCGTGACTGTGCCCTGCGCCCATCAGCGAATCTCCGTTCTCTCGTCGCCAGCAGTATGGGGGTGACTCAGGTGCGTGTGCAGCTGAGCGTGAGTCCCGGTGGCGCGAAGGAGCGATTGAGCCGCGTTGATGAGGGCGGCGGTCGAAGCTGGCTCGGTCAGTGCGTACCACGACGAGCGGCCCTCCGGGCGGACAGCGACGAGGCGACACTCGAGCAAGAAGCTCAGGTGCCTACTCACCGTGGACTGTGCGAGACCGATGTGCTCAACCAGATCCCGTACTCGATGCTCGCCGGAGGCGAGGTGCTGCAAGACGGCCAATCGAGTCGGGTCTCCGAGCGCGTCGAACAGATGCGCATACACTTCGGTAGCGTCGATATCAAGTGTGGGTAACAGCCGGCTTTTGATCGTCATAAAGCGATGATATCGCTCTTTGCGGTCCAATACACCGACGCGATGAGGCTCGGCCAAGCTCGATGTCTGTCACGGCACGGCGCCGAGGCCCGACCCATGCTGACCCGCATCGCCCTCGGCGAGCTGCTACGGCGGACAGTCTGCGCCTGTTCGACTTGGAGGAGGGCTGGTCCTTGTTTTCGGTGTACCGAAAAATTAGCCTTGCGAGGTGCCGCAATCGTTCTCGCCCGAATCTTCGCGTTTCCGAGCAGCGCGCCGCGTAACGACCACACGTGTGGCGTGGCTGGTCGGGCCCGCGATTGTCGCTGGCGTGGCGTACCTCGACCCGGGCAACGTGGCGAGCAACATGACGGCGGGCGCACGGTACGGCTATCTGCTGGTGTGGGTCGTCGTGCTCGCCAACGTCATGGCATGGCTCATCCAGTACCTTTCGGCGAAGCTTGGCGTCGTCACCGGGCGGAGCCTCCCCGAAACTATCGGGCGCCGCATCCGGAATCCATGGGTGCGCCGTGCGTACTGGTTGCAGGCTGAGCTCGTCGCGATGGCGACCGACATCGCCGAGGTCATCGGTGGGGCGGTTGCGCTTTACCTACTGTTCGGCGTTCCGCTCTTTTGGGGTGGACTTATCACCGGAGCCGTCTCGCTCGCTCTCCTCCTCGTGCAATCGCGCGGCGGCGCAAAGCCGTTCGAGTTCGTCGTGATCAGCCTCGTGATCGTCATCGCAATCGGCTTCACCTATGGGGTTCTCGTCGGACCGCCTGACCCGGCGCGCATCGTGGCCGGATTCCTTCCGCGTTTTGACGGCACCGACTCCGTACTCCTGGCTGCGTCGATCCTCGGCGCGACGATCATGCCGCACGCGATCTATGCGCACAGCGCCCTCGCGCGCGATCGATTCGCGCCACCTGTGTCGACAGACGTGGATCCGACAAGCGCCGTACCCCGAGGCGCCGCGCTCGATGATGTTCGCGGGATCTCGACGTCTCGCCTGCTGCGCGCGACCCGCTGGGACGTCACGATCGCGATGCTGATCGCCGGCACCGTCAACCTGTGCATCCTGCTACTGGCCGCGGCCAATCTCGCCGGAGTGCCCGGCACAGACACCCTCGAGGGTGCGTACGCGGCTCTCCATGACGGAATCGGCCCCGTTGTCGCGACCCTCTTCGCAATCGGACTACTCGCCAGCGGGCTGGCAAGCACGTCCGTCGGCGCGTATGCGGGCGCGGAGATCATGCGGGGCTTGTTGCACATCCGGGTGCCGTTGCTCACGCGCCGGCTGGTAACGCTCGTGCCCGCACTTGTTCTGCTCGCGCTGGGCGTCGATCCTACTCTCGCGCTCGTACTGAGCCAGGTGGTGCTGTCCTTCGGCATCCCGTTTGCGCTTGTGCCGTTGATCGCAGTCACAGCGAAGACTGAGGTGCTTGGCCCTTTTCGCAACCATGCAGCGACCACGATAGCGGGAATCGCCGCATCCGTCTTCCTCATCACCCTCAACGGTGTCCTGCTATGGCTCGTGCTCACCGGGGCGTGAAGCCGACGATCGTTTGACCTGTCTCACGCTGACGACGGTGACTGTACGCGCCGAGGTTTCACGCTGCGATTGATGCGGCTACGCCGTAATGTGCGCGCTGCCTGGGTCATTGCCAGTCCAAAAGTCGGATCCGTCGTCGGCCATGATCATGATCGGTGTAGTGTCATTTCCGGCGCCGTGTGTCGCGCTCGGCGAGCGCCACGAGATGGGCGTTGTAAGCCTCGAGCTCGGCGTCGTCGGTGCGATCGGCGTGGCGGTCGCTGCGCTTCTGGTCGCGGGCGTCGCTGCGGCTCCATTGGGTCGCCACGGTGATCGCGAGGATGAGCGTCGGGATCTCGCCGATCGACCACGCCAGGCCGCCGCCGATGTACTGATCCTCGAGCGGTGTCGGCCCCCAGGTGCGGCCCATCGACCCGAACCACTCCGCGACCATGAGCCCCGTCTGCATCATCATGGCGACGCCGAAGAACGCGTGCATCGCCATGACGCCGATGAGGAGCAGCAGGCGTCCGGGATACGGCAAGCGCCACGGCACCGGGTCGATGCCGATGAGGGTGAGGGCGAAGAGGTAGCCGGTGATGAGGAAGTGGGCGACCATCCACTCGTGGCCGAGGTGGTCGTACAGCGTCCAGCGGAAGAGGTCGGTGTAGTAGAACACCCAGAGTGACCCGATGAACAGTCCCGCGGCGACGAAGGGGTTCGTCAGCACGCGGGCGACGGGAGTGTGCACGGCCCAGAGGATCCACTCGCGGCCGCCGCGGGTGCCGTCCTCGCGCTTTCGGATCGCGCGCGCGGCGAGGGTCACCGGAGACCCCGCGACGAGGAGAGCGGGGATTGCCATCGACAGCAGCATGTGCCCGAGCATGTGCACGCTGAAGAGGTAGTCCTGGTAGACGTTGATTACTCCGCCGGTGACCCACACCAGCAGCACCATGCCAGTGACCCACATGATCGTGCGGTGTAACGGCCATGCGTCGCCGCGGCGGCGCAGCCGCCATACCCCGGCAAGGTAGAAGAAGATCGCAAACCCGGCGATCACCGCCCACAGCAGATCGATGTTCCATGCGGTGACCCACCGTTCGATCGTGAGCTCGGCGGGCAGCGGTGCGCCGGTGAGGCGTTCCGCTGGCGTCGGGGTCGCAGGAAGCGGGGCCGGGTTCGGGGGAGGGGTGCGGGCTAGCGCTGCAGCGGCACCGCTGGCGACGCCCATCAACGCTAACTCGAACACGATCAAGATCCAGAAGGGGCGGGATGCCCTTTCAGAGCCGCGCATCTTGCCGATCAGCCGCATGCGATACCACGCGCCGAAGAGCCCGAGACCGACCAGCGTTGTGGCCTTCACGGCCAAGATTGCGCCGTAAGGGGAGAGCAGGTCCGACCACTGCTGCAGGCCGATAGCCGCGCGCACCGTGCCGGACACGGCGACGAGCACGAACGCGGCGAAGGCGATGCTTGAGTAGCGGGCGACGACATCGGCGATGCGCTGCCGCTGGAGGACCGGACGGATGACGACGAGCAAGAGGAGACCGCCGAGCCACACCGCGGCGCCGATGATGTGCAGGATGAGCGCCATCATCGCCTCGTGGTGAAGGGCGTCATCACCGGAGTGCCCTTGCGTGCCCATCGGCACGAGCGAGGAGACCGCCAGCAGGGCGACCAGAAGCGTTCCAACCCAGGACCGCACCGCGAATGTCAGAACGGTGAGTGCTGCGCCCGCGACCGTTGTGATCAGCCACGTCCGGCCCACCTCGAGTTCGACGAGAAACCGTCCGAGCTGGGCACCGAACTGCGGTCCGACGTCGATCGCGGGGTTGAAGACGCTGAGAAACGTGAGGAACCCGGTCGTACCGGCCGCCACGGTGAACACGGCGGCGGAGATCGAGGCGGTATCGAGGGCAATATCGAACTCGCGCTCACCCGTCCGCAACGTGAACAACGCCGTCACGAGCACACCGACCATTCCCGCCGCGGCGAGGTTCACGATCAGCTTCGCGGCCGGAAGCCCCCAGCGTACGACCGGGCCGGCATCACCGAGGGGGAGCTGTGCAGCGCCGCCACCGAATGCCAGTGCGCCGACCAGCACAGCGAGTGCCACCCCAACGAGGATCGTCGGCCCGAGTACCCGCAACGTGCGGTAATTGATCTCTCTGCTGCGCGACATCATTCGTGCACGGTGTGAATCGGGTTGCTCGCCGCGCGCTCGCCCGCGAGACGTTTTCTGGGCGTTGGGGTCACGGTGGTTCTCTCGGGTCGGGATCATTCGCAGCCAGGCGGAGCAGGTTTGCCGCACCCGCCGCGGAGGTGCAGTCGGGTGCTATTCGCAGCCCATTCGCGCCTGCATGGATTTCATCGCGTTAATCTCGGCGGTCTGTCCGTTCTTGATGTTCTCTGCGACGGTCAGGGCACGTGGATCTGTGCCGAGTTCGATGAGCGCCTCCGCCATAGGGATGGCTCCCTCGTGGTGGCGAATGAGCAGCCCGAGGAAGAGACAATCGGCTTGCTGCCCGATCGCACCCTCCAAAGCGGAAATCTCTTCGGCTGAGGCCATGCCCATCGCGAGGCGCGTCTCTTCCTCCGTCATTGCCGCACCGTCAGACATCGCATGGTCGCTCCCAGCCGGAGCGGCATCCATCCACTGCATCATCGCGCCACCGGACTGCGACAGCCCCCACTGCACGAGCCAGTCGTACATCTCGCCACGCTGGCCCGCCTGCCCGGTGGCGATGTCATACGCGAAGATCCTCAGCTCCTCGTCGGATGTCTTGCGGTATATCTCCATAGCCATCTGGATGGCCTGCGCGTGATGCACCTGCATGTCGCGTGAAAAGCTCGCCTCGGGAGAGTCGGTACCCGGCGGGATCGCGCCCTGCGACCCGAAGGTTGAGAAGCGTCCGACAGCGAAGGTCAGCGCGCCGACCGCGAGCAGGATAAGGAGGACGATCCACCACCGCGGCCGCCCTCGGGATGGGGACGCGTCGCTGGTTCCACTGCGGTTCATTGCTTTCCCGGTGCGTCGTATGCGCCAGTGCAGGCGGCGTTCGGCTCAGGCGCGTTCTGGCTGCGCCAGTACTCTTCGAAAAAGGCGCCGATACGCTCGTCGTTCGCCGAATCAACCTTCAGCTGCTGGTTCCAGTTGGACATCACGATCGGCGCATCCAGTCCCTCATAAGGCGAGAGAACGACGTAGGTTGCGGGCAGAAGGCTCTTGAGGGTTCCGAGTTGTTCACCGGCGACCTCGTCGGGGTTGTAGGTCACCCACACAGCGCTGTGCTCCATGGAGTGGACCGCGTTCTCATTCGGGACCGGTTGGTCATAAATGCCGCAGTTCAACCAGACGGCGTTGTGCGGGCCGCCCGCTGGAGGGCTTTGCTCGTACTGGACAGCACCGGCGACGTGCTCAGCCGTGTTCTCGAAGGTCTGGACTCCTTCAATGGTTGCCCCTTCGCTGCCGGCTTCGTACTGTCTTGGCGGTAACGGTGCGAGCACGACGGACGCAACGACGAGGCCGATGATCACCACAGCCGCCGTTGACCCGACAACCCACCAGACCAGTTTGCTGCGACGGCGTTTGGCGAGCTGCTTCTGATACTTGGCCAACTTTTGTTGGCGCTTTTGCTCACGCTGTTGTTTGACGGTCACCGGCCCATGTTGAGACCTGTTGGTCGAGTTCGAGCGGTTCGAAGGCATAGGTGTGCTTCCAGTTCATGTGAGGAGTTGCGGAAGAGGATCAAGTGAGGCCGGAGTAGGAGTGGAGGCCCTGGAAGAACATGTTCACGATTGTGAAATTGAACAACACCGCGACGAACCCGATGATGGACAGCCAGGCGGAGCGGGTGCCACGCCACCCCCGGGTCGCGCGGGCGTGGATGTACCCGGCATAGACCACCCAGATCACGAACGTCCACACTTCCTTGACGTCGAAGCCCCAGTAGCGACCCCAGGAGTCGTTGGCCCAGATCGCACCGGCAATCAGGGTGAAGGTCCAAAACACGAACCCCACGATCGCGAACCGGTAGGCGAGGGACTCGAGCACGTCGGCGGTGGGCAGAGTGCGCAAGAACCCGGGACCGGCGGGGTGGGCAGTATCCGAGGATGCTCGGGCGCGGCGCTCACGGCGGGCCTGCAGGAGCTGGGTGATGGAGATGCCGCAGGCGATCGCGAACAGGGCGGTGGCCAGGGAGGCGACGAAGACGTGGATGACCAGCCACACGCTCTTGAGCGGATCCATCAGCGGCACAACTTCGACGTAGAACGAGATTGTCGCCCCGCCGAGCAGCAGCACCACCATGCCGATGAGAAACGCACCCAGGAAGCGGAGGTCGTAGCGGCGCAGCACCAGCAGGTAGACGGCGACGATCAAGACGGTGCCGGTTAGCGCAAACTCGTACATGTTCGCCCATGGCACCCGCTCTGCGGCGATCCCGCGCAGGATGGTGCCGGCCAGGTGGAACAGGAACGCGAGGACCGTCAGCGACGTTCCGATCCGTGCCCACAGCAGCCGTTGCCGCTGTGGAGGCGGCGTGCGAACGCTATCCACCGCCCCACTCTGGGCCTTTTCCGTCTGCTGGCTCGCCCGGGCGGTAGCGCCGGCCAGGACCGGCTCTTGCTGTGGGACGCCGGCGGGGACGGAGCGTTGAGCCAGGTCGATGGTGTACGCGATGAACGCAAGCAGGTAGGTGCCGATCGACGTCCACACCAGCAGCAGTGAGATGCCGTCGAGGGAGAGCGGGTCGGTTCCGGTCATGGCAGGGTCGTCCTCTTCGTTATCTCGGTCAGGGAGTGCCCGCGAGCGGGGTGGTGCGGAAGATCCGTGCGGCACATGGGTCAGCCCGCGTTCGCTTCCAGCCAGGCCAGCGAGTCCACGGCGGTTCCGTCGAGGTAGACCTCAAAGTGCAGATGGTTCGCGGTGGAGCGGCCCGTGCTGCCCACGAGTCCGACGGTCTGCCCGGCCGTGACGGTCTGACCGGCGGCGACCTGTCGGCTGCCGGTTTGCATGTGGGGGTACACCGTCCTCACCTGTTGCCCGTTCAGAACGGATTCCACGACGACGGTGACCCCGTATGCGCCGTAGCTGTCCTGTGAAATCCGCACGACACCGTCGACGGAGGCGTAGACGGGGGTGCCGCCGGCAGCGACCATGTCGGTCCCCATGTGCGCGCCGCCGCGAGCTCCAAACCTGTCTGTCACAGTGAACGGGCCACCGACCGGCCACCGCACGGCTCCGCTGCCAGGGGGCACCATGCCGTAGTCGAACGGTACCGACGCGACCTGCGCGGACGCCCGCGCACGCTCAGCGGCTGCTTGTGCCGCTGCTTCTCGCGCCTTTTTCTGATCAATCTCCTCCTGACTGGTGGCAGCGTAGCTGTCGCGGGTGAGCTGCGCTGCGCCCGCATCGGACGCGACGACCAATGACTGCGCGTCCTCCAAAGCGACCTGCTGCAGTGAGCGGGTTTCCAAGTCCGCGGGCTGCCAAGCCCCGTACGCCGGGAGAGCAAAAGTGGCAACGAGACCAGCAACCATCGCAAGGACTACCAGCGTCCGTGCTGGGCGCAACGACGTCGGCCTACGCAGAGCACTTGCTGCACTGGGCGCGCGCGACGTCACGGATGCGCACGAAGCGGGAGGCGGTGTCGCGAGCCCTCGAAGACTGCGTCGTGTCGGGACCGACTGGAGGTGATCCCCCGTTGGGGTGGTCCGTTCAGCCATGGTGTCCTCCTTCATTTCGGGTCAGATGGAGACGCCGCGAGCGGCGAGGAAAGTGGCGGGGTTGACCGGGGAGCCGCCCACGTACACTTCGAAGTGGAGGTTGCAGCCGAACGCGTTGCCGGTCTCTCCCTCACGGGCGATCAGGTCGCCAGCATTCACGCGTTGCCCGTACCCGACGTAGAAGCCGCCGTTGCGGATGTGGGCGTACCCGGTGCCGATCCCCTCGCCGTGGTCGATCTTGATGTAGTTGCCGTAGCCACCGTTGTACCCGGCGTAGACGACGGTGCCCGCCGCGACGGCATAGATCCCCGCGCCGCAGCCGCCGCTGAGATCCACGCCGTAGTGATAGCTGGTCGAGCAGTACCCGTTTCCGCACTGGGAGCTGCGCGGCCCGAACCCCGACGTGCGATTCCCTGATGTCGGCCGTGCCCATCCGGAGCTGACCACACCCCCGCCGCCGCCCGAGGCGGCGAGCCGTTCTGCTTCGGCACGCTCCGCCGCTCGCCGCTGCTCCTCGGCGATGCGGGCAGCCTCGATTCCAGCCTGATAATCGGCGATGGTTTTTGCGGTGGTGTCCTCGAGGGCGGCGAGCTGGGCCTGCAACTCGCCGAGATGGAGAGTCTGCGCGTCCACCGCGGCCTGTGCGGCATCCGCGGCCTGCTGCGACTCGAGCATCTTCTGCTCGGCGACCTGCTGCAGCCGGTCCCGTTCGTTTCGGGCGACCACGGCCTGATCGGTGAGGCTCTGCGCAGCATCGCGGGCGGTGATCGCGGCCGCATACGCTCCCTGGTTGCGTTCCAGCAGCTTGTCCATCACGCCCAGCCGGGACAGGAGATCGTCCGCGGTCGCTGCCGACCCGGAAAAGAACAGTTCAAGGGAGGCTGTGTCGCCCCCATCGCGGTATAGCTGCGCGGCGATGCGGCCGGCCTTGTTCGCCGCATCGGCCGCGTTTTGCGCTTCCACGTCGGCTTGGGACTGCAACGTGTCGGCCCGGAAGGAGGCGTCGAAATACTCCTGCTGGGCGGTGTAGAACGCACCAGCGGCCTGCTCGGCGGCGGTGCGGGTGCGCGCCACCTCACCGTTCAGGCTCTGGATAAGGCCCTGGATCCGCTGCACCTCAGCGGCTTTGGTGGCCTCCTTTGCTTTCGCGGCTTGCACGTCCTCCCAGGACGGATAGGTCGCCGCGAACGCTGGCGGCAGCAGCGGGCCGCCGACCAGGACGGCGACCGAGCTCAATATTCCCGCGGTCAGCAGAGTGCGCCGGCCCACACCAGCCCGGAATGCGCGGCTCTCCGCGGGCGTGGGCGCGCACCCGCACTCCTCCGCCATCAAATCATCAGGAAGGGTGAGATCACTGCCCGTCGCCAGCATTCGCCGCGACCCGGCAAGTCGACCTCCGGCAGGCCGCTCCCGTGGCGTGTTCATGACTGCCTCCCCGGATTAGTCGAACGATCTGCGCCGTCCGCACACGTGCGAGCACGGTGGGAGACCCCCGCCGCTGTGAGAGCGCCGACGGCGGCGAGGATGATGAGAGCCGTGAGCCAGGGACCGAGGATCACCGCGGGGGTGAGTCCGGTGCGCAGTGGGACGGCGCCGATCGAAGCGCCTGCGGTGTCGACGCCGATACTGTCGAGGGTGGTGCCGTCAGGGGCGATCACCTGACTGGTGCCCACCGTCGAGACGTTGACCACGGCGCGAGCGGTTTCGATGGCGCGCATCCGGGCGAACGCGAGCTGCTGCAGATTCTCGTCGGTCCCACGGAAGTCGGCGTTGTTGGTCTGGAACACGAACACCTCCGCGCCGGCGCGGGCGCCCTCCCAGATCACAGCGTCGTAGATCACGTCGAAGCAGATCGCCAACCCCACCCCGACATCGCCGACCCGCACAATCGGCGAATTGGTGCCTGGGGTGTACTCCCGCTGGATCAGTCCCACCAAGTCGGGGACGATCAGCTCGTAGAACCACCGGTCGGGCACGTACTCCCCGAACGGGACCGGATTTACCTTGTCATGCCACTGCCGGTCCGCAGGATCCGCAGTCCACAGCAGGGAGGTGTTGAAGACATCGTCGCCGCGGGTCGTGGCGGCGTTCATCAGCAACGGCGCCCCGGCCGAGCGCACAACGCGGTCCAACGCCTCGGCGGCGGCGGGATCACTGAGCGGGTCGGCGTCGACGCCGCCCTCCGGCCAGGCCAGCAGATCCATCGGCTGCCCGTACAGAGGGCGCGTCGCAGCGGTCTGCGCAGCCACGACGTCCCCGGGCGCCTTATCGTCGAAGTACCCGGTCGGGCCGTTGCCCTGCACCCACCCGACCCGGAACTCCCCGGCCGGCGCGGTGGGGAACTGCGGTGTCACGACCAGGAGAACAGCGACGCTCACGGCAGGGTGCAGCCCCAGCATGAACCGGAGGCCGCCAGCGCGGACCCACTGCACCACAGAGGCGCACACCACGACAATCAGCAAGGAGAGGCCGTTCACGCTGGTCCACGACGCGACCTCGGCGAGCGGCCCGCTCACTTGGGTCATGCCGAGGCGCGCCCACGGGAATCCGGAATACGGCCACGCGCCCATCACCACCTCCCGGGCTGTCCACAGAACCGCGATCAGCGGCGGCACCACGAGCAGCTGCACGGCCCCGCGGGCCGGATATCGGGCGGTCCACCGGTAGGCGAGGGTGATCGGCACCGCACCGGCGCCAAACAGGACCGCTTCCAGCCCGGCGAGGGCAAGCCACGGCACCGGGCCGAGGAACTCCCCCACCCACACCAGATGTGTCATGTAGAACACGGCGCCGAAGACGGTGCCGACCAGCAACGCCCCGCCGGTGCTGCGGCCGATCAGCGCCACTAGGGCGACCGTGACGCTCACGAACGTCAACGGCCACCACCCCACCGGCGCGGATGCGAGATCCAGCAGGAGGCCGGCGGCCCCGGATGCCAGCACCGCCCCCCACACCGGCAGCGACCACGCCGCAACGGTGCGGCGCGGCGCCTCCAGCTCCGGCGCGGCGGCCGACGCAGGGGTGGGCAGGGTCGTGCGCATGGTTCAGGTGTCTTTCTGGTGGAGTCGGGCGAGGTAGTCGTTGTAGGCGTCGAGCTCGGGATCTCGGTGGACGTCGGCGCGGCGGTCGGCGGCGACCGCCTGGGCGGTGTCGTCGCGGAACCAGCGGTGCATGACGTAGATGAGCATCAGCAAGGTGGGGGCCTCGCCGTAGGACCAGGCCAGCCCACCGGCGAGGCCCTGGTCTTCGATTGGGTCGATGCCCAGCGCGCTCGTCGGGCCGGCGAACCCATCGATGAGGGTGGTGGTGGCCATCATCAGGAAGACGCCGAAGAACGCGTGCAGGGCTGCTTCGGCGAACACGTCCAGGGCGCGGCCGCCGTGACTCATCCGCACCGGCAGCGGGTCAGACGACAGGATCGGGATGGTGAACAGCATCCCCGCGACCAGGAACCCGACCTCGAGGAGGGTATGCCCGGCGATAGTGGACAGGATCGGGTCGGCGAAGTTCGCCAGGTACAGACCATAGAACGCGGCCAGGTACAGCGGCACCGCCAGCCACGGGCTGAGCAACCACCGCGCGGTGCGACTGCGCAGCCCCGCGTGCGCGGCACGGAGCACCAGGAGACCGGGGCCGTGGTGCGGAGTAGCGCGCAGCAGCAGGGTGCCGGGAGAGCCGAGAACCAGCAGCGGAGGGATCGCCATCATCAAGGTGAGCTGCTGGAACATGAACACCGAGAACAGGGCGTACCCATAGTTCTCCACCGCCAGCCCAGTCACGGCGGCGAGGGCGACGCAGCCGAGCAGGAAGCTGATCGTCCGCCACACCGGCCAGCCGCGGCCGCGCGCCCACATGCGGATCGCGCCGGCCAGGTAGGCGACCGCGAGCAGCCCCGCGAGGATCGGCAGCACCGGGGCCGGAAGTGGGGCCGGGGTGAGGAACCCGCCGAGGGTCGGCGGGGCGTCCGGAATCCACACGGTCGTCACGGCGTATCCTTCGCCGGCGGCTCGACGCCGAGGGTCTGCGCGTGGCGGGCCGCGAACTCGTCGACGGCGCGTGCCAACGCAGGGTCTTCGCCGCGGGCCAGCCCCGCGTATTCGACGTGCACGCCACCCGGGGTGGTGTGCGCTTTCACCCAGAGCCGCCGGCGGGGCACGAACAGGCCGGCGAACAGGCCCAGGGTGGCAAGGACCGAGAACGCGAGCACCCAGCCGCTGCTGGGGTCCCGTTGGATCTGCAACGACGCGAACCGCTTCACCGGCTCCTCCGCCGTGACCTCCTCCCACGTGATGGTGCCCCACCCGTTCGGCAGGTCCACTGTGGCGCCGGGAGTGAGCTCGAGCGAATCGACCGCGGTGTCGCCGCCGGTGTGCTGGGTCAGCCCGTCCACTTCGAGCGTGTACACCGATCTCGGAGTGCCGTCGTCGATGCCCAGATCACCACTGAACACATTGAGCGTCATCACGGGATTGATGACGTCGGGGTAGATCGAGGTAAACGCGCCGGAGGGCAAGACGCCCTGGGTGGGGTAGAAGAACCCGACCAACCCGACCTGTTCGGGTAGCCCATCCGGGATCTTGATGATCCCTAGCGAGGTCATGTTGCCGTCCTGCGGCAGGAACGGCTGCGACTCGCTGTACACCACCTCGCCGGCGGCGTCGCGGATCGTGAGGGTGGGGGCGTAGCCGTTGCCGAGCAGGTAGATCCGGTCACCCTCGACGGTGATTGGGTAATTCACGATCACGTTCTGCGGCCGGTCATCCTGCCCAGGCTGGCGGATGGTGACGTCCGCGGAAAAGTCGCCGGCCTGGCCTGCGCCCGGGGTGCCAGGGAGCCGGTAGGAGACCTGGAAGTCCTCGAGGGTGAGCGAGTAGGGGGCAAGACCTGTGCCGTCGACGAACCGGCCGGGGTTGAACGAGGAGTAGTCGCTGAGCGCGTTCACGAACGTGGTGCCTTCCACCACCACTCGTTGCCCCGTGTACGCGAACGACCCGCCGATTCCCACCGAGACCAGCACCCCGACGAGGGCGACGTGGAAGATGAGGTTGCCGGTCTCCCGCAGGTATCCGCGCTCGGCAGACACCGACGCGGCGCCGCGGGCGTCGTAGCGTTCCACCCGGTACCCGGACTTACGCAGCTGCTCTGCCGCGACGTCAACCGCGTGCGCGGCGACCTCGGGCTGCGCGTCCCCTACCGGGATGGTGACCTCTCGGTACTCGGACAGGCGTGATAGCCGCGCCGGGGTGCGCGGCGGGCGAGTGCGCAGCGCCTTGTAATGGTGCTTGGCGCGTGGAATCACGCAACCGATCAGGGAAGTGAACAGCAGCAGGTAAATCGCGGAGAACCACGGCGACAGGTACACGTCGAACAGCCCAACCGCGTCCGCCAGCGGGAAGACATCGGGGTTGTTTCGCTCCCACTGAATGACCCCGTTGGGGTCGGCGCTGCGTTGCGGGAACAGCGACCCGGGCACGGCGGCGATGGCGAGGAACAGCAGCAGCACCAGCGCGGTGCGCATGCTGGTCAGTTGCCGCCACGCCCACCGCAGCCAGCCCGTGATGCCGAGCGTCGGCTGGGTGATCTCGGTTGCGGCATCGACGTCGGTGTCGGCGTGATCGCCCGGGCGCAGCGGATCGGCCGTCACGTCCGTGCCCGTGTTAGAGCGGGAGGGGGACATTGATCACCACCTGTTGCAGCTGCGACATCAGCGCCGTCCACAGTCCCGTGACCATCAGCAGGCCGAGGGCGATGAGCATGGCCCCGCCGATGATGTTCAGCGCCCGGATGTGGCGGCGCAGGAACGTGACCGATCGGGACGCCCAGCCCCACCCGGCCGCGAGGATCAGGAACGGGATGCCCAGGCCCAGCGAGTACGCCAGCCCGAGCAGGCCTGCGCGGGCGGGGTCGCCGAGGTTCCACGACATCGAGATGATCGCCGCGAGCGTCGGGCCGATACACGGAGTCCAGCCGACGCCGAGCGCGAACCCCAGAAGCGGCGCCCCGATCAGCCCGGCCCTGCCCTGGGCGCGCGGGCGGAGGGTGCGCTGCGCGATGCCGAAGAAACCGAGGAACACGAGCCCCAGGGCGATGATGATAATTCCGAACACCCGGGTGAGGATGCCTGCGTACTGCAGGAGCAGGTATCCGAAGGTGCCCCCGAGGATCGTGACGGCGACGAAGACGACAGTGAACCCGGCGATGAATAGCGTCACGCCCAGCAGCAGCCGGGCGCGCTCCGCAGTGGCGGTGCGCGCGCCGTTCGCGGAGGGGGATGTTGTCGTGGTGGTGGTGCTGCCGAGGTAACCGAGGTAACCGGGCACCAGTGGGAGAACGCACGGGGACACGAAGGAGACCAGCCCGGCGAGGATCGCGACCGGGATCGCGGCCCACAGGGCGCCGTCGACGATGACCGCTCCCGGGTTCACGGGGTGTCCTCGGCGAGGGTGTCGGCAACCAGAGTGGACAGGATCGACGCGCTGGCCAACTGACCGATGATCCGCGCCGCGACCCGCCCTTCCTGGTCGATGACCAGGGTGGTGGGGGTGGCCTGAATTGGGGTGACCTGCGCGAATGCGAGTTTCACTTTGCCGTCGTTCACGTCGATCACGCTCGGGTAGGTGACGTTGTTGTCGCGGGCGAAAGACAACGCGGTCGCGGGCTGATCGTAGGTGTTGACCCCGAGGAACCCGACACCCTGCTCCTGGTACTCCTGCCAGACCTCCTCGAGCAGAGGCGCCTCGACGATGCACGGCCCGCAGGCGGCGTACCAGAAGTTCACCACCAACACCCCGCCCCGGTAGTCGTCACCGGACACCGTCTCCCCGGTCTCGGTGACGCCCTCGAACTCGACCGGTTCTCCGCGGTCGGTTTCCGGGATCTCTATGACCTGAAAATCGCCGGCGATGAAGCCCTTCTCGTTTCCGTTCCGGTATTGCTGCGCGAGCGAGTCGCTAGATCCGCATCCTGCAAGCAGCACGGCAACAAGTAGGACCGAGAACGTTACCGTCAGAGCGCGGTGGTTCATGGTCGCTTGACCTTAATCAGTGCACCGGCCATCAGGAACACGACTGCGGCGACCGGTTGCGCGGCGGTCCACACCGGACCGGTGAACGGCAACGGGAACACCGGGTTCCAGATCACCACAATCGCTGCGAACACGGGCACCCACCACCACTGCCGCGCCTGGATGGCGAACCAGCCGACGATGACTGCGAAGATCGAGGTGACGAACAGCACCAGCGTGAACCAGTCCCCGCCCATCAGCACCGGTGCGAAGAACAGCACCGCGGCGGCGAGCAGCCCCGGAGCGAACGCGTTCCGCTGATACACGGACGCGGTGCGCTGCTTAGCCATCATGACCCGCTCGCCGCCGATCCCGCCGCCGGCGCCGCCCCGCCGGTCATCCCGTCATTCGTTGTGCCCGCGCGGGCGCGCCGGTGGCGGATCCAAAGGTTCAGGCCGAGCACGATCACGCCAGCGCCGAGGGCGACATCGGCGAGGTTTCCGATGAAGAGGGTCCCATAGGCGAGGAAGTCGGTGACGTGCCCGACCCCGAACCCGGGCGGGGAGAACAGCCGGTCGATCAGGTTTCCGACTGCGCCACCCAGGATCAGCCCGATTCCCACCGCCCCCCATCCCGTCCGTGCCCGCGCCGCAACGACGATCAGCAGTATCACGGCTCCGACGCCGAGGAGAGTGAGTAGCCCTGTGAAGCCGGAGCCAAGAGAGAGGATTGCGCCCGGGTTGAACGCGAGCCGCAGCCCGAGCAGATCGCCCAGCAGCGGGACGCGCTCGTCCGGGCTCAACCCGCTGAGCGCGGCCGCTTTCGTCGCCTGATCAATCAGAACCACCACACCGGCGGCCAAGCACGCGAACGCGAATCGTCGGGACTGCTCACGACTCATGGGATGACACGTCCTTCCCTGTGTCGCCCACTTCGCTGCCCTGGCCGGACGAAGCAGCTGCGGCTGCTCTGTCGCGGCGGCGGCGCTCTCGAGCCACCATGAGTACGACAATCAGAGCACCGCCGACAACGATCACACCGCTCACGACCGCGAAGACGGGTAAAAGCTCCCCACCTCCGGAGGGGCCGTTGTGAACCTCTGCGGAGGACGCGGCCGGCGTCGTCGCAGACGGTTCGGGTGTCCGTTGCTCGGTCGCTTCGGGGGTGGGGGTACTGGTGGGCACCGCGACGGCTTCGACGGTGTACTGGTACTCGTTGCTGATCGGGTGGCCGTCGCTGGAGACGACCCGCCACCGCACCGTGAACACCCCAGCCTGACCCGGCCGCACAGCCTGGGTGACGGTGGTCCCGTCAATGATCGGGTCCCCGGACGCGAGGTTCTGCCCATCAGCGGCGGCGACCTCGATGATCACCGCGTTGAAATCGGTGAGAATCTCCCCGCTGAAGGTCAGCGAGATCTCCTCCGGGACCACGGTGATCGTGGAACCGGGTTCCGGGGAGGACGAGACGATCTCATCGTGCGCGGCCGCGGGAGCTGCGACGGCGAACAGCAGACCGGCGGTCAGCAGCAGCGCCGCCAGGCCGGGCAGAACGGAGCGTCGACGGACCCCGGGGGTGGGTGATCGGCGCCGGGATGCGCGGTCGGCGACGGGTAGACAAGTCATGGTCTCGGTCCTTTCAGGGCCGGTTGATGATGTGCTGGGCGATCGTCGTCGCGTCTCTCCAAACCCCTGCCACGGTGTCGGAGCCGCGACCGCCGTACTGCGGCATCCCCGCCACGAACAACCCGGGAAGACCGGTCATGGTGCGCTGAGGCCGTGCAGAACTGGGCGGTTGCGGCAGCCAACGATCACCAGGGTCGTAGCCGGTTGCGAGAATCACCGATCGGGGGGAGAAGTGGGTGCTGTCGGCGAAGGTCACTACCGCGCCGTTAGCGGCTTCTACGGCGGGGGCGATCGTAACGCCCGCACGGCGAAGCCGCTCGTAGCTGTCGCCAAAGATAGGCTCGGGTCGCCTCTTCCGCGACAATAGCGACACGCTTTCACCTGCTGCGGCGGGGTAGCTTCTCTCAGGCCGATGCTGCCGCGGAGTGCGCACGGACAGCGTGACGGTGTGCGAGACAGACAATTCGCGGGCCAGCTGCACACCGCTGTTTCCGCCGCCGACGATCAGCACGTCGCCGGCGGGGATCTCTTTTGGGTACAAGTACTCGCTGCTGTGCATCACTACCCCTGGCACCGTCAGCCCGCTCGCCCAATCGGGAACCCGGGGGTGAGTGTGCGCACCGGTCGCGCAGACCACGTTGCGGGTCTGCACCTCACCCGCTGTCGTCGACAACAACAACGTCGAGCCATCTCCCCGATGCTCCACCCTGGTCGCGCGGACGCCCCAGACCGTCTCCACACCAAAGCCTGCTTCTACGAAAGTCAGATAGTCAGCCATCTCATCCGCCCGCGGATACCGGTGTTGATCACCCAGCAGCCGTCGAGAAGGCAGCGCGCTGTGGCGAGCGTCGCTGAGCAGCTTCATCGAATGCCACCGCGACGCCCAGGAACGGTGCCCAGGCGGGGCCGCGTCGATCACCACGAAATCCTGTTGCGGCCGGAGCCCTCCCGCGCTCAACGCCGCAGCGACCGCCAGCCCGGCCTGCCCAGCGCCGACGATGATTACCCGTCGATGTGATAACCCCGCCCGCATCACTGACCACCGCTCACCGCGGCCTGGATGAGGTTCTCAAGGTCGTCCCACTCCTGCAACTGCGCGAGCTCGCCGTCGACGAAGAATGTCGGTGTGCTGCTCACCCCCAGCGCGCGACCCTCTTCAAAGTCCTGATCGACACGCTCACTCGTCGACGGGTCCGCTACAGCGGCGTCGTAGGCGACCATGTCCAGCCCGAGTTCCTCCGCGAATCCGCGGAACAAGTCGGCCCGAGACTCCTGCGCCTCACCCCACTCCACCTGTGACTCGAACAAGCGGTGATACATGTCCTCGAACCGGTCCTGCTGCGCGGCCGCTTCCGCCGCGATCGCGGCGTTCTTCGAATTGAAATGACCCGGAAGAGGGAAATAGCGGACCACATAGGTGATCTCTCCGGCGAACTGCTCCCGCAGATCCTCCACGATCGGGTAGAACGCCCCACATGCCTCACATTCAAAATCCAGGAACTCCACCACCGTGACCGCTCCCTCACCTCCGCCATCGAGAATGTGCGAGTTCTGCCGCACCGGCTGCGCCGACGGTGCGCCGCCCCCGGACGAGGGCAGAGCCGCTTTGCTCTGACTGATAAGGACATAGATCAACGCGGCCACAACAAGCACCACCACAACGGCAACACTGATCAACGTTGCCTTTACTGACGTTTTCATCGGGTACTCCAAACCAAGACACGGCACAGATCCCGGGCACACAGCCCGGGGCGAAGCGCCACCCCATGGGGCGGCGTGCCAAATGTCAGGTTCGCGAAAGCCCTAGTTGCGTCAACGAGAACACGATCGGATGCGCGCGCGCCGCCGACGCAGGAGGCAGCGAAAGCATCCGTGAAACCTCGCCGAGAACAGGTGGCATTCGTCGACGCCATAGTCTTTGCAGCACCACCATGAACGTGATGCCGCACAGCACACCGAATACACACAACGCCGCACCGATAAGGGCGTTCGACCCCGACCAGGAGCCATCAGCGACTGCCTCATGCTCCGCCCCGGTGTGTGCTGATGGCGCCACATGCGAGTCCAGCAACTCGGAGACCACGAGAGGAACAGGCGCCGCCGTGTCCAGCTCGGTGTGGGCTGTCGCCGCCAGTCCGAGCATCATCAGCAACGCCAGTCCGACGCTTGTAATGAGCCTCATTATCAACAACTGCTCAGTCAACGTCTCGGAGCGCGGGGTCGGAGCCGACGAGACCATCCCCTACAGCATACCTTCCGACGAAACGTCGCCCGAGTGGGGACGCTACGACATCCGCGCGACCTGCTTGCAGTTCTGCTGGAGGAAGACCCAATCTCGCCGGACTCACGCTCAGCGACGCGCCGGCCGAGCACAATTTGGTGGAAGTCTGTACTCGCCTCGACGGCTCAGAGGCATTCGAACTCCGTTGGCACGACAAGTCTCAGGATCGGTGGGCTAGCCAGGCTACGACAGTGGACCGCCAACGCTCTCGATCGGCGTTCCACGTCATCGTGTGATCGGCGTCGAAGATTTCGAGCTGAACGAGATCTGGACGCAGTGCTGCAAGCTTGCGAGCGACGGCAGGCGGCGCCGAGTCGTCATCCGCTCCGTGGAGGATCAGAGTAGGGACTGCCAGCTCCTGCGCTCGCGCGATCCAGTCCAGATCCTCGAGAGGGATGCTGCCAGGCAGGCCGGCAGCGCGTGCAAGCAATGGCGATGTGAGCCACGGGAGCGCGAGAAGCCCTGCCGCGGCGGGCAGCCCGGCGCGAGCGCAGTTCGCCTTGATCGTCGCGACCCAATCGAGAACGGGCGACTCAAGCACGAGCCCGGCTATTGGCCGCCCGTAACGCGGCCGTGCAGCGAGCTGGAGTGCGACCTGTGCTCCCATCGACCAACCGAAGAGAACGACCTGACGCGCGCCCTGATTGATGGCGTACTGCATCGCAGCGTCGACGTCGTCGACTTCAGTGGCGCCGAGGGTTGACCGACCACTTCCGCGCCGCGGGCCCTCACCGTCATTCCTATAGGTGACGACGAGGGACGTGTAGCCCAGCTCGGCGGCGACCTGCACACCCCGTAGCGTTCCTGTTCGCGGGCTGCCGAGCCCGTGGATGTGGATTGCCCACCTCGTTGACTGCGAGTCGCTCCCATCGATGCGCCACGCTGGCGCGGGCCCCGACGGCGTGGGGATGGCGAAGCCGTAGGCTCTGAGGCCCGCATCGACGGGCGTCATGAAGTAGATACCGCTCCAGGACGCGCGCTCTTCGGCTGCCGGCGTGAACCCCGCTGCGGTTCCTGTCACTGCACGTGCGAGGCGCCCAGGCCCGCGATCAAGTACCTCGGCAGCCAGCTGCACCCACTGGCCACCTGGAAACAGCAGAGCGAACTCACCTGGGGACTCAGTTTGATGCGTTCGATCGAGCACGATTGCTTGCCGGTCGCCATCCTGTTCGACGCCACGGATGGACAGATCGAATCGGCGCGGGCTCGAAGGGGCGGTCAGTTGCCGCGCGATCACTAACCCGAGGCCCAACGATAGGGACGCTGCGGCGGCCATCACGCCTGCCAGCGCAATCGGGCCTCTCATGCCGCTCCTCGTTGAGAGTTGCTCCGTGTGGCCGGCGCAGCCGACGTATGAAGTCGAGCTTCGTCGGTTCCGAGGAGATGCTGCTCCGCTCGTTCAAGGACGAGACGAGCGCTCGCGCTGAGAGAGAACGACACGCGCGGGTCGATCATCGCGTCGCGGATCTCCACGACCTGTCTATGCAACTGCGTCTCGAGGCCATCGGTTTGCACGGACGCCGCATCCGTCTGACTCAATCCCGGGCGAACGATCGTCGCCGCTCGCCATGCAGGCAACAGTTCCTTGATGAGCGTCCGTGTTCGTGCCGCCCGCCGGCGTGCGCTCAGGTAGCGCACCGTCGGCTGCCCAGCGAGTCCGACGCAGAGGAAAAGGAAGGTCAGTATGTAGAGCGGTCCATACGCGACAGACACGTTAGCCATGACGTCTACACGCCCGGAAAGGTGTGCGATGTCCATGATGAGGACGACGACACAAAGAGCGACTCCGAGGATCGCGCCGACGACGAGACACCCGGCAGGCAAACGCTGTAGACCAACACTCAACCGATACTGACGACTCGCAAGGACTGCCATGGTGCCAACGACGATCCCGTAGTAGGTGAACTGAATCATGGAGTACGCAGCTGCGGCAGGCTGCGCTCCGAGATCAATCATGAAGTTGGTCGTCGTAGCGCCACGGTCGATGAGCAAGAAGGCGACCCCGACGCCGCTCAGCGCAACAAGGAGGGTTGTGGGGCCCAGCGCAATGCGGACAGGGCCGGGCTGATACTCCCCCGCTTTCATGATCCCTCGGCCAAGGAAGAAGATCCCGACCATGAGCGCGCAGTCCCCGATGAGGGTGGCGACATTCGAGCCATGGAGGAGTGCATCGATGAAGCGGTAGACCGTATCGACATTGATAGTCATCGCGACAGCGATCGTGATCGCCGCGTAAGTGATGCTCCGCTCGGCTCGTCCGCGGCGCAAGATGAGCAGGCTCGCCACGAGTAACCACATCAGCACCGCGACGAAGGTCTGCATCACCCGAAGATCTCGAGGTAGCGCGATTCGCCGTATACCGAGCCTCTGATCGCCGCAGCGAGATGATCAGCCAAGGCCTCCGCCGCGATCTCGGTGTGAGAGTCCAAATCTTGACGAGTGAGTAGTCGACGTCGAGTCCGGGCGGGGATGTCGGGAAGCAGGAAGTCTTCCGTCGAACATTCGTCGTCTTCTCCATGCCCGAGGATCATGTGGGCGAACTCGTGCAGGACGAACTGCTGGCGATGGAGGACGGAGTCGCTGTGCGCGTGAAGGACGAGGTCTTCGTTCTCGGTGATGAGCCACACCGCGCAGATACCATCGTGGTCGCCGAGATCCGCAAGTTCCACGATTCGGAGCGTGCGCTGCCGGTGATCCTGAAGTGCCCCAACAAGATCGTCAAAGGTGAAGGTGCTACCCAGCGCAAGGTCGGCGACGGCCGTCGACACGGTCTGCTCGATATTCACGATGTCACTCCCGTCCGGGGAGCATGTGCCGGTGGGGGGTCACAACGGACCGGCAAGGGCACTGCTCAGGTGTGTGTCATTTCCTCATCCAGGAATCTGCTGATCGCCTGAAGGGCCTTCGGTGAGATATCTCCCAGCGTGCGCGCGGCGTAAGACTTCACCTTCGCGGCTCGCATCGCCCGTACGAGATCCAGTTGCGCGGTGACCTTATCAGGGGTTGCTACCCCGTCCTCGCCCAGCAGGAAAGCGGCATCCACGTCGAAGAACGCAGCAAGCCCTTCGAATAGCGCGGGGTCTTGCACGTAGCGGTGACCGTTGACCATGTATGTCCATCGAGATCTCGACAGGTTGATGCCGCGCTTCTCGAGGAACGCCGCGATCTGAGCGTAGGTCGGTTCGGAACCCGACTCGGTGATCGCGACGTCGAGGAGCAGCCTGAGGCGTTTCGCGAGGTCCTCCGCGGCCACTTTGCTCTCTTCTTCTGTCATTTCGGTAGACCACCCTTCCCCTCGGGTGAGGCAAGGCTTGTCGTTTCGGAACGCCTGTCGACGGGCGTTGAGGATGCTGAATTTACTCGTTGGTCATGCTCAAATCAACCGTTGCGCATGCTCAATCTCGGTGCTAGAAACGACTGTAAGGCCATTTGAGCATGCTCAAAGAGGAGGTCATCGCCCAGGACGGATTAGCGGAGTTGCCGGCACTCCGCCCCCACACAGCCGGCGCGCGGGCGCGCCCGAACTTAGTCACGGCGCCGCCCGAGAGCGTGAGAAGTTGTGCGAGCGTCTCGGAGCGGTTGTTCGCGCGCTCGCTCGTTGGCTCCGGTGAGATGGCGCGTACCTCCCACAAGAAGCCGCTACGTCGGCTGATCAGAAGGAGGTGCCCACGCCATGACTCACCAACCCCCCACCGTCGGTTTCACTGAGGCGAAGCTCGAACGGTTGCACGCTCAGCTGGCGGATGCTGTGGCCACGCTCGTGACCGGCGACTGGGTGCGGGCTCTGAAGTTCGCCGCGCGATTCCGCTCTCGTTCGTTCAATAACACCGTGCTCATCTGGATGCAGCGCTGCGCCGCGTTCGAGCAGGGCAGAGTGGCCGAGCCAACTCCGACGTACGTCGCGGGGTTCCGGCAGTGGCAGGCACTTGGCAGGTCGGTCGACCGCGGCCAGACCGGCTACATGATCTTTGCGCCTGTTCACGCGCGGTTCGCCTCGCCCACCCCAGAGGTCGCGGAGTCCTGGCGTCGTCTTGCGCGCCGCGAGGTCCCGAGACCCAACGACGAAGTGCGCACGCGAATGGTCGGCGTGCGACCCGCGTACGTGTGGGATGCGTCGCAAACGAGCGGTGTCCCGAGTCCCCACGTGCCCGTTCCGCAGTTGCTCGCGGGCGAGGCGCCACAGGGTCTCTGGGATGGTCTGGAGTCCTTGGTACGCGGACACGGGTACACACTGCGCATTGTTGGGAGCGATCGCGATCTCGGCGGAGCCAACGGCATGACTGATTACCTCACTCGGAGCGTTGCCATTCGGGGAGACATTGACCGCGCGGCGCGCACGAAGACGTTGGCGCACGAGTTGGCGCACGTGATGCTGCACGGCCCTGACAACGCGGATGCCGCACTCCATCGCGGGATCGGGGAGGTCGAAGCGGAGTCAGTTGCGCTGATGATCGGAGCGGCCCACGGACTCGACACATCGGACTACACCACCCCGTATGTGGCGACCTGGGCAACATCCGTCGGTGGCAAGACACCGGTGGAAGTGGTGCAAGCCACTGGTGAGCGAGTGCGGACGACAGCAGTCACGATCCTCAGGGAGTTGCCGACGTTGCAAGCCGGCTCGGGTGACCCGCCGGGTCTGACGGGGGAAGCGCACCGGAATGCACTTCAGCCTCTCGTCGCTGGGCCGGTGGCACGATTCGATAATGTCCGCCGCGTGAAGGTCCGGCACTCGTCCACCGATTCCGTGATCTCCGCCCGGGATCTGTGATGGACACCGTCGCCCTGTTCGCTGGAATGATCGGCCTCTCGCCGCGGGAAGGCGCCGCTCGATTCGCTGCGGCAGGAGTCCCGATCTTCCCCTGCAAGCCAGCGGAGAAGCGGCCGCTCACAGAGCACGGATTCCGCGATGCGACCTCCGACGACCGGCAGATTGCCCGATGGTGGTCTCGATGGCCCGAAGCGAACATCGGAATGCCGACTGGGCGCGCTTCCGCCGTCGAGGTCGTAGATATCGATGTGCACGGGCGGGTGCGCGGATTCGCTGCCTTCGAACTCGCTCGCCGGGAAGGTCTCGTGGATCGCTGGCAGGCGCTGGTGAAGACGGCATCCGGTGGGATGCACGCCTACTACCCCGCAGACCCTGATCGCGTTCAGGCATCGTGGCAGGCCGCCCGCGCCGGCATCGACTTCCGGGGTGAGGGCGGCTACGTCATCGTGCCACCGTCGCAAGTGCTGTTCGAAGGCAACAGGTCTGCGTATGAGCTGATCGGCGCCGGACGCGGGGACGCCGTGTCTATCGACGGATCGGCGCTTCGACAATTCCTTGACCCGAGGCCGACCCCTGCTGCGATGCCCGCGGAGGCCCGCCCCGATGTTGACGCGGAGCGTCTCGCGGCGTGGCTGGCCGGACGGGCTGAGGGCGAGCGGAACCGCGCCCTGTACTGGGCCGCATGCCGGCTCGCCGAGAACGGCGTCACTGATCAGAGCGCGCGCAACGTCCTGGGGCCTGCTGCGGAACACGCGGGGTTGCATCAGGCTGAGATCCTGACGACCATCCGATCTGCGTACCGAACGGTGGTGAGGCAGACGCCACCCTTTCGCATCAGTGGTGGCAACTCAGCATCCCGCTCGCTCAGCGGGCAGGTGATCTCGTGATCCCCGCTACGACCCACCCGCGGTCAGGACGGATTGCCGTATGGACCGCGGTAGTCGGCACCGTGTTCATCGCTGTCGGTGCGTTCTGGTTGTCGTTCACCGCTCTCACGGATCTCGCCGACGCGGCCGGCATCGCGGTGACGCAGGCGTGGGCGTGGCCGCTCATTGTGGACGGAATCATCGTCGTCGGAACCGTTGCCGTCGTCGCGCTGGCCGGACAGCGGGGTGCGTGGTATCCGTGGATGCTGCTCATGGCCGGCGCTGGGGTGTCGGTCGCCGCCAACTCGATTCATGCCGTCGTCGCGGCCGATGCCGATGTTCTTCCCGTGCTTGCAGCGTCGATTGCCGCAGTACCGCCGCTGGTGCTTCTCGCGATCACTCACCTGACGGTCGTTCTCACCCAGCGATTCCGGCTTCACGTTTCCTCCACAGCAGATTCGCCACGAGACCTGTCCACAGAAGTCGTTCCGATTCGCTCGCTGTCCGATGTTCCGGAGAAGGGTGCCCGCAGAGACGTTGCCGCGCTGATGCGTCAGCGCGGGATGTCGAACAAGGAGATTGCGAGCGCCACGGGAGTTCATCCGTCGACAGTCGGCCGATGGTTCGCGGGGGCGATCGGCACACCTGAGGTACAGAAGGGAGCTACGTCATGAACGAGTACGAGCGAGTCGATCAGTCTCGTTTGCCACTACGCCCGGACACGTCGGAGCGGCAACGGGATATCTCTGGCAAGCCGTCCCCCGAGGAGGCCTCCGAACTGGCGCGGCACGGCGATCCTTCACTCGCGAGGCAGCCACTCTCCCGCTCCGGCGCCGAGCAGGTGCGAAGTGAGGTCGTCTGGATGCGGCCTACGGAACTCGTTTCCGCCGTCAGTGGGCGCGTCGCGGGGCAGGGCATCGACCTCGAGTCCTCGCTCGCGCGGCGAGCGCTCGCCATCCCGACGCAGGGAGTCGCAGCAACTCGCCTAGCGATCCGTGAACGGGCGCTTCACCTCCCGCCAGTGGAGGCGTTTAGGAACGGTCGCACTCTTCACGGATCGGCCCGCCGATCTGGAATCGGTCGTTAGCGAGGTTGCCATGTCGAGCCAGGGTTTCCGCTCACCTGCCGCCGCATCGGTGCACTCGCCGCGCATTCCGGACTCCTCCGAGTCGGCGAGCGTGCCCGCCGCGTTCGAGAGCCCGGAGGGGCTGCGTGAAGTGCTCGAACGCCTCGCCGCGCAGGACCACGGCGCCTGGCGTCGCGACGCCGAAGCCGCAGCGCTCATGGAGTATGTCGTTCGGCGTTACGCAAAGCTGGCGCGCAAGCACGGACTCGATCCATGGGATGCCGCCGCGGCCGCATTCGACGCAATGCGCTCGTCGGCCGTGCGCAATGCCGACGACCCCTGGGCGGTGGTCACTCGGGCCGTGCAGGTGACGCTGATCGCGGAGGAGCGGGCGAACGGCCTGCTGTGCTCGGTCTACCAGGCGCGCCGACCCGAGTTCTCGTCGTTCCATGACCCCGAGCGATTCAGCGACCGGGAGAACCCCCTGAGCGACTATCACCCGTCGCTGCGTGTCCAGGGGGCCGGCGACGCGCTCGATGACGGCTGCTCATCTGACGGCGCTGGGATTGGAGAGGCAGTGGAGAATGCGATCGCCTTCATGACCTTGCTCGGCTGGCCGCGCACGCCCGCGCGCACCGCGATGGAGTACATCTGTGCACGACTCAGTGAGGTTCCCTCGCGTGCGACCGCTTGGGAATCGCTCCGCCGCGACGTTCACGGAAGAACCCTGCTCGACCTGTCGTCCGCATCGTGGAACGGATTGCTCCGCGCTGTCCTCGGCAACCCGGAACCGGAGGTCGCCCGGACGACAGCCGGACGCGGCATCCTGCTCCGCCTGCTGATCGGCGAACCGTTGCGTTCGCTGCTGACGGATGACGATCTCGTCCTCGCGGTGAGTCTCGCCGCCGCCGCCGAGCGATCGAGGCGGTGACCGTGGGAACCAGAGTCGGCCACATCGAGCTCGAACGATCGATCGAATCGATCATCGTCGGGAAGCGGCACCGTACCGAGTTCGGGGACATCGACGAGCTTGCCGAGTCGATCAACCGCGACGGCCTGCTGCAGCCGGTCACCGTGACACCGGAAGGCGTCCTGGTGTGCGGCGCTCGTCGGCTCGAAGCGCTGAAGAGGCTTGGTGAGAAGACGATCAAGGTGTGGGTGAGGTCCGGGATCTCGGATCGGCTCGCCGAGTTGTTGGCAGAGCAGGCAGAAAACCTCCTCCACAAGCCGCTCACGCCGACCGAAGCCGCAGCGCTCTACACCGAGTTGAAGGATCACATCGCCGACGACGCGACTCGCCGGCAGGCCGCGACGCGCTTCAGCCGTCCGGATGCTCGGGATGGAAGAGACGGCGGTGCCACCGTGGCACCACCGCGGTTCAAGTTCGGCAAGAGTCGCACACAGGCGGCCCAGATGGTCACCGGCAAGGCGTCGTACACCACGCTGGAGCGGATCGCCGAACTGCAGCGCCTTGTCTCTGACCCAGGTGCAAACCCCGCCTTGCAGGCGAAGGCGAGTGAAGAGCTACGGCTGATCGACGAGGGCGGCAGTGTCGCGGCGTCACACGCGCGATTCCGACAGTTACTCGATCCCGGGCCGCCGCAGCAGTTCGAGGACTTCGAAGCACCCGACGACTTCGAGCCGCCCGACGAACTCGAGCAGTTGGCGAATGCGGCTCTCGCAAGAGTCAAGGAGGCCAAGCGCAAAGGCCGAACATCCAAGTCTCGTGCCGCTACCGCACATGTCTTTCCCGTCCGTGCGTTCGTGCGTGTGTGGGAGGACCTGGATCTCTGGTGGACCCATTTCGACGTGGCGGCTGTGGCTACTGAACTGACTGACGAGCAACTCGAGCAGTTCGAAGCGACGCTCGCTTCGACCGTGAAGTTCTTCGCGGCGCTCCGCAGCGCACGTGTCCAACGGGGACGGGAGATCGCGTGATGGCCGCCACCGTGCGCCCCGGGCGGCGCCTCATCGTTCTGCTAGCGGTTGGTGTCGGTGTGATGGCAGCTCTGGTCGGCGTCGGCTTGTACGGCCTGACGTTGGCGCCAACGCCGAGCACGCCGACGACCGCCGCCGAGCCGACATCCCGTGCTGAATCGACAGTTGATCCTGAACCGAGCGCCTCGAGCGCGACCCTTCCCCCGATCCGCTCGACATCGGATGCCGAGTCCTTCGCGCGTGACGCGGCCTACGCGCTCATCAACTGGGACGCCGCCACCGACTTCGATCCGGCCGACTATGCCCAGGTCATCGTCGACGCAGGGGATCCCTCTGGTACCGAGACAGCCGGGCTTGCCTCCGATGTCCGCACCTATCTGCCAACGGCGGACGCCTGGTTGACGCTGCGCACCTACGGAACGCGTCAGTGGCTCATCATCGATGAGGCGTTCGTGCCAGCATCCTGGAGCGACGCGGTCGACCAAGCGGCCCCTGGCCAACTACTCCCCGGAACCATCGCGTACACGATCACGGGAACACGCCATCGGGCCGGCATCGTGGGGACGCAGGCTCAGGAGACGTCTCGACCAATCGCGTTGACACTCTTCATCGCGTGCGAGCCGAGTTTCGACGAATGCCGCCTGCTCCGGCTGTCCGAGGTCGACAACCCGCTCCGGTGACGGGCGCCGAACATGAAGAAGCTAGTGATCGCTCTCGCCGTCGCGGTTTTCACACTGCCGTTCGCAGGCTTGATCGCAGTCCCACTCGTTCTCTCCCCCGCCACACTCGCTGCCTGCCAGACATCCGGTCCCCTCGTCGTCACTGAAGTGCCGGAGAACTTGACTGCGGTGCGGAGCGACGGCGTGTCGGTGACCCTCGGGCACACACAACTCACCCGCGCCGCGACGATCATCACTGTCGGCAGCGGTATTGAGGGTGTGGGGCGGCAGGGGGTTCTGATCGGACTTATGGCTGCGCTCACGGAGTCGACCCTGCGGATGCTGGCGAACGCCACCCATCCCACTTCGCTCGGCATGCCCAACGACGGCGTCGGCAGCGACCACGACTCACTCGGCCTGTTTCAGATGCGCCCGACCTCCGGCTGGGGCACTGTCGAAGAGCTCATGGATCCGGACTACCAGGTGCGCGCATTCTTCGGCGGACCAGAGGGACCCAACTTTCCCTCCCCCGCTGGGCTCCTCGACATCGCGGGGTGGCAGTCAGCTGATCCCGGCTCGGCTGCGCAAGCTGTCGAGCGCTCGGCTTTCCCCGACCGCTACCAGGATTATCAGCCCGTCGCGGAAGCCCTCCTCGTCGCGCTGACCCGGCCGATCGCGTCGGTGACGGGAAGGGCCGCACCTCTGGATTCCGTCCCCGAGACCACCCGCATCGTCTTTCCCCTCCCGAGCAACACGTGGGTGCGTGCCAGCGGCTATGGCGGGCGAACCGACCCCATGACGGGTCGACCTGCGTTCCATGCAGGAACCGACTTCTCCGCGGCAGACGGCACACCAATCTTCTCGATCGCCGACGGGATCGTCAGCTGGGCTGGACCGTATGGGGGTTACGGACAGCTGATCGTCATCGAGCACACGGTCAACGGAGAGCGGGTGGCGTCGGCGTACGCGCACATGTGGGCGACCGGCGTACACGTGACGGTCGGCGAGCGCGTCACCGCTGGCCAGCACATCGGAGACGTAGGGTCATCCGGCAAGTCCACGGGATCTCACCTTCACTTCGAGATCCGTCCGGGTGGTGCGTTCGAGCCGGCCATCGATGCAGACCCGTGGCTCGCCGAGCACGGGGCGGAAGGATTGGATGCCGCTGGCTCCGGCAGAACGGCTTGCGCGATAGGCGCACGAGCGTGACCGGAATGGACATCTTTCCGGACTTCGGTGCAGTTGGAGGTAGCGGTGACCTCCGCGCGATCGTTGGTGCGCTCCTGATGTACGTCCTGATTTTCGCGGTACTCGCGATCCTCATCTGCGTCGCCACATGGGCGATCGTGTCGACGAGCGGAAACTACCAGTCGGCCATGCGAGCGCGTACCGGCCTTCTTGTTGCTGTCGGCGCAGCGGCGCTTGCCGGCGCGGCGGTCGCCTGGATGAACTTCCTCATTGGGGTCGGCCAACAGCTCTAGCCAGAGTGTGCACGGACTGCGGGGGTCGACGGATCTCGGGGACGCCGCACGCACCTTGTACGCAGGTTCGTTTCTGCGCAGACAAGGAGCACGACCGTGATCGACATCGTTCCCAACGGGTCAGGCCTTCCGGGCATCGAGCAACTCCGCGTCATCGTGGGTGCGGTGATGACTGTCGGGCTCATTCTCGCCGTGCTCGCCCTCATCATCGCCGCTGTCGCGTGGGGGTATGGAGCCAACTCATCGAACCCCCATCTCGCCTCTCGCGGCAAGCTCGGCGTTCTGGTGGCGTGCGGCGCGGCACTCATCTGCGGGGCGTCGGTCACGCTCGTGAACTTCTTCTGGGGTGTCGGCCAGTCCGTCTGACCGAGAAGCGGCCGATTGAGAGGAACGACGCGAGTGGGCGGAGTTTGCGATATCCCGGCGATCGCCGAGGTATGCCAGACCGTCGGGTCGGGTGTCACTTCGCTCGTTGCCGCGCCCTTCGATTGGCTCGCCCATACGCTCGCCGCAGCCGCCGGGTGGTTCTTCGAAGCCGTCTGGGCGGTGTTCGACACGACTACCCTCGTCGACGTCACCGGTGACCAGTACACGCAGGTGTACAACCTGCTTTTCGGCGTCGCGCTGTTCGTCATGCTCGTGTTCTTCTGCCTGCAACTGATCACTGGATTGGCGCATCGCGATCCGACTGCGCTCTCCCGTGCTGCTGTGGGGCTCGGCAAGTCCGTGCTCGGATCGTTCGTCGCAATCGCCCTGACGGCGACGCTGCTGGAGGTCACGGATCAGCTGGCCATCGGGATCGTCCAGGCAACCGGAAACACGATGGAGGGAATGGGCGACAGAATCGCCCTGATGGCCGCCGGGCTGGTCGCGATCAACATCGCGAGCCCCGGCGTCGGCGCGATCATGACGATCTTCCTCGCAGGACTCGCGATCGCAGCCACCGCGATTGTGTGGTTCTCGCTCCTCATCCGCAAAGCCCTGCTTCTGGTGGCGATCGTGTTCGCGCCGATCGCACTGGCCGGATTCTCCTGGGATGCTACCCGCGGCTGGTTCGGCAAGTGGGTGGCGTTCGTTGTGGCCCTCGTGTTCTCCAAGCTCGTGCTTGTCGTCCTCTTCCTCGTCGCGATCAACCAGACCGCGGCGCCGATCGACCTTGATCTCGCCTCCATCAGCGATCCCGTGGCCGGAGTCGTGCTCATGCTCGTCGCAGCCTTCGCGCCATACATGACCTACAAGTTCATCTCGTTCGTCGGCGTCGATATGTACCACGCGATGTCGACCGAACAGGAGGCTAAGGGAGCGCTGAATCGGCCCGTCCCGGTGCCGGTTAGCCCCGCGACTGCGAAGTCTGCGAAGTCGATTCTCGACGGAGGTGGCACCTCGAGCGGGTCGGCGGCCCCGGTGGCAACGAGCGCCGCCGGCAGCGCCACCGGATCGGGTGCCGGCGCGGGAGCGTCTGGGGCAGCAGCGTCAGGCGCAGGAACTTCAGGAGCTTCGGCGGCCGCCGGCCCGGCCGCCGCAGTCATCGTAGGCGGTCAGGTGGTCGGCAAGGCTGCGTCCGCCGGACCCAAGCTCGGCAACGCCACCGGATCAGCAGCCATGGGACACGCCGAGGTTGCCATTCCGGCAGACATACCACCTGCACCGACAGGCTCGCCGGCTGCCGGGCAACCGATCCCACAGCCGCGCGCACCGAACCCGCCCCCGCGACCGATCCCCACTCCGCGCGAAAGGACGACAGCATGACAGCGAACAACCCCCCGCGCGCGAACCAGCTGCACCCGGTTCAGTTCTCCCGTCTGTCCAAGCGAGGCGTGATGCTCGGCCTCTCGATGGCACAGCTCGTGACGCTCGCCATCGGACTGATCGCGTTCACCAGCGCCGTGTACCTGGGCGGCGGCATCCTCTTCGGCCTCACGTCACCGATCTGGATGACAAGCGTCGCTCTTGCCTTCGTCCCCGTGGGTGGTCGGAAGCTCATTGAATGGGTGCCGATTTCAGTGCGCTGGGTGTGGCGAAGCGTCGGCGGCCAGCTGCGATTCCGCGCGGACTTGGTCAAGCCGCGCCCCGCGGGCACGCTCGCACTCCCTGGCGACGCCGCCGCGCTCCGAGAGTGGGTCGACCCCGAGACGGGCGCCGCCATGATCCAAGACCCTCACGCTCAGACCCTGACGGCGATCGCCGGCATCACGCATCCTGCTTTCGTTCTTCTCGACAGCGGCGAACAGGAGCGTCGGGTGGCCGGCTGGGGGCGAGTGCTCGCGACGGTCTGCCGGTCGGGCCGCATCGCGCGCGTGCAGATCTCCGAGCGCACCGTGCCCACCTCCGGAAGCGGTCTCGCCGAATGGTGGGCCCGGCACGGCATCGACGATGATTCCTGGCCAGCGGTTACCTACAAGGAGCTCATTGAGCGCGCCGGCCCCGCAGGCGAACGACACGATACGACAGTCGCCCTCGCGCTCGACATGCGCGCGGCGGCCCGCCAGATCCGCGCCGCCGGGGGTGGCATGAAGGGGGCCGCGAGCGTCCTGCGGCAGGAGATGACGACTTTCGCGGCGGCACTGCGGGCAGCCGATCTGACGCCCACAGGCTGGCTCAGCCCAGGCGAAGTCGCGGTCGTACTGCGCTCCGCATACGATCCCGCCGCTGCTCCCGCTCTGGAGCGACACGGCGACATCGGCAGGTCCCTCGCAACGGCTGGACCCATCGCGGTCTCCGAAAACTGGGACCGGCTTCGTACCGACTCGGCCCACCACGCGGTTCTCTGGATCTCGGAGTGGCCGCGGTCACAGGTGTACCCCGGCTTTCTCTCCCCCTTGCTGCTGACCTCCGGCATCCAACGCACATTCACCCTGACGTGCACGCCTGTCCGAGCCGACCTCGCCGCGCGGGACATCAGGAGAAAGAAAGTGGGGCTTCTCTCGGATGCCGCGCAGCGGGCGAAGGTCGGGCAGATCGAGGATGCCGCGCGCACCGCCGAATACAACGACGTCGTGCAGCAAGAGTCAGATCTCACGGCTGGTCACGGCGTGCTGCGCTTCACCGGGCTCGTCGCAGTGTCGGCGCCGAGCGTTGACGAGCTGGATGCCGCAGTCGCGGCGATCGAGCAGGCCGCCGTGCAAGCTGCCTGCGAAACACGGAGGCTCGTGGGTCAGCAGGCGCAAGCGTTCACCGTCGCCGCGCTGCCCTTGTGCCGAACCGTATGACGCGCGGGGACACCTCGCGCACCTGACTGACGACTTCTGTTTCAAGGGGACACGCAATGCCTACATTTCAGGATCCTGTCGTCGATGGCGAGGAAGCGTGTCACGCATTGCGCGCTCTCGCGCACGCCACGCGCACGTTCGATGACCCGGCACAGACCTACGAGGTAGTCGGGGATCTGCTGGGCGGCCTGAGATCGCTCGAACAGGTGCTCGATCAGCTCGCGTTCGCGCACACCAGCTCGGACGCGATCGCCCGAACTGACGACGGCGATCACTGGGCCGGGGTGGAGGAGGCCCATGCAGCCGCCCTCGCGCTGCGCCGTGCGTCGACGCTTGTCGCTCGAGCCGGCCTGGCCCTGGATCGGGCATCTCAGCACTCGGGCCGAATTGCATGGAGCTCCTCCTCCTCCGCCGCGCCGCCGGTCTCGGAATCGCTCGCGCCCCGCGTCAATCCGAACGACTCGTTTCAGCGCCCTGACCACTTCGCCTTCCAAGGGTCTGGTGCGAGAGTTCACCGCCGCAACGGGATGTCGCTGTGAACGCGCAAGGGGGTGAGCGCATACACACCACAACGCTCGTGGACCCGGCAGGCGAACGCAGGAAGGAGCGTCGCGCCAGACGAAAGGCATCCCAGCGTCTCAGTGCCGCCACCCGCGCTGCCACCACCACATCCGACCGTGCCGAGGCCGAAGCACAGCGCGCGGATCTACGCGCGACGGCTTACCTGCCCGCCGTCGGGGAGTCGCGGCCCGCCGCGCTGCGAACCCCCGGCCGCCTGCGGATACCGCGCCACCAGGACACCAGTGCGACCCTTGCCGGAGCGTACCCGTTCCTCGCCGAAGGCGGACTCGGCTCGCAAGGTGTCTTCGTCGGCCAGGACCTGTACTCCGGCGCGTCGTTCGTCTACGACCCGTGGGTGCTCTATTCACGTGGAATGATCACTGCGCCGAACATCGTCCTAGCCGGGATCGTGGGGTCCGGCAAGTCGTCACTCGTGAAGAGCCTCTACACGCGCTCGATCCCCTTCGGCCGCCGCGTCTACGTGCCTGGCGACCCCAAGGGCGAACACACTGCCGTGGCGGAAGCCGTCGGTGGGCAGGCGATCGTGCTCGGGCATGGCATGGCGAACCGACTCAACCCGCTCGATGAAGGCCACCGCCCATCCGGAGTCTCCGACGAGACCTGGTCCGGTCAAGTCGCCTCTCGTCGCCGTGACCTCATCGGGGCCCTGACCGAAACGGTGCTCGAACGACCACTCAGCCCGCTGGAGCACACCGCGATCGACCTTGCTCTCGCGGATACTGTCCGCTCCTGCGAGACCCCGATCCTGCCGATGGTCGTGGAACGCATCCTCTCTCCGGACGCATCTCAGCAAGCCGACCGCCGCCTCGCCGAGGACGGCAGGGTCGTGGGGCACGCACTCCGTCGGCTGGTCGCCGGAGATCTCGCCGGCCTGTTCGACGGTCCCAGCACCGTCACCTTCGACCCGAGCCTGCCGATGATCTCGCTCGACCTGTCGCGCGTTGCCGAGAATACGACGCTCGTTTCCGTCCTCATGACGTGCTCGTCCGCTTGGATGGAATCCGCGCTCCTCGACCCTCACGGTGCGCAGCGTTGGGTCATCTACGACGAAGCCTGGCGCCTCATGTCGCATCCCGCCCTTCTGCGACGAATGGACGCTCAGTGGCGACTCGCCCGCCACTACGGAATCGCGAACCTGCTCGTCTTCCACAAGCTCTCCGACCTCGACAACGTCGGCGACCAGGGCTCCGCGATGCGCGCGATCGCCTCCTCCCTCCTCGCCAACGCGGAGACCCGAATCATCTACCGGCAGGAAGCGGACCAACTCGGAGCGACTGCGACCGCGCTGGGCCTCACGGGCACCGAGCAGAGCCTGCTGCCCGGCTTGGCAACTGGTCAAGGTCTCTGGCGCATCAAGGACCGAAGCTTCGTGGTTCAGCACCAATTGCACCCCGCGGAGTTTGCAGCATTCGACACGACGAGCCGGATGACGGAGGGCGTGAGATGACGACAGCGCACGCATTACGACGATCCACCGACGCGATCCACGTGCCGGCGGTCCTTCCCGTAATCACCATGACGATCTCGGCGGACGGCACGATGACCGTCGCCGTGGATGGGACGCCGTTCGAACGGCCTCGGTTCGGGGCACCCTGGGCCCGCGCGTCCTTTGCGGAAGTCATAGACGCGGTCCTGCTCGCTCACGGGTCGCCGGTGCGGGTCGTCGTCCACGAGGCAGACGGCACAGTCTTCACCGACCTCATCACCCGGCCACTGCAGGGCTCGGTCGCCCCGAGTGCGCCGTCGCAGGTCCGGGACGGAGGGTCGAGCGCTCCGGCGGAGCCACTGGCCGCACCCGCAGCACTCATCGATGCGACGCCCGTGATCGAGCCGCCTCGCGTTGTCTGCGGCGAAGAGGGTTTCCTCCCGGGCGAAGACGTAGCCCTAGCGATCATCGTGCGTCACATCAAGGCTTCTGCGGACGGATCCGCTCGAGCGTTGCTGGAACCGGGGCTCTGTCGCATGACCGCCGAGGGCGAGATTGTCCTCGTGGGGAGAATCTCCGGCACGTGTGTTTTCGGGATCGTCACATGACGGGTCCCCACGGTGTCGGTGTCTCCGGTCCCGACGGGCTGACCAACGTCGCGTTGCTCGCTCTCGGCGGGGCCGTTGCGATCGCCGGCATCCTCCGTGTGGGCGGCAATCTCGCCGCCTTCGTATCAGGAGCGGAGCAGCCGACAGGTGGTCTGGCCGCGGGGCTCGGTGTCTTCGGCTCCCCCGCTGACCCGGGGGCGGCACTCGGATCTCCTGGGCTCAACGCCGTGGCGTACTGGGCTGTCGTCGTGGCGTTCGTGGCGCTGCTCAGCGTTTCGGGGTGGTGGGTCTGGCGCGTCATCCGAAACCACACTCGTCACGCCAGCTCCGACCCGAACCGGATTGCTGGGATCGCGACGTCGGGCGACGTGCGCCGCGCTGCCTCCGATCACGCGTTGCTGAAGCGCGCTGCCCACCTTCGCGCGTCCGTCGACAAGCCGCGATCCGAGGAAGTCGGCTATCTCGTGGGCGTGGCACGAGGAACGAAGGTGTGGACGTCGGTCGAGGATTCGATCCTCGTGATCGGCCCTCCCCGGTCGGGCAAGGGCGCCCACATCGTCATCAACGCGATTCTCGACGCGCCAGGCTCGGTCGTCACGACCTCCACCAGGCCGGACAACCTCACGACCACCATTCGCTCGCGCATGAGACGGGGGCCGGTCGCCGTGTTCGATCCGCAGCATCTTGCTCCGGGCGTACCGGCGGGCTTGCGGTGGTCGCCGGTACGGGGTTGCGAGCTCCCACTAACCGCGATGATTCGCGCCGCGGGACTCGCAGCAGGTACAGGCCTGTCGAGCGTTGGGGTGGAGAACGGCGGCTTCTGGGAGGGCAAAACCCGTACAGCCCTTCAGTCGCTGCTGCACGCCGCGGCGCTCGACGGCCGCTCGCCTAGTGAGCTCTTTCGCTGGACGCTCGACCCGGCCGCGGCGAAGGATGCCGTCGCGATCCTCACATCCAACCCTGCCGCCGCGACGGGATGGGCCGAGTCGCTTGAGGCAATGATCGACGCCGACCCACGCACGCGCGACTCGATCTGGCAGGGCGTCTCCCTGGCGTTGGCGGCTCTGGCTGACCCTCGTGTTCTCGATGCGGTCAGCCCGAGCGAGGACGAGCAGTTCGATCCGGAGACCTTTCTCCGACGCAACGGCACCCTGTACCTTCTCGCGACGGGCGCTGGCGCCGGCGCTTCCTCCTCCCTCGTCGCCGCGCTGGTCGAAGACCTCGTCGAAACCGCGAGGCGCGTTGCCGCGAGATCCCCAGGCGCCCGCCTCGACCCCCCGCTGCTTCTCGCGCTGGATGAAATCGGCAACCTTGCCCCTCTGCCGTCGCTGCCTGTCCTGATGGCCGAAGGCGGGGGCACAGGTGTCACCACGATGCCGGTGCTTCAGTCGCTCGCGCAGGCCCGTCAGCGGTGGGGCGACAACGCAGCCACGGCGATCTGGGACGCGAGCATCGCCAAGATCGTGCTCGGTGGCGCCTCAGGGTCTCGAGACCTCCAAGACATCGCCACCCTGATCGGCGACCGCGACGAGGCCACCGACTCGATCACCATCGGTGAACGCGGCATGCGCTCCAACCAGCGATCGACGCGCCGCGTTCCGATCATGCCGCCCGACGTGATTCGCACGCTGCCGTATGGCACGGCGCTCCTCCTGCTGAGGTCGGCGCCACCAATCGTCACGCGCATGCGCGAATGGACCGCCCGCCCCGACGCCGCAGACCTCCGTGCCGATCGGGCTCACGTCGAAGAACAACTGCGGCGGGGATAGGCGGCGCACCTACCAGGTGATGGCCGACCTGCGGCCCTTCGGTAGGAGCATCCGATGACTATCCACACCCAGCAGTCTCTCTCCGGGTTCATCGCGTCGCAGCCCCAACTCGCATTCAACGCGAAAGGCGAAGCGCGCCTCTGGGTGCGCATCGGACAGGAGCACTTCGAACGCAAGGAAGACGGCACCTTCACCCAGACGGAGACCACGTATCACGACCTCGTCATGTTCCGGCGCAACGCGGAACGGGCCTACGCGATGTTCAACAAGGGAGACGTATTCATCGCCGAGGGCTACACGCACACCTCGACGCGGGAACGCGACGGCGAAATCGTCGAGACCGAGGAGTTCGTCGCGAAGCGCCTCGGCCACGACTCCGCGCGCACGAACTACATCCTGCAACGCCGCCGCAACGCGCTTCCGGCGATGGCGGCATCCGCCCCATCGACGGCAAAGCCGGCGGTCCGACCTGTGGCTATCTGAGCGACTGATGACCGCCGACGAGCCCTTGCACTTTCCGGGTTACGAGTTCGAGCCACCGACGCCGGACGGCCCTGAGGGTGAGGTCGATGGCCTCCCGAGCGTGCCCCGCCCGGTGAACTGGAACGTGCTCACTTCGGATCGAGCGGCATTCGAGTGGGTCGAGCTCGACAGGTGGGTGAACTGGCTGCGACGCACCTACGGACTCGGACCGTCGATCGTCCCGCCGCTGTGGCATCGCCACTGGGAGCTGGTTTGGGAACTGTCTGCCTTGCACCTGCACTGGCTCTGCGCCTACGACGAGGAGCAGCATGGCTCCGCTCCCCTCGGCTGGCACCGGGACTTTGCCGAGGCGCGCGAGCGCCTGCACGACTGGGTCGCCGCCTGCGGGTCACGCCTCGACCGCGACAGAGCTACACGTCACACCGCTTGGCCCGGGGAGGATCCGGCACCGTCGGTCGAAGAGATCCCCATCGAGGACCGGTCGGCCGACTTTCGCAGGTTCGTCGTCGAAGACGTCGCGCGCCGGCGGGCCGTGGAGGATGCGTTCATGGCTGCAGCTGACGATTCGCATCATCACCCCTGAACCCCGCTCGGTTGGGGTTGGCGAGTGCTGCCCGTTTAACCGAGCATCACCGCGCATGTGGGCGTGCGGGTCATGCGATCGAAACTGGGGTCTCTGATCGAGACCGTTGCGAACCTCGCACCCCTGGCCCAACTCATCGTCGGGCTCGCGCGCTGATCGACCGGCTTGCGCGCCGCAAGGACGCGCGGCGGGAGAGCGTAGGTCTGGCATAGTTAGAGATCCACCGCACAAGCGGAGGCACCTCGCTGGCGGATATGTGGACTGCACCCACCGCGCAGCGTGCCACGGAGGCATGGCTCGAGCGGCCTAAGGCGCCCGACTGATAATCGGGTGGCGGTGCAAGTCGCCCGCGGGTTCGAATCCCGCTGCCTGGGCCGCTCGCCAGCCCGCCGGCGATCGCAAGGTACTGATCATGCGTAGCTAGGCGGCTGGCGAAGCGCCGGGCTGATGCGGGTCCACGCTCTGGCCGCGACAGAGTGCTTGGCTCTTGGTGCGCCGCGGAGCGCCTGCTCGAGGTTCCAGGCGCTGCGCTCCTCATCAGGGTGCCAGGAAGCAGCACTCGCCCTACGAGTGGCCCAACCGGCGCCCACATACCCACATCGCCGAGTCCAACCAGGGGGCGGCGCATCAGGGGGTTTAGTGGATACAGCTCGACGTCCCGATCCCGATTTTGGGCGCTTGTCGTAGGACCTTTCCTCCTTCGCCAATTCGGCGACCGGCGCCGTCAACTATTGAACCAACCGCTCGACGTCTCCACGCGGCGTGTGCGGCTCCGTCCGAGGATCGGAGTAGACAGAATCTAGGCGGGCGGGGTCCCATCGACCGTCGTTGCTGTTCACCCAAGCGCAAGAACGAAGGACGCCCCTATCGCTTCCACAACCGAGATCCCTAGTACATCGCGCCAGGGATAGACGGATCCGAACGACTCATCCTCGGACAGACTGACCGCACGGTCCACTCCGGGAGCAGTGGGATCCGCCACCACATCTGATCGTGCACGAGCGGGCCGATCGCCGCGCTGAGCGTCGGCTTGGAAGGTTCGACGAAGACCCGGTGGTGTAGCTGCGCGAGGCGCCGTATGTCATCCGGAGTCGCGGTGGCGCTGCGAAACTCAGTTCCCCGCACAACCGACTCTCGCGCGATTGCCGCTGCCACCCACGGCGGGAACGCGCGCACATCCTCGAATCCGTTGAAGTTCGGCTCTGCGCGCACCGCCATGGGGGCGAGGACGGGAAGGATCTGCGAGGGGCGATACTTTCTAACCGCTTGCGTGAATGCTGAATAGTTCGGTGGCGGGAAGAAGGGCTGGGATTCATTCGGGGTTCGCCACTCCGCCCAGCAGCGCCTCGACCAACAGCAGGGAGATGACCTCACTGACGAGTTTGCCAAGTCTGCGAACATTCGCACCGTCGCGCGCCAGGATATCCAGGCGCTGCTTGACGTTCTCGGGATCAAGAACTTCTCGCTCATTGCTGTCCAGCTTGTCGAACTGGCGATCGACGAGGTCGCTGATCACAGTACGAACTTCGCTCGCTGACAGTGGCTGGAACGGAATCAATGCATCGAACCGTGAGTGGAGCGCGTCGCCGAGCGCGCTTCGAATCTCCTCTTCAGACGCATAGTTGGAGGTGCAGATGATAAGCGCTCGCCCGACATCGACGCTGTAGTTCTTGTCCTCGAAGACACCACCGTCGAAGAACTGGTAGAACGCGCTGTGGAAAACCGCCGCCGCCTTGTCAAACTCGTCAATGAGTACGACGCCAGATTCTCTGTCCAGCAGATCTCGCGCGAAGGAAGCCTCCGAGTGGCGACCGCCAAACAAATAGGACGCGAAGTTCTCGCTATGGAACATCGAGAACTGCTTCCGCATCAGCTCGCCGCCGAGGAGACCGTTGACGAACTGAGCAGTCTCAGTCTTCCCGACCCCGGACGGTCCATAGAACATAATGACCACGGGCTTGTCGCGATTCGACCTCGTCAGCGGATAGAGAGATGCAAGAAGCGCCTCCCGCACCTCGGATTGGCCGACAAGGTGACTGGCGAACCCATCCCTAAGATCCGCGAGGGTCTGTCGGGTGGCTGTCGGGTACTTATATCGCTTGACTGCTGTGTCCGGGAAGGCGCGGACGAGGTGAGTCCGGATCTGTTCCGGCGGATTGTGGAGATCGAGCCTAACGGGGTTTAGCGTTCTGATCAGCCCCGGGAAGTTTGAGATGACATGCTCGTTCAGGCTTGCATAGTCACCCGACTTCGCGACGAGGCGCGGGGGGCGTTCGATCGGGTTGCGACTTGCCGGCTCGACACCGTCCTGCACGATACGGAACTCCCGGCGTTGCTCGTCATGCTGGAACACCGCCTCGAGAAGCCCGTCACCTTCGCTTTCTTCGACCTTCCTTTCGAACCACGAGAGGGGGCCGTAGTAGATGGTGATCTTCGTCTTACGCGGCATATTCGACGCCAGCCAAGAGCACGTCATAGACGTCCAAGCGATCGTCCGCTACCGCGGGAGATTCCATGCGGACGATTTGCCGGGCGGAGATCTCAGCAGGCCGAGTGGGCGCCGCGGGGGACATTTCCGCCTGCATGGTGAGGCTTGCCTGTGATGCCCTGCCGACGCGGACGCCGTGAAAGACAAGGTCCATACGCCCAAGGTCAGCAAGCCCATAGTTGTTGCGAAACGCCTGGATGTTGAAGCGAAGGATGTACTTGGCGCCTCTGTCGTCGTTCGCGACCAATTCGTAGTAGCCCTTGGCGGCTTCGAGCGCATCATCCAGCGCTGCGAGATTCATGGGGAGCTCGTCCGTCTTCAGCATTGCCATGTACGGGGTGAACATCTTCATCCAAGCCGCAGAGTCCTTGCGAGCTGCAACGCGCAGACCAGGAAGCCGTTCGACCCCACGCAACGTCTCGAGCTTCCCCAGGTAGTCAGTGAGGATCGTGTTGGAAAGCGTCTTGTTGAGGATGCTTTTCCCAAGAGCCGAAGCGCTAGCGGCTGCGCCGATCTCAGCGGAGCCGCCAAAGAACGGCAACCAGTTGAACTTGGCAGCCGCCTTGGCGCTCGCGCTTGCTTCAACCTCGGCTGCTCGTTCCCGCGTCTGCTCGCTCGCCGTCGCCACCTTGCCGCCGGCCGCGATGTCAAGCGGTCGGATGCTGATTCCTCGTCGAAATAGACCACCTTGACGAGTGTGTAAGATTCGCTGGCCGCGTCTACCAATTGCCGACTCCCCCGTGCTTGAGCTATCAGGTCCCGTAGAGCTGCGCATTCCTTGCCGCCGCCGACCTGGAACCGTTTCTCAATCTACTGATGGGCAGCGACACCTCAACCGCCCACCGGACTACGACACCCATCTTTCGAGGCGACCGGGTCGCGGGGATTTCTGACGGCGTTCACTCGACCCGCCGCGATCGCTTCTCCTCGGCTGGCTGGCAATAGTTCGGTCGCGCAGGGACGGGACGATGCGGGCAATCCCCCGCATCGGCGCTTGCGAGGGCGCAATACACCGTCGTCATGTGGACCTCTGCCACCATGTCGCCATGGGGAAGCAGTTTGACGACGACCTGACCCTGCTACAGGGCACGCATCTGATCCAGGAGTCCGATTCTGCAAAGCATCTGCTGGCGTATGGCATTCGAGCGCTCCGAACGGCGGCGTTCATCGAGACGACTCGCGACCCGATCATGACGATGCTCTCGATCGGGGTAGAGAAGATGCTGAAGCTCGGTTTGGGACTGAACCACATGGCAGCAACTCGCGTCTGGCTTCCGCTGTCTGTGCTCAAGAACGACTACAGACACAATCTCATCAGGATGGAGGAGCTTCTGCGCGAGGCGATCCGAGCCAACGTCGGTCGTGCGACTCATCCCTACTATGTGAACGAAGCGCTTGCCGCCGTCGACCACGACCCGGTGTGGCCCTCGCTCGTCATCGCGCTAAACCGATACGGGCAGGAGGGAAGGTTCTACTTCCTCGACGCGCTTGCGGATAATCCTCAGCGTGAGCCCAGCCCTCAGGCATTCTGGGATGCTGCCGAGCGCGTCGCGCTTGAGAATGATCCCGAACTCAACGAGCTCTTCAACCGCATGATCAGCGACTACTCCCTCTCAGAGAGGTTCTACCGACGGCTCAACGAACGTGCCGCGGATAGCTTGCAGCGGTTCTGGGATCTAGTTGCCATGGCAGGCGTTCAGGGCGTACTTGGGGATCGTGGCAAGGGATGGGGACACGATTTCAAACTCATCGGGCGTCAGGTCGCCGGCGAATGAGCGAGCGCGCGGCAAGGCGTCAGAGCGGGCTCCTAGCGATGGTTCGCCGGGCTGACATCAACTCGGAGGCGGTGCAATGAGCACGATGCGATCGCGTATGCCACTTGGAACCAAGATGGCGGGTCTTGTCGCCGACCAGACGGAGGGCGCGCCGTGGCTATCAGGCGAACTGACGATCGGCGCCATCGAGGGGATTCACCTGGAGATTCCCTTTGTTCATAGTCCCGACGGTGAGCAGTTCGAAGCCGCGCGACGATGGTTTCGAGAGAAATCCGGACCCCCGCATCTCGCGTTCCAGGCGCCTGGACACAGCGTCGGACTGTACGGATGCACCTACACCTGGGGAAGCATCGGAACTGGGGCGTCTGTCGTGCGGGTGCACGCAAAAGCGGCAGTGCTCCGCGCCTCCCTAGAGGTTGACGAGCGGCTCCGCGCGATCGGCGTCACCTCGCTAATTGACGGCCTCCAGGAGTGGACGAGGTTGAGTTCCGTGTCCGTGCGCGTGGATGCCGATGCCCACCACTCGTCTGGGCCGCGCGCTTCCATCAACGTTGCCGCCAAGCCAGGCCCAAGCTGGCGCGATAGAACTCTCGAGCTGTCCCTCTCCACGCGATGGCTCATTCCACAGGGTCGCTCCCCGCTCTCGATACACGATGACGTAGCCCTTCGTTCGGTGGCAGAGCATGCAATGCCGATAGACCAGCACCTCGATGCGCATCGTACGATTCGCGATCTTGTCAGTCTCGTTTTCGGCGCTCCATGCCACTACCGCGGACACGAGTTGACGCACCCTGACTTCGTACCGACTGCCTTCGCGCCGCCAGAGGATCCAGACGCCCCACGCGCACTTGCAGCCGAGTTCTTCCACCACACGACCATCGCGGATGAGGCCGCCCCTCAACCAGAAAGCCACGCCTTCCTGAATCCGATCATTCAGTTTGACGAAGTCGGGGCATCGGGACTCGAAGGGTGGACGGCCACCTGTCGACGCAGCCCCCGTGCCGTCGCGCTCACGGTCGGCCTCCTTCGACGACAACCAGTCATCGAGGACTTGCTCGTCAACTCGTGCATGGCGATCGAGGCATTGGGGCGGACCCTGACGTCGAGCGAGGGCGAAGAGCATACGCTGAACCGTGGCAATCCCACGTTCACCACGTACGCATTCCGGTGCCTTGATCGCGCGGGGTTCACGGCCGACACCTTTGGGGTGCCGCTCCACCGTGTTGCCCGCGCGGTTGGCCGCCGATACGCGGACACCAAGCACCCCAACACAACGGAACTCCCAGACTCGATGGAGACCCTCGTGGTGGCTCAGATCGCCTTCCTGGCAATGCGAGTCTGCCTCGTGACATTCGCGTCCAGTACGGGTTCGATTATGGATAGGCGCGGCATCAACCGAGACATCGCCTACTGTTCAAGCCGAGCGTCGGGGTTGGGTATCGACCTCGCACGCCTGCTGGGGTGACGGTTGGGTCACTTGGGGCTGATACGCGCAGTAGGTACCCCGCTGATCCGGCTTGCGAGCCCGCGAAGGAACCCCGATCGCGCGGACACGGCCCCGCACCCGACGTGCCCTCGTCGCGCAGTGCCCGGTAGGGGATCGATCAAAGCGCGATGTCGGGTCGCTGTTGGGCGTATTCAGTCGTGAGCCAGCGAAAGATCATCAGCGATGATGTCGGGGAGGCTGCGTTGGCGCGGAGATAGCCTCGGCTTGCGAACTCGAGAGCCTGACGACGTGGCTCCGTGTAGACGTCGAGCGGCAGCATCCCGCCACGGAAGCGCGCGCGGGATACCTCGGCGACCCTCGCCCGCAACTCGACCTCATGATCGGCGAAGTACTCCTCGGCGATCGTGAGGATCTCGCGCACGACACGTCGGTTCTCCGAACGCGCCTGCCACGCGTGCACCAGATCCGGAGGAGTCGCCTCGTCCTGATCTCTGATTTGGGCGATGTCCTCACCGGTCCGCTTCTGCGCGAAGAATGCGTCCGCCGCGGCATCGTTGTGACGTCGCTCTGGCGCGTGAACCCGGTGAAGCTGTCGCTCGGGCAGGCCGGCACGTGCGCGGCGGCGCTGCAGGCGCCTTGCCTCGTTCTCGCGCTCACGGTGGGTCGCGCGTTGGTCAGGAGTGGGCGACCATGCAGGGGCGCGGCCGGCACCACGGGCACGGTCGACCGCGCGGCGTCGCGCCTCGTTCGCCTTCTCTGGGTCAGCAGCCTCACGTGCCCGCCGGCGCTCAGCGATCGCTTCGCGATTGCGGTAGTAGTAGTCGCGCTGCGCCTGCTTGTACGTCTCCGGGTGCTTCTGCTTGTACCGCTCGCGCGCCTGCTGGCGTTCCTCCGGGTGTTCCCTGGCCCAGACCTTTGCGCGATCGATCCCCTTCTGGCGGCGCGCCTTCTCCTCCCGCTCACGTTGAGCACGGTCACGCTCCCGCTCGCGGTTCTTCCGGCGGATGTCCTCGCGATTCCGCTCACGGTATTCCGCGTAGTAGGTCGGGTGCGCGTCGTTCCATGCCTTCCGCTGTGCGGCCAGGCGCGCTGCCCGCTCGTCGTCGCTCGGCCGCGCGTCACTCATGGTGGTCCACTGCGAGAACGCCGTCGAGCTCCACGAGCGCCGTGAACAACTCCTCGCGCGTCGCGGTCGGGTCGGTAATCGCTAGTGCGAAGAGCGCGCGCATCCGTTCCCGCTCTGCGTCGGACACGTCACCGAGCCGTACGAGACACCATTCGATGTCGTCGGCGAGGCTGTAGCTCGGATCATCCACCTCGATGCCGGGGTAGTACATGAACGCGAGCACAGCCACGTGCTCAAGGACGGCGTCAGCGCGCTCACGATCGCTCATGCCAGAAAGGTGCGCGCCCAGCGCCCACAGTCCGCACAGCGATGTCGGCTGGTCGGTCTACTGTCATACATGTTCGGCCGGAGGAGGAAGCTCAATGGTCGAACCGAGCCGATGGCACCCGCTCCTCGCAGCGCAGGAAGGTCCCCCCGGCACGTGGAGCTTGGTCGACGGCTTCGGCCGGGTTTACGGCACCATCGAACTCCGTCGAGTGAACGCCACTGAGGTTCGCTACCGTGCCAGCTTCCGGGACGACGTCATCGGCTGGTCAAACACCCTCCGACTCGCGTGCGAGCGGGTGCACGCCGAGTTCCTGCGGAACCACGGCCCGAATGGAGGACCGATCGCGAGTTGGGGCACGACGAAGCAAGTGCAGTGAGCACGGGCCTCCTGCTCACGTCGGCTGATCCTTGGCGAACGCGCGGTCGAGCATCGCGGCAGTGGAGGGGTTCACTATCTCGTTCCGCCGAATGTAGTGCTGGACGGTGATCTTGGGATCCGTGTGGCCCAACAGCTCTGCAGCAAGCTCCACACCCGCCTGTTCGTTGATCGCGGTCGCGACCGTGCGGCGGAATGCGTGGGGTGTGACTCCCGAAATTCCGACCATCTCCATAACTCGTCGAAGCTGGCGCCGCACATTGTTCGTCGTCAACGGGGTGCCCTCCCGGCTGCAGAAGAGCAGCGCGTCGAGCGACGGATCGCTGAGACTCGCCAAACGCCGACGGACTGCCTCGGCCGTGAACGTCGGAATCGCGATAGTGCGTCGCGACTTCGCGGTCTTCGGGTGATCCTGCCGCTGGGTCGGCTCACCTTTGTTGCTGACGATCGTGCCTGCGATGCGAATCGACGGCACCGCGCTCGTGATGTCAACATCACGACGTCGAATCGCGAGCACCTCGCCGATTCGGGCGGATGTGCCGAGCATGACCTCGACGATTCCACCGAGCTGTCCATCCGGCTTCGGCCCTGAGATCGCACGACCGCTCTCCCACACGGCGATCGCCGTGCGGATCGCCGTCACCTCAACCGGCGTGAGTGCGTCGGGCGTGGTTGTCTGCCGATTCAGTCGAGCGACATGGTCCATCGGATTACGCGACAGGACCTCGTGACGGACAGCGAGGCCGAACGCCAGGCGAAGTACCACGCGCGCGTGCTTTGCTCGGCTGTAGCTCCGCTTGTTCAGCTGCTTGAGGAGTTGATCGCAGCGCGCGACGCCAATTTCACGCAGCGTCAGATTGCCGATCGCAGGCAAAACGAGGGTTCGCATATTGCGCTCGTACAGCTGCCGTGTCGTCGTGGAGAGACGACCCTCCTGATCCAGGTCTTCAAGCCAGTAGTCCACGAGATGTGAGAACAGGCTGTCGGGCGTGAGCGTCGTTGTGCTGGGCTGGAACAAGCTCCGCGTTGAGAGCTTCACTTTCAGTGCGCGCTCGGCCAGCGCGCGAGTTTCTGCGGTGACCTGTACGAGCCTGGTGCGGCCATCCCAATCGCGATATCGAACTCGGGCAATCACTCGACCGTGTTCGGCGGCGAGGAACCCAATCTCGCCGGACGTGCCGATCGCGAGGCGCGCGCGGCTCATCGTGTCACCGCGAGGCGGCGGACGGCGGGCTGTCCGTCTCCCTGTGCGCGGCCACCCAAGCCCGCACATCCGCGGCCGCGAACGTCAGATGCTTCCCGTAGCGATGCGCGAGAGGCGCCTGCCCCTTTGTCCGCCACTCGTAGATGGTCGACACAGGGACGCGAAGATAGGCCGCGAGCTCGTTGATATTGAGGAGTCTTTCCAGCCCCCAGAGCTCGAGCGTCAGGTTGTCTACCGCGTCCATGCCTACTAGGTGCGCAGTTCGTCGCCCCAGCGTTCGGAGGTAACCGGAGCGAAGTCGAGTCAGTCGAGGCTTCGCGCCGCGACAGGGCGCCAGAGCGGTCAATTCGATGGCATTGCGATGACGTGGTCAAGTTTCACCAACTAAGAAGTCCCGGGAACCCTTAGGTTCCCGGGACTCTCCGGTCGGGATGACAGGATTTGAACCTGCGACCCCTTGACCCCCAGTCAAGTGCGCTACCAAGCTGCGCCACATCCCGATGTCCCCGCCGAAACGCGGACAACTCCCCCATCCTACCGGCTCGTCGGAGCGCTCGCGAACGCGCGTGAGCACGGTGCGGCCGGTACTCTCCCTCCATGGCCTCGACGCGGACTTCCCCGCCCCCGACGACCCTCGGCCACCTCCTCGTCCCGTTCACTCCGTATGCGCTGGTCGCGGCCGTCCACGTCATCTCCTTGACAGCCGGCGCGTCGGCGGTCGCCGCGCCGACCAAGCTTCTCCTCATGCCCCTTCTGGCCGTCGGCGTCGCCTGGGCTCTCCGGGGTGCGCTCGCCCGAACCCCCGTCATCCTGCTCCTCACCGCGCTCGGTCTCTCGTGGCTCGGAGACGGCGCGGGCACGTTCTTCCCGTTCGCGCCGACCGTCCCGATGATGCTCCTCTGCTTCGGCCTGGCGCACGTGGCCTACATCGTGCTGTTCTGGCGCTTTCTCTCGCGGAATTCGGTGCCACCGTGGGCCGTCGTGTACGCCCTCTGGTGGGGAGTCCTCCTCGCGACGCTCTGGCCGCACCTCGGCGCGCTGCTGCTCCCGGTGGCGGTCTATGGTCTCGTGCTCGGCGGCACCGCGATCGCCGCCTCCCGCGCGGGGGCGATGATCGCCGTGGGCGGGGCGCTCTTCCTCGCGTCCGACTCGATTCTCGCCTTCGACCTGTTCTGGCCCGGTGCGCCGACGGCCGTCACCGGCCCGCTGGTCATGCTCACGTACACGATCGGGCAGGGTCTCATCGCGCTCGGCGTGGTGCGATCCCTCACCTCCGGCGCCGGCGGAGGCCGACGATGACCGAGGGCTCCACGCGCGTCGATGCCTGGCTGTGGGCGATCCGCGTCTACAAGACGCGTTCCGCTGCGACGACGGCGTGCCGTGCGGGGCATGTCCGCGTCAACGGGGAGCGGGCCAAGGCCGCGGTGCAGGTCAAACCCGGCGACGAGCTGCGTGTGCGCATCCAGGGGTTCGATCGGATTCTCGTGGTGCGCCAGACGATCTCCAAGCGCGTCGGCGCCGCGGTCGCCGCCTCCGCCTTCGAAGATCGCACACCGCCTCCGCCGCCGCGGGAGCTCGCCGGATCCGTACCCGTGCGCGACCGTGGCGCCGGGCGGCCGACCAAGCGCGAACGACGCGACCTCGATCGGCTGCGCGGACGCTGACCACTGATGCGGGTGTCCACGGCTGCCGCTACCGTCGCCCCATGAGCGTCGAGATCCTGCCCGCCACCTCCGACCGCCACGACGATGCGGTGCACGCCATCGCGCACGGCGACGGGCCGAGCTGCCAGTGTCAGTGGTGGATGGTCCGTCCCTCCGATTTCGCCGCGCTGACCCAGCAGGACAAAGAGCGGATGCTGCGCGCCGACCTGTCGGCCACGGTGGCGCCGGGTCTCATCTCCTATCGCGACGGCGAGGCGGCCGGCTGGGTCAGAGTCGGCCCTCGCCCCGCCCAGACGCGCATCGCACGCACCCGGGCGATCGTCGCCCATTCCCGCGAGCCCCTCGATGACTCCTCCGTCTGGGCGGTCACCTGCTTCGCGATCCGACGCGAGCATCGCGGCGAGGGCCTCATGCGGGATCTCCTCGATGCCGCTGTGGCCCACGCGCGCGCACACGGCGCGCGGGTGATCGAGGGCTATCCCCTCGATCCGAAGGTGAAGAGGCGCGGCGCCAACGATCTGTATCACGGCAACGTCTCGGTCTTCGAGGGTGCGGGGTTCGAGGTGATCGCCCGCCCCCGACCCGACACGGCGATCGTCGCGCTCACCGTTCGCGATACGACCGGCTGACTACGCGCCCACGCCATCCGGCAGACGGTCGAGCAGCCATCGTGCACCGTGGGTCGTCGCACCGAGCGCACCCACGCGCGCAGCGAGCTGGCGATCACTCGTGATGACCGTCACCGCTTCTCCTCGAGCCACCGCCGTCGCCGCCGTCGTGACGATCTCGTCGTCCCCCACCGCAGGAGCGAGGACGACCTCCAGACCCTCCGGCACCTCGGCGCGCCGCGCCTCGCCCTCCACCACGCCGACGATGCGCGGGAACCACAGGTCGCCCCGGAGCCCGAGGGCCTGCGCGTCGACGCCGGTGTCGGCGAGATCGCGCAGGCGGCGGAGCATCCGATCCGCCGCGCCCGCCCGATCGCGCCACCACCCGTCGGCGAGCGCACCCACGACGTTGGCCACGTCGACGATCACGGTGGGGTGTATCCGCAGGCTCTCCCGCAACGACGGCCAGGCCGCTCCGAAGCCGGGATGCAGCGGATAGTCCTCGACCTCATCCACCCCGACCCATCCGAGCTCCAGGCTCTCCGGATCGGCGATCACGGGCTCGAAGGGCACCACCACCTCGGCGACGACGGTCGTATAGGTCCAGATCTCCACGTCGAGCACGCTGACGAAACGGGGGCGGACGGCCCCGGCAGGGACACCGGCTTCCTCCCGCGCTTCGCGCAGCGCAGCATCGGTGGCTCCCTCCCCCTGGTGCCTCGCTCCCCCGGGCAGTCCCCACGTGCCGCCGAAATGACTCCATCCGACGCGATGTTGCAGGAGCACGCCACGCTTCGGATCGACCGCGAGCAGCCCGGCGGCGCCGAAACGACCCCAGTACCGCTCACCGGACTCCGCCACGACCCACGCGTCACCCGGATCGCGCGGCCCGCTCGGGCGACGCGGCTCACCAGGGGCCGGGGGTTCGATGGTCACGCATTCAGCCTGTCACAGCGCTGGAGCCCCGGGCCTCGGCCGCGTCATCGGATGTCACGGCGCATCAGCGCTGGCGGCGCTCCCGCACACGCATGTTGAGGACGATCGGCGTGCCCTCGAAGCCGTACAGCTCCCGGAGGCGGCGCTGGATGAAGCGGCGATACCCGGGATCGAGGAACCCGGTGGTGAACAGGACGAAGGTCGGCGGACGCGTCGACGCCTGCGTGCCGAACAGGATGCGAGGCTGCTTGCCCCCGCGAAGCGGATGCGGGTGCTCGGCGACGAGCTCGGAGAGGAACGCGTTGAACTTTCCGGTGGAGATGCGCTGGTCCCACGACGCCAGCGCCGTCTCCAGCGCCGGGACGAGCTTGTCCAGATGCCGGCCGGTGCGCGCGGAGATGTTCACGCGCGGCGCCCAGGCGACGTGGGCGAGGTCCTGCTCGATCTCGCGCTCGAGGTAGCGGCGACGATCGGCGTTCTCGAGATCGGCATCGTTGAGCCGATCCCACTTGTTGAACGCGAGCACGAGCGCCCGTCCGGATTCGAGCACGAGGTCGATGATGCGGACGTCCTGCTCGCTGAGCGACTCCGAGACGTCGAGCACGACGACGGCGACCTCGGCCTTCTCCAGCGCCGCCGACGTGCGCAGCGACGCATAGAAGTCCGCGCCCTGCTGAAGGTGCACGCGGCGGCGGATGCCGGCCGTGTCGACGAACCGCCAGAGCTTTCCGCCGAGTTCGACGACCTCGTCGACGGGGTCACGGGTGGTGCCCGCGAGCTCGTTGACGACGACACGCTCCTCGCCGGCGGCCTTGTTCAGCAGCGACGACTTGCCGACGTTCGGTCGACCGAGGATCGCCACGCGACGCGGGCCGCCGATCTCCTGCTTGGCGACCGCCGAGACCTCCGGCAGCACCTTCATCATCTCGTCGAGCAGGTCCGCCACGCCGCGGCCGTGGATGGCCGAGACGGGGTGCGGCTCACCCAGACCGAGATTCCACAGGGCCGCAGCCTCGGGTTCCTGCCGGGCGTCATCGATCTTGTTGGCGACGAGGAAGACGGGCTTCCCGCTCTTGCGCAGCAGCTTCACGACGTGCTCATCCGTCGAGGTCGCCCCCACCATCGCGTCGACGACGAACATCACGACGTCGCAGAGGTCGATGGCGATCTCCGCCTGAGCGGCGACGGACGCATCGATGCCGCGGGCGTCGGGTTCCCATCCACCGGTGTCGACGATCGAGAAGCGTCGGTCCATCCATTCCGCCTTGTAGGTCACCCGGTCGCGGGTCACCCCCGGCGTGTCCTCGACGACGGCCTCGCGGCGTCCGAGGATGCGGTTCACGAGCGCGGACTTGCCGACGTTCGGTCGCCCGACGATGGCCACGACCGGCAGGGCCGGGAGGTATTCCACCCCATCGCCCTCGTCGAGAAGACCGGCCAGAAGCGCCGCATCCTCGTCCTCGAGGTCGTAGTCCGACAGGCTCGCCCGGAGCGTGGCTGCGCGCTGCTCGGCGAGGTCGTCGTCGAGGTCGGCGAGGGTCTCGGCGAGGTGATCTTCACCCCCGGCGTACTCCTCGTCGTCGGAAGGGGCGTCGGTGGGACGCGGGTCATCGGACATCGGGAACTCCCGTCTCCACGAGCGAGTGCACGACGCCGAGGACGGCGTCGACGGTCTGTGCGAAATCGAGGTCGGTCGAATCGACCACCGTCACCCCGGGGGCGGCGGTGAGGAAGTCGACGACCGCGCTGTCGGAGGTGTCGCGCCGCTCCAGCGCCGCCGCGACGGCCGCGGTGTCGTCGGTGTGCAGCTCGGCTGACCGGCGTGCGGCGCGCACCGCGGGCGCGGCGGTGAGAAGGATGCGGACCCGGGCGTCAGGCGCGACGACCGTGGTGATGTCGCGGCCTTCGACGACCACCCCCGGTCTGCCGGACCCGGCGATGAGGGCGCGGAAGAGCGAATTGACGGACCGTCGGACCGGTGCCACCCGCGCGACGCCACTCACGGCGTCTGTGACGCGCTGCTCACGGATGGCGGCGGTGACATCGACCGCGCCGACACGGACCCAGTAGTCCTCCGGGTCGAGGGAGATGTCGTAGTCGAAGTCGCCGGCGAGCTCGAGCACCGCGGTGGCGTCGGACGTGTCGGCCCCATGCTCGAGCGCATGCCAGGCGAGCGCCCGATAGGCGGCGCCGGTGTCGAGGTAGCCGAAGCCGAGGCGGCGTGCCACCTCCTTCGACACGCTGGATTTCCCGCTTCCCGCGGGGCCGTCGATGGCGACGACGAGGGGATCAGTCATGGGTGGTGCTCGCAATCTTCCAGCCGCGGGACTCCAGCCCCGCGATCGCAGGGCGGACGGCGCTGGGCACGACGCTGATCTCGGCGAGGCCGAACAGCGCGCCCGGCGAATGCTCCAGCCGCAGGTCTTCGACGTTCACGTGCAGTTCCCCGAGGTCGCCGAAAAGTCGGCCGAGCTGTCCCGGTCGGTCATCGACCATGACGACGACGGTCTCGAACCGGCGGTTCTGGCCGTGCTTGCCGGGCAGACGCTCGACTCCCTCGTTGCCACGACGGATCGTGTCGGCGATCGAGCGGCGAGCGCCGGGCGCTTCGGGGGCGCGGAGGGCGCCGGCGACGTCGGCGAGGTCGGCGGCGACAGCGTCGAGGACGGATGCCACGGGCGCGGCGTTCGCGCCGAGGATCTGCACCCACAGCTCCGGGGCGGAGGCTGCGATGCGCGTGGTGTCGCGGACACCCTGACCGGCGAGGCGCAGGAACCCGTCGGGGGCGTCGACGAAGCGCGCGGCCAGGAGGCTCGCCACCAGCTGCGGCACGTGCGACATGAGCGCGACGGCGGCGTCGTGTTCCTCGGGCGTCATCTCCAGCGGTGTGGCACCCAGATCGAGCGCGAGGGCCTCGACGACGGCGAGGTCGCGGGAGGGGGTCTCTTCGTCCCGACAGACCACCCAGGGCCGGCCCACGAAGATGTCGGCGCGAGCGGCGATCGCGCCCCCGCGTTCTCGTCCGGCAAGCGGGTGCGACCCGATGTAGTGGGTCAGATCCACGCCGCGCTCTCGAAGGGTGCGAAGAGGTTGCAGCTTGACGCTCGCGACATCCGTCACGACCGCCCGCGGGTGGCGACGCAGTTCCCGCTCGATGACGTCGGCGGTGACATCGGGCGGTACGGCCACCACGATGAGAACCGGATCGTCATCGTCACGGGTCGCACGCCCCGCGCCGTAGTCGATCGCGAGGCGCAGCTGCGAGGGTGAGGTGTCATCGAGGGCGACGTCGACGCCGAGCGCGCTCAGCGCGTGCCCGATGCTCGCCCCGAGCAGGCCCGAGCCGACGATGCGAACCGTCCCCTGAACCCGCGGCGCGAGCGGTGGGGCCGGGCGCGCGGCAGAGCTGTTCTCGAGGGTCACGGGTTCTCCTGGCGCGACAGGGTCAGAAGCGCACCGCGTTCCACTGTAGTCAACTCCCGCGCCTGTCCCACGGCGAGGGTTCCCAGGTGCAGGGGCCCGAACTGCCGCCGGACCAGCTCGACGACCGGATGCCCCACCTCGGCCATCATGCGCCGGACGATGCGGTTGCGCCCCGAGTGCAGGGTGAGCTCGACGAGGGATTCGTCTTCTGAGGGAGAGGATGACAGCAGGCGCGCCTTGTCCGCGGCGATGGGGCCATCGTCCAGCTCGACGCCGCGGGTCAGTCGGGCGATCGTCTGCGCGGTGACGCGCCCGGCGACCTTGGCGACGTAGACCTTCGTCACTCCGAACGACGGATGCGCCAGAACGTGGGCGAGCGCGCCGTCGTTCGTCAGCACGAGCAGTCCGCTGGTGTCGGCGTCGAGTCGGCCGACGTTGTACAACCGCTCCGGCCATACCGCGGTGAAGGTCCGCAGGTCGGGCCTCCCCCGGTCGTCCTTCAGAGAGCTCACCACCCCGCGCGGCTTGTTGAGCATCACATATCGCTTCGACTGATCCAGCTGCACCGCGACACCGTCGACGTCGATGAGATCGGTGTCGGGGTCGACGCGCGAGCCGAGTTCGGTCACCGCCTGCCCATTGATCCGCACCCGCCCGTCGACGATCATCTGCTCGGCGACCCGCCGCGAAGCGACGCCGGCGTTCGCCAGCGCCTTCTGCAGGCGCACGCCCTCGGTTCCCGGTTCGGTGGTCTCGCTCATCGGATGTCCTCGAAACCGTCCGCGCCGTCATCGAGCAGCGGGGAGATCGGCGGCAGGTCGTCGAGGGTGTTGATGCCCAGGTTCACCAGCAGCGCGTCGGTCGTCTCGTAGTGGATCGCCCCGGTGTCGGGGTCGGTGAAGGCCTCGGTGATGAGGCCGCGGGCCAGAAGGGTGCGGACGACCGAGTCGACGTTGACGGCACGGATCGCCGCGACCTGGCCCCGGGTGACGGGCTGCTTGTAGGCGATGACCGCCAGGGTCTCAAGGGCCGCCTGCGACAGTCGTGCCGGCGCCTGGCCGCCGACGAATTCGCTCACCAGGTCATCGTGCTCGGCACGGACGTACAGGCGCCACCCGCCGCCGACCTCGCGGAGCTCGAAGCCTCGGCGGGGACCGCCTGTCTCGCCGTCGTAGTCGGCGACGAGCGCCTCGATGGCCTGGCGGACGGCGGCGACAGGTGCACCGACCGCCGTCGCGAGGCTCACCAGGCTCTGCGGCTCCTCCACCACCAGCAGGATGGCCTCCAATCGCCGTGCCACGGACGCCGGCGTCGGCGTCGACTCAGCCGGCGGGAGTGGATCGGTCAGGGTCTGCTCATCGGTCATAGTCGGCTCCCAAGCTGGCGAGACTCTCGTCGCTCCAGCGATCAGCGGTCCAGCGCAGGGTCAATTCGCCGAGCGGCTCGAGCTGCTCGAACGACAGGGCGGCGTGACGGAACAGCTCGAGGACGGAGAGGAACCGCGCGACGACCACGCCGGGCTGATCGACGCCCGCGATCAGCTCGCGGAACGACAGCGATCCTGCGCCGCGAAGGGCCGCCACCACGACGGCAGCCTGCTCGCGGATGCTGACCAGTGGCGCGTGCAGATGATCCAGGCGCACGTGGGGGATCTCCTTCGGAGTCAGCGCGAGGAGGGCGAGCGCGGCGAAGTCGGCGGCGCTCAGAGTCCAGACGAGTTCGGGGGTCGAGGCGCGGTGGCGTTCGTCCAGTCGCACGGCCCGGGCGTGACGGTGATCCTCGGCGTGCAGGCGCTCGGCGAACCAGCTCGACACCTGTTTGAACGCGCGGTACTGCAGCAGTCGGGCGAACAGGAGGTCACGGGCCTCCAGCAGCGCCACCGACTCGGCGTCGACGAGCTCCCCCTGCGGGAGAAGTCCCGCGACCTTCATGTCCAGGAGGGTCGCGGCGACGACGAGGAACTCCGAGGCCTCCTCGAGTTCTTCATCGGGGTCCAGCCGCCGCAGGTAGGCGATGAATTCATCGGTGACCGCGCTGAGCGAGACCTCGGTGATGTCGAGCTCGCGCTGGGAGATGAGGGTCAGCAGGAGATCGAAGGGGCCGTCGAAGACGCTGAGCGAGACGCGGAACCCGTCCCCGTGTCCGTCGGGCGCGTCTGACGCCGCCGGCAGCCCGTCGGGGGTGTCAGGCGACGGCGCCACGCGCGACCAGCTCCCGCGCGAGCCGCAGATAGGCCTGCGCCGCGGCGTGCTCGGGCGCGAACTCGGTGATGGGCATTCCCGAGACGGAGGCGTCCGGGAACTTCACGGTGCGTCCGATGACCGTCTCCAGCACCTCGTCGCCGAATGCGTCGACGACGCGCTCGAGCACCTCGCGGGAGTGGAGGGTGCGGGAGTCGTACATCGTGGCGAGCACACCGTCGAGCGTGATCGTCGGATTCAGCCGATCACGCACCTTGTCGATGGTTTCGATGAGGAGGGCGACACCGCGAAGGGCGAAGAACTCGCACTCGAGAGGGATGAGCACGCCGTGGCTCGCCGTGAGCGCATTGACCGTCAGGAGTCCGAGGGACGGCTGGCAGTCCACGAGGATGACGTCGTAATCGGCCGACACCTTGCGCAGCACGCGGGCCAGCGTCGTCTCGCGCGCGACCTCGTTGACGAGGTGGACCTCGGCGGCCGAGAGGTCGATGTTGGCGGGGAGGACATCGAGGTTCTCGACCCGGGTGGTCACGATGACCTCGGCGGGATCGCGCTTGGTGTCCAGGAGCAGGTCGTAGATCGTCGGGATCTCGTGGGTCTGGATGCCGAGACCGGCCGACAGCGCGCCCTGGGGGTCGAAGTCCACAGCCAGGACGCGACGACCGTACCCGGCCAGCGCCGCGGCGAGGTTGATGGTCGTGGTGGTCTTCCCCACCCCGCCCTTCTGGTTGCACAGCGAGATGATGCGCGCCGGCCCGTGGCCGTCGAGCTTGGGAGGGGTCGGGAATCCGCGATAGGGCCGACCGGTGGGACCGATCGGGACGTCGCTGACAGCGGCCTTCTTCGCGCTCCGCGTGCTACCGGCCACGACTCTCCTGACTTCCGACATGTCTGATCGATTCTAACGACGCGCGCCCCCAGGCCCGGGAGGCTCACCCATCACGGCTCACCGGGCGCGCGGATGACTGGTCGCGTAAACGTCGCGCAGGGCGTCGACGCTCACGTGGGTGTAGATCTGCGTCGTCGTGACCGACGCGTGTCCCAGGAGCTCCTGCACCACACGCACATCGGCGCCCCCCTGCAGCAGGTGCGTGGCGAAGGAGTGCCGGAGAGTGTGGGGCGAGACGTGAGCGGTGAGTTTCGCCCGCTCCGCCGCCTGTTGGATCACCAGCCACGCGCTCTGACGCGACAGCGGCGCGCCGCGCGCGCCGAGGAAGAGCCGCGGAGTCGCCCGACCGCGTCGCGAGAGCTCGGGGCGGGCACGGGTGAGGTACGCACCGAGCGCCGCCTGAGCGTACGATCCCACCGGCACGATCCGCTCCTTGGCGCCCTTGCCTCGTAGGCGGAGCACCGCGGGGTGTGCCACGTCGTCGAGATCGAGCTGGACGGCCTCCGAGACCCGCGCTCCGGTGGCGTAGAGCAGTTCGAGCAGCGCGCGGTCTCTGAGGCCCACCTCATCACCCGGCTGCGCGGCGCCGGGCGCCGGCCCCGCGGCATCCAGCAGCTGCTCCACCTGCGCGACGGTGAGTGCCTTGGGCAACCGCTGCGGAGCTTTCGGGGGGCGAAGCGTGCCGGCGGGGTCGGCGTCCTGGACTCCCTCCTGCACGAGGAAGCGGTGCAGACCCCGAACCGAGGACTGCAGACGCGCGAGACTGGATGCCGCCGGCGGTGGGACTTCGCGTGCGCGCTCGGCCACGAACTCCTCGAGCAGCTGGGGAGTGACCTCGCTGAGATCAGGGATGCCACGCCGTCCGAGCCACTCCCGGTAGACGCCGAGATCGCGGCGGTACGCCGAAACGGTGTGGTCGGAAAGCCCCCGCTCGACGGTGATATGGCGAAGGTAGGCGTTCACCGCCCGTTCCGGCGTCATCGGATCGGCCAGCCTGCGGGGCTCATGGTGCCGTTCAGCCTGCCGCGCGCTCGCGCCGGAGGACCTCCGCGGCGGCGAGCGCGCCGGTCGCCAGGATGCCGTTGCGGAACCTCCCGGCGATGACGGCGTCGACGACGTCGGCGAGCGCGATCCACTCCACGCGGATGTCGGCCTCCTCCTCACCACGGGCGTGCACCTCGGCGGCGGCGGAGAGACCGCGGGCGAGGAAGAGGTGCACGAGCTCGTCGTTCCCGCCGGGGGTGGTGAAGATGCTCACCAGCGGATCCCACCGCTCGGCGACGAGGTCGACCTCCTCGGCGAGCTCCCGCTTCGCGGTCTCCAGCGGCGGCTCTCCCTCGACGTCGAGGAGTCCCGCCGGAATCTCCCAGTCGCGATGACGGATGGGATGGCGGTACTGCTGGATGACGATGATGCGGTCCTCGACGTCGAGAGCGACCACGGCGGCCGCGCCCGGGTGCGCGACGTACTCGCGGACGAGTTCGTCGCCTGCGTAGCGGACGACGTCGCGCTGGACGTTCCACACCCGGCCGGTGTAGACGCGCTCTGCGGAGGCGACCTGGGGCGTGACGGGTTCGTCGCCGAGGCGCTCCGAGGTCGCGGGCTCAGCCATTGTCGACGTCGAACAGTTCGCTGGCGCGGTGACGGTCGAGGGCGGCGCCGATGAGACCCCGGAAGAGCGGATGCGGCTCTGTGGGCCGGGAGCGCAGCTCGGGATGGGCCTGCGTGGCGATGTAGTACGGGTGGACCTCGCGAGGCAGCTCGACGTATTCGACGAGGTTGCGGTCGGGTGAGAGCCCCGAGAACACCAGACCCGCCTCGGCGAGCTGCTCGCGGTAGGCGTTGTTGACCTCGTAGCGATGACGGTGCCGCTCGAGCACGCGGTCGGACTGGTAGACCTCGGCGGCCACGGAGCCCTCGGCCAGCTGCGCGGGATAGAGCCCCAGGCGCATGGTTCCGCCGAGATCGCCGCGATCGAGGATGTCGACCTGCTCGGCCATCGTCGCGATCACCGGGTAGGGCGTCTCGGGGTCGAACTCGCTCGAGGAGGCATCATCGAGACCGGCGATGTTGCGCGCGTACTCGATCACCATGCACTGCAGACCGAGGCAGAGTCCGAGCGTCGGGATGCCCTGTTCGCGGGCGAACCGCAGCGCGCCGAGCTTTCCCTCGATCCCCCGGATGCCGAATCCGCCGGGAACGATGATCCCGTCGAGATCGCCGAGCGCTCTGGCCGCGCCCTCGGGCGTCTGGCAGTCGTCGGAGGGGATCCATCGGATGGTCACATGCGTCTCGTGCGCGAAGCCGCCGGCCTTCAGCGCCTCGGTGACGCTGAGGTAGGCGTCGGGAAGGTCGATGTACTTTCCGACCAGGCCGATCGTCACCTCGTGCTTGGGGTTGTGCACCGCCTGCAGCACCTTGTCCCACCGGGACCAGTCCACGTCGGCTGCGGTCTCCAGGCCCAGGGCTCGGACGATGTAGGCGTCCAGCCCCTGCTCGTGCAGCATGGTGGGGATGTCGTAGATGCTCGGCACATCGACGGCGTTGACGACCGCGTCCTCGTCGACGTCGCACATCAGAGCGATCTTGCGCTTGTTGCCCTCGGTGACGGGGCGGTCGCTTCGAAGGACGAGCGCGTCGGGCTGGATGCCGATGGAGCGGAGTGCGGCCACCGAGTGCTGCGTGGGTTTGGTCTTCTGCTCGCCCGAGGCGCCCATGAAGGGCACCAGCGACACGTGCACGAAGAAGACGTTGCCTCGCCCCAGCTCGTGTCGGATCTGCCGAGCGGATTCGATGAACGGCTGCGACTCGATGTCGCCGACGGTTCCGCCGATCTCGGTGATGATGACATCGGGCCGGGGCTCTTCGCTTGCCTGCAGGCGCATCCGGCGCTTGATCTCGTCGGTGATGTGCGGGATCACCTGAACGGTGTCGCCGAGGTACTCCCCCCGGCGCTCACGAGCGATGACCTGGGAGTAGATCTGCCCGGTCGTGACGTTGGCCGCCTGGCTGAGATCGATGTCGAGGAAACGCTCGTAGTGCCCGATATCCAGATCGGTCTCGGCACCGTCATCGGTCACGAACACCTCGCCGTGCTGGAAGGGGTTCATCGTGCCCGGATCGACGTTCAGATACGGGTCGAGCTTCTGCATCACAACACGCAGACCTCGGGCGGTGAGGAGATTGCCCAGACTTGCGGCGGTCAGCCCCTTGCCCAATGAAGAGACGACACCGCCCGTCACGAAAATGTGTCTGGTGGTGTCGTCGTTCGGTCCCGCCTCAGGAGTCTGCATCACGGGCTTCGATCCTATCAGCCGGTTGTGGTGACGCTGCGGTCGCAGCGCCGAGTTCGAGGAGTTCTCTGGCGTGGGTCAGCGCCGCATCGGAGTCGGGCATGCCCGAGAGCAGGCGCGCCATCTCGGCTTCCCGGTCTGTACCCGACAGCCGCCGCACGCTCGAGGCGGTGACCGAACCGTCGCTGGCCTTCTCCACCGTCAGATGGTTGCCCGCGAAAGCCGCCACCTGGGCGAGATGGGTGACCGCGATCACCTGCGCCGATCGGGCGAGCACCGCAAGGCGACGGCCGACTTCGATGGCGGCGGCGCCGCCGATGCCCGCGTCGACCTCGTCGAAGACGAAGGTGGGCACGGGATCCGCTCCTGCGATGACCACTTCGATCGCGAGCATCACCCGGCTGAGCTCGCCACCCGAGGCGCCGCGCGCCACCGGCCGGGGCTCCGCCCCGGGGTGGGCGGCCAGGAGGAAGGTCACCTCGTCTCGGCCGGACGCGCTCCCCGAGGTCTCGGCGACGTCGACCCGCACGAGCGCGTCGGGCATCGCCAGGGCGCGGACCTCTGCCGTCACCGCCTGCCCCAGCCGCTCTGCGGCATCCCTCCGGGCGGCCGACAGCGCCGCGGCTGCGGCGTCGAGCTCAGCAGCCGCCTCATCGCGGTCCGCAGACAGGCGCGCGACCCGGTCGCCGTCGTCGTCGAGCTCCATGAGCCGCGCGGATCCCGACGCGAGGAACGCGATCGCCGCGTCGAGGGTGCCGTGTCGACGCGCGAGCGCTCCGAGGACCGCGCGGCGCTCCTCCACCTGCTCGAGCTCACGCGGCCCGGACTCGTCGAGATCGGCGAGGTAGGCCGAGAGGGCCGTGGCGGCATCGACGATGCGGTACCCGATGTCGGCCAGCTCATCGGCGTGGGCGCGCAGCGCCGGATCATCCACCCGCTCCAGCGCCTGCCGGGCCTCGGCGACCAGCGTCGCCGCATCGGGCACGTCGAGATCGCTCGAGAGGGCGTCATGGGCAGCGGCGGCAGCCAGCCGCAGCTCCTCGGCGTTGGCCAGGCGCTCCGCACGCACCGCGAGTTCGACGTCCTCCCCCTGCTGCGGATCGGCCTGCTCGATCTCGGCGACGGCAGCCCTCAGGTCGTCGGCTTCCCTGGCGCGGGTCTCGCGCGCCTCGAGGAGGACACGGAGCTCGTCATCGAGCTGGCGGTGTCGGTGGAAGACCTCCCGGTAGACCGCGAGGGCGGAGCGCACCGGCTCCCCGCCGAAGCGGTCGAGGGCATCCCGCTGGGCCGCGGTCGAGCGGAGGCGCAGCTGGTCGGACTGACCGTGCACGACGACGAGATGGTCGGCGACGTCGGCGAGCACCCCGGCGGGGGCCGACCGACCGCCGACACTCGCGCGGCTTCGACCCTCGCTGGTGACGGTCCGGCCGAGGAAGAGCTCGGCCCGATCGTCGTCCAGAGGTTCGACCTCTCCCCCGGCCTCCTCGACGCGGGCGGCGACCGGGCCGCGCGCGGGTACTGTCCAGACCCCGTCGACCGCGGCCTGACCGCTTCCCGCGCGAACCACCGACGAATCGGCGCGCTGACCGAGCAGCAGACCGAGCCCGGTCACCACCATCGTCTTCCCGGCTCCCGTCTCACCGGTGATCGCCGTGAATCCGGGACCCAGAGGCAGGGTGGCCTCAGCGATGACGCCGAGACCGCGCAGACGCATCTCCTCGATCATGACGGTCGCTCGCGGCCCGACGCGGTGCTCGGGCCCCGCCAGCCCTCGACCGGCAGACGGAATTTGCGCACCAGCCGGTCGGTGAAGGCCGCTGGATGCAGGCGAGCCAGCCGGACCGGATGCGTGGCGCGACGCACCACGACACGGGCACCCGGGGGCAGGTCGTGGGAGCGGCGTCCGTCGCACCACAGAATGCCGGTGTCGTCGGTGCGATCGAGCACCTCGATCGCCACGGCGTGCTCGGGTCCGACCACAAGAGGCCGCGCGAACAGAGCGTGCGCCGAGAGCGGCACCACCGAGATGGCCTGCACGGTCGGCCAGATGATCGGGCCGCCGGCGGAGAAGTTGTACGCCGTCGACCCGGTCGGAGTCGACACGACGACCCCGTCGCATCCGAAACTCGACAGCGGTCGCCCGTCGACTTCGATCACGACCTCGAGCATCCGCTGGCGGCTCGCCTTTTCCACGGTCGCCTCGTTCAACGCCCATGTGTCGTACACCACGGCACCCGAGGCATCCTTCACCCGAACCGACAGGGTCAAGCGCTCCTCGACCTCGTAGTCGCGCGCGATGACCATGCGCACGGCGTCGTCCATGTCATCCGGCTCGATCTCAGCGAGGAAGCCGACGTGGCCCATGTTGATCCCGAGGACAGGTGCGCGGCCGTCGCGGACGAGTTCGGCCGCGCGGAGGATCGTGCCGTCGCCGCCGAGGACGATCGCCAGCTCGATGTCGTCGATCGCGACGTCGTCGCCGAGCCGGCCGATGCGGGCGCGCGATGCCTCCGGTTCCTCGGCGCGGAACAGGCGCTCGGTCAGCAGGCGCATCTCGGCCGTGTCGTCGGCGGGAAGGACGGGACGGGCTCCGGCGGCGTTCAGCGCCGTGATCACACGGGTCGCCGCGTCGATCGTCGCAGGCCGATGCGCGTGCGCGACGACGAGGATGTTGCGCTCCGGCTCGGTCATCGCTCCCCTGCCACGTCGTTCACGGTCCCGAGCCATTCTGTCGGGTTTTGCCCCGCCCCCGGTCGGAGGTGGATGAGGAACTCCCTGTTGCCACGCGCACCGAGGAGGGGCGAGGCGATGACACCCTCCGTCCCGAAACCGCTGTCCCACGCGCTCCACAGCACACCGGCGACCGCGTCGGCACGCGCGGAGGGGTCTGTCACCAGCCCCTCCCTCACCCCGGTCCTCCCGACCTCGAACTGCGGCTTCACCAGCAGCACGACATCGGCCGATGCCGCCGCGACACGGGCGATGGCCGGGAGGATATGGCGCAGCGAGATGAAGGAGAGGTCCCCGACGACGATCGCCGGGCCGGTCGTGTCCGCCGACCACGACCGCCAGTCCTCAGGGGCCATCTCGCGTGCATTGAAGCCCTCCACGACGACGACTGCGGCGTCGGCACGGATGCGCCCATCGAGCTGACCGTGACCCACATCGACGGCGACCACCGTGCGGGCGCCTCGCTCGCGAAGCACCTGCGTGAAGCCGCCCGTGGATGCTCCGAGATCGAGCGCGACGCGTCCCCGGGGATCGACGTCGAAGGCATCGAGGGCCGCGACGAGCTTGACCGCACCGCGGCTGACGTAGTGATCGGCCGCGGCGACGTCGATGACCGCGTCGTCGGCGACGCGGTGGGAGGCCTTCCGGATCTCGATGCCGCCGACCCGCACCGCTCCGGCGGAGATCAGCGAGGCGGCATGCGTGCGAGAACGCGCCAGACCCCGGGCAGCCAGGGCCGCGTCGAGACGATCGGTCATCGGTGCGCCGGGTCGCCGGCGCCGAGGGTCTGGTCCAGGCGCCGGGCGAGATCATCGTGGATCGCGGTGAAGGCGTCGGCACGCTCGGCCAACGGCTGCGATTCGATGATCTCCAGCGCCGACAGCAACTCCGACGGTGCCGGGCCGTCGGCTTCCTGGGAGCCGCCTGTCATTCTCACAGAATACTTCGAATCCGATCCCGCACCCGCTCCGAACATTTAAAGTCAGAGGACTCTACGGCCGATGGCGTCGATCCGAACAGCGGGAGTGGGCACCCGTGTCGGCGATGTCGGCAGTGGATGACTGGAAGGAACCCGAACCTTGACGGTCTACGATCCGTCGTCGCCCATGCCCGGGGCGATGAATCCCACCGAGGCAGACGAGGGCTGGAATCTGGCCCTGAGCAGGGGGGACGCCGCGCTGCGCGCGTGGGTGCTGTCCCATCCCACGGATCTCTGGTCCGAGGACATAGGTCTCCTGCTTGCCATGGCCGCGACCTATCGATGGGAAGGAGCCGCCGGCGCGTGGCGGGCGTTGCCCTACCTCGAGAAGGCCGAGATCCTGATCGAGGCCAGGCCTGAGACGAGCGGCCGGCTGCGCGCGTCAGCTGCGATTCTGCGCTGCCTCGTGCAGCGCTCCCGCGGCGACCTGTTCGCAGCTCTCCACTCCGCCGACGCCGCCCTCGAGATCCTCTCCTCGTCGCACAGCGATATTCGCGATCGGCTCGACCTGCGGTCGGCCGCCCTGCTCAAACGGGGCACGATCCGCGTCCTGATGGGAGATCTGTTCCGCGCGCGCGGCGACCTCGAGCGCGGTCTGCGGGACGCGGACGCCACCCTGACTCCGCACAAGCGCATCGAAGCTCTCGGCTTCCTCGCGATCGTCGAGGTCTTCACGGGAAGCGTCACCGAGGCGGACAGGGTCATGCGCACAGCTCGACCCCTCGCCGACCGTATGCCCGGCGGGCTGTGGACAGCACCGCTGGAGATCGCCGAGATGCTCATCGCCGCCGAGCGCGACGAGCTCAGACACCACGCGCCTGCGCTCCGTCGTCTGATGAGCGAAGTGGACGGATCGGAATTCGAGTTCCTGGCGCGGCACCTGCAGGTACTCCTGGCGGAGGAGTGCGATGACCTCGAGGGCCGTTTCGAGGCGATCCGCCGGATGCGAGTGATCGAACGCGAGAGCACAGGGGCGGGCCTCCTCGGCGTCATCCGCATGGGAGATCGCGCGCAGGCGCTCATGCACGCCGGCGACCTCGCGCGGGCTGCCGTCGTGCTGCGTGACGAATCCGATCCCGCACACCTGGTGTGCGGCGCAGCCCTGCGGGCTCGCGCAGCGCTCGCGATCGGCGAACCGCACAGGGCGGTGGACGAGATCCGGAACTGCTTCCTCGACGAGGATCACCCGATCCGGTCCCTGACCTACGCCGCGGCGATCGATGCACAGGCGCGCGTGCTTCTCGGCGATCTCCGCTCCGCGGACGCCGCCTTCCGATTCCTCCTTCGCGAGTGCGCCAGGAGCGGAGCCCTCCGCGCCTTCCGGAAGGTGCCCGGCAGGGTTCTCTCCCTTCTCATCGAACGAGCGACGCGCGGCGATCTCGACACGGCGGAGCGAGCACTGCTCGAGGTCTTGGCGTCGACCGTCGATGCTGCGGGCGACATCGCCGATGAAGCCATCGCGCTCAGCCCCCGAGAACGGATGGTCCTCGCGCGGCTCGCTGCCGGAGAATCACCGCGCACGATCGCACAGTCGCTTCACGTCTCCCTCAACACCGTCAAGACGCAGCTGCGAAGCGTGTATCGGAAGCTGGGAGCCTCCACGCGTGACGGCGCGCTCGAACGCGCGCGGAGTCTCGGTGTTCTGACCACCTGACGCGCACCGACAGAAACGACGAGGACCGACGGGGCTCATCCCGTCGGTCCTCTTCGTGTGTCCGCTCGCGACGGAGGGCCGTCGGGTTCACCCTCGATTCACCCCTCGAGCACACGTCGTTGTCACCCGTTTGACCCGAAAACAACCTCGAATCAGGCCTTTTCCGCCTCATTCTCACTCCATCGTTCACGTTCCACTGTGACGGACGAGAGGAGTGGTCATGCTTGTTGCGGTCATCCCGGCCCACAACGAGGCGGCGGGGATCGGCGCTGCCATCCAGGGGCTGCGACAGCAGAGCACGCCCCCCGATCACATCGTGGTGGTCCCCGACAACTGCACCGACGACACCGCTGCCGTTGCGGCGGACCTCGGTGTCGACGTATGGCCGACGACGGGCAACACCGCGAAGAAGGCGGGCGCCCTCAACCAGGTGCTCGCCGTGATGCTGAACGAGTTGGACGATGACGACCTCGTCCTGGTTCAAGACGCCGACTCCGCCCTGGACGCAGCGTTCATCATCACGGCGCTGCGCGCACTCGCCTCCCCCCGGATCGGCGCCGTCGGGGGCGTCTTCCGCGGATCGGGGGGAGGCGGGTTCGTCGGTCACCTGCAACGCAACGAATACGCCCGTTACGGGCGCGATGTGCGGCGCCTGGATGGCAGATGTCTCGTCGTCACGGGAACCGCAGCGGTGATGCGAGCCGCCGTCCTCCGCGAGATCAGCCGCGCCCGCGAGAGGGGCGCTCTTCCTTCCGGAGATGGCCACGGCGGCGTGTACGACACGACCGTCCTCACCGAGGACAACGAACTGACTTTCGCCATCAAGCATCTCGGCTACGAGGTGCTCAGTCCCGCCGGCTGCACGCTCGTGACGGAGGTGATGCCCAGTTGGACGGAGCTCTGGCGTCAGCGTTTGCGATGGAAGCGCGGGGCGGTGGAGAACTGCGTGCAGTACGGGCTGACGCGGGTGACGTGGCCCTATTGGGGACGGCAGCTCCTGACGATGGTCGGCTGCGTGGTGACGTACCTGTATCTCGCGACCATCGTGGTCGCCGTGGTCACGGGCCAGTGGGGCCTGCAGCCTTTCTGGCTGTGCGTCACCGCGATCTTCGTGGTCGAACGCATCGTCACGCTGCGCGACCGCGGCTGGCGCTACATGCTGCCTGCGGCACTCATGTACGAACTGCTGCTGGATGTGTTCCTGCAGCTTGTTCACACCAAGGCCTACTTCGACGCGTTGACCCGACGTCAACGCGCGTGGTGAGAGGGAAAGGAGACGTCCATGTACAACGACGCCGTTTCGTCGATGGGAGCCGGCGCGGGAGCGGGAGCGCTCGCTGCCACCGGATTCGATTCGCTGTGGCTCGGCCTCGCCGCTTTCGCTTTGATCGCGGCCGGTATGGCGGTGATGCGGATCGTCCCGCGTCGTCGTCGTGCCCTGGCGCACACGCCGCCGGAATGAGTGAGAGGGGGCGGATGGCTGATCCGCCCCCTCTCGACCCTCACGGCCGGTGAAACGGGTCGGCGTAGAGCCGCTCGGGCACACGGAATCCGAAGATCGCGCGCCCCGTGTTCCAGATCGCCGTCGCGCCGGCACGAAGCAGGTCGATCGGCCGGTCGCCGTCGCTGTCGATGAGCACGTCGCCGCCGTCGATCCGCACACGCGCCCGACCCACCGTGACGGTGTCGCCCGACACGCGGACGGCAGGGTAAGGCTCGTGCAGCTCCCGCAGATCGCCGAGAAGATACGTGGGCCGCGATCCGGGCGGTGCGGCGAGCACCTGCTTGGGTCGGTCTATGCCGGTCAAGACGAGAGCAGAATCGATGCCGGCCCGCCCAGCACCGAGAATGTCGGTGTCGAGCCGGTCACCGATGAACAGAGGATGGTGCGCACCGAACCGCGACACCGCCTCCTCGAAGATCGGCGTCTCCGGCTTCCCGGCGACCGTCGCCAGTCGGCCGACTGCCGTGTGCACAGCGGATACGAGCGTGCCGTTGCCGGGCGCGACACCGCGCGCCTGCGGGATCGTCCAGTCGGTGTTCGTGGCGATCCACGGGATCCCGCCGTCCTCCTCGGGAACCTTCAGGGCGTACGCCGCTTCGGCCAGCTGCAGCCACCCGACCTCCGGCGCGAACCCCTGCACGACTGCCGCAGGTTCATCGGCCGCGCTGCGGGTCACAACGAAGCCGGCCTTCTCGACCTCCCGTGTCAATCCCTCGCCGCCCACGACGAGAATCCTCGAACCGGCTTCGACGCGTGCCGCAAGAAGCCGCATGGCTGCCTGCGGGCTCGTCACCACTTCCTCCGCCGCAGTGGGGAGCCCGAGTGACGTGAGGTGCTCCGCGACCGCGGTGTCCGGGCGCGAGGCGTTGTTCGTGATGTAGGCGAGGCGCCGACCGTCACGGGCCCGCGTGAGCGAGGTCACTGCATACGGCAAGGCTCCGGCACCCGCGTAGACGACACCGTCGAGATCCGCGAGGAGCACGTCCACGCCGTCGAGCGGCGTGGGCCCCGCGCCCCGTCTCCCGAACAGTGCCATCAGCCGCGCTCGCCTGCATCGTCGCCGGCGGTGACATCGACCTCGAGGTCGGCGACGGCAGACGGCGAAACGGGGTCGACATCGACCATCTCCTCGATCACCTCGGCGATCTCGACGGTCTCCCACTGGTCGTCACCGTTCGCGCCGGCGATGACATCGGCGGCCACGTCGGCGCGCGCACGCCACGACGCCGCCTCCTCGTGACGGCCGAGCTCTTCGAGCACGGTCGCTCGCGCGGCGAAGAGGTCGGGGCTCCAAGGGAACGCGCGATCCGGGTCGAGTTCGGGAATGTCCAACTCCTGTAGCGCCCGCTCGGTCTCGCCGAGATCCAGCCGTGCACCAGACATCGCGATCGCCAGGTGCACTCGCACATCCGTCGGAAGGACCGTGCGGTCGACCGCCCTGCCGACCTCCAGAGCGCGGTCCGGGCGACCGACCCCCCGCTCGCTGTCCACCATGAGGGCGATCTGATCGTCACGCCCGGAGATTCGTCGATAGGTGCGCAACTCCCGCAGCGCCAGAGCGAAATCCCCGACGGCGTATGCGGTGATCGCCGCGGTCTCGCGCACCACGGCGACACGACCGGCACGACGCGTGGCGGCGAGAGCATGTTCGTGCGCTCGCGTCGGATCCTCGTCGATGAGCAGAGCAGCCATGGCGAGGTGCCGCGCCACCGCCTCGGCATTCTCTTTGCTCAGGGTCTTCAGCTGATTGCGCGCGGCGGCGTCGAGCGACCGGGGCGTGATCTCCTCGGGAAGCTCCGGCTCGGCAATCCGCTCGGACTGCGGCCGGCGGGAACGACGTTCCTCGTGACGGGGGTGATCGTCTCGGCGAGGTCTGGCGCCTCGATCTCCGTCACGTCGAGGTCCACCGCTGCGCTCGCCCTCACGACGAGGCGCGCTCCGACGATCGCCGTCGCGTCCGATGTCGCGGTCCCGGCGGTCAGCGCCGCTTCGCGCAGGCTTGCCGCGATCGGACGACGGCGTTCGGTCCGTGGAGGACCGCCGAGGTCGGTCGGGACGGCTCTCCCGGCCCGCAGCGTCCTTTCCCCGACTGTCGCGGGACGGACGATCCCTCCGATCATCCGATCTTCCGCGTCGATCCTCGGTCATGACGCACTCCCCTCCGACCCTGCTTGGGCCGTTAACGCGAAATGGCCACCCAACATTGGGTGGCCATTTCTCGAAAGAAGTCCGGCGGTGTCCTACTCTCCCACAGGGTCCCCCCTGCAGTACCATCGGCGCTGAGAGGCTTAGCTTCCGGGTTCGGAATGGGACCGGGCGTTTCCCTCTCGCTATGGCCGCCGAAACACTATTGATGTTTCAGTCTGCACAACAAAAGTCATTGTCATGCGGTTCTCGACCGTACATCGAGAACCACTCAGTGGACGCGGGCAACACAAACGAAGTGTTATCAAGTCATCGGCTTATTAGTACCAGTCAGCTGCATGCATTACTGCACTTCCACATCTGGCCTATCAACCCAGTAGTCTGGCTGGGAGCCTCTCGCCCGAAGGCATGGAAGTCTCATCTTGAGGCCGGCTTCCCGCTTAGATGCTTTCAGCGGTTATCCATCCCGAACGTAGCTAATCAGCGGTGCTCCTGGCGGAACAACTGACACACCAGAGGTTCGTCCAACCCGGTCCTCTCGTACTAGGGTCAGATCCTCTCAAACTTCCTACGCGCGCAGCGGATAGGGACCGAACTGTCTCACGACGTTCTAAACCCAGCTCGCGTACCGCTTTAATGGGCGAACAGCCCAACCCTTGGGACCTACTCCAGCCCCAGGATGCGACGAGCCGACATCGAGGTGCCAAACCATGCCGTCGATATGGACTCTTGGGCAAGATCAGCCTGTTATCCCCGAGGTACCTTTTATCCGTTGAGCGACAGCGCTTCCACAAGCCACTGCCGGATCACTAGTCCCGACTTTCGTCCCTGCTCGACCTGTCAGTCTCACAGTCAAGCTCCCTTGTGCACTTACACTCGCCACCTGATTGCCAACCAGGTTGAGGGAACCTTTGGGCGCCTCCGTTACTTTTTGGGAGGCAACCGCCCCAGTTAAACTACCCACCAGGCACTGTCCCTGAACCGGATTACGGTTCGAAGTTAGATATCCAGAGTGACCAGAGTGGTATTTCAACAATGACTCCACATGAACTGGCGTCCATGCTTCAAAGTCTCCCACCTATCCTACACAAGCCACACCGAACACCAATACCAAGCTGTAGTAAAGGTCACGGGGTCTTTCCGTCCTGCTGCGCGTAACGAGCATCTTTACTCGTAATGCAATTTCGCCGAGTTCGTGGTTGAGACAGTTGGGAAGTCGTTACGCCATTCGTGCAGGTCGGAACTTACCCGACAAGGAATTTCGCTACCTTAGGATGGTTATAGTTACCACCGCCGTTTACTGGGGCTTAAATTCTGAGCTTCGCCTTGCGGCTAACCCGTCCTCTTAACCTTCCAGCACCGGGCAGGCGTCAGTCCGTATACATCGTCTTGCGACTTGGCACGGACCTGTGTTTTTAGTAAACAGTCGCTACCCACTAGTCTCTGCGGCCCCCAAACGCTTTCGGAGCAAGTCCTAGTACGTCGAAGGCCCCCCTTCTCCCGAAGTTACGGGGGTATTTTGCCGAGTTCCTTAACCACGATTCTCTCGATCCCCTTGGTATTCTCTACCTGACCACCTGAGTCGGTTTGGGGTACGGGCGGCTTGAACCTCGCGTCGATGCTTTTCTTGGCAGCATAGGATCACCCACTTTTTATCCGCATCGTGTCTCAGCCTGTATGAGTGACGGATTTGCCTATCACTCGGCCTACGCACTTGCACCAGGACAACCATCGCCTGGCTTGGGCTACCTTCCTGCGTCACACCTGTTAATACGCTAGCCGCACCAGCATGGGGTCGAGCGTTCACCAAGACGTCTTCACCCCGAAGGGATCCGTACATTCCTGGCTAGGACTCTTAGCACCACTGGATTGACTGGGGCGGTTCTTCGCCGGTACGGGAATATCAACCCGTTGTCCATCGACTACGCCTGTCGGCCTCGCCTTAGGTCCCGACTTACCCAGGGAAGATTAGCTTGACCCTGGAACCCTTGGTCATTCGGGGGACGTGTTTCTCACACGTCTTTCGCTACTCATGCCTGCATTCTCACTCGTGTAGCCTCCACGGCTGGTTCACACCGCCGCTTCGCTGGCCACACGACGCTCTCCTACCCATCAACACGGCTGGACCACGAAGGCCTACCAATAATGTCAATGCCACAACTTCGGTGGCGTGCTTGAGCCCCGTTACATTGTCGGCGCGGAATCACTTGACCAGTGAGCTATTACGCACTCTTTCAAGGGTGGCTGCTTCTAAGCCAACCTCCTGGTTGTCTGAGCAACTCCACATCCTTTCCCACTTAGCACGCGCTTAGGGACCTTAGTTGGTGGTCTGGGTTGTTTCCCTCTCGACTATGAAGCTTATCCCCCACAGTCTCACTGCTGCGCTCTCACTTACCGGCATTCGGAGTTTGGCTGACGTCAGTAACCTTGTAGGGCCCATCGGCCATCCAGTAGCTCTACCTCCGGCAAGAAACACGCAACGCTGCACCTAAATGCATTTCGGAGAGAACCAGCTATCACGAAGTTTGATTGGCCTTTCACCCCTATCCACAGCTCATCCCCTCAGTTTTCAACCTAAGTGGGTTCGGCCCTCCACGACGTCTTACCGTCGCTTCAGCCTGGCCATGGATAGATCACTTCGCTTCGGGTCTAGGACACGCGACTGAATCGCCCTATTCAGACTCGCTTTCGCTACGGCTACCCCACTCGGGTTAACCTCGCCACGTATCGCTAACTCGCAGGCTCATTCTTCAAAAGGCACGCTGTCACAGCTGCTATGGCTGCTCCAACGGTTTGTAAGCAAACGGTTTCAGGTACTATTTCACTCCCCTCCCGGGGTACTTTTCACCTTTCCCTCACGGTACTTGTCCGCTATCGGTCATCTGGGAGTATTTAGGCTTATCAGGTGGTCCTGACAGATTCACACGGGATTTCTCGGGCCCCGTGCTACTTGGGATACTTCTCGCGTCAAGGGAGGCATTTCGACTACGGGGTTGGCACCCTCTATGACCGGCCTTTCAATGCCGTTCGTCTATACCTTCTTGTAACGCTGACTGCTCGGCAGAACAATCTGAAAAGTCCCACAACCCCGAATACGCAACTCCTGCCGGATATCACACGTACTCGGTTTAGCCTGTTCCGGTTTCGCTCGCCACTACTAACGGAATCGCGGTTGCTTTCTCTTCCTGTGGGTACTGAGATGTTTCACTTCCCCACGTTCCCTCTACCCGCCCTATATATTCAGGCGGGAGTCACTGGGTCGGCACGCCGCCCAGCGGGGTTTCCCCATTCGGAGATCCTCGGATCAAAGTGTGCTTATCCACTCCCCGAGGCTTATCGCAGATTGCTACGTCCTTCTTCGGCTCCAGATGCCAAGGCATCCACCGTTTGCTCTTAAAGACTTGAAATCACATGAGCTGATCTATCGATCATTCGTTTGTGAGGCGCGTCGTAAACGACGCGTCTCTAAGATGCTCGCGTCCACTGTGTAGTTCTCAAAGTACGGGCGGTACCCTTCCCGCATGCCGCGTTGCGGCATCGAAGAAGGGTCCTGAGGTTCAGACTGAGCCTCGAAGCGCATCAGCGCCGCGGGGCCCGCATCCGGTCCCTCAGGACCCAACAGCGTGCATGTGCCTCTCGAAGCCGCACCATTCCGTTCCAGCTGCAAGCAGCGTACTGAGATCGGCACGATCCGTGAGGCACCTCGTCAAATGTTCCACCCATGAGCTGACCCCTCCGAGACATTCGCTCGAAGCGGGCTCTGGGATGCCGAGGCATCCAGATGCTCCTTAGAAAGGAGGTGATCCAGCCGCACCTTCCGGTACGGCTACCTTGTTACGACTTAGTCCTAATTACCGATCCCACCTTCGACGGCTCCCTCCACAAGGGTTGGGCCACCGGCTTCAGGTGTTACCGACTTTCATGACTTGACGGGCGGTGTGTACAAGACCCGGGAACGTATTCACCGCAGCGTTGCTGATCTGCGATTACTAGCGACTCCGACTTCATGAGGTCGAGTTGCAGACCTCAATCCGAACTGGGACCGGCTTTTTGGGATTCGCTCCACCTTGCGGTATTGCAGCCCTTTGTACCGGCCATTGTAGCATGCGTGAAGCCCAAGACATAAGGGGCATGATGATTTGACGTCATCCCCACCTTCCTCCGAGTTGACCCCGGCAGTATCCCATGAGTTCCCACCATTACGTGCTGGCAACATAGAACGAGGGTTGCGCTCGTTGCGGGACTTAACCCAACATCTCACGACACGAGCTGACGACAACCATGCACCACCTGTTTACGAGTGTCCAAAGAGTTGACCATTTCTGGCCCGTTCTCGTATATGTCAAGCCTTGGTAAGGTTCTTCGCGTTGCATCGAATTAATCCGCATGCTCCGCCGCTTGTGCGGGTCCCCGTCAATTCCTTTGAGTTTTAGCCTTGCGGCCGTACTCCCCAGGCGGGGAACTTAATGCGTTAGCTGCGTCACGGAATCCGTGGAATGGACCCCACAACTAGTTCCCAACGTTTACGGGGTGGACTACCAGGGTATCTAAGCCTGTTTGCTCCCCACCCTTTCGCTCCTCAGCGTCAGTTACGGCCCAGAGATCTGCCTTCGCCATCGGTGTTCCTCCTGATATCTGCGCATTCCACCGCTACACCAGGAATTCCAATCTCCCCTACCGCACTCTAGTCTGCCCGTACCCACTGCAGGCCCGAGGTTGAGCCTCGGGTTTTCACAGCAGACGCGACAAACCGCCTACGAGCTCTTTACGCCCAATAATTCCGGATAACGCTTGCGCCCTACGTATTACCGCGGCTGCTGGCACGTAGTTAGCCGGCGCTTTTTCTGCAGGTACCGTCACTTTCGCTTCTTCCCTGCTAAAAGAGGTTTACAACCCGAAGGCCGTCATCCCTCACGCGGCGTTGCTGCATCAGGCTTTCGCCCATTGTGCAATATTCCCCACTGCTGCCTCCCGTAGGAGTCTGGGCCGTGTCTCAGTCCCAGTGTGGCCGGTCACCCTCTCAGGCCGGCTACCCGTCGACGCCTTGGTGAGCCATTACCTCACCAACTAGCTGATAGGCCGCGAGCCCATCCCGGACCGAAATTCTTTCCAGCTGCTGAAGATGCCTTCGCAGCTCGTATCCGGTATTAGCAGCTGTTTCCAGCTGTTATCCCAGAGTCCGGGGCAGGTTGCTCACGTGTTACTCACCCGTTCGCCACTGATCCAGAGAGCAAGCTCCCTTTCACCGTTCGACTTGCATGTGTTAAGCACGCCGCCAGCGTTCATCCTGAGCCAGGATCAAACTCTCCGTAAAGAAATGTTGCTGCGAGCCGGTCGGAATAGACCGACAGCAGCGAGTTTGATCTGACCAAAGGGATATCATTGCTGACTATCCGTTGCCGACCCGAAGGTCGGTCTTTGATCCAAAGGAATCTCTATCCGGCTTACGCCGGAACGAGGTTATTTGGCATTTGACAAGTGCACGCTGTTGAGTTCTCAAGGATCGGATGCTCCTGCTTTCTGGCCTCTCGACCATCTCCGCAGGGCAACTTCTCTAGCTTAGCCCCCGTGTTCGACTCCGTCAAATCGTGTCATTCGGAACCGAAAAGGTTTCGGATGACGGTCGATCGGCTCGATCGTCGGGGGGGCTCCCCATCGTAGACCTTCCGGCCGACGAGTCTCAAGTCCGAGCTTCAGCTCTTTCTTGAGGGGGGATGTTCTCCGCTTGAGGGGGGTGAGGCTCTCGGCCTCTCTCGCTTCCCTTTGGGGCGAACAAGTAATAATTTACGTGCGCCCTGCAGGACTGGCAAATCGTGCTCGCATCCCGGGCGTGTCGCGGCTGCGATCCGCGGAAATCCGCGGGTGAACCCGGTGCCGTCGCGTCGGCGCGTGCGTACGCAGGATCGATGATGGCGGAGCGCAACCCGGCTCGTCCTTCGACGGTGAGCTCATCGGTCCTGCGTGGGCGTCGACACCGGGAGCCTTCGGGAAGGCGCGGTGAACGGACGGAGGTCAGCGGACGAAGACGCCCGCGAGCGTCTTCTTGCCGCGACGGAGCACCGAGACTCCGCCCGGCAGGGATCCGTCGACAGTGGCCGTGTCGTCGCTGACGCGGAGGCCGTCGATGGCGACCCCGCCCTGCGCGATGGCACGCCTTGCCTCAGAGAGGCTCGCGACCAGTCCGGTCTGAACGAGCGCCTGCACCACGGATGCACCGCGATCCATCTCGGCGTGGGGCAGCTCGCGCAGTGCCTGTGCCAGCGTGTCGGCATCCAGCGTGCGAAGGTCGCCCTGCCCGAACAGGGCGTCGGAGGCGGCCATGACCGAGGCCGTGGCCACCTCCCCGTGCACGAGCGAGGTCACTTCGGCGGCCAGGCGTTTCTGCGCGGCTCGACGGAATGGCTCCGCGTCCACGAGCCGTTCGAGGTGCTCGATCTCCTCACGCGAGAGGAAGGTGAAGATCTTCAGACGCGCGATGACGTCGTCGTCGTCGGTGTTGAGCCAGAACTGGTACATCCGGTACGGGCTGCACATCGCGGGGTCGAGCCAGACGGCGTTGCCCTCGCTCTTGCCGAACTTCGTTCCGTCGCTGTTGGTGATCAGCGGCGTGCCGATCGCGTGCACCGACGTGTGCTCGACGTAGTGGATCAGGTCGACACCGCTGGTGAGATTGCCCCATTGATCGGATCCGCCGGTCTGCAGGACGCAACCGTACGTGCGGAAGAGCTCGAGGTAGTCCAGCCCCTGCAGGATCTGGTAGCTGAACTCGGTGTAGCTGATGCCGGCTTCAGAATTCAGGCGCGCGCTGACGGCGTCCTTGCTCAGCATCTTGCCGACGCGGTAGTGCTTGCCGATCTCGCGAAGGAAATCGATCGCTGACAGCGGCGCCGTCCAGTCGAGGTTGTTCACGATGCGAGCAGCGTTGTCACCGTCGAAACTCAGGAAGCGCTCCACCTGAGCACGGAGGTACCCGACCCACTCCGCCACGGTCTCCTTGGTGTTCAAGGTCCGCTCGCTCGAAGGGCGGGGATCGCCGATGAGTCCGGTGGATCCCCCCACCAGGCCGAGCGGACGATGTCCGGCGAGCTGGAGACGGCGCATGGTCAGCAGCTGCACCAGGTTGCCCAGGTGAAGGCTCGGCGCCGTCGGGTCGAACCCGCAGTAGAAAGTGATCGGCTCACCGCCGAGGAGCGAGCGAAGCTTCTCGGCATCGGTGGAGACGTGGATCAGTCCGCGCCACACCAGTTCGTCCCAGACGTTGTCGAAGGACGGATCGTTCGCGGGGGCGGTCGCGTTCACGACGACGGCGGATGACACGCCTGCCAGGTTATCAGCGCGCTCTGCGCTCTCCGTGCGTGCCGCGGCTCCGCCGAACCCGGCCGGATCCGCCTTCGCAGGCCTGTCCGAGCTGCGTGGCACACTTGCGGCATGACGGATGCCCTCGACGCCACCGACCCCCTGGCGGTCGCGATCGTCGTGATCTTCCTGTTCCTCTGCCTGTGCGCCGCGCTCGTCCTGGTCACCGTCGCTCAACGCCGCCCCCATGCATCCCTGCTGTCCGTCGCTGCCGGACTCGTCCTGCTCGCCCTCGTCGTCGTCGCGGTGCTCCCCTACAACGTTCCGGTGCTCCTCGGCGCGATCCTTGCGTTCCTGGGGGTGGCCTTGGCCGTGCTCGGCGGCAACCCGTTCACCCGTTGGGTCCTCGTCGCCGCGGACGGTCGCACCACCGAGGGGCCGCGCGGAGGCATCCTCGTCGAACTCGCCGCCGAGCACTCCGAGTCCCGGCAGGAGGAGATCCTGCGAGGCGGGACCACGATCGGTTTTCTCGAGCGGGCGTCGATCGCCCTGGGGATCCTCGCCGGTTTCCCGGCCGTCATCGCCGTGGTCGTCGCGCTGAAGGGCGTCGGCCGCTTCTCGGAGCTGGCGACACCCGCCGCCCGCGAGCGGTTCATCGTCGGCACCCTGGCCAGTCTGCTCTGGGCCTCCGCCGTGGCAGCAGCCGTGTGGCTGGCGATCTGGTGAAGCTCACCCTCGGTCGCCGATGAGCACCCGGAGCCCCTCGATGAGTGCCCCGGCTTCGGCGGACGCGAGGGCCTGCGACACCGCGGACTGGCCGACCCCCTCCGTCGCAGCGAGATCGCTCTGAGTGCGGCCCAGCCATCGCCCGTAGACGAGGCGCCGGGTGCGTGGGCTCAGCTGGGAGATCGCGCGATCGCGCGAGAGCAGTCCGCTGTTGGCCACGCGGACCATCTCACTGATCTCCGCGGACGCCGCTCCCGTCGCCGCCACCCAGGTACGCGCCGACGGCGCGACCCGGCGCGCGAGGTTCTCGACTTCCTCGATCGCAGCCCGCGCCGCCCACCATGCTTCTCCCTCCGACAACGCGCCGCCGACAGACGGGATCTCCTCGATCTCGCCGAGGCCGATCCCGAATCGAAGCTCGACGCCTTCGGGGAGGGCGAGCTGAAGCAGCATGGTCGCTGCCAATGCCGATGAGAGATGCGGGTACACCCCCTGCATCTCGTCACCGACGACGGGGAGGAGGGCTCGTTCGGAGGGCGGGCCGTCGGCGGCGACCCGGGCGAGCGCGGTCTCCAGGTCGCGTTGCGCCGCTCTCCTGTTCACGAGCTCGCGAGACGAGACGATGTCGGCAATCACCGCGGTGGGCATGACATCAGCATACGGCTGATAAAGGGGGGAATATCAACGAAAGTATGATATTCCTCTCATTATCACTCATTCACTGATAGCGAAGGAACGACGCCGCTGCCGCCTGCGCCCGGGCGATGAGCTCGGCACGCTGCTCGGCGACGCGGTGCGGTGCGGTCCCGCCGACACCGGAGCGACTGGCCACCGAACCCTCGACCGTCAGTACCGCCCGTACCTCGGGCGCGAGGTACGGCGAGACCGCGGCGAGCAGCTCGTCGTCGACGTCTTCCAGACCGATCCCCCGATCCTCGCAAGCCCGGACCAGCGCACCGGAGATCTCATGCGCATCTCGGAACGGCACGCCGCGCGTGACCAGCCACTCGGCGACATCTGTTGCCAGGGAGAATCCCGCGGGGGCGAGCTCACGCATGCGATCGACGTCGAACCGGAGAGTGGCGACCATACCCGCGAAGGCGGGAAGGACGACCTCCAGCGTCCGCACACTGTCGAAGACCGGCTCCTTGTCTTCCTGCAGGTCACGGTTGTAGGCCAGCGGGAGGCCCTTGAGCATCGTCAGCAGTCCGGTCAGATTGCCGATGAGCCTGCCCGTCTTCCCACGAGCCAGCTCCGCGATGTCGGGGTTCTTCTTCTGCGGCATGATGCTCGAGCCCGTGGAGAAACCGTCGTCGAGGATCACGAAGGAGAATTCGCGCGTGTTCCACAGGATGATGTCCTCGGCGAAACGGCTGAGGTCGACACCGATCTGCGCCGCGACATAGGCGAACTCCGCCACGACATCGCGGGCGGCGGTGCCGTCCATCGAATTCTCGGTCGGCCGCCCGAGGCCGACCTCGCGGGCGACCAGCGCCGGATCCAGTCCCAGCGTCGATCCGGCGAGCGCGCCGGCTCCATACGGTGACGCGTCGGCTCGAGCACGCCAGTCTCGCAACCGCTCGAGATCGCGCACGAGCGGCCAGGCGTGCGCCTGGAGGTGATGGGCGAGAAGCACGGGCTGCGCATGCTGAAGATGCGTGCGTCCCGGCATGATCGCGTCGGCGTGCGCCTCGGCCTGCGCGACGATCGCGTCGATGAGACGCAGCACATCGCGAGCGACCACCGCGGCGTGGTCGACCAGGTACATCCGCACGAGCGTCGCGATCTGATCGTTCCGGCTTCGACCGGCCCGCAGCTTGCCGCCGAGCTCCGGTCCGACCGCGGCGATGAGCGCCGCCTCCAACGCGCCGTGCACGTCCTCGTCCGACGGCCGGGGACGAAGGGTGCCCTCGCGCACGGCGTCCAGGAGGCGGTCCAGACCGTCATGCATCCGCTGTTCCTCGTCCGCGGTGAGGTAGCCCGCCGCCGCCAAGGCCTTCGCGTGAGCGTGCGAACCGGCGATGTCATAGGGCGCCAACGCCCAGTCGAAATGCGTCGATACGCTTAGCGCCGCGAGCTCAGGCGATGGGCCGGAGGCGAAACGCGCGCCCCAGAGAGCGCCCTCGTTGGTCTGTTCGTCCTTGGTCACGGATTGCTCCTCTTCGTCAACGAGCTCGGCACGATCAGCTTCGACACCCGGTCGAATGTCCACTCGAACGGACCTCGTCCGACCAGCAGCGCCCAGGCCGTGCATCCCGCGACGATGCCGAGCGTCAGGGGCCAGAAGGGTTCGAGTTCGCGGAACGGTGTGAGAAGACTCGTGTTGCCGAACACCGCCAGGGCGATGACCGCCCAGACGATGATCTGCGCGCTGTAGGCAGTGAGCGGCATGGCACCGACGGCACGCAGCGGGAGAACGAGCCAGATGACGGCCGTGCGGCACAGCAGGAGCGAGGCGGCGATGGCGGCGATCGCGAAACCGCCGGATCCGACGACTTCGAGGAGTCCGCTCGAGTGGGGTTCGGCCGTCCAGACCTCGCTCCACAGCGTGGGCGTCACCGGATCGCCACCACCGCGCGCAGCCGCGTCGAGTCCGTACGCGAGGGCAGCCAGGACGACGCCGGCCGAGAGCGCGATCAGCTGCACTCGCAGCCGGGTGAGGTCCGCGCGCGCGAGCCCGAGGCCCGCGAGGACGAAGGCCATCCACACGGGGAACGGGTAGTGCCAGCCGACGGCGGCCGACAGTTCATCGCCGAGCGGGGTCGACCACAGCGGCGCCTCATCGAGGAGCACCTGGATCCACGGCATCACCACCGCCAGGCCCGCCGCGATGGTGAGGAGGGGAGACGCCGCGAGCCGTGTGAAGGGCAGGGCGAGGACGAACATGATCGCGTAGGCGGGGAGGATGACGTAGACCGGCACCCCGGTGGCGATGAGCAGCACGCCGAGTCCCCACAGGAGGCCCGCGCGGACGCCGAGGCGCATTCTCGCGACCGCCATCGCCTCGCGCCCGAGCGGGCGAGGGCCGCCGGTCACCAGGCCGATCGAGACTCCGGCGAGGGTTGCGAACAGGATCGAAGATCGACCGTCGACGATTCCCAGCCACGTCGCGGGGGCCGTCCACAGCAGCTCGGGGGTCACCAGCAGGTGTGCGGCGAACATCCCCAGCACGGCCAGCCCCCGAGCCAGATCGATCCCGGCGAGCCGTCCCTTCCCGTTCAGCCGATCCCAATTGCGGGCCAGCGAACCGGTGCGGCGGTCGGTCACTGCTGACGGAGCAGCCACACCAACAGCGCCTTCTGTGCGTGGAGGCGGTTCTCCGCCTCGTCCCACACGACGCTCTGCGGGCCGTCGATGACCTCCGCGTCCACTTCGTACCCGCGATCGGCGGGGAGGCAGTGGATGAAGATGGCGTCGTCGGCGGCCAGCGACATGAGCTCGGTGGTGACCTTGTACGACCCGAGGTCGCGGAGCCGCGCGAGCTTCTCTTCCTCTTTGCCCATCGACACCCAGGTGTCGGTCACGATGACGTCGGCGCCGGCCGCTGCCTCGTTCGGATCGGTGTAGAGGACCACGCTGCCACCGGTCTCCGCGGCTCGACGGTCCGCCGCCGCGACGACGTCATCCCGCGGTGCGTAGTCCTCGGGTGAGGCGACGCGCACGTGCATGCCCGCCGTGACGCCCGCGAGGAGGTAGGAGTGCGCCATGTTCGAGCGCCCGTCACCGAAGAACGAGAGCGTGAGTCCTGCCAGTTCCCCCTTGTGCTCGCGGATGGTGAGCAGGTCGGCCAACAGCTGACACGGGTGGAAGTCGTCGGAGAGGGCGTTGACGACGGGAACCCGGGTTCCCTCGGCCATCTCCTCCAGACCCGCCTGCGCATAGGTGCGCCAGACGATCGCGGCGACCTGACGCTCGAGGACCCTCGCGGTGTCCGACGGCGTCTCCTTGCCGCCCAACTGACTGTTGGCGGTGGAGATGATGAGCGGCGAGCCGCCGAGATCGGCGATGCCCACAGCGAACGACACCCGAGTGCGGGTGGAGGACTTGTCGAAGATCACCGCGACCGTCTGCGGGCCTTCGAGGGGTCGCAGCCTCCATCGGTCGCTCTTGAGCTCGACCGCGAGGTCGAGGATCTCCCGCTGTTCGGCGGCGGTGAGGTCGTCGTCGCGAAGAAGATGACGCGTCATCTCGATCCTTTCCCCTCGCCGGAGGCCGCTTCCGCACCGTCGAGAACGAGCGCGTCCTCCACCGAACGGATCGCGGCGGTGAAGAGCTCGAGGAAGTCGTCGACCTCGACGTCGCCGATCGTCAGCGCCGGCGCGAGCCGGATGGTGGCGTCGTTGGGAGCATTGATGATCAGACCGTGCTGCTGAGCCGCCGCGACGAGGGCTTTGGCGAGCGGATGACGCAACGCGACACCGATCAGCAGACCCTGACCGCGGCATCCTTCGATCAGGTCCGAGTCGATCGCGGTGATCGCGTCGCGCAGCTGCCGACCCCGGTCCCGAGCGTTGGCAAGGAGGTCTGCCCGCTCGATCTCCGCGAGGACCGCGGCGGCGACGGCGGTGCCGAGGGCGTTGCCGCCGAAGGTGGAACCGTGCGTGCCGGGGTAGAAGAGCTCACTGGCCGCACCGAAGGTGATGAGCGCCCCGATCGGGAACCCGCCGCCGATGCCCTTGGCCACCGTGATGGCGTCGGGGGTGATGCCTGCGTGTTGGAAGGCGAACCACTCCCCCGTCCGGCCGGCCCCGGTCTGGATCTCGTCGACGATGAGCAGGGCGCCGTGGCGCTCGGTGAGCTCACGCGCTGCCGCCAGGTATCCGGTGGGCAGTTCCACCACGCCTGCTTCGCCCTTGATCGGCTCGACGAAGAGCGCTGCCACGTCTTCGCTGATGGCGGCCTCGAGCGCCTCGACCGTCGAATCGATGAACTCCACTCCGGGAACCATCGGCAGGAAGGGTTCCTGCATCCAGGACTTCCCGGTCAGGGCCAGCGTTCCCATCGTGCGTCCGTGGAAGGCGTCGCGCAGGGCGAGGATGCGGGGACGATCGGCGCCGCCGTGGAGCCTCGCCAGCTTGAAGGCGGCCTCGTTGGCCTCGGCGCCGGAGTTGCCGAAGTACACCCGTCCGCGCTCGCCGGTGCCGGCCAGTCGCTTCAGCCGCGCCGCGAGCTCCAGCTGCGGCGGCGTGGCGAAGTAGTTCGACACGTGCGCCAGGGTCGCGGCCTGTCGCGCCACCGCATCGACGAACACGGGGTGGGCGTGCCCGAGGGAGTTCACCGCGATGCCGCCGAGGAAGTCGAGATACCGGGTCCCCGCGTCATCCCAGAGGTACGCACCCTCACCTCGGACGAACATCGCCATCCGGTCGCCGAAGCTGCGAACGAGGTCGCGCCCCGCGTCATCCTGCCAGGTCATCCTCGCACCACCTCTGTTCCGATTCCGTTGCTGGTGAAGATCTCCACGAGCACCGAGTGCGGTACCCGACCGTCGATGATCGCCGCCGTCTCGACGCCTCCCTCGACCGCCTCGAGGCACGCCTGCATCTTGGGGATCATGCCCGACTCCAGCGTGGGGAGGATCTCCCGCAGGGCCGATGAGGTCACGTGCGAGACGAGGGAGTCACGGTTCGGCCAATCGGCGTACAGGCCCGGCACGTCGGTGAGGACCACGAGCTTCACCGCCTTCAGAGCGACCGCGAGCGCCGACGCCGCCGCGTCGGCGTTGACGTTCAGTGACGCGCCGGGCCGATCGAGGTCGGGCGCGATGCTGGAGACCACCGGGATGCGCCCGGCGGCGAGATGGTCGAGGACCGGCTGCGGGTCGACCTCGACCACATCGCCCACCCGTCCCAGGTCGTGCTCGATGCCGTCGATGGTGACGCCCCGTCGGCGGCCGCCGAAGAGCCCGGCGTCCTCTCCACTCAGGCCCGTCGCGAGCGGACCGTGGGTGTTGATCTTCCCCACCAGCTGCGGATTGATCTGACCGGTGAGCACCATCCGCACCACCGAGATCGCCTCGGTGCTGGTGACCCGGTAGCCGCCCTTGAACTCGCTGGGGATCTCGAGCCGGTCGAGCATGGAGGAGATCTGAGGGCCACCCCCGTGCACGACGACCGGCTTCACGCCCGCGTAGCGGAGGTAGGCCATGTCGGCGGCGAAGGCATCCTGCAGCTCTTCGCTGACCATGGCGTTGCCGCCGTATTTGATCACGATGACCTGGTCGCGAAAGCGCCGGAGCCACGGAAGCGAGTCGATGAGGACCGCGGCTCTCGCGCTCGCCTCACTGGGATCGGTGGTCTGGATGTCGGTCATGAGGAGTACGCGCTGTTCTCGTGGACGTAGTCGTGGGTGAGGTCGTTGGTGCGGATGAGCGCATGAGCGTCGCCCGCCTTCAGGTCGATGCGGACCACCGTGGCGCGCGGCGTCAGGTCGACGTCCTCGCGCGGGCGGTCGGGGCCGCCCTGGGTGCACACCCGCACGCCGTTCATCCACACGTCGACGTCATAGGGGTCGAACTCGGCATCGGTGGTTCCGATCGCTGCGAGCACGCGTCCCCAGTTGGGGTCGTTGCCGAAGATCGCGGCCTTGAAGAGGTTGTTGCGGGCGACCGAGCGCCCGACGACGACCGCGTCGTCTTCGGATGCCGCGTTCTCGACCTGGATGCTGATGTCGTGGCTCGCGCCCTCGGCGTCGGCCTGGAGCTGGCGGGCGAGGTCATCGCACACGGCGGTCAACCGCTGCCGGAACTCCTCCGGATCGGGCGTCACGTTCGACGCGCCGCTGACCATGAGGGTCACCTGGTCGTTCGTCGACATGCACCCGTCCGAGTCGAGGCGGTCGAAGGTGACGCGGGTCGCCGCGCGCAGGTGGGCATCGGCCTCCTCCGCGGTCAGGACGGCGTCGGTCGTGAGGACGACGAGCATCGTGGCAAGGCCGGGCGCCAGCATCCCCGCGCCCTTGGCCATACCGCCGATCGTCCATCCGCGGCCGGCCGCGACGGCTCGCTTCGGCCGCGAGTCTGTCGTCATGATCGCTTCGGATGCGGCATCGCCGCCGTCGGAGTCGAGCGAGGCGACCGCCCGCTCGGTCCCGTCGAGCACCTTCTGCCGGAACACCTCGTCGCCCACGCCGATCAGGCCCGTGGAGCAGACGAGGATGTCGCCGGCGCCGACGCCGAGGAGCTCGCCAGCCCTCTCGGCGGTCTGGTGCGTGGTCTGGAAGCCAAACGACCCGGTGAAGCAGTTGGCCCCGCCGGAGTTGAGCACGATCGCCTCGACCACGCCGTCTCGGATCACCTGCTCCGACCACAGGATGGGGTTGGCCTTGGCCCGGTTGCTCGTGAAGACCGCGGCGCCGACCTTCAGCGGACCGCGGTTGACGACGACGGCGACATCGGGCTTCCCGGTGGACTTCAGACCCGCGGCGACCCCGGCCGCCTCGAAGCCCTGGGGCGCGGTGACACCGCGGGAGGCGAATCCGTGCGGCCTGTCGTCGTCGATGTTCACGGGGCGACTCCGTTCACGGTGAGGGCCCGGCCCTCGGGGAGGCCGAGCGCGATGTTCATGGACTGCACGGCAGCGCCCGCGGTGCCCTTGACGAGGTTGTCGACCGCGGTCACGACGACCACCCGGTTCGCATCGCGGTCGATCGCGAGCCCCATCAGCGCCGTGTTGGCTCCGAGCACGTCGGCGGTGCGGGGGAAGTGCCCCGAGGGAAGGAGCTGCACGAAGGTCTCGTCGCCGTACGCCCGCTCCCACGCCGCCCGGATGTCGTCGTCGGTCGCACCGGGCGCGATGGGAGCGGTCGAGGTGGCGAGGATGCCGCGCGCCATCGGCACGATGACGGGGGTGAAGGAGATCCGGATGGCGGCTGCGGCGCCGGGAGCTGCGGCGGCGAGCGCCTGCCTGATCTCGGGGATGTGGCGGTGACTGCCGCCGACCGCATAGGGGTTGGCGGTGCCCAGGATCTCGCTGCCCAGGAGGTGCGGCTTCAGGCTCTTGCCGGCGCCCGAGGGCCCGACCGCGAGCACGGTGACGATGTCGCCCGGGTCGATGACGCCCGCCGCGACGCCCGGCGCGAGGCTGAGGCTCACGGTGGAGGCGTTGCACCCGGGCGCCGCGATGCGCGTCGCCCCGCGCAGCCGGTCCCGCTGCGTGCCCGCACCGACGAGGAGCTCCGGCACCCCGTAGGTCCACGGCTCGTGGAACACGCCGCCGTAGAAGCGATCCCACTCCCCCACCGACTCCAGCCGGTGGTCCGCGCCGGCGTCGATGACGAGCGGCGTGTCGCCCAGCGCCTCGGTGTACTGCCCCGACTGACCATGCGGGAGGGCGAGGAAGACGATGTCGTGACCGGAGAGCACCTCAGGGGTGGTCTCCTGGAGCGTCAGGTGCGCCAGCGAGCGCAGATGGGGCTGATGCTCGATGAGCTTCTGTCCGGCGTTGGAGTGCGCGGTGACCGTGCGGATCTCGACGTCGGGATGTGCGGCGAGGATCCGGAGGATCTCGCCGCCCGCATAGCCGGATGCGCCGGAGACGGCGACCGAATATGTCATGGATTCCACCTTAGAGTCTGGGGTCGTGGGCTGCCGACGGCGACGCCCGTGACTCCCCTCCAGGGGATGTGCGCGGGGTCGCCTAGAGTCGGCGTCCGTCCAGACGTCGGCGCACGGGAGCGACGCTCGGAGCGAGCGTGGCGGAGTCGGGCGCGGCCGAAGGCATGCGCCGACCATAGCGGCGCTCGCCCGCGCCATGCAAACCGGCAGATGCGCCGGCACTTGACAGTTTCAGTTTGCGATGCAAACTTGTTTGCGTGAGTGATCCAACGAATCCCGGCAGAGATCAGGCGGAGCGGATGCTGCGGGTCATGCAGTCTCAGCAACGGATGACCCAGAGCCGCCTGGTGCGCAGCTACGTCGTGCTGCTGGCGGTGTGGGCTGCGGCCTGGGCGATCGGTTTCGGCGTGCTGTATCTCTCCGCGACACCCGACCCCCTCGTTCCCGCAGCCGCCGCGTGGCCGGTCTTCGCCGCCTCCATCGTGGTCGCCATCGTCTGGTCGATCGCCACCGGCGTGAGAAGCGCCTCATCCGGGATCCGCGGTGCTTCCCGCGTCCAGGGGATGCTGTACGGCTGGTCGTGGACGGTGGCGATGGTCGGTGCATCCATCCTTCTCGCGGGTGCCCAGCGCGTCGGCCTCCCGCCCGACACCGCCGCCGTGCTCTACCCCGGAGTGTTCGCCCTCGTCGTCGGGATCCTCTACCTCGGCGGCGGCGCACTCTGGCGCTCCCTTCCGCAGTATGCGCTCGGGGTCGTCTTCATCGCCGTCGCCGGGATCGCGACGTTCCTCGGCACACCCGTGCACTACCTCGTCTACGCGGTCGTGGGTCCGATCGCGATGCTCGTGGTCGCGGTGCTCCTCGGCCGCGGTGTCCTGCCGCTCGAGCCGCGACGGGACACCGCGTGAACGATCTCGATCCGGTCATCCACGCTCCGGCGCGGCTCCGCATCATGACGGCACTCACCGAGGCACTCGCCGACGGCGATGACATCACCTTCCCCGCCCTCCAGAAGCTCCTCGACATGACCGCGGGGAACCTCACCACGCACCTGGCAAAACTCGAGGCCGCCGGTTACGTCGGCATCGCCAAGGCCTTCTCCGGCCGCAAGCCCACCACCTTCATCACGCTCACCCCCACCGGGCGCACCGCATTCCGCACCTACCGCGCTCACCTGCTCGACCTTCTCGGAGGATCCTCATGACCCGCCCCGTCCAGCTTCTCGGCGTCACCAAGCGCTTCGGCGACGTGACCGCACTCGACGACGTCTCGCTCGCGGTCGATGCCGGGGAGTGCGTGGGTCTTCTCGGGCCGAACGGCGCCGGCAAGACCACGGCACTCTCCCTCCTCACGGGCGTCCGACAGCCGACATCGGGAACCGTTCGCCTCTTCGGCGCCGACCCTCGCGACCCCGCGGCCCGACGTACCCTGGGGAGCACGCCCCAGGCGACGGCGCTCCCCGACTCTCTGCGGGTCAAGGAAGTGCTCGAGCTCGTCGCGGCGCACTATCCGGCACCGGCGCCCCGGGACCGGATCGTGTCGGAGTTCGGTCTCGACGACCTCGTCGACGCCCTGTGCGGCGGGCTGTCGGGCGGCCAGCAGCGCCGCGTCGCCGTGGCGATGGCGTTCGTCGGAGACCCCCGCCTCGTCCTCCTGGACGAACCGACCACCGGGCTCGACGTCGAGGGGCGGCGTGCGCTGTGGCAGGCCGTGCGCGCCCGACACGCGGCGGGCTGCACGGTCATCGTCACCAGCCACCATCTGGAGGAGATCGAGCAGCTCGCCGAGCGCGTGGTCGTCATCGACGACGGGCGCATCCGAGCGGATGACACGCTGTCATCGATCATGGCCGGTGTCGGCCGCCGTCGGGTCACGCTGCGCGGCGTCGAGCCGGCGCACCTTCGCGCCCTCGAGCCCGACGCCGCCATCACCGTCGTCGACGGCGCATCCCTCGGCCCTTCCGCCCTGGTCAGCGCGGTCGTCTCCGACGCCGACGCCTTCGTGCGAAAGCTCGTCGCACACGAGCTCCCCTTCTCCGACCTGCAGGTGCGCGGCGCCACGCTCGAAGAAGCCTTCCTCTCGCTCACCTCACCCTCCTCCCGCTGACGATCGGAGACCCATGTCCACACTCGCCCTGGCCGCGACCCACGCCCGCTACAACCTGGTGGAGACCTCCCGCGTGCCCATCGCCGTGCTCGGGTCGCTGGTCTTCCCGAGTCTCGCCTTCTGCCTGTTCGTGCTTCCGCAGCCCGCGGTGCGGGGGTCAGCGGAGTTCGCCACCGCCGCGCTGTGCTCGATGGTGGTGTTCGCCTTCATGTCGGCGGGCCTGTTCTCCCTCGGCATCGAGCTGGCCGAGCAGCGGGCGAAACCCTGGGCCCCCTACCTGCGAACCCTTCCCGGAGCGGCGAGCGCCCGCATCCTGGGTCTGCTGTCGGCGACCCTGGTGATCTCCGTGACGGCGATGGTGCCGCTTCTCGTGATCGGTGGCCTCTTCACCCAGGCTCGCCCCGAACCCCTCGATGCTCTCGGAGCGATGGCCCTGGCGGTCGTGACCGCGGCCCCGTCCGGGCTCATCGGCATCCTCATCGGTACCCTGACCGGCCCGAAGGCCGCGATCGCGGTGACGCAGGTGGCGATGTTCCTCCTCGCCTTCGGCGGCGGACTGTTCCTCCCCCCGCAACTGTTCCCGCGGTGGCTCGACGTCGCCTCGGCTTTCCTCCCCGTCCGTCAGGCGCGCGAGATCGTGGTGAACGTCGCGCTGGGCACCGCGGTTCCCCTCTGGGCGGTCATCGGCATCGTGGCCTGGACGCTGGTGCTCTCCCTCGTCGCCGTCATCGCCTATCGGCGCGACGAGGGTCGCCGATACCGCTGACGGGATACGCCACGCCGGCTCAATTCCTGCCCCGCCGCACCGCGATGAGCTCCTCCTCCTCCGCGCGCGTCAGCCCGCTGCTGCGCTCGCGGGCGAGCCCCCGCGCGCGTTCGTCGGCGAGGGTGCGCCGGAGGGTGTCGCGGACGTCGCGGAGCGAGCCACCGGCGGCGCTGTACGCGGCATGCGAACGCGTCGCGAACCCCGGCATGTCGCTCGGCAACCACAGCGGGAGTGACCGCGGCCCCATCCAGTACTGCACGTCGTGTGCGACCAGCCACTCGTCGTCCGCCTCGACGACATCACCGCCGTGACCCGCCACCTCTCGGGCGGCGTCGATGAGCGCGCGGAGCGGCATCGGGTCACCGACGGCGTTGGACACGATCGCGCGCTTCTCCGCCCCGCACCTGACGAGGAAGGCGGCGAGGTCGTCGACGTCGATCACCTGCGCCATACGGCCCTCGAACGTCGGCGTGAGGACGGGCTCCTCCCCGGCGAGCGCGAAGCGCGCGACCCAATAGCCGAACCGATCGGTGGGGTCGCCCGGGCCGACGATGAGGCCCGGGCGCACGATCGCGGCCCGATCACCGAAAGCGTCGCGGACGGATGCCTCAGCGGCGGCCTTCGCACGCGAGTAGTCGTACTCCTCCCCCGGCCGAAGCGGCGCACTGACCTCGGCGCCCTCGTCGGCGCCGACGACGTCGTTCGCCGCGTACACCGACAGCGACGACACGTACGTCAAATGACGGGCGACAGGCGCGAGCGCGGCGACCGCCGCTGCGACGTGCTCTGGCGTCGAGGAGATCTCGACCACCTCGTCCCACTCGCGCTCGGCCACGGCGTCGTACGCTCCCGGCGCCGCCCGGTCGGCGGCGATGAGCTCCGTTCCGTCCGGTGCGGGTCGCCCGCCGCGCGCAAGACAGGTGACGCGGGCACCTGCGTCCGCCCAGGCGCGGGCGACCCGACCGCTCAGCCAACCGGTCCCGCCCAGGATCAGCACATTCGTCATCCTGACATCCCATCAGAGCATCGGGCGGGACGACACCGCGTTCCGCTCCGGGCAGAGCGCAGCGGCTACTCGCGCAGGCTCGCCCCGAAGCGCTCCGCGGCGACGGCGACGCCGGCGAGCTTCGCCTCCGTCGCCTCAGCAGCGGTGAGCGTGCGGTCGGGCGCACGGAAGCGGAGGGCGAACGTCAGACTCTTCGAGCCCTCCGCAACCCCAGCCCCCCGGTAGTCGTCGACGAGTCGCAGCGACTCCAGCAGGTCGCCCGCGCCGTCGACGAGCGCGGTGCGGACATCGGATGCCGGTACGGCGGCGTCCACCACGAGCGACACGTCCTGCGTGGCCGCCGGGTAACCCGACAGCGACGCAGCAACGACCTTCTCGCCCGCGAGGGAGAGCACGAGGTCGAGATCGAGTTCGGCGACGATGACCCGGCCGGGGAGGTCGGCATCCTCCGCGACGGACGGGAGGAGCTCCCCGACGTAGCCGACGGCGGTCGCGCCGACGGAGAGGACTCCGGTGCGTCCGGGGTGCAGCGCCGCGCGCTCGCCCTGCGCGACCTCGATCGTCACGCCCGCCGCCGCAGCGATCGTACGAACGGCGTCGAGCGCGTCTGCGACACCGGCGTGTTCCGCGGCGAGGCCGGGCTGCTTCGACGTGATCGACCCGGTGAGAAGCACCGCGACATGGCGGTGCTGCGGGGGGATCGACGCGTCGAGGGCCGTCAGCGTCGCAGCGTCCGGCCGGATCGCCAGGGGCGGAACGACCTCGGTGCCGTAGGCGATTCCCGGCTTCGGAAGGAACACGACGCCGGTCTCGAACAGCGCCAGATCGGTGAGACCTCGCGCGACGTTCCGGTGCGCCACACGCAGCAGCCCCGGCACGAGGCTGCGGCGGAGGAACGGCGCCTGCCCGTCGAGGGGATTGGCGAGCTTGACACTCGGCAGGTGCGCCCCCGACGCCGATCCGTGCAGATCGTTCTGCTCTTCGGTCGTGAAGGGAAAGGACGGTGTCTCCACGTAGCCGGCGGCGGCGAGCGCGTTCGCCACGCGACGTCGCCCCTGCTGCGCCGATGTCAGACCGCGGCCGGACGGCGGGGTCGGCAGCACAGAGGGGATGCGGTCGTAGCCCTCGATGCGGGCGACCTCCTCCGCCAGGGTCCACTTGTCCGTGAGGTCGGGGCGCCATGACGGCGGGAACACGACCCAGTTGCGGTCGTTCTCGCGCACGTCGCACCCGATGAGCTCCAGGGCGCGGACGATCTCGGCTTCGGTGTAGTCGACGCCGATCAGCGCGGGCACGAACGGGCGCGGGAGCTCGACGCCCGGCGTTTCGATCGTCGCGTGAAGCGCGCCGCCGGCGCGGGTGTCGGTGCCGCCGGCATACTGCACCATCAGCTCGGCGACGCGCGCTGCGGCGACGAAGGCGATCGCCGGGTCGACGCCGCGCTCGAAGCGGCGTGACGCCTCGGAGGGCAGCTTGTGACGGCGGGCTGTGCGGGCGATCGAGACGGGGTCGAAGGTCGCGGCCTCGATGAGCACGTTGCGCGTCGACGAGGTCATCTCGGTCGTGCCGCCGCCCATGACGCCGGCGAGGCCGATCGGTCCCGACTCGTCGGTGATGAGCAGATCCTCAGGGCTGAGCTCCCTCACCTTGCCGTCGAGGGTCTCGAGCTTCTCGCCCGCGACCGCGCGACGAACGGTGATGCCCCCGCGCAGTGTGTCGAGGTCGTAGCCGTGGATCGGCTGTCCGAGCTCCACCATGACGTAGTTGGTGATGTCGATGAGGATGCCGAGCGAGCGGATGCCGGCGAGCGAAAGCCGCGCGATCATCCACGCCGGCGTGGGCTTGGTCGGATCCACGTCGCGGACGATGCGTGCGACGAACTCCGATGCCCCGACCCGGCCGCGGATGGGGGCCCGATCGTCGACGGCAACGGCGAAGGCCGTGTCGTCGTGGAGGTTGACCTCTCCCCATTCGCGCGATCCCGGGTCGCGGAAGGCCGCACCGGTCGCGTGGGAGTACTCGCGTGCGACGCCGCGCACCGACAGCGCATACCCGCGGTCGGGCGTGACGTTGATGTCGACCGCGGCGTCGTCCAGACCGAGCAGCGTGATCGCGTCCGAGCCGACGGGAGCATCGATGCCGAGCTCCACCAGGCGCAGGATGCCGTCGTGCTCATCTCCCAGGCCGAGCTCCTTCGCCGAGGCGATCATGCCGTCGGAGACATGACCGTATGTCTTGCGCGCCGCGATCGGGAAGGGACCGGGCAGGACGGCGCCGGGAAGGGTGACCGGCACCTTGTCGCCGACGAAGAAGTTGCGCGCACCGCACACGATGCCGTGCACGGCGGGTCCGCCGTCGGCGGCCGGCTCTCCGTCAGGTGCGACCTGCACCTGGCACCAGCGAATGGTCTTGCCGTTGGACTGGGGCTCCTCGACGAACTCGAGCACTTCGCCGACGACGATCGGGCCCTGCAGGTCGAAGCGGTGCACGTCCTCCTCTTCGAACCCGACGCGCACGAGCGCGGCGAGCACGTCCTCGGGGGCGGCGTCCGCCGGCACATCGACATACTCACGCAGCCACGAAAGCGGGACGCGCATCAGACCACCATCCCGAACTGCTCGCTGAAGCGCACATCGCCCTCGGCCATGTCGCGCATGTCCTGCACGTCACTGCGGAACATCAGTGTCCGCTCGATCCCCATTCCGAACGCGAAGCCCGAGTACTCCTCGGGGTCGATCCCTGCCGCGCGCAGCACGTTGGGGTTGACCATGCCGCATCCGCCCCACTCGATCCAGCGCGCCCCGCCCTTGAAGGTCGGGTGCCAGAGGTCGAGCTCGGCCGACGGCTCGGTGAACGGGAAGTAGTTGGCGCGGAAGCGCGTCTTGGCTTCGGGCCCGAACAGCACGCGTGCGGCGTGGTCGAGCGTGCCCTTGAGGTGCGCCATCGTGATGCCCCTGTCGATCACGAGTCCCTCGAACTGGGTGAAGACCGGCAGATGGGTGGCGTCGAATTCATCGGTGCGGTACACCCGGCCGGGGCACAGAACGTAGATCGGCAGGTCGCGCTCGAGCATCGAGCGCACCTGCACGGGGCTGGTGTGCGTGCGCATGACGAGGTGTCGATCGACCGGGTCGACGAAGAAGGTGTCCTGCATCTGGCGCGCCGGGTGGTCGGCGTCGAAGTTCAGAGCGTCGAAGTTGAACCACTCGTGCTCGAGCTCGGGACCTTCGGCGATCTCCCACCCCATGCCGACGAAGATGTCGGCGACCTGCTCCTGGAGGAGGGAGATCGGATGCCGCGCGCCGACCCGGGCGCGGGCGGGGAGCGCCGTCACATCGATCCGCTCGGCCTCGAGGCGCGCGGCGGTCTCGGCTGCCGCCACCTCTGTCTCGCGGGCGGCGAGAGCCTGGGCGACCCGGCCGCGTGCCTGCCCGATGAGCTTGCCGAATTCGGCCTTGCGCTCGGGCGCCACGTCGCGAAGGCGCGCGTTCAGGCGCGACAGTGCAGACCCCTCGCCGGCGTGCGCGGCGCGAGCCGCTCTGAGCGAGGCGGTGTCGGCCGCGGCGCCGACGGCGAGCAGGGCTGCGTCCACGGCAGCAGCAACCGCCTCAGGGGTGATCTCGGGCTTTTCGGGGGCGTCGGACACGAAGACCGAGTCTACCGACGCGGCGGGCGGGGCCCGACGTCCGACAGACGACTACGTGGCGCGCGACTGCCGAGCGGACGAACTCGCCTGGGCGACGAGGATGGCCTGGTCGGGATCGACCGGGTCGCCCCCGCGCTTGCGCGAGCGACCGCCGCCGCTGGCCGTGCGGCGCGAGAGCCAGCGCGCGAACCACGACAGCGAGAGGTTGATGGCCAGATAGATCACCAACGCGACGGCGAAGAGCGAGAAGAGGTAGCGGTTCCCGTAGTACGAACTCAGGTTGTTCATCGTCACGCGGATGAGTTCGGGGTACGCGACGATGAACCCGAGCGATGTGTCCTTCAGCAGCACGACCAGCTGCGCGACGATGATCGGCAGCATCTGGCGGAAGGCCTGGGGGAACTCAACCAGCATCTTCGACTGGAAGGAGCGCATCCCCACACTCAGCGCGGCCTCACGCTGGCCCCGCGGCAACGCCGCGAGACCCGCACGAAGCGCCTCGCCGATCAGGGTGCCGTTGTAGAGGATGAGGGCGATCACGACCGCCCAGAAAGGAGCGGTGGAGGCCAGCAGCAGGATGAAGAGCATCATCAGCAGCACCGGCATGCCCCGCAGGAACTCCAGCAGCCAGGCGACGGGGATCCTGATCCAGGCGTGGTCGGAGCTGCGCAGCAGTGAGAAGACCATTCCGAGGAGGATCGCTCCGACGGCGGCGACGGCCGCCGCTCGGAGGGTGCCGAGGACGCCCTCGCCGATGAAGGTCCAGACCTCGGTGTAGGTGAAGATGTCCCACCGAGCCGGGTCGAGAATCGCGGGAACCTCGACGCCGCCCGAGATCCGAGGGGTGGCGAGGATGACGATCACCCAGGCGAGCACTGCGGCCACGACGAGACCGAAGACGATCGACAGGATCAGAGACAGACGTCGGGCCCGCGGACCCGGCGCGTCGAAGAGGACACTCGAACCGCTCATCGGCGCACCACCAGTCTCTTCTCCAGCTGCGCGGCCATCAGGCCGAGGGGAACGGTGACAACGAGGTAGAGTCCGGCGGCGACGAGGAGGATGGGCACGACGAGGTTTCCGAACTCGTTGGTGAGTTCCCTCGTTGCCCCGAAGATCTCCACCACGAAGAATCCGCCCGCGACGGAGGTGTTCTTCGTCAGTGCGATGAACACGTTGATCAATGGCGGGATCGTCATCCGGAACGCCTGAGGAAGAACGACAAGCGACACCGTCTGGCTGAACCCGAGGCCGATGCTGCGCGCTGCTTCCGCCTGGCCGATCGGCACCCCGTTCACCCCGGAGCGCAGCGCCTCCGCCACGAACGGGGCCGTGTAGTAGACCAGCGCCGCAATAGCGAGGGGAACGAACGGCACGCGCAGACCGAGAAAGGGCAGCACGAAGGCGAAGAAGAAGAAGACGAGGGTGAGAGGGGTGTTCCGAGCCACTTCGGTCCATACCGCCGACACCGTCCGCAGCGTCGCCACCGGGGAGATGCGCATCGCGGCGAGGAGCGTTCCCAGCACCAGAGCCAGAAGACCGGAGGTGACGAGAAGAAGCAGGGTCGTCCGGAATCCGTCCCAGAAGGTCGGGATGATGATGCTCCACGGATCCATGGACGCTCCTCTCTCTTCGGCGTGGGGCGGGGTGCCCGGCTCGAAGAAGCCGGGCACCCCGATGATTCAGTAGCGGTCGACGGCCGGCGGCTCGACGAACTCGAGGATGGTTCCCGCGGTGGCATCCCACGCGGCCTCGTACGAACCGTCCTCGTAGGACTGCTCGAGGATGTCGTTGATCCAGTTGCGGAAGTCGGTGTCGTCCTTGGCGAGCCCGATGCCGTAGGGCTCATCGGTGAACGGTTCACCGACGACCTTGAATTCGCCCTCGTTCTGGGCCGCCAGGCCGGCGAGGATGACGTTGTCGGTCGAGACCGCGACGACCGCGCCGTTGCGCAGGGGCTCGAGGCAGTTCGAGTAGGTGTCGGTCAGCAGCACCTCGGCCCCGAGCGCCTCGAGGTTGGCGGCCGGCGTTGAGCCCGAGACGGAGCAGACCGGCTGCCCCACGAGGTCCTCTTCGCTCTCGATGTCGGTGTTGTCCGCCAAGGTCAGGATCGACTGACCCGCCATGTAGTAGGGCCCTGCGAAGGAGATGACTTCCTTGCGGGCATCGTTGATCGTGTAGGTCGCGATGACGATGTCGACCTGCCCGTTCTCGATGAACGGTTCGCGGTTGGCCGAGACGGTCTCGACCCACTCGATGTTCTCCTCGTCGATGCCGAGATTGGCGGCGATGATCTTGCCGATCTCGACGTCGAAGCCTTCGGGGGTGCCCGACGGGCCGAGCAGGCCGAACAGCGGCTGGTCGAACTTGGTGCCGATGCGGATGGTGCCGGCCTCGTTCAGCTCGGCCATCGTCGTACCGGCGTCGAACGACGCCTCCGCCTCGGGGGTGATCTCCGGCGCGGCGGAGTCGTTCGGGCTGCCGGACTGGCAGGACGTCAGGGCCAGCAGCCCCGCAGCCGCCACGGCGATCAATGACAGTCGTGTGCGCTTCATCTCGGTTCCATTCTTTGCTGTGCGGGACCGTTGTGCGGTCCCTCGGTTCGCGGCCTCGGACGGCCGCAGGGATCAGTGCTCCAGGATCTTCGAGAGGAAGTCCTTCGCCCTGTCACTCGTCGGATTCGTGAAGAAGCGTTCGGGTGGCGCTTCTTCGACGATCGCTCCGTCTGCCATGAAGAGAACACGATCTGCGGCCTTGCGCGCGAAACCCATCTCATGGGTGACGACGATCATCGTCATGCCGTCGCCGGCCAGCCCGATCATCACGTCGAGCACCTCATTGATCATCTCGGGGTCGAGCGCGCTGGTGGGCTCGTCCATCAGGATGAGCTTCGGATTCATCGCCAGTGAGCGCGCGATCGCCACGCGCTGCTGCTGGCCGCCGGAGAGCTGGTTCGGCATCTTCCTGGCCTGGTTGGCCACGCCGACGCGCTCGAGCAGCTGCATCGCACGCTCGTCGGCTTCCTTGCGCTTCATCCCCCGCACCCGCATCGGGCCGAGAGTGACGTTCTCCAGGACCGTCTTGTGTGCGAACAGGTTGAACGACTGGAAGACCATGCCGACGTCCGCGCGCAGTCGAGCGAGCGCCTTGCCCTCTTCGGGGAGGGGCTCACCATCGATGACGATGCGACCGGAGTCGATCGTCTCCAACCGGTTGATCGCGCGGCACAGCGTGGACTTGCCCGACCCTGAGGGTCCGATGACCACGACGACCTCGCCGCGGTTCACGACGGTGTCGATGTCCTTGAGCACGTGAAGATCACCGAAGTGCTTGTCGACGTGCTCGATCACCACGAGGGGCTCGCCGCGACGAACCGCGATGTTGGACGTCCGCGGCGCCGCCGTTGGTGCATCAGATGCCATGCCTGCCACCCTAGGCCGACGGCCCCGTCGACACCGGTCAAGTGAGCAGACCTTAACCGAGTTGTAACAGCAGCTGTTTCACACCGGCTGACGCTGCGCGTGGGAGATCTCAGCCCTGCGCGAGCACCGCGCGCTGCGCGAACGCGGTCTCGTAAAGGCACACGCTCGCGGCTGTGGCGAGGTTCAGCGACTCCGCAGCGCCATAGATCGGCAGACGCAGCGACACGTCTGCGAGGGCGAGGGCTTCGGGTTCGAGCCCCCTCGCCTCATTGCCGAACAGCCACGCCGTAGGCTCCGCCAGCGACGGGCGATGGGCGAGGAAGTCCTCTCCCCCGACATCCGCCGCGACCACGCGAACGCCCGCCGCACGCGCGCGCTCGACGGTGGAGACGAGATCGACGCCCACGGCCACGGGGAGGTGGAAGAGCGAACCGGTGCTCGCCCGGACCACCTTCGGGTTGTAGGGGTCGACGGTGCGACCGGTCAGGATGACCGCGTCGGCGCCGACCGCGTCGGCGGCGCGGATGATCGTGCCGAGGTTGCCCGGATCGCGCACCTCCTCGCAGATGGCGAGCAGTCGGGGTTCGGCGGCGAACACGTCGCGCACCGCGGTGGGGGTCTGCCGGGCGACGGCGACGATCCCCTGCGGGGTGACCGTGTCGGCCATCGCGTCGAGGACGGCCTCGCTGGCGAAAGACACCTCGATGCCGGCGTCACGCGCGGCATCCCGGATGTCGGCGTGCTTTTCCAGCGCGGTCGGCGTCGCGTAAAGATCGACGACCGTGTCCGGCCGATACGCCAGCACCTCCCGGGCGGCCTGCGGCCCCTCGAGCAGGAAGAGCCCCGTCTCCTGACGGGCGCTGCGCTTGGTGAGCTTCGCCACGGCGCGCACGCGCGGCGACCGCGGATTCTCCAGCACAGCCCCAGCATACGGGCGCGAAGGGCAAGCGACAGGGCACCCCTCCGTCCGGAGAGGTGCCCTGTCGAGGATGCCGGGAGTCAGGCGCTCTTGGGAGCGTTGACGTTCTCGGGCAGTGCCTGCTTGGCCGTCGCGACGAGCGAGGCGAAGACGGCCGGCTCGTTGACCGCCAGCTCGGCGAGCATGCGGCGGTCGACCTGCACGCCCGCAAGGCCCAGGCCCTGGATGAACCGGTTGTAGGTGATCCCGTTCTGACGGGCAGCGGCGTTGATGCGCTGGATCCACAGGCGGCGGAAGTCGCCCTTGCGCTTACGGCGGTCGCGGTAGGCGTAGACGAGCGAGTGGGTGACCTGCTCCTTCGCCTTGCGGTACAGCCGCGAACGCTGTCCGCGGTAACCGGACGCGCGCTCGAGGATGACGCGACGCTTCTTCTGGGCGTTGACAGCCCGCTTTACTCTGGCCATTTCGTTTCGTTCCTAACCTTCGAGTCCGGGTGCTCAGCGACCGAGCAGCTTCTTGGCGACCTTGGCGTCGCCCGGGGCGAGGACCTGGTCCTGCGAGAGGCGACGGGTGCGCTTGGTGGGCTTCCCCTCGAAGTTGTGGCGCAGGTTCGCCTGCTGCTTCATGAGCTTGCCGGTGCCGGTGATCTTGAAGCGCTTCTTGGCACCCGAATGGGTCTTCTGCTTCGGCATCTTCTCGTTCCTTCTGGTCTCGCCCGGAGGCGGGGTGGGATCCCGCCGGAGCGGGAGTCTGATCCCGCACGGCGTGCGGGAAGTCGGGTTATTCGGCCGGCGCCTCGGCGTCGCTGCGCGGCGCGCGGGCGGCTTCCTTGTTGGCGGCGCGCTGCGCGTTCTGCTCGGCCTTGGCCTCGGACTTGTTCTTGTGCGGTGCGACCACCATGGTCATGTTGCGTCCGTCGATCGTGGGGTTGGACTCGACAGTCCCGAACTCCGCGACATCCTCGGCGAACTTGCGCAGAAGACGCACGCCCTGCTCGGGGCGGGACTGCTCCCGGCCGCGGAACAGGATCATGGCCTTGACCTTGTCGCCGGCCTTCAGGAAGCCTTCGGCGCGCTTGAGCTTGGTCTGGTAGTCGTGAGCCTCGATCTTCAGGCGGAACCGCACCTCTTTGAGGACGGTGTTGGCCTGATTGCGGCGGGCCTCCTTGGCCTTCTGCGCGTTCTCGTACTTGAACTTCCCGTAGTCCATGATCTTGACCACGGGGGGCTTGGAGTTGGGGGCGACCTCGACCAGATCGAGATCGGCCTCCTGAGCCAGACGCTGCGCAACCTCGATGCGGACGACGCCGACCTGTTCGCCGTTGGGGCCGACGAGTCGGACCTCGGGAACGCGGATGCGCTCATTGGTGCGGGGATCGCTGATGCGGAACTCCTCTTCGGTGGCGGTTGGCATCCCGCGACGCGGTGCGACGCGGGGCGATCGAAGAACCACCCACCAGCGACGGCGCGTGAGCGCCGACTTTCCGCACCCGGTCCGTTTCCGGCTACCCCGAGCGCAGTGCGGCCGAGGCGGAGTGCTTGACCCGGTAGCCTGGAGCGGCAAGCGCGGGTGGGATGTGATCCTCTTTCGAACCGGAGCAGATTGCTCCGAGCCCGCTGAAGTCTACCAGAGAGTGCGAGCGGCCAGCATCGACATGGATACCCGAGACGATTCCGCGCCCGCGGGCGATTTCCGACCCGCCCAGTGGGAGGAGCAGGATGCCGCGGCGTCGGCGGCCACGCGAGACATCGCCGACGTGCCGGCGGTCGAGGTCATCACCACCACGGCGGTGCACCTGATGAGCGCCGCCGCGGTGAAGGTGGGGCTCGCCGACGACCCCGCGACCCAGCTCGACCTCGACGAGGCCCGCAAGCTCATCAACGCGCTGGCGGGACTCATCACCGCCGGAGCTCCCGAGATCAGCGACATGCACGCCCGGTCGCTCCGCGACGGCCTGCGCTCGCTGCAACTGGCCTTCCGCGAGGCATCCGTCATCCCCGACCCCATCGGCAAAGGACCTGGCGAGAAGTGGACGGGCCCGGTGACCTGACCGGGTCCGGTCGATGGATCAGGCGCCGCGACGGAGTTTGATCGTCAGGGAGTCCACGAGCACGGCGATGCGATCATCGGCTGCCCAGCGCTTGGCAAGGCGGGCCAGCACGGCGTCGAGCTCGCCGCGATCCAGACCCTGGACGAGCTGAAGCTCGACGACGAGCTCCGGGCCGCGCAACCGTGCCGTGGGGTCTCCCGGCGCGAGGGAGAAGTCGATGACGGCGAGCTCGCTTCCCACGCTCTCGCGAAGACCGGCGTAGACCTCCGGTGAGGTGAAGCTGGGCTCCCAGCCCTCACCCTGCGCGATCGCCCACACGGCGGGCCTCCGCAGCACGAACTCCGTCGGCGACCCCGGGTCGATCACGATCAGCTCGGTGTCCTCAGCGGCCACGGCGAGGGCGGTGCGCACCCCGTCCGCCGGCACCGGACGTGCGCCGGCATCCCATCGCGTCATGGTTTCGACGGAGGTGAAGACGGGGAGGACGCGGCGACCGTCGGGGGCGGCCACCGACACGATCGACAGCTCCTGGGTCTTGTCCACGGCGAGACCGTGCGGACCCACCCCCTCGTCGCCCTTCTCCGCGATGAGCGGAATCAGAAGCCGCGCGGTCCGGTAGGCGTCGACGACCGCCCGCTCATCGCCCTCGCCGCGCCGGAACGCCTCGAGGGCCGCCAGCAGCTGCGGGTCGGCACGGCCGTCGTCACCGGCGTGCGGGTTGGGCTGGAAGGCGCGCCCCTCCCAGGGCACCCCCGCCGAGTCGGCGTGGGCGGGGTGATCGTGCGAGGGGTCAGTGTCCGGCGACATCCAGAGCCTCACCCAGGGTGAAGGCCCCGGCGTACAGCGCCTTGCCGACGATCGCACCTTCGACGCCGAGGGGCACCAACTCGCGGAGGGCGGCGATGTCGTCGAGGCTCGAGACCCCTCCCGACGCCACGACCGGCTTCGGGGTGCGCGCCGTCATCTCGCGCAGCAGTTCGAGGTTCGGACCGCGAAGCGTCCCGTCCTTGGTGACGTCGGTGACGACGTAGCGGCTGCAGCCCGCGCTCTCGAGGCGCGTCAGCACCGTCCACAGGTCGCCGCCGTCGCGCGTCCATCCGCGCGCGGCGAGGGTCGTGCCGCGGACGTCGAGGCCGACCGCGACGAGGTCGCCGTAGCGCCCGATCACGTCGGCCGCCCACTCGGGGTTCTCCAGGGCTGCCGTACCGAGGTTGACCCGGGCGGCGCCGGATTCGAGCGCGGCCTCGAGCGAGGCGTCGTCGCGGATACCGCCGGAGACCTCGACCTGCACGCCACGGACCTGCTTGATGACCTTCCGTAGCACCGCGGCATTGCTGCCGCGCCCGAAGGCGGCGTCGAGGTCGACGAGGTGGATCCACTGGGCCCCCTGGCGGGCCCAGTCCAGCGCCGCCTCCACGGGGTCGCCGTAGTTGGTCTCGCTGCCGGCTTCACCCTGGGTCAGTCGCACCGCTTTGCCGCCCGCCACATCGACGGCGGGGAGAAGGGTCAAAGCGGGCGTGGACGCGAAATCGTTCATGGCTCCCTGCGGGGTCGTGGGGCGCGGAGGATCGCCGCGCGAAGGCACGGTTTCAGAGGGTAGCCCTGCGAAGGCCCGTGATCCAATTGGCCAGCAGCCGTATGCCGGCCGCCCCCGACTTCTCGGGGTGGAACTGCGTGGCCGAGAGCGGCCCGTTCTCGACGGCGGCCAGGAACGGCTCGCCGTAGGTCGTCCATGTCAGCGCCGGCTGGGGGAAGGGGTCATGGACCTCGAGCTCCCAGGTTTTCGCGGCGAACGAATGCACGAAGTAGAAGCGCTCATCGGCGAGCCCGGCGAACAACCGGCTCTGCGGATCGGGGGTGACGGTGTTCCATCCGATGTGGGGAAGAACCGGCGCGTCGAGCTGCGTCACCTCGCCCGGCCACTCGCCGAGCCCCGCGGTGTCGACGCCGCGTTCACGTCCCCACTCGAAGAGGACCTGCATGCCCACGCAGATGCCGAGGACGGGAAGGCCGCCGGCGAGCCGACGTTCGATGAGCTCGTCCCCGCGCCGGGCCCGGAGCGCCTCCATCACCGCCCGGTACGCGCCGACGCCCGGCACCACGAGTCCGTCGGCATCGCGCACCAGTCCCGGGTCGGCGGTCAGGCGGGCATCGGCACCGGCTTCGACGAGCGCCTTGACGGCGCTGTGGACGTTGCCCGACCCGTAGTCGAGGACGGCGACGAGCGGACGGTCGCTCACAGAGCCCCTTTGGTGCTGGGAACGCCGTCGACCAGGGCGTCCCACGCCTTGGCCGCCCGGAACGCCCGGGCGAACGCCTTGTATTCCGCCTCGGCGATGTGATGAGGATCACGGCCGCTCAGCACCTCGACGTGGAGGGTGAGCCCGCCGTGGACGGCGAGGGCTTCGAAGGTGTGCCGGACAAGCGAGCCGGTGAAGTGGCCGCCGATCAGGTGGAACTCGAATCCTGCCGGCTCGCCCCCGTGCACGAGGTAGGGCCGCCCGCTGATGTCGACGACCGCGCGGGCGAGCGCCTCATCCAGTGGCACCATGGCGTCGCCGTAGCGGGAGATCCCGGCCTTGTCGCCGAGAGCCTGGCGGATGGCCTGGCCGAGGACGATCGCGGTGTCCTCCACCGTGTGGTGAGCGTCGATGTCGGTGTCGCCGTGGGCGCGGACGGTGAGGTCGGTCAGGGAGTGCTTCGCGAAGGCCGTGAGCATGTGGTCGAAGAACGGAACCGTGGTCTGGATGCTGCTTCGACCGGTCCCGTCCAGATCGAGCTCGAGCTCGACGGTGGACTCACTGGTCGCACGGCGAAGCGACGCGGTACGCGCAGGACGGGTCATGCGCCCGAGTCTATCGACGCCAGGGCGTCCAAGAAGGCGGTGGTCTCTTTGTCGGTGCCGGCCGTCACCCGCAGGTGGTGCGGGATGCCGACGTCACGGATCAGCACGCCCCGGTCATAGAGCGCCTGCCATGTCGCCGCGGGGTCTGACACGCCTCCGAAGAGCACGAAGTTCGTCCATGACTCGTACGGTTCGTACCCGAGGGCCGACACCGTCGCCGAGATCCGGTCGCGCTGCGCGACGATGTCATCCACCATCCGCAGCATCGTCGGCGCATGCTGGAGCGCGGCGGTCGCGGCAGCCTGGGTCAGAGCGCTCAGGTGGTACGGCAAGCGCACCAGGCGAAGCGCGTCGATGACGGCCGGATCCGCGGCGAGGTAGCCCACACGCGCTCCGGCGAAGGCGAAGGCCTTGCTCATCGTGCGCGAGACCACCAGTCGCGGCCGGTCGGGCAGGAGCGTCACGGCGGACGGGGCGTCGTGGGGCGCGAACTCGACATAGGCCTCGTCGACGATGACGATGCCGCGCGTCGCACCGTAGACGGCGTCGATGACCTCGAACGGGAGCGGTGTACCCGTCGGGTTGTTCGGAGCGCACAGGAACACCACATCGGGTTGGGCCGCGGCCACCTGGGCGGCGGCGGACTCGGCGGAGACCGTGAAATCGTGCGCGCGGGTGCCCGCCTGCCAGGTCGCTCCGGTGCCCCGGGTCAACAGGGGGTACATCGAATATGTCGGGGCGAATCCGAAGGCGGTCCGCCCTGGGCCGGCGAACGCCTGCAGGAGATGCTGGAGGACTTCGTTCGATCCGTTGGCCGCCCAGATCTGCTCCCGGACCAGGCCGTGACCGAGGTAGTCGGCCAGGTGCTCGCGCAGACCGGTGAACTCGCGGTCGGGGTAGCGATTCACCTCGCGGAGCGCGATCGCCACAGCGTCGAGGATGTCGTCGGCCACCTCCGCCGGAACCGGGTGGGTGTTCTCGTTGACGTTCAGCGCCACGGGCAGTTGAGCCTGCGGCGCGCCGTAGGGGGTCTGTCCCCTCAGATCGTCGCGGATGGGAAGGTCATCGAGCGTCGCACTCACCCTTCCCATCGTACGGCGCCTCGCCCGTCGGGCCTGCGGGTCAGTCGGCGTACTCCGCGGGGATCGCCAGCTCCTGGCCGGCCGACACGAGTCCCGCGTCGAGGCCGTTGAGACGGCTGAAGGCCGCAACCACATCCCGAGGGTCGGCGGCAGGGGCCACGCGCTCGGCGATCGCCCAGAGAGAGTCACCCGCCTGCACCGTGACGGTGTCGAAGGCCCCGGCCGGCGCACCGTCGGCGCGAGTGGCGAGCGCTGAGCCGCCACTGATCATCGCCACGCTCAGCGCGACGACGGCGGGCAGCGCGGCGAGTGTCGCGAGGACACGGCGCCCGCGGGCGGTCAGCCGCAGCCGGGTCGCCGCGGCGGCACCCGTCATGGTTCCCGTCGAAATCGTGATCGCGCTCATGTTGTGCTCCCGTTCCCGGCTCAGCCGGTGTCGTTTCGGGTCTGGGTTCGCATCCACCCGTCGGCCGGGACGGGCGGATGCGAACCTCTCTTCCGAAGCTATCTTCGATGTGGAATGCTGTCAAGCGGGTCGGAATCCGTCGAACGATCGAACGCGACACGCGAGCGAGGTCCGGTGGACGCCGATCGGAACCGGATACGGTTTCGACGAGGACACCTCACCACCGACCTCCGACATTCGAAGACACGACGATCACGTCACGGAGGACCGGGGCGGGATTCCGGGGAGACAGGAGCAGACATGAGCGAGCCGAACACCAAGCCGCAGACGCGGCGGCGCAAGAGCCTGAGCGACAAGCAGATGGCCATCCTCGAGGTGATCCAGCGCTCGATCGCCCGCCACGGCTATCCGCCGAGCATGCGCGAGATCGGCGACGCCGTCGGCCTGAAGTCGCTGTCCAGCGTCACCCATCAGCTCAATCAGCTCGAGTTGAGCGGATACCTCCGGCGCGACCCCGGCAAGACCCGGGCCATGGAGGTGCTCATCGACCTCCCCGGCACCGCCGCGGAGAACCCCGCCGACCGCACCCCGGCCGTGGGGGACGCCGCGCTCGTCCCGCTGGTCGGACGGATCGCCGCGGGTGTCCCGATCACGGCGGATCAGCAGGTCGAGGAAGTCTTCCCCCTCCCCCGACAGCTGGTCGGCAAGGGCGAACTGTTCATGCTGAAGGTCGCCGGCGATTCGATGATCGACGCGGCCATCTGCGACGGCGACTGGGTCGTCGTGCGTGCGCAGGGGACGGCCGAGAACGGCGAGATCGTGGCTGCCATGCTGGACGGAGAGGCGACCGTCAAGACGTTCCGTCAGCGTGACGGCCACACGTGGCTGCTCCCCCGCAACACCGCCTTCGAACCCATCCTGGGCGACGAGGCGATCATTCTGGGCAAGGTCGTCGCGATCCTTCGCGCGGTCTGACAGACGTCGGCGCCCCCCGACGACGTGGGGCCCGTGGCGATGCGGCGGGCCGCAACGTGGGGGCCCGTAACGTGGACGCATGGTCGAGCCTCTTCCTCACGACTCCGCGTCCGCCCCCGTCCGCACGCTCCCGTTCGGCACCTGGCCCTCACGCGTCACGGCGGACGCGGTGGCTGCCGCCTCGCCGCGGCTGGACGGCGCTCGATTCGTCGGGGAGGAGATCTGGTGGGCCGAGACGGTCCCCGAAGAGCAGGGGCGAACGACCGTGCGACGCGCACCGCGGGCAGCCGTCCCGGGCTCACAGGTCGACACGCTGCTTCCCGCTCCCTGGAATGTCCGCTCGCGTGTCCATGAGTACGGCGGCGGCGCATGGAGTGCCACCGCCGATGGCGGGCTCGTCTTCGTGGAGAAATCGGATCAGCGGGTGTGGCTCCTCACTCCGGGGTCGGCTCCCACACCACTCACACCCGCCGTGTCGGCGCAGGCGCTCGGGGGTCTTCGTGTGTCCCGGGGGCGGCTGCTCGCGGTCCGAGAGGTCGTCGGTGAGGCCGTCAGCCACGACATCGTCGAGATCCCTCTCGACGGGTCGGCCGCCGACGACATCGACCGCGTGATCTCGTTGACGGCGGGGAGCGATTTCGTCGCGCAGCCTGCGCTCTCCCCCGACGGATCCGCTCTCGCGTGGCTCGCGTGGGATCACCCCCACATGCCCTGGGACCGGGCCGAGGTCCGAGTACGCCGACTCGACGACGGAGAACCTGCGGGGCGACGCGTCGCCGGAGGTACCTCCGCCGCTCTCCAGCCCGAATGGACGGCCGACGGCGCCCTCCTCTACGCCGACGACGCGAGCGGGTTCTGGAACCTTCACCGTCTCGATCCCGCGGAAGACCGGCCGGAGATGATCGCCCCGGATGAACGCGACACCGGGGGTCCGCTGTGGGTGCTCGGATCACGGTGGTTCGCGCCGCTCGCCGACGGTGTCGCCGCCGTGCGCACGCGCGGCAGCGACGAGCTCGTCCACATCTCGTCAGGCGGCGTGGTCACCGGCATCCCTGTTCCGGCGGTGGGCAACCTCCTGGTGGAGGACGCAGAAGGCACCGACGTCCTCGTGTCAGGGAGCCCGGAAGACGCTCCCGCGGGGCTGTGGCGCATCGATCTGCGCGAGCCGTCGCGACCGGGCGTCCACCTTCTGACAGGCGGCCGCTGGCAAGACGACGGCTTGTCCGCCTGGGTGCCCCGACCCCGACGATTCACCGTCGACGGGCGCCATGGCGTCGTCCATGCGGTCGAGTTCCCCCCGACCCACCCGGAGGTGAAGGGACCCGAAGACGCCCTTCCCCCATACGTCGTGCTCGTCCACGGCGGTCCGACCGCTCACGCCCCCGGTGTGGTCAACCCGAAGACGCTCTTCCTGACCTCGCGTGGGATCGGCGTGGTCGAGGTCAATTACGGAGGCTCGAGCGGTTTCGGTCGCGAATACCGCGAACGTCTGCGCGGCCGCTGGGGCGTCGTCGATGTCGACGACGTCGTCGACGTCGCCCGTTTCCTCGCTGCGGACGGAACCGCCGACCCCGCCCGCATCGCGATCGCCGGCGGATCGGCAGGAGGCTGGACGGTGCTCGGGGCGCTGGTCGCCTCCGATGCATTCGGCGCCGGCATCTCGCGGTACGGCGTGGCCGATGCCCGCCTGCTCGCGTCCGAGACGCACGACTTCGAATCGCGCTACCTCGATGGCCTCATCGGCCCGCTTCCCGCCAGCGAGGCGGTCTACCTGGAGCGTTCACCGCTGACCCACGCCCACCGCATCCAGACTCCTGTGCTGCTGCTGCAGGGAGAGGAGGACGCCGTGGTTCCGCCCTCGCAATCCGAAGCCATCCGCGATGCGCTGCGCGCCGGAGGCGTGCCCCACGCCTACGTCCTCTACCCCGGTGAAGGGCACGGATTCCGCCGCAGCGAGACCGTCGTCGACATGGTGCGCACAGAGCTCGCCTTCTTGGGCGCCGCCTTCGGTTTCACCCCGGCGGACGTCTCGCCGCTCGACCTCGAGCCGACCAGCTGAACTGGTCGCAGGGGTTCTGCGAGCCGTCAGATTCGGAACGGTGCGAGTTCGGCAGCGAGCCGCTCACCGACGTGGGCGTGGAGGTAGGTTCCCTCCGCCCTGTGCTCCTCGGTGAGGATGAGACCGGAATCGTGCGCGGCCGACACCAGGTCACCGCGATCGTAGGGGACCACAGCCTGCACCTCGACAGCAGGCAGCGGCAAGGCGTCTTCGATGGCCGCGCGCAGCTCCTCGATTCCCTCGCCCGTGCGCGAGGACACGAAGTGCGCGTCGGGCACGAGGCCGCGCAGCACCAGCCGGGTGTCGGCGTCGACGAGGTCGGCCTTGTTGAACACCACGATCTCGCGGGTGTCGCGCGCACCGACATCGCCGATCACGTCTCGCACCGTCTGCAGCTGTGCGCCCGGATCGGGGTGGGCGCCGTCGACGACGTGCACGATCACATCGGCGCCGCCGACCTCCTCCAGGGTGGAGCGGAACGCCTCGACGAGCTGGTGCGGGAGGTTCCGAACGAATCCGACGGTGTCGGAGATCGTGTAGACCCGGCCGTCTGATGTCTCCGAGCGGCGCACGGTGGCATCAAGTGTCGCGAACAGCGCGTTCTCGACGAGCACGCCCGCGCGCGTCAGCCTGTTCAGGAGGCTGGACTTCCCGGCGTTGGTGTACCCCGCGATGGCCACCGACGGGATCGTGTTCCGTTTGCGTTCGGCCCGCTTGGCATCGCGCGCAGGGGCGAACTGACGGATCTGCCGCCGGAGGTGCGCCATGCGCGTGCGGATGCGGCGCCGGTCGAGTTCGATCTTGGTCTCACCAGGACCGCGTGACCCCATTCCTGCTCCGGCGGCACCGACCTGGCCACCGGCCTGTCGGCTCATCGATTCACCCCACCCGCGCAGTCGCGGGAGCAGGTACTCGAGCTGGGCGAGCTCGACCTGGGCCTTGCCCTCGCGGCTCTTGGCGTGCTGGCTGAAGATGTCGAGGATGACGGCGGTCCGATCGATCACCTTCACCTTCACGACATCCTCGAGTGCGCGCCGCTGGCTCGGGGCCAGTTCGGCGTCGGCCACGACGGTGTCAGCACCGGCGGCGGCGACAATGTCGCGCAGTTCTTCGGCCTTGCCGCGTCCGACGTAGGTCGCCGGGTCGGGGTTCGGGCGACGCTGGAGCACGCCGTCGAGCACAACGGCGCCCGCCGTCTCGGCGAGGGCGGCCAGTTCGCGCAGCGAGTTCTCCGCCTCCTCCTGTTCACCCTGGGGATGAACGCCCACCAGCACGACATTCTCCAGACGCAGCTGTCGGTACTCGACCTCGGTGACGTCTTCGAGCTCGGTCGAGAGCCCGGGTACGCGGCGCAGCGCCGCGCGCTCCTCGCGATCCCACTGGTCTCCGTCCGAATCGTCGGAGACGACCGTCGAGGCATCCTGGAGCGCCTGGGCGGGCGCGAGGGCGCGCGATCCGGCGTCGGTGAAGATGGTGGTCCGCGCGCCGCTGCGCGTCTCCGCGCGAGCGAGCACACGGTCGACCGGGTCGACGGCGTCGTCGGTGGGGATCTGTTCTGTCATGGGGTCCTTCCGGATGATCCGCGTATGTGGTGCAGGCGTCGGGCGGGACATCCGTCTGCGGAAAGGGATTCGTCGACTCTAGCCTCCCGCGCCGGAGACCACCTCCGCTACGCTCGACAGCCATGGGGAGCGACCACTATTTCAGCGCGTCGCCCGCCAGCCCCGAGAATCTGCGTCGGATACGCGTGCTGCTCGCCGGCCGGGAGGTGGAGGTCACCACCGCGGGAGGGGTGTTCAGCCCCGACCGGCTGGACGGTGGGACCGCGGTCCTGCTCGCCAATACGCCGCCCTCACCGCCGGGCGGCAATCTGCTCGATCTCGGGTGCGGGTGGGGACCGATCGCGTTGTCTCTCGCGATGACCTCGCCGCACGCCACCGTGTGGGCGGTCGACGTCAACGAGCGGGCCCTGGATCTGGTGCGTCGCAACGCCCAGTCCCTGGGGCTCGACAACGTCAACGCCGCGACGCCCGACGATGTTCCCGATGACATCGGTTTCCGCACCATCCGATCCAACCCCCCGATCCGCGTCGGGAAATCCGAGCTCCACGGTCTGCTGGAGCGATGGATCCCTCGGCTGGACGAGCGGTCCGACGCCTGGCTCGTCGTCCAGCGCAACCTCGGTTCGGATTCACTGCAGCGATGGCTGGCAGCGACGCTCGAGCCCGGGTTCTCGGTGCATCGCGCCGCCACCGGGCGGGGATTCCGGGTCATCCGGGTACGCCGCCACGGCATGCCGCCGACCGGGCCGATCGCGCTGCCCTGACCCGTCGCGATCAGGCGAGGGTGATCTCGCCGGTGAAGACCAGCGCAGCCGGACCCGACAGCAGGACCCGCTCCTCCACGACGCGCACCGCGAGCGTGCCGCCGGGCACCTGTACGCTCCAGCGATCGGGTGCACCTCGGCCCGCCCAGTGCCGTACCGCGAGCGCCGCCGCGGCGACCCCCGTGCCGCAGCTGAGGGTCTCGCCCACTCCTCGTTCGATTACCCGCATCCGGATGACCCCCACCCCATCGCGCACGAGCGGGTCGGCGGGGACGACGAACTCGATGTTCGCGCCGGCCGGCGGGTCGGGGTGGAGCATCGGGCGAACGGCGAGATCCAGTCGCTCGAGCTCACTCTCGGACTGCAGCGCCACCACGACGTGCGGATTGCCGACGTCGATGCCGAGCCCCGGCCGCGGGATGTCCAGTCCGCGCGCGCGAACAAGGGTCTCCTCGGGCTCCACCGACCATGCGCCGAGGTCGACCTCGTAGCCGAGTTCGCTGCGGGTGAGCGTCTTCACTCCCGCTCGCGTGCCGATGAGGACGGAGCCGTCGAAGCGCGCCAGCCCGGCGTCTTCGAGGTAGCGGGCGAACACGCGGATGCCGTTTCCGCACATCTCCGCCGCCGAGCCGTCGGCGTTGCGGTAGTCCATGAACCATTCCGCATCGACGGTCGCTGCACCCTCGGGGAGGGATGTGCTGCGGACGACGCGCAGGATGCCGTCAGCCCCGATGCCGAAACGGCGGTCGCACAGCACGGCGACCTGGTCATCTGAAAGCTCGAGCCGGCCGTCGGGATCTTCGACGATGACGAAGTCGTTTCCCGTGCCGTGGCCCTTCGTGAACGACACCGCGTGAGGCATGAACCCAGCCTATGCGTCTGCCCTGTGGTCGTCCGCGCGGGGTCAGTCTTCGATGAGGCGCTTGCCCGTCGCCCAGGTGTCGAAGTGCTCGAAGCCGAGGGCCTCGTAGAAGCCCTGTGCGACGCCGTTCTCGGGCCTCACCATCAACTGCACCTTCGGGCACCCCATCTCGAGGAGAAGCTCCTCGGCACGCTCGACCAGGCTCCGGGCGATGCCCTGACCGCGGTGGTGCGGGTCGCTCGCCAGGTAGTACAGCCAGCCGCGATGACCGTCGTAGCCGGCCATGACCGTCCCGACGATGTGACCGTCCTCACCCACGGCGACGAGGAAGAGCTCGGGCTGGACCCGGAGCTTGCGGGCGATGTCCTGGTACGGGTTGTTCCAGGGCCGCGTGAGACCGGTGGTCTGCCAGAGGAGGACGACCGCGTCGGTGTCGCCGGGAGCGAAGGACCGGATCTGCAGGCTCATGCCATCGAGCCTGCCAGACTCTCCCCCGCCGTCGCGCCGTCCATCCATGTGACGCCGTCGTATCGTCGGAACCACGACACCTGCCGCCGGGCGTAGCGGCGCGTGAGCGCCTGCGTCTGCGTGATCGCCTCACCACGGTCGATCTCGCCCCGCACCTGGGCCAGAGCCTGTGCGTAGCCGATGGCCCGCGGCGCGGTGGTGCCCTGCTCGAGACCGACGCGGCGAAGACCTTTCACCTCGTCGAGCAGCCCCTCATCCCACATCCGCTCGACCCGGCGATCGAGGGTTTCGACGAGTTCACGACGGTCGCGCTCGAGACCGAGGAGCCTGGTGCGCGGATACCACAGGGTCTGCGTCTCGGGAAGGACGCCGCCGTGCGTGCTGTCGCCCTGGGCGATCACCTCGAGGGCCCGGATGATCCGACGCGTGTTGCGGGGGTCTATCCGGGTGGCGGCTGCCGGGTCCGCGCGCCGCAGTCGCTCGTACAGCGCGGCGGGTCCGACCCGGTCGAGCTCGGCCTCGAGGGCGTCTCTCAGCGCCTCGTCGCGCGGCGGGAACCGGAAGTCGAACACGACCGCCGAGACGTACAGACCCGATCCGCCGACGAGGACCGCGTCCGCGCCCCGGGCATGGAGGGAATCGATGACGCCGCGTGCGGCGGACTGGTACCACGCCACGGCCGCGTCGTCGGTGACGTCGAGCACGTCGAGGAGGTGATGGGGGATGCCGCGGCGCTCGCCCTGGGGGATCTTGGCGGTTCCGATGTCCATCCCCCGGTACAGCTGCATCGCGTCCGCTCCGACGATCTCCGCGTCACGACCGGCGGCGCGCAGCGCCTCGACGAGGTCGAGCGCGAACGCCGATTTCCCGGTGCCCGTCGCACCGATGACACTCCAGAGCCGAGGGCCGTCGGCGGCCTCACGGTCTGACGGGGAGGCGTCGGGCGCGGTCTTCACTCGCTGATGCGCAGCGTGGGAAGGCCCAGGGACACCGCTCGAGGTGCTCCTGCTTCGGCACCCGGTGTCGGCACAGCGCACGATTGGGCCTGAGCCCTGTCCCACGCGTCGCCCGCGCGCGTGCGCCGGATGCGGAGCCGATCGCCCGCGGGCGCGTCGGCGAGGAGGTGGAAGGGGGCGGCATGGGTGATGATCGCCGTCACCACATCGCCGGGACGTGGGAGCGGAGAATCGGCCGGAACCTCGAAGTGGACGAGTCGGTTGTCCTCGGCGCGTCCGGTCAGCCGGTGGGTGGCCGCATCCTTCTTGCCCTCGCCGCTGGAGACCAGAACCTCGACCTCGCGACCGAGCTGCCCTCGGTTCTCCTCGAGACTGATCCGCTCCTGAAGGGCGACGAGGCGCTCGTAACGCTCCTGGACGACCGACTTGGGAACCTGATCCGGCATCGTCGCGGCCGGGGTGCCCTCGCGGATGGAGTACTGGAAGGTGAAGGCGCTGGCGAAGCGCGACTGCTCGACGACGCGGAGGGTGTCTTCGAAATCCTCGTCGGTTTCGCCGGGGAAGCCGACGATGATGTCGGTGCTGATGGCCGCGTGCGGGATGCGGGCGCGCACCCGATCCAGGATGCCGAGGAACCGCTCGCTGCGGTAGGACCGTCGCATCGCCTTGAGGATCCGGTCGCTGCCCGACTGCAACGGCATGTGCAGCTGCGGCATGACTGCGGGGGTCTCGGCCATCGCGTCGATGACATCGTCGGTGAAGGCTGCGGGATGCGGGCTGGTGAAGCGGATGCGCTCGAGGCCGTCGATCGCGCCGGCGGCCCGGAGGAGTTTGCCGAAGGCCTGCCGGTCACCGAATTCGACGCCATAGCTGTTGACGTTCTGCCCGAGGAGGGTGACCTCGATCGCGCCGTCGTCGACCAGCATCCGGATCTCACTGAGGATGTCGCCGGGACGCCGATCCTTCTCCTTGCCGCGGAGGTGGGGGACGATGCAGAACGTGCACGTGTTGTTGCACCCGACGGAGATCGAGACCCAGCCGCTGTGGATGTGGTCCCGCTTCGTGGGAAGCGTCGACGGGAACACGTCGAGCGCCTCGAGGATCTCGAGCTCCGCCTCGTCGTTGTGGCGCGCACGCTCGAGAAGACGCGGGAGCGAGCCCATGTTGTGGGTGCCGAAGACGACGTCCACCCAGGGCGCCTTGTCGAGCACGGTCTGCTTGTCCATCTGAGCCAGGCACCCGCCGACCGCGATCTGCATCCCCTCGCGCGCGTCTTTGCGCGACTTCAGATGCCCGAGCGTGCCGTACAGCTTTCCTGCGGCATTGTCGCGCACGGCACACGTGTTGATCACCACCACGTCGGCTTCCTCGCCGGGCCGCGCGGGCAGATATCCCGCGCTCTCGAGCGAGCCCGAGAGGCGCTCGGAGTCATGCACGTTCATCTGGCAGCCGAAGGTGCGCACCTCGTAGGTGCGGGCGCTGCCGTCTCGAGTCACGGCGGCGGGCGAAGGGGCGACCAGGGAGGGCGCGGCGGAGGGAGTAGACATGGTGCCTGCAATTCTAAGAGCCCGGATTCTCCCAGCCGGAATCTGCTGGGCTGCCATCTTCCGCGCCGACGCTCACCCGAGCTCGCGCGCCTCCTGGAGGGCCGTACGCGCCGCGGTGAGAGCCGAGGAACCCCCGAATCCGCGGCGGGCGAGCTGGCCGGCAAGGCGTCGCAGAGCCACGTCGTGATCGAGCCTGGCCAGACTCCGAGCCTTGCCCCGGGCGAACTCCAGTGCCCGTTCGTCGTCGTCATCGGGCATCTCCGCCAGCGCCGCATCGGCGACATCGCGCTCCACCCCTCGCTGCGCCAGACGGCGGGCGATGGCCCGGCGACCTTCGCTCTTGCGGGCCACGCCGCTCCACACGACCTGTTCGGCGAGGCGGCCATCGTCGAGGTAGCCGCGCTCGCAGAAGACCGCGACGAGCTCGGCCGCCGCCTCGCGACTCAGCCCGCGTGAGACGACGAAGGCTTCCGCCTCACGGACGGAAAGGCCCCGGGCGCCGAGCCGCCGCAGCAACGCCCTTTCCACCCCCGCCGCGTCGACGGGGCGGGTGTCGATCTCAGTGTCGGTGTCGGTGTCGGCACCGTTCTCGACGTTCGCCGCACTGCTCCCGCCACGTCGCCTCGAGGAGGGGCGCTCCACGCGACCGGACCTCATCGTCGTGCCGGCCGACGGACCGCGCGCTGCCCGCCCACCCGACGGGTGAGCGGGGGGCGCGTCGGGCGTCGAGCCGGTGAAGAGCGGGATGACGGGGGCGAGGTCTCCCTCGCCCCCGCTCTCGACGAAGCGGACCATCAGGCCGGGCGACGCGCCGCGAGCTCGTCGGCGGCCGAGGCCCCGCGGGGCTGGCCGATGCCGAGCTTGTCCTTGATCTTCGTCTCGATGTCGGCGGCGATGTCGTCGTTCTTGAGCAGGAAGTTCCGGGCGTTCTCCTTGCCCTGGCCGAGCTGCTCCCCGTCGTACGTGTACCAGGCGCCCGACTTCTTCACGATCCCGTGCTCGACGCCGAAATCGATGAGGCTTCCCTCTCGCGAGATACCGACGCCGTAGAGGATGTCGAACTCGGCCTGCTTGAACGGCGGCGCCATCTTGTTCTTGACGACTTTGACCCGCGTGCGGTTGCCGACAGCCTCGGTACCGTCCTTGAGCGTCTCGATACGACGGATGTCCAGGCGCACCGACGCGTAGAACTTCAGCGCCTTTCCACCGGCGGTGGTCTCGGGAGACCCGAAGAACACGCCGATCTTCTCGCGCAGCTGGTTGATGAAGATCATCGTGGTGTTCGTCTGATTGAGCCCACCGGTCAGCTTGCGAAGCGCCTGCGACATGAGCCGTGCTTGGAGACCGACGTGGGAATCGCCCATCTCACCCTCGATCTCGGCCTTCGGCACGAGCGCCGCGACGGAGTCGATGACCACGAGGTCGATCGCTCCCGAGCGGACGAGCATGTCGGCGATCTCGAGCGCCTGCTCACCCGTGTCGGGCTGCGACACCAGCAGCGAGTCGATGTCGACTCCGAGCTTCTTGGCGTAATCGGGGTCGAGCGCGTGCTCGGCGTCGATGAACGCGGCGATGCCGCCGGAGCGCTGCACGTTCGCGATCGCATGCAGAGTGAGCGTGGTCTTACCGGAGGATTCCGGACCGTAGATCTCGATGATCCGGCCGCGGGGAAGCCCGCCGACGCCGAGGGCGACGTCCAACGCGATGGAGCCGGTGGAGATGACCTCGACGGGAGCGCGCTCGTCACCGCCGAGGCGCATCACCGAGCCCTTTCCGAACTGCCGGTCGATCTGAGCGAGAGCCGTTTCGAGGGCTTTCTCGCGGTCGGCGGGTGATGGCATGGCGTGCTCCTTCTGCTCGCGTTCCGTCGCCTGTAGGCTGCCGCGCTCTGCACCGGATGATGCGGACGCTGCGGCAAGGCGGAGGTGTCGTTCGACGCGATTCACGGTACGAGGGGCCTCCGACATCGACCGTCGACCCGGACCATTCCGTGGATAACCACCGTGCGACACCTGCTGTGCAGGAGCCTACGCCGATCTCGAACGCATCTTCGACGACACGCCGCGGGGCTCAGCCGCGCCGCGGCTCCAGCCGTCCCACGCCGTACCAGCGCTCGGGAGGCACGTCGGCCGCTGCGCAGAGGGCGCGCCACACGTCGCGGGGCGCCGTCCCGGCTTCGAGAGCCTCGGCGGCGGTGCGGTCGCCGAGATCGGACAGCACGAGGTCGGCTGTCAGCGAAGGGCCTCGAGGTCCGAACTCTGCTTCGACGGCGCGCTGGAACTCGCTGCGACGCATGGATGATTGCGCGTCAGCGCAGCGAAAGCTCGGCGTCCACGGACGCGACCAGGTCGTCGGGCACGACGTCGGGGAAGGTCTGCAGGCCCTCGAGGACGGCGATGCGATCGCCTACTTCGCGCATGATCGTGGAGATCGGGACGTCCAGCGCTTCGGCGACCGACGCGAGGATCTCGCTCGAGGCCTCCTTCTGGCCGCGCTCGACCTCGCTTAGGTATCCGAGGGCGACGCTTGCACGACTGGCGACCTGGCGGAGGGTGCGGCCCTTCTGCTGGCGGAGGTCACGCAGGACTTCGCCGATCTCGTGACGTACCAGGATCATGTGGGTCCCCTCCTTACCGTTGATTCCGCCGCTGTCCGGGTGGACAACGGTACAACACCGATGCAGTCACACTAATCCCGTGCGCTGGGTGATGGGTGGGAATCACCGAATGTAACCGAGCGGAAACACGACATGTTCCCGATCCGTCGATCACGTCCGTGCCCGCACCTCGTCCAGTGCCCGGCGAACCGTCTCCGCGCGGATCTCGGCCCGTGTCCCCTGCAGTTCGAGAGGCACCACCACCGATGTTTCCGGGGTGCGGATGCCGACGAAAACGGTACCCACCGGCTGGCCGTCCTGCGGGTCCGGCCCGGCGACGCCGGTCGTCGAGACTCCGACATCCGCCCCCAGCCGGTCTCGCACCCCGCCGGCCATCTGCAGCGCGACTTCGGGATCCACCGCCCCCCGGGCGTCGAGGAGGGAGTCGTCGACGCCGAGCAGATGATGCTTCAGATCCGTGGCGTACGCGGTCACTCCCCCGCGCACGAGCGAGGACGCCCCCGGTACCGAGACCAGCGCGGCGACGAGCAGTCCCCCGGTCAGGGACTCGGCGACGGCGATGGTCCACCCGCGGCGCGCGAGCGCGTGCAAGAGAGCGGATGCCGCCGCATCCCCCTCCCCTCCGTCGCGACCGTCGGGGAGGTCGAGGTCCCGGCCGGTCATGAGCCCCCCCGGGCGCGGCGCGCGCCGCGCACCTCGCTGATGACGTAGTCGATGCCGCTGGCGATGGTGAGGATGACGGCGATCGTCATCGTCACGCCGTTCACCGACCAGATCCACTCCCCCACGAGCGGCGCGAGGGGCAGCAGGGCCAGCGACAATGCCACCGACTGCGCGACGGTCTTGAGCTTGCCCATCCATGCTGCGGCGAGAACGTGGTCGCTGACGACCATGAACCGGTACACCGTGATGCCGATTTCGCGGATCAGCACGACGATGGTGATCCACCACGGCAGCTCGCCGAGGATCGACAGGCCGATGAAGGCGAACCCGGTGAGCACCTTGTCCGCGATGGGATCGAGGAGCTTGCCGAGGTCGGTGACGATGTCGTGGCGCCGCGCGATCCACCCGTCGACGCCGTCGGTGGCGATCGCGACGATGAACAGCGCCGCCGCCCACCACCGCAGCGCCCCGTCTGCACCGTCGTCGATGAGAAGCATCGCGAGGAAGACGGGTGCGACGAGGATCCGCACGACGGTGATGATGTTCGGCAGCTGCCTCGGCACGGCCATCAGTCGCGCCCCGTCAGATCCCACGCATCTTCACCGGCGTCGGCGTCGACCACGGGAAGACCTTCGAACTGGGCGTCGACGGGATCGACGTCATCGTCGGGCACGTCCTCCCCGCGCAGCCTCGCGAGGACCCCGGGCAGCTGTTCGGCGGTGACGAGGACGTCGCGGGCCTTCGACCCCTCGGACGGACCGACGATCTCACGCGACTCGAGCAGGTCCATCAACCGCCCCGCCTTGGCGAAACCGACGCGGAGCTTCCGCTGCAGCATCGAGGTCGAGCCGAACTGCGTCGAGACCACGAGCTCCGCAGCGGCCAGCAGGAGCTCGAGGTCATCGCCGATGTCGGCGTCGATCTCCTTCTTCTCCGCCGCCGCGGCGACATCCGGTCGATACTCCGGACGCGCCTGCTGGGTGACGTGCTTGACGACCTTCTCGATCTCGGCCTCGCTGACCCACGCGCCCTGCACGCGGATGGCCTTCGAAGTGCCCATCGGCAGGAACAGTCCGTCTCCCTGCCCGATGAGCCGGTCGGCACCGGGCTGGTCGAGGATGACGCGGGAATCGGTGACGCTCGTGACGGCGAACGCGAGCCGTGAGGGCACATTGGCCTTGATCAGACCCGTCACGACATCCACCGAGGGGCGCTGGGTCGCCAGCACCAGGTGGATACCGCTGGCACGCGCCAGCTGGGTGATGCGCACGATCGAATCCTCGACGTCGCGGGGCGCGACCATCATGAGATCTGCGAGCTCATCGACGACGACGAGCAGGTAGGGGTAGGGCTTGAGGACGCGCTCGCTGCCGGCCGGCAGCTGCACCTCCCCGGCTCGGACGGCACGGTTGAAGTCGTCGATGTGGCGGAACCCGAACGACGCGAGGTCGTCGTACCGCATGTCCATCTCCTTCACCACCCACTGCAGCGCCTCGGCGGCCTTCTTGGGGTTGGTGATGATGGGCGTGATCAGGTGCGGGACGCCTGCATAGGAGGTCAGCTCGACGCGCTTGGGATCGATCAGGACCATGCGGACATCGGCCGGTTTGGCGCGCATGAGCAGGCTCGTGATCATCGAGTTGACGAAGCTCGACTTGCCCGACCCGGTGGAACCGGCCACCAGCAGGTGGGGCATCTTCGCGAGGTTCGCCACGACGTAGCCGCCACCGACATCCTTGCCGACACCGATGGTCATGGGGTGGGTCGACTGGGTGGCCGCGCCCGATCGGAGGACGTCGCCGAGGGTGACGATCTCCCGGTCGGTGTTGGGGATCTCCACGCCGATCGCGCTCTTGCCGGGGATCGGCGCGAGGATGCGCACCTCGTTCGAGGCCACGGCGTAGGCGATGTTGTTCGTGAGGGCGGTGATGCGCTCGACCTTGACCCCCGGGCCCAGCGCGATCTCGTACTGGGTGACCGTCGGGCCACGCGAGAAGCCGGTGACGCGCGCGTCGACCTGGAACTGATCGAGGACGCCGGTGATCGCCGCGACGACGGCGTCGTTGGCGGCGGAGCGTTCGCGGTGCGGTGTGCCGGCAGCGAGCGCGGCGACGGACGGGAGCCGGTAGGGGGCATCGGACGAGGTGAGCCCACCCTCCGTCCCGAGGCCGGAGAGCCCGGGAAGATCGTCGCCGGGATCGTCCGGAGCGGTGTCGTCGCGCAAGGCTGTCGACTCACCACCACGGGGCGCGGCCGGAAGAGGCGGACGGGCGGGGATGATCTCGGTGACGGCATCGGTTGCGGGCGCGACGGGCGTGATCGCCTGCTCGAACCCGCCTTCGGCGGCACCCGGGGTCAGGAGGGCGGTCAGGTCGTCCGAGGACAGATCGCTCCCGACGTCCTTCTCTCGACCGGTGCGATTGCGACGCCACCACGGCAGCGAATCGGTGCGCTCGTCGCCGTCACCGTCACCGTCGCCGTCGGCCCCGGATGCCCCTGGCGCGCGCTCCGGCGCAGGTTCGGCACCGAACATCCAGGCGTAGAGCTCTCCCAGCCGGCGGCCGATCCGGTTCGGCGGAGTCTTGGTGAGGATGAGGATGCTGAGGATCGCGAGGAGGCCGAGCGCGATGCATCCGCCGACGTCGGTCAGCAGCAGCGCAAGAGGCTCGCCCACCATCCAGCCGAGCACGCCACCGGCCTCGCTGAGGGCCGGAAGCCCCTGCCGCGGTTCGGGGCGGCCGCCCAGCACGTGACAGAACCCCGCGACGGTCAGAACGAACAGGGCGAAGCCGATACCGATGCGCCCGTTGTCATGCACGGACGGAGGATGGCGGAACAGCCATCCGGCCAGCAGGATCAGGAAGACCGGCAGGAGGAACGCCTCGCGGCCGATCAGCCCGCCGGCGGTGTAGGCGCTGATCGTGCGGGCGACCTCGGACCCGATGAAGAACCACTCCACCACCGCGCCGGCGACCGCCAGCAGCACCAGCAGGAACGGGAAGCCGTCGCGGCGCTGATCCTTCTCGAGCGACTCGATTCCGAAGGCGCGGAAGAGGCCACCCACCCCATGGGCGAGACCGAGCCACGCACGCACGACCACGGGGGGACGTTCGGCGTCGTCGACGTAGGCCTTCGGAGCGGGCGCGGCTTTGCGAGCGCGCGTCGGGGCGCCCTTCGAGGGCGCTCGACCGCTCTTGGTCGGGCTGGTACTCCTGGCCATGGTTCGAGCGTAGGCGCCGGAACCCGCCTTCGCCCGGAGCGACCCCCCGAAGGGGGACGTTCGGCAGCGGGCCGCAGCTCAGCGCAGGCGCTTGACCATCGTGTCGCGCCCCATCCCCGACTGGGTCACGGCGAATCCCTCGGATCGGTACAGCGTCGTAGCGTAGTTGCCGCGTTCGACGCTCAGACTGAGTCTCGACAGGCCCCTGCTGCGAGCCTGGTCGGCCAGCTGACGAAGCAGCTCCCGCCCGACACCCCGCGCCCGCCACATCGGCTTCACGCCGATGATCAATTCGGGGACACCGGTTCCCACGTAGCCGAAACCCGGATCGCTGCGCGGGAACACCCGGTACCAGGCGGCACCGATGGCCTCGTCGTGCTCGGTGAGCGCGACGAAACCCTCGTCACCCGGTCGCATCCATCCGGCCACATACCTGCTGTACTCGTCACTGGCCAGGATCTGGTGCCGGGGCCGGGCTCCTCCCTGACGCCAGTTCGCCGCCTCCACGACCATGTCGGCGAGGAACCCGCCGTCGGCCTGCACGGCCGGACGAAGGCGGGAGGCGGCGGGCATGCGGCGATTGTAAGGCGCGGGTGGGGAGACGTGCTCGCGGTCAGGCCTCGATGACCAGCGGCACGATCATCGGCCGCCGACGCAGCGACTGGTTCACCCACCGTCCGATGGTCCGGCGCACGACCTGGGAGAGCGCGTGGCTGTCGCGCACGCCCGACTGCGCCGCCTCGGTCAGGGCTGCGGCGATCTTCGGCTTGACCCCTTCGAAGACCTTGTCGTCCTCGGCGAATCCGCGCGCGTGGATCTCGGGCCCGCTGATGATCTTCCCGGTCGCGGCGTCGACGACGATGATGACCGAGATGAACCCCTCCTCACCGAGGATCCGACGATCCTTGAGGTCGGCCTCGGTGATCTCTCCGACGGTCGAACCGTCCACGTAGACGAAGCCGAGATCCAGCTGCCCGACGACGTCGGCGACGCCGTCGCGGAGGTCGACGACGGTGCCGTTCTCACCGATGATCGTCCGCTCCGGCGCGATGCCGGTGTCTTGGGCGAGCCGGGCGTTGGCCATCAGGTGGCGGTATTCGCCGTGCACGGGCAGCACATTGCGCGGCTTGAGGATGTTGTAGCAGTACAGCAGTTCCCCGGCGGCGGCGTGACCCGACACGTGCACCTGGGCGTTGCCCTTGTGCACCACGTTCGCACCGAGCTTGGTGAGCCCGTCGATCACGCGGTAGACGGCGTTCTCGTTGCCGGGGATGAGGCTCGAGGCGAGGATCACGGTGTCGCCCTCCCCGGGCTCGATCTCGTGGTCGAGGTTCGCCATTCGGCTGAGGACCGCCATGGGCTCGCCCTGCGACCCGGTCGACATGTAGACGATCTTGTCGTCGGGGAGATCGCGGGCCTTCTTGTAGTCGATCAGCACACCCTCCGGCACGTGCAGATAGCCGAGGTCGGACGCGATCGTCATGTTGCGCAGCATGCTGCGCCCGAGGAGGGCCACCCGTCGGCCGTGCGCCGCCGCGGCATCGAGCACCTGCTGAACGCGGTGGACGTGGCTGGAGAAGCTCGCCACGATCACCCGCCGAGGAGCCCGGGCGATGACCTGGTCGAGCACGGGACCGATCGAGCGCTCCAGTGGCGTGAAGCCCGGGACATCCGCATTGGTGGAGTCGACCAGGAACAGGTCCACGCCCTCCTCCCCCAGTCGCGCGAAGGCGCGGAGGTCGGTGAGGCGACCGTCGAGAGGCAGCTGGTCCATCTTGAAGTCGCCGGTGGCCAGGACCGTTCCGGCGGGAGTGCGGATGGCCACGGCGAGCGCATCGGGGATCGAGTGGTTGACCGCGACGAACTCCAGATCGAAGGGGCCCACCTTCTCTTCACGTCCCTCGGCCACCGTCAGGCTGTAGGGCTTGATGCGGTGTTCCTTGAGCTTCGCCTCGACGAGCGCGAGAGTCAGCGACGACCCGATCAGGGGGATGTCGCTCTTCAGCCGCAGCAGGTAGGGCACGGCGCCGATGTGGTCCTCGTGCCCGTGGGTGAGGACGACGCCGACGATGTCGTCGAGGCGGTGCCGGATCGGCTCGAAGTCGGGAAGGATCAGGTCGACTCCCGGCTGGTGCTCCTCGGGGAAGAGCACGCCGCAGTCCACGACGAGGAGCTTGCCGTCGAATTCGAAGACGGTCATGTTCCTGCCGACCTCACCGAGACCGCCCAGAGGCGTGACGCGGAGGGTGCCTGCGGACAGGGCGGGGGGATCGAAGGGGGTGGTGGGCATCTCTCGCCTTCCTGCCGCGCGGTGCGCGGCGGTCGCGGGCTCGTCGAGAGCCGCGCGGGGGTTATCGCGTGGTACCCGACACCTTGGGCAGCGCGCCGCCGGCGGCGGCGTTGCGGTCGGGTCGGAAGTTGGAGAAGTCGGCGCCGGGCACCTCGGAGACCAGAGCCAACTCGTCTTCGATGCGCGCGGCCTCCCACTCTTCGGGGCCGACGAGCGGCAGGCGGACACGGGGGCTGGAGATGCGTCCCAGCCCATGGAGGATGTACTTCGCCGCGACCGTGCCCGGCACGTGCGTCATCACGGCGCGAACGAGGGGCTCGAGCTTCTTGTGCGCCGCCGTCGCCGCGCCCAGGTCACCGCTGTTGACCGCGTCGACGATCACCCGGTACGGCTGAGCGGCGATGTTGGCGGTGACCCCGATGAGCCCCGTGGCGCCGATCGACAGGTGCGGCAGCACATTCGCGTCGTCGCCGGAGAAGTACATCAGGTCGGTCTGGTTCAGCACGCGGCTGACCTCGCTGAAGTCCCCTTTCGCATCCTTGATCGCGAGGATGTTCGGGTGCTTCGCCAGACGCAGGATGGTCTCGTAGCGGATCGGCACCCCGGTGCGACCCGGGATGTCGTAGAGGATGACCGGGAGGTCGGTGGCGTCGGCGACGAGCCGGAAGTGCGTCAGGATCCCCGCCTGGGTGGGCTTGTTGTAGTACGGCGTGACGATCATGATCCCGTCGGCGCCGGCGCGCTCGCTGGCCTTGTACAGCTCGATCGCGTGCGCCGTCTCGTTGGAGCCGCCGCCGGTGATGATGCGGGCGCGGCCCGCCGCGACATCCTTCCCCACTTCGACGAGCCGGATCTTCTCGGCATCGGTGAGGGTGCTGGTCTCGCCCGTCGTTCCGGTGACGACGATGCCGTCGGCCCCGGCGGCGATGCACGAGTCGATGTGCTTCTCCACGGCGGGCCAGTCGACCTCGCCGTCGGCGGTCATCGGAGTGACCAGCGCGACGAGCACCTGTCCGAAGGGGTTGCCCGTGTGCGTCATGTCTCCAGGCTATCGTCCGCGGGTGCGCGGAATCAGCGGCCGCGGGCGCGGGAGCTGCGCTTCGCCCGTCGCGATGCGCGGCGGCGACCCGCACATCAGGTCAGCCGAACCGGATACCGGTGTGTTCGCCCGTCGCGATCGGGGGGCGGCCTGGGCGAGATGTGACAGGCGGAGGGCGGGAGCGCGAAGCGGCGAGGTCAGCGGCCGCGGGACGCCGCCGCAGCGACCAGTCCGTCGGGGACCACCCGCGACAGCGCGACGAGCGCTTTGTACCGCAGCGACGGGACCGAGACCGCCCGCCCTCGGGCGACGTCGCGCAGCGATTCCCTGACGACGGCGGGCGCGTGCAGCCACAGCACGCCGGGTACGCCCTCCTCGCCCGGCGGCAGGCCCATCCGCTCGTGGAAGTTGGTGTGGACGAAGCCCGGGCACACCGCCGTGACGGTGACGCCGCGGTCGCGGTAGGCCACGTTCGCCCAGCGGCTGAAGCTGATCAGCCACCCCTTCGCCGCGCCGTAGGTGCCGCGCGGCACGAAGCCCGCCACCGAGGCGATATTCACGATGCGCCCGCTTCCCCGCTCCAGCATGCCGGGGAGCACCGCGCGCATCAGTCGCATCGCCACCTCGACGTGGAGGATCAGATGGCGAGCCTCATCGTCGGGGTCGTTCCGCTCGAAGGCGAGCGGCAGACCGAACCCGGCGTTGTTGACGAGAAGATCGATCGGATGCCGCGGATCGGCCGCCCGCACCTCGACGCGTTTCCGATCGTCGGCGTCGAGGAGGTCTGCAGCGACCACCTCCACGTGCACGCCCGAGGAGCGCGCCTCGACCGCGATCCGCTCCAACGCGGCTGCATCGCGGGCGACCAGCACGAGGTCCATCCCGCGGGAGGCGAGCTGCCGGGCGTACTCGGCGCCGAGCCCGGAGCTCGCGCCCGTGATCAGAGCGGTCCGCGCCATCTCAGGGGGCCACCCGACCACCCGCGGTGAAGGCCGCGTGGGTGAGGGGCATGAGCTCGGCCCAGAAGGCCTCCATCTTCTCGGCGCACATCTCGATCTCGCGCTGCGGGAAGGAGGGGAAGTGGCTCCCCTCGGCCTTGGTGCGCAGAGACAGGAAGTTCATCAGCGACCGCGCATTCATGGTGACGTACATCGAGGAGTAGATGTTCAGCGGCAGCACGATACGGGCCACCTCTCGCGCGACGCCCGCCGCCAGCATCCGCTGGTAGGTCTCGAACGCGTCGGTGGCGACGCGTCGCACCCCCTCGTCGACGACCGCGTGCTGCTCGGGCGTGCCGGGGAGGAACTCGTAGGCTCCGGGCTTTCCGACCTGCACCAGGTTGCGGTCCGCCGCCGGGACGTAGAAGACCGGCCGCAGCTCCCGGTACCTGCCGGACTCCTCGTTGTACGAGGCGATGCGATGCCGCATGAATTCGCGGAAGACGAAGATCGGCGCCTGAACGTAGAACGTCATCGAGTTGTGCTCGAAGGGCGACCCGTGTCGATCGCGCATGAGGTAGTTGATGAGGCCTTTATCTCTCGCCGTGGCCTCGGTTCCGGCCGCGGCGGCGTCGAGGGTCTGCTCGCCCTGCGTCGACACGCGCGCGGCGAAGAGCACATCGGCATCGGAGGCGCTGGATCGGACGAGCTCGACGGTCACATCGCTGCGGAACGCGATCTCGGGGCTGGCTTCGGCATCGGTCACGGGGAAACCCTATCGCCGCGTCATATGTCGGCACTCGAACCCCGGCCGACCGCAGGTCGATTAGCCTGGACTGCTGTGGATCTTCTTCCCGCGGTGCTCACCCTCACGGCGCTCCTCGCCCTGACCATCGGCGTCGGCCTCCTCGTGCGCTGGCGAGAGGGTCGTCCTCGGCACCACGTCGCACACGAGATCATCGACCCGCTGCGCCTGGGCGCGGACGGCCTGGGCGAGCAGGCGACACTGCTGCAGTTCAGCACCGAGATGTGCGCGCGGTGCCCGAATGTGCACCGGATGCTGGCCGAGGTCGCCGATCGCCACGACGGCGTCCGGCACCTGGACGTGGACCTGACCCACCGTCCCGACATCGCGCAGCACTTCCACGTGCTGCAGACCCCGACCACCCTGATCCTCGATCGGCACGGCGCGATCCAGTCCCGCATCGGCGGAGTCCCGAGCCGAGACGTGCTCGACCTCGAGCTGGCCCGTTTGGCCGAGGGTGCCGGTGGCCGGTCTCGCACGGAGGAGACCGCCGATGTCTGAGACCTCCGCCCCCGGGGGCATCGACGTCCGCGCTCCGCGGTTCGCCGCAGGCATCACCGCCGGGCTGCTGGCTGTCGCCTTCCTCCTGACCCTCCTGAACGTCGACGCGGTGGGCTCCCCCGCACGGTTCGTCGACCCGGGCTTCCTCCTCACCACGGTCATCGCGCTGCTCTTCCTGTGGGGGGTCCTCTCCCCCGCGACCGCACCGTGGGGCGTCCTGTTCCGCCGACTGGTCGCACCGCGCCTCTCTCCGGTACGGGAGCGTGAGGATCCGCGTCCGCCTCGGTTCGCGCAGGGTGTCGGCCTTCTCGTCACAGGCGTCGGCATTCTCCTGCACCTGGCCGGAGTGCCGTGGGCCCTCCCGGTCGCCGTGGCCATGGCATTCGTCGCCGCGTTCCTCAACGCCGTGTTCGGGCTGTGCCTGGGCTGCCAGCTGTATCTGCTGCTCCAGCGCGGCGGCCTGATCGGGCGCCGACGCACCGCCTGAGCGGCGGCCCGCGCGAGCCGCTCGCACACGTAAGAAACCTCGCGCAACCGGTCGCCCACCCCGCGGCCCGCCGTTAGGCTGACCGCGGGACCAGGGGTCCCGATCGTCGACCGAGGAGGTTCCCATGACCATCACGAGCGAAGCCAGCACCGCCTGGAAGGGCGGACTCGCCGACGGATCGGGGGCGGTGACCCTCGTGTCATCGAACACCGGCACGTTCGACGTCAACTGGCGCGCCCGCAGCGAGGGCTCGACGTCGACCACGACGCCCGAGGAGCTCATCGCCGCCGCGCACTCGTCGTGTTTCAGCATGGCGCTCTCGCACGCCCTGGGCGAGAACGGCACCCCGCCGGAGTCGATCGACACGACCGCATCGGTGACCTTCAAGCCCGGCACGGGCATCACCGGCAGCCACCTCAACGTCAACGCGGTGGTGCCGGGCCTCTCGGCCGAGGACTTCGAGCGCATCGCCCAGGAGGCCAAGGTCGGCTGCCCGGTCTCGCAGGCGCTCGCCGGCATCGAGATCACCCTCGAGGCCACGCTTGCCTGAGACCGGTGACGCCGGCGCGGGCGGCGGTGCGCACGCCGCCGCCCCGCGCCACGTCGTCATCTCCGGCGCATCCGGCCTCATCGGACGCGCGCTCACCGAGCGCCTGCGCGCCGAGGGGGTTCGGGTGACCCATCTCGTCCGGCGCACCCCGACGGGTCCCGACGAGGTGGAGTGGCTCACCTCTCCCGCTGCCCTCGATCCGGGCGTGCTCGAGGGGGCCGACGCGGTGGTGGGTCTGAATGGAGCGAGCATCGCCCGATTTCCGTGGACCTCGTCGTACCGGAGCACCCTGCTGTGGTCACGGGTCACGCCCACTCGCGCCCTCGCGCGCGCTCTGCGCGAGCTCGGCGACGGCGCCCCGGCCTTCCTCTCCGCGTCGGCGTCGGGCTATTACGGAAGCCGTCCCGGCGAGCGCATCACCGAGGCCACCGCCCGCGGCGAGAGCTTCCTGGCCGACATCTGCGGCGAATGGGAGGGGGCTGCCCGCTCGGCCGGGGAGCACACCCGGCTGGTGCTGCTGCGCACCACCGCGATCGTCGATCGCCGGGCGTTCCTGAAGCCGCTCATTCCCCTGACCAAGCTCGGCCTGAGCGGTCCGATCGGACGAGGCACCCAGGTGTGGCCCTGGATCTCGCTGGAGGACGAGATCGAGGCGATCCGCTTCCTCCTCACCGCCGACGTCGACGGCCCCGTGAACCTCGCCGGGCCCTCACGTGCCACGGCCAACGACATCGGATTCGCCCTCGCCCGGCGCCTTCACCGTCCCTTCGTCCTGCGCGCGCCCGAATGGGGTCTGAAGCTGCTCCTGGGCAAGGACGCCACCGAGGCGCTCCTCACCAACGACCAGGACATCGTCCCCGAGGTCCTTCAGCGGGCGGGCTACGTCTTCCGTCATCCCACCGTCGAGCAGGCGATCGACGCCGCCGTCTCCACCGCGCCATGACCCGTCGGCGATGACGGCGACGGCAGGATCGGCCAGTCAGCCCCCCGTGCGACCCTGACGCTCGCGGCGGATCGCCTCACGGACGGCCTGCCGTGCGCGGCGCCGGTCCCCGGCCGCGTCGTACGCCAGCCCGAGCCTGTACCACGCCTGCCAGTCCGACGGGTTCTGCTCCACGGCGTCCCGGTAGGTCGGGAAGACCGCCTCCCCGTCCTCACGGATCGGTCGCCCGCTGGGTCTGACCGTCACGGACTCGACCGGAAGCCCCCCCTCGGCCTCGAGGCGCCGGCCCAACCTCTCGGCACCGATGCCGAAGGCGAGCTCTCGCCACAGCGCCCATGCGGCGATCACCGGCAGCAGGAGGAGTGCCACCCCGAGCGCGATACCGGCGGGATCCCCGCTCGTCAGCAGGAGCCAGGCCCGCTGGGCGACCAGTGCGATGTAGAGCGCCAGGAGCACCGCCATGACGGCGACGCCGATCCGCGTCGTCATGCGCCGGTGACGCGCGCGACCTGACCGGGCACGCCGCGCTCCTCCACGTCGTGCGCGGCATGCGGCCGTGGCACCCGGATGCCGATGTCGACGAAGCTGTCCAGGCCGACGAGAACACCGCGCGCGTCACGTGCGGCCTGAAGAGCCAGGCGGATGCCGGGGGCGTAGGCCGCAGCCGGGTCGACGGTGTCGTGGCTGACCGTCACAGACTCGCCAGGGCCCGAGAGGATGACCTCCTGCCGTGCGATCACACCCGGGCGGCGCAGCGAGTGGATGGGGACACTCGCAACCTGCTGCCCGCGGGCGCGCTGGTCGACGTGCGGGGATTCCACGGGACCCACCTCGGTGCGCGCCGCCGCGATGAGCTCTGCCGTCCGGACGGCTGTGCCGCTGGGCGAGTCCACCTTCGTCTCGCGGTGGGATTCGACGATCTCGATCGATGGGAAGAAGGGCGCCGCCGCGGCGGCGAGGGCTGAGCCCAGAACCGAACCGAGCGAGAAGTTGGGGATGAACACCGCGCCGGTGCCCGCCTGATCGACCAGCGGTCGGATGAGCGCGATGCGCTCCGCCGACCAGCCCGACGTCCCGACGAGCACATTCATGCCGCGCTCGACGGCGGCCCGCACCACGTCGATCGACACGGCAGGCGTCGAGGCGTCGACGACCAGGTCGGCGCCGTCGAGCTCGGCGAGATCGGAGCGTGAGGTCAGTCGGCCGACGATCTCGACGTCGGGTTCATCCTGGACGACCGCTTCGATGATGGAGCCGAGTCTGCCGGTGTGCCCCACGATGGCCACGCGCGTTGTCATGACTCAAGCCTAGGTGCGCCGGTCGTAGGCTCGGAGGATGGTCGATCTCACCGCGACGTCCGTCGACGACCCCGTCGCCCGGTCCCTCCTGACCGACTATTTCCGCACGCGGGCCGACACGTTCCCCGGCAACACCTACACCACCGTGTTCCCGGCGCCGGAGGTGTTCGAGCCGCCGCGCGGTGTGTTCGTGGTCGTCACGGACGACGCCGGCACCGCCGTCGGCTGCGGCGGTGTCCGAGCGATCGACCCCGGGCCCCTCGGCGCGCGCTTCGAGGTCAAGCACCTGTACCTCGCGCCCGCGACCCGCGGGCGGGGGTGGGGAGGGATGCTGCTGGCCGACCTCGAGCACCGTGCGGCCGCCTTCGGCGCGGCCGAGGTCGTTCTCGACACTCATCACACCCTCGAACCGGCGGCGCGGCTGTACGCCGCCGCCGGCTACAGCCCGATCGAGGCCTACAACGACAATCCGAACGCGACGGTCTGGTTGGGAAAGCCGCTCGCGTGAGGATTGCGCTGCGCCCTCACCCTCCGTGCCGGGGGTGCCTGTCTCTCAGACCGGATACACCTCGGGCAGGCCGGTGCGCAGTTCGAAGGGCAGGTGCGCCATGTCGTTGTGCGACAGCACCGTCCACGGCCTCCCCTGCTTCTGGGCCAGCACCGTCAGCCCGCAGTGAGCCTGATTGAGCGTCATCCATCGCCACTCCGGGGTTTGGAGCACCTCGCGCACGAACCAGGCGATGACGGCGTTGTGGGTGATGAGGAGCTCATGCACCTCGCCGCTTTTGCGGGCGAGGAACTCGCTGACGGCGTCGGCCATCTGCGCGCGACCCGCTTCGACCTCCGCCTCGGTCACTCCTCCGAAGAAAGGCTCGTACACCGCCGGAGTGTCCTCGCACAGGCCCGTGGGGACGCAGTCGAACAGCAGCGCCGAAGGCTCGGGAGACAGCGACGGCATCCGCTCCTTCACCGCACGTGCCGTCTGCGCGGCGCGCTCGAGCGGTGAGTGCCACACCGCGTCGAAGGGCACACCCGAGAGTCGGTCGGCCAGGAGAGCGGCCTGGCGGCGCCCGCGCGGCGACAGCGGCCCGTCGACGAGTCCGTGCTCGGCATCCAGATGTTCGCCGTGGCGCACGAGGTAGAGGTAGTGCGTCACGCTCGCTCACTTCGTCGGGGCTGGGCGCCGGACGGCGCTCTCCCAGCCTACGTCAGCGCATCCCGTTGCGGTCGATCGTGGCCGCGCGTCACCGCATCACTCCGCCGCGCGAGCGATCTCGGCGAGTTGGGCGCGACTGAGATGGACGCCGACGCCCTGCACGAGCTCCTCGACGTGCTCGGGCGCGTAGGCGTTGACGACGGGCGCTGTCACCAGCCGCTGCGCCAGCAGCCACGCCACCGCGACCGCAGCATCGGGAAGACCGAGGTCTGCTCCCACCTCGTCGAGCGCTCGGAGAACCCGCGTGCCGCGCCGATTCAGGCTCGCCGCGAGCTGTGCGCCCCGGGCCGAGAGCCCGCCGCGGGAGCGGCTGCGGTATCGACCGGCGAGGAAGCCGTGCTCCAGCGCGTGGGACGCGGTCACCGACATCCCCTGTGCGCTGGCGACCAGGCGGAGATCGGCGTCGAACTCGTGCCGTCTCAGGATGTTGAAGGGGACATCGAGCACCGTGATGCGCGGGTAGCCCGCGGAGGAGAGGATGCGGGCCTCGACCAGTTGCGCCGCCGTGTAGCCCACACCGCCGAGAGCTCGGATCTTGCCGGCCTCGGCGAGCCACTCCGCCGTGGCCAGCGTGTCTTCCAGAGCTGTCACACTGTCGGCCGCCGCGTCGAGCGTGAGCACATCGATCCGATCGGTGCGCAGCCGACTGAGCGAGGCCTCGACGCTGCGGACGAGATCGACCGGTCCGAGACCGGGATTGTCGGGGTGTCCCCCGACCCGCACCATGAGCACGACCTCGTCGCGCAGACCACGGGAATGCACCCACTGGCCGACGATGTGCTCGCTGCGACCGCTGGAGTAGGTGTCGGCGGTGTGCACGGCGTTCCCGCCGAGCTCGGCGTAGGTGTCGAGGATGGCGTGACTGGATTCGAGATCGACGTTCCAGCCGAATTCGGCAGCCCCGAGGATGAGGGGGAAGATCTGCGCGCCGGCGTCGCCGAGCGGAACGCGAACACCGGCGCCCACACCCGGGCCCTGGACGGGGATCGGTGCGGACGGGTGCAGCGCGGACGCCGGCAGCTCTCTCCGGCGCTGTCGTCGCGACGAGACAAGCTCGGTGCCCCGGTTCGACATACGCACCCCCTCACGACGTCCTGTCGCGTGACGCGCCCCCCGACGCGTACTTCGAGGGTAGGGGGTGCCTCCGACCCCGCCCGCCATTGCGGTGCCCTGTCGGTGAACTTCGCATAACGGTTTCATCACGAAAGATCCGGATGACGCGAATGCCCGCCCCTCATGACGAGGGACGGGCATCCGTCAGGGGTGTGTCGCTCAGGCGTCGGCGGTGACCGGTGCGGCCTCGGCCGCCTCGGTCTCCTCGAGCACCGGCTCGAGCGAGAGCTTCCCGCGGTCATCGACCTTGGTGATGCGCACCAGGAGCTTCTGACCGACACCGAGCACGTCTTCGACGTTCTCGACGCGCTTGCCACCGGCGAGCTTGCGGACCTCGCTGACGTGCAGCAGACCATCCTTGCCAGGGAGCAGCGAGATGAACGCGCCGAAGGTCGCGATCTTCACCACGGTGCCCAGGAACTGGTCACCGATCTCGGGGTTGGTCGGGTTCGCGATCGCATTGACCTGCGCGCGGGCGGCCTCGGCGGACGGCCCGTCGACGGCGCCGATGTAGACGGTGCCGTCCTCCTCGATGGAAATGTCGGCGCCGGTCTCGTCCTGGATGGCGTTGATCGTCTTGCCCTTGGGGCCGATCAGCTCACCGATCTTGTCGACGGGGATCTGCACGCTGATGACGCGGGGCGCGGTGGGCGCCATCTCGTCGGGCGCGTCGATCGCCTGATTCAGCACGTCGAGGATCGTCAGACGCGCGTCGCGCGCCTGCTGCAGCGCAGCCGACAGCACCGACGACGGGATGCCGTCGAGCTTGGTGTCGAGCTGGATCGCGGTGACGAACTCGCGGGTGCCGGCGACCTTGAAGTCCATGTCGCCGAGGGCGTCTTCGGCGCCGAGGATGTCGGTGAGCGCGGCGTAGCGGGTCTGGCCGTCGACCACGTCCGAAACGAGGCCCATCGCGATGCCCGCGACCGGTGCGCGCAGCGGCACACCGGCGTTCAGCAGCGACAGGGTCGATGCGCAGACCGAGCCCATCGAGGTCGATCCGTTGGAGCTCAGCGCCTCGGAGACCTGGCGGATGGCGTAGGGGAACTCCTCGCGGGCCGGCAGCACCGGCACGAGCGCGCGCTCGGCGAGGAAGCCGTGCCCGATCTCGCGACGCTTGGGCGATCCGACGCGACCGGTCTCACCGGTCGAGTAGGGCGGGAAGTTGTAGTGGTGCATGTACCGCTTGTGCGTGACGGGCGACAGCGAGTCGATCTGCTGCTCCATCTTCAGCATGTTCAGCGTCGTGACACCCAGGATCTGGGTCTCGCCGCGCTGGAACACCGCGGAGCCGTGCACGCGCGGGATGACCTGCACCTCGGCATCCAGGGGACGGATGTCGGCGAGGCCGCGCCCGTCGATGCGGACACCGTCGGTGAGGATACGGCTGCGGACGATGAGCTTCGTGACCGACTTGTAGGCGGCGGAGAACTCGATCGTCGCAACGGCCGGGAGCTCCCCCGCCTCGACGGCGGCGATGAGCTCGCCGCGCACCCGCTCCTTCAGCGCGTCGTCGGCGCTCTGGCGCTCCTGCTTGTCGGCGACCTGGTAGATGCCCTTGAGCTCGTCGTACGCACGGGCGGCGACGAAGTCATAGGTCTCCTGCGAGTAGGGCAGGAACACCGGGTAGGGCTGGATCTCTTTGGCGGCGGTGCTGGCCAGCGCCGTCTGTGCGGCGACGAGCTCCTTGATGAAGGGCTTCGCCGCTTCCAGACCCTGCGCGACGATCTCCTCGCTGGGCTTGGTGGCGCCGCCCTGGATCAGGTTCCAGGAGTGCTCGGTGGCCTCGGCCTCGACCATCATGATGGCGACGTCGCCGTCATCAAGCACACGCCCGGCGACCACGAGGTCGAAGACGGCCTGCTCGAGGACGCTGGTGTTGGGGAATGCGACCCACTGGTCGGGGTGCTCGCCCTGGCCGGGGACGAGCGCGAGGCGCACACCGGCGATGGGGCCCGAGAAGGGCAGACCCGAGATCTGCGTCGACGCCGACGCGGCGTTGATGGCGAGGGCGTCGTAGAACTCGCCGGGCGCGATGGAGAGCACGGTGACCACGATCTGGACCTCGTTGCGCAGACCCTCGACGAACGAGGGACGCAGGGGCCGGTCGATCAGACGGCAGACGAGGATCGCCTCGGTGGAGGGACGACCTTCGCGGCGGAAGAACGAACCGGGGATCTTGCCGGCGGCGTAGGAGCGCTCCTCGACGTCGACGGTCAGGGGGAAGAAGTCGAACCCTTCCCGGGGGTGCTTACCGGCGCTGGTGGCCGAGAGGAGCATCGTCTCCTCGTCGAGATACGCGGCGACGGCGCCCTGCGCCTGCTGCGCGAGTCGACCGGTCTCGAACCGGACGGTGCGGGTGCCGAAGCGGCCGTTGTCGAGAACGGCTTCAGCGGCGGTGATTTCAGGACCTTCCAAGAGGTCTCTCCTTCTTTGTTTAGGCTCGCGCGCCGAGCGGCGCACGAGTGCATGCGAAGGAGCAGGAACAGGCAGATCTCAGCGCGCGGCGAGGCCGCGATTCTCGCCAGCGCTGGTCACCAGAAGAAGAGCACCCGGCGGGATGATCTTCATCGCCACGACGGGGATTCCACCTCAGGGGACCAGCTTCCTGCCGGCCTGCTCCGGTGTGCTGTGCAGCACGGTGCTCGTATGGAATTGAGCGGATGCCCGGGGGCAACCCTCCCGATCCTATCAGCGTCGGGAGCCGAGCACCCCTGGCGCGGCTCGACCGGACGTGCCTACGATGCCGGCATGGAGACCCACGGCATCGGCGACTTCCGCGAGACCCGCTCCGACGACGAGCGGCCCGTCCCCCTCGACGACGACGCCGACCTCGAGCTTCCGCCGCCCACGATCGATCCTCTCGAGCGGGTCGAAGACGACACCGACGACCTCATCGCCGAGGAACGCGAGGCGGCGATCGAGAGCGGTCACCTGGAGCCCTGACGCTGCGACCACGCCACGATGCCCCACCGGAGCGATCGGTGGGGCATCGCGCGTTTCACGGGGGCTCAGCGACCGACCAGCGCCCGGCGCTCCTGCTCCCGGGCCGCGGCCTGATCGATCACGGCCTCTTCCAGCTCTGCCACTCCGACGGCGTCGGGGGCGTCGGAGAGTCCGTCGTGGTCGTGAGCCGCGAGGGTCGATTCGTCGAAGGGCACCTCGCCGGCGAGGACGCGGCGGGCCCGGGAGGCGTCGAACTCCTTCGTCCACGCACCGATCAGCACCGTGGCGACGGCGTTGCCGGTGAAGTTCGTCACCGCGCGACCCTCCGACATGAATCGGTCGATGCCGACGATGACGCCGACGCCGTTGACGAGGTCGGGGCGGTACGCCTGGAGGCCGGCGGCGAGCGTCGCGAGCCCCGCTCCGGTCACGCCGGCGGCGCCCTTGGAGGCGATGATCATGAAGACCAGGAGGCCGATCTGCTCGGCGATCGACATGGGGGCGCCCATGCCGGTGGCGATGAACAGCGAGGCCATCGTGAGGTAGATCGCGGTGCCGTCGAGGTTGAAGGAGTAGCCGGTCGGGACCGTGATGCCGACCACGGGCTTGGAGACGCCGAGGTGCTCCATCTTGGCGATGAGACGTGGCAGCGCCGATTCCGACGACGAGGTGCCGACGATCAGCAGGTACTCCCGACCGAGGTACTTCATCAGGCTGAAGAGGTTCACCCGCGTCACGACCCACAGAAGCGTCCCGAGGATCACGATGATGAAGATGGCGCAGGTGATGTAGAAGGCGATCATCAGCGTGCCGAGCGCGATGATGGCGCCTACGCCGGTCGCTCCGACGACCGCCGCGATCGCGCCGAAGGCGCCGAGAGGGGCGAGCCACAGGATCATGCCGAGGATGCGGAAGACAAGTGCCTGGAGATTCTTCACCGCGTTCATGATGGGCGCCGCCTTGTCGCCCATCTGCTGGAGCGCGAAACCGACCAGGAGCGCGATGAACAGCACCTGGAGGACGTTCTCGCCGGTGAACGCGGAGAAGAAGGTCGTCGGGATGATGCCGAGGATGAACTCCTCGGTGGTCTTGGCCTCGGCGGTGGACTCGTAGCTGGCGCCGGCCATGTCCAGTCCCGTCCCGGGGTGGATGAGATTTCCGACGACGAGGCCGATCGCCAGAGCGAAGGTCGACATCACCATGAAGTACAGCAGGGCCAGGCCGCCGATCTTGCCGACCGTCGCCGCCTTCGCGATCGAGCCGACACCGACCACGATCGTGCAGAAGATGATCGGGGCGATCATCATCTTGATGAGTGACACGAACGCCGCACCCAGGGGCTTGAGCGCCATGCCGAATTCGGGCCAGACGAGCCCCACGATCGCGCCGAGGACGACGGCGGCGATGACGGAGACGTAGAGCCACGTGTGCTTGTCCCAGGCCTGCTTGCCGCGTCGGGCGGAGAACCGCGGGAGAAGGAACGTCGTCGTGCGTGGTGAGAGAGCCATCATCGCCTCCAGGGAACGGTCGTTGTCCACATCGACACGGATCGTCCGCGTCCTGAGTCAGCGTCCCCCCGTCGGGTCGCATGGTCGATTTGTGGTCGTATTGGTCGCCGCGCGCGCACCGGACAGGGGTGGAATCACGGGCAGGATGGACCTACACGGCGATCGATGAGGAGTGCCATGGCACGGCGGCCAGCCCCGGCGAGCGCGGCGTCACGCGTGTTCGCGGCGGTCGCGGCATCGGTCGTGGCGATCGCGCTCATCCTCGTCGGAGTCCTGGTCGTGGACGCGCAGGGATCGGAGCGCTCGGAGGCCGAGGAGGTCACCCGCACGGTGGCCGCAACCCTCGCCGCGCTCCCCGAGGTCGAGGCCGCCATCGGCGACGCCGCTGCGAGCTCGGCCCTGCAACCGTTGGCCGAGCGGGTCACCCGTGAGTCCGGTCTCGACTTCGTCGTGATCATGACGCCCGACGGCACTCGGGTCACCCACCCCGATCCGGCCGAGATCGGCCGCGCCTACCTCGGCACCATCCCGTCGGAGCCTGCGACGCTGACCGAGGAGTTCGTCGGCACGCTCGGACCGTCGGTGCGCACGATCGCCCCGATCCTCTCCGACGGACGCCTGGTGGGCTGGGTCGCGGTCGGCCTGACCCTCGGGAGCATCTCCGCAGAGATCCTCTCCCGCCTGCCGTTCGTGGCCGGCATCGGCCTGCTGCTGCTGGCTGCCGGGCTCGTCGGCGCTGTCATCGCCCGCCGTCAGCTGCGGCGGGTCGCGGGCGACCTTCCGGCGGGAACGATCCGCGACGCTGTGGCGTCGTACGAATCAGTACGCACCCTCGGCGAGGCGCTGCGCGCCCAGACGCACGAGCACGGCAACCGCATGCACACCGCGGTGTCACTGCTCGAGCTCGGCCGCACCGAGGAGGCGGTGGAGATCCTCACCGAGACCTCGCGGCAGAGCCAGTCGCTCGTCGACCAGGTCACCGCGCGCCGCGACGGCGACCCCACCGTCGGCGCGCTGCTGCTGGGCAAAGCTGCCCAGGCGCGTGAGCGCAACGTCGCATGGGATGCCCGGATCGCGCCGGACGCCCCGCGCAGCACGCTGACCCCGATCGACGCGGTGTCGGTGGTCGGCAATCTCATCGACAACGCCGTCGACGCCGCCGCCACCGGGCCCTCGCCCCGCTGGGTGCGGGTGGAGTTCGACCCCGCGCCAGGCGGGTCGCTCCGCATCCGGGTCGCCGACAGCGGTGCCGGCATCGATCCGGCCGACCGCGAGCGCATCTTCGCTCACGGCTTCTCCACCAAACCCGCCGGCGCCGAGGGCCGAGGCGTGGGCCTCGCCCTGGTGCGCGCCATCGTGGACGGCGCGGGCGGCAGCATCCGGATCACCGACGACCCGACGATTTTCGACGTCGTCCTCCCGGCGAGGCCTCGATGATCGGTGTACTGCTGGTGGACGACGACCCGCTGACCATCGACGTGCATCGGCGTCACCTGGAGCGCATCGACGGGTTCGAGGTCGTCGGCGAGTGCCATGACGCGAGGTCGGCGGTGTCCGCGATCCTCGACGCGGCTCCCGGCGTCATCGACCTCGTGCTCCTGGATGTCACGATGCCCGACGGCACGGGGGTCGACGTGCTGCGGCACGTGCGCGCCCGCGGCGTCGCGGTCGATGTGATCGCCGTCACCGGCGTCCGCGACGCCGACATCGTGCGGCAGATGGTCGCTCTCGGGGTGGCCCAGTACCTGGTGAAGCCGTTCACCTTCGCCATGCTCTCCGAGCGCCTCCGGCAGTACCTCGACTTCCGGCGCAGGGCATCGGATGCTGCGGGATCGGCCACTCAGGAGGAGATCGACGCGCTCCTGGGGGCCCTCCGCCCCCCGGCGATGACAGCCCTGCCCAAGGGCCTGTCGGCGGAGAGCCTCGAACGGGTCGCGCGGGCCGTGCGCCACGACGGCCCGCTCTCGGCGGTGGAAGCCGCGGAGCAGACGGGTTTGTCGCGGGTGTCGGCTCGTCGGTACCTGGAGCACCTCGCGGAGGTCGGACGGGTCGAGCGGCTCCCCCGCTATCACGGGCGCGGGCGGCCCGAGTCGGAGTACCGCTGGCGCAGCTGATCACAACCGTCCGATCAGGCGCGCGTCGGCGGTCCCCCCACCTCCCACCTGCACATAGTCGGTGTGCTTGGCGCTGAGTCCGTCGCCGGCGGTCTTCCCGCGCAGTCTCCGCCAGATCCACGGCAGCGCATCGCGGCGGAGCCAACTGCCGACGGCGGGCAGGTCGTCGTCGGCGTGGAACGCCTCGTCGAGCCGCCCCAGGGCCTCGGCGTCCGGGACCCCCAGCGCCTCGGCGGCCCGGTAGGCGAGGAAGCGATGTCCGCGGGAACGCAGGTGCACCCTGTCATCGGCCCAGAAACCGACGTCGCCGATCGCGGGATAGGCGTCGAGGTCGAGGAGCATCGCCCCGGTCTCCGACGCCACACGTCGCAGCTGGTCGGCGTAGCGGGCGAAACGGCGGGAGAACAACCGCGCACCCGGGCGCCGCGGGAGGAAGGGGGTCACCAGGAGGACGTCGATGCCCTCCTCACGCAGGCGGCGCACCGCAGCGGCGACATCCTCGGCGAGAGCCGCCGGATCGGCGCGGGAGCCCACCAGGTCGTTCGCGCCGATGAGGATCGACACCAGGTCGGGCTTCATCGCCAGCGCGCGCGGCACCTGCTCCGCGGTGACGTCGCGGACCCGGCGGCTGCGGACGGCCAGGTTGGCATACTGCAGCGGCGTGGACTCCTCCGCTCCCCGGGAGCGGGCCAGGAGCTCCGCGAGGCGGTCAGCCCATCCTCGGAACTCTCCCGAGGGCATGCGCGAGGAGTCGCAGAGACCCTCGGTCAACGAATCTCCCAGGGCGACGAAACGACACCAGCGGGGCGCCGCGATCACCGGCGCCGGAGCGGCGGCGAGACGACCGAACCCCCGGACGAACTGCGCATCATCGATCGGGCGGAGCCTGCGGGCCTCCTCGTAGTGCTCCAGAAGCAGGTCGCACACGGCAGCCCAGCTGCGCGCGCGGACCGCGTCGGCCGCGGCTGCGGCGAAGGCCGACCGCTTGGCCTGATCGCCGAGGAGGTCGGACACACGCGCGCGGAGGTCGTCGAGGTCACCAGGCCGGTACAGCCAGCCGTCCACGCTCGAGCGCACGAGGTCGACCGGCCCCCCGGTGCCGGTGGCGACGACGGGCACGCCGCTGGCGAGGGCCTCCTGGATCGTCTGGCCGAAGGTCTCGCTCTCGCCGGGATGGACGAACACGTCGAAACTCGCCAGCGCCCTGGCAAGGGCGGCGCCCCGGAGGTGCCCCGTGAAGACGGCATCGGGCAGCATCCCCTCCAGGGCGGGCCGAGAGGGACCGTCGCCGACGATCACGAGGGTGGTGTCCGGCAGGTCGCGAAGTGCGCGGAGATCGACCACCTGCTTCTCGGGCGCGAGCCGGCCGACGTAGCCGACGATGCGTCGACCCGGCGCGGTCTGGGCACGCCAGTGGTCGTTCCGCTGCGCCGGGTGGAACAGATCGGTGTCGACGCCCCTCCCCCACCGACGCACGCGATCCACCCCGAGGTCGCCGAGCTGGGCCATCGACGCCGTCGAGGGTGCGAGGGTCAACGTCGCGCGACGGTGCAGCCGGGCCACGTGCGAACGCACCAGGGCCGTGGCCCGCGGCATCCCGTACTTCTCGGCGTAGGCGACCACATCGGTCTGATAGACCGCCACGGTCGGAACCCGCAGGGCGTCGGCGGCGACCACACCCTGCCACCCGAGCACGAAAGGCGAGGCGAGGTGCACCACATCGGGGCGGAACGCCCGAAGGATGCCGGCGAGGCGGGCGGCTCGCGCGAAGACGACCCGCACCTCGGGGTAGGACGGCAGCGGCACCGAGCGCAGCAGCCGTGCGTCGGCCCCCTGCAGACCCGCGACCACCCCGTCATCGGGCGAGCCTGCGGCCCGCGGGGCGATGACGAGGATCTCGTGCCCTGCGCCCGACAGGTGGCGGAGGATCTGCAGGACGGAACCCGTGACCCCGTTCATGTGGGGAAGGAAGGACTCGGCGATGACCGCGACTCTCACGCCTCCACCATCGCGTGGACCGGAGTCCGAAGGGATGCCGCGCCGCACCCTGTCGACGAGAATTCACCGTCCGCACGGCAGTGCGTCACCGGTCGTCCTCCGTTCGGTCGCCGTTCACCGCGCGCTGGTACCCACGAAGATGTGATCGACGATCTGCTGGCCGGCATCTCGGAGAACCCGTGGTCGCTCGTGGCGATGGCGGCGCTCGTCCTCGGCGACGCCTTCCTCGTGGTCATCCCCGGAGAGGTCGCCGTCACCGCACTCGGAGCCTTGGCGGTGGTCCACGGCGATCCGCCGCTTCTCGCGGTCATCGCGGTGGCGGCGGTCGCCGCGCTCGCCGGCGATGCCCTCTGCTACCTCCTCGGGCGCACGATCGGCCTCGAGCGATGGCGGTGGATGCGCAGTCGGCGCGTCCGCGGGGCGCTGCATGCGGTCGGCGAGCGCCTCCGTCGACGCACGGCGGTGGTGCTCTTCACCGCCCGCTTCGTGCCGTTCGCCCGCCTCGCGGTGAATCTGACCGCCGGAGCCTCCCGTGTGCCGGCGCCCCGGTATCTCGTGGTGGCGGGCCTGGCCGCCCTCGGCTGGGCCGTCTACCAGTCGCTCGTCGGCGCCATCGTGGCAGCGGTCGTCCCCGGCGGGCCGGTGGTGGCGGTGGTGGTGTCGGTGGTGGTCGCGCTCCTTCTGGGCCTTGCCATCGACCGGCTCTTCGCGCGTCGGACCCTGCCGACAGATCGATGAGGCGACGACGTCACGCCAGCGCGAGCGTCTGCCGCGCGGCATCCGCCAGCGCCCTGCCGTAGTGGCGACCATGCCCCGCGGCATGCACTGCCAGCGGATGGAGCTGGTGGAGCGGGAGGCGGTCGCGCCACGCGGGGGCGAGGCGGTGACTCTCTTCGTAGCCGGCGATGATCTCGTCGAGGAACGGGCAGCCGAAGAGGTCGAGCATCGCCAGGTCGGTCTCACGGTGTCCGCCGTGGGCTGCCGGGTCGATGAGGACGACGCCGTCCGGAGTCCACAGCACGTTGCCCTGCCACAGGTCGCCATGCAGCCGCGACGGTGCGTCGTCGTCGTCGAACGTTCCCGCGGCGATCGCCGCGCACGCCGCTCGGACGACGTCGGCCTCGTCGTCGGTGAGCCAGCCCGCGGTCAGCGCCGGCGGCAGGAAGGGGAGGACGCGGTCGCGCGCGTAGAAGGCGCCCCACGATTCCTCGGCGGCCGCGGGCTGCGGCCGTGCGCCGATGAAGAGGGCGGTGATCCCCGGGGGTGGGGACCCGAAGGCAGGCGCCCCGGCGTCGTGGGTGACCGCGAGTGCCGCGCCGAAAGCTCTCGCCGTGGCGCGATCGGGAGCCATGGTCTCGAGACGTTCGAGTTCGATGGCCTCCGCCTCCACCTTCACGACCCGCGCGGTGCGCACGCCGCCCGCCTCGGCGAGCCACGCCAGGCCCGCCGCCTCGGCGGCGAAGAAACCGTCCGGAGCACCGTGGCGGTCCTTGCGGAAGATCGACCGGCCGTCCGGCGGGCTCACTCTCCCGCGAGCCCGCCGAGCAGGTGCCCGAAGGAGCGCCCCTCCCCGAGGAAGTTCGCGGGATCGAAGGGATCCGAAGCGGATGCCGCGGGGCGGCCGGCCACCGCGGCGGCGAACTCCCGCGCGGCGCGGTCGATGCGCTCCCCGAGCGGCGAGACCTGATCGCCGGCACCGCCCCAGTCGCTCGATGCGGCGAAGACCCCGGTGGGGACGGGTGCGGCGTGGAGGTAGGTGAACAGGGGCCGGATGGCGTAGTCGATCGCGAGCGAGTGCCGCGCGGTGCCGGCATTCGCCCCGAGGAGCACCGGCATCCCGGTCAGCGCGTCGGGGTCGAGGACATCGATGAACGACTTGAACAGACCCGAGTAGCTGGTGGAGAAGATCGGCGTCACCGCGATCAGTCCGTCGGCCGAGGCGACGGCGTTGATCATCGTCTCCAGATTCGGGGGCGCGAAGCCGGTCAGGAGATTGTCGGTGATGGCGTGGGCGTGGTCACGGAGTTCGAAGACGTCGGTGACCGCCTCGTCGCCCCGTCCGCCGAGTTCGCGCACCGCGGCCATGGCGAGGCGATCGGCCAGGAGGCGTGTGGAGGAGGGACTGGACAGGCCGGCGGAGATCACGGCGATGCGGCGCGAGGTCATCTCATTCCCCCGTCCGGGAGGAGGCGGCTGCGGCGGGACGGCGGTAGGGGCTCGGTCCGCCGGCGAGGTTGTCGCCGCGGTTCGCGTGGGGAACCGCCTGCGGCGCCGGCGCCCCGGCGTAGGCCGCGGCGACGCGTGCGGCATGGGTGGGCGCGTCGGGGACGTTCGCCGGGCGGCCGGCGGCGAGCTCCCGCCGGAGCGCCGGAACCACCTCGCCGCCGAGGATGTCGAGCTGCTCGAGCACCGTCTTCAGCGGGAGCCCGGCGTGGTCGATGAGGAAGAGCTGACGCTGGTAATCGCCGTAGTGCTCGCGCATCCCCGCGTAGCGGTCGATGATCTGCTGCGGTGAGCCGACGGTGAGCGGCGTCATCTCGCTGAAGTCCTCCAGGCTCGGTCCGTGACCGTAGACCGGGGCGTTGTCGAAGTAGGGGCGGAACTCCTTCACGGCATCCTGGGAGTTCTTCGCCATGAACACCTGGCCGCCCAGACCCACGATCGCCTGCTCAGGGGCGCCGTGGCCGTAGTGGGCGAAGCGCTGACGGTACAGCGAGATGAGGCGCTGGTAGTGCTCCTTCGGCCAGAAGATGTTGTTGGCGAAGAAGCCGTCACCGTAGTAGGCGGCTTGCTCGGCGATCTCGGGGGTGCGGATCGAACCATGCCAGACGAACGGAGCCACGCCGTCGAGAGGCCGCGGGGTCGAGGTGAAGCCCTGCAGAGGAGTCCGGAACCGCCCCTCCCAGTCCACGACGTCCTCGCGCCAGAGCTTGTGGAGGAGGGCGTAGTTCTCGATCGCCAGGGGCAGGCCCTGACGGATGTCCTTGCCGAACCACGGGTAGACCGGGCCCGTGTTCCCTCGGCCGAGGGTCAGGTCGACCCGCCCCTGGGCCAGGTGCTGCAGCATCGCGTAGTCCTCGGCGATCTTCACGGGGTCGTTCGTGGTGATCAGCGTGGTCGCCGTGGAGAGGATGAGCCGCTCGGTCTGCGCGGCGATGTAGGCCAGCGTCGTGGTCGGCGACGATGACCAGAACGGCGGATTGTGGTGCTCGCCGAGGGCGAAGACATCCAGCCCGACCTCCTCGGCGTGGCGGGCGATCGTCACGGTGGCCTGGATGCGCTCCGATTCGCTCGGGGTGCGCCCGGTCGTCGGGTCCTCGGTGATGTCGCTCACCGTGAAGATGCCGAACTGCATTCCCGGCCAGGTGGGGGTGTTCACGTCTCTTCTCCGCTCTCTCGCCGCGCGGGTCATCCGCTTCGACCAATTACATGCAAGTGAATGTATCTGATGCAACGCCGGCCGTCCCAGGCTATTCCCGACACACCCGGGGTCACCGAGCCGCGCGGAGCTGCGCCGGTTCGCGGGCCCGCGAGGGCTAGTCTGATCTCGTCCCGGGGAGGTGACCATGTCCGGCAACAGCGCGCCACCCACGGCAGCCACCCCGACGACCGGTACGACGCGCACGAAGCGCCGCACACCGTTCTTCGACAATGCGCGATTCGTCTGCATCGTCCTGGTCGTCCTCGGGCACGCGATCCAGCGGCTCACCTATGACTCCGACATCGCCCTGTCGATGTATCTGCTCATCTACGCCTTCCACATGCCGGCGTTCGCGCTGATCTCGGGGTACTTCTCGAAGTCGGATGCGCCGGGGAAACGCCAGATGGCGCGTGTGCTCACCGACATCGTCGTGCCCTACGTGATCTTCGAGGGCCTCTGGGTCCTCACGAAGTGGATCGTGGAGGGTCAGGCCGACCCGAACCTCACCCGTCCGTCGTGGACGCTGTGGTTCCTCCTCGCCCTCGGCATCTTCCGCCTCGTGCTCCCCTACCTCGCACTGCTGAAGTGGCCGTTGGCGTGGACCGTCCTCATCTCGATCGGCGCGGGCTATCTGCCGAACATCGACTCGACCTTCTCCCTGTCCCGCACGCTCGGACTCCTGCCGTTCTTCACCCTCGGATGGTGGCTCCGTGAGCGCCGGGTCATCGAACGACTGCAGCTGCTGGACCGTCGACCCTGGTGGACCTTCCCGGCCGCCATCGCGAGCTTCGCCCTGGCCGGCTGGGCGGCCTGGTTCTTCGTCGACGAGTGGAAGCAGATGAACCTCGCGACCTGGTTCTTCTACGACGACTCCTATGCCGACCTCGGCGGAACCCAATGGTGGGCGGGGGGCGTGCGCATCGCTCTGATGGCGGTCGCCCTGATCCTCTCCACGGCCCTTTTCGTTCTCGTTCCGCGCGGACAGAAGTGGTGGACCCACTTCGGGCAGTACACCATGTACGTCTACCTGCTCCACTCCTTCGTGCTCTACCCGTTCCGCGAGTCGGGGGTGCTGCGTGGCCTCGAGCCGACCTGGCTGTGGCTGCCGCTGGTGTGCCTGCTATCGGTCGGCATCGCGCTGGGTCTTGCCACGAAGCCGGTGCGGCGGATCTTCCGCCCGCTGATCGAACCGCGACCGCGCTGGCTCTTCGCCGATCCCTCGCTCGCGGCGTCGGAAGGACGACGGTCCGACCCCACGGGGTCGCGCCGACCGCCGGAGCCACCGCGGTCGCGCCCCGTCGCCCCGCCGCACGATGCTCGCGGGCCGCTCTGAACGCCCCGGGGCGGTGGCACTGTAACACTGTGACGACGCCGGCGTAACACGGCGCGAGGCACCTGTTCCGCCGACGTAGCCTGTCGCCATGACCGACCTGTCGCTGCCGATCCTCGACCTCTCCCGCCTCGACGCCGGACCCGACGAAGCCGCCGCCTTCCGCGACGAGCTGCGCGAGGCCACCCACCGCGTCGGTTTCTTCTACCTCACCGGCACGGGGGTCGGTCCTGAGCTCGAGAACCGTCTGCACACCGCGGCGCGGGCGTTCTTCGATCTCCCCGAGGCCGACAAGCTGGCGATCGAGAATCTCAACAGCCCGCACTTCCGCGGCTACACCCGCATCGGCGGCGAGCGCACGCAGGGCAAGGTCGACTGGCGTGAGCAGATCGACATCGGGCCCGAGCGGGAGCCCGTCACCGACCCGGATGCGGCGGCCTTCCACCGTCTGACGGGGCCCAACCTCTGGCCGGCGGCGCAGCCGGAGCTGCGCGAGGTCGTCACCGAGTGGCACGACAAGCTCACCGAGATCGCTCGCGTGCTGCTCCAGCAGTGGGCACTTGCTCTCGGCGCCGAGGCCGACCACTTCGAGCGGCACTTCGGTGAGCCGGCGAGCCTGATCAAGATCGTGCGCTACCCCGGCACCACCGAGCCGGAGCCGCAGCAGGGTGTGGGCGCGCACAAGGACTCCGGCGTGCTGACGCTGCTGTGGGTCGAGCCCGGCAAGGGTGGCCTGCAGGTCGAGCGCGAGGGCGAGTGGGTGGACGCCCCGGCCGTGCCGGGCGCATTCGTGGTGAACATCGGCGAGATGATGGAGTACGCCACGCAGGGCTACCTCGTCGCCACCAATCACCGGGTGATCTCGCCGCGCTTCCCCGACGACCGCATCTCGGTGCCCTTCTTCTTCAACCCCGCTCTCGACGCCGCGCTGCCGCTCGTCGAGCTGCCGGCAGAACTGGCCGCTCAGGCCAAGGGCGTCACCGAAGACCCGTCGAACCCGATCCACTCGCTGTTCGGCGAGAACGCGCTGAAGTCGCGGCTGCGGGCGCATCCCGATGTCGCCGAGCGGTGGCACGCCGACCTGCTGGCGGCCCGCGCCTCCTCCTGAGCGACTCCGCGCATCGATCTCCGTCGGCGACCCGTCGCCGCGACCCGCCGCCGCGACCCTCCGGCGAGAGTGCATCTGCGCGCCGAGAATACGGGGTCACCCCGCACTCTCGGCGCGCAGTCGCGCTCTCAGGAATGCGATCAGTGCGTCAGCATGTGCTCCGCCAACCGGCGCCGACGCCGCAGGTAGGTGATCGCGCCGACCGCGATGAGCAGGAGGGCTGCGAGCGAGAGGCCACCGATCCCTGCGAGGCCCGTACTGGCCAGGCCGTCGCCGCCTCCGGCACCGGCGACGGCGCCCGCTGCGGGCGTCTCCGTGGCATCCGGCGTCGGCTCGGCCGTGGGCTCTGCACTCGGCTCCTCCGACGGTTCACCGCTCGGCTCGCCCGTCGGTTCCCCGGTCGGTTCGGGCGTGGGTTCCTCGGTCGGCTCGGGCTCGGCGCCGCCGGGGGTCGGATCGACCGACGCGGCGAGCGCCGAGGAGTCGAACGACGGCGCGCCGAGGGTCGCGAACCATTCACGGGCGACCGAGACGTCCTCGGTGAACGTCCGGCTCAGCAGCAGGAGCAGACGTGCCTTCTGCGGCAGCAGATCGCCCCCGGGGATGATGTTGCCCGTACCGCTGTCCACGGTGCCGCTTCCGGTGCGCGTGGTGCTGACGAACCACACTCCCTGGTTGTTGACCGCCGCGGTGCGAGCCTGCCCCGCAGCCGACGCGATGCCGCCCGCTCCGGTCCCCGCGGTGACGATGCCCTTCACGCCGGCCGCGGCGAAGGCGCTGATCGCCTCGCCGCCTGCCTGCTGGTAGTTGTAGAAGATCTCGACACGGGGAAGATCCTCCGCCGCGACGGTCTCGAGGTCGAACGGCGTGAACCATTCCTCGCTCCCGCAGTCCAGCACCCGGGCGGGGGCGCGGTTGACGATCACGGACGACCCGTCGATCCACCCCAGAACACCCGACATCCGCGTGACGAAGGTGTCGTTGCGGGTGGCGTTGCCCTTGGTGACGTCTCGGGCGGCGTGGATCTCGTCGTTGAGCATCAGGACGGTGCCGAAGCAGAACGTGGCCTGGCTGGCAGCCAGTCGGATCGCCTGCAGGAGGTTGGCGGGACCGTCGGCCCCGAGGACCATGGACTCGCTCGCGGTCGCGCCCGCGGCCCACGGCCGCATCGCGCCGGTGATCACGACGGGCTTCTTGTTCTGCACCGTCAGATCGAGCCAGTACGCGAATTCCTCCATCGTGTCCGTTCCGGTCGTGACGACCACCGCGTCTGCGTCGGCGAGCGCGCTCTGCACTGTCAGGCTCAGCTCGCGGTACTGCGGGATGGTGTACCCGCCGGATCCGGAGTTGCCGAACTGCACGACCTCCACATCGGCGAACGCCGAGACCTCCGGCTGGATGACGCCGACGAGGTCGGCCATCGGATAGGTGCCCGCACGGTAGTCGGTGTACGTGTCGCGACCGTCGGCGCGACCCGCGATCGTCCCCCCGGTCGCCACGACGACGACCTTGGGCTTATCGCCGGCCGTCGCGGCGCGGGCGGGGGTGGGTGAAGCGGTCGCGATGACCGCTCCGGAGGCGGCGAGCACACCCGCGACGGCGAGCGCGAGGGCGCGCCACCAGCGGGATGCTGCGGGGGAGGCGAGGGTGGTCAACGAAGCAATCCTTCCAGGGTGCCTGACGGCACCACGACGTCATCGCCACGACGTCGGAAGGCAGGCTCACGCGCAGCCCGGGAAGGCGCATCCGGGACGGCGTGGGGGGACGCAGGAGCGGTGAGGGGTGGAGCCGTGCCGGAGGGGGTGTCCGGTGCTTCACAGCCTATTCAGGCGAATGTCACGGATGTTTCCGGAAACGAACGACCCGATGACGTGTGCCGCGAAGAGCTGCTGCAGACGAGAAAAGAGAGCCGCCCGACACCTCGGGCGGCTCTCACAAGAACGTTTTGCGCGATTGAACGCTGGACGCGATTAGCGGCGCAGCCCCAGGCGCTCGATCAGCGAGCGGTAGCGCGCGATGTCGATGTCCTGGAGGTAGCCGAGCAGACGGCGGCGCTGGCCGACGAGCAGGAACAGCCCACGACGCGAGTGGTGGTCGTGCTTGTGCTCCTTGAGGTGCTCGGTGAGGTCCTTGATGCGCTGCGTCAGCATCGCGACCTGCACCTCGGGGGATCCGGTGTCACCGGGGTGCGTCGCGTACTCTTCGATGATCGCCTTCTTGACGTCTGCTTCGAGTGCCATAGATGGGATCCCCTCTCTCCTCATTGCGCGGTGCCCGACGCCTGATGCGTGAGCTCTCTTTATCCGCGGCCGATCCAACGGCAACTGCACGAGTCTACCAGTCCTCCCCCGCCGTGACGACGCGTAGCCGAACGGTCGGCTACCGGCGGAAAACGGACGATGCGCTCGGCCGCGCTGTCTCGGCGCCGACGCGCGCCGTAGGGTCGCGACATGACCACGGATGAGCTCGCGACCGAATCCGCGAAGATCTCGCGACTGCCGGGGATGATCGTGCTGCAGTTCACGCTCGCCGGGATCGTCTGGGGCTCGAGCTTCCTCTTCATGAAAGTCGCCCTCGAGGGAGTCGGACCCGGTCAGGTCGCGTGGGCACGCCTGGTCCTCGGCGCGCTGGCGCTCGGAGTGCTCGTCGCGGTCCGACGCGAGCGGCTGCCTCGTTCGCTTCGCATCTGGGGACACATGAGCGTCCTGGCGCTGACGTTCTGCGTCATCCCGTTCCTGCTGTTCTCGTGGGCGCAGCAGCACGTCACCTCGGGGCTGGCCAGCATCTACAACGCGACGACACCCATCATGACGGCGATCATGGCGGGACTGCTCCTGCGCGTCGAGCGACTCAACCGCGAGCAGGTCACCGGGATCGCGGTGGGCATCGTGGGCGTGGTCGTCATCATCGGACCGTGGCAGGGCCTCGATCTCTCGCAGAGCGTCGTGGCGCAGCTGGCGATCCTCGGGGCCACCGCGTGCTACGGGTTCAGCCTCGCCTACATGCGGCGATTCGTCGCCCACACCGGGATGTCGGCGCTGACGTTCTCGTTCCTCAACATCGGCATCGCCGCGGCGATCATGATCGTGCTCACACCGGTGATCGCATGGGCTCCGGTGCAGCTGACGCCGGCGATCGTCCTGAGTCTGATCCTCCTCGGCGCCCTCGGGACGGGCCTGGCGTACATCTGGAACCAGAACGTCGTCCGGGCCTGGGGCCCGACGCGCGCGTCGACGGTGACCTACATCACCCCCGTCATCGGCGTCGCCCTCGGCATCCTGATCCTCGGGGAGCGTCTGAGCTGGAACGAACCGGTGGGCGCGCTCGTCGTGTTCGCGGGCATTCTCCTCGCGCAGGGCCGCGTGCGCCTGGGCGGCACGCGGAACCGGCTCAGCCGACGGCGATGAGGTCGATCACGAAGATGAGGGTCTTGCCCCCCAGGAAGTGTCCGCCACCCTCGCCGTAGGCCAGGCGCGGGGGGATGACGAGCTCGCGACGTCCGCCGACCCTCATGCCGGGGATGCCGTCCTGCCACCCCTGGATGAGACCGCGAAGCGGGAACTGGATGCTCTCGCCGCGATTCCACGACGAGTCGAACTCCTCACCGGAGTCGAACTCGACACCGACGTAGTGAACGGTCACCTGGTCGCCAGGGCGGGCCTCCGCGCCCTCCCCCACGATCAGGTCGCGGATCTCCAGCTCACGGGGGGCGGGTCCGGCGGGGGCGTCGATCTCGGGCTTGGTGCGGTCATCCGTCATTGCTCCATCCAAGCCCAGGCGCCGCTCCCGGTCAACGCGACCGGCGTGGCGGACGGGGTCTTGACAGCCGCAGGCGCGGCTCGGCATCCTGATGGCAGGCCGACTCAGCGCCCGGTAGACACGCAGGCATCGCCGCGGCACCGGGCGCTGAGTTCTGTCCGGGGCCGCCGCCCGCCTCCCCCGATCAGGGGGCGAACAGCGCGGCGCGGGCGGCGGTGACCCGCGCGAGGAGGACGTGCTCATCCTCAGCGGCACGCGGGTCGCGGCCGGTGATCGAACGCTGGCGAGCGGCTGCGAGCGCGGTGGCGTCGTGGATGAAGCCCTTCATCGTCGCCGTGCGATCGCCGCGAAGCCCCGCCGCCCACGCCAGTGCGGCGCGACGACCCGAACCGGTGGCGAGCATGTCGACCTCCTGGGAGGTGAACCATCCTGCCGTGGCGTAATCGGACAGCCGTTCCCGGGTGAGGCGGGCCTCCTCCCGGCGGAGCCCCAGGATTCCCACGATGAAGAGGATGAACAGCGGCACCTGGAGGGTCAGGTACAGGCCGAAGAAGTCGCCGAAGACCGCCGAACCGTTCCAGAACGCATGAAGCAGGATGGCGCCGGCGAGCCCGATGAGGAAGGGGCCCATCGCATCGCGCACCCGGCCGCTCCGCCGCGCGGCCAGGCCCAGAGCGAACCCGATGACGCTGGTGAACATCACGTGCGCGAACGGGGAGAGGATGCCGCGGAGGAAGAAGATCTGCGAAACGTCGGCGACGCCCCCCTCGATGAACCCGATGCCGAAGTACTGGATGTTCTCGGTGAAGGCGAATCCGGCACCGACGAGCGCGCCGTAGACGATGCCGTCGACAGGGCCGTCGAAGGCCCGGCGGGCGGTGAGGAAGATCAGAAGCACCCCGAGGCCCTTGGCGACCTCCTCGACGACCGGCGCCTGGACCACCGTCGACAGCACGTCGCCGAGCGGCGTCGAGGCGAACCCGAATACCAGGCCCAGCAGCAGGTCGACGCCCAGGGCGATCCCGACCGACGCGATCGCGCCCCATGCGACCGCGAGCACCATGAGGCCGCGGGGCTCGGGCTCCCACCGGTCGATCAGCCGGATGGCGAACAGGACGCCCACGAGCGGGATCAGTGCCGCGACCCCGCCGATGAGGGACGCCGCCGGGCCCAGGGCGTTGAGGAAGTAGCCGACGAGCGCGATGAGGATCAGCACCAGCAGCGCGGCGATCCACAGCGGCGCAGTGCGCCCGGTGCGGGGCAGGGCCGCGCCCGAGGTGGGGACCGGCACCGGCTCGGGTGAGACCCGCGCCTGCGGGATCGAGGCGCCGTAGGCGACCTGCGGCTGAGCGAAGACCGTGGGAAATGCCGGGGGAAGGAGCGTGGGGCGTCCGCCCCCGGGACCGGCAGAGTTCGTCATGGCGAACAGCCTATGCGGGCGCGCACCGCGCCGAGGGGAGCCCGTCCGTTTGCGTATACCGTGGAAGGATGCGCTTCGCCCACGTGACCTCGTCGGACCACGCGCGGCCCCGGCTCGTGCTCGTCCCCCGCGATGACGAGGCCGTCTTCGTCGATGAGCTCTTCACCGGGGCGCCCGCCACCCTGCAGGAACTGGTCGAGGGTGGCGACGATCTGCTGTCGGCGGTCGCGGAGGCCGCAGACGACGCCCCGCGGCATCCTCTCACCGCCTTCGGATTCGCCTCGGCCGTCCTTCGTCCCCCGGCCATCCTCGCCGTGGGCCTGAACTACGCCGCCCACTCGGGTGAGCTGGGGCTGAAGACGGACGCGACGCCGACGGTGTTCGTGCTGTGGCCGAACTCCCTCACCGGTCACGAGGCCACCACATCCTGGCCGCGGAGCCTCAGCGAATCGGTCGACTACGAGGCCGAGCTCGGCGTGATCATCGGCCGGTCCGCGAAGGACGTCCTCGTCGAAGACGCGCTCGATCACGTGTGGGGCTACACGGTCGTCAACGACATCACCGCACGCGACATCCAGTTCTCCGAAGCGCAGTGGTCGCGCTGCAAGTCGTTCGACGGCTTCACCCCGACCGGTCCGTTCGTCGTGACCGCCGATGAGGTGCCCGACCCGCAGGACCTCCACATCTGGACCGTGCTGGACGGTCGGATCCTGCAGGACGCGTCGACGGGGCAGATGGTGCGGTCGGTGGCCACGCTCATCACCTCGCTGTCGCAGTCGGCGACCCTGCTGCCGGGCACCCTGATCTCCACCGGCAGCCCGGGTGGTGCGGGGTATTCCCGCGACCCGCAGGTCTTCCTCCGCGACCGCTCGACGGTGACCGTCGGGATCGACGGGATCGGCGAGCTCACCACGCACTGCCGGATCCTCGACTGACGCCGAAGCGCCGGCCCCGAGGGGACCGGCGCTTCCAGGTCGAGGCTTTCGACCGACGATCAGCTGCAGGTGATGGTGCCGCCGCCTTCGAGGTTGTGGACGCCCGGGCCGAGTTCGGCACAGGCGGCGGCGAGGCCTCCGCCGACGGCGACGGCCACGAGGATGATCACGATGATGCCGATGACCATCAGCACGGCGCTGATGATGATGGCCGCCAGCGCCCAGCCGTTCTTGACCCCGGCCTTGCGGCTCTGCACGAGAGCGACGATGCCGAGGATCAGGGCGATCAGCTGTGCGAAGAACGACAGCACGAACGCGACGATGCCCAGCGTCTTGCCGGGGACGGGCGCGCCCGGAGCGGGCTGGGCATTGTAGGCCGGCGGAGGTGCCGAGCTGTAGGCGGGCGGGGTCTGGGGAGCGCTCGGCGGAACGGCGCTCGGGTTCTGCGGGTCGGTCACGATGGCTCCTTGGTGGAGGGAAAGCGGTTCAGGGTTGCGAACGAACGCTATCGGTCCGCGCCCAGGAGCGCCAGCCTGACGCGCCGCACCGCGAAGGGGTCAGTCCGCCGACTCCGAGACGAGGTTCTCGGCCGGCAGGACGAGCGGGATCGCGGCGGTGGTCGCCTCCAGTCCCGACAGCCGCGCGGGTGAGAGCTGCTTGGTGACCTCCTCGCGCGACATCAGCCCCGCCTCCACGACGAGGTCGGCGATGTTGTGACCGGTCAACAGGGCGGTCTTGGCCAGCGCGGCGGCGGCTGCGTAGCCGATGAAGGGCGTGAGAGCCGTCACGACGCCGACGGAGGTGCCGACCATGGCGCCCAGTCGCTCTCGATTGGCGGTGATGCCGTCGATGCAGTTGACGCGCAGGGTGTGCATTCCGCGACGCATCCAGGTGATCGACTGGAAGATCGAGTGCGCGATGATCGGCTCGAAGGCGTTCAGCTGCAGCTGACCGGCCTCGACCGCCATCGTGACGGTGAGATCGGCGCCCGCCACGGCGAAGGCCACCTGGTTGACCACCTCGGGGATGACGGGGTTCACCTTCCCCGGCATGATGCTGGAGCCCGCCTGGCGCGGGGGGAGGTTGATCTCGCCGAAGCCCGCCTGCGGGCCGGAGGAGAGAAGCCGGAGGTCGTTGCAGATCTTCGACAGCTTGATCGCGTTGCGCTTCAGGGATGCCGAGAACGACATGAAGGCGCCGGTGTCGCTCGTGGACTCGACGAGGTCGGTGGCCAGCTCCAGGTCCAGACCCGTGATCGCCCGCAGGTGGGAGAGCACCGCGGTGCTGTACCCGGGCGACGCGGTGATGCCCGTGCCGATGGCCGTGGCACCCATATTGATCTCGTAGAGGAGGTAGGCGTTCTCGGTGAGCCGGTTGTAGTCCTCGCCGAGAGTGGTGGCGAACCCGTGGAACTCCTGCCCGAGGGTCATCGGCACGGCATCCTGCAGCTGCGTGCGACCGACTTTGAGGATGTCGTGGAACTCCCGCGCCTTCGCCAGGAAGGAGTGGCGGAGCAGATCGAGCTCGTCCAGGAGCGTCTTCAGGTCGAGGCTGAGGCCCACCTTGACCGCCGTCGGATAGACGTCGTTCGTGGACTGACTGCGGTTGGTGTCGTCGATCGGCGACAGGAAGGCGTAGTCGCCCTTCTGCCGGCCGGCGAGCTCGAGGGCGACGTTGGTGATGACCTCGTTGGCGTTCATGTTCGTCGAGGTGCCGGCACCACCCTGGACCACCCCGACGACGAACTGGTCGTGGTACTGGCCGTCGATGACGAGCTGGGCCGCGCGATCGATGAGGTCGGCCTTCATCGGGTCGAGGACGCCGATGTCGCGGTTCGCCCGCGCGGAGGCCTGTTTGACCATCGCCAGCGCGCGCACCAGGTCGCGGTAGACCGAGATGGGGCGCTTGCTGACGGGGAAGTTCTCCAGCGCCCGAGCGGTGTGGATGCCCCAGTAGGCGTCGGCGGGGATCTCCAGGGATCCCAGCGAATCGGATTCGGTGCGGGTGCGCGTCGTTGCGTCCGGAGCCATCGATAGTCCTTTTGGGTCGCGGCGGTCGGTGATCCCCCGAGCCTAGTCACCGGTCACGGTCTCCCCGGTGGCCCTGGCGTACAGGTGGAGCGGGCCCACTGTCCGCAGCGTCGCCTCCGATGGATCAGCGCCGCTTGCGCGAGAAGGCCTCGAGTCTCTCCTGCGGGCTCAGACGCGCCATCCGCTCGGCCCACTCCGGCGTGAAGTAGTCCCCCGTCGGTGCGTCCACGACGGGGACGACGTCGTGCGTGATCGTGGTCGGGTAGACGCGGACGACGTGGAACGACTGCCCGGCGTCGAAGCCGTTGACCTCCAGCGCCGGCAGACCGAGGTTCATGCCGTAGCACGTCGACGACGCGACCGAGACGGGGATCCCCGCGAACGTCGCGCTCGTCGAGTAGTGCAGGTGGCCCGCGAGGATCGCGCGAACATCCGTTCCCTCGAGCACGCGGGCGAGGCGGCTCTGATCGCGCAGTTCGAGGATGTCGAAGAGCGGGAGCGGCGATGGTATCGGGGGATGGTGCATGGCGAGGATGGTGCCGAGGGGCGCCGCCTCCACGAGGACGTCGGACAACCAGGCCAGCTGCGCATCGTCCAGGTCGCCGTGGTGCCAGCCGGGCACCGTGGTGTCGATGGCGACGACGCGGAGGCCGTCGAGGTCCCACACCCGGTCGAGGGGCGCCTCGCTGGGCGCCTCGTCGAGCAGGTGGCGGCGCATCGCCGGCCGCTCGTCGTGATTTCCCGCCACCCAGACGACGGGGGCCCCCAGGGCCGCCGCGACCGGTTCGACCAGTTCCCGGAGGCGGCGGTACGCGTCCGGCTCCCCGAGGTCGGTCAGGTCGCCGGTGACGACGAGGGCGTCGGGTCGCGGGCGCATCCGCTCGATCAGCCGGAGCGTCACCGCCAGATGCTCCTCGGTGTCGATCCCCGGACCGTGCAGCGCTCCCCCGGCTAGCAGGTGGGTGTCGCTCAGGTGCAGGAGCGTACGTTCGGGCGGAGGGTACTGTCCGAATCGGAGGGATGCCGCATCCATGCCCTGAGCCTAATCAGCCCCACCCCCGCGGTCCCCCGACCTCGATGCGGGAAACGTGCGCTCGAGAACTCAGTGGTTGACGACGATGAGCAGGATGCCGCCGATCACCGCGGAGGCGCAGACGGCGAAGCATCCGTACGCACCGAGGTAGGCCACCTGCTTCTGGCGCTCCGTCAGGGGGCTCTTGCGGGCGGCCTTGTCTGCGGCCTTCGCCGCGCGGCGCGCCTCTTTCGCGGAGATCACCGTGATCGCGTCGGTGAACTCAGCAGGCGTCACGACGGGGGAACGCCCGCTGCGGACGAGGAGTCGGAGCCCGAGGGCGTAGAACAGCACGACCGTGGCTGCCGCGATCAACGCGGCGAGGAAGACCTGGACGAAGGCGAACCAGTCGATCGAGATCACGACCGCTCTCCCTTCGTCCCGGTACGCTCGCGCTCGGCATCCGCCGACGCACGCTCCTCCTGTTGGCGGCGGAGGGCCCGCTGCCGACGAGTGGGGGGCGGGATGCGCGGGACGGCGATCGCCGCACCCGAGTCGGCGACCTCGCTCATCGCATTCGCCGCAGTGACCGCGTTGCGACGCGAACGCAGATAGATCGCCAGCACCACCACGCCGGCGGCGACCGCATCGATCAGAATCCCCCACGTCCCCAGCAGCACGACCACAGACGCCGCGACGGCGCCCACGGCACCGGCGGCGGGAAGAGTGAGGAGCCAGCCGACCATGATCCGGCCGACGGTGCGCCAGCGCACGATCGAGCCCCGACGGCCCAGACCCGAGCCGATCACCGAACCCGACGCGACCTGCGTCGTGGACAGGGCGAATCCGAGGGCGCTGGACGCGAGGATCGTCGAGGCCGTGGACGACTCGGCGGCGAACCCCTGCGCGGGCTTGACGTCGGTGAGTCCCTTGCCGAGTGTGCGGATGATGCGCCACCCGCCCATGTAGGTCCCCAGCGCGATCGTGACGGCGCACGCGACGATCACCCAGAGCTGCGGGTCGGGATTCGAGCTGGACTGCCATCCCACGGTGATGAGGGCGAGGGTGATGACGCCCATCGTCTTCTGCGCGTCGTTCGTGCCGTGCGCCAGCGCGACCAGAGACGACGTGAAGATCTGTCCCCACCGGAACCCGTCACGTCCATCGGGCCTGCCGTCGTGTCGCCGCGTGACGGCATAGGCGATCTTGGTGGTCGCGAACGCGATCAGCCCTGCGGTGACCGGCGCGATCAGCGCCGGCAGGATGACCTTGGACATCACGACGCCGAGGTCGATCGCCGCGAAGCCGGCACCCACGATCGTGGCCCCGATCAGCCCCCCGAACAGGGCGTGCGAGGAGCTCGAGGGCAATCCGAGGAGCCACGTGAGCATGTTCCACGAGATGGCGCCGATGAGGCCCGCGAAGATGATGGCGGGGAAGATCGCCGCCGACAGCTCGTCTTCCCGGATCATCCCTCCCGAGATCGTCTTGGCCACTTCCGTGGACAGGAAGGCCCCGACGAGGTTCAGGACGGCCGCGAGCAGGACGGCGACCTTGGGCTTGAGCGCGCCGGTCGCGATCGGAGTCGCCATGGCGTTGGCCGTGTCGTGGAACCCGTTCGTGAAGTCGAAGAACAGTGCCAGCACGATGACGAGCACGATGATCAGGGTTGCGGTCTCCACCGTTCGCTTTCCGAGAGTGTGAAAGAAGGGAGGGTGCCGACGGGATCGGCGTGTGCGAACGAAGAGTTCACCGGGAGTTAAGGAACCGGCAACCGGCCAGACAGAATCCTCGCACCGGCCCCACGCTCGGTCAACTCAGCGAGCCGACGCGACCGGATGATGTCCGGCGCACCCGTCGTCCTCCGCATCGGGTGATGCGGAGGACGCGACAAAGGTGTTGGATGTTGCCGCAGAGGCCCGGATCGGCTTCGGGGCGAAGGCAGGTGGCCGGATGAAGAAGTGGTCCGTCGTGCTGATCCTGGGCGCGGCACAGTTCGTGATGGTGCTCGACAGCACCGTCATGAACGTCTCGATCTCCACCGTGGTGGCCGACCTCGACAGCAGCGTGACCGCGATGCAGTCCGCGATCACGTTCTACACGCTGACGATGGCCGCCACGATGCTGCTCGGCGCGAAGCTCGGCGACATCTGGGGCCGGCGCCGCGCGCTCGTCATCGGATCGATCGTGTACGCCGCGGGGTCGCTGCTGACAGCCCTGAGCCCGAACATGCTGACGCTCTTCCTCGGATGGTCCGTCATCGAAGGTCTCGGTGCGGTACTCGTCATCCCCGCCATCGCCGCCCTGATCGCCGACAACTACGACGGAAGCGATCGGGTGACGGCCTTCGCCACCATCGGCGCCGTCTCCGGTGCCGCCGTCGCCGCGGGCCCGCTCATCGGCGGATTCATGACCACCTATCTGAGCTGGCGCTATGTGTTCGCGGGCGAGGTCGTCATCATGGCGGTGGTCGTGCTCTTCGCCGGGCGTATCGGTGAGAAGGCTGCGCGCCAGCGCGTCGGAATCGATGCCCTGAGCGTGCTGCTGTCGGCGTCCGGCCTCGTCGCGGTCGTGTACGGGATGCTGCAGAGCAAGGTCTGGGGATGGATCATCCCGCTGCACTCCCCCGAGATCGGCGGCGTGGCGATCGCACCGCTGGGCATCTCGCTCACGGCGTGGCTGATCGTCGCCGGAGGCGTGCTCCTGACCCTCTTCTTCGCGCGGCAGCGCCGCTTGGTCGCCCGAGGACGCGACCCGTTGCTGCACGCAGAGCTGCTCTCCATCCGCCGGCTGCGCAGCGGCCTGGGCGTGCTCGGCGGTCAGTACGCGATCACCGCGGGACTGTTCTTCATGGTCCCGGTCTACCTCCAGATGACGCTCGGCTTCGACGCCCTCGAGACCGGCATCCGCATCTTCCCACTCTCGGTCTCGCTGATCCTGTTCTCGATCTTCGGCACCCGCCTGGCCACGCGCTGGTCGCCCAAGCGCATCGTGCGCGTCGGTCAATGGACCCTCGCGGCGAGCTGCCTCGTGCTGCTCTCCGCCGTCGACCCCGAGCTGTCCAGCCCCGCATTCGGGCTGGGGATGTTCTGTGCGGGCGCCGGCCTCGGAGTCCTGGCCTCGCAGCTGGGCAATGTGAACATGTCGTCGGTCACCGAGAAGGAGACGAGCGAAGTCGGGGGCCTGCAGGGCGTCTTCCAGAACCTGGGCTCATCCCTCGGCACCGCCCTCATCGGATCGATCCTGATCAGCACCCTCGCCACCTCCTTCGCGAGCGGCGTCGCACAGAGCACGCTGCCGGCCGAAACGCAGACGGTCGTCGCCGAACGCACGGCGGGCGGAGTGCAGATCGTCCCGGCCGACAGCGTGCCGCAGATCGCGACCGACGCAGGCCTCAGCGATCAGGAAGCGACCGAACTGCAGACGGTGTACGTCCAATCCCAGCTCGCGTCGCTGCGCACCGCCCTGTTCGGTCTCATCCTGCTCGCGCTGGCATCGCTGCTCCTCTCGCGCGGCATCCCGGACGACGTCCCTCCACCCCGGCGCACACGCGTCACGGCACGCGACGCGACCTCCTAGCGAGCCCGATCACGGCCGGAGGAGTCGACTAGCGTGGGAAAGTGACCACCGCCGCCGCATCACCCACACCGCCCGTCGCCGCCCGCACGCCGATCGTGCGCAGTCACCATGGCGACGATGTCGAAGACGCCTACGAGTGGCTCCGGGCGAAGGAGGATCCGGCCGTCATCGCACATCTGGAGGCCGAGAACGCCTACACCGCCGCACGCACCGCTCACCTGGCGGGCCTGCGGGAGCGGGTGTTCGAGGAGATCAGGTCCCGCACCCTGGAAACCGACCTCTCCGTCCCCAGCCGTCACGGCGACTGGTGGTACTACGGCCGAACCGTCGCAGGCAAGCAGTACGGCATCCAGTGCCGCGCTCCCCTCGCGTCTTCGGACGACTGGACCCCACCCGTGCTCTCGCCGGATGCCGAGGTCGCCGGCGAGGAGATCCTGCTCGACAGCAACGTCGAGGCCGAGGGTCAGGAATTCTTCTCCCTGGGCAGCTTCGACGTCTCGACAGACGGCTCGCGCATGCTGTTCGGTGTCGATGTCACCGGCGATGAGCGGTACACGATCCGTGTCCGAGACCTCGCGAGCGGCCGTCAGCTCCCCGACGAAATCCCCGATACCTTCGCCGGGGCGAGCTTCTCGCCCGACGGCCGGTTCATCGTCTACACCACGGTCGACGACGCCTGGCGCCCCGACACCGTCTGGCTCCACGAGATCGGCACGCCCGTCTCCGATGACGCCAAGCTCTTCCACGAGCCCGACGAGCGGTACTGGGTGGGCGCCGGATTCACGCGCAGCGAGCGCTACCTCGTCATCAGCCTGGGCTCGTCCATCACCTCCGAGGAATGGCTCGTCGACGCGACCGACCTGACGTCCGAGCCGCGGGTGATCTGGCCGCGCCGCGAGGGCGTGGAGTACGACGTCTCGCACGCCGTCGTCGACGGGGAGGACGTGCTGTACATCCTCCACAACGACGGCGCGCTCGACTTCGAACTCGTCCGCGTGTCGGCGGCCGACCCGCAGGGCGCCCGCCACAGCGTCATCCCCCATCGCCCCGGCATCCGTCTGCTCGGTCTTTCGACCTTCCGCGACTGGGGTGTAATCGGCTACCGCCGCGAAGGCCTGGCACGACTCGGGATGCTCGATTACGCCGCATCGACGGTGTCGGAGATCGAATTCGACGAGCCGTTGTACTCGGTGGGCACCGGCGGGAACCCCGAGTGGGCTCCGCCGATGCTTCGGCTGTCGTACGGCTCTTTCGTCACCCCCGGCACCGTGTTCGACTACGAGATCGCCACCGGCGACCTGCTGCTGCGCAAGCGGCAGCCGGTGCTCGGCGGCTACGATCCCGCCGAGTACGGACAGGCGCGCGTCTGGGCCCGCGCCGACGACGGCACGCAGGTGCCGGTGTCGCTGGTGTGGAAGCGGTCATTCGGCGAGCCCGGTGCAGCGCCGCGCCCCGTGCACCTCTACGGCTACGGCTCGTACGAGCACTCCATCGAGCCGGGTTTCTCGGTGCCGCGCCTGTCGGAGCTCGATCGCGGGGTGGTCTTCGCCGTCGCCCACGTGCGCGGGGGCGGAGAGATGGGTCGGCAGTGGTACGAGGACGGCAAGCTCCTGGCCAAGCGCAACACCTTCACCGACTTCGTCGCCGCCGCGCAGCACCTCATCGACGGCGGATACACCACCCCCGACCGGATGGTCGCTGAGGGCGGAAGCGCCGGCGGGCTGCTCATGGGCGCGGTGGCCAATCTCGCACCCGAAAGCTTCGCCGGAATCCTCGCCGACGTGCCCTTCGTCGATGCGCTGACGACGATCCTCGACCCGTCGCTGCCCCTGACCGTCATCGAGTGGGACGAGTGGGGTGACCCGCTCCACGACGCCGACGTCTATGCCTACATGAAGTCGTACACGCCCTACGAGAATGTTCGTGAGGGGGTGCGGTATCCCCGCGTGCTCGCGGTGACCTCGCTCAATGACACCCGCGTGCTCTACGTCGAGCCGGCGAAGTGGGTCGCGCGGCTGAGGGAGGTCGGCGCCGACGCGCTGCTGAAGTGCGAGATGGTCGCCGGTCACGGGGGCGTGTCGGGTCGGTACAACGCGTGGCGGGAGCGGGCTTTCGAGCTGGCGTGGCTGCTGGACGTGCTGGGCGTCGCGGACTGACGCATCGCTGGGACATGCCGGCGCGGCGCGCGCGGCGCGGTTCAGCCGAAGAGCGCGGCGGCTTCGTCGTAGCGGTAGCGCGGCACGGTGTTGAGCTCGCCCAGCGCCTCGGCGAAGGGCACGCGCACGATGTCGGTGCCGCGGAGCGCCACCATCTTGCCCCACTCGGCGTCCATCACCGCGTCGGCGGTGTGAAGCCCCAGCCGGGTGGCGAGCACCCGGTCGAATCCCGAGGGAGATCCGCCCCGCTGGATGTGGCCGAGCACCGTGGCGCGGGTCTCGATCCCGGTGATTCGCTCGATCTCGGGGGCGAGCACCTCGCTGATGCCGCCAAGGCGCGGGCGGTTGAACGCGTCGAGACCCTTGTCGCTGAACGCCTCGTCCATGCCTTTGAGCTTGAAGCCCTCCGAGACGACCACCAGCGGGGCGCGACCACGATCGTGCGCCTTGGTCACCAGCTCGCAGATGTCGTCGATCGTCAGCGGTACCTCGGGGATGAGGATCGCGTGCGCGCCTGCGGCGATGCCGGCGTGCAGCGCGATCCAGCCGACGTGGCGCCCCATGACCTCGGCGACCATGCAGCGCTGATGCGAGTCGCCCGTGGTGCGGAGGCGGTCCATCGCCTCCGAGGCGATGTTGACGGCGGTGTCGAAGCCGAACGAATAATCGGTGGCCCGCAGGTCGTTGTCGATGGTCTTCGGGACGCCGATGACGTTGATGCCGTCCTTCGACAGGCGGTCGGCGGCGGCGAGGGTCCCCTCGCCGCCGATCGCGATGATCCCGTCGATGCGATGACCGTAGAGCGTCTTGGCGATGTTCTCCGCTCCCCCGCGCGACCCCTCGTAGGGATTCGTGCGGCTGGTGCCGAGGATCGTTCCCCCGACCTTGGACAGACCCTTCACCTCGTGGCGGGTGAGGGGGAAGAAGTCCGCGTCCACCACACCGCGCCAGCCGTCGCGGATGCCGACGAACTCGAGGTTGTAGGTGGTCGTGCCCTTCAGCACGACGCCGCGGATGACGGCGTTCAGGCCGGGGCAGTCGCCGCCGCTGGTCAGGATGCCGATCTTCATGTGTGTCCTTGGTGCTCTCGGGGTGGGGCTATCGGCGACGCTGCCTCACCCCGAGAGTACTGCCGGATGCCCGGGGCGCACCAACCCGGTGCGCCCGGCGCTGTTCAGACCTCGCCCAGCGCCCGCCGCGTGAGATGCATGAGCGCCGACAGCTGCACCGAGTCGCTGGACTCGGGGTCGACGGCGATGCCGTCGAGAGCGCGCTGAGCCAGCCCCTGCTTGGAGTCGATGAGTTCGGCGATCTTGGTGTCGATCGTGTGCGCGGCGATGATGCGCCACGCCGTGACCGGCTCGGCCTGGCCGATGCGGTGCACACGATCGATGGCCTGCGTCTGCTCCGCGGCCGTCCACGACAGCTCTGCCAGCACGACATTGGAGGCCGCCTGCATGTTGACACCGACGCCCGCAGCCGTCAGCGAACACACCGCGACGCCGACCTCGGGGTCGTTGTTGAAGGCGTCGATGGCCTCCTGGCGTGCGGCGGAGGTCTGATCTCCGCGAAGCGACACCGACCGCAGACCCGACGCGCGGAAATGCGCCTCTGCGGCATCCATGACGTCGATGTGCTTGGCGAAGAACACCACCTTGCCCACCGAGCGCTGCAGCTGCACCGCGTAATCGGCCGCGAGATGGGCCTTCGCCTGACCGATGCGACGCACCATGGTGAAGACGTTCTCGGACCCTGTCCCCTGCGCCTTGGATTCGTCGAGCTCGTTCTGCGCGACCAGGCGCACGATGTCGTCGTCGAGCTCTCCGGGCAGGTGCAGGGTCGCCTGCCCCTGGCGAGCGGTGCCGCGGGCCTCGATGATCCGGCGGTAGCGCGCCGCGAGACGTTCGCCGAGCTCGCGCTCTGCCTGGCGGATCGATCGACCGAACTCGTCATCGAGCTCGACGGGAAGATCGGCGATGAGCTTGTCAGGCAGGTCGGCCGCGACATCCGTCTTCAGACGCCGGACGATCCCCATCGAGATGACCGCCTCACGGGCAGCGGGGTAGAACGCCTTGTCGGCCGGAGTGAGCCCCGACTCGTCGAGCTTCTCCATCAGCTCCGGCCCCGGCTTCTCGCCGTTGGTCCAGCCGAGGAAGCGCCAGATGGCGTCGAAGTCCTCGACGTCGTTGATCAGCGGCGTTCCGGTGAGGGCGAGCATGAGCGGATCGCGCACCTGCTGACGGATGCGACCCGCCAGGGCGAGGACGTTCTGCGAACGGAGCGAGGTGAGGTTCTTGATGAAGTGGGCCTCGTCGACGACCATGCCCTTCAGGCCGATGGAGCTCAGCCACGACAGGTGCCGGTCGAGGATCTCGTAGTTGACGATGAACACGTCGGCGAAGGCGTCCATCGCTTCGCCGTCGCCGTGGATGACGGTGGCGCGACGCTGCGGTGTCCAGCGCGCGACCTCGCGCGCCCAGTTCATCTTCACCACATTCGGGACGACAGCCAGCAGCGGATAGGCGTCGGCGACCGAGGCGGCGAGCACCGACTCGGCGGTCTTGCCCAGACCCGGCTCGTCGGCCAGGAGGAAGGATCGGTGACCCTGACGCACCGCCTCGAGGAAACGCGACTGGTGCGGCATGACCTCCAGGCCCTTGGGCGAGAGACGGTCGAACTCGGGGACGGGGGGAAGATCCATGGATGCCGCTCCGCCGCCGGCCCCGGTCTCGAAGGCCTTGTACAGCGGGCCCATGAGCTCCCAGCCGTCGAGGCGACGGCGGATGTTGTCCTTGGGCGCCAGGCGCGACAGGTCCGGGGCGAGGAACGGGTTCGCCATCTGGCGGGCTTCGACGGTGGCGGGCACGACCTGGCGCTCGGCGAGCGCCGCGGGCACGACCTGCGCGGGGGCCGGGGCGCTGTCGGTGATGATCAGCTCGTCCGGCGGCAGCTCGGCGCCGGACTCCAGCAGCCAGTCGCGCCGCATGCGGCGGGCGACCGGCGAGGTGGCCTGGTCGACTTCGAGCAGCTGGATCAGCGAGGTGTCGCGTGCCGCGGTCTTGGCGAGGATCGTCGCGACACCGTCGAGCCGCTTCAGCAGCTCCGAGCGGGTGGCGTCGGTGATCTCGGTGTCGGCTTTGACCCGCGCCCGCTCCTCGCGGACGAGGAACGCGATCACCTGGAACTTGACGCGATTGGTGGGGCCGAGCTTGCCGCGCTGGGCTTTGGCCTCGACCTCGCGAACCTTGCGGGCGAGGATCGGGATGACGGGGGCGTCGTCGTCACGGCGGGACGATGACCTTCTGCGGCCCGACGCCGAACGTGAGCGCGAATCCTGGGCGGGTGCCGTGGTCGGCATGCTCCTCCTGAGCGTGAGTGCCGGTGAGGACCGGCGGGTGTCCGGCGAGGCCGGTGAGAGCGACGGGGTCCGCGGGCGGCGGTCCGTCACGACGCGGGTCGGAGGTCTCGGCCGGGCGGCTGCGGGCACTCGCTTCAGCGAGCTGCGGCGACGCCGATGAGATCTCCGGCATCGATTCTAGCGCGCCGTCGGCCCGCGCGCCCACTCCGGGCGCGCCGTGCGACGCGTCGGGTCACCCCCACAGCGTTCGGACGATGTCCTCGCTGTATCCCTCGGGGGTGAAATTGATGTAGGCGGTGGCCACCCATCCGTTGTCACGGACGACGTGGGTCTCGCCCCGGAGATACGGCACGTCGTCGAGCGAGACACCGCGCTGCTCGATCCGGCAGACGGTCCCGCCCAGCGCCTCCTCGCACCCGAATCCCGCCTCGACCAGGGCGGTGCGCAGCGCCGCCGCCTGCGCTGCATCGATCACCGTGACGGTGGTGGCGAGACCGGATTCGCTCGGAGTACCCCACGAGCAGCGGATCGACGGGGGCCCGGCGGCGAGGATCTCGAGCCCGACGGCGTTCTCCGTGGAGTACATCGTGACGCCCGGATCGTTCAGCGGCGGGTTCTGCCCGTTCAACGACGCCAGCATGTCGGCGGAGTAGATGTCCTCGCAGCGTTCGGGCAGCTGCAGGGTGTCCGGCAGCATCGTCTCGATGGGCGACGGAATCGGCACGGGCGTGACCGGCGTTGCGCTCGGCGACGGCGACGTCGTCGACGCCGTGGGAGAGGGGCTTCCGCCCGGCTCGGGCACGCAGCCGGCGGCCACGGCGAGGACCACGACCACGCCCGCCCCGGCAGCGACGGCTCGTCGGATGTTCGTCATGGCTGCTCCTCCCCGGCCGGCGTCCGCGGCATCCGGCTCTCGACCCTACCCGCGGGAGTAGGGTGAGCGCGTGACCGATCGGCCCGCGGTGCGTGAGCGTGTCGTCCTTCTTGTGGCGATTCTGGCATCGTTCGTCGCCTTCCTCGACAGCACCGTCGTCACCGTCGCCCTCCCGGCCATCGCCGAGGAGCTCGGCGGAGGACTCGCAACCCAGCAGTGGGTGGTCGACGCCTACCTCATCACGCTGGGTGCGCTCATCCTGGTCGCGGGTTCTCTCAGCGACGTGTTCGGCCGTGTGGTGGTGCTGGTGTGGGGCCTCATCGGGTTCGGAGCGACCTCCGTCGCGATCGCCGCGGCCCCCACAGCGGAGTTCCTCATCGTCGCCCGCGGGCTCCAGGGGGTCGCCGGCGCCCTGCTCGTGCCGAGCTCGCTCGCCCTCATCACCGCGACCTTCCGCGGTCCCGCGCAGGCGCGGGCCATCGGCACGTGGACCGGCGCGACGACGGCGGCGATGCTCGTCGGCCCCCTCCTCGGCGGTGTCTTCGTCGACCTGCTGTCCTGGCGCCTGGCGTTCCTGATCAACGTCGTCCCCATCGCGGTGACGCTCTCCCTCCTTCCGAAGATGGGCCTGGCCGAGAAGCGCGATCCCACCCGCAGCGTGGATTGGGCGGGCGCGGCGATGTGCGCCGTCGGGCTCGGCGGGGTGGTCTTCGCCCTCATCGAACAGCCCAACCTCGGGTGGTCCTCCCCCCTCATCTGGGCGACGCTGGTCGTCGGCATCCTCTCCTTCGCCGGCTTCCTCCTCCGCCAGCGTTCGGCTCGCAGCCCCATGATGCCGCTCGGACTCTTCCGCGTCCGCAACTTCTGGACCGGCAACATCGCCACCGCCTTCATCTACGGCGCGCTGTCGTTGAACGGGTTCGTGGTCGGTGTGTACCTGCAGCAGGGTGCCGGGCTCCCCGCGACGCTCGCGGGGCTGGCGATGCTCCCCAGCACCGTGCTGCTCATCCTGCTCAGTTCGCGTGTCGGCACGCTGGCCGGCAGGATCGGCCCGCGCCTGTTCATGACGGTCGGACCGCTGCTCATGGCCGCGGGCGCCCTGCTGCTGCTGACCGTGTCGGAGAGTTTCGATTACTGGTGGCAGGTGTTTCCGAGCGTCGTGATCTTCGGTCTGGGGCTTGCGGTGACCGTGTCGCCCCTCACCTCGGCGATCCTCGGCGCGATCGACAGCTCACGCTCGGGAATCGCCTCAGCAGTGAACAACGCCGTCGCCCGTGTGGCGGGTCTGCTGGTGATCGCCGCCCTCGGCACGATCGTCGGCGGTTCCCTGGATCTCGACGGCTTCCACCGGGCCGCGATCGTGACCGCGGTGTTCCTCGCGATCGGCGGACTCGTGTCGTGGCTGGGGATCCGCAATCCCGCGCCGCTGGCTCAGCCCTCCGAGATCAGATGAGGCTCTTGGTGTGCCAGACCGTCTTCACCTCGGTGAACGCGCTGATGCGCTGAAGGCTCGGCGTCGCGGCGTCGGGGCCCTGCTCGGGCGGCAGCACGCGCGTGAGCGTCTCGGCCGCCTTCACCTGCAGGTCGACCCAGTCGATGCCTCCGGCGCCGACGAGGTCGAGCGCGTGCACGTCGGGGTGACCCGCCAGCCACGGCGCGATCTCGGCAGGTGACCCGGTGAGGATGTTGACCACGCCGCCCGGGACGTCGGAGGTGGCGAGCACCTCGGCGAGGCTGATGGCCGAGAGGGGGAAGGCCTCCGAGGCGACGACGACCACGGTGTTGCCCGCGACGAGGGCCGGCGCGACCGCGGAGACCAGCCCGACGAGGGCGGTGTCCTGCGGCGCGATGATCGCCACCACGCCCGTGGGTTCGGGCACCGAGAGGTTGAAGTACGGCCCCGCCACCGGGTTGGCGTTGCCGGTGACCTGCGCGAACTTGTCGCACCAGCCGGCGTACCAGACCCACCGATCGATGGCCTCGTCGACCTCCGCGGCCGCCGTGGACTGCGACAGCCCCGTCTGCGCGATGATCTCGTCGATGAACTGGCCGCGGCGGCCCTCGAGCACCTCGGCGACGCGGTAGAGCACCTGGCCCCGGTTGTACGCGGTCGCGCCGGACCAGGTCTTCACGGCGCCGACGGCCGCGCCGACGGCATCGCGGGCGTCCTTGCGCGACGCCTGCGCGGCATTGGCGAGGAAGGCGCCCTTGGGCGCGCGAACCTCGAAGGTGCGACCCGATTCGCTGCGGGGGAACGCACCGCCGATGAAGAGCTTGTAGGTCTTGGGAACGGTCAAACGCTGTGTCATGTCCTCGGTCCTCAGCTGTTCGCGGTGCTCTTGAGGTACGCCAGCAGTCCGTGACGACCGCCTTCGCGTCCGTAGCCGGATTCCTTGTAGCCGCCGAACGGACTCGACGGGTCGAAGCGGTTGAAGGTGTTGGCCCACACCACTCCGGCCCGCAGGCGATCGGCGACCGCGAGGATGCGCGACCCCTTGTCGCTCCAGATGCCGGCCGAGAGACCGTACGGGGTGTTGTTCGCCTTCTCGATGGCCTCCGCGGGGGTGCGGAAGGTCAGCACCGACAGCACCGGCCCGAAGATCTCATCGCGCGCGATGCGGTGGCTGGTCTGCACACCGGTGAAGATCGTCGGCGGGAACCAGAAGCCGTTGTCGGGGATGACGCAGTCCGCGCTCCAGCGCTCCGCGCCCTCCTCCTCGCCGATGCGGCTGAGTTCGCGGATGCGGTCCAGCTGCTCCCGGGAGTTGATCGCGCCGATGTCGGTGTTCTTGTCGAGCGGGTCACCCAGACGGAGGGTGGACAGGCGCGCCTTCAGCCGCTCGACGACCTCGTCGTGGATCGACTCCTGCACGAGCAGCCGGCTGCCCGCGCAGCAGACGTGGCCCTGGTTGAAGAAGATCCCGTTGACGATCCCCTCGATGGCCTGGTCGATCGGCGCGTCCTCGAAGACGATGTTCGCCGCCTTGCCGCCGAGTTCGAGGGTGAGCTTCTTGGGGGTGCCGGCGACGGCGCGGGCGATCTCGCGTCCGACGGCGGTCGAACCGGTGAAGGCCACCTTGTCGACATCGGGATGACGCACGAGCGCCGCGCCCGTGGCGCCCGCACCGGTGATGATGTTGACCACGCCCGGCGGAAGGTCGGCCTGCTGCAGGATCTCGGCGAACAGGAGCGCCGAGAGCGGCGTGGTCTCGGCGGGCTTGAGCACCACCGTGTTCCCTGCGGCCAGGGCCGGAGCGACCTTCCACGCGAGCATCAGCAGCGGGAAGTTCCACGGGATCACCTGGGCGGCCACCCCGAGCGGGCGGGGGTTCGCGCCGGCGCCGGCGTAGTCGAGCTTGTCGGCCCATCCCGCGTAGTAGAAGAACCATGCGGCGACCTGCGGGATGTCGACGTCGCGGCTCTCCTTGATGGGCTTGCCGTTGTCGAGGCTCTCCGCGACCGCGAGCTCGCGGGCGCGCTCCTGGACGAGGCGGGCGATCCGGAAGAGGTACTTTCCGCGGTCGCGTCCCGACATGGTCGACCAGGTCTTGTCGAACGCCCGACGCGCGGCGGCGACGGCGGCGTCGACGTCGGCGTCGTCGGCGTGGGCGACCGTGGCGATGCGCTTCTCATCGGCCGGCGACACGGTGTCGAACGGGGCCCCTGATCCGGGACGGAACTCACCGTCGACGAAGAGGCCGTACTCGTCCTGCAGGGTGAGGATCGACCGGGACTCGGGTGCCGGGGCGTAGTCGAGGAAGGACATGGATTCTTTCGTGGTGTCGAGCTCGCGGGTCATCCGGGTCTCCTCAGTCGATCGTGACGTAGTCGGCGCCGGTGTAGTGGCCGGTGCGCAGCTTCTGCCGCTGGCGGAGGACGTCGTTCAGCAGGGACGACGCGCCGTAGCGGAACAGGTGCGGCTGGAGCCACTCCTCCCCCACCGTCTCGGCCACGAGCACCAGGTAGGCGATGGCGTCCTTGGCGGTGCGGATGCCGCCGGCGGGCTTGACCCCGACCCGCTGCCCCGTGGCGCGATACCAGTCGCGCACCACCTCGAGCATGAGGAGGGTCGTCGGGCGCGTGGCGGCCGGCTGCACCTTGCCGGTGGAGGTCTTGATGAAGTCGGCTCCGGCGAGGATCGCCAGCCACGAGGCGCGCTTGATGTTGTCGTAGGTGTTCAACTCGCCGGTCTCGAGGATGACCTTCAGCGACGCGAAGGAGCCGTCCGCGCGGCGGCACGCCTGTTTGGCCTGGACGATCTGGTCGAACACCAACCCGTAGCGGCCCGACAGGAAGGCCCCGCGATCGATCACCATGTCGATCTCGTCGGCCCCGGCTGCCACCGCCTCTGCGGTGTCGGCGAGCTTGATCGCCAGCGACGAACGGCCGCTGGGGAACGCGGTGGCCACGGCGGCGACGCTGATGAGGCCGTCGTCGGGATCGCCGTGCGCGCCGCCGAGAGCGGCGACGGCATCGGGAACCATGTCGCCGTACACGCAGACGGCCGCCACGCGCGGACAGGTGGGATCGGACGGATCGGGAGTGAGAGCCTTGGCGACGAGGGAGCGGACCTTGCCCGGGGTGTCGGCACCCTCGAGGGTCGTGAGGTCGATGAGCTCGATGATGCGGTCAAGCGCCCAGCCCTTGGAGGTCGTCTTGATCGAACGGGTCCCGAGGGCTGCGGCGCGCTGTTCGAGTCCGACGGCGTCGACGCCGGGAAGTCCGTGGATGTAGCGCCGGAGGGTCGTGTCATCAGGCTCCCCGCCGAGGAGATCGACGGCGCGCTCGGCGAGCGTCTGCAGTTCGGTGCGGCTCATGGCCCTTCCCTTTCCCGGTTTGCCTGCGGTCGGGCAAACCTCAAGCCTAGACGGTCAGCGCCGCGCGCACACGGTCGACGTCGTCGGCCATCTGCGCGATCAGCTGCGGAATCCCCTCGAAAGCCCCCATGGCCCGGATGCGACGACGGAACTGCACCTCGACGCGATGACCGTAGAGGTCGAGGTCGGTTTCGTCGAGGACGTACGCCTCCACCTGCCGGCCGGTGACATCGTCGAAGGTGGGGTTGGTTCCGATGCTGACGGCGGCCGGATAGCGGATGCTGCTGCGCGGGCCCTCGGTCGGACTCTCGGCCATCGGCCCCTCGTCCACGAGCCAGCCGGCGTAGACGCCGTCGGCGGGGACGTATCCTTCGCGATCCGCGGACAGGTTGGCGGTGGGGTAGCCGAGCTCCCTCCCCCGCTTGAGTCCGTGCACGACCTCTCCCCGCACCGACGGGGCTCGTCCGAGAAGCTTCGCTGCGGTGTCGACGTCGCCGACTTCGAGGAGTTCGCGGATCCACGTCGACGACACGCGGCGCTCGCCCTCGACGGCTCGGACGTCATCGACGACCTGCAGGGAGAAGCCGTACTCGGCGGCGAGCTCCTCGAGGAGCGCCACATCTCCTGCGCCGCCCCGGCCGAACCGGAAGTCGCGACCGACCAGCAGCATCGCCACCCCGAGGGCGTCGACCAGCAGCGTGCGGACGAACTGCCGCGGCTCGAGGTCGGCGAGCGTGCGGTCGAAGGTCAACATGAGCGTGGCGTCCACGCCCGCCTCCGCCAGCAGCCTCAGCTTCTGGTCGGGACCGACGAGGCTCTCCGGGCAGAGATCAGGGCGCAGGAGCGCGAGCGGGTTGCGGTCGAAAGTCACCGCGACGACCGGAGTGCCCATCGTTGCGGCGTTGACTCTGGCCCGCTCGATGAGTGCGCGGTGACCGGCGTGCACGCCGTCGAACTTCCCGATCGCGACGACGGAGGGACCGAAGCCGGTGGGGATGTCCTCCGGGCTGCGGAAGACGATCATCGCGCCACCGCGTCGGCAGGAGCCGGCGCAGCCGGGCGTACCGCGGGGCGATGCAGGATCAGCCACCAGAGCCCGAGGAAGGGAAGCACCAGAGGGATCAGCAGATAGCCCGCTCCGAACCACGACCACACGGTGGGGTGAGCGAAGAGGTCGGGCAGGAGGAAGCTGAGCGTCCCGATGATGAGGACCCCCGCGAGCTCGAAGCAGATCGCGATCCACGCCACGCGGTACCAGGTGCGCGACCCGGAGAAGATCAGCGCGAGCGTGGCGAGGATGTAGACGACCGCCGCGAGCGCCGAGAGCGAGTAGGCGAGCGGGGCCTCGTCGAACTCCCGGACGATCTGGACGAAGGAGCGACCGGTCGCGGCCAGCGCCATGATGCCGTAGACGACGACGAGGACGCGGCCGATGCCGGTCATGCGGGGGCGGGGGGTCGAGATCATTGCGTACCCCATCCTACGTTCGCCGTCTCCCGGACGCTCAGGCGAGCTGAACGGTCCAGATCACCTGCATCCGCCACACCATGACGGCGACGGCGAGAGCTGCGACGCCCATGATCACCGTGCTCCACCGGCTGCGTTCCACCAGAGCCCACGCGACCCCCGCGGGCGGAAGGAGGGCCGCCGAGACGAGGTAGACCCAGAACTCCAGCAGGCTGCCGCTGGGCGGGTTGCCGGCGAAGGGTGCGATGATCGCGACGACGATCTGCACGATCAGCAGCACCTCGACCAGGGCCATCGCCCCGACGGTGAGGTCGCTCGGGCGGCGTCCGGCAAGACCCAGGATGACGCCGAGCAGCCCCGCCGCCACGGCGACGGCGACCTGGATCAGAGTGAACCACAGGATCATCCCGCGACCTCCTCGGGCATGTTGACGACGCTCTTGATGTCATCTCCTCGGCGCTCGACGATCCCCACGAGGGCGCCGTCGGGGTCGATCGCCGCTGCCCGGGGGCCGGGAAGGGCCGAGGCGATCCCGGCCAGCCGCTTGCCGTGACGCAGGTCTCGGGCTTGCGCGGCGGTGACGCCGAGAGCGCCGAGCACCGCCGCAGCGGCCTCTGCAGGAGGCCACGGTGAGGCCTCTACCAGGTCATCGATGCCGACGGCGTCGGCGATGTGGAAGGGACCGATGCGGGTGCGGCGCAGTGCCGTGAGGTGCCCACCCACGCCCAGGGCCGCACCGAGGTCGCGGGCGAGGGAGCGGATGTAGGTGCCGCTGGAGCAGTCCACCGTCACATCGAGATCGATCACGGTGCCGGTGCGGCGCTCGTCGGTGACCTCGAGACGGGTCACCGTCACCTCCCGCGCCGCCAGCTGCACCTCGTGCCCGGCTCGGGCCAGGTCGTAGGCCCGCCGCCCGTCGACCTTGATGGCGGAATAGGTGCTCGGGATCTGGGAGATCGTGCCTCGGAGCGTCGCGAGGTGCGACTCGACCGCGTCGGCGGTCACCCCTGAGGCATCCGCCACCTGCGTGATCTGACCGTCGGCGTCGTCGGTCGTGGTCGTCTGCCCGAGCCGGATCGTCGCTTCGTACGTCTTGTCGAGCCCGACCACGAAGGTGAGCAGGCGCGTGGCGGCGTCGACCCCCAGCACGAGCAGTCCCGTCGCCAGGGGATCGAGCGTCCCGGCATGGCCGATCTTGCGCGTTCCCCGCGCGCGTCGCGCACGGGCGACGACGTCGTGGCTGGTGATGCCGCTGGGCTTGTCGACCAGGAGGATGCCCGCCATCAGCAGGAATCCGCCCAGACACGTCGGGGATGCCCGGGATCGGTGTTGTCGACGATCGCCGAGGCCTCGGCGCGCGGATCGGCGTCCTGCAGGTACAGCTCCTGCCCCTCGCGGTAGCGGGCATTCGAAGGCGCCCACGGATCGGGATCGGTGCCGTCCCGCTCGGAGACTCGGGCAGCGGCGACGTCGATCGGCACATCGAGCCACACCGACCAGTGCCAGATGCCTCGAAGCTCGGGGCGCAGGAGGAACACCCCGTCGACGATGAGCACGGCGTCGCGCGGCGCCGTGACCCACTCGGCCTCGAGCGGTGCGTCACGGCGGTGGTCGAACGCCGCCAGCTGGAATCCTGTCGCGCCGCCCGTCTGCGCGCCGTCACGGAACGGCTCGATGAGCACCCGCCGGAAGGTGGCGTAGTCGAAGGAGTCGCGGTAGAAGCCCTCCGGCGACGTGCGTCCGCGGGCGTATCGCTCGCTGCGGGGACGGTGGAAGCCGTCGATCGAGGCCCGGAAGACCGCGGAGCCGTCCTCGGCGAAGACGGTGGCGAGGTGGTCGGCGAACATGGTCTTGCCGGCACCGTCGATGCCGTCGACGGCGAGGATGATGCGCCCCGCACGATAATGCTGACGCACCTCATCGCGAAGCGACCGCCACAGTGTGGTGGCCGGTGTGACGGGCAATTGCATGCCTCTCAGCCTACGACCGCGCGGCCTGCGCACCGCGCGGGACTGTCTAGGCTGATCGCCATGCCCGACCTCGCCACGCCGCTGATCGCGTGGTACAGCGACAACGCGCGCGACCTGCCGTGGCGACGCCCCGGCTTCCCGGCCTGGGGCACGCTGGTGTCGGAGTTCATGCTCCAGCAGACGCCGGTGAACCGCGTCATCCCGCATCTGGAAGCATGGCTCGCGCGCTGGCCCGCCCCGGTGGACCTCGCTGCCGATCCTCCCGCAGAGGCGGTGCGGCAGTGGGCGAATCTCGGGTACCCGCGGCGGGCGCTCTGGCTGCATCGCGCTGCCACCGAGATCCGCGACCGGCATGGCGGGGTCGTCCCGCACGACGTCGACGCGCTCCTCGCGCTGACCGGGATCGGGGACTACACCGCGCGCGCGGTGGCGGTGTTCGCGTACGGTCGGCGGCACCCGGTGGTGGACACCAACACGCGTCGGGTGCTGGCCCGGGCCGTGGAGGGGCGTTCGCAGCCGGGAGCGCCTGCGCGCCGTGATCTCTCGGCGATGGAGGCGATCCTCCCGCCCGATGACGGAGCGGCCGGGATCGTCAACGCCGCGGCTATGGAGCTCGGCGCGACGGTGTGCACTGCGCGGACTCCCCGGTGCGCGGCCTGCCCGCTGTCGGCGATGTGCGCGTGGCGGGCGGCGGGGTACCCCGACACGGGTGATGCGCGTCGCCGCCAGGCGCGCTACGAGGGCAGCGACCGGCAGGCGCGGGGAGCGGTGCTCAGGGAGCTGAGGGATGCCGCCCACGACCTCCCTCAGGAGTCGGTGCTCGCGGGCTGGCCCGACGCTCTGCAGCGCGACCGCGCGATCGACTCGCTCGTGTCGGATGGCCTCGTCGAGGCCTCCGAGGGCGTGCTGCGTCTCCCGGGCTGGGTCAGTCCTCGTCCTCGTCGCGGGGCTTGACGTACGGGTCGGCATCGCCGGCGTAGGTCGCGGAGGACGCGAGCCCCGCGACCGCCTGATCGCGCTCGCGCGCCTGACGGAGGAGATCTTCGATGTGACCGGCGTTCTCGGGGAGGGCGTCGGGGATGAACTCCAACGTCGGAGTGAGACGCACGCCCAGGCCCCGGCCGACTTCGCTGCGCAGCATGCCGGTTGCCCGACGCAGGGCCTCACCCGAAGCCAGACGCGCCTCCTCGTCGCCGAGGACGGTGTAGAAGACCGAGGCGTGCTGGAGATCGCCGGTCACCTTCACATCGGTGATGGTGACGAATCCCAACCGCGGATCGCGCAGACCCTTCTCCAGACGCTCGGCGATCAGCACCTTGATGCGGTCCGCCAGTCGAGCCTGTCGTTCCCCAGCCATTCCGTTCCTCTTTCTCTTCCCACGCCCCCACGATGATCGTGGGAGCGAAGGCGAGGGATGCCTTGTCGACAGTCGGGGCCTCAGGGGTTCCCGGTGTCGACGAGGCATCCCTCGCCGCAGTCTCGCGGATCAGCCGCGCGGCTTCTCCACCATCTCCGTGGTCTCGATCTCGTCGCCGATCTGGATGTCGTTGTACTTGCCCAGTCCGATACCGGCCTCGAAGTCCGTGCGGACCTCGGTGACGTCGTCCTTGAACCGGCGCAGCGACTCGATCGCCAGGCCGTCGGCGATCACGACGCCGTCGCGGATGACCCGCGCCTTGGCGTTGCGCGTGATCGTGCCCGAGCGGACGATCACACCGGCGATGTTGCCGAACTTCGAGGAGCGGAACACCTCGCGGATCTCGGCCACACCCGACTGGACCTCTTCGTACTCCGGCTTGAGCATGCCCTTCAGCGACTGCTCGACGTCGTCGATGGCGTTGTAGATGACCGAGTAGAACCGCACGTCCACACCCTCACGCGCAGCGCGCTCGCGCGCCTTGGTGTCGGGACGGACGTTGAAGCCGATCACGATCGCGTTGTCGATCGTGGCCAGGTTGATGTCCGACTCGGTGATCGCGCCGACACCGCGGTGGATGATGCGCAGCTGGACGCTGTCGTCGACCTCGATCTTCAGCAGCGACTCTTCCAGCGCCTCGACGGCACCGGAGACGTCACCCTTGATGATGAGGTTGAGCGACTCGACCTTGCCCTCTTCCAGAGCACGGGTGAAGTCCTCGAGCGAGATGCGCTTGCGGGCCTTGGCCAGGGCGGCGTTACGCTCCGCAGCTTCACGCTTCTCGGCGATCTGACGGGCGGTCCGGTCTTCCTCGGTGACGATGAAGACGTCGCCGGCACGGGGCACGGAGTTGAGTCCCTGAACCTGAACGGGTCGCGAGGGGTACGCCTCCTCGACCGGCTCACCGTTCTCGTCGATCATCGCGCGGACACGGCCGTAGGCGGTGCCCGCCACGATCGCGTCGCCGACCCGGAGGGTTCCGGACTGGATCAGCACCGTCGCAACCGAACCGCGGCCCTTGTCGAGCTTGGCTTCGATGGCGACACCGCGGGCGGCCTTGTTGGGGTTGGCCGTGAGGTCCAGCCCCGCATCGGCGGTCAGCAGCACCGCGTCCAGGAGGTCCTGGATGCCGATGTTGTTGCGCGCCGACACGTCGACGAACATCACGTCGCCGCCGTACTCCTCGGCCACCAGACCGTACTCGGTGAGCTGCTGACGGACCTTGGCCGGGTTCGCCTCGGGCTTGTCGATCTTGTTCACCGCGACCACGATCGGCACGTTCGCCGCCTGCGCGTGGTTCAGCGCCTCGACCGTCTGCGGCATGATGCCGTCGTCGGCGGCGACCACGAGGATCGCGAGGTCGGTCACCTGCGCACCACGGGCACGCATGGCGGTGAACGCCTCGTGACCCGGCGTGTCGATGAAGGTGACCGCGCGCTCGATGCCGTCGTGCTCGGTCCACACCTGATAGGCACCGATGTGCTGGGTGATGCCACCGGCCTCACCGGCGACCACGTTGGTCTGACGGATGGCGTCGAGCAGTCGCGTCTTACCGTGGTCGACGTGACCCATGACGGTCACGACCGGGGGACGGATCTCCAGGTCCTCTTCGCTCTCGGCCTCGAGTTCTGCATCGAGGTCGAGACCGAAGCCCTCCAGGAGCTCCTTGTCCTCGTCCTCGGGCGAGACCATCTGGATCTTGTAGCCCAGCTCCTCGCCGAGCACCTCGAAGGTGGCTTCGTCGAGAGACTCGGTGGCCGTGGCCATCTCGCCGAGGTTGAACAGGATCGTCACGAGCGTTCCGGGCTGGACGGTGTAACCGCGCAGGGCCTCGAGCTTGTCCGCGAAGTCGGCGATCGATGCGCCGCGGCGCAGGCGGATGATCTCGCCGTTGCCCTTCTGGACGTTGATGCCGCCGACGACCGGCGCCGACCGCATCTCGAATTCCTGCCGCTTCGCCCGACGCGACTTGCGCTGCTTGGACTTCCCGCCGCCCTTGCCGAAGGCGCCGGCGGTGCCACCACCGGGGCCACGACCGCGACCACCGCCGCCACCGGGCCGACCGGCGAATCCGCCGCCGGCCGGAGCACCGGGACGGAACCCGCCGCCGCCGGCACCGCCGGGACGACCGGCGCCGCCGGGACGCTGCTGGAAGGGCGCACCGGGACGGCCGCCGCCACCCGGACGACCGGCACCACCGGGGCGCGGCGCACCGGGGCGCGGCGCACCCGGACGCGGAGCCTGCGGCCGCGGAATGTTACCGGGCGTCGGGCGCTGACCCATCCCCTGCTGCGAGGAGAAGGGGTTGTTGCCCGGACGCGGGCCGGCGGGCCGTTGCCCCATCCCCTGCTGCGAGGAGAAGGGGTTGTTGCCCGGACGCGGAGCACCCGGACGCGGGGCGCTGCCGCCCGGCCGAGGCGCGGGCGGGGTCGGTGCCGCCGGGGAAGGCGCGGGAGCGGAAGGGGCCGAAGCTTCCGGCGCGGCAGCGGCGGGACGCTCGGCCGCGGGGGCCGGGGCGCCGGGGGCCGCAGGGCGCGGCGACGACTGCGGAGCAGCCGGGGCCGCGGGCGCCGGAGCGGCGGGCGCGGGAGCTGACGGCTTGGCCGAGGTCGCGGGACGTGCGGGGCCGGGGCGGCCCGCCGGGCGGGCGGGCGCGGTCTTGGTGTCGCCGGCCGCGGGGGTCGGGGCACCGTCCGCCTGCAGAGCAGCGCGGAGCTTGCGAGCCACGGGGGGCTCGATGGTCGACGAGGGGCTCTTGACGAACTCGCCGAGTTCCTTCAGCTTGGCCAGAGCGACCTTGCTGTCGACGCCGAGTTCGGAAGCGATCTCGTGCACGCGTGGTTTGGCAGCCACAAATTCTCCTGTCTGGGCCCACCCAGACAGGGCAGGCCGTTAGTCGCGGACGGGTCTCATTTCGAGCCGTTCACTTTTTTTCCATAGCCGTTCAGCCGTTTCTCGAGGGCTTTCGTGTCAGGCGCACCTGACACCCGCAATGCGCGAATGAATGCGCGGCGCCGCACCGCGGCATCCACGCACTCCTGTGTGTCGTGAACCCACGCGCCCCGCCCCGGCATCGACGCGCGCTCATCGAAGACGAGAACGGAATCGACCGCCACCACTCTCAAAAGGGTGGCCCGGGGAGCACGCGCGCGGCATCCGACGCACATTCGTACGGGTTCCATGGTACACCTCGCCGGGCCTCGGCCCGGTGCGGGATCAGCCCTCTTCCAGGATCGAGTCCGGCTGGATGTCGATCTTCGCACCCGTCAGCTTCGCCGCGAGACGCGCGTTCTGCCCCTCCTTGCCGATGGCCAGCGACAGCTGGTAGTCGGGAACGAGCGCGCGGACGGCCTTGCTGTTGGAATCGAGGATGAAGCTGGAGGTCACCTTCGCCGGAGAGAGGGCGTTCGCGACGAACTTCGCCAGTTCGCCGTCCCAATCGACGATGTCGATCTTCTCCCCGCCGAGTTCCTCGGTGACGGCCCGCACACGTCGACCGAGTTCGCCGATGCAGGCGCCCTTGGCGTTGACCGTCGGGTCGATGGCCTTGACCGCGATCTTCGTGCGGTGTCCCGCCTCCCGCGCGAGGGAGACGATCTCGACCAGTCCGTCGGCGATCTCGGGCACCTCGAGGGCGAAGAGCTTGCGGACCAGACCCGGGTGCGTCCGCGACACCGTGATGGAGGGGCCCTTCGTGCCCTTCGACACCGAGGTGACGTAGACGCGAAGACGCGCGCCGTGGGCGTAGTCCTCGCCGGGAACCTGCTCTTCGGGAGGGAGGATCGCCTCGACGGTGCCGAGGTCGACGTGGACCATGCGCGGATTCGGCCCCTGCTGCACGATGCCCGCGACGATGTCGCCCTCCTTGCCGCGGAATTCACCCAGCACCGCATCATCGGCGATGTCGCGCAGGCGCTGGCTGATGACCTGCTTCGCGGCGAAGGCCGCGATGCGGCCGAAGTCGTCGGGAGTGGTCTCCTCCTCGCCGATGACGGCGCCCTCATCGTCGGTGAGCGGAAGGTAGATCGCCACGTGACCGGTCTTGCGGTCGATCTGCGCGCGAGCGCCCAGCGGCAGCTCGCCGGTGGCCGAGGAGTGCTTGGCGTAGGCGGTCAGAATCGCCTGCTCGATGATGCGCAGGAGCTCGTCGAAGGGAATCTCCTTCTCCCGCTCGATGGTGCGCAGCAATCCGAGATCGATGTCCACGATGCCCTCTCCTCTATTCAGCTCTCTCCGGCATCCAGCCGCTCCGGAATCCTTCCTACGGTACCCGATGGGCCGCCCGCGGGTGTCGGCCGGTCATCGCGCGCAGTCGTCGCGATCGAGCTCGCGCAGCTGGAACCGCTCATCGCTCCACCGCACGAGGACCGGCAGGAACCGCGAGCCGGGCAGCAGGATCTGCAGGTGCTCGTAGTCGTCGTACACCAGTGTGCGCATGCGGTTGTCGGCGGCGCAGGAACGGGCGACGAAGTCTTCCTGGAGGGAGGGGGGGATCACCTCGTCGGCGCTCCCCCACGCCAGGAGCACCGGCACCTCCCACGGGCCGGATGCGGCATTGGCCTCGAGGCGCTCGCCGAGCGGACCCTCCGTGAGGTCGCTGGCGTACAGCGGGTTGTCGGCGGAGACCCCGAGAGCGGTGGCGACCGAGACGACCACCCCGGGCTCGCTCGGGCAGCGCTGCGTCATCTCGCGGACGATGGGGGCGGCGCCGGGGGCGAGGTACCGCGACAGTTCGACGTCGTCGTAGGTGTCGGAGTAGGGCACGAGGACCCACGAGATGAGGATCGCCAGAAGGGCGTTCGGCTCGCCGGAGATGAGCTCTTCGGCCAGCTCGGCCGGCTCCGCCGCCGGGGCGAGCGCCGCCACGCCCAGGACGTCGACGTCGGGGGCGTAGTCGTCGGCGATCTGAGCCGCCCAGAGAGCCGCGTGGCCGCCCTGGGAATGCCCCCAGGCCATCGTCCGCTTGGACAGGATCAGCCCGTCGATCTCGCGCGCAGCGAGAACCGCGTCCAGCGACGACCTCGCCTCCCCGGTGCCGATGAGGTACGGGAAGACGCCGGGGGCGCCCTGCCCGGAGTAATCGGTGGAGACCACCACCCAGCCTTTCGCCAGGGCGTCCTCCAGAGCCGGGATCGCCCACCGCGTGGCGGCGTCGTCGCGGAGGCTGGGTGCGCACCCGCGCGCGACGCCGGTCGTGCCGTGATGCCACATCACGACCGGTCGGGCACCCCGCGGCGGGTCCACCGGCGAGATGACGAGGCCGCTCGCGACGGCCGGCTGCCCCGCGGCATCCCTCGTGGTGTACAGGATTCGCGTGACCTCCCCGCCTGCGGGGGCACGACCGGAGTAGTCGTCCGCACGGATCAGCCGCCCGTGTTCGTAGGGGACGACCTCGGGTGGGGTGTAGAACGCGTCGACGACGGGCGCGCCGTCCTGCAGCCACTCATTCACCCACCATCCGCCGGCGCTCACCGCCACCAGAAGCACAGAGAGGGCGTACCGACCGACCGCCTGCCACCCGCGCAGCCGTCGCGACTCCCGCGCCGAGCCGTCGGCGGACGCGCGCGCCCGGGAGGACAGCGCCGCCTGGCGGACGACCCGCACGAGCTGGGTCGCCCCGAAGACGATGGTGCGGACACCGAAGACCACGGCGACGACGAGGACGGTGACGTCGGGCCACGTGACGGAGAGGATGGCGAAGACGATCTGGCTCGCACCCCACGTCGCTGAGAGCACACGCTCGCTCGCGCGGCCGCGCATCACGGCGTCGGCGAGGGACGTCAGGCCCCCCACGAACAGCAGCACGGCGATCGCCGCAGGAAGGATCTGCAGGGCGCCGCGAAGGCCGAGAAGGATGCCGAGCCCGAGCGCCACCCAGACGATCGCCAGCACGCGCGACAGCCACCGCGGTTCCCGCGGGCGGACGACCTCGGCGATGCCGGTGGCGACGGCGCTGAGCGCGATGTAGATCGCCAGGAGCACGAGGGAGGTGAGCGGCCGCGTGACGACGAGGAGGCCCAGCAGCAGGGCACCCGCCCCGACCACCACCGACACCCACGGCGGCGCGTGGGTGGCGAAGTGCGCGAGCGTTCGCCACCGGACGCGGCGCGGGTTCGGGTGTGCGCTCACCCGGGCCAGCCTATTCGCCTCCCGTGGGAGGAGCCGCGCACATCGGCGGCGGAGCGTACGTGGTCGCACGAGCACCACCTCGCCCGCCATACTTTGCGAATGGATGACGTCAACGCCTGGCTCCTCACCTGGGGCGACAACCTGTGGACCTGGGTCGTCCTGCCCGTCGTGGTGCTGCTCGGGCTCTACTTCACGCTCCGGTCGGGGGTGGTGCAGTTCCGCCTCATCCCCGAGATGTTCCGCACTCTCACCGATCGCACGCCTCGCACCGAGAGCGGCGCCCCGCAGTCGGTGTCTGCTTTCCAGGCGTTCACGATCTCGGCCGCCTCGCGCGTGGGAGTGGGCAACATCGCCGGCGTCGGCACTGCGATCGCGGTCGGTGGACCGGGTGCGGTGTTCTGGATGTGGCTCATGGCGTTCGTGGGCGGAGCGTCGAGCTTCATCGAGTCCTCGCTCGCGCAGCTGTTCAAGGTGCGCGACAAGGACGGGTTCCGCGGCGGGCCCGCCTACTACATGGAGCGCGGCCTCAAGGCGCGATGGCTGGGCATCTGGTTCGCGGTCATCCTCATCGTCTGCTTCCCCTTCGCCTTCAGCTCCCTGCAGGCCAACACCATCTCCGCCACCCTCGTCGCCACCCTCGGTGACGGCTCCCCCGGTTGGCTTCCCTGGCTCGTCGGCGGCGTGGTCGCGGTGCTGACCGGACTGGTGGTGTTCGGCGGCGTCCGCCGAATCGCCTCGGTGACCCAGCTTCTCGTGCCCATCATGGCGCTGACCTACCTCCTGCTCGGCCTGATCGTCGTGGCGGTCAACATCGAGCGGGTGCCGGAGGTGTTCGCGCAGATCTTCACTCAGGCCTTCGGATTCAACGAGGTCGTCGGCGCCGCCTTCGGCTACATCGTGCTGACCGGGGTGAAGCGGGGCATGTTCTCCAACGAGGCGGGCCTCGGGTCGGCCCCCAACGCCGGCGCGAGCGCCGCGGTGACGCACCCCGTCAAGCAGGGACTCGTGCAGACCCTGGGCGTGTACTTCGACACCTTCCTGGTGTGCTCGATCACGGCGTTCATCATCCTCGTGTCCGTCCCCGATCTCGCCGGCGCCCAGCGCGGCATCGATCTCACGCAGGGCGCGCTGGTGTCCACCCTGGGCTCCTGGTCGAGCGTGGTGCTGAGCGTGGTCATCTTCCTGCTGGCGTTCTCGTCGATCCTCGGCAACTACTACTACGGCGAATCGAACATCGAGTTCATCAATCCGGCGCCGTGGCTGCTCGCCTGCTATCGCACCCTCGTCGTCGTCGCCGTCCTGGTGGGATCGGTCGTCGGGGCGGATCTCGTGTGGAACTTCGCCGACGGTGTCATGGGTCTCATGGCCCTCACCAACCTCATCGCCATCGGCCTCCTGTCAGGCATCGCCTTCAAACTCCTGAAGGACTACACCCGGCAGCGCCGGGAAGGCCGTGACCCCGTCTTCACCCGCGACCGCCTCCCCGAGATCACCGGCATCTCGGTATGGGAGGACGAGCTCTCCGTCACAGGTCCCGTGGACCTGCCCACTCGGGAGCGCCAAAGCAGGAAGCATCGCGACCACCTGCATGCCCGTTCCTGAACGCGGGCGCAGTCGACAGGGGCCGATCGCGAGCTCGAGCGTCAGGCGTGCGTGACCTGCACCACCGACGGACGCGGTGCGTCGGGGACATCTCCCGGCGCGGTCGAACCGTAGTCGGGGAACCGCGAGTTCGGCGCATCGAAGGTGCCGTCCTCGCCGGGGTGCTGCACCGCCACGAACACCATGCCCTCATCGTCGCGGATCACCGGGCCGCACGTCTCGGCGTCGCGCGGCACGGAGAGGAACTGCTGGACGCGACCGCGCTCGGGGCCTTCCAGGGGGACCTTGAAGAGGCCGTCGTTGCGGCCGATCGTGCTCGGCGCCCCATCCGTGGAGATCCAGAGGTTGCCCTCGGAGTCGAAGGCGAGGTTGTCGGGACAGGAGATCGGCGAGACCTGATCCTTCGGGTAGCCGGCGAAGTAGGCGGGGGCGAAGGTGGTCGGATCGCCGCAGACGATCAGGATGCTCCAGCCGAACGTGGTCCCCGCCTGACCACCCGTCTCGGTCAGCTCGATGACGTGTCCGAAGCGGTTGCCGGTGAGGGGGTTCGCCTCGTCGACGGGCGCGGCCGGGCCGCCGCGCTGGGAGTTGTTCGTCAGTGCGACGTAGACCTTGCCCGTCTTCGGATTCGGCTCGACGTCCTCGGGCCGATCCATCTTCGTCGCCCCGACGCGGTCCGCTGCGAGCCGCGTGTACACGAGGACCTCGTCGATGCTCATTCCCGGGACCGCGCTCTGCCCGTTCCGGGTGAGCGGGATCCACTCCCCTGTGCCGTCGAACGCGCCGTCGGCGGGCGCGGCGCCGGACCCGTCGATCTCGGTGGCCGGCGAATCGCCCCGGAAACGGGCCACGTACAGATCCCCATCCGAGAGCAGCTGACGGTTCTTCCGGCGGGACGCCGTCATCCGATTGCGGGAGACGTACTTGTAGAGGTAGTCGTTCCGCTCGTCGTCGCCCATGTACGCCACGACCCGCTTGTCGGGGGCGAGGATCACGTTCGCGCCCTCGTGCTTGAACCGCCCCATCGCGGTGTGCTTGACGGGCGTGGATCGCGGGTCGTCCGGATCGATCTCGACGATCCAGCCGAACCGGTTCGGTTCGTTGACATAGCCGGGATCGTTGGCATTGAACCGCGGGTCGTAGGTCTCCCAGCCGGTGGAGGTCGACGTGCTGGCGCTCGCCTGGTAACGACGCTGCTCGGCGGTGCTCGCGTTCCACGCGAAGTAGCCGTTGAAGTTCTCCTCGCCCGAGAGCACCGTGCCCCACGGTGTCGTTCCGCCCGCGCAGTTGCCGAGCGTCCCGCGGACCCATCGCCCCTCCGCGTCGCCGGCGGTCTTCAGCAGGGGCGATCCGGCGGCGGGGCCCGTCAGTTCGAACACCGTCTCGACGGTGATGCGACGGTTGCGGCGGCCGTCCACCCGGTATCCCCAGGGCTCGCCGGCACGGCGCCGCTCGAGCTCGACGACCGACATCCCCTGGGCCGCCTTGTAGATGTCGCCGCGACGGCGCAGCTCTGCCGGATCGGTCGACGGCGGGAACATGATGGTGGGGTTGACGTACTCGTGGTTGCACACGAGCACGCCCCGACGGCGGTTCGGTTCGGCGATGATGTCGAGGTAGTCGCAGTTGTAGCCGAACTGGCCGGCTTGCGCCTCAGGGGTCTGGGCGTGGATGTCGAAGACAGGTGCCGACGAGAACAGGGGGTCGCCCCACCGGATGACGGGTCGCCAGCCGTAGCCGTCCGGCACCGTGAACGCGTCGACGGAGGCGTCGACGGGCGCGATGGGTGTGAAGGGCAGTCCGCCGCGATCGGCGCGGGCGAAGGACGCGCCGGGGAGCGCCCCAGCGCTCTGTCCTGCGGCGGACGGCGCGGAGACGGGTGCGTCGCGAAGGCTGCTGACGGCGAGCGTGATCGCCGCCGCGGCACCGAGACCCAGGACCGCTCGGCGCGAGAGGGCCGCTGACGCGATGTCGCGGAAGTGGTCGTTGCTCGACGTGTTGCACTCGGGGCCCAGGCACGCGTTGGCGCACTTGAACTGACAGGTGACGGCGGAGCGCTTCCCCCGCGCATGGTCCGCCATGGGCAGCGTGCGGCGGTTCTCGATCAGTGACATCGCATCCTCCTCGGTGAGGGGACGAGCATCGCCCTGGGCGGCGAACCGCCCGCGTCGTGGAGATGAACGGCCGGGGACCAACCCGTGAGACTCTTTTCATGAAGCCCCGGCGCCGGCCGCTACGCTGGGGCGATGGGTGCGGTGACCGAAGCCCGGACCGCAGCACGCGCCGCCGAGGATGCCGGGTGGTTCCGGATTCTCGCACGGTCGGGGTACGTCGCCAATGGGGTGGTCCACCTCATCCTGGGCGTCCTGACGCTGGCGATCGCGGTCGGCTCGGACGGAGCGAGCGACCAGACGATGGTCTTCAAAGCCATCGCCGCCGCCCCGTGGGGATTCGCCGCGCTGTGGGCTCTCACCATCGGTTTCTCCGCACTGGGTTTCTGGCAGCTCGTGCAGAGCGTCCTCATGCGGCGCCGCGGCGAGGAGATGCGTGTGGCCGTCTGGGGCCGCCGCCTCGGCGCGTGCGGACAGGCCGTGATCTTCCTCGCTCTGGGACTCATCGCCGCGGCTGTCGCGCTCGGCGCACGCCCCGACGCCGAGGAGGCCACCGAGGACCTCAGCTCGGTGCTCCTGGACATCTGGGGCGGCGCAGTGGTGCTCGGACTCACGGGCCTCGGAGTCGGGATCGGCGGCCTCGCCTTCATCGTGATGGGCGTGCGACGGAGCTTCGAGAATCGGATGACACTGCCGGACGGCCGCCTCGGCACGATGATCCGGGTGCTCGGGGTCGTCGGGTTCGTCGCCAAGGGGGTCGCGCTCACGACCGTCGGGATCCTGCTGCTCGTCGCGACCGTGACCGCCGACGCGGATGTCGCGGGCGGTCTCGACGGCGCGGTGCAGGCGCTCTTCCGCCTCGCCCTCGGTCCGTCCCTCGTGGCGGCCGTCGGTGTCGGGCTGCTCTGCTACGGCGTGTTCAGCATGCTCCGGGCACGGTACGCGCGACTCACCTGGCGGTGAGCTGCGCGATCGCGGCCTCGACGTCCATGACCTGACGCTCGCCCGTTGCACGATCCCACAGCTCGACATCGCCGGAAGCGGCGTCGCGTCCCGCGATGACGATTCTGGGCACGCCGACGAGCTCAGCATCGGCGAACTTCACCCCGGGAGAGACCTTCGGCCGATCGTCGTAGAGCACGTCGCGACCCGTCGCCTCCAGGCGAGCGGCGATGTCCTCGGCGAGCGCGTACGCCGCGGCATCCTTCCCCGTCGCCACCACGTGCACGTCGAACGGCGAGACCGACGCGGGCCAGATCAGGCCCCTGTCGTCGTTGTTCAGCTCGGCGAGGATGGCCAGGATCCGCGTGACGCCGATGCCGTACGAGCCCATCGTGACGGTGACGAGCTTGCCGTTCTCGTCGAGCACTTTCAGTCCGAGGGTCTCGGCGAAGAACCGGCCGAGCTGGAAGACGTGGCCGATCTCCATGCCCCGTGCCAGCGACACCGGGCCCGACCCGTCGGGGGCCGGGTCACCGGCACGCACCGAGGCGACATCCACCACGCCGTCGCCGACGAAATCGCGACCCGCGACCAGCGAGTGGACGTGCTTCTCGTGGATGTTGGCTCCGGTGATCCAGCTGGTGCCGTCCACGACGCGGGGATCCAGCAGGTATCGGATGCCGCTGGCCGACTCCTCGCCCAGGATCGGCCCGGTCTCGGACCAGGGTCCGATGTAGCCCCGGACGAGCTGCGGGTTCCGCTCGAAGTCGGCGTCGGTGGCGGCCTCGACCTCGGCGGGCGCGAAAGCGACCTCGACGCGCTTGTCGTCGACATCGCGATCGCCGGGAATGCCCACCACGACGAGCTCGCGCGTGCCGTCGAGGTGGGTGAGGGCGAGCACCACGTTCTTCAGCGTGTGCGCTGCCGTCCACTGCGTGGCATCGGCGGTCGCCGGCCCTGCGATTCCCGGCGCGGGGGCGCCGAGGTGCGCGTTGGCGTGATCCACCAGGGTCTGGATCGTCGGGGTGTCGGGCGAGTCGAAGATCACCGGCGCGGGGAGCCCATCGATCGGGAGCGGCTCGGGCGCTATCGTCTCGAATGCCTCGACGTTGGCGGCGTAGCCCCCTTCCGAGCGGACGAAGGTGTCTTCGCCTACCGAGGTGGGGTGCAGGAACTCCTCGCTGCGGGCGCCGCCCATCAGGCCGTTGTCGGCCTGCACGATCACGTACTCCAGCCCGAGGCGCTGGAAGATCCGCTCGTAGGCGTCGCGCTGCGCCTGATACGAGACGTCGAGACCGGCGTCGGTGTAGTCGAAGGAGTAGGCGTCCTTCATGGTGAACTCGCGTCCGCGGAGGAGCCCCGCGCGGGGGCGGGCCTCGTCGCGGTACTTGTCCTGGATCTGGTAGATCGACAGCGGGAGATCCTTGTACGAGGAGTAGAGGTCCTTCACCAGCAGGGTGAAGAGTTCCTCGTGCGTGGGCGCCAGCAGGTAGTCGGCGTCCTTCCGGTCCTTCAGTCGGAAGATCCCGTCGCCGTACGCCTCCCAGCGACCGGACTCCCGGTACGGATCGGCGGGGACCAGGGCGGGGAAGTGCACCTCGTACGCCCCGATCGCGGTCATCTCCTCGCGGATGATGTTCTCGATGCGGGCCTTCACGCGCAGCCCCAGGGGCAGCCAGGCGAAGATCCCGGGCGCCTGGCGGCGGATGTACCCGGCACGGACGAGGAGGCGGTGACTGGTCACCTCGGCGTCGGCGGGGTCTTCGCGAAGCGTGCGGAGGAAGAAGTGCGAGAGACGGGTGACCACGAGCGACAAGTCTAGGGCGGGAGGCGGGCCGTCCGAGTCGGATCGCAGAATGCAATATATTGCAAGCAGCCCCTGCGCACATCCCGACGAAAGGCGCATCGTGAAGCTGCACGAGTTCCCCCGGCATCCGCTCACCTTCGGGCCGAGCCCCCTCCAACCGCTGAACCGGCTGACGAAGCATCTCGGCGGTGCGGAGGTCTGGGCCAAGCGCGAAGACGTCTCGAGCGGCTTGGCGTACGGCGGCAACAAGATCCGCAAGCTCGAGTACATCGTCCCCGACGTGCTGTCCTCGGGCGCCGACACCCTCGTCTCGATCGGCGGGTACCAGTCCAATCACACCCGGCAGGTCGCCGCGGTCGCCGCGCACCTCGGACTGAAGGCACGCCTCGTCCAGGAGAAGTGGGTCCCCTGGGATGACCCGGTGAACGACAAGGTCGGCAACATCCTGCTCTCTCGGATGATGGGCGCAGACTCGCGCCTGGACGACGCGGGGTTCGACATCGGCATCCGTGACTCGTGGAAGCAGGCCCTGGCCGAGGTGGAGGCCGGCGGCGGCACCCCCTACCCGATCCCGGCGGGCGCGTCCGAGCATCGACTCGGCGGGCTCGGTTTTGCGAACTGGGCCTTCGAGGTCGCCGAGCAGGAGAGGGCGCTCGGGGTGTTCTTCGACACGATCATCGTCTGCACGGTCACGGGGTCCACCCACGCGGGGATGATCGCCGGGTTCGCTGCTCTGGAAGAGCTGACCGGCGTCCGCCGACGGGTCATCGGCATCGACGCCTCCGCGACGATCGAGAAGACGCGCGACCAGGTGACGCGGATCGCCCGGAACACCGCAGAACTGATCGAACTCGGCCGCGACCTCCGCGACGACGAGATCCAGGTGCTCGAGGGCTGGGCCGGCGACCTGTACGGCATCCCGGTCGACTCGACCATGGAGGCCATGTCTCTCGGGGCCCAGCTCGAAGCGATGATCACCGACCCGGTCTACGAGGGGAAGTCCCTCGCAGGGCTCATCGATCTCGTGAAGGGCGGCGACATCCCCGCGTCATCCACCGTTCTGTACGCCCACCTCGGCGGCCAGCCGGCGGTCAACGCCTACCACAAGCTCTGGAGCTGAGCCGGCCGGCCTGCTCCCGCCCGCGGAATTCGGAGGAGACGACGAACTTCGGATCCTCGCCGCCACATCATCCGAATTTCGCGCGATTCTCCGAGCTCGGGATGCCGGGCGCCCGCGGCACCGCCGCGCACCCCGCCCGCGTCAGCTCGTGACGACCTGCGCGGTCCCGAGGGGGGCGTCGGGCCCCATCTCGTCGGCGATGCGGTTGGCCTCCTCGATGAGGGTGGCGACGATCTCGGACTCGGGCACGGTCTTGATGACCTGACCCTTGACGAAGATCTGACCCTTTCCGTTGCCGGATGCGACGCCGAGGTCGGCCTCGCGCGCCTCGCCGGGACCGTTCACGACGCAGCCCATGACGGCGACGCGCAGCGGAACGGTCATGTCCTTCAGTCCCTCGGTGACGTTGTCGGCGAGGGAATAGACGTCGACCTGGGCGCGTCCGCACGACGGGCAGGAGACGATCTCGAGCTTGCGCTCACGGAGGTTGAGCGACTGCAGGATCTGGTGCCCCACCTTGACCTCTTCAGCCGGGGGCGCCGAGAGCGAGACGCGGATCGTGTCGCCGATCCCCTCCCCCAGCAGGATGCCGAACGCCGTCGCGCTCTTGATCGTGCCCTGGAAGGCGGGGCCGGCCTCGGTCACACCGAGGTGCAGGGGCCAGTCGCCGCGCTCGGCGAGCAGGCGGTAGGCCTTGACCATGACCACGGGGTCGTTGTGCTTGACCGAGATCTTGAAGTCATGGAAGTCGTGCTCCTCGAACAGCGACGCCTCCCAGACGGCGCTCTCCACGAGCGCCTCCGGCGTCGCCTTGCCGTACTTCTCCAGCAGGCGCGGGTCGAGCGATCCCGCGTTCACGCCGATGCGCAGCGACACTCCGGCGTCTTTCGCCGCCTTGGCGATCGCGCCGACCTGGTCGTCGAACTTCCGGATGTTGCCCGGGTTCACCCGAACGGCGCCGCAGCCCGCGTCGATCGCCTGGAAGACGTACTTCGGCTGGAAGTGGATGTCGGCGATGACAGGGATCTGACTCTTCTTGGCGATGATGTGCAGCACATCGGCGTCGTCCTGAGACGGCACCGCCACGCGCACGATCTCGCAGCCGGATGCCGTCAGTTCGGCGATCTGCTGGAGTGTGGCGTTGATATTGGTCGTCGGCGTCGTGGTCATGGACTGGACGCTCACGGGGGCATCCCCGCCGACCAGGACTTTTCCGACGCGGATCTGCCGGGTCTTGCGGCGGGGGGCGAGGACCTCGGGCACACGAGGCATACCGATGTTCACAGCAGGCACGGATTCAGCCTACGCCGCGCGCGTGCGCCCGGGCGGGAAATGCCGCCCTCCCGCGGTGTCGGGATGCCGGTGTGGTAGGTTCGCCGCATGTTGGCGCACTGGTGGCTCACCGCGTAGGCGGTGGTGTTCGCGCGACATCCGACCGCCTCCGGGCGGTCTTCTTCGTAGGGTGACCGCCCCCTGACGAAAGACCGAGATGACCGGCTTCCCCCACGACCTGTTCGCCGAGCTCGCCCAGGGCGCCCTGCCCTTCGCCCTCATCGCCCGCGACGCCGAGAACGTGGAGCTGCTGACCGGCGACGTCGTCGACGTCGACCTCCTCGCCGACATCCCGCTGACCGACGCTTCAGGTGCCCCTCACGAGGTCCTCGCCCTCGTGCCCTTCCGCCAGGTTCGCGAGCGCGGCTTCGCGTGCCACGACGACGGCGCCCCGCTGCGGTGCCTCATCGTCTCGGACCGCACCGTGATCTCCCGAGCCGAGGCGCTCGCCGAGCTGCCGAGCGCGCCCGTCGCTCTGCGGGACGCCGGCTTCGACATCGACGACGAGGCGTATGCCGACATCGTTCGACGCGTGATCGCCGATGAGATCGGCCGCGGCGAGGGAGCGAATTTCGTCATCCGGCGCGATTTCACCGCCGCCGTCGACGCCGACCCGATCACCGCCGCGCTGACGTGGTTCCGGGCTCTCCTCGAACACGAGCGCGGCGCCTATTGGACCTTCGCCGTGGTGACCCCTGGCCACATCGCCGTCGGGGCGAGCCCCGAGGCCCATGTCAGCGCCCGCGACGGCGTGGTCACGATGAATCCCATCTCCGGGACGTTCCGCCATCCCGACGGCGGTGCGACCGTGGAGACGCTCACCGAATTCCTGAGATCGACCAAGGAGACCGAGGAGCTCTTCATGGTCGTCGACGAGGAGCTGAAGATGATGAGCGCGGTGTGCTCCGACGGCGGGCGCATCACGGGCCCGCACCTGAAGGAGATGTCGCGCCTCACCCACACCGAGTACGTTCTGCGCGGGCGCAGCCGCCTGGATCCGCGCGAGATCCTTCGCGAGACGATGTTCGCCCCGACGGTGACCGGCTCCCCCATGCAGAACGCCTGCACGGTCATCACCCGCCACGAGACCTCGCCCCGCGGCTACTACTCCGGAGTCGCGGCCCTCTTCACGCCGCGCACAGACGTCATCCTCGAGGGTGAGTCGACGCACGACCTCGACGCGCCGATCCTCATCCGCACGGCGTACCTCTCCGGCGGGCGCCTGCGCGTCCCGGTCGGCGCGACGCTGGTGCGTCACTCCGATCCGTACGGCGAGGTGGGCGAGACGCACGGCAAGGCCGCCGGGGTTCTCGGCGCGATCGGGGCGATCCCGCGCGATCGCCCGGCCCCGGCCGTGCTGCCGGTCGCCGCCGCGATCGAGGAGACGATCGATGAGGATGCCCCCGCGGCCGCTGCGCGGCCGCTCGGATCCGACCCGGAGATCGCCTCGCTCCTGTCCTCGCGCAATGCCCGGCTGGCCGCCTTCTGGCTGAACCCGCAGGCTGCTCCCGAGGGCGGGGGGCCTTTCGCGGGCCGATCGGCGATCGTCGTCGACGCCGAGGATCGGTTCACCACGATGCTGGCCCACCAGCTGCGCCACCTCGGTCTCGACGTCGAGATCGTGCCGTGGGACCGGGTCTCGGACGCGCAGGTCGATGCCGCCGAGCTGGTCATCTCAGGCCCGGGTCCGGGCGACCCGCGCGACCCGTCGACGCCGCGGATGCGGCGCATGCGCGAGGTGGTCGCCCGACGACGCACCCAGGGCCGCCCTCTTGTGGCGGTGTGCCTGAGCCACCAGATCCTCGCCGACGGCCTGGGCATCGACCTCGTCCCGCTCGATCAGCCCCATCAGGGGCTGCAGAAGACGGTGGACGTGTTCGGCGAGCCCGCATCCATCGGCTTCTACAACACCTTCACCGCGCGGGTCCCCGCCGGCACGACACGGATCGACGCGGCGGAGGCGCCGGAGGTCGAGGTCGCCGCCGACCCCGTCACCGGCGACGTCTTCGCGCTCCGGGGTCCCGCGTTCGCCTCCATCCAGGGGCACCTGGAATCGATCCTGTCCAGAGACGGGATGCTGACGCTCGAGCGCCTGGTCGCCGCCGCGCTGTCGCCGGTCACCGCCTGAGTCTCACCGATCCACCGCCTGAGTCTCACCGATCCACCGCCTGAGCCTCACCGGTCACCGCCTGAGCCTCACCGATCCACCGCCTGATCGCCCGGCACCCGACCCCGGTCAGCCGAACAGCGAGATCGGGTTCAGGATGTCGGCGAGGATCAGCGTGCCGCCCATGACCAGGAGCGCGATGAACACCACGAAGGTGACCGGGACGAGCTTGGTGGCGTCGACCGGCTTCGGAGGCGGACGGCGGAACAGCTTCGCCCACGCCCGCTTGATGCCATCCCACAGGGCCACCACCACGTGGCCGCCGTCGAGAGGGAGCAGCGGCAGCAGGTTGAAGGCGAACAGCGCGACGTTCAGCGACGCCAGCAGCGACAGGAACCCCGCCACCCGATTGAGGATGGGCGCTTCGGCGGCGGCGACCTCTCCCGCCAGTACGCCGACGCCGACGACGCTGAGGGGCCCGTTGGGATCGCGCTCCTCGCCGGTGAAGAGCGTCGTCGCGGTGTCGAAGATGCGCACAGGAAGCTGCCAAATCACCGTGGCGACGGCGCCGACGTTCTCGAATGCGAACTGCGGGCCGGCCCAGATCGGCTGCTGGACGTAGGCCGATGACGGCCCGATGCCGGCGAAGCCCACCTCCTCGGTGACCGGGTTGCCTGCGGCGTCGGTGACCGGCCTTCCGGTGTCGTCGTAGACCTCCCGCTCGGCGGTGGTGGGGACGAGCTGGAGCGTCCGCTCCTCGCCATCCCTGAGCACCACGACCGACAGTGTGTCTCCCGGGGACGAGCGGATGATCTCGGATGCTTCGGCAAAGGTCTCGATGGGCGTTCCATCGATCGAGACGATCTCGTCGCCGGGCTCGAAACCCGCTGCCGCCGCCGGTGCTGCCGGATCGGAGGGTTCGCACGCCGTGCGCTCCGCCGACGCGGGGATCACGCATTCGTTGACGGTCTGGACCGTCGTGGTCGAGGTCTGCACGCCGATGCCCGAGAGCAGAATCGCGAAGAGCACGATCGCGAACAGGAAATTCATGATCGGTCCGCCCAGCATGATGACGATCCGCTTCCAGACGGGCAGCTTGTAGAACACCCGCAGGTCGTCGTCGCCGTCGAGGGTCTCGTCGTTCGCCGCCCGCGCGTCTTGGACCATCGTGGCGAAGAAGCCACCACCGGCTCGTCCGCCTCGCTCGGCGCTCTTGGGCGAGGGCGGGTACATGCCCGCCATCGAGATGTAGCCGCCGAGGGGGATGGCCTTGACGCCGTACTCGGTCTCTCCGATGCGACGCGACCACAGCGTCGGTCCGAAGCCGATCATGTACTGGCCGACGCGCACTCCGAACCGCTTGGCCGGCCACAGGTGCCCGAGCTCATGGAGGGCGATCGAGACAGCCAGCCCGACGACCATCAGGGCGATGCCGATGACGAATGCAAGGACCTCCACGCCACTCACGCTATACCCGGGTTCTTTGAGTCCGCCGTGGGTCCACGGCGGAGGCTTTCGTCGCCACGATGCTCACTCAGCACGATGCTCATCCAGCTCCCTGCTCATTCAGAAGGGGGCGACGGTGAGCGTGCCGTCGTCGGTGGGGACGAACGCGACGCGTGAGGGTGGGTGGCTGTCGTAGTTCTTCCCTCCGGGGCTGGTGAATTTCAGTACCCCGCCGGGGAGCTGTTCCACGTGCCAGTTCGTCGCGTGTTTCAACGTGTGGTGCCTCACGCATTCGTTGCAGAGGTTGTCGTTGGAGGTTGGTCCGCCTAACGCGAAGTCCTTCGAGTGGTCTTTGTCGCAGAGTTTCGCGGGCCTTCGGCATCCGGGTGTTCGGCAGGTGACGTCTCTGGCGTTGAGGAACCGGGTTTGGGATGGATGCGGGGTGTACCTATCGACCGCGGTGACGACCCCGGTGATCGGGTCGGTCATCACCCGGTCCCACACCTTCGCCGTCCCTGCCATCCGTCTGGCGGTCTCCGGGTCGACCGGGGTGACTCCGTTCAACTCCGCCCCTGACCCGGTGACGCCGGTGAGGGTGGTGATCGGGAGGGTGATCTGCACTTCGGCCCGGATGGCGCCGAGCCCACCCTGCGCCCCCGTCGGTGGGGTCGATCACCGGGGACGCGGCGAGGAGCATGTCCAGGGCGAGGTCGCAGCGGATCTCATCCAGCGACCGGTCATCGAACCACGGCTCTGCCGTTTCCTCCTCCGGCGCACCCGCTTCACCCTGGGTGGCCGCGTACTCGCGCCGCTTCGCGCGGTCGACGTCCTTGATCGTGGTGCCCTGTCCGGTGAGCCGGTTGAAGGCGCCGTGGATGTACACGTTCCCACCGAGGATCGTCAACGTCGACAGGGTGTCGTCGAGGTCGGTGACCCACACCCGGCGTTCCCGGATCGCGGTGTCATGTCGTTCCTGCAACGGCCTCGGGTCCAACACCGCCGCACGCTGGAGGGCGTACTTCTTCGTCCTCGGCACGGTCTGCCGTTCGGCTTCGACGAGGACGATGCGTTCGAACGCCGCCCGGTCGGCGGCATCCTCGATCACCCGGCCCGCGTCTTGGATCACCTGCGCATGCGCCCGCGTGACCCGCCCCTCCACCAGCGCCGCCATCGTCTGAGGGAACAGCTCGATCAACTCGTGGGCGTCATGCATCTGCGACTGCATCGACCGGTCATTCACCCTGACCGCCATCCCCAGTTCCAGCGCCATCGACCGCAACGGCATATCGCGTTCCCGCGACGACACCGACCCCACCCGCGACCGCTGCTCAAGCGTCAACGCATACGCATCCGCGAGCAACCGGGTCTCCTTCGCCTCCAGCGCCGCCCGACGCCGCCGCAGCTTCGCCAGCTCATCCGCGAACACCCCGGCGCGCCTCTCCTCCGCCCGCCGCCGCTTCTCGTCCGCGTCCACTGGAAACCCCGTCTCGATGACCTACCAGAATCATCGCAGAGAGCTCCGACATCGCCGAACCAACTCTCGACCTATCATCGAAGCTTTGTACGATCACTAGGCGACCGTTCCTCGAGTCGAGTTCCGGCCGCACCGCCGCGTAGCCTGTTACCGCCGACATGGCGAAGCCCCGAGGAGACCATGAGCCCCCGACACCTGCGCGCCGGCCGAGCCGTCGCAGCCGCCACCGCGGCCACGGTGATCGCCGGGACCTCGCACACCCTCGCCGCCGAAGGCCCTCCCCCGGTCATCCTGCTGCTGGTCGCGGCGGTGCTCGCCACCCCGGTCGCGCTGATCCTCATCGGCCGTCGGCCGAGCCTCGTTCGCACACTCGCCACGGTGACCGCGGCTCAGGCCGTCTATCACGTGGCGTTCGCGCTCGCGGGCACCGGCTCGTCGTCCGACGCCGCCGCCCCTGTGGGGCATCTCCACCACGTCGCGCTTCCCCTGACCTCGGGCGCCGTCGCCACCGTCCCCGACGCCCCGATGCTCTTCGCCCACGGCCTCGCCGCGATCCTCACGGCCCTTCTCCTCCACTACGGCGAGCGGATGCTGCGGGCCCTCGGGCGCGGCATCCGCACCCTCCTCACCGCCCCCCGTGCGGTGCTTCCTTCCCCTCGCGTTGCGCTCCCCCACCTCGGGATCGACCGGCCCGCGTGGAGTCTTCGCACCCGACCGGCATCGGGCTGTTCCTCCCGGGGTCCCCCGGTTCGCGTCGCGGCCGTCTGAGGCCGCGACGCCCCGCACACCGGCGCGGTCCGCGCCGGTGATCTGCGCGCCCGCCGACCGGCGGTGCGTCATCGACCCTGCGTGAAAAGGAAAGAATTCGCATGACCGCTTCTGCTTCCCTCCGTACGTCCCTCCTCGCGGCCGGCTCTCTCGTCGGCCTCGCCCTCGTGCTCGCGGCGCCCCTGGCCGCATCGGCGCATGTCGGCGTCTCGCCCGAGGTCGCTCCCGCCGGCGCCCGGACGACGCTGCAGTTCTCGTTCTCCCACGGGTGCGAGGACTCACCCACGACGACCCTCGCCGTCGACATCCCCGATGAGGTCGTCACCGCGACCCCGGTGGTCGGCGGAGACTGGACGATCACCCGGGACGTGGGCGCCGACGGCGTGCCGACCCGGGTGACGTTCACTGCCGACGAGCCCATCGAGTCGGGCCTGCGCGCCTCGGTCGCGCTGGATGTCACCTTCGCGGAGGCATCGGCCGGCGCCACCGTTAGGTTCCCGGTCGAGCAGAGCTGCGTCACCGGCTCGACCGCATGGAACGACGTGGCCGAAACCGGAGAGGAGGAGCCGGAGCATCCGGCCCCCGTCGTGCTGGTCTCCGCTCCGGAGGAGGGCGCAGCCTCGGAGCATGGCGGGTCGCACGCGAGCGTCGCGTCGGAGGATCCCGCCGCATCAGCGGCGACCGAGCAGACCGGCACGGATGATCCGGTCGCCCGCGGGTTGGCCGCAGCGAGCCTCGCCGCCGGCGTCGGCGCCCTCGTCGTGGCGCTGTGGCGCCGACGCGCGCGGAGCTGATCCCCGCCGGATCACGGTCTCGGCCGGAGCCGGTGAGAGGATGGATGCGCCATGCCGACGGATGACGCTCCCCACCTGCCCCCCGTGCTTCGGCCGGACCACCCGCCCGTGCACCGCGTGGGCGATCTCGTCGAACGCTTCGCTCGCCGCGTGAGCGGCGACCCCGGCGAGACGACCCTCACGGGGGTGACCCTCGCCACCGCAGATCTGCGACCCGGCGACGTCTTCGTCGCCGTCCGCGGGGTGAATCGTCACGGCGCAGAGTTCGCCGGCGATGCCGCAGAACGCGGCGCGGTGGCGGTCGTGACCGACGAGGCCGGTGAAGCACTCGCCGCGGCATCCGGTCTCCCCGTCCTCGTCGTCGACGACCCGCGCGCCCTGCTCGGCGCCATCTCGGCGTGGGTCTACGGCACCGGGCGTGACGACGACCTGCCCCTGCTGTTCGGCACCACCGGCACGAACGGCAAGACGAGCGTGTCGCACCTGCTGGAGGGCATTCTCGATCAGCTCGGCGTCGTCACGGGGCTGTCCTCGACGGCGGAGCGCCACATCGCGGGGCAGGTGGTGGTTTCCCGCCTGACCACCCCCGAGGCCTACGAGATGCACGCGCTGCTGGCGCTCATGCGGGAACGGGGCGTGCAGGCCGTGGCGGTCGAGGTGAGCGCGCAGGCGCTCAGCCGGCGCCGCGTCGACGGCATCGTCTTCGACGTGGCCGGGTTCACCAACCTCAGCCACGACCACCTCGACGACTACGCCGACATGGCCGAGTACCTCGAGGCGAAGCTGCCGCTCTTCACCGCCGAGCGCGCCCGCCGCGCCGTGATCTCCCTCGATTCATCCGCCGGCGCGGACGCCGTCGCGCGATCGGAGGTGCCGACCCTCACCGTCGGGACGCCGGCGATCGCCGTCGACCCCGAGGCTGCGGCGCAGGCCGACTGGGTCGTCGAGATCGTCGAGGAGCGCCAGCAGGGCACCCGATTCAGGCTGTCGTCGAAAGACGGACGGATGCTGGAGACCGTCGTCCCGGTCATCGGCCAGCACATGGCCGCCAACGCCGGTCTCGCCATCGTGATGCTCCTCGAGGGTGGCTACGCGTGGGACGACCTCGTCTCGGCGTTCACCCGCGACGGTGGAATACGGGCGTATCTGCCCGGACGCACCGAACTCGTCTCGGGTGAGAGCGGCCCGGCGGTCTTCGTCGACTTCGGCCACTCCCCCGACGCCTTCGAGAAGACCCTCGCCGCGGTGCGGCACGTCACCCCCGGCCGGGTGCTGATGCTCGTCGGCGCGGACGGCGACCGCGACGCCACCAAGCGGCTCGACATGGGGCGCACTGCCGCCGAAGGCAGCGACATCCTGATCATCACCGACCACCATCCGCGGCACGAGGATCCCGACTCGATCCGGGCCACCCTCATCGAGGGAGCGCGCCGGGCGAAGCCCGACGCCGAGATCCACGAGTACTCCCCGCCGGAGCGGGCCATCCGCGAGGCCGTCGCGCTGGTCGGGGAGGGTGACGCCATCCTGTGGGCCGGCCCCGGCCACCAGGATTACCGCGACATCCGCGGCGTTCGCACTCCCTATTCCGCGCGGGAACTCGCCCGGCGGGCCCTCGCCGCCCGCGGCTGGCCCGTTCCCGAGCCCCGCTGGCCGGTTCCCTACCCGGAGGACAGCACACCGTCATCCGATCCCCTTCGCCCGGCCTGAGACAGGCCGGGGAGAGGCCCTCAGCGCGCGGCGATCAGCTCGTCGGCGACGCGCCGTGCCCAGCTCTCGGCGTCGGCGAGCGACGCCCGCGTGAGAGCGGCGGGAGCCTCATGACGGTCGACGACATCGGCGACGAGGTCGACGATGTCGAGGAACCGGAGTCGCCCCTCGTGGAAGGCGTCGACCGCCTGCTCGTTCGCCGCGTTGAACACCGCGGGGTAGGTGGCCCCGGCCTTTCCCACCCGCTTGGCCAGACGTACCGCAGGAAAGGCCTCCTCGTCGAGCGGCTCGAAGGTCCACTGTGTCGCCCGGGTCCAGTCGATCGGCACGCCGACACCGGCCACGCGCTGCGGCCAGTCCAGGCCCAGCGAGATCGGAAGCCGCATGTCGGGGGGTGACGCCTGCGCGATGGTCGACCCGTCGACGAACTCGACCATGGAGTGCACCACCGACTGCGGGTGGACGACGACGTCGATCGCGTCATAGGGCACATCGAACAGCAGGTGCGCCTCGATGACCTCGAGCCCCTTGTTCACCAGGGTGGCCGAGTTCGTCGTGACGACCCGGCCCATGTCCCACGTGGGATGGGCCAGGGCCTGTGCGGGGGTCACGTCGGCGAGCTCCGATCGTGAGCGCCCGCGGAAGGGTCCACCCGAAGCGGTGAGCACCAGTCGGCGCACCTCCTCGTGGGTGCCGGCGCGAAGCGCCTGCGCGATCGCGGAGTGCTCGGAGTCCACGGGGACGATCTGCCCGGGCGCAGCGAGGGCGGTGACGAGCTCACCGCCCACGATCAGCGATTCCTTGTTCGCCAGCGCGAGGGTGCGACCGGTCTCGAGCGCGGCGAGAGTCGGCCCGAGCCCCACCGACCCGGTGATGCCGTTGAGCACGACATCAGCTTCGACGTCGCGGACGAGCTGCTCCGCCTCGACGGCTCCGAGAGCGCACGCGCTCTCGGAGACCCCGAACTGCGCCGCTTGCGCAGTCAGCTGGTCGCGGCGGGTCCCCGCCGCGAGACCGGCCACCTCGAAGCGGTCGGGATTGGCTGCGATGACCTCGAGGGCCTGCGTGCCGATGGAGCCGGTGGAGCCGAGGACGAGGATGCGTCGCATCCGGTCAGCCTATCCGCGGTCCTCCCGCGCAGCGGGGTCAGGGCGCGGTCGTGGCCGCGACGTGCTGGACACCGAGGATGTCGACGACGAAGACCAGGGTCTCCTCCTGGAGCTCATTGCCCTCGACGGCGCCGTATCCGAACTCCGGCGGGATCACCACGAGCACCTGCGAACCGACGGTCTGACCTTCCAGCGCCTGGCGGAACCCGTCGACCACGCCGGTGGTCTGGAACGACGTCGGCGTCCCGGCCTCCCAGCTGGAGTCGAACACCTCGTTGTCCGACCACTTGACGCCGGTGTACTGGACGAGCACGGTGTCGCCGGGCTCGACGGTCTCGCCGTCACCCTGCTTCAGGGTCGCGAGCTCGACCTCGGTGGGAGCATCGGCGTCGGGCACCGTGATGGTCGGCTCACCGTCATCGGCCAGCTCGACCTCGGGAAGCCCCTCCGGCGCCGGCTGCTCGGTGCCCCACGCGGCATCGGGGACGGTCTCGAGGAAGTCGAACACGTAGACCTCGCCGCCGTTGGTCTCGGTCGCGGGGAAGGTGGCGACCACCCGTGTGCCGGGCGTGGCGCAGCCGAGGACCTGGCCGATGGGATTGTCGGCGGAGATCTGCTGCGGCAGGAACTGCCCGGGCTCGTAGTTCAGCGACCCGAGCTCTTCGCCGGTCTCGGCGCTGAAGGCGGTGAAGGCGATGTTGACGAGCTCACCGGCCTCGACGGCGTCGCCCTCGCCCTCCGTGACGACGGTGCTCTGCAGCTCGGAGATCTCCAGCGGCGCGGTGAAGACCGCCTGCGATGCGGCGCCGGGCTCACCTTCGACCGTGACCGCTTCGGACGCGTCGCCCGACGGGGCGACCGCGTCGCACAGATCGGCGACCTGAGCCGACGGCGACTGGGTCGCGTCGGGCGCACCACCCGAGCACGACGTCAACAGCAGGACCGATACGGCGGCGACGGACAGAGCGGCGAGCGGACGAATACGCACAAAAACCTCAGGGTCGAGGGACGGAAGGACCTCCCCATCCTGGCCTACGTTTCCTCTGTCTGGGCTGAGAGGTCGCGATGGTCCGGTGTGCAAGGGGGTCGGACGGCGGTGATGCCGACGACGGAATGAGAGCGAGAGTACCCTCGTCTGGTGACGTCCGAGGCAGCCAGCGATCTCCCCCCAGGGGCCCCCGACGCCTCTTCGCATTCCATCGGCATGACCTATGCACTGGGGCGGATGGTGATCGCTCCGCTGGGGAGGCTGATCTACCGCCCGAAGGTCGAGGGCAAAGGCAACGTTCCGCGCCAGGGACCGGTCATCTTCGCCAGCAATCACCTGTCGTTCATCGACTCGATCGCCATCCCGGTCGCCGCTCCCCGCCCGGTGCACTTCCTGGCCAAGGCCAGCTACTTCGAGGGCTCGGGGATGAAGGGCTGGATGTCGCGGGAGTTCTTCCGGGCGATCGGCGCCATCCCCGTCCAGCGCGGGGCGGGCCAGGCGGCGCTCGACGCCCTCGAGCAGCAGCGCATGCTGCTCGCGGAGGGGCGCGCGGTCGCACTGTACCCCGAGGGCACGCGTTCGCTCGACGGACGGCTCTACAAGGGTCGCACCGGTGTCGCCTTCCTGGCGTTGGAGACCGGCGCTCCCGTGGTGCCGGTGGGTCTCATCGGCACCGACCGCGTGATGCCGGTGGGGGCGAAGCGTCCCTCGCTCTCCGAGCGCATCACCGTGCGGTTCGGCGCACCCCTGGACCTGTCGCACCACGGCGCGGCGTCTTCGGGGCGTGCGCGCCGAGGGGCGACCGACGAGATCATGGCGGCGATCCACGCCCTCAGCGAGCAGGAGCTCGCCGGCGTCTACAACGAGGTTCCGGCTCAGAATCCGATTGAGCGCATCAAGCAGGTTCTTCCGCACGAGCGCCTCTAGCTCGCACCGTGGCGTCGGCCACCAGGATGGTCGGCTCGTGGCGCACCGGGAAGTTGACCGAGTTGGCGATGAAGCACAGGGCATGCGCCTTCTCGTGCGCCGCGACCGCAGCATCCCTCATCTCCTCGGACGCGACGGTGACGCGCGGGTGCAGCACCACCTCGCGAAACGCTCCGCTGCCCGCACCGTCTTCGACCATGAGACCGGTCGCCTCGTCGTCGTAGTCGACCACGACGACCCCGGCCATGACGCACGCGTGCAGGTAGGACAGCAGATGGCACTCGCTGAGCGCGGCGAGAAGGAGGTCCTCGGGGTTCCATCGCGCCGGATCTCCGCGGAACGGCTTGTCGGCCGAGGCCAGCAGCGTGGGCTTGCCGTCGACCTCGATGGTGACCGAACGGTCGTAATCCCGGTATCCGCTGGTTCCGCTCCCCCGGTTGCCAGTCCACGTCGCGCGCAGCGCGTATCGATGCTCACCCCACATGGCCCCAGTCTCGCACGAGGGATCCGGGAGCCTCCGGGGTCGAGGGTAGGCTGACGGGCGTGCCGCAGACCATCGCCGCCGCAGAGGCCGTCGAGCTCGCCGTCGTCGAACGCAGTGGGTTCGTGGAGTCCCGTCACAGCGGAGTCGCCGTGGTGCTCGACGCCGACGGCGTGGTCTCGGAGCGTCTCGGCGCCGTCGAGGCGCTGATCCTCCCGCGCTCCAGCCTCAAGCCTCTTCAGGCGCTGGCCCTCCTCACGGCGGGAGCCGACCTCGCCGGCGAGGAGCTGGGTCTTTCCACCGCGAGCCACACCGGCACCGACCGGCACGTGGCGGTCGTCCGCGGCATCCTGGATCGTGCCGGCCTCGACGAACGCGCGCTCGGCTGCCCTCCGGCCTGGCCGTCCGACCAGCCCACCCGCGACGCGCTCGTCCGCGCCGGCGGCGAGCCCACCCGCGAGCGAATGAACTGCTCGGGCAAGCACGCCGCGATGCTCCTGACCGCAGCCGTCAACGGGTGGGACACCGCGACCTACCTCGAGCCCGAGCACCCGCTGCAGACCCGCATCCGCGAGGTGATCGAACGCCTCATCGGCGAGCGCGTCGCGGCGACCGCCGTCGACGGCTGCGGGGCGCCCGTCTACGCCGTCACGCTGCTCGGCCTCGCCCGCGCTGTCCACCGCATCGGGGTGTCGTCCGAGCGGTCGCCGTTCGCCCTGCACCGCCAGGCCGGAACACTCGTCCGCACGGTTCGCGAGCACCCCTGGACCATCGAAGGACCCGGTCGCCCCGACACCGTCGCGATCGAGCGCCTGGGCGTCTTCGCCAAGACCGGCGCCGAGGGTGTGCTCGTGATGACCGCCCCGGGCGGCACGACCGTGGCCCTGAAGATGCTCGACGGGTCGTCGCGCGCGGCGACCGCGGTCGCCCTGCGCCTCCTCGAGCGCCACGGTGCGCTGCCGGCGGGCGACGTCGCCGCGACCCTCGCCGAGCTTCCGCTGTCGGTCACCGGCGGCGGTCGAGACGTCGGGGTGATCCGCCCCGTCATGTGACGCTTCCACCAGGAGCGGAGAGGACCGCGAAGATGAGGATCTCAGTTCCCACCGAGGTGAAGAACAACGAATACCGGGTCGCGCTGACCCCGTCCGGAGTGCACGACCTCGTCGTCGCCGGACACGAGGTCGTCGTGCAGCGAGGTGCCGGCGCGGGATCGTCGATGCCCGACGGCGAATACGACGACGCCGGGGCGGTCCTGGTCGACGACGCCGCCGAGGTGTGGGGGCGAGCGGAGCTCCTGCTGAAGGTGAAGGAGCCGATCGCCGAGGAGTACCGGTATTTCCGCGATGACCTCGTCCTCTTCACCTACCTGCACCTCGCCGCAGACCGCACGCTGACCGAGCGCCTCATCGCCGACGGGGTCACCGCGATCGCCTACGAGACCGTGCAGCTGCCCGGGGGCGGGCTGCCGCTCCTCGCCCCGATGAGCGAGGTCGCGGGGCGCTTGGCCCCCATGGTCGGCGCGCATACGATGCTCCGCTCCGAGGGAGGACGGGGCCTGCTCATGTCGGGTGTGCCCGGCACCCGCCCCGCGCGGGTCACCGTGATCGGGGGCGGGGTCGCCGGAGCGAACGCCGCCGTCATCGCCGTCGGCCTCGGGGCGGATGTCACGGTGTTCGACACCAACATCCAACGTCTGCGCGCCCTCGACGACCATTTCCAGGGACGGGTCAAGACCGCGTCGTCGAATCCTCTCGACCTCGATCGCGCCGTGGTGGACTCCGACCTCGTCATCGGTTCGGTGCTGATCCCGGGGGCGAAGGCGCCCAAGCTCGTCAGCAACGAGATGGTGTCCCGGATGCGACCGGGCAGCGTCCTGGTCGACATCGCCGTGGATCAGGGCGGCTGCTTCGCCGACACGAGGCCGACCACCCACGCCGATCCCACGTTCGCCGTGCACGACACCGTCTTCTACTGCGTGGCGAACATGCCCGGCGCCGTGCCGAACACCTCGACCTCCGCGCTGACGAACGCGACCCTGCCCTACATCCGCCAGATCGCCGGCCGAGGATGGCGGTCGGCGCTCGCGCAGGACGCCGCGCTGGCGGCAGGCCTCAATGTCGTCGGCGGTGCCGTCACGAGCGCGGGCGTCGCCGCCGCGCACGGTCTGACGCACACACCGGTCGCCGATGTCCTCGGCTGAGGACCGGGGTCAGCTGAGCCCGCCGTCCACCGATCGCTGGTAGGCCCCCTCATCGGGCACGAGCACCGGCGTGTCGCGGTTGAGCCGCTCCCCGCGGAAGAAGGGCTTGGAGGTGGGGAAGGCGTACCAGATGAACATCAGCACCACGCCGATCGCCAGCGAACCGACGCCCACGACGAAGGTGCCGCCGATGCCGAGCAGCACGGTGTACCCGTAGTCGACGTCGTACATGTCGATCGCGGACTGGATGAACGCGTAGGTCAGCATCAGGGCTCCGAGCAGGGGCAGGATGCCGCGGTACACCAGGTTCCGCGCCGAGGTGAACAGGTCACGTCGGAAGTACCAGACGCAGGCATACCCCGTGAGGGCGTAGTAGAACGCGATCGCCAGGCCGAGCGACAGGATCGAGTCCTGCAGGATGTTGTCGCTGATCAGTGTCATCCCGATGTAGTACAGGCTCGCGACGATCCCCATGACGATCGTGGAGAACGAGGGGGTCTTGTACACGGGGTGCACCGTGCGGAATCGCTGCGGGAGCGCCTTGTACACCGCCATCGACAGGGTGCCACGCGCCGTCGGGAGGATCGTCGTCTGCGTCGACGACACCGCCGAGATCAGGACCGCGATCAGCAGGAGCGGGGCCAGCGGGCCGAGCAGGTCGTCCTTCAGCGCCAGGAAGATGTCGTCGGCGTTGGCCTCATTGCCCAGGCCCACACCCGTTGATCCGAGACCGGCGTACATCATCGCCGCCACGGTCACGCCGACGTAGGTGAAGACGAGGATGAGCGTGGTCAGGAGGGCGGCCCGGCCCGGGATGCGCTTGGGGTCCTTCGTCTCCTCGTTCAGCGCGAGACAGGTGTCCCACCCCCAGTAGATGAAGATCGCCAGGAGGATCGCCTCGGTGAACGCACTCCAGTCGGTGAACCCGAGCGGGTTGAACCACGACAGATCCAACGGCGTGGGGTTGGGGGCCGTGCCGGTGAAGAACTGCCAGAGCGCGGCGACGATGAAGACCGCCAGGAGGAGGTACTGGATGGCGAGGAGGACGTTCTGGATCCGTTCGCCGATCTCCACGCCCCGCCAGCTCACCCACGTCATCGCCGCGATGAAGAAGACACCGGTGGCGGTGACCAGCGGCACGTTGCCGGCCAGCGAGCCGTCTCCGAAAAGGGACCAGAAGTAGATGCCGGCGATCTGCGCGAGGTTCGCGAGCACGATCGTCCCGGCGACGGCCACACCCCACCCGCCGAGCCAGCCGACCCAGGGTCCGAAGGCCTTCGTGCTCCAGGTGAACGTCGTGCCGCAGTCGGGCACGGCGTTGTTGAGCTCGCGATACGCGAAGGCGATGAACAGCATCGGCACGAAGGCGATGATGAACGCGATCGGCGCCTGCGCACCGACGGCGAGCACCACGAACCCGAGGGTCGCGACCAGCGAGTACACCGGTGCCGTCGACGCCAGACCGATGACGGTCGAGCCCCACAGCCCCAGCGTCCCCGCTGCGAGTCCCTTGCCTTCGGGTCGGCCCAGGGTCACAGGGGAGGTTGCCATGCGCTGACGTTATGGCCAGCGGGCGACAGCGGTCAAGCATGCGCGGGAGTGTCGGGAAGAAGGATGCGACGGGGCTCGCCTGCTGCATGGCGCACCCAGGCCCGACCGCGCCCGGTCAGGCAGTAGGGCGGCAGGTCGCGGTCGGCCGTCAGCATCCGATACTCGGGTCCGCAGGACGCGTCGATGACCAGGTCGTGGTCCGACCGGATGAGCGCGAGTGTCCGCCAGTGCCGTTGCCACTCGTCGGGTTCGCCGACGACCACGACGCGGCCGGTTCGGCTGCCGCGCTCCACTCCGGCGTCGAAGGCCTCGAGATCGATGAGCGCGGCCCCTGCTCCCTCCCAGGCGCGCAGCGCCGCCCGCGCCTGCGGCGAGCGCCGCGTCACGAACCCCGTGAGCGCTCGGGGGTGCCAGGTCTCGGGCGGACCGGCCGGACCCGGAACCGCTGCATCCCAGGCGGTCGCCACCTGAAGGGCGATGCCGTCCATCGTTCCTCGACCCGGCACGGCACGGGCCTCGTACCCCGCCGGATCACCGCCGAGTGCGACGTGATCGGCACGCGAAGCGGTGGCGAGGAGGACGCGCCGAGGGGCCAGATCGACCAGTCGCGCCACGCCACCGGTCAGCCGCTGCGCGGTGAGCGCGACGACGGCGCCCTCGCCGCCGGCGCCACGGAGAAGATCCTCGAGCCGCTGAAGGAACTCCCCGGCATAGTCCATCGGGTAGCGCCCCACCAGCGCATCGACGTCGTCGATCAGGATGAGCCTCGGCGAGGCCGACGCCGGACGCGGCGCCCGGACGAGATCCGCGACGAGATCCCACGCCGCCTCCGGATCGGCCGGCACCCACGTCGCCGCATCAGGACGCTGAGCGCTGAGCGTCTGCAACGCGGTCGTCCGGCCGCTGCCGCTTCGCCCCAGGAAGACCACGCCAGGCGCGCCGCGCTCGAGCAGCGCCGGCCGCTGCCGCTGCTCGTCGGGCTCATCGAGAAGCCCCAGGACCAGGGGCGCCGCCGACCCGCCCCCGTCGGCCGGCACCGGTAGGTCGGCGAGGTCGACGCGCGCCGGCAGAGCGGGCAGCCAGGAGCGTCGCGGCGTCGGCCCCTGGGCGGAGTGACGGACGGCGGCGACGTCCTCGGCTCGGGCGAGGGCCACCCGGAACCGTCGTGGCGCGACATCGATGCTCCTTCGCAGCCAGGCGGTGCCGCGCTCGGTTCCCGCTGACACCGGACCTGCCGCGGCATCGGTCCCGAGCACCGCCCGGCTGTCGGCGGCGTCGGCGACCCGCAGGCTCAGCCGCAGCGGCAGGTTCGCCCACAGTCCCTCCCGGATGACCCCCGTTGTGCGCTGCGTGCCGAGGATGAGGTGCATGCCGAGCGCCCTTCCTCGCGCTGCGAGGTCGGAGAACAGCGTCTGGAGTTCGGGGTGATCAGCCAGGAGGGCCGCGAATTCGTCGACGACCACGACGAGCCGCGGCAGCCCGGCTCCGTCATCACGGATGTCACGGGCCCCCGTGCGCGCGAGCTCGGATTCCCGCCAGCGGATCTCGGCCCGGAGACTCTCGATCGCCCGGCGCGCTCCTCCGGGATCGAGATCGGTGATGACGCCGGTGACGTGCGGAAGGCCCGCGAGGCGCTGGAACGCCGTGCCGCCCTTGAAGTCGGCGAGGAGGAAGGTGACCTCGCGGGTGGAGTAGCGGGCGCACAGGGCCAGCACCCAGGTGACGAGGAGTTCGCTCTTGCCCGACCCCGTCATCCCGGTGACGACGGCATGAGGACCGTCCTCCACGAGGTCCACCGACACCGGAGCGCGATCGCGTCCGATCGTCACCGCGAGTCCGGCGCCGGCGACGGGCGGTCGGCCGTCATCTGCCCAGAGGTCGGCCAGGAGGACAGCGCGGTCGTCCCCGCCCAGGTCTCCGAGCGATCGCGCGGCGCGGAGGGCGAGATCATCGGCGATCGATGCCGCCTGCGCCCGCCCGACCGCTTCGGGTCGGATCTCGTACGTCTCCCCACCGATGTCGGCCAGCGCCCGGTCGGGACCGTCGACCCGCAGCACGACCGCGCAACCGGGAGGCGGTGGTTCTCCGGGACCGACGCAGACGATCCGGATGTCGGCGGCGTCCGTGGCATCCGCTCCCCCCACCTGGAGTGCGAGCGTGCGCCCGGCGGCGACTCGGCGATGCGGCAGCCGGGCGAACCAGACCTCATCGTCGGAGTCCGACGGGAGCAGCGAGAACGCCCCGGGCGGATGCGCCAGGCAGGCCTGCAGGACGAGTGCGCGAGCCACCGCCGCACTGACGACCGGCGGCCCGATGACGGCGATTCCGGCGTCGAGCGGCACCGCGATCGGCGCATCCTCGAGGACTGCGGCGCGACGGCGCAGCTCACCGGCACGCGGGTCGCCACGCCCGCCGGTGACCCGCACGGCGCTGGGGATGCGCCCACGGCCGACGACGACGGTGTCGCCGCGATCGTGATGGGTCCGCCAGACCTCGACGTCGGATTCCACGAGCCGCGCGACGTCGGGGTGCACACCCCACCACCGTTCGCGCTCCGTCCGGTGGCGCGACGCCACCGCGCGCATCACATCGGCGCGCGTCCTCGCGCCCACGCGCTCGGCCTCACGACGGTCCCGTCGTGCGGTGCGGGCGGCGTCGGCGATCGACGCGATGGCGATGAGGGGCCCGAGGGCGGCGAGCCACAGCGCGAGGATCGACCCGGTGACCAGCCACAGCGCACCGGCGCCGAGGATCGGGACCGTCGAGGCGACGATCGGCAGCGGAGGCCGGGGCGGCCGCTCCCACCCGTCCTCGAGGCGGAGCAGTTCGTCCGGTGCCGGGTCGTCGGGCACGGGCGATGCGAGCGCAGCATCGGCCTGGGCCACCCCGACGCGGCCGGACGACCGCGCCCCCGGTGGCGACGTCGGGGGAAAGGCCGGGGGAAGCGGAGTGAACGACGACACCCACCCACCCTGGAGGCCGGGCGACCGTGAGGATCTTCGTCACGATCGATCGGTGGAGAACTCGCTCTCAGGCCGAGGCTGTGGAGGAATCGACTCCGGCCGCGGCACCGGCGGTCTTCTCGCGGAGGGACACGTTCACGACGATGATCGTGATGTTGTCGCGACCGCCGTTCTCGAGCGCCGCATCGAGCATCGCACTCACCGCTCCGGCGGGATCATCGTGCTGCGCGAGGAAGTGACGGATGCCGAAATCAGTCAGCTCTTTGGTGAGCCCGTCGGAGCACACCACGAAGCGGTCACCGTCGACGATGTCGAGACGCACGTAGTCGGGTGTCACGCTCTCGCTCGGTCCGACCGCGCGGGTGATGACGTTGCCGTAGGGGTGATTCTCGGCCTCTTCGGGGCTGAGACGCCCCGAGGCGACGAGTTCCTGCACGACCGAGTGATCGGTCGTGACCTGCACGACGTCGTCGTCGCGAAGCACGTAGACCCGCGAATCTCCGATGTTCAGCGTGACCCATGTCGCCGGCTCGGTCGTCGGATCCAGGTAGACGCCCGTCAGGGTCGTACCCGTGCCGTCGTCGGTCGTCTCCGGGTGGGAAGCGATGTCCTTCACCGCGCGGCCGAGCGCCTTCTCGATCGTCTTCGCGCTCACCGGGCCCGTCTCCACGACGGCGCGGAGCCGATCGACGGTGCTGGCGCTGGCGATCTCGCCGCCGATGTGCCCTCCCATGCCGTCGGCCACGGCGAACAGCGGGAACGAGGCGAGCACGGCATCCTGATTCACCTCGCGTCGGCGGCCGGTGTGCGTCGTGGCAGCCCAGCGGAGCGCCAACGTGGCATCCGGGAGCTCGATCACGCGGTCTCCGGAGGAGATGTCAGGCACCTGCTCTCCTCTCCTCACGTCGACTCGCATTCGCCACCGGATCGGTACGACCGCCGGCGGTGGCGTCCTCACATCCTAGTAGACACCCGCGACGACCCCGCGGACTCCCCCGCCGCGTCCGCAGCATCCGGTTCGTCCTCATCGGTCACGGCCGCGCGGAACTGCGCATCCGACAGACGACGATAGGCGCCGCCGGCCGCGAGCAACTCGTCGTGCGTCCCGCGCTCCACGATCCGGCCGTCCTCCATCACCAGGATCAGGTCCGCATCGCGGATCGTCGAAAGCCGGTGGGCGATGACGAACGCGGTGCGATCCTGCCGCAACTGCGACATCGCCCTCTGGATCAGGAGCTCGGTGCGGGTGTCGACCGACGAGGTCGCTTCGTCGAGGATGAGGATCCGCGGGTCGGCGAGGAACGCGCGGGCGATGGTGACGAGCTGGCGCTCGCCCACGCTGAGGTTCCCCGCCTCATCGTCGAGGACGGTGTCGTAGCCGTCCGGTAGGGCGTGGACGAACCGGTCGACGTACGCGGCGCGCGCCGCGGCGAGGATGGCGCCCTCGTCGGCGTCCGGCCGCCCGTAGGCGATGTTCTCGCGGATGCTGCCGGCGAAGAGCCAGGTGTCCTGGAGCACCATGCCCGTGCGGGACCGGAGGTCGTCGCGGGTCATCCGGCGGATGTCGACCCCGTCGAGGGTGATCCGACCCGAGTCGACGTCGTAGAAGCGCATGATCAGGTTCACCAGCGTGGTCTTGCCCGCCCCCGTCGGACCGACGATCGCGATCGTGCTGCCCGGTTCCACGGTGAGGTCCAGGTCGTCGATGAGCGGGGTGTCGGCGCTGTACCGGAACGACACGTCTTCGAATGCCAGGCGCTTGGCCGATGCCGGCGCGGTCTCGGCAGGCTGGGGATCGGGCGTCCGCTCGGCCTCGTCGAGCAGCTCGAACACGCGCTCGGCGCTGGCGACACCGGACTGCAGCAGATTGGCCATCGAGCCGAGTTGCGCGAGGGGCTGGGTGAACTGCCGCGAGTACTGGATGAAGGCCTGCACGCTGCCGATGGACAGAAGACCGGATGCCACCTGGATACCGCCCACGACGGCGATGGCGACGTACACGAGGTTGCCGACGAACATCATCGCGGGCTGGATGATCCCCGAGAGGAACTGCGCGCCGAAGCTCGCGCGATAGACCTCTTCGTTCTCGGCCAGGAAGTCGGCCTCCACTTCGCGCTGGTGGCCGAACACCTTCACGATCGCGTGGCCGGAGAAGGTCTCCTCGACCAGCGCGTTGAGAACGCCCGTCGCCTTCCACTGCGCGACGAAGAGCTTCTGCGAGCGGCCTGCGACGACGGCGGTGATGACGAGAGTGAGCGGAACGGTGACGAGGGCGATCACCGCGAGGAGCGGGGAGATGAGGAACATCATCACCATCACCCCGATCACGGTGAGGAGCGAGATGATCACCTGCGACAGCGTCTGCTGCATCGACTGACCGATGTTGTCGACGTCGTTGGTGACCCGGCTGAGCAGCTCGCCCCGCTGCACCCGGTCGAAGTACGACAGCGGCAAGCGGTGGATCTTGTCCTCCACCTGCATGCGCAGCCGGTTCATCGCCCGCTGCACGATGCCGTTGAGCAGCCGCGCCTGGAGCCAGCCGAAGATGCTGGAGAACACGTAGACGGCGAGCACGGCGAGGATGACCGCGCCGAGCGCGTCGAACGCGATGCCGGCGCCGGGGGTGAAGTTGACGGCGCGGACGAGGTCGGCCTGCTGCTGCTGCCCGGAGGCGACGAGCTCATCGACGACCTGCTGCTTGGTCGCGCCCGCCGGCGCCTGGAGGGAGAGGAACCCGGCGAACACGATGTTCGTGGCGTCACCGAGCAGTTTCGGTCCCAGCACCGACAGCCCCACGCTCAGGACGCCGAGGACGAGCACGACCACCAGCCGAGGTCTGTCCGAACTCAGGGTGCCCAGCAGACGTCGCGCGCTCGGACCGAAGCTCTTCGCCTTCACCACCGGCGCGGTCTGCATGCGCCCGTGCCCCGGCCCGCTCATGCCGCCTCCACCGAGAGCTGCGACTCGACGATCTCGCGGTACGTCTGGCTGGATTCCACCAGCTCATCGTGGGTGCCGATGCCGACGACGCGGCCGTGGTCGAGGACGACGATCTGATCGGCGCTCTGGACGGTCGAGACCCGTTGGGCCACGACGATCCGCGTCGCGTGCGGAAGATGCGTGTCCAGCGCCTGTCGGAGCGCGGCATCGGTGGCGAGGTCCAGGGCCGAGAAGGCGTCATCGAAGAGATAGATCTCGGGTTTCTTCACCAGCGCCCGCGCGATCGCGAGTCGCTGACGCTGCCCACCCGAGACGTTGGTGCCGCCCTGGGCGATCGGTGCGTCGAGTTGCTCCGGCATGGCGCGGACGAAGTCGGCCGCCTGGGCGAGTTCGAGCGCGTGCCACAGCTCGGCGTCCCCGGCGTCCGGATCGCCGTAGCGCAGGTTCGAGGCCACCGTTCCCGAGAACAGGAACGCGCGCTGCGGGATCAGTCCCACCCGGCGCCACAGCTCATCGGGGTCGACGTCGCGGACATCCGTCCCGTCCACCCGCACCGATCCCGCTGTGGCGTCGAAGAGCCGCGGCACCAGGCCGATCAGGGTGGTCTTGCCCGACCCGGTCGACCCGATGACGGCGGTCGTGGTCCCGGGCGCCACCTCGAACGAGATGTCGCTGAGCACGGGATCGGCGGCGCCGGGGTAGGCGAAGGCCACCCCGTCGAAGCGCACGGCACCTCGGGCCGCCGGCGGGATGGCCGGCACGGCAGGGGGCGCCACCGAGGGGTCGGTGGCGAGCACCTCGCCGATGCGATCGGCGCAGACCGCGGCCCGCGGGATCATCACGAACATGAAGGTCGCCATCATGACGCCCATGAGGATCTGCATGATGTACGTCAGGAAGGCGAAGAGCGTGCCGATCTGCACGTCGTTCTGCTGCACCTGGAACGCGCCGAACCAGATCACGGCGACGCTCGAGACGTTCAGCACCAGCATCACCGCCGGGAACATCAGGGCCATGAGGTTGCCCGCGCGAAGGCCGGTGGCCATCACCTCCGCGCTCGCGACCGAGAATCGCGCGCGTTCCTGGGGCTCGCGGACGAAAGCGCGGATGACGCGGATTCCGCTGAGCTGCTCGCGCAGGATCTGGTTCACCCGGTCGATCCGCTTCTGCATGACGGTGAAGGCGGGCACCATGCGCCACACGATCAACCCGACGATGATGAGAAGGGCCGGGATCGACACCGCCATCAGCCATGACAGACCCACGTCCTGGCTGATGGCGAGGACGACGCCGCCGACGGCGAGGATCGGCGCCGACACCATGAGGGTCGCCGACACCTGAACCAGCATCTGCACCTGCTGGACGTCATTGGTGTTGCGGGTGATGAGCGATGCGGCTCCGAAGTGACCGACCTCGCGCTGCGAGAAGGCGACGACGCGGTGGAAGAGGTCGGCGCGCAGCTGCCGCCCCACTCCCATCGCCAGGCGGGATCCGAAGTACACGGCGATGATAGCGCAGACGATCTGCACCAGGCTGATCCCGAGCATGACGAGGCCCGTGGACCAGATGTAGGGGATGTCGCCGGTGATGACGCCGTTGTCGATGATGTCGGCGTTGAGCGTGGGCAGGAGCAGCGACGCGATCGACTGCGCCAGCTGGAACACCACCACGGCGACGATGAGCGGCCAGCCGGGCCGGAGGTAACGGGCGAGGAGCTTGCCGAGCACGGGTGTCCCTTCCACGACGCGGGCCCAGCGGGGCGCCCGCACCTTCGTGAACGTTACAGCCGTTGCGTCAGGTCAACCACCTTCTCCGGTGCGCTCTCAGCGAACCCGGTGCCGGGCTCAGGCTGCCGGGTCGTCCGGCAGGGGGAAGATCGCGTCGATCTCGGCGACATCGGCGACGGTGGGTGTCCACGCCGTCGCGGCGGCGGCGTTGGCGCGCACCTGTTCGGGGCTCGTCGCACCGGCGATGACGGAGGAGATCGACGACCGTGCCAGCAGCCATCCGAAGGTCGCCTCGAGCATGGTGATCCCCTGATCGCGGCAGAACGAGGCGTAGGCCTCGAGCGCGTCCCACGGCGCGTTCTCCCACAGGTGCGGACGCTGACGCATGATGCGGGTGTCGGAGGGCGCCTCGGTACGGGAGAACTTCCCCGTGAGAAGGCCGTTGTGGAGGGGGAAGTAGGGCAGGAAGCCCAGACCGAAGTGCTCGGCGGCGGGGAGGCGCTCCCGCTCGACACCCCGCGCGAGCAGGCTGTAGTGGTCCTGCGACGACACGAAGGGGACGGTTCCGCGGTGCTCGGCGACGAAGTGCGCCTCGGCGATCTGCCACCCGCTGAGGTTGGAATGCCCGATGTAGCGCACCTTCCCCTCCCTCACCAGGTCGTTCAGCGCGTCGAGGGTCTCTTCCATCGGCGTTCCGGGGTCGGGCGTGTGCAGCTGGTAGAGGTCGATCCAGTCGGTCTGCAGCCGGGTCAGCGAGGCGTCGACCGCACGACGGATGTAGGCGCGAGAGGCCTTGGCGCCCGCCAGCCCGTATCCCATGTCGCGGCCGGAATGACCGAATTTCGTTGCGAGCACGACCTGGTCGCGGCGCCCCGCGAGAGCCTCGCCCATGAGGATCTCGGACTGACCGGGGTCGCCCCCGTACATGTCGGCGGTGTCGAGGAAGGTCACCCCCGCATCGATCGCGGCGTCGAGGACGGCGCGGGTGCCCTCGATGGTCTCGGTGCGGGTGCCCGGCCGGCCGAAGTTGTTGCAGCCGAGCCCGACGGCGGAGACGAGCAGACCGGATGATCCGAGACGACGAAGCGGCACAGCATTCATGGCTCCACGCTACCGGCGCACGAGCGACGACAGCCCCCGGCGGCGAGGCCGGGGGCTGTCGTGGAGGGTTACGGACGCGGAGCGTCCGGTCCCGCGGGCGGCTCGTTCGCCGGCGGCGCCGCGGGCGGCGGGGTCGGGTTCGCCGGGGGCGCGGCCGCCGGCGGCGTGGCAGGAGGTGCCGGGGGTGTTGCGGGCGGCGCGGCAGCCGGCGCGGGCGGAGCCTGGTAGCCCGGCGCGGGCTCGTACCCGGCGGGCGGCGCGGCCGGGCCGCCGGACGCGGCCGTCGGGTAGCCGTAGCCGGGCGCCGCGACGGCACTCGGCTGCTGCGGGATGCCGGGCCACACCGTGGTGTCCTTGAGGAACGAGTTCGCCCACGGCGCCGGCGGGATGTTGGGGTTCCAACGGTCGGAGGAGAACGCGAGGATGCCCAGCCAGATCAGGGTTCCGACGCCGGGAATGAGCCAGAGGAGCAGGTAGGGCCAGTCCTTTCCGAGCTTCAGCCCGACCCGCCAGCCGACGATGACGCCGACCGCGATGGCCACCAGGGACAGGATCCAGCCGATGACCGGTATCTGGCTGAGGATGGCCGAACCCACGACGGCGCCCAGCATGACCCAGGGAGAGAGGTCACCGAGTTTCGCCAGGACCAGGGTGTTGTAAACCGGCACCCACGCTCGCCACTTCCCTTCGACGCCGGCCTTCTCGAAGATCTTCATGAGGAAGAAGGCGCTGATCAGATACCCCGCGAGCGCGAAGATGAGCAGGAGCGGCAGCAGGATCAGCAGGAACGCCAGCATCGCGCCGTATCCGTCGTACGTGGAATCCATGAGACCTCCAGAGTGTCCCCAGCGTGCAAGCACGGCGGGATGGTCTGCCCGCGTGGTCATGGTATCGACGCCGAGCCGCCATTGTGAGGAAATTCCCAGAAACACGGGGTCGGGCGCGTCGCGATCGGTAACGTGGCCGGGAGAGGCCACCGAAGGACGAGGATCCATGAGCACCGACACCCCTCCCCCGCTGCCCCGTCAGCCCGCCGCCGAGGCCGCCCGCGCCACCGAGGCCGCGGCGCCCGGCATCGCCGGCGTCGACGACACCGGCGTCCCGTCCGTCGGCGACAGCGACACGGCCGACATCGGGCGGGGCTTCTTCCGCGCGCTGTTCGATCTGTCGTTCCGCACTTTCATCACACGACGGTTGGCTGCCGTGTTCTACGTCGTGGGTCTGATGGCGATCGGCATCGCCTTCGTCGTCTACCTCGTGACCGGGATCGTCGAGGGCATCGGCGCTCTCTGGTTCAACCCGGGCGCAGGCATCTCGCTGATCGTGGCCACCGTCATCCTGGTCCCGCTCTTCTCGTTCCTGGCGGTGATCGCTCTCCGGTTCGTCATCGAAGCGGTCGTCGCTCTCATCGCGATCGCGGAGAACACCGAGCGCACCGCAGCGCACACGCGGCGGTAGCCGGCGTCAGACGATCAGGTCGAGCTCTGCGGAGTCGGACTCTCCGACCACCCGCAGCCCCGCGTCATCCGCCCATTGCCGGAACCCCGCGACGCTGCGGATGCGCGGTCGCTCCATGGCGAGCAGCCGGACGAGCTCGCCCTTGGCGTGCTTGTTGAAGTGGTTGAGAGCGCGCACCGTGCCGCCCGGGGCGTCGGTGACGATCCGCAGCGAGACAGCGGGGACGGAGCCGGGCACCGGTCCGAGAGCGACGTAGGCGTGGGAGCGGAGATCGAGGATGAACGGCGGTGCCGCGGTCGCGAGGGCGGCGGCGACAGGATCCGCCCAGTGCCGGGCGGGTGCCGCGAGCCCGGGGAGGCGCACACCGGCGCCCAATCGGTAGTTGGGGATGGGATCGAGCGCCCCCACGGGGCCGAACGGGGCGGAGTGGATGAGCACGTGCGTCTTCAGCCAGCGTCGCGCCGGCGCATCGAGGCTCGGAGCATCGAGGGCGTCGAAGAGCACCCCGGTGTAGCGGTCGGCCGCGGGAAGCGTCGGGGCGGTGCGCAGGAGCGCGTTGACCGCGACCTCGTCACGCTGGCGCGGTCCGAGCTTCAGCACCCGGGCGGCCTCGTCCGCATCGTCCGACAGCGTGATCAGCGCCGCGAGAACCGCCTCGCGCTGCGGCCCGAGGGAGGGCAGCGCCAGGCTGTCGAGGTCGAGCGCCCGACGGCGCCCGCCGGTCTGCTTCGTCTCGGAGGGTGGGAGGAGGATCAGCATTCGGCACCACGATGGAGGACGGTGAGGATGACACTGGCCGCCGAGGGCACGGGGTTCACCCGTGCTCTCGGCGGCCAGTTGCACTCTCGCGGGAAAGCGGAGGCGGGATCAGGCGCTCAGGAGATCAGTGCGGCGTTTCCTGCCACGACCGTGACCTCGTCGCGTTCCATCGACAGGAAGCCGTCCTGGGCGTTGGCGACGATCTTCGAGCCGTCGGTGCGGGTGATGCGCACCTGGCCTTCGGCGAGGATGGCCAGCACCGGCTCGTGGCCGGCCATGAAGCCGATCTCTCCTTCGACCGTCTTGGCGACCACCAGCGATGCCTCGCCGGACCAGACCTCCGCATCGGCGGAAACCAGGCTGACTTTGAGAGGCATGATCAGCCGTTCTCCTTCTGGATGCGCGCCCATGCCTCTTCGACGTCGGAGATGCCGCCGACGTTGAAGAACGCCTGCTCGGCGACGTGGTCGAAGTCGCCCTTGACGATGGCGTCGAACGACTCGATGGTCTCCTTGATCGGGACCGTGGAGCCCTCGACACCGGTGAACTTCTTCGCCATGTAGGTGTTCTGCGAGAGGAACTGCTGGATGCGACGCGCGCGGGCGACGACGACCTTGTCCTCTTCGGAGAGCTCGTCGACACCGAGGATCGCGATGATCTCCTGCAGTTCCTTGTTCTTCTGCAGGATCTGCTTCACGGCGGTCGCGACGCGGTAGTGGTCCTCACCGATGTAGCGCGGGTCGAGGATGCGGCTGGTCGAGGTCAGCGGGTCGACCGCGGGGTACAGACCCTTCGACGCGATCTCGCGCGAGAGCTCGGTGGTGGCGTCGAGGTGGGCGAAGGTGGTCGCCGGCGCCGGGTCTGTGTAGTCGTCGGCGGGGACGTAGATCGCCTGGAGCGAGGTGATCGAGTGACCACGCGTCGAGGTGATGCGCTCCTGGAGCACACCCATCTCGTCGGCCAGGTTCGGCTGGTAGCCCACCGCGGACGGCATGCGGCCGAGGAGCGTCGAGACCTCGGAGCCGGCCTGCGTGAAGCGGAAGATGTTGTCGATGAACAGCAGCACGTCCTGCTTCTGCACATCGCGGAAGTACTCCGCCATCGTCAGCGCCGACAGGGCCACACGAAGTCGCGTGCCCGGCGGCTCGTCCATCTGGCCGAAGACGAGGGCGGTCTTGTCGAAGACACCCGCCTCCTCCATCTCGCCGATGAGGTCGTTGCCCTCGCGGGTGCGCTCACCCACGCCGGCGAACACCGACACACCACCGTGGTCCTGCGCGACACGCTGGATCATCTCCTGGATGAGGACGGTCTTGCCGACGCCCGCACCACCGAAGAGACCGATCTTCCCACCGAGCACGTACGGGGTGAGGAGGTCGATGACCTTGATGCCGGTCTCGAACATCTGGGTCTTGGACTCCAGCTGGTCGAAGTTCGGCGCCTGACGGTGGATCGGCCAGCGCTCGGTGATCTCGATGGTCTCGCCCGGGGCGCCGTTGAGCACCTCGCCGGTGACGTTGAACACGCGGCCCTTGGTGACGTCGCCGACGGGCACGGTGATCTGCTCGCCGGTGTCGCGCACCTCCTGGCCGCGGACGATGCCGTCGGTGGGCTTGAGGGCGATGGCGCGCACGAGGTCGTCACCGAGGTGCTGGGCGACCTCGAGGGTGATCTCGGACGACGAATCGCCGATGACGATGGTCGTCTTCAGCGCGTTGTAGATGTCGGGAATCGCATCGTGGGGGAACTCGATGTCGACGACCGGACCGGTGACGCGGGCGACCCGGCCGACGGCGGGCGCTGCGGCCGTCGTGGCATCCGTCTTCTCAGCGGTGAGGCTCATGGCTTCTTCTCTTTCGTGTGGGTCTATTTGCCCGACGCGAGAGCGTCGGCGCCGCCGACGATCTCGGCGATCTGCTGCGTGATCTCGGCCTGACGCGCGTTGTTGCGCAGCCGGGTGTAGTCGGTGATGAGCTTGTCTGCGTTGTCGCTGGCCGACTTCATGGCCTTCTGGGTCGCGGCATGCTTGGCCGCCGACGACTGAAGGAGCGCATTGAAGACGCGGCTCTGGATGTAGACGGGCAGGAGCGCGTCGAGGACCGTCTCGGCGTCCGGCTCGAATTCGTAGAGCGGGTAGACCTGGGCCGACGCTTCCTCCTCGGCCTCGACGACCTCCAGGGGAAGGAGACGCACGGTCTCGGGGCTCTGCGTCATCATGCTGACGAAGCGGTTGTACACCAGGTGGATCTCATCCACCCCGCCCTGCTCTCCCCCACGGTTGTACGCGTCGAGCAGCGTGGCCGAGATCTCCTCGGCGGTGTGGAACTGCGGGGTGTCGGTGTCACCCGTCCACTCCGCGGCGGCCTCCATGCGTCGGAACTGGAAGTACGCGACGGCCTTGCGACCGATCAGGTAGAACATCGGCTCGCGGCCCTCCGACCGCAGCAGTGCCGCCAGCTCCATGCCCTCGCGGAGGATCTGGGAGTTGAACGCACCCGCCAGCCCCCGGTCCGACGCGAAGATGACCACGGCCGAGCGGCGGATGGTCGACCGTTCTTGCGTCAGGGGGTGATCGACGTTGGAGTGCGTCGCCACCGCGGACACCGCGCGGGTCACCGCGCGGGCGAAGGGTGAGGACGCGCGCACGCGCGCCATCGCCTTCTGGATCCGCGAAGCAGCGATGAGCTCCATCGCCTTCGTGATCTTCTTCGTGGTCTGAGCAGAATTGATCTTCTGCTTGTAGACCCTCAGTTGTGCGCCCATGATCCTTTACCGGTTCCGCTCAGCGACGGCCCTTGACGATCTTCTCCTGGTTGACGTCCTCAGCCTCGGCGGCCGCGACCTCGTCGCTGCCGGGACGGTTGATCGACTGTCCCTTGCCGGAGCGGAACTCCAGGATGAACTCGTCGACCTTCTTGTCCAGCTCGGCGACGGTGTCGTCGTCGAGGACGTTGGAGTCGCGGAGGCGGTCGAGGATCGTCGTGTTGCGACGCAGGTAGTCCAGCAGCTCGCGCTCGAACGGCAGCACGTCCTCGACGTCGATCGAGTCGAGCTTGCCGTTGGTGCCCGCCCAGATCGACACGACCTGTTCCTCGACCGGGTAGGGCGAGTACTGCGGCTGCTTCAGAAGCTCAGTCAGGCGCGCGCCACGCGCCAGCTGGCGCCGGGAAGCGGCGTCGAGGTCGGAGGCGAACATCGCGAACGCCTCGAGCGAGCGGTACTGCGCGAGCTCGAGCTTCAGCGTTCCCGAGACCTTCTTGATCGACTTCACCTGGGCGTCACCGCCGACGCGGGACACCGAGATGCCCACATCGACCGCCGGACGCTGGTTGGCGTTGAAGAGGTCGGACTGCAGGAAGATCTGACCGTCGGTGATCGAGATCACGTTGGTCGGGATGTACGCCGAGACGTCGTTGGCCTTGGTCTCGATGAGGGGCAGCCCCGTCATCGACCCGGCGCCGAGCTCGTCGGAGAGCTTCGCACAACGCTCCAGCAGACGCGAGTGCAGGTAGAAGACGTCGCCGGGGTAGGCCTCGCGGCCCGGGGGACGACGCAGCAGGAGCGACACGGCACGGTAGGCCTCGGCCTGCTTGGTGAGGTCGTCGAAGACGATCAGCACGTGCTTGCCGTCGTACATCCAGTGCTGACCGATGGCCGAGCCGGTGTAGGGCGCAAGGTACTTGAAGCCGGCCGGGTCGGAGGCGGGAGCGGCGACGATGGTGGTGTACTCCATCGCGCCGGCGTCCTCGAGCGCACCCTTCACCGCGGCGATGGTGGAGCCCTTCTGACCGATCGCGACGTAGATGCAGCGCACCTGCTTGGTCGGGTCGCCCGACTCCCAGTTCGCCTTCTGGTTGATGATCGTGTCGATCGCGATGGCGGTCTTGCCGGTCTGACGGTCGCCGATGATCAGCTGACGCTGACCGCGACCGATCGGGATCATCGCGTCGATGGCCTTGATGCCGGTCTGCATGGGCTCGTGCACGGACTTGCGCTGCATGACGCCGGGCGCCTGGAGCTCGAGGGCGCGGCGGCCGGTGGTGGCGACCTCGCCGAGTCCGTCGATCGGGTTGCCGAGCGGGTCGACCACGCGACCGAGGTACCCGTCGCCGACGGCGACCGAGAGCACCTCGCCGGTGCGGGTCACCTGCATGCCGGCCTCGATGCCGGAGAACTCACCGAGGACGACGACACCGATCTCGTGCTCGTCGAGGTTCAGCGCGAGTCCCTGGGTGCCGTCGGCGAACATCACCAGTTCGTTCGCCATGACGCCGGGCAGGCCCTCGACGTGGGCGATGCCGTCGGCTGCGTCGATGACCGTGCCGACCTCGGTCGCGGCAGCGCCGGTGGGTTCGTAGGCCGCGACGAAGTCCTTCAGCGCGTCACGGATGACGTCGGGGCTGATAGAGAGGTCTGTCATGATCTTCCTTCGTTCGGTGGGGCCTCACCGTCGAGTGTGACCCCGAATGCTCCGGCGCTTCCTGGGAAGCGCACGGGAAGTCTGTTAGCCGGCCAGCCGCTGGCGGAGGTCGGCGAGGCGCGACGACACACTGGCGTCGATTACGTCGTCGGCGATCTGCACGCGCAGCCCGCCGACCACGGTCGGGTCGACGACGGTGTTGATCGATACCTCGGTGCCGTAGCGGGCCGAGAGCGTCCGTGCCAGACGCTCGATCTGCGCGTCGCTGAGAGCGACGGCGGTGACGACCGTGGCGACCTTGCGGCCGCGCTGGTCGGCGACGATGCGCATCGCCCAGGTCAGGAGCTGACGCACGCGGCGCTCGCGGGGCTGCTGCACGAGGGCGTCGGCGATGACGATCGCCGATGCGCTTGCGCGGCCTGCGAGCAGGGAGGACACGAGCCGGCCCTTCGCCGCCGGGTCGCCCAGACGGCTGCCGAGCGCGAGCTCGAGCTCGCCGTTGTCGGCGACGACGCGGGAGAAAGCGAACAGGTCGGCCTCGACGTCGGCCTGCGGTTCCGCCACGGCGGCGGCACGCACGGCCAGCTCTTCGATGCCCTCCACGAGATCGGCGGCCGACGACCAGCGCTCTGCGACCACGGCGCCCAGCAGGGTGCGCGTGATGGCCGACACCTGACGCCCGAAGACGTCGTCGACGACCTTCTGTCGGGCCGGCGCAGGCGCCGCCGCGTCAGCGAGGGCCGATGCCAGCTGCGGGGTCTGACCCACGGCACGAGCGACCCCGAAGAGCTCACGCGCCACGGCGAGGTCGGTGATCGCCGCGGCATCCAGTGCGGCGATGCCCGACACCCGGGCCTGCGTGGTCGCGCTTCCCATCAGAGGCCCTGCTTCTGACCGGTTGCGGCCTTGGCGGCCTCGTCGGCCTCGAGCTCGGCGAGGAAGCGGTCCACGACCGCCTGCGCCTTGGCGTCGTCGGAGAGGGTCTCACCGATCACACCACCGGCGAGGTCGAGGGCGAGCGTGCCCACCTCGCTCCGCAGCGACACCAGAGCCGACTGCCGCTCCGCCTCGATCTGAGCGTGCGCGGTGGCGGTGATGCGCGCGGCCTCGGAGGCTGCGGCGTCCTTCGCCTCGGCGAGGATCTTCTTGCCGTCCTCGCGGGCGGCATCGCGGATCTCGCCGGCTTCACGCCGGGCGTCGGCGAGCTGTGCGGTGTACTCCTCGAGCGCGGCCTCGGCCTTGCGCTGGGCCTCGTCGGCCTTGGCGATGTTGCCCTCGATCGCGGCAGCGCGCTCGTCGAGCAGCTTCTGCATGCGCGGCAGAACGATGCGCCAGAACACCGCCAGGATGACGATGAAGCACACCGCGGACCAGATGATGTCGTAGTACGCCGGCAGCAGCGGGTTCTGCGACTCACCCTCTTCCGCAGCGAGAGTGACAAGAGCGTTCAGCATCTCGTCTCCTTAAACGTGAGGAAGGGGATCAGGCGCCGAAGATGAAGCCGGTGGCGATGCCGATGAACGCGAGCGCCTCGGTGAACGCGATACCGATCCACATCAGGACCTGGAGGCGACCGGCCAGCTCGGGCTGACGAGCGACGCCCTCGATGGTCTTGCCGACGACGATGCCCACGCCGATGGCGGGGCCGATGGCGGCGAGGCCGTAGCCGACGGTCGCGATCGAACCGGTGACCTGGGCGAGAACCGTAGTTGCATCCACGGGTGTGTTTCCTTTCGGTTGGGTGGGTAGGCCGGAGCCTGCCCGCTCAGTGCTCTTCCGCGACCGCGAGCTGGATGTAGACCGCGGTGAGGATCGTGAAGACGTAGGCCTGCAGGAAGGCGACCAGCATCTCGAAGAGAGTGAACGCCAGCCCGAAGGCGAGGGTGCCGACGCCGAAGGCCTTCCACAGGCCGTCGGCGGTGAAGAGGAAGAACTGCGTCGCCGAGAAGAACAGCACGAGCATGAGGTGCCCGACGATCATGTTCATCAGCAGTCGCAGCGTCAGCGTGACCGGCCGGATGATGAAGGTGGAGAGGAACTCCAGCGGCGTGACGATGATGTAGAGGAACGGCGGGACGCCCGAGGGGAAGAGCGAGTTCTTGATGAAGTTCTTCGGGCTCTTGCGGAGCCCCGCGTAGATGAAGGTCACGTACGACACGATCGCCAGCAGCAGCGGTACCGCGATGACGCTCGTTCCTGCGATGTTCAGCCCCGGGATGATCCCGGTGATGTTCATGAACAGGATCATGAAGAACATCGTGGTCAGCAGCGGCAGGAAGCGGTCGCCGTCCTTGCGCCCGAGCAGGTCGTGCGCGATGTTGACCCGGACGAAGTCCAGGCCCATCTCGACCACGCTCTGGAAGCGGGTCGGGACGATCCGCATGCGGCGCGTGCCGATGACGAAGACGAGGATGAGCACGATCGTCGCGAGCACCTGCACGAGGTTGATGCGCGTGAACTCGATCGGAAGCCCGAGGCCCTCGAGGATGTTCGGCGGGAAGAAGTCCGAGATCGAGGGCGGGTGGAACTCACCGTCGGACGACGAGGCATTCGCGATCAGGGTCGCAGCTTGAGTAGACAGCGCGGGCTCCAGCTTCGGGGCACCGGTCGAGGACCGTTGCGACGATGGTCGGTGAGAGTCGTTCCGCAGACGCGCGCAGAGCGGCGGGCGGGCGCAGTGACCACCCTATCAAACTCAGGGAGCGTCGTTTTTCCGGGTGTCCGGGTCCTTCTCGTCGTCGAGAGGCCGGTTGCGGTCCTCCTCCGGGTCCGTGGTAGGGAGCGACACGTCGCTGACGTGGGGCATGCGCATCCGGGTGAGCACGACCACGTCGATCGCGAGCGATGCCAGAACGCTCACCACCACGGCGACGAAGAAGACCGGGCCGTTCAGCCACGGCTGCCCGCGCAGGATGATCAGGGCGACGATGAAGACGATGAGCTTGAGGATCCAGCCGCCCATGACGATCCCGAAGAACACCGGCACATACAGCGGGTCGCCGAACCAGCGGTTGGCGATGAGGATGCTGGCGCCGGTGATGCCGAGGAAGACTGCGGCCAGGATGACGCCGGACAGGGCGCTCCACACCCCGTCCGTGCCCGCCACGAGGCCGCCGATGATGGCCGCGGCGACGGCGAGCACCACGGTGACCACCCCCGACCACAGGAGGGTCGTGCGAAGGATCGGGTTGCTGGACACATCGGAGGTCATGAGGCTTCCTGGGGGACGTCGGCGGCGCTGCGGCCGCGCTGGCGAGCGGGGAGAAGGGTGACCACGAGGCAGGCGACGACGCCGACAGCACCCAGGGCGACGCCCAGGAGATAGTCTCCCGGCCATTCCTCCTGGGTGCCGACGTACATCAGCAGCACCGCGAGACTGACCACGGCGGTCCACGAATAGAAGATGAGCACCGCGTCGCGATCGCTGTGCCCCATGTCGAGCATGCGGTGGTGCAGGTGCTTTCGGTCGGGCGAGAACGGCGATTTTCCGGCACGCATGCGCCGGATGACGGCCAGGCCGAAATCGAGCAGCGGCAGCAGCACGACCACGATGGGCAGGATGATCGGGATGAAGGCACCCAGCAGCTGGGAGCGGCCGAAGCGCTCGGGGTCGAGCAGCTCGGGCGAGAGCTGCCCGGTGATCGAGATCGCCGAGCAGGCCATGAGGAGACCGAGCATCAGGGCTCCGGAATCGCCCATGAACAGTTTCGCCGGGCTCCAGTTCAGCGGCAGGAAGCCGATGCACGCCCCGATCAGCACGGCCGCGATCAGGGTGGCGAGGTTGAAGTAGGTGTTCTGCCCCGTGTCGCGGGCGAGCAGGTAGGAGTACGCGAAGAACACGACATTCGCGATGAGACAGACTCCGGCGACCAGACCGTCCAGACCGTCGATGAAGTTGACCGCGTTCATGACGATCACGATCGACAGGACGGTGAGGAGGAAGCTCTGCCAGCCGGAGCCGATGATGAGGTCGCCGATCGGCAGTGTGTAGATCTGCAGCCCGCCGAACCACGCGATGATGCCCGCCGCGACGAACTGCGCACCGAGCTTGACCATCCAATCCAGATCGAACAGGTCGTCCGCGACCCCGACGATGACGATGAGAGCGGTCGCGACGAGGATCGCGATGACGGTGCGCGGCTCGAGCCAGACGATGGAGAAGAAGGGGTTCTGCGACGACACCAGGAAGGCGGCGACCACCCCCAGGAACATCGCCACTCCCCCGAGGCGCGGGGTGGGGGTCTTGTGCACATCGCGCTCGCGGATGCCGGGATACAGCTTGAAGCGCAGACTCAGTCGCCAGACCACCCACGTCAGCACGAAGGTGACCGTGGCGGTGAAGAGGACCGTGAAGACGTACTGCTTCACCCTCTGCCGTCCGCTCTCACTCGGCGTCGCCCGCCGGTGCCGGCTCCGGATCCTCCAGCAGCTCGCCCAGCACCTCGCGGAGCCGATCCCGACCGATCGCGCCGTCGCGGAGGATCCGCACCCGAGGCTCGGCGCCGCGCACCACCAGGGGCGTGGCATCGACGATGGTCGAGGCGACCCCGACGTCGGCGGGTCCGCCGTCGAGGTAGACCGCGATGCTGTCGCCGAGCATGGCCTGGGCCTCGTCGATCCGCACGGCCGCCGGCTGTCCGGTGAGATTGGCGCTGGAGACGGCCAGGGGGCCGGTCTCCTCCAGCAGTTCCAGCGCGATGCGGTGGGCGGGCATGCGCACCGCGACGGTGCCGTGGGTCTCGCCGAGGTCCCACGACAGTGACGGCTGAGAGGGCAGAACGATGGTCAGACCGCCCGGCCAGAACTCCGCGACCAGGCGTTCGACCGGCTCGGGGACTTCCGCCACCAGTGCCCGCAGCGTCGCCTGTCCCGCCACGAGCACCGGCGGCGGCGACTGGCGGCCCCGTCCCTTGGCGTCGAGCAGCCGTTGCACGGCACGTGCGTTGAACGCATCGGCGGCCACGCCGTAGACGGTGTCGGTGGGCATCACGACGAGGTCGCCGCGGCTGATGGCCTGTCGGGCCTGCCGCATACCGGGAAGGAGCTGCTCGTCGTCACGGCAGTCGAAGAGGGTAGACATGACGCGACGAGTCTACGGCCCCGACCTCCACGTGCCCCGGGCTCCCCTCCGTCGCCGGCCCGCGGCCCGGTTCAGGGACGCAGCGCGGTGGTCGCGCGATCCCGGAGGGTGAGATCCCGGTGGGTCGCCGCAGCGCGCCATCCGTCCGTCGTCAGCAGTGCGCGGATCTCGGCACCCTGCCATTCCCCGTGTTCGATAATGAGCACCCCGCCCGGATGCAGCAGTCGGCGTCCGACGCCGCTGAGCACGCGGACGACGTCGAGTCCGTCGGGACCGCCGTAGAGCGCGGCGGGCGGATCGAAGAACCGCACCTCCGGGTCGCGGGGCACCGCGTCGTCGGGAACGTAGGGCGGGTTGGAGACCAGCACGGAGACGGTTCCGTCGAGCTCACCGAACGCGGCGGCGAGATCGACGAACGCGACACGCGCATTCGGAGCGCCCACGGCGGCGAAGTTCTCCTTCGCCCAGAGGAACGCCTCGACGTCGTTCTCGGCAGCGTGCACCCGGGCGTGGGGAACCTCCGTCGCCAGCGCGAGGGCGATCGCGCCGCTGCCGGTGCCGAGGTCGACGGCGATCGGCTCGGGTGATGCAGCCGCGCGAAGCGCGTCGATCGCCAGCTGAGCGACCATCTCGGTCTCGGGGCGTGGGACGAAGACCCCCGGGCCCACGCGCAGCTCCAGATGACGGAAGGGGGCGCGTCCGGTCAGATGCTGCAGCGGCACACGCGTCGCCCGTTGATCGACGAGGGCGTCGAACCGGGAGCGCTGGGCGGCGTCCAGGCGTGCACCGCGGATGGCGGACGCCTGCACCTCGCCCCGACCGAGTCCCAGAACGTGTCCCGCGAGCAGTTCGGCATCGACGTCGGCGCCGCCGACACCGGCGCGTTCGAGCCGTGCCCGGGCATCGCGAAGCGCGTCGGCGAGGGGGATCGCGGCGGAGGAGCTGTTCATGACCGCCGTCCAGACTGTCACATTCGGGCCGTCTCCCCCTGCCTCCCGTAGGCTTTCAGGGTCACCCCACCGCCCGAAAGGTCCGCCATGCCCGGCATCCACCCCGACATCACGTCCGCCTTCGGCGACACGCCGCTCGTCCGACTGAACCGGGTCACCGAGGGGCTCCCCGGCACGGTCATCGCGAAGCTGGAGTTCTACAACCCCGCGTCCAGCGTCAAGGACCGCCTCGGGATCGCGATCGTGGACGCGGCGGAGGCGTCGGGTGAGCTCACGCCCGGCGGCACGATCGTCGAGGCCACCAGCGGCAACACCGGCATCGCGCTGGCGATGGTCGGGGCCGCCCGCGGCTACCGGGTGATCCTGGCGATGCCGTCGTCGATGTCCATCGAGCGCCGTATTCTGCTGCGCGCATACGGCGCCGAGGTCGTCCTGACCGATCCTGCCGGCGGCATGAAGGGCGCCGTTGCGAAGGCGCAGGAGATCGTGGCCGAGACCCCGGGAGCGGTTCTCGCCCGTCAGTTCGAGAACGAGGCCAACCCGGCCATCCATCGCAAGACCACGGCGGAGGAGATCCTGCGCGACACCGACGGCGCCGTCGACTACCTCGTCGCGGGCATCGGCACCGGCGGCACCATCACCGGCGTCGGGCAGGTGCTGAAGGAGCGCGTGCCGGGAGTGAAGATCGTCGCGGTCGAGCCGGCGGATTCGCCCCTGCTGACCACCGGCACCCCCGGGCCCCACAAGATCCAGGGGATCGGCCCGAACTTCATCCCCGCCATCCTCGACCGGGGCGTCATCGACGAGGTGTTCGACGTCGAGTTCGATGACGCCGTCGCCACGGCGCGTGACGTGGGCGCCCGCGAGGGCATCCTCGTCGGGATCTCGTCGGGCGCCGCGGTGTGGGCTGCGCTGCAGCTCGCGGCCCGCCCCGAGGCGGCGGGAAAGAACATCGTCGTCATCATCCCGTCCTTCGGTGAGCGCTACCTCTCCACGCCGCTGTACGCCGACCTCCGCGAGGACTGAGCCGGGTCCTCCCGGCGGCGAAGAGCGCTCCCGTGTCCGCCATCCATTCCGACATCACCACCGCGTTCGGCGGCACGCCGCTCGTACGGCTGAACGCCCTGACCGAGGGCCTCCACGCCGAGGTCGTCACCAAGCTCGAGTTCTACAACCCCGGCGCGAGCGTCAAATGCCGCCTCGGCATCGCCCTCGTCGACGCCGCAGAGGCCTCGGGCGAACTCCGGCCCGGCGGCACGATCGTGGAGTCCACGAGTGGGAACACCGGCATCGCCCTCGCGCTCGTCGGAGCCGCACGCGGCTACCGCGTCATCCTCACGATGCCGGCATCGATGTCGAAGGAGCGTCGGACGCTGCTGAAGGCCTACGGCGCCGAACTCGTCCTCACCGATCCGTACAAGGGGATGACGGAGGCCGTCCGCACGGCGAAGCAGATCGCCGCCGACACCCCTGGCGCCGTCCTCGCCCGGCAGTTCGAGCACCCGGCCAATCCGGAGATCCACCGTCGGACGACCGCGGAGGAGATCTGGCGCGACACCGACGGTCGCGTGGACTACTTCGTCGCGGGATCGGGCACCGGCGGCACCGTCACCGGCGTCGGTCGCGTGCTGAAGGAGCGGAACCCCGACGTCAGGGTCGTCCTCGTGCAGCCGAAGGACTCCCCCGTTCTCACCGAGGGACGAGCGGGCGGGCACCGCATCCAGGGCATCGGCCCCAACTTCGTCCCCGACGTGCTCGATCGCAGCGTCGTGGACGAGATCGTCGACGCCGACTTCGACGACGCGATCCGGGTCGCCCGTGACCTGGCTGAACGCGAAGGCATCCTCGCCGGGATGTCGGCGGGCGCCGCCGTGAGTGCGGCCCTGCAGATCGCCCGTCGCCCCGAAGCATCCGGGAAGCGCATCGTCGTCATCGTGCCGGACTCGGGCGAACGCTACCTCTCGACCGCGATGTACGCGGACCTCCGCGAAGAACAGGCGGTACCGGCATGATCCTCACCCGAGCCCTCGCGCGGGTGCGCGAAGACCTCGCCGCCGCGAAGCTGCGCGACCCCGCCGCGCGCGGGGCGCTGGAGATCGCTCTGCTCTACCCGGGCCTCCACGCGATCTGGGCGCACCGCGTCTGGCACGCGCTCTGGCAGCGACGCCTGCGGTTCGTCGCACGGCTCGGCTCGCAGGTGACCCGCTGGGTCACGGGAATCGAGATCCACCCGGGCGCCGTCATCGGACGCCGCTTCTTCATCGACCACGGCATGGGGATCGTCATCGGCGAGACCGCCGAGGTCGGCGACGACGTGATGCTGTATCACGGGGTCACCCTCGGCGGGCGGCAGCGCGAGGGGGGGAAGCGTCACCCCACGCTGCTCGACGGCGTGGCTGTCGGTGCGGGCGCGAAGATCCTCGGGCCGATCACGATCGGCGCCCGCTGCGTCGTCGGCGCGAATGCCGTGGTGACCAAGGACGCCCCCGCAGACAGCGTGCTGGTGGGGGTGCCCGCCAAGCCCCGGCCGCGGCGCGAGGGGATGGACACCCGCGCCGTTCTGACCGCGCCGGAATATGTGATCTGAGCCGGTTCAGGCCCGCTTCTCGCGCCCGTTGGCGCCGTCACGTCGCTCATCGATTCTGCGCTTGAGGAAGATCATCGGCAGGAACAGCGTCGCGAGCGCCGTGACGAGCCAGACGATCACCGGCGCCAGGATCCACGTGAGCACGAACGGCTGGCCGATCGTGAGGCCGGCTCCGGGGATGAGCACCACGACGATCAGCGCGACCAGCGTGGAGATGATGCCGATGCCACCGAGGAGGGCGGGGGCGTTCCTGCGGGCGACGCTCGCGATCCACGGGGTGAGGATGCTCTGCAGCACCGCGAAGATGACGATGGCCAGGGCGAATCCCCACCAGTTGGCCCAGTCGATGCGGAATCCGGGCAGGAGGAGATCTGCCACGATCAGCCCGAGCGCGGCGGAGACGAGGAAGATGAGCGCGCGGATGAGGAAGATGATCACGCGCTCAGGGTACGCCTCGCGACTGGTCGAGGCGGGCCGGTCCGGCTCCGCCACGCCGCAGGGCGCAGGCGGCCGGGCTGGCTAGGGTCGGAGGGTGAGTGATCTCCTCGGGATGTCGGCGGTCGACCTCGCTGCGGCGCTGCGGCGTCGCGAGCTCAGCGCTGTCGAGGTCGTTCAGGCCGCCCTCGCGCGGGCCGCGGCGACGAGCGAGCTGGGGGCCTTCGTCGAGGTGACCGCCGAACGGGCCCTCGAGCAGGCGGCGCGCCGAGACGCCGCCGCGCCGGCGGGGCCGCTCTGGGGCATCCCGATCGCCGACAAGGATCTGGTGGCGCGCGCCGGAGTCCCCACCCGTTACGGATCCCGCACCCGCGTCGACTTCGTCCCGACCGCATCAGACCCGCTCGCCGCGGCCCTGGATCGGGTGGGCGCCGTGAGCATCGGGAAGACCAGCACCTCGGAGTTCGGCCTGACGGGGTACACCGAGCCGCTCGAGGGCGGAGCCTGGGCGCGCGACCCGTGGAACCCCGCCCACGGAGCGGGCGGTTCGAGCGGCGGAGCAGCGGTGGCGGTGGCGGCGGGCGTGCTGGCGATCGCGCCGGGGTCGGACGGCGGCGGATCGATCCGGATCCCGGCGGCCACCGTGGGCGTGGTGGGGCTGAAGCCGTCGCGGGGCCGCCTTCCCCTCGGGTCGGGCCTGGACGCACCCGACGGACTCGCGGTCGCCGGGCCCATCGCGGGGACGGTCGAGGATGCGGCGTTCTTCTTCGACGCGCTGTGCGGACTCGCCCCCTACGACTTCTCGGTGCGTGCCGCCGATTCGCCGCCGTTCCTCCCGGCGACGGCCGCGGACCCGCCTCGCCTCCGCGTGGGTGTCACGACGGTGTCGCCGTGGGATGACGACCTCGAGATCGCGGTGGATCCCGCGGCGATCGGCGCGCTCGATGAGGCCGCGAGAAGCCTCGCGTCCGAAGGACACGTGGTGGAGGATGCCGCGTGGCGACCGCACGGCTACGGACCGCTCTTCCGGGTGCTGTGGCGCGCAAGCGCTGCCCGCATCCCTCTCACCGATGACGACCTGCGGATGGTCGAACCGCTCACCGCCTGGCTCGTGCGCGAGGGACGCGCCCTCGACGCCCGGGGTCTGCTCGGCGCCCTCGCCGAGGCACGCGTCTTCGAGCGGGAGACGATCGCCGCGTTCGCGCCCTACGACGTCGTCCTCACCCCGGCGCTCGCGCAGACGCCGCGTCCCATCGGCTGGTACGACCGCGACGACCCCGAGCGGGGCTTCGCCCAGCAGGTGGAGTACGCGCCCTTCAGCAGCTTCGTCAACGTCGCCGGCCTTCCGGCACTCGTGCTCCCCCTGGTGATGGCCGCCGGGCACCCGGTCAGCGTGCAGCTCATCGGCCGCCCGGGCGGCGAGCGGACGATCCTCGCCGCCGCCGCGCAGCTCGAGCGTCTTCGCGGGGCGCTCCCCCGTCCCCCGGCGCCCTGAGCCGTCGCGCCGGCGGAGAGCCTCTGTCTGGCGGCGTCGCCGTCAGGAGTCGCCGCCGAGGGCGGCGAGCCGCTCCTCCTCGTCGGCGGCGATGCACGACGCGATGAGGGGCTCCAAAGCGCCGTCCATCACCTGGTCGAGGTTGTAGGCCTTATAACCGGTGCGGTGGTCGGCGATGCGGTTCTCGGGGAAGTTGTACGTGCGGATCCGTTCGGAGCGGTCCATCCCCCGGATCTGCGACTTCCGGGCATCGGATGCCGCGGCATCCCGTTCCTCCTGCTGACGCGCGAGGAGTCGGGCACGCAGCACCCGCATACCGGCCTCACGGTTCTGCAGTTGCGACTTCTCGTTCTGCATCGACACGACGATGCCGGTCGGAAGGTGGGTGATGCGCACCGCCGAGTCGGTGGTGTTCACTGACTGACCGCCCGGCCCCGAGGAGCGGAAGACATCGACCTTGAGGTCGTTCGGGTCGATCTGCACCTCTTCGGGCTCGTCGACCTCGGGGAAGACGAGCACACCGGTAGTCGAGGTGTGGATCCGCCCCTGCGACTCCGTGGCGGGAACGCGCTGTACGCGATGAACGCCGCCCTCGTACTTCAGGTGCGCCCACACGCCCTGCGCGGGGTCGGTCGACGATCCCTTGATCGCCACCTGGACGTCTTTGAAGCCGCCGAGGTCGGACTCCGTGCGCTCGAGCAGCTCGGTCTTCCAGCCCTTCGCGGCGGCGTACTGCACGTACATCCGCAGCAGGTCCGCGGCGAACAACGCGCTTTCGGCGCCGCCCTCGCCGGCCTTGATCTCCATGATCACGTCGCGGGCGTCGTCCGGATCCCTGGGGATCAGCAGGCGCCGCAGCTTCTCCTGCGCCTCGGTGAGCCGAGCCTCGAGCGCCGGGACCTCCTCGGCGAACGACGCGTCCTCCCGTGCGAGATCGCGCGCGGCATCCAGATCCTCGGATGCCGCGAGCACGGCCTCGTGGGCCGCGACGATGCGCGACAGCTCGGCGTACCGCCGGTTGACCCGCTTCGCGCGCGCTGCATCGGCGTGCACGGCCGGATCGGACAGCTCGTGCTGCACCGCCGCGTGCTCGTCGATCAGCGCGCGGACAGACTCCCACATCGCGGGCTCAGCCACGGGCGATCCGCTCAGCGGATGCTGTTGTCGTGACCGTGGCTGCTGCCGTGGCCGCCGTGACCGCCCTGGGCCGGTGCCGGCATCGACTTCTGCATCTGCACGAGGAACTCGACGTTCGAGCCGGTCTCCTTGAGTTTTCCGAGAACGACCTCCAGCGCCTGCTGGGGGTCCAGGCCCGCGAGCGCGCGCCGGAGCTTCCAGGTGATCTTGACCTCGTCGGCCGACATCAGCATCTCCTCGCGACGCGTCGACGACGCATTGACGTCGACGGCGGGGAAGATGCGCTTGTCGGCGAGCTGACGGTTCAGGCGCAGCTCGCTGTTGCCCGTGCCCTTGAACTCCTCGAAGATCACCTCGTCCATCTTCGAGCCGGTCTCGACCAGCGCCGTGGCAAGGATGGTGAGCGAGCCGCCGTTCTCGATGTTGCGGGCCGCGCCGAAGAAGCGCTTGGGCGGGTAAAGCGCCGAGGCGTCAACCCCGCCGGTGAGCACGCGACCCGAGGTGGGCGCGGAGATGTTGTAGGCACGACCCAGGCGCGTGATCGAGTCCAGCAGCACGACGACGTCGCGACCGAGCTCCACCAGGCGCTTGGCCCGCTCGATGGCGAGCTCGGCCACCGTGGTGTGGTCCTCGGCCGGGCGGTCGAAGGTCGAGGCGATGACCTCGCCGCGGACCGTCCGCTGCATGTCGGTGACCTCTTCGGGGCGCTCGTCGACGAGCACGACCATGAGGTGGACCTCGGGGTTGTTGATCGCGATGGCATTGGCGATCTGCTGCAGCACGATCGTCTTGCCGGCCTTCGGCGGCGCGACGATCAAGCCGCGCTGGCCCTTGCCGATGGGCGCCACGAGGTCGATGATGCGCTGCGTGAGCTTCTCGGGCGCCGTTTCCAGGCGCAGGCGCTCCTGCGGGTACAGCGGCGTGAGCTTGCCGAACTCGACGCGCTCAGCGGCGTCGTCGACCGACAGGCCGTTGACGGCGTCGACCTTCACGAGCGCGTTGTACTTCTGGCGGCTGGACTGCTCGCCCTCGCGCGGCTGCTTGATCGAGCCGACGACGGCGTCGCCCTTGCGCAGGTTGTACTTCTTCACCTGACCGAGCGAGACGTAGACGTCCTGCGGTCCGGGGAGGTAGCCGGTGGTGCGCACGAAGGCGTAGTTGTCGAGCACGTCGAGGATGCCCGCGATCGGGATGAGGACGTCATCCTCATTGATCTCGGTCTCGAACTCGTCGACCGGGCCCTGGCCCCGGCGCTTGTTGCGCTGGCGACCGCGTCCGCCGGTCGAAGAATTGTCTTCATCGGATGCGTCGGGGCCGGCGTTCGCGGCGGCGGCGGCGTTCTGGTTCTGCGCGCCGCGACCGTTGCCACCCTGGTTCTGACCGCCCTGGTTCTGGCCGCCCTGGCCGTTGCCGGCCTCCTGCGCGGCTCCGTTCTGGCCGCCGCGGTTGCGGTTGCGGTTGCGGCTCCGACTCCGGCCACGCGACGGGGCCTCGTCGGCGTCGTCGCGGCTGCCCGCGTCGGCGTCACCCTCGGAAGAGGACGACGCGTCGTCGGACTGCTCGCCGGCAGGCGCTGCCGTATCACCCTCGGACGTGCTGTCGGTGGCGGGCGCCTCCGCCGGGGAGGTCGTGGCGCCGGCGACGCTCTCACTGGACGCGGCGTCGGCGTCGGCCTCGCTCTGGCTGGACGCGGCGTCGGCGGCCGTGTCGTCGACGGCAGCCGCCGTCTCGGGCGCCGGGGCAGGGGCCTCGTCGACGGCGGACTGGTCGGCGGCCGGCTGGTCCGCGGCAGGCGCCTCGTCCGCCGCGGCGGTCTTCTCGGCCTTGGTGGCGCGGGTGCGCTTGGGGCGGGTGGTCGCCGTGGCGCCCTCGGTCTTGGCACGGCGGGGCGCACGCTTGCGCGGCGCGGCCTCGGCGGGGGCCTCCTCGGCAGGAGCGTCGGCGGGCGCCTCCACGACGGCGGCGGCATCGGCGGCCGGTGCCTCGCTAGCGGCATCGGCGGATTCCGCAGCGGGGGCGTCGGCGGGCGTCGCTTGGGCGACGGCATCCGTGCTCTTCTCGGCGTCCGCCGCAGCAGTGGCCTCGGCCTCGGGCTGGTTGTCGGGGGTGGTGTTCGGGTCCGTGGCGACCGCCTCGGGCGCGTCCGCGCGCTCGTCGGTGGTGTCGTCAGGGGTGTGGACCTCGGAGATGGACTCCACGAGTTCTCCTTGTCAGCAGATTGCAGGCAGATGAATGTCAGACGGTGCACGACGACCGCACGCGCGGCAAAGCAGAATCTCGTCCGGATACCGGCGACCTGGCGTGGCTAGAGCGCTTCGTCAGGACGAGAGGTGTGCGGTGGTTTCGCAGAATTGCGACGGAGGCCAGATTCACGTATCACGTGGAACCCTCCGCGTACTCCCTCACTGTACCACCCTTGACGTCGACGGCCAGCATGAGGGCCTCCCACGGGGTGTCGGTGGCGCGTTCGGCGACGGCCACCGCCTCGAGGCGCCGACCCGGCCCGTCGGCGAGAACGAGGACGCTGGGCCCGGCCCCGGAGACGACCGCGGCGAACCCCACCGCGCGCAGCGCCCGCACCAGTCTGTCGGTGTCGGGCATGGCCTGCGCGCGATAGTTCTGGTGCAGCTTGTCCTCGGTGGCCGCCAGGAGCAGCTCGGGGCTCTGGGTCAGTGCCGCGATCAGCAGCGCCGACCGCGAGACGTTGAACACGGCGTCTTCGCGCGGCACCTGAAGCGGCTGCAGGCTCCGCGCGACCGAGGTCGACATCGTGAACTCGGGGACGAACACCAGCGGCGCGACACCGCGGTGCACGAGCAGCTTCTTGTGCTGCGGACGCCCGTCGTCGACCCAGGCGATCGTGAGTCCGCCGAAGAGGGCCGGCGCGACGTTGTCGGGGTGGCCCTCCATCTCGGTGGCCAGGCGCAGCAGGGTGTCGTCGTCGAGGTCGACGTCGCCGGCGAGGAGCCCCTTGGCCGCGAGGAGGCCCGACACGACCGCCGCCCCCGAGGAACCGAGTCCCCGCCCGTGCGGAATGACGTTCACGGCGCGAAGACGCAGCCCCGGCACCTCACGTCCGACCGCGTCGAACGCGTAGCGGATCGCGGTCACCACGAGGTGCGAGGCGTCGCGCGGGACACCTTCGGCACCCTCTCCCTCGACCTCGATCTCGAGGCGGCCGGGTTCGAGGGCGGTGACCGTCAGCTCGTCGTAGACGCTTAGGGCGAGGCCGAGAGTGTCGAATCCCGGACCGAGATTCGCGCTCGTCGCCGGCACCCGCACGACGACTTCTCGCCCCACGGGCACCCCGCTCACGCCGGTGCCGCGACAGGGGCGAGCTCGAGCACCGAGGCGACCTCGGTGGTCGCGGCGTCGACGACCGTCGGCTGCACCTGCGAGCCGTCGGCGTTGCGCAGCGCCCACTGCGGGTCCTTCAGCCCATGCCCGGTCACGGTGAGCACCACGCGCGACCCCGCGGGGATGACCCCGGCCTCGGCGCGGTCGAGGAGCCCCGCGACGCTGATCGCCGAAGCGGGCTCGACGAAGATGCCGACCTCGCCCGAGAGAAGCTTCTGCGCGGCGAGGATGCGCTCGTCGTCGATGGCGCCGAAGTAGCCGTCGGTGGCCTCGCGCTCCTCGAGGGCGAACTGCCACGACGCGGGGTTCCCGATCCGGATGGCGCTGGCGATCGTCTCGGGGTGACGCACGACCGCGCCGGTCACCAGCGGCGCGCTGCCGGCCGCCTGGAAACCGAACATGCGGGGCACCCGGGTGGCGACGCCGCGTTCGACCTCTTCCCGGTAACCGCGCGAGTAGGCGGTGTAGTTGCCGGCGTTGCCGACCGGGATGAAGTGGAAGTCGGGTGCGTCGCCGAGCACCTCGACGACCTCGTAGGCCGCCGTCTTCTGACCCTCGATGCGGTCGGGGTTGACGGAGTTCACCAGGTGCACCGGGTAGTTGTCGGCGAGCTCGCGCGCGATCTCGAGGCAGTCGTCGAAGTTGCCGCGGATCTGAATGAGACGCCCCTGATGGGCGACGGCCTGGCTGAGCTTGCCCATCGCGATCTTGCCCTCGGGCACGAGGACGGCCGCGGTGATGCCGGCGTGCGCGGCGTAGGCCGCCGCCGAGGCGGAGGTGTTGCCCGTCGAAGCGCAGATGACCGCCTTCGCGCCGTGCTCGACGGCGCGCGAGAGCGCGACCGTCATACCGCGGTCCTTGAACGATCCGGTCGGGTTCATCCCCTCGTACTTCACCCAGACGTCGGCACCCGTGCGCCGCGACAGCGCCGGGGCCGGAAGAAGGGGCGTGCCGCCCTCCCCCAGGGTGACCACGGTGGAGTCGTCGGTCACTCCCAGTCGATCGGCGTATTCGCGGAGGACTCCCCGCCAGACGTGCGCCATGTCACTCTCCTTCCACTCGCAGCACCGAGACGACCCGCTCGACGACGCCGCTGCCGGCCAGTCGTGCCACGGTCTCGCTCAGGTCCTGCTCCTTGGCTTTGTGCGTGCCGATGACCAGGCGCGCAGTGTTCTCAGGGGTCTGGGGCGCGGTGCCGCCACCGGGGACCGGTTCACCGGCGACCGTCTGCTCGACGGTCGCGATCGACACACGCCCCTCCGACAGGATCCCGGCCACCGTGGCGAGCACCCCCGGCTGGTCGTCGACCTCGAGGGTGATCTGGTAGCGCGTGGTGACCCTGCCGATCGGCACGACGGCGAGGTTGGCCCGCGTGGACTCCCCCACGCCGACGCCGCCGGCGATGTGACGCCGAGCAGCCGACACCACGTCGCCGAGCACGGCCGAGGCGGTCTGCACGCCGCCGGCACCCGCGCCGTAGAACATGAGGTTGCCCGCGGCCTCGGCCTGGACGAACACGGCGTTGTTGGCGCCGTGGACGCTGGCGAGGGGGTGGGTGCGGTCGATGAGAGCGGGGTAGACCCGAACCGAGATCGACTCGGCGTCGCCGGCGTCGCGCAGACGCTCGCAGACGGCGAGCAGCTTGATCACGAGGCCGGCGTGCCGTGCGGCATCCATCATCGCCTTGTCGATGCCGGTGATCCCCTCGCGGTGAACCGACTCCAGGGGCACCGAGGTGTGGAAGGCCAGACTCGCCAGGATCGCGGCCTTCTGGGCGGCGTCGTAGCCCTCCACATCCGCCGTCGGGTCGGCCTCGGCGTACCCGAGACGCTGCGCGTCGGCGAGCACGTCGGCGAACTCGGCCCCCTCGGTGTCCATGCGGTCGAGGATGTAGTTGGTCGTGCCGTTGACGATGCCCATGATGCGCTGCACGCGGTCGCCTGCCAGCGAGTCGCGCAGCGGCCGGATGATCGGGATCGCACCCGCCGCGGCCGCTTCGTAGTACACCTGCGCTCCGACCTGGTCGGCGGCGTCGAAGATCTCGGGGCCGTGGGTGGCCAGGAGCGCCTTGTTGGCCGTGACGACGTCGGCGCCGGAGTTGATCGCCTGCAGCAGATAGGTGCGGGCCGGCTCGATTCCGCCCATGAGCTCGATCACGATGTCGGCGCCGACGATGAGGCTCTCGGCGTCGGTGGTGAACAGCTCCTTGGGCAGGTCGGTCTCGCGCGGGGCGTCGAGATTGCGCACCGCGATGCCGGCGAGCTCGAGGCTGGCACCGGCCCTGTCGGCGAGCTCGGCGCTGTGGAGGCGCAGCAGGGCGGCGACCTGCGAGCCGACGGCGCCGGCTCCCAGGAGCGCCACGCGCAGGCGACGGTAGTCAGGCATGAGGTCCCTTCGATGATGCGTCGGCCGGCCGCGCCGCGGCGCCGACGTCTCGGGCGAGGAGGTCGTCCACGTTCTCGCCGCGGACGATGAGCCGGGCCTCGCCGTCGCGGACGGCGACGACCGGGGGCCGGGGTACGGCGTTGTAGTTGCTGGCGAGCGAGTAGCAGTAGGCGCCGGTCGCGGGGACGGCGAGCAGGTCACCGGGAGCCACATCGGCGGGCAGGTACTCGAGGTCGACCACGATGTCGCCGGCTTCGCAGTGCTTGCCCACGACCCTGCTGAGCGCGGGGTCGGCGGTGCTGGTGCGCGAGGCGATCCGGGCGGAGTACTGCGCACCGTAGAGGGCGGTGCGGGCGTTGTCGCTCATCCCGCCGTCGACGCTGACATAGAGGCGGTCCACGCCCGACTCGAGGTGCACGGGCTTGACCGTGCCGACTTCGTACAGGGTCACCCCCGCCTGGCCCACGATGGAGCGTCCGGGCTCGAACGCGAGGCGGGGAACGGGGATGCCGCGGGCCGCGCACTCCTCGGCGACCGCACCGACGATGGCCGCGGCGAGGTCTGCGATGTCGGTGGGTTCATCGGTCTCGGTGTAGGCGATACCGAACCCTCCGCCGAGGTTCAGGGCGGGGACCTCGCCCCCCTCGAGCAGCGCGGCGTGAAGGTCGATCAGACGCGACGCGGCCTCTCGGAACCCCGCGACTCCGAAGATCTGCGAGCCGATGTGAGAGTGCAGCCCGCCGAGTCGGAGACCGGGGATCTCGCGGATGCGCGCCACCGCGGCGGGAGCATCGTGCAGGGCGAAGCCGAACTTCTGGTCCTCGTGAGCGGTGGCGAGGAACGAGTGGGTCTCGGCGTGCACGCCGCTGTTGACGCGGACGAAGACGGTCTGAGGGCCGGTGCGCGGCGCGTCGACGCGCGCTGTCAGAGCAGCCAGACGCTCGATCTCGATGTGGCTGTCGACGACGATGGAGCCGACGCCCACGTCGATCGCTCGCTCGAGCTCGGCGACGCTCTTGTTGTTGCCGTGGAATCCCACAGCCGCGGCGTCCGCTCCACCCGCGATCGCGATGGCGAGTTCCCCGCCGCTGGCGACGTCGACGCCCAGGCCCTCCGCGGTCACCCACCGCACGATCTCGGTGGACAGGAACGCCTTCCCCGCGTAGTAGACGCGGGCCGTGGTGCCGTGCGCCGCGGCGGCGCCCTCGAAGGCGTCGCGCACGCGCCGGGCGTGCTCGCGCACCTCGGACTCGTCCATCACGTACAGCGGAGTGCCGAATCGGGCGGCCAGCGCCGTCGCCGCGACTCCCCCGAGCACGAGCTCTCCGCCGTCGTCTCGATGCGCACGCGCGGGCCACACGGCAGCGGCGAGGGCGTTGGGATCGGCGGGCACGTCTCGAGCGGGAGACGAGCCGGGCGATGGGGCGGCGGACACGGGTGGGAGACCAATCAGTGGATGCTTCGGCGCGACGTCGACCGGGATCGCCGGTGTGACGGGCTGCCTCGACCGGAGGACTCACGCGTCGGGCAGTCCTTGCAGTCTAGGGCAGAGCCCCACTGCCCACCGGTCGCGTGACGTCCGGCCTCGTCCGACCCGTCATGCACACGTGCCGTTCTCCTGCAGCGAGACATCGCGGACGATGGCGGGGTCGACATCGAACGATCCGGTCAGCCGGTCGCCCTCGACGACGAGGTCGGTCAGGGTGATCCCCGCCGGCAGGTCGCCGGCGATGCAGACGGTCCAGGCCTGGAGCACGCCGTCGGCGAGCCCGCCGAACTGGTCGCGCACGCCATCGGCGGTGAGCTCCGCCCCCGCCACCGACACCGCGGAGGGGGTGAGGGCGAGGTCGCCCTCCACCGCCTGGGGGACGACCGCGATCGTCACCGGCACCTCGACCCCGAACACCGGGAAAGCGGTGGAGAGGCGCACGTCCGGAGCGTCGAGCGCGACCTCGGCATCGTCCGGAAAGCCCTCGAGGCTGCCGAGGAGGGCCTGCAGTTGCGCCGTGTCGAGGGTGACAGATCCCGACCCGGCCTCCAGGTCGGCATCCCCTCTGATCGGAACCCCCTGGACGCGGACATCGATGTCGCCGGTCAGCGGCCCGATCGTGACATCGTCCGATGAGATCGCGAGGTCGTCGAGGCTCCCGCGGATCAGCTGCGGGAGGACGGCACCGGAAACCTCGACGTCGATCTGCTGATCGGCCGGGAGCGCGAGATTGGTGATCACCTGCTCGCGGACGGTGCGGATGACGAGGTCTCGCGCGACGGCCTCACCGACGAACCACGCCACGACCGCCAGGCCCGCCACCACGAAGAAGGCCAGCAGCCACGGCCAGACCCGGCGACGCCGGCGCGGGGGAGGCGCGGTGGCGATCGCCCACTCGGGGAGCGGCTGCGTCGGCTGGGTGTCCCCCGGGTTCACCGTGCTACATCCGCTCAGGTGCCGAGACGCCGAGGAGCGTCAGGCCGTTACGGAGCACCTGGCCGGTGGCATCGTTCAGCCACAGGCGGGTGCGGTGCACCGGTTCGATGGGCTGGTCCCCCAGCGGGATGACGCGGCAGTTGTCGTACCAGCGGTGGTAGAGCCCGGCGAGCTCCTCGAGGTAGCGTGCGACCCGGTGCGGCTCGCGCACCTCGGCGGCGAACGCCACGATCCGGGGGAACTCCTGCAGGGCTCCGAGCAGCGCCGACTCCGTCTCGTGGGTGAGCAGCTCGGGTGCGAACTCCGACCGGTCCACCCCGGAGTCCGCAGCGTTGCGCGAGACGTTGTGGGTGCGGGCGTGGGCGTACTGGACGTAGAAGACGGGGTTGTCGTTCGTGCGCTTCTGAAGGACGTCGAGGTCGACGTCGAGATTGGAGTCGGCCGAGCTGCGCGTGAGGGCGTACCGCGCCGCGTCCGTTCCCACGATCTCGACGAGATCCTCCATGGTCACGACTGTCCCGGCCCGCTTGGACATCCGGACGGGCTGACCGTCCTTCACGAGATTGACCAGCTGGCCGATGAGGATCTGCAGGTTCACGTTCGGCGTGTCACCGAATGCAGCGCACATCGCCATCATGCGTCGCACGTAGCCGTGGTGGTCGGCGCCGAGCATGATGATGCACTGGGTGAAGCCCCGCTCGCGCTTGTCGAGGTAGTAGGCGAGATCGCCGGAGATGTACGCCGGCTGCCCGTCGGACTTGATGACGACCCGGTCTTTGTCGTCCCCGAACCGAGTGGTCTCCAGCCACGTCGCACCGTCGGCCTCGTAGATGTGTCCGAGCTCGCGAAGCCGGGTGACGGCGCGCTCGACGGCGCCCGAGTCGTGGAGGTCGTTCTCGTGGAAGTAGACGTCGAAGTCGACACCGAACTCGTGAAGGCTGGCCTTGATCTCATCGAACATGAATGAGACGCCGAGTTCGCGGAACGCCTCTTGCTTCGCCTCGGCGTCGAGGGCATCGATGTCGCCTTCGTAGGCGACAGCGACGCGACGGGCGATGTCGCCGATGTACGCTCCGCCGTAGCCGTCCTCGGGGGTCGGCCGCCCTTCGTGTGCGGCGACCAGGCTGCGGGCGAATCGGTCGATCTGCGCGCCGTGGTCGTTGAAGTAGTACTCCCGGGTCACCCGAGCGCCCTGCGACGACAGCAGGCGCGCTAGCGCGTCGCCGACCGCCGCCCACCGGGTGCCGCCCAGATGGATCGGGCCGGTCGGGTTGGCTGAGACGAACTCGAGATTGATCACCTCGGCGGCCAGCGCGTCGCCGGTGCCGTAGGCCTCCCCCGCATCGACGATCTGCTTCGCCAGGGCGCCGGCAGCGGCGGCATCCAGTCGGATGTTGATGAAGCCGGGTCCCGCCACCTCGACCTCGGCGACGCCGTCGACGGCGCGGAGGCGCTCGGCGATCTCACCCGCGAACTCGCGCGGGTTCGCCCCGACCGCCTTCGACAGCTTCAGTGCGGCGTTGGAGGCCCAGTCGCCGTGGTCGCGGTTCTTCGGCCGTTCCAGCACGAGATCGGCCGCCGTCAGCCCCTCGCTCGCCCCCGGACGTCGGGCCTCGGCGAGCGGGGCGATGACGTCGAGCAGGGCGGCGGAGAGCGTGTCGGGATTCATAGCCCGACCAGTCTAGATGTGGCGGGTATACCCGCCGGATGCCGTGGGTCAGCCGATCCGCACGAGGGCGCGGTGGTCGTCGGCGCCGCCCGGGAGATCCGGATCGACGCCCTCCCCCGCCGTCCATTCGGCGTCGACCCGGAGGTGCTGCAGGCCGACCGCACCCCCGTGGTAGCTGAGGAACGCGCAGTCCGCGGCATCGCGCCCGGTGGCGATGCGCACGAGCGAGCGCCGGTCGGCCAGCCGTGTCGCGTCGATGACGTACCAGGCTCCGTCGAGGTAGGCCTCGGCGACGGCGTGGAAGTCCATGGGCGTGAGCCCCGGGGCGTAGCAGGCGGTGTAGCGCGCCGGCACATCCATCGCCCGCAGCAGCGCGATGACCACGTGCGCGTAGTCGCGGCAGACGCCCTGCCCGGTCATGAGCGTCGTGACCGCGCTGTCGGTGCCCTGACTGAGGCCGGGGGCGTAAGTCGTGCTGGACGCGACGAAGTCCTCGACCGCCGCCAGCAGCTCGGCACCCTCCAAGCCCCGGAACTGACGGCGGGCCTGGGCGAACACCTCGTCGGACTGGCAGTACCGGCTCGGCCGGAGGTAGGTGATCGTCTCGAGGTCGCGGGGTTCGGTCGCCGCGGCGGGGCCGGTGACGACCGCGCGGTAGCGGACCTCGAGCACCCCCGCCTCGCCCGTGATGCGGTGCAGGCGGCTGCCGTTCTGGTCGACGATCTCGGTCGGCGTGTACTCGCGATCGCCCTGACGGAGCGTCAGAGACTCCTCGGCGAGGGGGGTGTGACGGGTCGCCGCGACCTGGAGGATCAGGTCGACGGGAGACCAGATCTCCAGGTCCATTTCAGCGGTCACGACACGCGGCACCGGAGTATCCTCGCACGCTCCGAGAGCGTCGGATTCGGTGCAGGGCCGAGAGTGATTTACCCTTCCCGTGTGACCCGTGCCCTCGCCCCTCGGCCGTCGTGGCGTGGCCGCCTGATTGCGGCAGTGCTGGCGCTCGCCATCGCCGTCGGCGCCGTGGCCGCCGTCGCCGGAATCCGAGCCTGGCTGACGCCGCCGCCGGCCCCGCCCGTGGCCGTCGCCGCACCGGAGGATGCGGTCATCCAGCCCGCTCCCCTGGCCCTTCCCGACAACCCCCGCATCCTGGTCTTCGGCGACTCGTGGACCTTCGGCTCGGCCGCCAGCGACCCGTCCCTCGGCTATGCGTACCTCTTGGCCGATCGCCTCGGCGCCGAGGTCACGGTGAACGGTGTTCGTGGCAGCGGCTACCTCAAGCCGGGTTTGGACGGCGGTTCGTTCGGTGAGCGCGTGGCGGCGCTGGACCCTTCGCTGGATCCCGACCTGGTGATCCTGCAGGGCTCGATCAACGACCGCCGCCTCTACCCCGCAGGGTACTCCGAGGCCGTGACGGCGGTCTGGGACGCGGTCGCGGCGACCTACCCCGAGGCCTCGGTCGTGATCCTCGGCCCCGCGCCGCAGGTGCTGCCGGTGGAGGCGGCGACCGCGCAGATCGACGATGACCTCGCTGCTCTCGCGGCCGGCCGCGGCTGGTGGTACATCTCCCCGATCGACGAGGAGTGGATCACCGAGACCAACTACGACGCGGTGATCGACACCGGGATCGGCCGCGACCACCCCTCGACCGACGGTCATGCCTACCTCGCCGACCGCGTCGCCGAGGCCGTGCGCACTCTCGGCGAGGGAGCGGATGTCGTCGCCGACGCGCCGCTGAACGAGGACATCGTCGCTCCCTGACCGTCGGGAAGGCCCCCTTCCGGGTGGTAATCTCGACCGGTACGCCTCCGTAGCTCAGGGGATAGAGCGTTGGTTTCCGGTACCAAAGGTCGCAGGTTCGATTCCTGTCGGGGGCACCCCTTCTTCATCGCGTGAATGGCGTCCCGGCGCGCATTCGCGATGTCGGCGCTCGGTGAGCCCACCGCGATCGATGGTCGCGAACGGCGATCTTCCAATGCGCAATCCCGCCACACGCGCCACCTCCGAAGCCGGCGCCGCCGGGCCCACACTGGTCTCGGTCCGCAGACCCCGTTACTCCGCTCCGAGCGTCAGCCCACGCCGCGGCGGGCGCGAAGCGCACGCACCACCACCGTCGAGCCGACGACGATCGCCACGCCCACGCCCAGCGCGACCGCGAGGACGGTGAAGCCGCCTAGGCTCGACGAGATCCCCGCGCCCACGAGCGCGTACGACGCGGCGAGCGCGTAGAACGCACTTCCGCCGCTCAGCACCACGAACACCACAGCGACGCCGGCCGCGGCGGCGATGACGAACAGCTGCCACGTCGTGCCCCACACCCCGTCATTCGGGGCGCCGGCCCCCTGGGCGACCGTGGCGACGTTGACGAAGAACGCCATCGAAGTCCATCCCGCGTAGATCCCCTGCGAGACGTACAGCGTGATGCGGTCCACGGGCTTCCAACCGGCGATCTCGGCGCGCCCCTGGGTGATCCGCCGCCACGCGACGGCGTGCGCCCCGACGATGAGCACGAACACCAGGAGTGTGAGCGGCGACTGCTGACCCAGGGACGCGGCGGCCAGCCACAGCGCGAATCCCGCGTAGACGAGGCTGAGCGGCACGACGAGCCGGTCGCGCACCGCAGAGTCCCGCACCGAGGGGCGCACCTGCAGCACCGACCACAGGATGCTCGCGGTGATGATGACTCCCCAGATCGCGAACATCGGGCCCGGCGGCACGATCGGCGAGAACTCCACGCCCGACTGCAGGTCGTTCGGCGAGAACACCTCGAACACCACGTTCGACACGATCTGCCCGAGCGCGAGCACGAGAACGATCGCGCGCCCGAGGAGAACTCGGTCGACGGATGCCGCGGTGCGGCCGGTTTCGGTGAGAGCGGACATCGTGATCCCTTCCGACGAGTTCCACGCTACGCCCGCGTGAGGGACTCGGGACGAAGAACAGGGCGTCGAGGAGCCCTGGTTTGTGCGCGTGAGCGGAAACGCGAACAAGGCTGCGCGTGATCGCTTGCGAGCCAGGTTTTGCCCTTCCCGCACATCTTCGACAGCGACCCGTCTCGTATCGCTTGTCTTGCGCTACGCCCCCCTGTCGCACTCGGGGTCCTCAGCCGGACAGCCCGCAGAGAGTAGCATCCCCGGGCTTGCTGAGCCCGTGCCGATGCAAGCGCGGGAGGTGAACTAGGGCATGCTAGCTGCGTGCCGCAGGCAGCGACTGAGTGGTTCCCGGGCGTCGTGATCCGAACCGACGCCGAGGCGCGATTCGTCGCGCGGCTGCGCGAACTGGCGCAGCCGTGGACGGCACTCGGGCTTGAGCCGGGGCATTCGCTCGGATTGCCCCTTGCGAGACCTGTTCTCGGTGTTGAAGTCACTCCTCCGCCTGAGCCCTTGCGTTGGCTGTGGGTGACGTTCGCGGACGAACCAAAGAGGATGGCGATTTCGTGTGGTCGAGGTGATGAGACCCGCCTCGACGATTGGGGCCCGCTCGTCGACGGGCATCTAGATGCTGTTGACCCGGCGCGATCCCCCGAAGCCCTCGCGCAACAAGCTGCCGACTGGATACTCCAGCAAGTCCGACAAATACAGAGCGAACCGGCTGACCCGCCAGCGCGGTAACGGATTGCTGAGCGGGATGAAAGCGCCGAACGTCGCTTGGCGGCAGATGCCCACGGCCGCAGACGGAGCGGGTGGAATCAGCTCGGGCTAGTTGACGTCGTAGGTGCAAGACCTCCGATGGGTGACCCGGTTGACCCGTTGATGTAGAGAAAGTTCCCTAGGATCGTGGCGGATCGTCCTTTGCTCAGCCAGGTGTCGATCCCGTCGCAGTCGGCCGTCATTTCGGGCAGGAGTGTCAGAGTGATCTCGCCCTCCGGTTCTTGGACCCACTCACCGCTTAGGTCATTGCATCCGTCGGTGCCGACGCGTACATCGGCGCAAGCCCGGACTGGACCAGGACACTCGTGACGGTCGCTGACGCCAGCATCAGCACCAGGGCGATGAGCCCAGCCCAGAACGTGGGCTTGCCGAGAAGTCGGAGCGCGATCGCGGCGCCTGCGGCGACGGCGAGGGAGACGGCCACTTCCCACGGGTACGCGGCACGCGCGGCGAAGGTGAGATCCAGATCGCAGACGCCCTCGCAGCCGACCGTGCCGAACAGCTCAAAGATCTGCAGTAAGTGCACAAGCGCCAGAATGACGGGGACCGACAGCCACAGGCTGACCTCGAGCCCGCGTCGCTGCTGAGCCGCCCCGCGTGAGGGAAGTGCAGCCGGCTGCTGATACCCCGCAAAGCGCATGGGGCCGACGCTGACACCGCAGCAGCGGACCACCTTGGAAAGGCGAGTCCGCCCATGCTGAGGGGTCCGCATGCGTTCTTGAACGGGTGAAGTGGAAGTGGCGTGCAGGCTTCTGCACGAGATCGAATCCGCCTGGTACAGTCGCCGCGAAGTAAGGCCGCGGAGGAGTCGGGGTGACACGGTGGATGAGGATTGGCGCTTTGTCTTCAGTGATCCTCGGCCTGCCGGGAACGCTCACGAGGCAGGGGTTGCATCCGCTCTCGCGCAACTCAATCTCAAGCTGCGTGCGATTCTCGCGACAACATCCCCAAGTGAGCTCCCGACGCTCGCCGATGACATCGACCGGCTTGTGCGCGGCCTTCTTGACGCTGGGTTGACGCCTGATGAGATCGCTAACCAAACTACGATCCGCCCGGCTGCCGCCGCACACATCGCCGCAAAAGGAAGCATGCGCGACTTCCTGACCGCTCTTCCAGGCCGGTGACCTTATCCTCCGCTGCATGAGTGAGTCCATCGCGTGTGTTCGTGACTGAATGGAGCATGGAATGACTTGGCAGACATTTTCCGGGGAGCCGAGTGATCAGGCCGCCGCGGCGCAGAGTGAGGGACCCGATCCTCAGCTTGAGTTGATCGTGAGAGTTCACCGGACGTCGGAAGGCGGCTCTGTGCTCACATGGTCGTACGCGGACGCCGCCACCGACTCAAAGCAGGATCTGCTGAACGCGGCGCTGAACGCCGTGAGATCTGAGGCTTCGCGCATCGTCGGGCAGTGATCTGGCTCAACAACGCGACGAGCTCACTCGATTGCTCTCTCGGAGCAACTCGAACGGGTGAAGACGCACAACCCGTCCGGTGAGGATCGCACGGTGGGAGCGACGCGCGCGCGGACATCCTGTCCCGTATCGCTTCCGATCGACTGCACTGGCGGGTTTCGGAGCGCGTCGGCGGCGTCGAAACGCCCTCGTTTGAGGATGCTGACGCGCTCCAAAACTGGTCAGCGCAAACGATCGGAAGGGATACGAGACAAGGGAGCGCCAACGGTGAGCGAGCGGGCGTCGGCTCGGACGTGCGACTTTCGTCGGACGGGTCAAGCGCTACCGGGCCACGCGAAGAGATGGCCGGCCAACGAACCCGTGCGTAAGGCTTCGACGCGCGCCGAGAAACCTAAGCGCGACGCATGGTATCGATGCCTCGGAGATGACGTCATCGTGGGACTCGTGTCACCGTTCGGCGCCGTCTTCGTCGGTTTGTCGGCTGTTCCTACTGCCGTGTACGTATGGCCAGCGCGGCGACCCCGCTTCCAAGCGCGTTCCCGTGATCAGCGTCCAGAGTCCGACACCGACGAGTATGGCACCGAGAGTTGGTGGAGCAAGGAGAATTCGGGCGTCGGTCTGGTTGGGAGGTAAGTCCGATGCCGCCCACCAGATCCATGCGGTGACGGCGAAAACCGCCATGCCCACAATGATCCACACGCACCCCAGCACTTGGGCCGTCCGCTTGTCACGCACCATCCGTGCATACCCCGCGACCGGAGGACGCGCAACGGCTGGATCTCGGTGCGCCGACACGTTCCGAAAACATCACGGTGCTGGATCCGGCTTCGACTCGTCGGATGGCGGCATTTCGGCGCGGTCGGTCAAGAAGGTGGCGCAGTTGAAGAACCACAGGGCCGAGACCACCAACCCCCCGGCGATCGCCCACCCGTATCCAAGTTCCAGCTCGAGAGCGCCGAAAAAGGTGGCAACCCCGCTACTCAGGGCGACAAGGATCGTCCAGAACCACGCCCAAGGCTTGGAAAACACGGCTCAAACTGTAGCCAGTGGGATGAAAGGCTAGAACGATGATCAGCTTTTGGGATCAGCGCTGGCGTGTGCGCGACTTGGCAGCACCCGACCAGCTGACCTCAAGCGAGGAGCTCTCGTTATGGATTCTGGGATTGGTGACAGTGGCGATAAGCATCGCGGGCCTCGCGCTGTTCGCGCGAATCGCCCGCGATCCTATTCGCATCGAGGAGCGGCGCTTGCTCGCCTTCGCACATCCCGTCTCCACGGTTGCCGGGAGAATCGTCATCACGGTGCTCGTCGTGCTGTTAGTGCTCGCGTCAGCACTCCTCGCGATGTACATCGAACCTGTGTTCTGGACCGCCGTCTTCAGCACCGTCGCTCTGTACTCCGGCTATGCGTACATCTGGTTTCGCTCCCGTGGACACCCCCGTACCCTGACTGACTCAGACACGGACTAATCGGCCTGTCGCTTGTCGGCGAGCTTCCAGAGCGTAAGCAGATCGGTGACTGCGGGTTCCTCTCGCTGTGAACTCAGAGACGCCTCATGAGCCCATCGAGGTCGGCGACGAATCCATGGGATACGAGACAGGCCGCGCCCGAACTCATCGGGCCGCATGTCGCTTCCGCGCTACCAACTCACCGTACGGGTCGTACGAGAAATCTGATGACGGGGAGACGCGGCCTGCTTGGTTTCAGCCAGCTCGGTGATCTCTGGTCCGCCGGGGAGCGGGATGAGTCCGGTCGCGGCCGCGGCAGCAGTCCCGCCCAGGACCAGGGCCAGCCCCATCGAACCGGCGGTAAGGGCGTGTCGGGCCCTGCTCGGCGCGCCCTTTTCGATGCCCTCGTCTCGTATCTCTGCCTTGCGCTACGCCCCTGTCACACTCGGGATCCCCGATCGCGCGCGCGGGATGGGGCTCGCGCGCGCAGGCGGATTGGTCGCACATCGGTGCCGTGGGGTGGCGACCTCAGACGGCGACGTAGTGGCCGGCCGCGAGAGCGATGCTGAGCCAGAGGATGATGCTCACGATGGGCGCGACAACCGCAAGCACTATTGCGGTGATGCCGTATCGGCGTCCCGCGTTCTTAGCTGTCGCAACGATCCCCTGCACAAGCGCCCACGTTCCGAACACAGTACCTACAAGGATCTGGCCTCCGGAGATGACTTGATTGGGCTGTGCGTTGAAGCCCCCTCGGGCGCCGCCATCAGTCACGCTGCCGTGCACGAAGACCGTCGTTCCGAACAGCCCGACCAGCACCGAGGTGAGAACCGAACCAACGATCACCCAGATCGCCATAATGAGGGCGATCCGGCCAAGCCTTGTAGAAGGCTGCGCACCGAGCGACGCCGTTGGGGCGGTGCCCCTGTCCGTCTTCTCCGCAACCTGCGCTGGGTTAGCAGTGGCCGCGTCGCCGGCGCTCGGATCAACTGGCAAGGACGCATCCGTCATGGTGTCTATTTCCCCATTCCGCGTGGCGCCACGCCAAGCCGTCGGCGAGAAGCTGCGCTGGTCTGAATACCTGCGAGGGCACGCACCTCGGCACCGCTGAGTCGTGCTCCTTCGTCGCACGTCGCAATCCTAGGTTGGAGACGCACACCCGCCACTCCATTTCGCGACGCTGTAGACAGCCGTGTTGCCGCCGTACCAAAGCCAGTCCTCGATCGCACATTCCTTTCGACAACTCGAAGATCGCAGGGTCTCGAAGGATCGCAATTCCAGTTGTGGATAGGTGAGGTCGTCAGGTGCGGGTGTGGCACGGTTGCAGTGTGACGAACGAACCTCGAATGCTCAAAGGCGAAGTAGTTCGCTGGCGAGGACAGCCGGACGCCCAGGTGCATTTCACCCGGGCGGATGGATTCTTCGTGCCATTCAGCGTCGTGTGGTTGGCCGTAAGCATCCTCTGGACAGTGGCTGTTGCAAGTTCGTCGACCGCTCCTCGCCTGATGTGGCTGTTCGGCCTTCTGTTCGTCGCGTTCGGCGTCTACGGCGTCATCGGACGATTCTTCGTTAAGGCCGCACGCAAGCGCCGGACCCGTTACCTCCTAACCGACCGACGAGCAATCATCGTTGGTCCCTCAGGTGTGCAACAGATAGATCTACCGCTCTCGGAGAGGACTGCCTATATACATCCGAACCGGACTCATATTGACGTCGTCTTCGGAGCGGAAGTCGGACCGACTGCTGGACTGCCGGGGATGGCAAGCCTGCGGACATACGCGAATACCGGGCTCGATTTCTTTGCCGCCATTGGGCCAGGATCACCCATCGCCTTCTACGACGTCGCTGACGTAGAAGGCTTAGAGGATGCCCTTGATTCCTTCGCCGAGGGCGCCGCCGCTGACCGGGAGTGAGCGGCAGGGCCAGCGAGGTGCTTGCTGTCCTTGCGGTGACGGCACCGCTAGCCGGTGGACCAGATCGGCTTCGCGCTCGGCGAGCTACGCCCTCGACGGCTCCTGAACCTCAACCATGGCACCTGACCGGCCAGCACGTGGCACCGGTCGCGTCACCGGCCACAACAGCACGATGTGTCTCGTATTCCTTCCGATCGACCGCGCTGGCCGGTTTCGGAGCGCGTCGGCGGCGTCGAAACGCGTCCGTTTGAGGATGCTGACAAAGATCTCGCCGCCGGCTCGGATAGGAGTACGGCGGCGGCCGCTTCGGAGTCGCCGTCCAGCACATCGAGCGCGAACAGAAGGCAAGCGACCGATCGCCGAATCCCTCAACCAATTCGACATCCACCGGCGTTTTCGTTTTCGGCGGCTCGTGCGGCACTGGATGAGCGCGCGTAGGGTGTGACCAACGACGGGAGCTTCGATGTCCGCGAGATCGTCAATTTGGCAGCGAGCAGTGCGGTTCTTTCGGCCCGAACCTGAAACCTACGAAACGCGTCAGAACCGGCCGGCGGCGCAGGCGGACACACCGAATGACCGCTACAACGAACCGACTGATCAGCGCCGAGCCGGGTGGGGTGCGGGCGGTTAGCCGATACCTCAGCCGCAATTAACGCCGCGGAGGTGGTGGCTGGTGATCCCTGGACGTCGGATGGCCAAGCCGGTCGCTGGTGCAGCGTCTTTGGCGTGTTGAACTTCTCATGAACACCGCTGCGGCCGTGCAACGCGGAGATCTATCGTGTCGTCATGGCAGAACTCGTCGGAATCATTCTGATTGCCGCGTTCTTCCTGGTTGCCATCGGGTGGCGGCTTTATGAAGGCGCCCGCTTTCGCCATGCAGCGCGCGACGACACTCGTCGCGCTGGCGAGGCTACGGTTGTCACGCCCGACGCTGCGGTACGACGTGCGGAAGGCGCCACGGCTTGGACCCGAATCTCTGGACCCTAGCCTGGACTGTCGAGCTCGGTTGAGACGCTGTCAGCCGTCGGGCCCCGACATAGCGGCGGCCGTTTGTACAATCCTCTAGATTTCGTGAAGACCGTCACCGTCTTCATGCCGCGGGGCGATGTGCGCTCGCGCTTCCGTGAGCAGGATTCGTCTCGTATCCCTTCACGCGCGCTACGCCCGCTGTCGCACTCGGCATCGGTCCGCGTGCTAATGGGAGTGATGTGGGTGAGGCACCTGATGTACATCACTGCGCTATAGATGTACACTTGCGGTATGTCGAGTGTCAGCGTCGCAGACGCCCGCAGCCATCTGTCGGACGTGATCGCTCGTTCCCAGAAGGAAGCGGTCTTCATCGAACGGCGCGGTCAGCGCGCGGCAGTGGTGGTGAGTCCGGAGCAGTATGAGCGCATGCTCGAGGCTCTCGAGGACGCCGAGGACGCGGCTGCCTTCGATGACGCGATGGCTGAAGAAGGCGAGAACATCCCCTGGAACCAGGTCAAGAAGGACCTGGGCTGGGAGTGAGCTACCGGATCGAAATCCGACCGGCAGCTATTCGAGCGCTCAAGCGCATCGATCACCAGGACCGCGACCGCATCCGCGGCGCCATCGCGCTGCTCGGTCAGGATCCGCGGCCGCCCGGAGCCAAGGCGCTACAGGGCCGGGACGGCCTCAGGGTGCGCGTCGGAAACTACCGCATCATCTACACCGTCCAGGACGACATCCTCGTGGTGGTCGTCGTCACCCTTGGACACCGCCGCGACATCTACGACCGCTGACTCGTATCCCTTAGCTTGCGCGACGCATCGCCGACACGTCGCGGCGGCTGACGACCCGTCGAGAGTAAGGGCTCCGTTGGCGACGATGACAGCCATGCCGAGCCCCGCGGTGCAGTTCGGTGGGAGGAATGCAACAGCGCTAGGCGGGCATCGCTGTGGATTCCCGTAACCATGTGCCGCAAGCTTTGGGCGGAATCGACGGACTCGCCGTCCCTTCCGAGACACATCGGAGGACACCATGCAAAAGCTCATCGGATACTCGCGGGTATCGACGAGGCAGCAATCGACTGACCGACAAGAGGCGGACATCCTCGCCGCGGGCGTCCGACGTGACGACCTTTACGTCGATCACGGCGTTTCCGGTGCGCGCGCGTCTCGTCCTCAGTTCGATCGGGCTGTGGAAGCGCTCATCGAAGGCGACACGCTAGTCATCACGACATTGGACAGACTCGGGCGATCCACGCAGAGTATGCTCGAATTCGCGGATGAGCTCCGCACCCGCGGGGCGGGTCTCCGGGTCTTGAACCTGGGCGGCGGAGACGTGGATACGTCGACGCCGATGGGGGCGATGGTGTTCACCATCATGGCGGCGCTGGCGCAGATGGAACACGAGATCAAGCGCGAACGCATCCTGGATTCAATCAGCAAGCGTCGTGCCGCTGGCAAGAACCTTGGCGGCCGTCCACAGCGCATCACCGACAGCCAGATCCACAATGCGATCCGGCTCGTCCGAAGCGGAGAGCCCGTGACCGAGGTCGCGCGTGATCTCGGGATGTCCCGATCCAGCTACTACCGACGCGCGAAGGACTGCAAGCGCCGAGAGTCCGAAGTTCATGGAGGCTGAGTCCCCAACCTGGGATGTTCGTGGGCCCCTGAGAGCTGAAGTTGTAGGAGAGCAGAACACGACGCCCGGCGGTATTCTGCGCTCACGCGAGAGGCCAAGAGGCGAGCCGGCATTTCAGCTCAGCAGCTTCGCCTTGGCGGCCGCGAACTCGTCGTCGGTGAGGGCGCCCTGCGCATGCAGCTGCGCGAGCTGGGTGAGCCGTGCGATCACATCGTCTCCTCCTGCGGGCGGCGGGGCGGGAGGCGTCCGGGCCGCCTGCGCATCGGCGACGGCCTGCGCGGCCGCCTGATCGATGGCCGCCTGCTGCGCCGCGGCCTCGTCGGCCCGCTGCTGCGACTGCTCAGCGTACTTCTGCTGCTGGTGTTGCTGGACGCGACCCGACACAGCAGTCGCTGTGCCTGCCACGACCGCCGTTCGAGCCGCCATCCCGATGAGGCCTGGGCGGCCTCGTCGACCCAAGGGCATGTCGTTCTCCTCTCTCAGTCCGCGTACTCGGACAGGAACGCATTGACGACGGGTGCGGGGATTCCCTCCCGCGCGATGACAGCGCCGCCTGCGTCGTAGAGCGCGGCGGCGAACGCCTTCGCCCACAACAACTCGACGACGACGATCGCCGCCGAGGTGCCCGGTTCCAGGCTGTCCGCGAGGTATTGGATGTCTTCGTGGCCGGCGAGTCCCACGAGGTCGAGGGCGGGCGCACCGTCGTCGACCGTGTCGCTGACATCGAGCGTCTCGATCTCACCCTCCGGCGAACGTCGGACGAAGACGAGATCTAGGAGGTTCACCGTACCCGTGGCGACGAGGTCGTCGATCGCTTGCAGGACGGCGGGACCGGGGCGATCGCCGTCGAAGGCGATGGCGTAGAACTCGATCGGACCGTAGTCGAAGGTGGTCATGGGCGTGTCCTTTCCCGCGCGTCCCCTCCCGTCGGGCTGGAACGAGCCGCCGCGTCTCAGACGTCGGTGCGCAGCTCGCGGCCGTGCACGGTCAGCGCGTAGATGATGACGACATCGATGGCGATGACGATCAACGACCACCAGGGTTGAGCCGGGATCAGCATGAGCTGGCCCACGGCGCTCAGCCCGGCGAGGATGACGGCGATGACCCGCGCCCACGTCTGCCCGGCGAACAGCGCCACAGCGGTCAGCACCAGGAGCGCCCCGACGATGAGGTTCCACCAGCCCCAGCCGGCGACGTCCATCAGCCACAGCGATCCGTTGGTCATCACGTAATACGTGTCGGGACCTACGAGCGCGACGAGGCCCTGTACGCCGCTGAAGACTCCGCTGACGAGAAGGATCACCCCGGCGAAGACGACCCACCCTGCCCATCCGGTGGTCTCGGCGGTGTCCATGCCCGTCGTTCTGACAGTACTCATGTCGTTTCCTCCAGCCTCGGCGACTCGGCCCCTGTGCCGCGGGCGCTACCCCGACGCTAGGGCGGCGCCGCGGACGAGGCAGGGACCAAGGTCCTGAGGAGGACGGCCTCCCCGGTGGGGCTCAGCCGGGGCTCGGAACGAAGAACAGCCCGTCGAGAAGCCCCGGGTTGTGGGCGTGCACGAGCACGGCGAACACCACGGCGTCGAAGAGCAGATGCACCGTGACGACGTAGGCGAGTGACCGCGTGCGCATGAAGATGTAGCCCTGAAGGAGCGCGAAGGGGATGGTCAGCACCGGACCCCACGCGCGGTAGCCGAGTTCCCAGAGGAACGACACGAAGACGATCGCCTGCAGCACATTGGCCTGCTTGTCGGGGAAGTGGCGGCGGAGCAGGGCGAAGCACGTGCAGATGAAGAACAGCTCGTCCCAGATGCCCACCGCGCCCACGCCGACGAACAGTCGCGCGATGAGGTCGGGGGTGTCCACGACCGGCCAGTTCTGGTAGACCCCCGATGTGATGAAGTAGAACGGCAGGATCAGCCAGCCGAGCACCAGCACGCCTACGAGCCAGCCCCACTGCAGCGAGGTCCACCGGCCACCGCCTCGCCACGGGAAGCGGATGGCGTAGTCGCGATACACGAATCGCGAGATCAGGTAGGGCACCAGCACCGCCCCGCCGAGGGCCACGGTGAACCGCAGCATGGCGATGTTGTCGAGCTCGGCCTTGAGCGGGATGGCGCTGACGATGAGCAGACCGGCGGCGATCAGAGACAGGTCGCGAAGGATGCCGGGGGGCCGACGTCCCTCGAAGCCCTCCGCCGCCGTGCCCGAGGTCATCGCACGGCGGGCGTCGGATCGCTCGACCAGGAAGGCTGCGAGCAGACCGGCGGCCAGGAGGGTCCACCCGAGCCAGGGCAGCAGGAGGACGAAGAACGCCGGAGCGGCCAGGCACACCAGGATCGCCGGGGCGAGTTTGGCCGACAGCGCCGGGCGGTGGAGGGTCGCGACCTCGGGAAGCGCGGGCATCAGCGCCCACCGGCGGTGCGGTAGGCGAGGTCGCGGATCGCGCGCCCCGCTCGCTCGCCCTTGCGCTCGAACGCGGTGAGCACCCGCCCAGGGTGACGCTCGGCCCACTCCCCGGAGAAATCGCGGGTGAATCCCTGCGCCTCATCGAACACGACGCGCATCTGCCGCGCGTAGTCCTCCCAGTCGGTGGCCAATCGCACCACGCCGCCGGGGCGGAGCGCCTGCCGGACCAACGGGGCGAAATCCGGGTCGATCAGGCGCCGCTTGGTGTGCCGCTTCTTGTGCCACGGATCGGGGAAGAAGATCCACAGCTCATCCACCGAGCCCGCGGGCAGAAGGTGCTCCAGCACCTCGGGCGCATTGGCCTCGGCCAGGCGGAGATTGCGCGCCGCGGCGCGATCGGCATCGAGCATGGTGCGGGCAAGGCCCGCCTTGAACACCTCGACGGCGAGGAAGTCGGTGTCGGGACGAGAGGCCGCGGCGTGGACGATCGCATGCCCCTGGCCCGACCCGATCTCCACCACGAGGGGAGCTCGACGGCCGAACACCCGTGCGGGGTCGATGGCGGCATCCGGTCGCACGCTCGTCGCCGCGTCGCCGCGTTCGAAATCCAGCACGTAGTGCGCCGACAGCTGTTCCCATGCGCGTTCCTGCGCCTCGGACATCCGACCGCTGCGCCGGACGAACGACACCGGCCGCTCGCGGAAGACGCGGACGTCGGTGGATTCGGGCATACCCCCAGGCTACCGACCGCTCAGGCGGCGCCGGGTTCGGTCACGAAATCGATGAGCTCCTCCACACGCCCGAGGAGAGCCGGTTCGAGGTCGCGGTACGAGCTCACGCGTCCGAGGATCCGCTGCCAGGCACGGGCGATGTCGGCCTGATCCCGCGCCGGCCAGCCGAGCGCCCGGCAGACACCGACCTTGAACTCGATGCCCCGTGGCACCTCGGGCCACGCGCTGATCCCCATCGCCCGGGGTGTGACGCACTGCCACACGTCGACGAACGGATGCCCCACGATCCGCACGAAGGGCCCGTGGCGGGTCGCCTCGACTGCGGCCGCCAGTCTCGACTCCTTCGAGCCCGGCACGAGGTGGTCGACGAGCACGCCGTAGCGGCGGTCGGAGCTCGGCGGATCGGCGTCGAGGACATCGGCGAGATGGTCGACCCCTTCCAGATACTCGACCACGACGCCCTCGACGCGCAGGTCGTCGCCCCAGACTCTCTCGACCAGTTCGGCATCGTGTCGCCCCTCGACGAGGATGCGGCTCGCCCGGGCCGTCCGCGCCCGCGCGTCGGCGACGGCGAACGATCCGGATGCCGTGCGTCGCGGCGCCGATGCCGCTGCCGGACGCGGGGGGTCGAGGATCACGTCGGCTCCGTCGATGAGGAATCCGGGGCCGAGCGGGAACACCCGTCGCCGCCCGAGGCGGTCCTCGAGTTCGACCAGTCCCCCGGTGACGCCGGTGACGGCGCCGCAGAACCCGTCGTCGGCGACTTCGACGACCAGGTCGCGCTCCGCGCCGACGCGCGCCACCACCGGACGGCCGCGCTCGCGCCAACCCGCCGACAGCACGTCGCCACCGTATCGATCGTCCATGTGTTCCCTCCGCGGCCGCGAAGACGATACCCGCGAGCGGTCGCCGTGAGGTGCAGCGACCCGCGACTCGGGCGAGCCTGGACGTTTCCCTACCGCGTGGTCAGCCCCCCTGCATAGACTCACGGTGGGAGGCTGATCCATGCGTGCGCGATGGGCGGCGGCGGTCACGGCGGCGCTGACGATGATCCTCGTGGCGGGCGGACCCGCCGCCTCGGCGACCGACCCGGTGGAGCTGGGCGCCGGGTACGTAGTCGACGAGTCCGACGTGCTCGACCAGGCTGAGGAGTCGGCCGTCCAGGACCAGCTCGCCGCGCTGTACGACCAGACCGGCATCGATCTCTACGCGGTCTTCGTCTCGGAGTTCACCAACCCCGACGACAGTCAGCAGTGGGCCGACGAGGTGGCTTCGCGCAACGGCCTCGGCATCGACCAGTACGTGCTCGCGGTCTCGACCGACGGGCGGGAGTACTACATCTCGGCCGACAGTGCGGGCCCGGTGTCGGCCGACGAGCTGACCGCCATCGAAGGAGAGATCCGCCCCTTCCTCCGCGACGGAGACTGGGTGGGTGCCGTGACCACGACGGTCGACGGTTTCGAGTCCGCCACCACCTCCGGTGCCGGAGCGGGGTGGATCTTCGTTCTTGTTCTGGTGGGTGTCGCCGCCGTCGTCGTCATCTGGCTCCTCGTGCGACGCCGCCGCCGCGCCGTCGGTGCCGCCGCCGGCGCGCACCCCGCGTCGGCCGAGGCTCCGCAGATGCCCCTGGCCGACCTCGAACGACAGGCTGCCTCGGCCCTGGTCGACACCGACGACGCCGTCCGCACCAGCGAGCAGGAGCTCGGCTTCGCCCGCGCGCAGTTCGGCGACGACGCCACCGCCGATTTCGTCGCCGCCCTCGACACGGCCAAGGCGCAGCTCGCCGAGGCCTTCACGCTCAAGCAGCGCCTCGACGACGAGATCGCCGACACCGACGCGGATCGCCGCGAGTGGAACGAGCGCATCCTCCAGCTCTGCCAGGCCGCCAACGCCGGGCTCGACGAGAAGGCCGCCGACTTCGATGCGCTGCGCGAGCTCGAGCGCACCGCCCCCGAGGCCCTCACCCGTGTCGCGGCCGAGCGAGAGCATGCGATCGCCCGGCTCGGCGCCGCCGAAGAGCGGATGACGCAGCTGCGCGCGACCTACCGCGACACCGCCCTCAGCGCCGTCGCCGACAACGTCGAACAGGCGCGTCAGCGTCTCGGGTTCGCCGAGCAGCAGTTGACCGAGGCACGGACCGCTCTGGACGGCGGCGACGGCGGCGAGGCCGCTGTCGGCATCCGTGCTGCTGAAGAGGCCGTCGATCAGGCCGAGGTGCTTCAGAACGCGGTGGAGAAGCTGGCCGCCGATCTGCGAAACGCCGAGAAGGCGGCATCCGATCTCATCGCCGAGCTCGAGCGCGAGACGGCCGCGTCGGGGGCACTCCCCGACCCCGACGGCCAGGTCGCCGCGGCCGTCGCGGCCACGCGGCAGGTCACCGGGCTCGCACGCGACGAATTGTCGGCGAGCCCCCGAGACCCGCTCGCGACGCTGCACCGGCTGCAAGCCGCCGATCAGCAGCTGGATGCGCTGGTGGCGGGCATCCGCGACGCCCAGGCCGAGCAGCACCGGCTGACCGAGGCGCTCGCCCGCACCCTCACCGGCGCCCGCGCCCGGGTCGCCGCGGCAGAGGACTACATCATGACGCGGCGCGGGGCGGTGGGCGCGAACGCCCGTACCCGCCTCGCCGAGGCCGGCGCCGCCGTCGTCCGCGCCGAGCACCTCCAGACCTCCGATCCGCGCGCCGCACTGGCCGAGGCCGAGCGCGCCCAGGCGCTCGCCGACGAGGCCCTGGCTACGGCCCAGCGCGATGTCGGCGCCTTCGACGGCGGCGGATACAACAGCGACGGCATGTTCGGCGGAGGCCGAGCCGGAGGTGCCGGCAGCGACATCCTCGGGGCGATCCTCGGCGGCATCGTCGTCAACTCCCTGCGCGGCGGAGGGGGCGGTTCATCGTGGCGCTCCGGCGGGTCCGCCTCGTTCGGCGGGCGCCGTTCGGGCGGCGGCGGATTCCGCACCGGTAGCTTCGGAGGCGGAGGAACGCGCGGGCGCCGCGGAGGTGGCCGCTTCTGATCCGCCGCCCACGTCCGGACCCACCACCGACACTCGCATCGTTCGACCCCGAGCTCCGGCTCACACCACGTACCGACAGGAAGGAAACATGATGGCCAAGCAGTCCATCTTCGGTCGCATCTCCACGCTCGTCCGAGCGAACATCAACGCCCTCATCGACCAGGCCGAGGATCCGCAGAAGATGCTCGACCAGCTGGTGCGCGACTACACCAACTCCATCGCCGACGCCGAGTCGGCGATCGCCGAGACGATCGGCAACCTGCGCCTGCTCGAGCGCGACCACCAGGAGGACGTGCAGGCGGCTGCCGAGTGGGGCAACAAGGCGCTCGCGGCCAGCCGCAAGGCCGACGAGCTGCGCGCCCAGGGCAACACCGTCGACGCCGACAAGTTCGACAACCTCGCCAAGATCGCCCTGCAGCGCCAGATCAGCGAAGAGAACGAGGCGCGGGCGATCGCCCCCACCATCGCCACCCAGACCGAGGTCGTCGACAAGCTCAAGGACGGCCTCAACGGCATGAAGCAGAAGCTCGAGCAGCTGAAGTCCAAGCGCTCCGAGCTGCTGTCGCGCGCGAAGGTCGCCGAGGCCCAGACCAAGGTGCACGACGCGGTCCGCTCCATCGACGTGCTCGACCCCACCAGCGAGCTCGGCCGGTTCGAGGACAAGGTCCGCCGCCAGGAGGCCCTGGCCCAGGGCAAGCAGGAACTGGCCGCCTCGAGCCTGGACGCGCAGTTCAACGCGCTGGAGGATGTCGGTGAGCTCACCGAGGTCGAGGCGCGCCTGGCCGCGCTGAAGACCGGGGGCCCGACGCCCCAGGCGCTGCCGGCCAGCCCCGACGCGGTCTGATCGCATCGACGGGGGTGGGCGCACGATCGCCCACCCCCGTCGCCGTTCTCACGGAAGGAGCCGACGTGGCACGCTTCATCGTCGTCCCACAATGGCAGGGGTCTTCGTCATCGCGGGCGATGCGTCTCATCGACGGGGCGCTGGCGATCGCCGGCGACCTCCCCCGCACCGCGACCACGATCCTCGAGGTCCCCACCGAAGCCGGCGAGGACCTCGGCTCGGGGGTGCGTCGCTTCAGCTCGCTTACCCGCATCGCCGAACTGGTCTCGCGCGCGGTCGCCGACGGTGACGGGCCGGCCGTGGTGGTCGGCGGCGACTGCGGGGTGGCGCTCCCCTCTCTCGCCGCGCTCGACACCTCCGACGTGACCGTCCTCTGGCTCGACGCCCACGCCGATCTGCAGACGCCGGCGACCTCGCCGAGCGGCGCCTTCCACGGAATGGTCGTGCGAGCCCTCCTCGGCGACGCCCCGGCGGGGCTCGCCTTGGATCCCCCGCTTCCCGCCTCACGTGTTCTGCTGGCGGGGACCCGCGAATTCGATGCCGAGGAGGAGGACTTCGCCCCGGCATCCGGGATCACCCTCCTCGGCCCCGACGCCCTCGCCGACCCCGAGGCCGTCGTCGAGGCGGTCGCCGCAACCGGGGCGAGCCGCGTGTACATCCACGTCGACCTCGACGTGCTCGATCCCGGGCTGATCAGCGGCGTGAGTCATCCGGTGCCCTTCGGAGCCACGGTGGAGCAGGTCGTCGGCACGATCCGCGCCGTTCGAGCCCGCCTCCCGCTCGCGGGAGCGACGCTCACCGAGTTCTCCCCGACCGAACCCGAAGTGGCCGTCGACGATCTCGGCACGATCCTGCGCATCGTCGGGGCGCTGGCGTGAGCGACGACCCCGACCGGTTCGTCCCGTCCCTGCTTCTCGACTCGCCGTTCAGCTATCTCGGGTACCTCTACGGGTGCGCCCTCGGCCGCGTGTGGGGCGCGCTGTGGAGCACGGGCAGGGTCGAGCGCCGGGGCGGGCTGCTCGTCTTCCGCGGCATGCCGAACTGGACCTTCGCGCGAGGCGGAGTGTGCGTCGGCGACTGCTTCCTCACCGGCACGGGCACCATCGACGACCGGCTCCTCCGACACGAGGCGGTGCACAAGCGCCAGTGGCGCCGGTACGGGTTCCTCATGCCCGTGCTGTATCTGCTGGCGGGGCGTGATCCGCTGCGCAACCGCTTCGAGGTCCAGGCGGGCCTGGAGGACGGCCGCTATCTCCCCCGCCGGCCCGAGCGCGTCAGCGCGCGGAGCTGAGACCGTAGCGAGCCGGGGTGTGGATGTGCGAGGGGTCGATCTCGCGCACCCCGGTGAGGTGTTCGACGATGTCGACGGTCCCGAGGTAGCCGCCGAGAAGATGGATGCGCGTGGCGTCGCCGTCGTCGCAGAGCATCTCGTCGGCCCACGCGATCACCGCGCGAGACAGGGCCTCGCCCGAGGTGCAGCCACGACCCGTGCCGGGTGCGCCGCTGCGGCGCGAGCGGTCGAGCCAGGTGAGCACCATCCTCGGCGGAACGGCGATGTCGCGGCGCGCGGCGTCGTCGGGGATCTCGATGAACACCCGTCCGGTCGAGCACAGCGGGAGGGTCGCCAGCAGCGTCTCGAGCTCGACGAGCGACGCTTCGTCGGCGGCGATCACGTGCTGCACGCGCGTGTGCCGCGATGAGCGGCAGGCAGCGGTGTTGTGCTCGGTGGGCGACGGGGCGATCTTCGACATGGCCCTTTCACTATACCGCCGAGGAAGGGTTGCCTAACCTGAGTCGTTCGATGCGAGGTCTTTCTCGGAGGCGCCCCTCGCCTCCTCCACGAGAACCTCGCGGAGCCGCCGTACCTCGTCCTCGCCGAGCCCGTGCGCGACGAGGAAGCCGGCCACCGACCCGTATCGCTCGTCGAGGTCGTCGAGGAACGCGCGCATCACCGGCGCCGGCGAGCGGGTGGCCAGTTCCTCCAGGTGAACGGCTTCGGGATGCCGCTGCTTCAGCCGCGCCACGATGTCGCGGTTGCGCCACTCGGGCAGCAGGCCCTCGGTGCGGGCGTAGTCGGCGATGATCGCCTCGCGGTCGACGCCCGCCGCGGCGAGCGCGATGGCGACGGTGACCCCCGTGCGATCCTTCCCCACCGTGCAGTGGACCAGGGCGGGGGGATCACCGAGGATGGCGCGGATCGCGGTCACGATCTGCTCACCCGATTCCTCGGCGAGCGAGCGGAACATGTCGGACAGGCTCATGTCCTGGGTGAAGAACGAGGTCACCGAGCCGAGGAAGAGCGGCACATGGGCCGTGGTGACCCCGAGCGAACCCACGCGGCTCGGGGCGTGGGCGACCTCGTCGTCGGCGCGGAGGTCGACGATGGTCCGGATGCCCAGGCGACCGAGCGCCGCCACACCGTCGTCGTGGAGCTGGGCGAGATTCCCCGACCGGAAGAGGACGCCGGATCGCGTCGTGCCGCGACCGGCCGGGAGCCCCCCGGTGTCGCGGAGGTTGACGCTGCCGGGGACGTGCGGGTCGTCCGAGGTCATCGCGAGGTCGCCGCGCTGGTCTCCCGCGACGCGACCGGGTACCGCCCGGCGATGGCGAGGCGGTTGAAGGCGTTGATGGAGATGAGGATCCAGCTGAGGGCGACGTACTCGGCCTCGCTGAGGACACCCCCGACACGGTCGTAGACGTCGTCGGGGATCCCGTCGTCGTGGATGAAGGTGAAGGCCTCGGCCAGCTCGAGCCCGGCCCGCTCGCGCTCGGAGAAGACGCCCGAGTCACGCCACGTGGCGATCTGCGCGACGACGTCGGCGTCGAGCCCCGCCTTCACCCCCTTCTCCACGTGCACGCGCACGCAGTAGGCGCAGCCGTTGAGCTGGGACACGTGGATCTGCACGATCTCCTTGAGACGGTCATCGATGCCGGCCTCGGCCGCGATCGCCCCGACCTGCTTCGCCAGGCCCGCGAGCGAGCTGTAGGCGGGGGGAGCCGACTTCGCCAGGTGTACGCGCTGTTCCGCGGTCATGGCGTCAGCCTACCCGCGCGGCCGCGAGCGGGCCTGAGGCAGAATGGCCGCGTGACCGAACCCGCCGATGAGTTCTCATTCCTCCCCGCCCAGGCGGCCGACGCCGGTCTGCCGGGCCCGCTCCCCCACGGTGAGCGCCGTCGGATCGACCTTCCCGACGGTCGGGTCGTCAGCGGACTGCGGTGGTGGTTCGATGCCCCCGGTGACCGCCCCGTGGTGACCTTCCTCCACGGTGCGGGGCTGAACGCCCACACCTGGGACACCACCGTCATCGCCCTCGGTCTTCCGGCCCTCGCGATCGATCTGCCCGGACACGGCGATTCGTCGTGGCGCGCCGACGCCGCCTATGTCGGACGGATGCTGGCACCCGACGTCGCCACGGCGATGACCGCCTGGACCGATCGTCCGCAGGTGCTGGTCGGACAGTCCCTCGGGGGTCTCACCGCCGCTGCCGTCGCCGCCGCTCGCCCCGACCTCGTCGAGCGCCTCGTCGTGATCGACATCACCCCGGGCCTCGATCCGAACGCCGGGGCCGCACAGATCCGCCGGTTCTTCGCCGGGCCCACGGATTGGGCCGACCGCGACGAGCTCGTCGAGAAGGCCATGGCATTCGGACTCGGCGGCGGTACGCGCGAGAAGGCGGCGCGGGGGGTGTACTTCAACTCGCGCATCCGCGCCGACGGGCGGGTGGAGTGGAAGCACCACTTCGCCCACATCGCGGCCGCCGCCTCCGACGGGGGCGACCGGCCCGCCACCGACGCCGACGCGGGCGCGGGGAGCGATGCCGTGGCTGCCGTGCTCGGTGAGGCGGGATGGGAAGACCTCGCCGCCGTCCGCGCTCCGCTCCAGCTGATCCGGGGCGAGCGTGGCTACGTCACCGACGCCGACGCCGAGGTCTTCCGCGAGCGTGTGCCCGCGGCATCCGTCCTCACTCTCGCCGGCGGCCACAATCTGCAGGAGGACGCCCCCGTCGCCCTGGCCGCCGAAGTCCGACGGGCCGCCGGGAAGGATTAACGCTTCTGTTGCGTTCCGGGTAGCGGGTTCGGCAGGGTTCCCGGCGGTTCCCTAGGCTGTATCCGCACCACGGCTCGCTCGGGCGAGCCTGCCGGCATCCCCCTCCCCCGGGTGCCGTCCCGAAAGGAATCACATGCTTCGCCGCACGGCCCTCGCCGCCACCGCACTCTTCGCCGCGTCCGCCCTCGTGCTCGCCGGATGCACCTCCACCGCCGACCCGGGTCCGACGGGCGCGACAGGCGAGCCGAACCCCGATGCCTCGGTCGCGATCCGCCTCGTGCTCGAGCCCGGCAACCTCGACATCCGCCAGACCACCGGCGCGGCCCTCGACCAGGTGCTCATCGACAACGTCTACCAGGGCCTGGTGTCGCGGACCACCGACCAGGAGATCGTCCCGGCGCTCGCCAGCGACTGGGAGGTCTCGGACGACGGCCTGACGTACACCTTCACCCTCGAGGAGGGCGTCACCTTCCACGACGGTCAGGAGCTGACCGCGCAGGATGTGGTGTGGTCGCTGCAGACCCGCAAGGACACCCCCGAGTGGGCCGATTCCGCCCGTCTGGCGAACGTGTCGTCGATCACCGCCGACGGGCAGACCGTCACTCTCACGCTCGCGCAGCCCGACTCGAGCCTGCTGTGGAACCTCACCGGCCGCGCCGGGATCATCCTCAAGGAGGGCGACACCGTCGACTACCAGACGGCGGCCAACGGCACCGGGCCGTTCGTCCTCGAGGAGTGGCAGCAGGGGGCGAGCATCACCCTCACCCGCAACGACGCCTACTGGGGCGACGCCGCGGGCGTCGGCGAAGTGGTCTTCCAGTACATCGCCGAGGACCAAGCCGCGGTGAACGCCGCGGCCGCGGGCGAAGTGGACGTGCTCACCGGGTTCGATCCGAACCTCACCGAGCAGATCGAGCAGAACGGCGACTGGACCGTCGTTCTCGGCACCGCCACCGACAAGAGCGTGCTGGCGATGAACAGCACGGCCGCACCCCTCGACGACCAGCGGGTGCGCCAGGCGATCCGTCAGGCGATCGATCACGACGCCATCGTCGAGGCGGTCGGTGCCGGCCAGACCCTGTACGGCCCCATCCCCGAGCCCGACCCCGGCTACGAGGACCTCAGCGACACGGCGCCGTACGATCCCGAGGCAGCGCGCGCGCTGCTGGAGGAAGCAGGGGTCGACGACCTCGAGCTGACCCTCACCATCCCCTCGTTCTACGGCACGACGATCCCGCAGATCTTGGTGTCGAACCTCAACGAGGTCGGCATCACCCTCGAGGTCGACGCGGTCGACTTCGGCGTGTGGGTCAACGACGTGTACACGAACAAGGACTACGAGCTCAGCTACGTCAACCACGCCGAGCCCCGCGACTTCGAGAACTGGGCGAACCCCGACTACTACTTCACCTACGACAACCCCGAAGTGCAGGATCTTTACGAGCAGTCGCTGCGTGCCACGGATGAGGCGGAGGCCGACGCCCTCCTCGCCGAGGCCGCGCGTATCGTCGCCGAGGATGCCGCCGCCGACTGGCTCTACAACTGGGCAGGGGTCAGTGCGGTGGCCACCGGGATCGACGGGATGCCGGCTGACAACGTCAACGCCCGCCTCGATCTCTCAGAGCTGACCAAGAGCGAGTGATCCGGTACGCGCTGACCCGGGGAGCCCTGCTGCTGCTGGGGCTGTTCGTGGCCAGTGCGCTCATCTTCCTCACTCTGCGCGTCCTCCCCGGCGACGTCGCACAGCAGATCGCCGGCACGAACGGCACCCCCGAGCAGGTCGCCGCGATCCGGGAGAGCCTCGGGCTGAATGCGCCGCTGTGGGCGCAGTACGTCGACTGGATCGGCGGGGTGTTCCGGGGCGATCTCGGTACGTCGCTCTACACGGGCCTGACGGTCACCGCCGAGCTGGCCGAGAAGGCACGCGTGACGGTGCCCCTCGGCATCCTGTCCCTCCTCTTCGCCCTCGCCGTCAGCGTCCCGCTCGGCGTGCTCTCGGCCCTCCGCCGCGGACGCGCAGACGGCACCGCGCTGAGCGTCGGGGCCCAGGCCCTCGCCGCGGTGCCCGTGGTGTGGGCGGGGATGATGCTCGTCGTGGTCTTCGCGGTGTGGCTCGGCTGGCTCCCCGCCCAGGGCTTCCCCCGGGGTGGCTGGAGCCAGCCCGTCGACGCCCTCCGCGCCCTCATCCTCCCCGCGCTCACGATCGGCATCATCGAGGGGGCGATGCTGCTGCGGTTCGTGCGGAGCGCCACCCTCCAAGCGATCGGGCAGGACTACGTGCGCACCGCCGCAGCCAAGGGCCTCACCCGCAACGCCGCCCTGATCCGGCACGGGCTGCCGAACGTCGGTCTGTCGGTGATCTCGGTGCTGGGTCTCCAGGTGGCCGGCATCGTCGTCGGCGCCGTGATCATCGAGCAGCTGTTCAGCCTGCCCGGGATCGGACGGATGCTGGTGAATGACGTCGACGCCCGTGATCTGCCGATGGTGCAGGGCGAACTGCTGATCCTCACCGGTTTCGTGCTCCTCGTCGGCTTCCTCGTCGACCTCGTCCACCGCCTCCTCGACCCCCGGCAGCGGGAGGCCGCATGAGCGCCTTCCGACGACTCTGGGCGCTGTCGACCGGCCGCTTCGGTCTCATCGTCGTCGCCGTCATCCTCCTCACCGCCGCGGTGTCGCTCGTGTGGACGCCGTTCGACCCGCAACAGGTCGACATCCCGAACCGCTGGGCGCCGCCCGGGTGGCCGCACGTCCTCGGCACCGACGGCACCGGCCGTGACATCCTCAGCCTCCTCATCGCCGGGTCGCGGACGACGGTCGTCGTCGCGGTCGGCGCGGGCCTCGTGGCCACCGTGCTCGGGCTCGCCCTCGCCGCGCTCGGCGCCCTCACCCGCCGCTGGGTGCGGGAGACGGTGGCGGTGGCCGTCGACATCCTCATCGCCTTCCCGGTGCTCCTCATCGCGATGATGATCTCGGCGGTCTGGGGCGGGTCGCTCTGGGTCGTGATCTGGGCCGTGGGCATCGGCTTCGGGGTGAACATCGCCCGCGTCACCCGACCCGAGCTCCGGCGCGTGCTGCAGAGCGACTTCGTGCTCGCGGGCCGCGCCTCGGGCCTCACCCCCGCGCAGAACCTCGTCCGCCACCTGCTGCCGAACGTCGCGCCGGTGTTCATCGTGCAGCTGTCGTGGGGCATGGCCGTGGCCGTCCTCGCCGAGGCGGGTCTGTCGTACCTCGGCTTCGGCGCGCCCCCGACCGAGCCGTCGTGGGGGCTGCTGCTGGCGGAGCTTCAGCAGTACCTCACCGTGTATCCCCTTTCGGTGCTGTGGCCGGGCCTCGCGATCACCCTCACGGTCCTCGGGCTGAACCTCCTCGGCGACGGCATCCGCGACGCCACCGACCCGACCCTCTCCCGCCGCGGCGGGTCGGCCCGCCGCGCGCGGACGCATGTGCCCGAGGTGGTCGCATGAGTCTGTCGGTGAGGGACCTCGTCGTCGAGATCAACGGCCGACGGGTCGTGGACGGCATCTCGTTCGAGGTGCCGAGCGGCGCGCGGGTGGGGCTCATCGGCGAGTCGGGGTCGGGGAAGTCGCTCACGGCACTGGCGATCCTCGGGCTCCTCCCCGACGGCGCGACGGCGTCGGGGAGCGTGCGCTGGAACGGCCGCGAGCTCATCGGTCTTCGCGAGCGCGAGCTCGCCGAACTCCGCGGCGACGAGATCGGCATCGTCTTCCAGGAACCGCGGACGGCGCTGAACCCGATCCGCACGGTCGGTCGGCAGATCGCCGAGGCGGTGCGCATCCACGAGAGGGCGACCCGCAAGGATGCCGCGGCACGGGCCGTCGCCGAGGCGGCGCGCGTCGCCCTGCCTGAGCCCGAACGCATCGTGGGGCGCTACCCGCACCAGCTCTCCGGCGGACAGCGCCAGCGGGTCGCGATTGCGATGGCCCTCGCCTGCCGACCCCGCCTGCTTATCGCCGACGAACCCACTACCGCACTGGACGTCACGATCCAGGCCGAGATCCTCGAGCTTCTCCGCACCCTCGTCTCCGTTGACGGGATGTCGCTGATCTTCATCACCCACGATCTCGCCGTGCTGTCCCAGGTCGCCACCGACGCCGTGGTCCTCGAAGACGGACGGGTCGTGGAGGCGGGCCCGGTGGCCACGATCCTGCGCAACCCCGCGTCGCCCGTCACGCGCGGTCTCCTCCGCGACGCCACCGCGACGCTCTGGCGCCCCGAGGGGAGGACGCCGTGAGCGACACCCTGCTGAGCGCCCGGCGCCTCACTCGCCGTCACGCGCTGCCGAAGAAGACCCTGTTCGAGCGGCGCACGTACACGACCGCGCTCGAGGACGCCGACGTCGATGTCCGCGCGGGGAGTGCGCTGGGCATCATCGGCGAATCGGGGTCGGGCAAGTCCACTCTCGTGCGGATCCTCCTGGGGCTCGATGCCCCCACCTCGGGCACCGTCGAGGTCGAGGGGCGCGCGGTCGACGCCACCTCATCCGCACGCTCGCTGCACTGGCTCCGGCGCCTGACCGGCGTGGTGTTCCAGGACCCCTATGCCTCGCTCGATCCGCGGATGAGCGTCGGGCGGATCGTCGGGGAACCCCTCTGGGCCCTCGGGATCGAGGGCGACCGGCGGGCGAGGGTGCGCGAAGTCCTCGAACAGGTCGGACTCGAGGCAGAGATGACCGAGCGCTTCCCGCACGAGTTCTCGGGCGGCCAGCGCCAGCGCATCGCCCTGGCCCGCGCGCTCGTGCATCGGCCGCGTCTGCTCATCGGCGATGAGCCGCTCTCGGCCCTCGACGTCACCGTTCGCGCGCAGATCCTCGCCCTGCTGGCCGATCTCCGCCGTCAGGAGGACCTCACGCTCGTGATGGTGTCGCACGACATCGGCGTCGTCCAGAGCATCTGCGATGAGGTGGTCGTGATGAAGGACGGCCGCATCGTCGAGGAGGGGCCCACCGAGAAGGTGCTGCAGCAACCGCAGGTGGCCTACACCCGGCGCCTCTTGGCGTCGGTGCCCCTGATCGATCCTCCGGCGACCTGACCCGGCGTCGGAGGTGAGCGTTAGCGTGGTCGCCATGCGCGCGATCATCCCTCCCTATCTCCTCGCCCGGATCGCCTCCGTGAACGAGCCGACCTTCGCCCACGCGGCCGCCGCGGCGCGCGCCACCCTGCAGGCCACCCCGCCGTACCGCATCACCCGGAGTCGGCTGCGCCTGTCCATCGGCGATGACGGCACGATCACCGCCGAGACCGCCCCCGCGCCCGACCGCACGATCTCCGATGCCGGCGGTCGCGAGGTGCTCCCCGGTCGCCGCGTGCGCGGCGAGGACGACCCCGCCACCGGTGACGCCGCCGTCGACGAGGCCTTCGACGGGCTCGGCATCACCTTCGACGCGTTCTGGGACGCCTTCGACCGCAACGGCATCGACGGTGACGGCGGCCAGCTGCTGGCGACCGTGCACTACGGCCGCGACTACGACAACGCCTTCTGGAACGGTGAGCGCATGGTCTTCGGCGACGGCGACGGCGAGGTGTTCACCGGCTTCACCGGCTCGCTCACCGTCATCGCCCACGAACTCGCGCACGGCGTCATCGAGGCCGCCGGCGGCCTTGAGTACCAGGACCAGTCCGGCGCGCTGAACGAATCGCTCGCCGACGTGTTCGGCGTGCTCGTCGAGCAGCACCACCTCGACCAGACCGCCGAAGAGGCCAGCTGGCTCATCGGCGCGGGGATCTTCACCCCCGCGGTGCAGGGGCGGGCCCTGCGATCGCTCGCGGCGCCGGGAACCGCGTACGACGACGACATCCTCGGCCGCGACCCGCAGCCGGGGCACATGGACGACTACGTCGTGACCGCCGATGACAACGGCGGCGTCCACATCAACTCCGGCATCCCGAACCGGGCATTCCACCTGTGCGCCACCGCGCTCGGCGGTTACGCCTGGGAGCGCGCGGGGCGCGTGTGGTACCTCGCCCTGACGTCGGGCACTCTCTCCCCCACCGCGGACTTCTCCGAGTTCGCCGCCGCGACGGTGGCCACCGCCCAGTCGGAGTACGGTGGATCATCCGAAGAAGCAGCGGCCGTTCGCGCCGCCTGGGCGGGCGTCGGGGTCGATCTCGCCGGGTAGGCGCTTCGGCCCCGAGAGAGCATCGTGGACGGGGATGAGCGATCAGACGGACGGGGGCGGGCCCAGCGGGGAGGCGATCGTGGTGATCCTGGTGGAGCGCACCGGCGGTGTCACCGGCATCCCCCGTCGATGGCGCGCAGAGCTCGAGGGCGACGACGCGTCATCTTGGCTTCCTCTCATCGACGCCTGCCCCTGGGACGCGGCACCGCGCCCGACGCGCGGAGCTGACCGATTCCGCTGGCGGGTGCACGCGACCTCGCACGGCGCCGATCGTGAGGCCGAGTTCGGCGATGCCGATCTGGAAGGACCGTGGCAGACCCTCGTGGAGCGCGTGCGCGAGCACGGACGCCCCGGCTGATCACCGCCCGAAGAGCGCCCGCCGCTTCTTCACCGGCTTCAGCGACTTCTGCAGGTACACCGTCCCGAGCCACCGGCCGAACTTGAAGCCGACCCGGCCCATGCGGCCGACCTCTTCGAAGCCCATCTTCTCGTGCAGAGCGATGGAGGCCTCGGCCCCCTTGTCGCTGATCACGGCCACCATCTCCCGGATGCCGGCCTGCTCGCAGGCGACGATCAGCGCCTCCAGCAGCGCCCGCCCGAGTCCCTTCCCGGTCGCGGCCTGCCCGAGGTAGATGGAGTTCTCCACCGAATACCGATACGCCGACTTGCTCGACATCGGCTGCACGTAGGCGTACCCGAGGATCTGACCCGACGGCGACTCGGCGACGAGGAAGGGCAGCCCGAGCTTCTTCAGGTGAGCCACCTTCTCGCGCCACTGCGCGATCGACCACTTCTTCTCATCGAAAGTGACCACCGAGTTGGTGACGTAGTAGTTGTAGATCTCCCGGATGTCGGGGATGTCGCCGTCGGCGACCGGACGGATCTCGAAGGAGAACGGGCGCTCCGGCTCGGGCCGGCGGCGAAGATGACGGGGAAGGCGGCGTCTCGCCGTCTCGTATTCCTCCTCCAGCATGGCGACAGCCTACGCGGCGGAGGGCAGGCGCCAGTCGACCGCCGAAGCGCCCTGCGCGGTGAGGAGTTCGTTCGTGCGCGAGAAGGGCCGCGACCCGAAGAATCCCCGACTGGCCGAGAGGGGCGACGGGTGCGCCGAGGCGACGACCGGGGTGTCACCGAGGAGCGGACGCAGGGTCGCGGCATCCCTCCCCCACAGAATCGCCACGAGGGGCTCGTCGCGCGCGGCGAGCACGCGGATCGCATGCTCGGTGACGCGTTCCCAGCCCCAACCGCGATGAGAGCCGGGCTCACCAGGGCGGACGGTCAGCACCCTGTTCAGCAGCATCACCCCCTGGTCGCTCCATGCCGACAGGTCGCCGTGGGCGACGGGCTCGATGCCGAGGTCGTCGTGCAGCTCGCGGTAGATGTTCGCCAGGCTCCGCGGCAGGGGCCGCACGCTCGGATCGACGGCGAACGAGAGGCCGATCGGATGACCCGGCGTGGGGTAGGGATCCTGCCCCACGATGAGCACCTTCACGTCGTCGAGCGGCTGCGAGAAGGCGCGCAGCACGCGCTCGCCGGCGGGGAGGTACCGGCCGCCCGCGGCAGTCTCGGCCCGCAGCCGCTCGCCGAGGGCGGCGATGTCGGAGGCGACGGGCGCGAGTGCTTCCGCCCACCCGGCATCCAGCAGACCCGCACCGGCCAGGTCGTCGAGCGTGCGCGCCATCAGCCGGCAGTGCGCACGTGCAGCGGCCCGCGGGCCAGCAGGTGCTGCGCCGACTGCGCGACCGGTCGCATCGTGACGAGGTCGAGGTTGACGTGCCCCGGCGCCGACAGCGCGTACCCGATGACGTCCGCGACGTCGTCGGCGGTGAGCGGCGCCTGGACGTCCTCGTACACCCGGTCGGCCGCGGCGCGATCACCGCCGAGGCGATTGAGAGTGAACTCCTCGGTCTGCACCATGCCCGGCGCGATCTCGATGACCCGGAGCGGCTCGCCGTTGACCTCGAGGCGCAGCGCATGCGCGATCATCGACTGTCCCGCCTTCGCGGCGTTGTATCCGGCACCGCCGGCGTAGGCGATCTGCGCGGCCGTCGAGGTGACGAAGATCACGTCGGCGTGAGCTGCCCGATCGGCGGCGGCGCGGCGCAGCAGCGGCAGCAGGGCGGCGGTGAGGCGCTGCGTGGCGAGCACGTTGACCTCGAACATCCACTGCCAGTCGTCGGGGTCGCCGTCCTCGACGCGATCGGTGCCGCGCGCGCCCCCGGCGACATTGACGAGCGCGTCGACCGGCCCCGTCTCGGCCAGCCACTCGGCGAGCGCCTCGACATCGGCGGCGGCGGTGAGATCGGCGGCGAAGGCGACCGCACCGATCTCGTTCTCCAGCGCGGCGAGGCGCTCGGCACGTCGGGCCACGGCGACCACGTCCCAGCCGAGCGCCCGGAGCTTCCGCGCCGTCGCCTCGCCGATCCCCGAACTCGCTCCGGTCACCACCGCGCGTCGGGCGGTCGGTCGATGTGCGGCATCCGTCGGCGTGGCATCGGTCATACTCCTCACGCTACAAGGCGCACCCGGCGCGGGGCGCACGGCCCGCACGCGCCCGCGTTACGTCACATTTCCCCCGCGTTGTCGACGAGGGGGGCCTTCCGTACCCTCGAAGAGGTCGCGGAACCCGCCGCGGCACCCATCGACCGGTAGGAGCAGCCCATGTCCGCACCCGAGAACTGGCGTTTCGAGACCAAGCAGATCCACTCGGGCGCACAGCCCGACCCGGTGACGAAGGCCCGCGCCACGCCCATCTACCAGACCACGTCGTACGTGTTCGACAACACCGATCACGCCGCCAACCTCTTCGCGCTGGCCGAGTTCGGAAACATCTACACCCGCATCCAGAACCCCACGCAGGATGTCGTCGAGCAGCGCATCGCGGCGCTCGAGGGCGGCACCGGCGCACTGCTGGTCTCCAGCGGCCAGGCGGCCGAGACCTTCGCGATCCTCAACCTCGCCGAGGCGGGCGACCACTTCGTCTCCTCCAGCTCGATCTACGGCGGCACCTACAACCTGTTCAAGTACACCCTGGCCAAGCTCGGCATCGAGGTCACCTTCGTCGAGAACCAGGATGACGCCGAGGAGTGGCGCCGCGCGGTGCGGCCGAACACCAAGGCGTTCTTCGCCGAGACGATCGGCAACCCCAAGATCAACGTCCTCGACATCCGCACCGTCGCCGACGTCGCGCACGAGGCGGGAGTCCCGCTCATCGTCGACAACACCATCGCGACGCCCTACCTCATCCGCCCGTTCGAGCACGGCGCCGACATCGTGCTGCACTCGGCGACGAAGTTCCTCGGCGGCCACGGCACCGTGATCGGCGGCGTGATCGTCGACGGCGGATCGTTCGAGTGGTCCAAGCACGTCGACCGCTTCCCCGGGTTCACCGAGCCCGACCCGTCGTACCACGGAGCGAGCTACACCGCAGCCGTCGGCGACGGCCTGGCCTACATCATCAAGGCCCGCGTGCAGCTGCTGCGCGACCTCGGATCGTCCATCTCGCCGAACAGCGCCTGGCTGCTCCTGCAGGGCATCGAGACGCTGTCGCTGCGCATCGAGCGTCACGTGCAGAACGCGCAGGAGATCGCCGAGTGGCTCGAGAACCAGTCCGACGTGGCGTCGGTGAACTACTCGGGCCTGCCCACCTCGCCCTGGTACGCCGCGGCGAACCGCTACGCACCGAAGGGTGTGGGCGCGGTGCTGTCCTTCGAGTTGAAGGGCGGTGTGGATGCAGGCCGCGAGTTCGTGAACTCGCTCACGCTGTTCAGCCACCTCGCCAACATCGGCGACGTGCGCTCGCTCGTCATCCACCCCGCCTCGACCACCCACTCGCAGCTCACGCCCGAGCAGCAGCTGACCGCCGGGGTGACCCCGGGGCTCGTGCGCCTGTCGGTGGGGATCGAGAACGTCGATGACCTCAAGGCCGACCTCGAGCAGGCCCTCGCCGCTGCGCGCCGGGTCTCGGAGGCCGCGCGCGCCTGACCGGGCGCGCCTCGAGGCGCCCTGCGAACTCGACCAGGGTTCGCGGGGCGCTTCGCGTTTCGGTCGCGGATCGCGCGCGCGGGTCAGACCTTCATGCGCGGGCGCACCCGCGCGAGGCCTCCGTCGACGGCCAGCACCTGGCCGGTGATCCAGTCGTTCGCGGGGTCGAGGAGGAAGGCCACCGCTCGGGCGACGTCGTCGGGCTTGCCCAGCCGCCCGAGGGCGTGCATGGCCTCCGACACCTTCCGCGCCCCCTCGGTCTCGGTCAGCGACGCCGTCAGCGACGTCTCGGTGAGTCCCGGGGCGACCGCGTTCACCCGCAGGTTGCGCGACGCGTAGGTCGCGGCGGCCGAGAGAGCAAGACCGACCACCCCTGATTTCGCGGCGGCGATGGCCTCGTGATTGGCCGTTCCGTGCAGAGCCGCCGCGGATGACACGAGCACCACCGATCCTCCGCGTTTGAGGTGCTTTCCCGCACCCCGCACCGTCGCGAAGGCGGTCGTGAGCGATGCGGCGATCACCTCGCCGTACTCCTCGGCCGTCGTCAGATGCGCGGGCTTGAGCAGCAGCGATCCGGCGAAGCAGGCGACGCCGTCGAGGTCACCCGCTGCGGCGAACACCTCGTCGACAGCAGCGAAGTCGGTGGCGTCGACGACGTGGTCGGGGGTGATGGTGTCATCCCCGCGCGCGGTCGTGACGACCTCGTGTCCGCTCTCACGGAGGATCTCTGCCGTGGCCTGACCGATGCCGCTCGAAGCGGCGATGAGAAGGAAGCGCGCCATGCTCCCATCATCGTGCGCTCAGACGGCGGCGGGCTCGAATCTGTCAGATCCGGGCAGAACCACCCACACGCGTGCGCCACCGAGCGGGGAATCGCTGATGCCGATCTGTCCGCCGTGCGCTTCGGCGATGCGGCGGCAGGTGGCCAGTCCGATCCCCAGTCCCGGAGCGAGGGCGTTGCGGCCTCGTTCCATCAGCCCGAAGACCCGCTCCCTGTCGTCTTCCGGGATGCCGGGTCCGTCGTCGTCGACGATGAGCCGGATGCCGGATGCCGATCGCTCCACGTGGACGTCGACGTGGGGCCTTCCGCCTGCGGCGTTGGCGAACTTCACGGCGTTGGCGACGAGATTCTCCACCAGCACGCGAAGCATGGTGCGGTCTCCTTCGATGTCGGCCGACGCCGTGACATCGATGCGGGCACCGCTCTCGCTGAGCGCCGAGTGCAGATCGTCCTGGATCTCCTCCAGGAGCTCGCCGACATCGACCCTCGCCGTCGCGGGCGGGACGCCACCCACGCGCGCGAAGGCGAGGAGGTCATCCAGCATTTCCGACATCCGCTGCGCCGCAGCCTCCGCCCTCTCGATCGCGCGGGCGGCAACCGGCGCCTCGGCGAGCTCGGGACTGTCGACGGCGAGTTCGAGGAAACCGCTGATCGCGGTGAGGGGGTTGCGCAGATCATGACTGACCTGGCGGGCGAAGCCCTCCAGCGCCTCGTTGGATCGCTTGAGCTCGCGCGCAAGTCTGCGCAGCTCCAGCACGTCGACCACCTGATGGGCGAGGACATCGAGCGCGTGGCCCTGTTCCTCGGTGAGCACGCCGGGATCGTCGTCGAAGACGCACAGCGTTCCGATCGCGACTCCCCCCGGCGTCACCAGCGGGCTCGAGGCGTAGAACCTGATGCGCGCGATGTCGCCGGTGACGAAGGGATTCTCGGCGAACCGCTCATCGCGACGGGCGTCACTGACGACCACCCGCTGGGCGCCCTCGAAGACGACCGCGCACATCGAGTCTTCTCGTGCGCAGACGGCGGGAGAGATCCCCACGGTGGCGATCTGATGCTGGTGCCGATCATCGATGATGTTGATCACCGCGGTCGACACTCCCGAGATGGTCGCGGCCAGCTGCACCAGACCCTCGAGGTCGGGCTCGGGGGGCTCCCCGACGATGCCGTACTGCGCGATGATCTCTCGGCGCGTCGCGTCCTGAGCTGTGTTCACGTCCGTCCCCCCGCCCCACACTAGCCGGGTCGTAACACAGCGCTGGCCACCTTTCCCAGCGGCGAGAATGGCAGGCATGGACTGGCAGACCTCCGAAGACACGGTGCCGAGCGCACCGGTGACGGAGGCCGACGCGCGTCTGCTTCTCGGCCGCCCGCCCGTGACGGGCGCCTGGCGCGACGGCGACCCCGCCGGAGCACGCCAGTTCGCCGCCTTCGGCGCGTTCGGCACGGAGGGCGGAACAGAGCTCCCCGGCATCCGCATCGCCTTCGAGACCTGGGGCGAGCTCACACCGGCGCGCGACAACGCCGTGCTGGTCCTCCACGCCCTCACCGGCGACAGTCACGTCACCGGTGAGGCGGGCCCGGGGCACCCCACCGACGGCTGGTGGGACGACATCGTCGGGCCGGGCAAGCCCGTCGACACCGACCGCTGGTTCGTGGTCGCGCCGAACATGCTGGGCGGCTGCCAGGGCTCGACGGGACCGGCGAGCATCGCGCCCGACGGCTACGAGTGGGCATCCCGTTTCCCCTACCTCACCGTGCGCGATCAGGTCGCCGCCCAGGTGCGGCTCGCCGACGCGCTCGGGATCGACACCTGGGCAGCGGTCATCGGCGGCTCCATGGGCGGCATGCACGCGCTGGAATGGGCGGTCTCGCATCCGGAGCGCGTGGAACGGATGGCGGTGCTGTCGGCTCCCCCGGTCACGACCGCCGACCAGGTGGCCCTGAACTCGGTGCAGCTCGAGGCGATCCGGATCGATCCGCGCTTCCAGGGTGGGGAGTACTACGACGCCGGCGACGGCGACGGGCCCCACCGAGGGCTCGCGCTGGCACGACGGATGGCGCTGTTGAACTACCGCTCGCCGACCGAGTTGAATCAGCGCTTCCAGCGGTCGTGGCAGTCGGGGGTCAGCCCCCTCGGCCACGGCGGGCGCTTCGCTGTGGAGAGCTATCTCGACTTCCACGGCAACAAGTTCACGCGTCGCTTCGACGCCAACAGCTACCTGACCCTCGTCGAGGCGATGAACTCGCACGACATCGGCCGCGACCGCGGCGGGGTCGAAAGCGCCCTGGAACGGGTGACGGCGCGCGCGCTCGTGCTCGGGATCGACAGCGACCGCCTCTTCCCCGTCGACGGGCAGCACCGCATCGCACGCGGACTCCGCCACAACATCGACGGCGACCGCGCGGTGGAGCTCGTCAGCGACTTCGGCCACGACGGGTTCCTCATCGAGACCTCACCGGTCGGGCTCCACCTGGAGCGCCTGCTCGCCACCTAGCGACGCAGGTACCGCCACGGAAGACTGCCGATCTCCAGCCGATGACGGGCGACGCCCGCACCGGGCGCGTCGTATTCCGCGTCCCCCTCCCAGAGCAGGATCGGACCCTCGGGTCCCCGCCGGGCCACGGTGTCGAAACGACGCACCCCCGTCATCCGCGTTCTCTGCATCGCTTCCTCCGCGCTCGCCGCATCGGCGAGATCGTGGAGGGTCACCCAGGTGGGCGGGTACAGGACGAGCTCCCCTCGTCCGTGCGCGGCGAGGGCCTCGTCGGGACGCAGCCACTCGGCGCGCACGACCTCCCCGTCGGCGAGGACGAGGCCGTCGACCTCGCCGGCCGCCTCGCCCCGAAGATCGGCGACGAAGAACCACGTGCGGATTCGCAGCGGCAGGCCCGGAGGCGGGTCCCATCGCGACACGGTGGACAGCGACTCGCCTGGCAGTTCGAGGCCCACCTCCTCGCGGGTCTCTCGCGCGGCAGCGCGTCGAGCCGTGGCTTCCTCGTCGTCCGCTCCCGCATCGCCGGCGTCGCCGGGCTCGACCTTGCCGCCGGGGAACACCCACGCCCCGGCGAAGGATCCCTGACCGGGGCGCTCGAGCATGAGCACCTCCACGCCGCGGGCCGTGTCGCGCAGCAGGACCGCGGTTCCGGCGACAGGGACATCGGGGTCGCCGGCGTCGCGCTCCAAGCGCGGGCGCGACTGCCCCGCCGCGTCGGCGAGCACCCGGGCCAGCCGATCGGCCGCGGCGGAGGCCCCCGGCTCGTGGGTCGCCGACCCGGTCACGCCTCTGCGTGCGGGTCGGATTCCTCGCCGAGCGCGCGCTCCAGACGGTCGATCTTGGCCTCGATCTCGCCTGTGCGCCCCGGACGGATGTCGGCCTTGAGAACGAGCGACACCCGCGAGCCGAAGGGCAGGACCGCCTCGGTGGCTCGCTTGACGACATCCATCACCTCGTCCCACTCCCCCTCGACCTCGGTGAACATCGACGTGGTGCGGTGCGCAAGCCCCGAGCTGCGCACCACCCGGACGGCGGCGGCGACGGCGTCGTGGACGGAGCCGTCGGAGCGGCCGGTGCCGCTCGGGGCGACGGAGAAGGCGACGAGCATGGGGTCCTTTCGGTTGACGGATCAGGCCAGGGCGTCGACGACGGCGGGGGCCGGCACGCGCCGGGGCGTTCGCACGAGCAGCGTCACGCTCCACGCCAGGAGCGCCACGAGCAGGACATTGCGCAGCGTCAGCGCGCCGACGGCGATCGGGTCGCCACCGAGCACGCGGTCGTACCAGAGCGGATAGATCAGCTGGGTGAGGGCGGCGCTCACAAGGGCCAGGCAGGCGGGCGACCACCAGCGGTCACGGTCGAGGACGAGCCCGACGACGAGGGGCGCGATGATCCACGTGAGGTACTGCGGCGAACCGACCTTGTTTGTCACGATGAAGACCAGCACGAGGCTGAGCGCGAGAGCCGGGAAGACCCGCAGGAACGGGATGCCACGGCGAACGCGCAGCGCTCCGATCGCCGCCACCAGAGCGACAGCCGCCACCATCACGGCGGTCATCGCTTCGCTCACCGCGGCGGCCCCGGGGCCCGTCACCTGCCAGGTCAGGATCTCGTCGTCGTAGAACACCCGGGAGTCGGCGAAGCCCGCCACGGCCCGCCACAGCCAGAAGGCGCTGACCGGCGCCTCGACCTGCAGGCCCCGCTCGGTCTGATCGAAGACGAAGCCGAACAGGTGCGCGGCTCCGCCGACGGCGACGACGACCCCGATCACCAGCGCCGACAGCGCTGCGGCACCGCCGACGAGCGCGAGGCGACGGCGTACCGCGATGACGGCGGCCACGAGCAGCGCCGCAGGCCAGACCTTGATCCAGGTCGCCGCGGCCAGGAGCACCGCCGCCAGCCGGGGTCTGGTCAGAAGCCAGAGGCAGCCCGCGACGGCCAGGGGCACGGTGATCGCGTCCAGTCGGTACATCCCCACCGGACCGAGCGCCAGGATGAACACCAGCCAGAACCAGGCCGCCACCGCGCGTCCCTGCGACCGGCCCCGCCCGACGAGGAGCGCGAAGGCGGCGGCATCGAGGGCGGTGACGACGACGGGCCAGGCGACGAGGTATGAGCCGAACACCGGCGCGAGCACGTGGGTGATGAAGATCGGCGCCAGCGCCAGGGCGGGGTAGACCCAGGTCTCGGTGATCCCGACGACCCCGTCGGCCGCCGCCGCACGGCTCGCCCACGGCTCGTAGACCATGTACACGTCGCCCATCGGCTGATTGGGCTGGAGGAAGCCGAGCACCGCCACCGCGACGTGCACCAGCACGAACGCGACCCAGAGCACCGCCCGCTTCGACACGCGCCCATCCTAAGACGCGGTGCCCGCCTTCCCCTGTCTGGCCGAAGGCTGTGCGCCGGGCTCAGCCGGCGAGCGCTTCAGCGACCACGGCGGGCAGGGCGCCGGCCACATCGAGCGCCGTGACGGGGCCGCCACGCCACCCCGCACCGCCGGCAGCCCGCTCGGCTGCCCGCGCACCCGCGCGCTGGTGCAGCCACACCGCGGCGGCGGCGCGCCGCGCCCACGGCACGAGGCCCGGCTCAGCCGCGCCTGCGCCGTCGCCGGCGTTTCCCGCCCGCTCCTCGCGAGCCGCCGCGCCGGCCACGACCGCCCCGAGAATCCCGGCGAGCACGTCGCCGGTTCCGGCGGTCGCGAGCCAGGAGGCGCCCTCCTGGCTGACCACGACGTGCCACCCGCCGGGTTCGGCGACGATCGTGCGCGCGCCCTTGAGCACCATGACCGCACCGGTGCGGTGCGCGGTCTCCACGGCTGCATCGACGCGCCGGTCTCCGGCGTCGGGGCCGAGGGGGGCGAGCCCGAGGGCCTCCCGCACCCTGTCGTGCTCCCGGTCATGCGGGGTCAGCACCCGCACCCCGCCCTCGCGTGCGCCGTCGGCGACGAGGTCGAGGGCGCCGGCGTCGATGACGACCGGTTCGGGACGGGAGAGGATGTCGCGCAGCGCCGACATCTCGCCGCGGGGCCTCGCCGCGGCATCCGTTCCCGACCCGATCAGCCAGGCTTGCACGCGCCCGCCCGAGGTGACCGTCTCGGGCCTGCGGTGCAGGACGAGCGTGGTGGGCCGGTCGGGGCCGAGGTAGCGGACCATGCCGACACCCGTCCGCCACGCCGCTTCGACACCCAGCACCGCAGCGCCGGGGTACTGGTCCGAGCCGGTGCGGATGCCGAGGACGCCCCGCCGGTACTTGTCGTCGGTATCGGCGGGGGCGTGCAGCTCGGCCGCGGTGGCGGGCAGATCCCAGGTGCTCATCCCGTCACCCTACTCAGGCGTCCGGTCACCCGCCTCAGGCTCTCAGCGACGGCGCCTCGTCGCGTCCTGCACCTCGCCGACGAGCTCCTCGATGACGTCCTCGAGGAAGAGGACGGCGGTGATGGTTCCGCCCTGATCCCGCACCTGGGCGAGGTGGCGGCCGTCGCGACGCATGAGCGCGAGGGCGTCCTCGAGGTCGGTGGTCTCCTGCACCGGCACCATGTGATGGATGCGCTTGGCCGGGATCGGGGTGTCCACCGCGGCATCCGGCCCCTCGGCCACCCGGAGGATGTCCTTGAGGTGCACGTAGCCCACCGGGGCGCCGTCGGCGCCGACGATGACGTACCGAGAGAAGCCGTGGCGGGCGACGGCCCGCTCGATGTCGCCGGGCGTCGTGGTCTCGGGAAGGGTCACCAGGTCGGCCAGCGGCACGGCGATGTCTTTCGCCTTCTTGTCGGTGAACTCCATCACCGCCGCGACCGTCCCCGCCGAGTCGTCCAGCACGCCCTCGATGCGCGACTGGTTGACGATCGTGGCGACCTCCTCGAGCGTGAACGTCGATGCGGCCTCGTCCTTCGGCTCCACCCGGAACAGCCGCACGATGTGGTTGGCGATCCAGTTGAGCGTGAAGATCACCGGGTGGAAGACCTTCGACACCCACACCAGCGGAGCCGCGAGCATCAGCACCGCGCGGTCGGGCACCGAGAAGGCGAGGTTCTTCGGCACCATCTCTCCGAAGACGACGTGCAGGTACGACACCAGCACCAGCGCGATGGCGAAGGCAATCGCGTCGACGAGCCCCTCGGGCAGACCCGTGAGCGCCAGCGGCTCTTCGAGCAAGTGGTGGATGGCGGGTTCGGAGACGTTCAGGATCAACAGCGAACAGATGGTGATGCCCAGCTGCGAGGTCGCGAGCATCAGGGTCGCGTGCTCCATGGCGTACAGGGCGGTGCGAGCAGCGCGCACGCCCTTCTCGGCCAGCGGCTCGATCTGCGAGCGCCGCGCCGAGATCACGGCGAACTCGGCGCCCACGAAGAACGCGTTGCCCAGGAGCAGCACGACCAGCCAGGCGATTCCGGCCCAATCGCTCATCGGCCCTCACCCCCCGCCTCGGTGTGGGCGGCGACGACCGCCGGGGTGAAGCGCACCCGGTCGACGCGGCGGCCGTCCATCCGCTGCACCTCCAGGTCGCCGTCCTCGATGCTCACGGTGTCGCCGACGGCGGGGATGCGCTCGAGGACGCTCATGATGAATCCGCCCACGGTGTCGTACACGTCGCCCTCGGGGATACGGATGCCGGTGCGGTCGCGCACCTCGTCGGGGCGCAGTTCGCCGGGGAAGCTCACGTAGCCGCTCCCCCGCACGATGCCGGCGCGGCGGCGGTCGTGCTCGTCGAGCACCTCGCCGACGATCTCCTCCACGAGGTCTTCGAGGGTGACCACGCCCGCGGTGCCGCCGTACTCGTCGACGACGACCGCCATCTGATAGCCCCGCGCGCGCAGCTCCGAGACGAGGGCGTCGAGGTGCACCGCTTCGGGCACGCGCAGGACCTCGCTCGCCAGCGCCGCCGCCGGCACGTCGGCTCGTCGCTCCCGCGGCACGCCGATGGCAGCCTTCAGGTGCACGATGCCGGTGATGTCGTCCATCGACTCCCCCGTCACGGGAAATCGCGAGTGACCCGTCCGACGCGCGAGCTGGATGACATCGTCCGCATTCTCGGAGGACGACAGGGCATGGATGCTGGGGCGCGGCGTCATCACGTCGGCCGCGGTGAGCCGGGCGAAGTTCAGGCTCCGGTCGAGGAGACTGGCGGTGTCTTTCTCCAAGACCCCGGCGCTGGCCGAACGACGGACGAGACTCGACAGCTCTTCGGCCGTGCGCGCGCCCGACAGCTCTTCCTTGGGCTCGATGCCCAGGCCTCGGAGAACAGCGTTGGCGCTGCCGTTGAGAAGCCGGATGGCGGGGCGGAAGACGGTGGTGAAGGCCACCTGGAAAGGCATCACGAGTTTGGCGGTCTGGCGCGGGACGGCCAACGCGAAGTTCTTCGGGACGAGCTCGCCGATGATCATCGAGAACACCGTGGCGATCGAGACGCCGATGATCGAGGACAACGCCACGACCACGCCCTCGGGCCATCCCCAGCCGACCAGAACCGGACGCAGCAGGTTGGAGATGGCGGGCTCCATCGTGTAGCCGGTCAGCAGCGTCGTCAGGGTGATGCCCAGCTGGGCGCTGGAGAGGTGCGTGGAGGTGATGCGCAGCGCGCTGATGGTCAGCGACAACCGCGACTCCCCCGCCTCCCGGCGGGCCTCGAGGTCGGCACGGTCGAGGTTGACCAGCGCGAACTCGCTCGCGACGAACAGCCCGGTGCCGACGGTCAGCAGGAGCCCCACGCCCAACATGACGTAATCCATCACGCGTCACCCCCGATCAGCGTGGGAGCAGGGCGGTGGGGCCAGGGTCTACAACTGGGAGGGTCGTCCATTTCGCCGAGAAGTCTACGGCAGGACGCGTGCGGCCGCGCTGGCGGACCGGGGTACCGGTGAGTGGGAACCCGCCGGCCGCGCGAGCCGTGACCGCCGTATCCTTCCCCCCGACGCATTCATGCGAATCCATCTGTGGACCCCGTCCACCGACCGACGAAGGAACAACGATGTCGACCGTCACCGATTCCGCCACCACCACCCTGATCGACCCCGATGTCTTCGCGGGGCTCATCCACATCGACGGCGCGTGGGTGCCGGGCGAGGGAGGACAGATCGCCTCGGTCGAGCCCGCGACCGGCGACACGCTCGCGATGGTCGGGATGGCGGGCCCCGCCAATGTCGCGAAGGCGGCCGAGGGTGCCGCACGCGCGCAGCGCGAGTGGGCGGCGACCCCGCACCCGGTGCGAGCCGGCGTCCTTCGCAAGGCAGCACAGCTGTGGGAGCATCACGCCGAGGAGATCATGGGCTGGAACGTCCGCGAGGTCGGCGCCATCCCGCCTCTCGCCGGCTTCGCCCTGCACGTGACGGCAGCGGAGTGCTACGAGGCGGCCTCCCTCCCCTCGGCGCCCCTCGGCTCGATCCTCGCCAGCGAGGAGCCTCGGCTGTCCCTGGCGCAGCAGGTTCCGGTGGGCGTGGTCGGGGTCATCTCGCCCTTCAATGTGCCGCTGATCCTCGGCATCCGCGCCGTCGCCCCCGCGCTCGCCCTCGGCAACGCCGTGCTGCTCAAACCCGACCCCCGCACCGTCATCACCGGCGGGGTCAGCATGGTGCGCATCTTCGAAGAGGCGGGCCTTCCGAAGGGACTGCTCCAGCTGGTGCCCGGCGGTGCAGAGGTGGGCGAGGCGATGGTCGCCGACCCGCGCGTGCGGGTCGTGGCGTTCACCGGCTCCACGCGCGCCGGGCGCGCGGTGGGCGAACTCGCCGGACGCCACCTGACCCGCGCGCACCTCGAGCTCGGCGGCAATTCCGCCTTCGTGATCCGCGAGGACGCCGATGTCGACCAAGCGGTCAACCTCGCCACCTGGGGAGCCTTCCTCCACCAGGGTCAGATCTGCATGACCGTGGGGCGGCACATCGTGCACGAGTCGCTCTTCGACGCGTACGTGGAGAAGCTCGCGGCCAAGGCCGAGTCGATGGTCGTCGGCGATCCCGCGGCGGGGCAGGTGCACTTGGGCCCCCTCATCGACGAGGTCCAGCGCGACCGCGTGCACACGCTCGTCCAGGACGCCGTCGCGCAGGGAGCGACCCTGGCCGCGGGTGGCACCTACGACGACCTCTTCTACCGCCCGACGGTGCTCGCGAATCCGCCGAAGGACGCCGCCGCCTACTGCGACGAGGTCTTCGGCCCGGTCGCGTCAGTGGTGTCGTTCGCGACCGACGAAGAGGCTGTCGCCCTCGCCTCCGACACCGAGTACGGACTGTCGCTCGGCATCGTCACCGCCGACGCGATGGCCGGGTGGGAGATGGCGCAGCGCATCCCCTCGGGGATCGTGCACGTGAACGATCAGACCGTGAACGACGAGGCCAACGCCCCGTTCGGCGGCGTCGGCGCCTCGGGAACCGGGTCGCGTCACGGCGGCGCGCAGGCGAACATCGACGCGTTCACCGAGACCCGCTGGATCACGATCCGACGGGAGCCGGGTCAGTACCCGCTCTGAAGAGCCTCGCTGCCGACCGCATCACCAGCTGACAGGAAGCGCCTTGCCCTCCTCATAGCCGGCGGCGGACTGCAGCCCCACGCGGGCGCGCTCGTGGAACTGAGCCACGGTATGCGCGCCCGCGTAGGTGAAGGACGACCGCACGCCGGAGGTGATCATGTCGAGAAGGTCCTCGAGGCCGGGGCGGAGGGGGTCGAGGTAGATCTTCGATGACGAGATGCCCTCGGCGAAGAGTTCCTTGCGTGCTCGCTCATAGGGATCGAGCCGCCCGAAGCGCTCCTGCACCGCCTTGGTCGATGCCATGCCCCACGACTCCTTGTACGCCCGGCCCGCATCATCCCGCAGCAACTCCCCCGGGGCTTCGATGGTGCCCGCGAACCAGGAGCCGATCATGACCGAGGCTGCCCCGGCCGCGAGCGCCAGAGCGACATCGCGGGGGTAGCGCACCCCGCCGTCGGCCCAGACGTGCGCGCCGCGAGCCCGCGCGGCCTCGGCGGTCTCGAGGACGGCCGAGAATTGCGGGCGACCGACCGCCGTCATCATCCGGGTGGTGCACATCGCACCGGGACCGACGCCGACCTTGAGAATCGTCGCGCCCGCGTCGATGAGGTCTGCGACACCGTCAGCGGTGACGATGTTGCCGGCGACGATGGGCACACGGAGGTCCTCGGCCGACACCGCGCGGAGGGCCCGGAGCATGCCGTCCTGATGTCCGTGCGCGGTGTCGACGACGAGGACGTCCACACCGGCCGCCACGAGCGCACGGGCCTTTGCGGCCACATCGCCGTTGATACCCACCGCCGCGGCGACCGCGAGGCGCCCCGACGCGTCGACCGCGGGCCGGTAGAGCGTGGTGCGCAGCGCACTGCGGCGCGACAGTGTGCCGACGACGAAACCGTGATGCAGCACGCACACCGTCTCGGCGTCCGCGTCGACGATGAGATCGAAGGCGTGCCGTGCGTCGTCGACGTCGTCGGCGTCGATCGACGCCGCATGTCCGCGGGCGAGGTCGCCCAGGCGCGCATCGGGCAGGGCCGACCCCAGCCTGCGGGCGGGCACCACACCCAGGACGTCGTCGATGTGCACGCGACCGGCGGGCGCGTCGCTGACGACGATCCCGTGTCCCTCGGTGGCCGGCAGGAGCCGGGCGGCGTCGGCGACGGTCGCCGACGAGGGCAGCACCAGCGGCGTGTCCCACGGCACCGGCTGCGCCTTGACCCAGCGGATCGCCGCGTCGAGCTCCTGCAGCGGCAGATCCTGCGGCAGGACGCCCAGTCCACCCCGTCGCGCGAGCGTGGCCGCCAGCCGCGCCCCGGTCACGGAGTTCATGTTCGCGGACACGAGCGGCAGGGTCGCGGGTGTGCCGTCGGCAGGGGCGAGGTCGACGTCGAGGCGGCTCGTGATCGCCGAGTGGCGCGGAACGAGGAACACGTCCGAATAGGTGAGGTCGACCTGCGGTTTCTCGCCGTAGAACTCCATTGCACCGATCCTAGAGACCTTTGCGATGGCGTAAAGAGCGGCGATTCTTGGCCCACTGAGCGGGGCTGGACCCGGAAACGGCCTTGGCAGACTGGGTTAGTCTTAACAATCGTGCGTGCGGGCCGTACCGAGACCTGCACGACGGACGAATTTCGGCGATGAAAGCAGGCGATCGAGCGTGTCGAGCCAGGTGACCGGCGTCGGGGTGTCGAGCGAGGGAGAGTTCGGGGCCAACGAATGGCTGGTCGACGAACTCTACGATCAGTACAAGGTCGACAAGAACTCCGTGGACAAGGAGTGGTGGCCGATCCTCGAGGCCTACCACCCCGTCGAAGTAGACGGTGAGACCTCGGATGACGCCGGCGCCGCCGCAACGGACGCGCCGCCCGCGGGGAACGCCGCACCCGCGGCATCCCCCGCGTCCGCCCCCGCGAACGACGCCCACCCGATCACCGCACCGGTGCCCGTGATCGGCGCCCAGCCGGTCGCCCGGACCACCGCGAAGCCCGCGGCCCCGCAGCCGATCCCGGCGCAGGCCCCCAAGGTCACCCCGTCGGCCGCACCGGAGCAGGCCGACGAGGACAAGGTCACCGTCCTCAAGGGCATGACGAAGACCCTCGCAGCGAACATGGACCAGTCGCTGACCGTGCCCACCGCGACGAGCGTGCGCACCGTTCCGGCGAAGCTGATGATCGACAACCGCATCGTCATCAACAACCACATGTCGCGCACTCGTGGCGGCAAGGTGAGCTTCACCCACCTCATCGGCTGGGCCATGATCCAGGCGCTGAAGGCGTTCCCCAGCCAGAACGTCTTCTACGCCGAGGTGGACGGCAAGCCCTCCGTGGTAGCTCCCGCCCACATCAACCTCGGCATCGCGATCGACCTCCCCAAGCCCGACGGCACACGGTCGCTCCTGGTTCCGAGCATCAAGCGGGCCGAGAGCCTCACCTTCGGCGAGTACCTCGCCTCGTACGAGGACCTGGTCACCCGCGCCCGGGGCAACAAGCTCACCGCGGCCGATTTCCAGGGCACCACGATCTCGTTGACCAACCCCGGCGGTATCGGCACCGTCCATTCGGTACCGCGCCTGATGAAGGGGCAGGGCTGCATCGTCGGCGCGGGCGCGCTGGACTACCCGGCCGAGTTCCAGGGTGCCAGCGAGAAGACGCTCAACGAGATGGCGATCGGCAAGACGATCACCCTCACCAGCACTTACGACCACCGCGTCATCCAGGGCGCCGGCTCGGGCGAGTTCCTGAAGATCATCCACGAGCTCCTCATCGGCAAGCGCGGGTTCTACGACGACATCTTCGCCGCACTGCGCATCCCCTACGCCCCCATCCACTGGGCCAGCGACATCAACGTCGACATCGCCGAGCGCGTCGACAAGACCGCTCGCGTGCAGGAGCTCATCAACTCCTTCCGCGTACGCGGGCACCTCATGGCCGACATCGACCCGCTCGAGTACGTCCAGCGCACCCACCCCGATCTCGAGATCGAGCAGCACGGCCTCACGTTCTGGGACCTCGATCGCGAGTTCGTCACCGGCGGCTTCGGCGGCAAGCGCCTCATGAAGCTCCGTGAGATCCTCGGTGTGCTGCGCGACTCGTACTGCCGCACCATCGGCCTGGAGTACATGCACATCCAGGACCCGGCGCAGCGACTGTGGTTCCAGCAGAACGTCGAGGTCAAGTACACCAAGCCCGGCCACGACGAGCAGCTGCGCATCCTGTCGAAGCTGAACCAGGCCGAGGCCTTCGAGACCTTCCTGCAGACGAAGTACGTCGGCCAGAAGCGCTTCAGCCTCGAGGGCGGCGAGTCCCTCATCCCGCTGCTGGACGAGGTGCTGCAGGGCGCCGCGCAGGCGGGCTTGGACGGCGCGGCGATCGGCATGGCCCACCGCGGCCGCCTGAACGTCCTCACCAACATCGGCGGCAAGACCTACGGACAGGTGTTCCGCGAGTTCGAGGGCTCGGTCGCCGTGGGGTCCAAGCGCGGCTCGGGCGACGTGAAGTACCACCTCGGCACCGAGGGCACCTTCGTCGCCGACGACGGCAGTGAGCTGCCGGTCTACCTCGCGGCCAACCCCTCCCACCTCGAAACCGTCGACGGCGTGCTCGAGGGCATCGTGCGGGCCCGGCAGGACCGCAAGCCCGTCGGCACCTTCTCCTGGCTGCCGGTGCTCATCCACGGCGACGCGGCCTTCGCCGGCCAGGGTGTGGTGGTCGAGACGCTTCAGATGTCGCAGTTGCGCGGTTACCGCACGGGCGGCACCGTGCACATCGTGGTCAACAACCAGGTCGGCTTCACCACGATGCCCACCGACGCCCGCACCTCGGTGTACGCCACCGACGTCGCCAAGACGATCCAGGCACCGATCTTCCACGTCAACGGCGACGACCCTGAGGCTGTCGTCCGCGTGGCGCAGCTGGCCTTCGCCTACCGCGAGAAGTTCCACCGCGACGTCGTGATCGATCTCGTCTGCTACCGCCGCCGAGGCCACAACGAGGGCGACGACCCCTCGATGACGCAGCCGCTGATGACGAACCTCATCGAGGCCAAGCGCTCGGTGCGACGCCTCTACACCGAGGCGCTCGTCGGTCGCGGCGACATCACCGAGGAAGAGTACGAGCAGGCCAAGCGCGACTTCCAGAACCGTCTCGAGATCGCCTTCGCCGAGACGCACGCGGCAGAGACCGGGTCCTCACCCACCGTCGGCCCGGACGCTGAGGACGCGGGGGCCACGCCCGCGGGCGAGCTCGACACCACGGGTGTCTCGCGCGACATGGTGCACCTTATCGGCGACGCCTTCGTCAACAAGCCCGAGGGCTTCACGGTGCACGGCAAGCTCCAGCAGCTGCTGGACAAGCGCCTGGACATGAGCCGCAACGGCAACATCGACTGGGGCTTCGCCGAGCTGCTCGCCTTCGGCTCGCTGCTGGTCGAGGGCACCTCGGTGCGTCTGGCAGGACAGGACTCGCGCCGCGGCACGTTCGTCCAGCGCCACTCGGTGCTGCACGACCGTCAGAACGGCCAGGAGTGGATTCCGCTGGCGAACCTCGCCGACAACCAGGGACGGTTCTGGGTCTACGACTCCCTGCTCAGCGAATACGCGGCGATGGCCTTCGAGTACGGCTACTCGGTCGAGCGTCCCGACGCTCTGGTGCTCTGGGAGGCGCAGTTCGGAGACTTCGCCAACGGCGCCCAGTCGGTGATCGACGAGTTCATCTCCTCGGCCGAGCAGAAGTGGGGACAGCAGTCCAGCGTCACGCTGCTCCTCCCCCACGGGTACGAGGGTCAGGGGCCCGACCACTCGTCGGCGCGCATCGAGCGGTACCTGCAGATGTGTGCGCAGGACAACATGATCGTCGCGCGCCCGTCGACCCCGGCATCGTACTTCCACCTGCTGCGTCGCCAGGCCTACGCGCGTCCGCGCCGGCCGCTGATCGTCTTCACACCGAAGGCGATGCTGCGTCTGCGCGGAGCGACCAGCAAGGTCGAGGACTTCCTCACCGGCCGGTTCGAGCCGGTGCTCGACGACGATCGCGGCATCGACGCCTCGAAGGTGGAGCGGGTGCTGCTGCACTCGGGCAAGCTCCACTGGGACCTGCGGGCCGAGCTCGACAAGAAGCCCGACCCGCGGATCGCCCTGGTGCGCCTGGAGCAGTTCTACCCGTCCCCGGTCGAGGCGCTGCACCGCGTGCTGGCGAACTACCCCGGCGCCGACCTCGTGTGGGTCCAGGACGAGCCCGAGAACCAGGGCGCGTGGCCGTTCATCGCCCTCGAGCTGAGCAAGCACCTCGACGGTCGCGACATCGAACTGATCTCGCGCCCCGCGATGGCCTCGACGGCGACCGGATCGCCGAAGGTGCACGCCGCCGAACAGGCGGAGATCATGCGGGCTGCTCTGAGCTTCTGACGCCGTGCGACCCGGCCACCGTCACCGACGGGGAGCCGGGTCGGAGCGGGGTCAGTGCGTGGCCTGAACGGCGCGCAGCCGCGCCAGGATCTGGTCGCGCAGCTCCTCGGGAGCCGTCTCCTTGCACGCCCGGGCCACGACCTCGGTGAGCGTCCGGGCGACCAACGCCTCGTCGCGGCATCCGGGGCAGTTGTCCAGGTGCTCGGTGATGTCGTTGTGCTCGGTCTTGCACACCTCGTTGCGGAGGTACTCCTCGAGGTCGCGCCGTGCCTTCTCGCAGCCGCAGTCCGTCATTTCTTTGCTCCCGTCGCGGCGGTGTCGATGCCGCGCTCCTTCGCGTAATCGGCCAGCAGGTCACGCAGCATCCGCCTGCCTCGGTGCAGGCGGCTCATGACCGTGCCGATGGGGGTTTTCATGATGTCGGCGATCTCCTGATAGGCGAAGCCCTCGACATCGGCGAGGTAGACCGCCAACCGGAAGTCCTCGGGAATCGCCTGCAGGGCGTCCTTCACCACCGACGCCGGCATGTGATCGATCGCCTCGGCCTCGGCCGAGCGCGTGCTGATCGCCGTCGTGGATTCGGCTCCGCCGAGCTGCCAGTCCTCCAGCTCGTCGATCGCCCCCTGGAAGGGCTCGCGCTGCTTCTTCCGGTAGGTGTTGATGTAGGTGTTGGTGAGGATCCGGTACAGCCACGCCTTCAGGTTCGTGCCCTGGGTGAAGCTCTTCCACGACGCGAACGCCTTGACGAACGTCTCCTGGACGAGGTCGGCTGCGTCGGCCGGGTTGCGCGTCATCCGCATCGCCGCGGCGTACAGCTGGTCCATGAACGGCAGCGCCTGCTGCTCGAACTGCGTACGCGTGTCCTCGACGGAGGCTGGCTGGTCAGACATCACGCGCCAGTCTACGGCGGCGACCTCCTCGACAGCCTGTGCATCAGGCCGTTCGAGCGTGGCGATCATCCCGGCTCCTCTCGGTGGTTCGTTAGGGTAGAACCCGATGACACCGCCCGGGTATTCCCCCGACTCCGACGTCCGCGCGTGGGCTGCCCCGACGACGGAGGCGCCGTTGCGTGCCGTCGTCACGGTGCCGGGGTCGAAATCGCTGACCAACCGCGAACTCGTCCTCGCCGCCCTCGCCGACGGCCCCAGCCGGCTGACCGCCCCGCTGCACAGCGACGACTCGGCGCGGATGATCGATGCCCTGCGGGCGCTCGGGGTCTCCGTCGAGACCGAACCCGGCGACGGCGACTTCGGAGATGACCTGCTCATCACCCCCACCTGGCCCCTGCACGGGGGCGGCGCCGTGGACTGCGGCCAGGCCGGCACCGTGATGCGGTTCATCAGCCCCGTCGCGGGCTTCGCCGACAACGATGTCGAGGTCACCGCCCACGAGACGGCGCTCCACCGCCCCATGGGGGCGATGATCCGGGCCCTCCGCGACGTCGGTGTGGACATCGATGACGGGGGCCACTGGTCGCTCCCCTTCCTCGTGCGGGGTCGCGGGCACGTGCGCGGCGGCGAGGTGACGATGGACGCCAGCGCGTCCAGCCAGTTCGTCTCGGGACTGCTCCTGGCCGCTCCGCGCTTCGACGTGGGCCTGCACCTCATCCACTCCGGGGGTCGGCTCCCGAGCATCCCGCACATCGACATGACGGTCGAGGCCCTCGCCCGCAGAGGCGTCCACGTCGAGCGACCCGCGCCCGGCGAGTGGGTCGTGCCCGCGGGGCCCATCCGGGCGAAGGATGTCGCCATCGAACCCGACCTCTCCAATGCCGCCCCGTTCCTGGCCGCGGCCATGATCGCGGGCGGATCGGTGTCGGTGACCGGCTGGCCGCTGCACTCCACCCAGCCCGGGGCCATGCTCAGCGACATCCTGTCCCTCATGGGTGCGCGCGTGGTGCGCCGAGGCGGCGCGCTGACCGTCACCGCCGGCGACGCCATCGCGGGCGTCGACCTCGACCTCTCCGCCGCGGGCGAGCTGACCCCGACCCTGTTCGCCCTCGCGGCCTTCGCGGATGCGCCGACGACCCTGTACGGCATCGGACACATCCGCGGGCACGAGACCGATCGCATCGCGGCGCTCGTGGACAACCTCCGTGCTCTGGGCGGCGAGGCGCACGAACTCGACGACGGCATCCGCATCGTTCCCCGGCCGCTGCAGGGCGGCCTCTGGCGCGCGCACCACGATCATCGCCTCGCCACGACCGGTGCCCTCATCGGCCTGCGTGTGAAGGGGGTGGCGGTGGACGACATCGGCACGACCGCGAAGACCATGCCCCAGTTCCCGCAGCTGTGGCGGGGGATGCTGTCCGGCGCCCCGGGCGCAGCCGCGGAGGGGTGACCCCGCCGTGAGCTGGCTGGACGACACCGACGATGACGACGACCTCGACTTCGACGAGGCCGATGTGCGCGTCCGGCCGAATCCGAAAGCCAACCGTCCGCGGACCAAGCGCCGCCCGGCGCACGCCGACGCTCAGATCGGTCGCGTTCTCGGTGTCGACCGGGGTCGGTACGCCGTCCTCGTCGATGAGGACGGCGACGACGAGCACGAGATCATCGCGATGCGGGCACGTGAGCTGCGGAAGGTCGCCATCGTCACGGGCGACCGCGCGCGGCTCGTGGGCGACACCTCCGGCGACGAGGGCACCCTCGCCCGGATCGTCGGCATCGAAGAGCGCTCCTCGCTCCTTCGCCGCAGTGCCGACGACACCGATCAGGTCGAGCGGGTCATCGTGGCCAACGCCGACCAGATGCTCGTCGTCGTCGCGGCGGCGGATCCCGAGCCGCGGGAACGGCTGGTCGACCGGTACCTGGTCGCGGCGTTGGACGCCGGGATCCGCCCGCTCCTCGTCGTGACCAAGACCGACCTCGCCGACCCCGCTGACTTCCTCAGCCACTTCGAGGGACTCGACCTCGACGTGTTCACCAGCGCGCGCGGTGAGATGCCGGTCGAGCGCATCGGCGCGTCACTCGCGGGGCACGCCACGGTGTTCGTGGGGCACTCCGGCGTCGGCAAGTCGACCCTGGTGAACGCCCTCGTCCCCGACGCGCGCCGGGCCACCGGACATGTCAACGAGGTCACCGGCCGTGGGCGTCACACCTCCAGCTCGACGGTGTCGCTGCGCTACCGCGGGGCGTCGGGATCGGGGTGGGTGATCGACACCCCCGGCGTCCGCTCCTTCGGTCTCGGTCACGTCGATCCCGCGAACATCCTGCGCGCCTTCACCGAGCTCGCCGAGGTCGCCGAGGACTGCCCGCGGGGATGCACGCACCTGCCCGACGCGCCGGACTGCGCCCTCGTCGAGGCAGCCGCGGAGGGGCGGTTGGGTCCGACCGGACCTGCGCGGCTCGACTCGCTGCAGCGGCTTCTCTCGACCTTCGCCGACCGTGGCGATCGGGCCGCGACGCGGCATCCCGCTCGCCCTAGGCTGGAGTCATGACGCGTCTGGAACCCGGAGACCCCGCCCCCGATTTCACCCTCGACGACCAGGACTCCACGCGGGTCTCGCTCGCCGACTTCCGCGGCACCGGTGTGGTGCTCTTCTTCTACCCCGCCGCGATGACACCCGGCTGCACCACCGAGGCATGCGACTTCCGCGACTCGCTCGCCCCGCTCCAGGCCGCCGGCTACGCCGTGCTCGGCATCTCCCGCGATGACCCGGCGACGCTGCAGAAGTTCCGCGAGCGCGATGGTCTGACCTACCCGCTCCTCAGCGATCCCGATCACGCGGTGCACGACGCCTATGGCGCGTGGGGCGAGAAGACCAACTACGGCAAGACGGTCCAGGGCGTCATCCGCTCGACCTTCGTGATCGACGCCGACGGACGCATCGCGCACGCCCTCTACAACGTCAAGGCCACCGGCCACGTCGCCCGGGTGCGGAGCATCCTGGGCCTCGCCGCCTGAGGTCGCGCCGGGTCAGGCCTCGGTGCCCGCGTCCTCGTCGGAGGCTTCTCGAGGCGCCGAGGTGCGCGTCGCCCAGATGAGGGTGGCGAGGACCACCAGGGCCGGCGCCGCGAGCAGCAGCGCCGAGAACGGCTGCGCGTAGGCGCCCGTCGCCGCCCCCAGCGCGACGGCGAGGATGAGCAGCTGAGTGACGATCCCTCCCGATCGCCCCCACGACACCCGTCGCCAGGTGGCCACGGCGAAGGCGAGGACGATCGCTGCACCGGCGACGGTGAGCACGAGGAGAGCGAGCGCGGTCGTCAGGATGCCGGTGTCGCCGCCCACCAGCGCGACCACCTGCCACCCGACGAGGATCAGCAGCCCGATGCCCTCGAGAGCCAACAGGAATCCGGCGATCCGGTGGGCGATGATGTCGCGCATGAACCTCTCTCGTTCCGGGGGGCGGAAGGAAACCTGGCCGAAACCGAGACGTCGACTCTTGATTCCCTTCATGTGCTATGCGAGCATTGAACAAGCCGTGTGCTCCCACAGCGACGTGGGGCGAGCAACCGCTCGCACTCCCACAGGGTATCGGCCCCGGTTTCGGGACATACCATTTCCCCCCACCATTCTGCATCAAGGAGCACCACCATGGATTGGCGCGACAAGGCCGCCTGCCTCACCGTCGACCCCGAGCTGTTCTTCCCCGTCGGGAACACCGGGCCTGCCGTCGACCAGATCGAGAAGGCGAAGTCGGTCTGCGCCCGGTGCACCGTCACCGAGACGTGCCTGCAGTACGCCCTCGAGAGCGGCCAGGACTCCGGCGTCTGGGGCGGACTGTCCGAAGATGAGCGTCGCGCCCTGAAGCGCCGCGCCGCGCGCGCCCGTCGCGCGAGCTGACGCGCGCCCCTCCGCGGCCGGGTTCGCCCGGGGGCCATGCCGTCCGAGGTGTGCGTTCCCCGCGACCCCTCCGAGGAGTCCATTCCCCGCGACTCGTCAAGAAATGCGCCCGCACGCGCCGGGAAAGGACGTTCCGTGACGGGTCACGGAATGGCCGCGACGACTCAGCCCTGCATCCGCTCGATGTAGCGCAGGGGGATCTCGATCGTGACCTCGGTGCCGCTGCCGACCAGCGTGTGCCAGTCGATCGTGCCCCCGAGTTCGCCCTGGATGAGCGTGCGCACGATCTGCGTCCCGAGCCCGCGCCCGACCAGACCCTCGGGCAGCCCCACGCCGTTGTCGCGGACCCGCACTTCGAGCCGCTCATCGGTGCGGTCGGCGAGGATCTCCACGTCGCCCTCCCGTCCCGCCAGTCCGTGCTCGACCGCGTTGGTGACGAGCTCGGTCAGCGCGAGGGCGAGCGGGGTCGCGTACGCGCTCGGCAGAGTGCCGAACCGACCGGTCGAGCGCGTGCGCGCGCGGGTGTTGGGCGCGGCGGCGGCGACCTCGGCGACGAGCTTCAGCACGCGTGCGAACACGTCGTCGAAGTCCACGCTCTGGGTGAGTCCCTCCGACAGGGTGTCGTGGACGACCGCGATCGCCGACACCCGGCGCATGGCCTGCGTGAGCGCCTCGCGCGCCTCGTCGGAATGCGAGCGCCGCGCCTGGATCCGCAGCAGCGAAGCCACCGTCTGCAGGTTGTTCTTCACCCGGTGGTGGATCTCGCGGATCGTGGCGTCCTTGGTGATGAGCTCCTGCTCCTGATGGCGGAGCTCGGTGACGTCGCGGCACAGCACGATCGCGCCGATGCGCGTGCCGCGATCGCGGAGCGGGATGGTCCGCAGCGACACCGTGACCCCCTGCGCCTCGATGTCGGCGCGCCACGGTGCCCGCCCGGTGACCACCAGGGGCAGCGACTCGTCGAACTCGCGTCGCGTCGTGAGGATGCGGGTGGTGACCTCCACCAGCGACTCGCCCTCGAGCTCGTCGTCGAAGCCCATCCGGTTGAAGGCCGACAGCGCGTTGGGGCTGGCGAAGGTGACGACGCCCGCGGGGTCGATGCGGATGAGCCCGTCCGACGCGCGGGGCGCGCCGCGCCGCGGCGCGGTGGGCGTCGACAGGTCGGGGAACTCGCCCGAGGCGATCATGCCGAACAGATCGTCGGCGCAGTCGTTGAAGGTGATCTGCTGCCTGGACGGTGTGCGTGTCTCGCCGAGGTTGGTGTGGCGGGTGAGCACGCCGACCGTCTCGACCGTCTCTCCGCTTCGACGCACGATCGGTACGGCCCGCACGCGGGTGGGTGTCTCTTCGAACCAGTCCGGTGAGGCGGAGTCGACGATGCGGCCCGAGACGAAGGCATCGCGCACCTGGGTCGCCCACTGGGGGCGGACCCGGTCGCTGACGATGTCGCGGTAGAACAGCGTCGCGGCGCCGCTGGGCCTCGTGTGCGCAACCGCGACGAACGAATCGTCGGCGGTGGGCACCCAGATCACGATGTCGGCGAAGGCCAGGTCGGCCAAGAGCTGCCCGTCGCCCGCGAGGCGGTGGAGCCACTCGACCTCCTCCGACCGGGAGCGGCCCTGCGCGTACACGAGATCACTGAGCGTCGACACGGCTCCCAGCCTATGCGCGGTGGCGGTGCCATCCGGTGCGGGGACGGATGCGCGAGCTCAGCGCGCTTTCGGGACGGCGACGGCTCCGCGGCGCTGCGCCCGGTGGTCAAGCGGCCGCTCGGAAGCCCGGTCGTCTCCGCGCACGGCGCGTTCACGTCTGCCGGGAGCCCGGCGGATGCTCCTCTCGCGCTGCTCGCGCCGCGAAACGCCGGGTGCCGGCGGCGCGAGGGTCTCGCCCACGAACCGTCGCATCGCCGCCGCGAACGGCGAGCGCGGCGCGACCTCGGCGATGGGTCGCCCGGCGAGGAGGGCCGCATCGGCGGAGCGGGCGTCGTAGGGGACGAACCACACGTCGCGGATGCCGGCGAACCGGTCGAGGGTGCGGCGCACCTGGCCCCGCGCGTCGATGCCGAGGGCTCCCGGCCGAAGGCGGTTCGCGAGCACGGCGACGGGAGTCGACCCGACGGTCGCGCGCAGTTCGGTGTAGCCGCGGAGGAAACGGGCGATGCCGACGGGGTCTGCCGCCGCGACCGCGACGACCTGGTCGGCCACGTCGAGCGCCGCAAGCGTCGCGGCATTGCGGCGCGGCCCGTCGAGGTCGCTGACGATCTCTTCGTCGCGTTCGAGCGACGACGAGACGTCGACGACGGTGAACTCCACCCAGCTGCGGCAGGCCTCCAACGCGGCCGCCACGCGGGCGTGCGAGAGCTCGGGCCACCGCGACGGGCGGTTGATGCCGGTGAGAACGCGCACGCCGGTCTGACCCAGCGGGGTGCTGATGCGTTCGAGTTCGGCGGTGGTCAGCTCGCCGCGCCCCGCGTGACGACAGGCCGCGGCGAAGCCGGGTCCTTCGTCGGCGAGACCAAGGGCGAGAGCGAGAGCGGGGGCGTGCGCGTCGGCATCCACGAGGGCGACGCGTCGTCCGCCGCGGGCCAGTTCGAGCGCGAGCTCGACGGCGACCGTGGATCGACCCGGCGACCCGGCGGGACCCCACACGGCGATGACACGGGGCGACGGACGCCCGGGCTCGGCGCCCGGTTCGTCGGCGGCGGCCGGGGCAGAGGCGCTGCCGCGTGTCAGGCCGGCCATGGTGAGCGCCTCGGCGATCCGCCAGCCGGGGTCGGTCAGCGTCAGGGTCGACGACACTCCGTACGCGTCGACGAGGGGCCGGTCGGCGTCCCGCGCACACAACGCCACGATGCGGACGCCCTGACGATCGCAGAGCGCCACCGCGGCAGCGGTCATGGTCCGCCGATCGGCCTGCAGGATGACCGCCTCCACCTCGCGGAGCGCCACCGCGGTGATGCGGGCATCGCTGCCGTAGGCGGCATCCTCCCCGGCGAGGGCCAACGCATCGGCGGCGACGACCGCCACGACCTCGATGTCCTCCGCCGCGAGCTGGTCGGCGAGATCCGCCCCGCGCGGTTCATCGACGGCGACGAGCACCTTCATCGTGCGCCTCCGACGGCCGGCACGACCGAGAGGGCGGACTCGTCGGACATGGCCTCGAGCACGACGGCGACGTCTGCCCGGGGGATGACGATCTCCAGGGCCGCGGCGCCCCCGCCGATCATCGAATCGTCGCGTGCGACGGAGGCCACCGTGGCATCGGCCACGAGGATCCGCGGCACATCGTAGGTGCCCGGTTCCACGAGCGGAGCGGCCCACACCTCCACCACCGATCCCGCCTCGACCGCCGCCGGGACGTCGACGGAGCTGCGGAGGACGACGGTGGTGGTGCGCACCGCGTCGGCGGACTCGACGGCGCTGCGCGGCACCAGTTCGTCGGAGGCGATGGTGCGGGTGGCCACCATCCCCTCCTCCAGCGAGCCTTCCCAGGACGTGGGATCGAGGTACGACCCCTCGATCGCGCCGAGAGCCACCTCTTCGACCCGCACATCATCGGTCGAGACGACCTCGCCCGACACGATCGTGCGGGCGGCGACGACGACGGGTACGGTCTGCCGCGCCGCCGAAACGACGAACCAGACGCCGGCCACGGAGGCCACGATGAGCAGGATGCCGAGGAGGAAGCGTGCGTCGGCCCAGAAGGCGCGGTGGCGGCGGCCGGTATCCACAGCGGTCATGAGGCCATGTTCGCTCAGGCCGAGGAACGGGCCGGCGCGTTATCCACAGCCGGGCGTTATCCACAGCGCCGCGCGGGCTCCTCGGCCCGCGCAGGCCCGCGACGATAATGGGGGTCATGCCCGAATCCCCGTCCGCCGACGTGCGCATGCTGGCGCCCGCCCAGGTCGCCGAAGTGCTGGGCGTCTCGGTGGACGAGGTGATCGCGCTCGTCCATGAGCGCCGACTCCGCGGAGCGCGGGTCGGATCCCCCGCCCGCTGGCGCGTGGAGGAGAAGAGCGTGACCGACTACCTCGACGATCAGGCCGAGGAGGCCCGGCGGATCGCCCTTTGGCATCAGTCCCAGGAAGCCAGCTTCCCGGAGCTGTGGGGTACCGGTTTCGTCCGCAACCCCGACTGACGGCGTCCGAAGGCGTCAGAGGACGCTGACCCCCTCCTCGGCTCGGAGCCATGCCAGCGCAGAGAAGGGCACCATCCGGTACCCCGTCACCTCCCCCGCCCGCCGCGGCGAACCGGGCTCGTGGAGGGCGATGTCGAGGTGGTCGGCTCCGGCCCGGTCGATCGTCCCCGTCAAGCCTCGGCCGGATGACAGCTGGAGCGCCACCGCTGCGCGGCGTCGCACGAGATCACGCACGACGAAGCCGAACGTCATCCGACCGGCGAGGCTCGAGGAGGCGACGGAGTCGGCGCGAGCGGTGCGGAGGAGGTCGGGCTGGCTCATCCGGATCCCCACGATCGCGAAGAGGGGAACGAGGATGACGCCGGCCCGCCGACCTGTCTCGCTCAACGCCACCCAGTCGGCACCGACGCCGGCGAGGTCCGCACGCAAGGTCGAACCGTCGCTCAGCTCCCACGAAGCCGCGACGTCGGACGTCGACGCCTGAAGCGCAGTCAGACGCTGACGCATCTCGAGGCGGGACAGCCGCAGGCGCTCGGCCTCGGTGTCGAGGGCGGCCCGCTCAGCCTCCCATTCGGAGGCGAGCTGGTCTTCGAGGTCGTCGAAGAAGCGGTCCCATCGCACCCCGAGAGAGTAGAGCAGAACGTGAGGAGTCGATGAGAACTTATCCCCAGGGGCTTTCCGGGCTCTTTCTGAGAGTTGCCCGTGTGTTCTACTTTTCGGCAACCGATGTCCTGACGAGATTGGCGAGAGATGGCACCGACGCCGCCGGCACCGGCCCGTGCACCCAAACCACCCACGGGTGCGCGAGAGCTTTCGGAGTACTTCGCACCGCAGCGCACCTCGACCGAAGCGCTTCCGGATCCGCAGGTCTTCATCGAGAACCTCACCCGCGGCGTCCTCGAGGTCTTCGCCGGGGTGCGCGAGGTGGAGCAGCTCGCGCGCTGGCTGACGGAGGATGCGTATCGCAAGCTCCTCACGCGGGCCAACCTCGCCGCCCGCGCCCGGAGCGCCCGCGGGGTGCCGGCCAAGCGGCCGGTGCACCAGATCCTCAGCATCCGGCACTCCTCACCCGCCGACGGCATCATCGAGGGCGTCGTGGTGGTCGCGGGCCCGGCCCGCACCCGGGCCGTGGCAGTGCGACTGGAGGGCATGGACGGTCGCTGGCGCACGACCTCGCTCGCCCTGCTCTGACCCGCAGGTCGGTGAGTGACTCGTGGGTCTACTGGCGGTACGACGCCAGGAAGTTGCCGAGCCGCTCGATCGCCTCGCTGAGCACCCGTGCCTCGGGCAGCGTGACGATGCGCACGTGGTCGGGCGTCGGCCAGTTGAAGCCCGTCCCCTGCACGAGGAGCACGTGCTCGGCGACGAGGAAGTCGTAGACGAGCTTCGCGTCGTCGCGGATCTCGTACACCTCGGGATCGAACCGCGGGAAGGCGTACAGCGCACCCGCCGGCCGAACGCAGGTCACCCCGGGAATGGCCTCCAGCCCCTCCCAGGCCGCATCCCGCTGTTCGTGCAGCCGGCCGGTCGGCGCGATGAGCGCGTCGATCGACTGGATGCCCGAGAGCGCAGCCTGCACGGCGTGCTGTGCGGGGACGTTGGGGCAGAGCCGCGTCGAGGCGAGCAGGGTGATGCCCTCGAGGAAGCCCGCGGCGTGATCCTTCGGCCCGGTGATCACGAGCCATCCTGACCGGTAGCCCGCGACCCGGTAGGTCTTGCTCAGCCCGTTGAAGGTGAGGCACAGCAGGTCGGGGGCGACGGCGGCCATCGGGATGTGCTCGGCGCCGTCGAAGACGATGCGGTCGTAGATCTCGTCGGCCAGGAGCAGCAGCGAGTGCTCTCGGGCGATGTCGGCGATGCCCTCGAGCACCTCGCGGGTGTACACCGCTCCGGTGGGGTTGTTGGGGTTGATCACCACGATCGCCTTCGTACGCTCGGTGATCTTGGAGCGGATGTCTTCGAGGTCGGGTTGCCACCCCGCTGACTCGTCGCAGCGATAGTGCACCGGCGTTCCGCCGCCGAGGCTCGTCATCGCGGTCCACAGCGGGTAGTCGGGCGCAGGGATGAGCACCTCGTCGCCCTCGTCGAGGAGCGACTGCATGGTCATCGTGATGAGCTCGGACACACCGTTGCCGAGGTAGACGTCGTCGGGGTCGACCTGCGGGAACCCGGGCGTCTGTTCGTACCGGTACACCACCGCGAGCCGCGCGGACATGATGCCGCGGCTGTCGCTGTACCCGTGGGCATGGGGCACCGCATCGATCATGTCGCGGACGATCTGATAGGGCGCCTCGAACCCGAACGCCGCGGGGTTGCCGGTGTTCAGCTTCAGGATGTTGTGACCCTCGGCCTCCAGCCGCTGAGCCTCCACCAGTGCCTGACCGCGGATCTCGTAGAGAACGTCGCGGAGCTTGCGCGATTGGTCGAGCGGGCGAAGGAGCGTCATCGGTTCAGGATAGCGGCGGCGGATCGGCCGTCACCGACGGCCGCAGCCGTCCAATCGCCGGCCCGTGGACCGCCGCGGACCTTAGCGCTTCTTACCTGCGGCGCGACGCTCCGCACGATTCTGCGGGGCGGCAGTCTGTCCGCCGCCGGCGTCGGCTCCGGTCCGCTGCCCGAAGGCGCCGCGGGGCGCTTCGGCCTGGGGCGGCTCGGCGACGGCGGTGGCCGCGGCCGCGGCCTGACGGATGCGGTTGGTCGCGGCCTGCTGCACCTGACCGCGGTCGTTGCGCACCTCGACCTCACCGGCGTCGTTGGCCGCGGAGTACTGCAGCCGCTCGCCTTCGACGGGCACCGCGCCCAGGCCCTTGGCCTCGACCTCGGCGGGCTGGTCGCCCTCGCCGGCACGCCGCACCTCGACGTCCAGGTTGTAGAGGTAGCCGACAGACTCCTCCTTGATCTGGCCCATCATCGCCTGGAACATCTGGTAGCCCTCGCGCTGATACTCGATCAGCGGGTCGCGCTGGGCCATCGCCCGCAGGCCGATGCCGTCCTTGAGGTAGTCCATCTCGTAGAGGTGGTCGCGCCAACGGCGGTCGAGCACCTGCAGCACGACGCGGCGCTCGAGTTCACGCATCGCCGGGGATCCGAGCGACTCCTCGCGGTTGTCGTAGGCGATCTTGGCGTCGGAGAGCAGCTCTCGCTTGAGCACCTCGGGAGTGATGCGACCCTTGTTGCCGGCCTCGGCGACGACCTCGTCGATCGTGACGCTCACGGGGTAGAGGGTCTTCAGCTCGGTCCACAGGGCGTCGAAGTCCCAGCTCTCGGTGTGACCCGACGAGGTGTGGTCGTCGATGACGGCGTTGATCGCGTCCTCGATGAAGTGCTGCACCCGGTCGGCGATGTCATCGCCCTGCAGGATGTGGCGGCGGTCGGCGTAGATCGCCTCGCGCTGCCGGTTCAGCACGTCGTCGTACTTGAGCACGTTCTTTCGGATCTCGGCGTTTCGCGCCTCGACCTGCGACTGCGCGCTCTTGATGGCGCGAGAGACCATGCCCGACTCGATCGCGACGTCGTCGGGGAAGTTGGTCCGTGCCATGATCGCCTCGGCCGCCCCCGACTGGAACAGTCGCATGAGGTCGTCGGTGAGCGAGAGGTAGAAGCGGCTCTCGCCCGGGTCGCCCTGGCGGCCCGACCGACCTCGCAGCTGGTTGTCGATGCGCCGGGACTCGTGCCGCTCGGTGCCGAGCACGTACAGGCCACCGGTCTCGACGACCTTCGCCGCCTCTTCCGAGACGCGCTCGCGCACGGCCTCGTAGACGCCGTCCCACTCCGCCTCGTACTCATCGGGGGTCTCGAGCGAGTCCAGGCCCTTGGCCTTCATCTCCTGCACGGCGAGGAACTCCGCGTTCCCGCCGAGCATGATGTCGGTGCCGCGGCCGGCCATGTTCGTCGCGACGGTGACGGCGCCCAGGCGCCCGGCGCGGGCGACGATCTCGGCCTCACGGGCGTGGTTCTTGGCGTTGAGCACCTCGTGCTTGACGCCCTTCTTGGCCAGAAGCCGGGAGAGGTACTCGCTCTTCTCGACGCTGACGGTTCCGACCAGCACCGGCTGACCCTTGGCGTGACGCTCGACGATGTCCTCGACGACCTGCGCGAACTTCGCCTCCTCATTCTTGTAGACGAGGTCGGACTGGTCTTTTCGGACCATCGGCTTGTTCGTGGGGATGGGGACGACGCCGAGCTTGTAGGTCGACATGAACTCGGCGGCCTCGGTCTCGGCGGTGCCGGTCATACCCGAGAGCTTGTCGTAGAGGCGGAAGTAGTTCTGCAGCGTCACCGTGGCGAGGGTCTGGTTCTCCGCCTTGACCGGCACGCCCTCCTTGGCCTCGATCGCCTGGTGGATGCCCTCGTTGTAGCGACGACCGACGAGGATGCGGCCGGTGTGCTCGTCGACGATCATGACCTCGTCGTTCATGACGACGTAATCGGTGTCGCGCTTGAAGAGGGCCAGCGCCTTGATGGAGTTGTTCAGGAACGAGATCAGCGGAGTGTTGGCCGACTCGTAGAGGTTGTCGATGCCGAGGTAGTCCTCGACCTTCTCGATGCCGGGCTCGAGCACGCCGACGGTGCGCTTCTTCTCGTCGATCTCGTAGTCGACGCCGGGTTCGAGCGTCCGTGCGATCTTGGCGAACTCGGTGAACCAGCGGTTGGCCTCGCCGGAGGACGGACCCGAGATGATGAGCGGAGTGCGCGCCTCGTCGATGAGGATCGAGTCGACCTCGTCGACGATGGCGAAGAAGTGCCCGCGCTGGACGAGGTCTTCCTTGCGCCACGCCATGTTGTCGCGCAGGTAGTCGAAGCCGAACTCGTTGTTCGTGCCGTACGTGATGTCGGCGTTGTACTGCTCGCGGCGCACCTGCGGGTTCTGCCCCGAGACGATCGTGCCGGTCGTCATGCCGAGAGCCCGGAAGATGCGGCCCATGAGCTCGGACTGGTAGCTGGCGAGGAAGTCGTTGACGGTGATGACGTGGACGCCCTTGCCGGCGATCGCGTTGAGGTACGCGGGCAGTGTCGCCACGAGCGTCTTGCCCTCACCGGTCTTCATCTCGGCGATGTTGCCGAGGTGCAGGGCGGCGCCGCCCATGATCTGCACGTCGTAGTGCCGCTGACCGAGCGTGCGCTTGGCCGCTTCGCGCACGGCGGCGAAGGCCTCGGGCAGCAGCTGGTCCAGCGTCTCGCCGGCCTCGTGACGGGCGCGCAGTTCGGCGGTCTCGCCGCGCAGCTCCTCGTCGGTGAGCTGCGCGTAGTCCTCTTCGAGGGCGTTCACCGCCTTCACGATCCGCTGCAGCTGCCGCAGGATCCGGCCCTCGCCGGCGCGGAGCAGTTTCTCGAGAGGATTGGCCACGAAATCTCCATACTGTCGGGCGAACCTCCCCATGTTATCCACCCGTGACCTTGGCGTGGGCTGGGCGAGGGCCCGCAGCGGCAAAGATGTTGCCGGGTATGCATATACTCGAGCCGCACCTGCAGCGAAAGCGAGAGACGGATGTCGGCACCGCAGAGTCTGCTCGCGATCCTCGATCAGGGCCCCTGTTACGGCTACCAGCTGCGCGCAGAGCACGAGCGGCGCACCGGCGCGGATCAGCCGATGAATGTCGGCCAGATCTACCGGACCCTCGAGCGGCTCGAGCGCGACGGACTCGTGATGCGGGGAGAACCCGACGCCCAGGGCCACATCTACTGGAGCATCACCCCGGCGGGATCCGATGCCGTCGCGGAGTGGTTCGGCGCCGCCGCCGCGCGCAGGGGCGCCGGGAGAGAGGATGTCGCGGCGAAAGTCGCCCTGGCCGCGAGCCTCCCGGGCGTCGACGTCGACGGTGTGCTGACGACGCAGCACCTGTCTTCCGCTGCGGAGCTGACACGGGTGCGCGAGGAGCTGAGCGCCGCCGAGCGCGCCGGTGCCCTCGGCCGCACGCTCGTCCTCACGGCCCGACGTGACGCGCTCGAGGCCGAGGTGCGCTGGCTCGATCACGCGGCGGCGGTGCTGGCGCAGCATCCGGATCATTCGTTCGGCGTGACGCTGGCGACCGACAGGCCTCGCCGAGGGCGCCCTCCGCGGCCGTGACCGCGGGATCGGTTACGCCGTGGGCGAAGCCTCCCCGTCACCGCGCTGTTCTCCAGCCGTTCTCCAGCGGCCTGCCCGAACGGGAACCGTAGGATCGGTTCATGGCCGGATTCTGGGGCAGTCGCAAGAAAGAACGCGAAGAACTCGCGGCGCAGGACGCCGATCTCGCCCGTCGGGCGCAGTCCTCCCTCGTCGCCACCGACGAGCGCATCCGTTCCACCACCGACGAGCTCGCCTTCGCCGAGGCCGAGCTCGGCACCGGTCCCACCGCCGATCTGCGCGAAGCGCTGGAGTCGGTGCGCACCCACATGAGCGAGGCGTTCCACCTCCACCAGCTCAACCACGACGAGATCCCCGACACCCCCGAGGAGCTGCGCACCCGGAACGCCCGGATCGTGCAGCTGTGCGAGTGGGCCGAGGAACTGCTGGATGACCGCACCGAGGCCCTCGCGGAGCCGATCGCCCGCGCCCGCCGGGCGCCCGAGATCATCGCCGGCGTCCGGCGCGACGCCGATCGGCTGCGCGGACGCCTGCCCCAGGCTCGAGAGACCGTGACCCGACTCGGGGCCCGCTACTCCGACGAAGCCCTTCGCCAGATCGAGGCCAATCCGGCGGAGGCCGAGCAGCTCCTCGGGTTCGCCGAGCACAGCTCAGGCATCGCCGAGCGTCGTCGCGAGGCCGGCCAGCGGGAGCAGGCCAACCTGGCCCTCGAAGCCTGCACCGAGGCGGTGCGCCGCGCAGAGACCCTCATCGACGCCGTCGAGACCTTCGAAGTCGAGGCGCTCCGAGCGGAATCGACCCTCGCCGCCGTCGTGGAGGACTCGCGCGGCGACCTCATCGCGGCGCGCACCGCACCGCAGACCGCGGGTGTGGCCCAGGCGATGGGCGAGCTGCAGGCGGCGCTGGCCGCCCTTCCCGCCGCCGGCGTCAACACCGACCCGTTCGCCCAGCTGACGCGCCTGCGCGCGGCGAACATCGCCCTCGACGATGCCGTCGCCAAGGCGCGCGAACGTGCGGCTCGGCCGATCCCCGACATCGCGCACGTGCGGCACTCCATCGACGACGCCGACCGGCAGCTCGCCGTGGCGCGGGACGTCATCGCCGGCCACCGCGGATGGATCGGCGCGGACGCCCGCACCCGGATCGCCGAGGCCGAGCGGATCCGCGTCGACCTCGACCGCTACCTCGGAACCTCCGCGTCGGCGGCGATCGACATCGACGAGGACCACCGCGAGCAGGCCATGACGATGTCGCGACGCGTCGCGCACCTGGCCAGCGAAGCCCTGCAGCTCGCGCAGCGCGACATCGACTCGTCCCGCCCGCAGAACGGCCCCGACCAGTGGGGCGGAGGCTGGGGAGGCGGCCGCGGCAACAGCGGTGGGAGCGGCCTGATGGGCGGCATCCTCGGCGGCCTCGTGATCGGCAGCCTGCTCGACGGTTTCATCGACTGATGCCGTCCTGAAGGACGCCGAACGAGCGGATGCCCCGGGCTGACCTTCGCCCGGGGCATCCGCTCGTTTCGTCAGGGAGTCAGGAGACCAGCTCCGCCGGCTGCGCCTGCGTGGACAGCGAGATCACGCCGTAGTCCCAGCCCTTGCGGCGGTAGACCACGCTCGGGCGGTCGGTGCGGACGTCGATGAAGAGGAAGAAGTCGTGTCCGACGAGTTCCATCCGGTCCACGGCGTCTTCGACCGTCATCCACTCCGCCCCGAATTCCTTCGTGCGGATGACGACGGGGGTGTAGTCCTCCTCGTCCGACTCGCCGTTGACGATCGGCACCTCGCCGGTGGCGACGGCGCGGAGCACGTCGACGGATGCGGGTTCGACGTCGATCCCCTCGAGTGATCCGGTGCCCTTTTCGAACTTCGGGCCACGCGGGTGATTGCGTGCATCGACCCGCTTGTCCTTCGCGCGGCGCAACTGCTCGCAGAGCTTGTCGACCGCGAGGTCGAGGGCGGTGAACTTGTCGGCGTCGGTCGCCTCCGCCCGCACGATCGGGCCCTTTCCCGTGACGGTGAGTTCCACCGTGTGGTCCTCGACGTGACCGTTGCGGTAGGTGCGGTGCGTGACCTTGACGTCCAGACGCTGGGCTCGCGGCGCGAGGTGTTCGATCCGGGGCGCCTTCTCCTCGACGACCGAGCGGAACCGATCGGTGATACCGACCCCTACGCCGACGATGCTGCTCTCCATGTCAGACCTCCTTGATCCGGTCCGCCCGGACAAGGGCGGACCACCAGTCGCCTCTGTTTACACGGCAGTGTGCGTGTGTCCCCCAACGTAGTGCCGGGGCACACAGCTGTCACGCACGACCACCACCCGATCACCTGTGAGTTGCGGATGAGCGCCGGGGCGTCGCGGCGACCGTGGCCGCGGCGACCACGACGAGGCCCGCCGATCGAAGTGTCCGGGCGGCCTCGAGGAGGGTCGCTCCGGTGGTGAGGACGTCGTCGACGATCACGATCGGGCGATCGCGCACGAGCTCTGCGCGCCGCGCGCGCACGCGCAGGCTCCCCGCCACGTTGCGCGCCCGGGCGTCGCGGTCGAGCCCCCGCTGATCGGCGGTCACGCGCGCCGGCGCGAGCAGGGCGACGGCCCGGAAGCCGGCGCGTCGGATCAGCAGCGGCGCCACCGCGAAGCCGCGCCGACGCAGTGCCGCGCGCGACGACGGCACCGGAACGAGGATGGCGTCCTCGGCCACCCCCGTGGCGAGGACCGCGGCGCGCAGCGCCCGTCCGAGCGGCCGGGTGAGCGCGGTGCGGCCGTCTTCCTTGAGGCCGCGGATGACGCGGGCGGGAACCCCCTCGAAGGCGAGGGCGCTGTAGGCGGAGATCTCGTCGCCGAGCAGACGCTTCGTCGGCCGCGGGGCGAGCGCCCGGCGGCACCCCCCGCAAAGCGCTTGATCCTCGGCGTCGCATCCGGCGCACTCGACCGGGAGAACGAGGGCGAGCGCGTCTGCGAGCGACTCGGACACGGTGGTCAGGAGCGGCATGCCGCCAGCTTGACCCCTCCACGTGCGGACCCTGGCCGCGGCCGCGTGATCTGTGGACAACGTCGCTTCGCGCGCACCTGGGGAGGAGTCAGCGCGGCGACCCCTGCTGGGTCGCGAGCACCGCGATGCCCTCCGCCGTCTGCGTCCAGTTCGCGCCGCGGCGGATGAACAGTCCGCCCTGATCGGTGTGGACCCGGAGCGTCGACGCGGAGTTGCCACCCGCGAGGGTGTCGGCCCCGACGGGCGCCGCGGATTCCGTCCCCTCGCCCCCCACGACCTGCTCCCGCAGGCGCGGCTCGGTGCCGGCATCGACGAGGGCGGCCACCGAGGAGTCGTCGAGCCAGGCCACCGACGACACCGGGCCTTCGAGATCGCCGAGCACAACCGGGTCGCCGAGGCCGCTCGGCACCCCGTCGCCGTCCCTGATGACGCCGGCGACGCTGAGGGTCGTGCGTCCTCCGACGGTCACGGCCGCGGCCAGGCGCGTCCCGTCTCGCGACAGGGCCATCGCCGAGATCGACGCTGCGCCCGGCCACGCGTTCGCGATCTCGATCGGTCCGCTCGGCACCCACGCCCGCACCGCCGACGGCGTCGCTTCGGGCACGGTCCAGACGTAGCCGAACGGATCGATCGTCGGGGCGGTCAGGCCGGGACGCTGATCGAACACCTGCACGTCGCCGTCGGCGTCGACGCGGCCCGTCGACCCGTCCTCGGCGAAGCGTGCGGCCGCGAAGACCCGGTCGGGCGACAGCTGCAGCGCGTCCACCTGAGCGGCCTGCTCCAGGGCATCGGAGAGGCCCGGCACCGGGTCGAGCTCATCGCCCGTGAGGAATCCGAATCCGTCAGCGGTGACCACGAGCGGCTGAGCCGCGACGCGGGTGGAGCGGACCGCGACCGTTCCCGCATCGACGTCGGAGGACCCCACTCGCATCTGCACCTGGGTCACCCCGGCCGATGCCAGGCTCTCATCGAGCTGGGTCTGCATCCGGTCGAGGGTGAGCTGCTCGAGGGTCAGCGCCGCCTCATTGAGACTCACCTGCGCCTCACCCAGCGAGACCGGGACCGCTGTCGGGCTGAGCGCCACACTGTCGGGGAAGGCCGAGACCACTGATCCTGCCAGCCACTCCACCGGCGAACCGTCGACGAGGGCCGCGGCGATGCGTGTCGGGGCATTCGTCGTCGGGAACCACCGCTCGTCGGGAACGAGGTACTCCCAGGTCGGGTCGAAGAACGCGAGCGTGTACCGGTCGAACGCGGTGACGAACGAATCGCGGTCGAGCACGATGCCGTCGGGAGCCTGGCTGATCCGCCACTCGCCATCCGCCTGTTGGAGCAGTTCGAACCGTAGCGGCAGGGTGCCGCCGGTCGCCGGTTCGTAGACCCCGGTCGCGTCCACGGTCGCCGTCGGGGCGACCGCCACCTCGACGGCGTTCTCGCCGACGGCCACGGGGGTGCGGGTCGTGCCGGTGGGCTCGATGATGACCCCGGCCGTCGGATCCCACGTGTCGCGAAGAGCGGGAGCGAGGAACTCGCGCGCCCGGGCCCAGTCGCTGACCGGACCCGCCCCCGCGCGGAGGAATCCGTCGACGATCTCCTCCGGTGTCGCACCCGGCTGCGGCCGGTCGGGAAGACGCAGGAAGTCGGGCCCCGGAAGCTGCTCCCCTGTCGAGCGCCCGCCCTGCACCGTGCCCGTGAGAGGAAGCCCCGCGCACGCGGTGAGCGCCAGAACGGCGACGACGGCGACAGCCAGGGCGCGTATCGCGCGAACGGCCCTCTCCCTGCGCTTCACGATGCCCCCGGCGACCGGCCGCCATCGCCGGAGGATGCCGCGCCCGCGGCACTCTCGGACAGCACCTGGATCGGTTGGGTGAGCCCGAGGGCGTCCAGCGGCGCGGTGTTGTCCTCCCCCGGGACGACGGCGATGGGCGAGGCTCCCTGAAGACCCTGCGCCAGGCGCGGCAGTGTGAGGACGAAGTGCGATCCCCGGCCGAGCTCCGACCAGACCGCGAGTTCCCCGCCGTGCAGGCGTGCATCTCCGAGCGAGATCGACAGGCCGAGACCGGTGCCGCCGATCGTGCGCTTGCGGGACGGGTCGGCACGCCAGAACCGGTCGAACACGTGCTCGACCTCCTCGGGTCGCATCCCGAGCCCGAAGTCGCGCACCCCGAGCGCCACCGCCTGCTGGTCGCTGTCGACGGTGACGACGATCGGACGCCCCTCGCCGTGCTCGATGGCGTTGCCCAGGAGGTTGCGGACGATCCGCCGCACCCGGCGGGGATCCATGTCGACCGGGGAATATCCCCCGGGAGCCACCAGGCGGACATCCGATCCGTGCTGCTCGGCGAGCTGACTCATCGACTCGATGACGTCGCCCGCGAGGTGCGCGAGACTCGTGGGCTCGAGCTCCAACTGGATCGACCCGGCGTCGTAGCGGCTGATCTCCAGCAGATCGGTGAGGAGGGTCTCGAAGCGCTGCACCTGAGCGTTCAGCAGCTCGGCGGCGCGCGCCGTGGCGGGGTCGAACGAGTCGCGCTGATCGTTGATCATGTCGGCGGCGAGCCGGATGGTCGTCAGCGGCGTCCGCAGCTCGTGCGAGACGTCGGAGACGAAGCGCTGCTGGACGAGGGAGAGCTCGGCGAGCTCCTTGATCTGCGACTCGATGCTGTCGGCCATCGCGTTGAAGGACTGGCCGAGGGTCGCCAGCTCGTCCTGTCCCCGCACCGGGAGCCGCACGTTCAGTTCGCCGCGGGCGAGCTTCGCGCTGGTCTCGGCGGCCTCCCCGATCGGCGTGGTGACCGAGCGGAGGACGAACCACGCGATGAGCCCGATGAGGATGACCAGGCCGACCCCGACCACCCAGAGGGTGCCCTGGATGAAGGCGAGGATCTGCGACTCGCCGGCGAGGTCGTAGGCGATGTAGACCTCGTACGCGCCGACGACCGGGAACGACAGCTGCTGGCCCACGACGATGCCGGGCACGGTGCCGCCGTTCTCGGATTCGAGCGCCACCGACTGCCACCACTGCTGCACGTCGCCGTCGGCCCGCACCTTCTGGCGAAGACCCTCGCTCAGCACGTCCTCCGGCAGGCCCGGGGTCACCAGGTCCTGCGGCGCGATACGAGACGCCCGGTCGATCCGGAAGATCGCGATCCGGTCGCTGCCCGACTGCTCGGCGAGATCGGTGCTGAGGGTCGTCATCAGCAGCTGCAGCTGCACGGGGTCGTTCCCCGGCTCGGCCGAGTCGAGGCGCTCCTGCGCAGACTGCGTGGCCCGCAGCGCCCCGCCGGTGGCCTGGTCGCGGCCGGCGGTGAAGAGGTCGTGCTGGATCGCGAGAGCCATCCACACGCAGGCGATGAGGATCGTCAGCGCCGTGAGGGCGAGGGTGATGAGGACGGTGCGGAACCGCAGAGAGCGCCGCCAGAGGTTCGTGAGGCGATCGGGCCACGAGCGCCAGTCTCGCCACGTCGCCATGCGGCGGCCGATCGCGGTGGTCCCGGTGCCCGTCCCGATCGTCGGCGCCGCGCTCGTCACGGTGCGCGGACCCGAGCCGGTCGTCATGGGGCCCTCATGTCAGACCGTCACGCAACGGCGCCCGCGCGATAGCCGACGCCGCGGACGGTGGTCACGATGCGCGGGTTGTCGGGGTCGCGCTCGACCTTGGCACGCAGGCGCTGCACGTGGACGTTCACCAGACGCGTATCGGCCTTGTAGTGGTAGCCCCAGACCTGCTCGAGCAGCATCTCGCGCGAGAACACCTGCTGGGGCTTGGAGGCGAGGGCAACGAGCAGTTCGAACTCCAGCGGGGTGAGGGCGATCGGTTCGTCGCCGCGCCGGACCTCGTGCGCCGAGACATCGACGGTGAGGTCGCCGATGCGCAGCACATCGGGGGTCGTCTGCGAGGCCGGGCGCAGGCGGGTGCGGATGCGCGCGACGAGCTCTTTGGGATTGAAGGGCTTGACGATGTAGTCGTCGGCACCGGATTCGAGCCCCCGCACGACGTCGGCGGTGTCGGTGCGGGCGGTGAGCATGATGATCGGGATGCCGGACTCCGCCCGGATGCGGGTGCATACCTCGATGCCGTCCATGCCGGGGAGCATCAGATCCAGCAGGACGAGGTCGGGCCGCTCCTCGCGCCATGCGTCGACCGCGCGAGCACCGTCTGCGCAGAACGCGGTCTCGAAGCCCTCGGTGCGCAGCACGATCCCGATCATCTCTGCCAGAGCGGTGTCGTCGTCGACAACCAGGATCCGTGATGTCATCGGGTCTTTCGTCCTTCGGGTCCGGTCGGGCTCGGTGAGACGCCACGGGTGTCGAACGCTCTGAGCAACACTAGTCGACGGCGCCTGGGGGCGCACCGAGCATCAGCAGGGAGTCCGGAGGCCGCTGCGCGACGGTATGACACGATGGAATCGGTGCGGCGCGACCGCGACCGCATGGCCGCACACGCGAGGAGGACCGCCCCGTGACGTCGTACCCGGCGTGGACGCCGGCATCCCGGCCCGGCATCATCCCACTGCACCCGCTGACCTTCGGCACGATCCTCGGCAGGTCGTTCACGGCACTGAGGCACAACCCGAAGGTGCTGCTCGGGTTCGCCCTCGGCATCCAGGCCGTCACCTACATCGTGGTGATCGTCGCCATCGGCGCCATCGCCATCGGCGCGTTCTCACGCCTGGACACCCTGCGGCCGGGGTCTGAGGAGTTCGACACGGTGCTCGCCGGGTCGATCGCCCTCGTGGTCGTCGCCGGCATCGTGCTGGGCCTGCTCGCCGGCGCCGTCGGCGTCATCGTCCAGGGTGTCGTGGTGACCGAGGTCGCTCGGGGTGCCGTCGCCGAGAAGCCGACCCTGGGCGCGATCTGGGCCCAGCTGAAGCCCGTGGTCTGGCGACTGATCGGCTACGCGTTCCTGCTCGCGGCGGCCGGCATCGTCGCGGTGACCCTGGTGGTGCTCCTTCTCGTCGCCATCGGCTTCGCGGCGCTCCCCGTCGCCATCGTCCTGAGCGTGCTGGCGGTGCTCGCCGCGATCCCGCTGGTGCTCTGGCTGTCGACGAAGCTGATGCTCGCGCCCGCGGCGATCATCCTCGAGCACGCCACCATCCGCGGCGCCATCGTGCGGTCGTGGGTTCTCATCCGGGGCCGGTTCTGGGTGGGCCTGGGTGTGCTGGTGCTCGTCTCGCTGACCTTCTCGGTGCTCGCGCAGCTGGTGAGCGTGCCGTTCAGCCTCCTCACGAGCGGCGTCACGACGATCATCTCCCCCACCGGCGACCCCGAGCCGGGCGCCATCGTCGCCCTCATCTTCGGGCTGGTCCTGACCCAGGTCGTGACCCTGCTCATCCAGGCCGTGGCCGTCGTGGTGCAGTCCACCGCATCGGCGCTGGTCTACATCGACTGCCGCATGCGTCGAGAGGGCCTCGACCTCGATCTGCAGAGCTACGTCGAGCAGCGCGACGCCGGGCGGACCGACCTCGCCGACCCCTACCGCCTGCACGTCGGCCGTTCGATCGCGCCGCGACCGTCCGTGCCGGCCTCCCCCGCGTACCCGGCTCCGCAGGGCTACGGACCACCGCCGGGGTATCCCGCGCCGCAGGGCTACGGACCGCCGCCTGCGCCTCCGGGCCCACCCGCGCCCCAGGGCTACGGCCCGCCGCCCGGGTACGCCCCGCCGCCGGCTGGGCAGGTCGAAGCCCCCTCGCCGCCCGCAGGCGCGACGCCGACGAGCTGGACGGCACCCGGCGGCGCTCCCGGCGGCGACACCGCCGACCGCGACGCACCGTGATCTCCGGCGTCGCACGGATGCTCGGCGCGACACCCGTCACCCCGGACGGCGACGAGGCGCGGGAATGGGCGGAGCGGGAGCTGTCGGATCCGATCTACGCCGAGGCGGAGCCGACGGCCTTCGACCGCATCGCCCGCGCCATCGGGGAGTTCCTCGGCGGACTCTTCTCCACCGACGTCTCCGGCGGTCTGGGATCGACCTTCGCCCTCATCGCGGCCATCGGCGTGGCCGCCCTGATCATCGTCGCCCTCCTGGTGTGGGGTCTTCCCCGCGCACGACGTCGTGCCGCCGCGCCGGTCGCCGCCCTCTTCGGCGACTCCGACGAACGCGGCGCCGACGATCTTCGCCGCGCCGCGGCATCCGCGGCCGACGCCGGGAAGTGGGACGAGGCCCTCATCCTCCGATTCCGCGCGCTCGCGCGCGGCCTCGCCGAACGCGGCGTCGTCAGCACGCCGCCCGGCGCCACGGTGCACGCGTTCGCCCGGTCCGCCGGGCGCGTCTTCCCCAGTGCCGCAGCGGATCTCGAGGCGGGCGCCTCCGCATTCGACGACGTCCGCTACCTGCGTCGACCGGGTTCCCGCGACGACTACGACCGGCTGAGCCGCCTGGACGAGCAGCTCGCCGCGGCGAGGCCGGCAGCGCTCGCCCGGAGGGGTGCGATCGGATGACCGCGGCCTCTCCCGGCACCGATTCCGGCCCCTCCGTCGCGCCGTCACCCCCCTCGCGGCGACGGCGGATCGGGGGCTGGATCGCACTCGCGGTCGCCCTCCTCGCCGTCGGCAGCCTCGGCGCCCTGCTGTCGGGTCTCGGCGAGTGGGCCCAGCGCGACGCCTTCGACCCCGAGTCGGCCGGCCCGACCGGAACGCGGGCGCTGGTCGAGGTGCTGCGCGATCAGGGCGTCGAGGTCGAGGTCGCGCGCACGCGGGACGCCGTCACGCGCGCGCTCGACGGAGGCGACGCGGGGTCCACGCTGGTGCTTCCCGACACCCCCGCCCTCTCCGACGACGGGCTCGCCGCTCTCGCCGCCCCCGCCGACGACGTCGTCCTCATCGATCCGCGCTCTCGCACGCTCCGTCTCTTCCTCCCGGGCACGACCGTCGGCGGCCGCGCCGACGCACTGCTCGACCCGCAGTGCGACCTCGCCGACGCCGAGCGGTCGGGCCCAGTCGCCCCCGGCGCGGTGTTCGACGCCGGCGACGACGCCCGGGGCTGCTACCTCACCGACGACGGTGCGGCAGGCCTCGTCGTCTCCGACACCGAGGGGCGCCGCGTCGCAGCGATCGACGGCCGCGCGATCCTCGTCAACGAGGTGCTGGCCGAGGACGGAAACGCCGCTCTCGGCGTGAACCTGCTCGCGCGGCATCCGCTCGTGGTCTGGTACGACCCGATGCTCGGCGACACCGACCTGGAGAACACCGACCCCTCGCTCGGCGAGTCGACTCCGCCCTGGGTGAGTCCCGCCATCGCCCTCCTGCTCCTCGCCGCCGCGGCCGCCGCGATCTGGCGCGGCCGCCGGTTCGGTCCGCTCGTGCGCGAGCGCCTCCCGGTCACGGTCCGCGCCGCGGAGACCGCCGAGGGCCGCGCGCGCCTGTACGCCCAGACCCGCGATGCCGCGCACGCCGCCGATGATCTCCGCATCGCGGCCCTGCGCCGAATGGCCCGGCTCGTCGGCCTCGCCCCGAACGCCGCGGCCGATGAGATCTCCGATGCCACGGCCGACCGGCTTTCCGCCGATCGGCGGGTCGTCCGCGGCATCCTCCTCGACGATGTGCCGACCGACGACGCCCAGCTCACCGTCATCGCCTCGCGCCTGCGCGAACTCGAAGCCGCCCTCCGCGACGCCGTCCGTCCCGAAAGGAACCGCCCATGACCGATCAGCCGCCCGCCTCCGCCCCCGGCGGCACTGCCGCCGGCGCGCCCGCACCCACGCTCGACGACCCGGCGCTCCGCGACGCGATGCACCGGGTGCGCACCGAGGTCGGGAAGGCGGTGATCGGCCAGGACGGCACGGTCACCGGCCTCCTCATCGCCCTCCTCGCCCGCGGTCACGTGCTGCTCGAGGGCGTGCCCGGGGTCGCCAAGACCCTCCTGGTGCGCGCGTTCAGCACCGCCCTGGGCCTGGACACCAAGCGCATCCAGTTCACCCCCGACCTGATGCCCGGCGACGTGTCGGGGTCGCTCGTCTACGACGCGCGCACCGGAGAGTTCGAGTTCCGCCCCGGCCCGGTGTTCAGCAACATCGTGCTCGCCGACGAGATCAACCGCACCCCGCCCAAGACCCAGGCGGCGCTGCTGGAGGCGATGGAGGAACGCCAGGTCTCCTCCGACGGCGTGACCCGCGCGCTCCCTTCGCCGTTCCTCGTCGCTGCGACGCAGAACCCGATCGAGCAGGAGGGCACCTACACCCTTCCCGAGGCCCAGCTCGACCGCTTCCTGCTGAAGCTCATCGTCGACCTCCCGCCGCGCGAGGCGGAGCTTGCGGTGCTCCGCCGCCATGCAGAGGGGTTCGACCCGCGCGACCTCGGCGCCGCGGGCCTCCGGCGGGTCATCGACCCCGGAGAGATCGTCGCAGCTCAGCACGCCGCCGCGCGGGTGACGGTCACCGACGATGTACTCGGGTACGTCGTCGACCTCGCCCAGGCGACCCGCCAGAGCCCATCGGTACAGCTGGGGGTGAGCCCCCGGGCGACCACCGCGCTCCTCGCGGCGGCGAAGGCCTGGGCCTGGCTCGGCGGCTACCCCGCGATCACCCCCGACCACGTTCAGACACTGCTCGTGCCCACCTGGCGGCACCGGATCCGGCTGCGGCCCGACGCCGAGCTCGAAGGCGTGTCGGTCGACGCCGTGCTCACCGCGGTGGTGCAGCAGACGCGCGTGCCGGTCTGAGCGTGTACGTCACCGGGCGCCTCCCCCTCTTCGTCGGTCTCGGCGTGGTGCCGGTCGTGCTGCTCTCGATCGCCGGTGTCGACGCGTGGCTGGCGATGCTGGGCTGGGCCGTGCTCTCGATCGCTCTGGCGCTGGCGGATGCAGCGGCGGCGCCCGATCCGCGCCAGCTCGACGTCGTCCGCGACATCCCTCGGCGAAGCCTTCTCGGACAGCAGGTCGAGACCGGCCTGACGCTCCGCAACATCGGCGCGCGGCCGCTGCGGGGGCGGGTTCGCGATGCCTGGCAGCCCACGGCCGGGGCGCCGCCCGAGCGCGCCGCGGTCGACATCCCGCCTGGCGAGTCCCGCCGGGTGCGGGTGCCGCTGCTCCCCCGCCGGCGTGGTGAGCTGCGCACCGACTTCTTCGTGGTGCGCAGCGCCGGTCCGCTGGGGCTCGCCGGCCGGCAGCGGCGCCTCGACGCCCCGGGGTCGCTGCGGGTCCTTCCGCCCTTCACCTCCCGGCGCCACCTCCCCTCGCGCCTGGCACGACTGCGCGAACTCGACGGGAACACGAGCGTCCAGGTGCGGGGGCAGGGCACCGAGTTCGACAGCCTGCGCGAGTACGTCCGCGGCGACGACGTGCGCTCCATCGACTGGCGGGCGACCGCCCGCGCCGGAACGACCATGCTCCGCACCTGGCGGCCCGAGCGCGACCGGCACGTGGTCGTCATCATCGACACCGGCCGCACCGCGGCCGCGCGGGTCGGCGACGGGGTGCGGATGGATGCGGCGATGGAAGCGGCACTTCTGCTGTCGGCCCTCGCATCGCGGGCGGGCGACCACGTGCACCTGGTGATGTTCGATCGCCTCGTGCGTGCCCGGGTGACCGGGGTCGACGGCCCCGGGCTCCTCCCCGCCCTCGTCGACGCGATGGCTCCGGTGGACCCGCAGCTGATCGACACCGACTGGGACGCGGCGATCGCACAGGTGCGACGCCTCACCTCCCGCCCCTCGCTCGTGGTACTACTGACCGCCCAGGACGCCCCCGAGGCTGCTCGCGGGTTCCTCGGGTCGCTCCCGGCGCTCACCGCCCGCACCCGCGTCGTCGTGGCCTCGGTCACCGACGATCCCGTGCCCGCCGACCCGCGACCCGACGCCGACGAGCTCTACCGGCAGGCCGCCTACGCGCGGGCGGCGCGGGACGCCGAACGGGTCGCCGCCGCGGTCCGTCGTGCCGGCGCGGAGCCGATCGCCGCCTCGCCCGACGATCTTCCGCCCGCCGTCGCCGACCGCTACCTCGCCCTGAAGGCGGCCGGACGGCTGTGACCGGCCGCGTGTGCGGCAGACCTCGGGCGGGAAGGCGAGCCCGCGCGTGAGCCGCGTGTGCGGACACAGGCCGCCCCCGTGCGACGCTACGCTCGGCGCGACGAAAGGAATCCGACATGTCGGACGCACCACCCACGGCCGGACACGACCCCGCTGCGCGCGATGCCGTGCCCTCGACGAGCACGAAGCTGGTGGCCGAAGCGCTCGGAACCTTCCTCCTCGTCTTCGGCGCGATCTCGGCAGCCCTCTTCGCCGCCGACGTCGGCGCGAGTGAGAACGGCACCTCGCTCGGCATCGGATTCGTCGGCGTGTCCCTGGCGTTCGGTCTGACCCTCATCGCCGGCATCTACGCCTTCGGCCCGATCTCGGGGGGTCACTTCAACCCCGCCGTCACGCTCGGACTCGCCGCCGCCGGCCGCTTCGCCTGGCGCGACGTGCCCGCCTACCTCATCGCACAGATCGTCGGCGGACTCGTCGGCACGACGCTGATCGTGCTCATCGGCCTCTTCGGCCCCGGCGACTGGCTCGCGCAGGCCCAGGACGGCGGTTTCGCCAGCAACGGCTTCGGAGAGCTCTCCCCCGGCGGTTTCGGCCTCGGCGCCGCGATCATCACCGAGGTGCTCTTCACCGCGATCTTCGTCATCGTGATCCTCGGGGTCACCCACCCGCAGCGCGGCACCGCGGGCTTCGCCGGGCTCGCCATCGGCCTGACCCTCACCCTCATCCACCTCGCGACCATCCCGATCGACAACACCTCCGTCAACCCCGCGCGTTCGATCGCGACCGCCGTCTACGGCGGAGCCGAGCCGTTCCTGCAGCTGTGGGTCTTCATCGTGTTCCCGATCGTCGGGGGTCTCCTCGCGGGATTCCTGCACCGGGCGCTGTTCGAGAAGACGCCTGCGCCGCCGGCGCAGAAGGAGGCCCGGACGCGCTGACGCCGGGCCGCGTCATCCGCTCTTCACGCCCTCCCTTCGACGAGGACGGGCCCGCCCTCCGTGAGGAGAACGGGCCCGATCCCTGCGAGGGATGCTCGGCGGCGACCCTTAGACGAGGTCGAAGCGGTCGAGCTCGGTGACCTTGGTCCAGGCGGCGACGAAGTCGCGCACGAACTTCTCGGTCGCGTCGTCGCTCGCGTACACCTCGGCGAGCGCGCGCAGCTCGGAGTTCGAGCCGAACACCAGGTCGACGCGGGTGCCGATGCCGACCGACTCGCCGCTGCCGTCACGGCGTCCCTGGAAGGCGTGGGAGCCGGGGTCGAGCGGCTTCCAGGTCACCCCGAGGTCGAGCAGGTTCACGAAGAAATCGTTCGTGAGCGCGCCGGGCCGATCGGTGAAGACGCCGTGGTCCGAGCCGTCCCAGTTCGCGCCGAGCACCCGCAGGCCCCCGACGAGCACCGTCATCTCGGGTGCGGTGAGAGTGAGGAGGTTGGCGCGGTCGAGCAGGTGGTACTCGGCCGGGAGGGTCGCGTCGGGCCCGTAGTAGTTGCGGAAGCCGTCGGCGACGGGCTCGAGCCATGCGAACGAGTCGGCGTCGGTCATCTCCTGGGTGGCGTCGGTGCGCCCGGGCCGGAAGGGCACCTCGACGGTGACACCGGCCTCGGCCGCAGCCTTCTCCACACCCGCGTTGCCGGCGAGGACGAGCAGGTCGGCGAGCGAGACGCGCGTGCCGTCGGTCTGCGCCTCGTTGAAGCGCTGCTGGATGCCCTCGAGGACGGGCAGCACCTCCGCCAACTGCGCGGGGTTGTTCACCGCCCAGTCCTTCTGCGGGGCCAGGCGGATGCGTGCGCCGTTGACGCCGCCGCGCTTGTCGCTGCCGCGGAAGGTCGACGCTGCGGCCCAGGTCGTGCCGACGAGCTGCGAGACGGTCAGACCCGAGGCGAGGATCTCGGTCTTCAGAGCCGCCGCGTCGGCAGCGTCGATGAGCTCGTGGTCGACCGCCGGCACGGGGTCCTGCCACAGCAGCACCTCTTCGGGCACCTCGGCACCCAGGTACCGGTCGCGCGGACCCATGTCGCGGTGGGTGAGCTTGAACCAGGCGCGGGCGAAGGCGTCGGCGAAGGCTTCGGGGCTCTCAAGGAACCGGCGCGAGATCTTCTCGTATTCCGGATCCATGCGCAGCGCGAGGTCGGTGGTGAGCATGCGCGGTTCGCGCCGCTTCGAGCCGTCGTGAGCCAGCGGCACCATGTCGGCGCCGGCACCGTTCTTCGGACGCCACTGGTGGGCGCCCGCCGGGCTCTTCATCAGCTCCCACTCGTAGGCGAAGAGGATGTGGAAGAACTCGTTGTCCCAGCGGGTGGGGTGGTAGGTCCAGGTGACCTCCAGGCCCGAGGTGATGGTGTCATCGCCCTTGCCGCTGGCGTGCGAGCTGCGCCACCCGAGCCCCTGCTCCTCCAGCGGAGAGGCTTCGGGGTTGTCGGCGAGCGCCGAGTCCGGCGCGGCACCGTGGGTCTTGCCGAAGGTGTGGCCCCCGGCGATGAGAGCGACGGTCTCCTCGTCGTTCATCGCCATGCGGGCGAAGGTCTGACGGATGTCGTGCGCAGCGGCGACGGGGTCGGGGTTTCCCTCAGGCCCCTCGGGGTTGACGTAGATGAGCCCCATGTGGGTAGCACCCAGCGGCTTGTCGAGCTCTCGCCCCTCTCCCGAGAAACGCTTGTCGCTGCCCATCCACTCGGTCTCGGCGCCCCAGTACACATCGTCGTCGGGCTCCCACACGTCGGCGCGGCCGCCGGCGAATCCGAAGGTCGGGAAGCCCATGTCCTCGAGCGCGACGTTGCCGGCGAGGATCATGAGGTCGGCCCACGAGATGCTCTGGCCGTACTTCTTCTTGACGGGCCAGAGAAGGCGGCGTGCCTTGTCGAGGTTGACGTTGTCGGGCCAGCTGTTCAGGGGCGCGAAGCGCTGCTGTCCGGCGCCGCCGCCGCCGCGCCCGTCGGTGACCCGGTAGGTGCCGGCGCTGTGCCACGCCATGCGGATCATCAGCGGGCCGTAGTGGCCGAAGTCGGCGGGCCACCAGTCCTGCGAGGTGGTGAGCAGTTCGGCGATGTCACGCTTGACGGCGGCCAGGTCGAGGGCTTCGAACGCGGCGCGGTAGTCGAAGTCGGCACCCAGCGGGTCGCGCTCGGCCGGGTTCTTCGCCAGGATGCGCACGTTCAGCTGGTTCGGCCACCACACCCGGTTCGCCGAGCCGGCGGTGGGGTGCGGCATCGCGGTGTGCACCACCGGGCACGAGCCTGCCTGCTGATCGGGCTCGTCGGTGACCGTGACGGCCTGGTCGACCTCGGTCTCGCCGCCGATGCCCGTGGCGGTGTCGGTGCTGTCGGTGGCGGTGGTGACGTCGTCGTGATGCGTCATGTGTTTCCTTCCTCAGGGGGTGGGGATGATGGACGTGGCGGCGCGAGGGACGGGGCGCGGATGCCGGGCCGAAGCCCGTCGCGTCACCGCCGCGTCGTCGGGGGGACGGGCGCCGGGACGCCGGTGTCCGATGTGGCGCCGAGGGGCCGGCAGTCCGCGCACAGGCCCCAGAACGTCACCTCGGCGGTGTGCACGGCGAAGCCGTGCGCCGACGACGGATGCAGACAGGGAGCCTCGCCGACGACGCAGTCGACGTCGGCGACCGCGCCGCACGACGTGCAGACGAGGTGATGGTGGTTGTCGGCGACGCGGCGCTCGTACAACCCCGGGTGACCGGCCGGCTCGATGCGCCGCGCGACCCCTGCAGCGACGAAGTCGGCCAGGGCGTTGTACACCGACTGCAGATTCGTCTGCGGGTTGATCCGCGCGACGCGCCGATACAGCTCGTCGGCGCTGGAATGCGGCGCATCGGTGAGCGCATCGAGCACCGCGCGCCGCGAGTCGGTGACCCGCAGGCCCGCCGCGCGGAGCGCGTCGGCGGAGGTCGGTGCGGCGGGCGAAGTCACGCCTCCACCCTAGTCCGTTCTTTTTAGTCGATCAAAAGAACACGCGGTGTCGGGCGCGTTGCGCGAAGGTGTCGAGAGCAGCCGCGAGTTCCGTCCCGCCAACTGCGCGACCTTCGCGCCCGCGCCGCGCCCTCAGCCGGCGACGAGGGTGGGCGTGCCGGTTTCGAACTCGGTCATGTCGCCGGTCTCGCCGAGTCGGTCGGCGCGGCGGCCGACGATGAGCATGTAGGCGAGGAACGCGCCGAGCGCCAGCGCGCCGATGCCGATCTTGACCGGCCACGGCCACGGCTGCGCCGTGACGAAGCCCTCGATGACACCCGCGACCGCCAGGGCGAGCACGAGGCCGATCGCGACCGTCGCCAGCGAGCGCCCGGCGGCGGCGAGAGCCTCGGCCCGCGGCCTGCGACCCGGCGCCACCCACGCCCAGAAGATGTGGAGTCCCGCCGCCCCGGCGACGAAGATGCACGTCAGCTCGAGCAGACCGTGCGGAAGGATGAACAGGATGAAGACGTCGCCGCGGTCGAACGCGAGCATGATGGCCGCGGCCGTGCCGACGGCGACGGCGTTCTGAACGAGCACCATCACGGGCCAGATCCCGGTGATGCCGAACATGACGCACTGGGCGGCGATCCACGCGTTGTTGGTCCACACCGTGCCGGCGAACGCGGCGGCGGGGTTCTCGCTGTAGTACGAGGTGAACTGCTCCTCGGCGTAGTACTCCAGCTGGGCCTGGGGCCCGAGGGTCGCGACGAGCGCCGGATCGGAGGAGATCCAGAACGCCACGACCGCACCGACGGCGATGAAGGACAGCGCGATCACCAGCGTCGTCCACCGCAGCCGGTACAGGGCCGCGGGCAGTTGCAGCAGGAAGAATCGGGGGATCTGTCGCAGCGGGTTCTCCCGCCCACCGGTCAGCCGCAGCCGCGCGCGGGCGAGGATCGTCGAGACGTGGTCGCCCTCGGGTGTCCGCCCCGCCGTGGTCTTGATCTCGGCGAGATCCGCCGACGCCGCGCGATACCGGTCGACGAGCTCGTCGACCTCGACTCCGGTCAGGCGCCGGCGGCTGCTGAGCTCGTCCAGTCGCGCCCACTCCTCCCGCCGCGCAGCGGTGAGGGCGTCGAGGTCCATGTGTTTCACTGTAGTCATGCCCTCCGACGGCTCGGCGACCACCTCTTCCCCGCGCGCCGGCACGGACCCGCGAAACGCCGGGCCAGCCCGTCCGCAGATCGTGGAGATCGACCAGGACGAGATCCTCACCGGCGAGGCCGTCGCCCTCGACGTGCAGCCGATCGGCTTCTTCCTGCGCGCCCTCGGCACTCTCATCGACGTTCTCATCGGGGCCGCGATCCTCATCCTGTTCGCGATCGCCGCCGGGTGGCTCACCGCCTCCGGCGCCCTCGACCCGGTCGTGACCCCGATCCTCACCATCGCGGTCATCGTGATCGTGCTCGTCGTCCTCCCCACCGTGGTGGAGACCGCCACCCGCGGCCGCAGCGTCGGCAAGCTCGCCGTCGGCGGGCGGATCGTCCGCAGCGACGGCGGCGCCTCCGGCTTCCGGCAGGCGTTCATCCGCGCCCTGGTCGGCGTCCTCGAGATCTGGTTCACGGTGGGGGCCCTCGCCGCCATCGTGGGCGCCTTCACTCCGCGCTCGCAGCGGCTGGGTGACCTGCTGGCCGGCACCTACGCCGAGCGCACCCGCACCCCGCGCCTCCCCGCCCCGGCCCCCGGCATGCCGCCGGCGCTCGAAGGCTGGGCGACGATCGCGGATGTCGCGCGGCTGCCCGACCCGCTCGCCCGGCGCATCGCGCAGTTCGTCCGCAATGCGGTGAACCTCGAGCCGGCCGCTCGCGCCCGGGTGGCGATGTCGCTCGCGAACGAGGTGGCGGCGCACGTCTCGCCGCTGCCCCCCTCCGACCCCGAGACCCTCCTGCGGGCGGTGGCGAGCATCCGCCGCGACCGCGAATATCGCGCGCTCACCCTGGAGGCGCGGCGCGTGGCCGCCCTCACCTCGGGTGAGACCGCAGCACCGCGCGGTTTCCCGGAGCGCTGACTCCGGGTCATCCGCCCTGTCGGCTCAGTACCGGTAGTGATCCAGCTTGTACGGACCCTCCACCGGCACACCGATGTAAGCCGCCTGCGCGGGTGAGAGCTCGGTGAGCTCGACGCCCAGCGCAGCGAGGTGCAGACGCGCGACCTTCTCATCCAGCGCCTTGGGAAGCACGTAGACACCCGTCGGGTACTCCTCGCGGCGCGTGTAGAGCTCCAGCTGGGCGAGCACCTGGTTGGTGAACGACGCGCTCATGACGAAGGACGGGTGCCCCGTGGCGTTCCCCAGGTTCATCAGGCGTCCCTCGCTGAGGACGAGCACGCTCCGACCGTTCGGCAGGCGCCACTCGTGAACCTGCGGCTTGATCTCGACACGCTCCGCACCGGCGAGCGACTCCAGGCCCGCCATGTCGATCTCGTCGTCGAAGTGGCCGACGTTCGCCACGATCGCGAGGTGCTTGAGCCCGAGGAGGTGCTCGACGGTGACCACGCCGGTGTTCCCGGTTCCCGTCACCACGATGTCGACCTGGCCGAGCACCGACTCCAGTCGCGCCACCTGGAAGCCGTCCATCGCGGCCTGCAGCGCGCAGATCGGGTCGATCTCGCCGACGATCACGCGGGCTCCCTGGCCGCGCAGCGCCTCGGCGGCGCCCTTGCCGACATCCCCGTACCCTGCGACGAAGGCGACCTTGCCGCCGATGAGCACGTCGGTGGCGCGGTTCAGCCCGTCAGGCAGCGAGTGGCGGATGCCGTAGACGTTGTCGAACTTCGACTTCGTCACCGAGTCGTTGACGTTGATGGCGGGGAAGAGCAGCGTCCCGGCGGCGGCGAGCTCGTAGAGGCGGTGCACGCCCGTGGTCGTCTCCTCAGTGACGCCGACGAGGTCGGCGGCCATGCGGGTGAAGCGCTGCGGATCGCGGGCGAGGCTCCGGCGAAGCGTCTCGAGCACGATCCGGTACTCCGCCGAAGCCCCCTCGTCGGCATCGGGCACGGCGCCGGCCTTCTCGAACTCGACGCCCTTGTGCACCAGGAGCGTGGCGTCGCCGCCGTCGTCGAGGATGAGGTTCGGCCCCGTTGCGCCCTCGGCCGACCAGTCGAAGATGCGGTCGGTGCACGCCCAGTACTCCTCGAGCGTCTCGCCCTTCCACGCGAACACCGGCACCCCGGCGGGGTGCTCGACCGTGCCGGTCGGGCCGACGACGACCGCGGCGGCGGCCTCATCCTGGGTGGAGAAGATGTTGCAGCTGGCCCAGCGCACCTGGGCGCCGAGAGCCACGAGGGTCTCGATCAGCACCGCGGTCTGCACGGTCATGTGCAGCGATCCGGCGATGCGGGCCCCGCGCAGCGGCTGCGACGGCCCGAATTCCTCTCGAAGCGCCATGAGTCCGGGCATCTCGTTCTCGGCGAGACGGATCTGGTGGCGTCCGGCCGGTGCGAGCGACAGGTCGGCGACGGAGTAGTCGATCGAGCGGGCTTCGTCGACGGTGGTGGCGGAGGAATCGGATGCCGCGGGCGCGACGGCGACAGTGGGAGTGGCCATTGGCCCATTCTCCCACGCCGTCGCTTCTCCCGGCCGGCCGGCAGCTCAAGGCTGCGCGCGGGGGGCGTCAGACGCGCAGCGTCTCGTGCCGGACGACGACCCAGCCCTTCGGGACCGACATTCGCTCGGTGTGGATCGCGCAGAGGTCGTGCGCATGGGGATCGCCGGTCCGCCCGAGCGGCCCCAGGGCCGCCATCTGGTCGCCGTAATCGAAGGTCAGTGTCGACGTCGCCTCACGGGCGCAGCCGACCTTGGAGCAGAGTCTGTCGCGCATCGTCCTTCACGCTAGTCACGACCTCGGACAGCGACCGGATGCCGCGCCGTAGGATGAACGCATGGCCTGGCGTCGAGCACGAAGCGCGCAGGCGTACTCCCGCCCCGACCGTCACGGACGACATGGTCGCGAAGGTCGCAGCCCTGTCGTGCGCCCGCCGCTCCCGCCGCTGGACACCCGGGTGGAGAGGTTCGACCTGGCGGTGGGCTCCGTGGCCGAATTCCTCCGCTCCGCGTGGCCCGAGCTGCGCGAGGTGAGCTTCGAGATGGCCGACATGCCTCCCGCGACCGACGCCGACGGCATCCCCCGCTGGGTCGTCTCCCGCGAGCGCAAGCGCATCATCCTCTACCGGATCCCCATCGAACGCCTCGGCCATCTGCACCGCAACGACGATCTGCACCGCCGCATGATGATCGAGAGCTGCGTGTTCCGCGCCGCTGCCGAGTACCTCGACCGCGATCCGTGGGACCTCGGTCCGGAGCGCTTCCGCTTCCTCTGAGCTGCGCCCGGATGTCGGCTCAGGGGTAGACGACGGTCGGCGGCGCCGCCGCATCCGATGGCCACACCGGGTAGCCGGCGAGAGCGTTGTCACCGGACAGCGACATCCCGACGTGGATGACGCCGCCCGATGTCTCGATGACCGAGACGGTGCGGGGTTCGGCCGGCACGACCGCCGACCCGTCCGCGGGCACCTCGACGGTCTGGATCACGGCCCCCTCGAGCGTCGAGACGGTGACGGTCGCCGGCTCCTCGCCGCTGTTGGCGAGCGTGAGCACCGGCGCAGGGCCCGCGGGAGCGGCGACGAGGGCCGTCTGGCCGAGGGCCGGGGCCGGGGTGAACCAGGCGAAGTCGCTTCCCTGCACGAACCCGCTGGTGTGCCACGCGGCGGCCACCACCGGCGCGTCGGCCTCGACGCGAATCACGTACTCACCCTCGGTGAGACCGGTCACCTCCGCTTCGAGCGGCACACCCGGTTCGAGCGGCACGACGACAGGCGATCCGATGCTCGCCCCGGTCGCGGCGTCTGTGGCGGTGACCGTCGCCGAGACCGGACCGGCGGCGCCGGCAGCGGGCGCCATGACGCGCACGATCGTCTCGGCGCCTTCCCCGGCACCCTCGCCCTGCGTCGCGGCGGGCACCGCCACCCCGGCGATCACCTGCTCGGTCGAGGGCGCGACGATCGGGCCGATCTGGTCGATGCCCGCCGCCTGCAGGGTGCGGGTGACACTGGTCTGCAGTGACGCTTGGATCGGGGCCCCGGTGGCGGTGACCCGGATGACCGGGCTCTGCTCGCCGAGGAGCAGACCCGCCAGCGGGACGATGCGCTGAGCCCCCGCGCGCACCACGATGTCGGCGCCACCGGCGGGCTGCTGCTCCCCCGACGCACCGAAAAGGGTGAGCTGGACGGTCGCGGGGACCGAGCCGGGGTTGGTGAGGATGACGAGGTCGGCGGCCCCGGTCGTTCCCGACCCGCCGACCAGCCACGACTCCGTGAGCGGCGGACGACACGCCGACGCAGCGAACCCGGAGAGATCGGGGTCCGACACGGTCGCCGCGCCGGCGGCGGCGAGCGCCGCGGCTTCTCGACCCGCCGGCTCGGCCGTGTACGCCTCGGGCCCGACGGCCTCGGGCACCTCGGTCTCGAGGATGCGAGGCTCCGCGGCGGCGTCATCGGGTCGTCCTCCGCTCGTCCCTCCGCTTGTCACGGCGGCGACGGCCGCCTGGCTCAGCCCGAGCGCGTCCTCGGCGGTGCGGCCCAGGGCGATCAGGCCGCCGGGGCACGCGAGCGTGACGGTGTCGGGCTGGGGGGTGACCGAGATGGCGAGCGGTGCGCGTTCGACCGTCGGCCAGGGCACGGCCGACAGAGTCACGATGCCCACGACGAATCCGGCCGCGGCAAGGGTGCCCGCCAGCATCCGGGCACTCGTGGCGGCCCAACGGAATCTGCGGCGATCGCTCATCGCTCCTCCAAAGCGCCTGGCCCGCTCGTGCCGAAGCCGACGATGCGGGGTGTCCGCCGCGCCGCGCGGCGCGATGCCCGCGTGGGCACGGCGAGCAGGAGCGCGATCGCGAGCACGGCGAGGTTCGCCCAGAGGATCAGGCGTGAGAGGTCGGCGGCGGACGCCGGCAGATCCGGTCGCTCGGCGACCTCGCCGGTCACGCGCCACAGCTCGCCTTTCGGGGTGGCGCCGGCATTGTCCAGCCCGTCCCGCTGGTCGAGGGCGAGAACGGCGTCCAGCCGGAACGCGCGAGCGGCGTCGGACTCGGGGATCGCGGCCGGCGCGAGCACGACGAAGCCGATCCCGCGATCGGCGAGCTCGGCGACCGAGCCCTCCCCGGTCGTGGAGATGAGGTCCACTGCCAGGGTCGCGACGGTCGAATCGGCGGCCGTGGGGGTGGCGCGCGTGGCCTCCAGGGTGCTCTGCCCGCTGAGCGTCTCGCTCTCACCCCAGATCACCGCCGCGGCCACCCCGCCGCCGTTCTGCGGGGTGAGCACGAGAGTCCCGACGTCGGGGTCGTCGCCACCCTCGGCGGCGATGAAGGCGGGGAGGGTGCTGTCGGGTCCGTTGGTGAGTTCCGACGCGCCCCGGGCGAGCGCGGTGAGCTGCGGCACGGCGAGGACGGCGATGGCAAGACCCGCGGTGAAGGCTGCGGCGACCCGTGCACCGCGCATCCGCGGGGCGAAACCGGCGTCCAGAGCGACGAGAGAACCGCCCACCAGGCCGATCCATGCGAGGCTCAGGCCGGGGCCCGGCCACAGCGGCACGCTCGCCCCTGCCCTCACCGAGACCGAGATGCCCACCGCGACGAAAGCGGTGACGATGCCGAGCGCGGTGATGACGAGCAGGCTGATCCCGGTCGCCCACCGCGGCGTGAGGGGGGCCAGGAGCGCGAGGACCGCGAGCGGAGCGACCAGGAGCGGCACCCACCACACCCAGATCCCGTCGAGCATCGTCGCCCATCCCCCGGCGTCGGGGGAAGGAAGACCGGCGATCAGCAGGCTCCGGCCGACGACGTCGGCACCGACCTGCGAACCCGACCACGGCAGACCCGGATCGGCCACGAGCGCCCACCACTGCCCCGCCATCCCCTGCCACCACACCAGCGGTGCGGCCATGACCACGGTCGGCACGAGCGTCCAGACCAGCTGCGCGGTCCCGCGTCCCGAACGCGCGACGATGCTCAGCAGCAGCGCCAGCACCCACAGGGCGACGAACGCCGGGGCGAGCGACGGCGCGCAGGCGATCACCGCCGCAAGGAGCAGGGAGGCGACCCCGGCTGCGGCCCACGAGCGGTGGGCCACGGCGCCGGTGTAGAACAGCCACGGCAGAAGAAGATGGAGGATGACCGCCGCAGGTCGCCCCTCGGTGAGGGCGGCCAGGAACGCCGGGGCGAGCGCCCACAGCGCGCCGCCCAGCAGGCGCAGGCCCGAGCGCTCGGTGACGCGCGTGGCGGCGAACCAGCCGCCTGCGGCCGCCAGCGGCAGGGCCAGGACCCACAGCAGCACGAGTGCCCGTGACGGGTCACCCGGCCACAGGCTTCCGATGATCGCCAGGAGGGTGGCGAACGGGTCGGCCGGGCCGACGACGTCGAGGCCGAGCTGGCGCCTGCCGAAGGCCGCGTCGGCCCAGAGCTCGGCCAGCGTCGTGCGCAGCGGCAGCAGACCGCCGCCGCCCATCACGGGCCAGGCGAGGAGGGCGGTGAAGGCCGCGACCGAGACCACCAGCGCACCGAGCACCAGCCACGCCCCGCCGCCGGTGAAGAAGTGCAGGTCGCGTCGAACGTAGACGCCCGAGTCGGTGGCCGCTTCGGCGTCGGCCTCGTCGTCGAGACGCTCCCGCAGCTCGCTCTGCGAGATGCGGAGGGCGGCCAGCTGCTGCCACGACGCCTGGCGGGTGCGACGGATGCGACGGCGCGCGCGCACCACAGGGGGGATGCGCACGAGGGTCACCACGGCGGCCCACCATTCGGGGAGCACGCGTTCGGGCTGTTTGGTGACGAGGTGGGCCGCGGTGCGCCACACCGCGATGGGCAGGATCGTCAGCCAGAGGGCGAAGACCGCGGCGGGGTGGGCGTAGACGAGGCGGCGATGAAGCTCTGCGGCGCGCGTCGCGAACGCCCGCCGGCGGCGCCGCCGGGCCGTCGTCGGCGCCGGAAGGCCGGCGACGCCATCGCCCTCGCTGGCGACGAGCGCCGATGGGACGAGCGAGACCCGAGACCCGGCGAGGCGGGCGCGGATGCCGAGGTCGAGCCCCTCGTCGGCACCGCTGAGTGCGGGGTCCAGGCCCTCGAGCGCTCGCCACGCGTCGGCGCGGACGAGAAGACCGCGCACGTCGGCGCCCAGCACATCCTGCCGGGCGTCGTGCTGCCCCTGATCGAGCTCGCCGTCGGCGAGTCCGACCGTGCGACCGAGCCGGGTCAGTGTGACACCCAGCGAGACGATCTCGCTGCGGTCATCCCACCGCACGAGTTTCGGGGCGACGAACGCGACCGACGGCGCGAGCTCCAGGGCGCCGACGAGCTGCCGGAGCGCGTCGGGCTCGGGCGCGGTGTCCTGGGCGAGCAGCCACACCGCGTCGCCGTCGAGCCGGTGGGAGGCCAGCGCCGTCGCCGCGGCGAACCCCGTCGAGGCCGAGGCGGTGATGACCGACTCGGCACCGGACGCGGCCGCGATCTCAGACAGCCCGGCGCTTTCGCCGCAGAGCACGATCGTCAGCGCGTCGACGGGACGGGACTGCTGCCGCAGCGCCGCCAGCGTGCGACGCAGGTGGGGGGCCGCCGTCGTCCGCCCGTCGGGGCGCACGACGAGAAAGGCATGGACTCTCGCGGGCATGACCTGGTCAGCCTAGGCGCGAAGCCGGTGGGGCCGGGGCGCACGCGCCGCGAAGACGACGAAGGGGACGCCGCAGCATCCCCTCGTTGTCGTCGTCAGCCGGCCCGCCGCTTGAGCTTGCGGCGCTCCCGCTCGCTCAATCCGCCCCAGATGCCGAACCGCTCGTCGTTCTGCAGCGCGTACTCCAGGCATTCGGTGCGAACATCGCACGAGGAGCAGATGCGCTTGGCATCACGGGTCGAGCCGCCCTTCTCGGGGAAGAACGCCTCCGGATCGGTCTGCGAGCACAGCGCGTCGGTCTGCCAGCCGAGCTGGGTCTCTTCGTCTTCGACGACAGGGCGACGAACGCCCGGGACCCCCAGCTGAACCGGATCGACGAACCAATTGTCGGGAACGCCGGAACGGTATTGCGCCGCCATCTCGTTCTCCCACCTGTCACCCACGCCCTGCTGCGTGTACGAGTAATTACACCCGTGTAGTTCGCCGTGGTCAAGTCGCGGATCGTAAACCCTCAACCGGCGGGTGAATCTTCACGACGCGCCGTCGGCGTGTCGCGGTTCGATCACGCCGCGGATGATTCCGGCAAAGATGAGAGAAGTCTCACCGGCCGGGTTCGGCGAGGAAGACGCGACCGGTGCCGTGGAGCACGACGGCGCGCTCGTCGGGGGCGACGAGAACCGCATGACCGGGCCGGAGCGGCACCGCATCGCCGCTGCCGCCGGCGACCGTCACGTCGCCCTCGGTGGCCACGACGAGCGCGGTGCCCGACAGCGGCACCTCGACGGCGTTCCCCCGCACCTCAGCCGTGGTCAGCGCGAAGTCGGCGACCGGCACGTCGTAGCGGCCGATGCCCTCGCCGTCGGGGCGCGGCCGCACCACGCGGGCAGGCCCGGGTGCGGTGTCGACGATCGAGAGCAGTTCGTCGACGTCGATGTGCTTGGGCGTCAACCCGCCCCTCAGCACGTTGTCACTCGCGGCCATGATCTCGACGCCGAGACCCCGCACATAGGCGTGGAGCACGCCCGCATCGACGAACAGCCCCTCTCCCCGACGCAGGGTGGCGAGATTCATCAGCAGAGCTACCACGATGCCCGGGTCGCCGGGGTGATCGGCGATCAGCTGCCGGGCGTTGTCCAGTTCTGCGGCGAACTCCTCCGAGCGCGCCGCCTGCACTGCCCCGAGCAGGGCATCGAGATCATCGGAGGTCGCCCCGGAGAGCGCCCACGTCAGAGCCGCGCGCAAACCCGTCGACGGGTCGGCTGCCGCGAGCGCCGCCTCCAGCGGAGCAGCGGCATCGCCCAGCGCCATCAGCAGCCGCCGGGTGGCGGCGACGTCGCGAAGCCCCGCCATCGCGACGAACTCGTCGGAGACGGCGACGATGAGCTCGGGTTTGTGGTTGAGGTCGCGATAGGTGCGGTGCGCGGCATCCACCGGGATGCCCGCCTCGTCTTCACGCGCGAACCCCTCCTGTGCCTGCGCGATCGTCGGATGCGCCTGGATCGACAGGGCGGATGCCGCAGCGAGGAGCTTCAGCAGGTACGGAAGCCTGGCCGGGGCTCCGGCCGCACGGCCCTCCTCGGCCAGCCACTCGTCCAACGACCGCCCCCCGACGACCCGCGCCGGCGACCCCGGGTGGTCGCCGAACCACACCTCCGCCTCGGGGCGGCCCGAGGGCTCGCGTCCTTCGAGCTCGGCCAGAAGGGTGGTCGACCCCCAGGCGTAGTCACGGGGATCGTTCGCGATCGGCACCAGCATGGGTCCAGCCTAGGAGGCCCGCCGCCGGTAGCCTGAATGCACCATGGCCGTCCACACGAAGCATCCGGTCGCGGCACGCCCCGGCCCGCCCGTGCGCGAGAAGACAGGGCACCTGCTCCTGCGCGCATGGTGCATCTTCGTCCTCGCCTCGATGCTGGCCGGTGTCGCCTGGGTCCACGTGCTCGGCGACGCCGGCGCCGGAGTGCTCATGATCTCAGCCGGCGTGCTGTCGCTGACGGCCTGGGTCGCCATCCGCCCGCCGTTCCAGTGGCGGCGGCTGCCCTGGTTCGCCGTGGCGTACGTCGCCTGGGCGGCACTGTCGGTGGCGTGGTCGGCGTGGATCGGCACGACCGTCCTCACCTGGCTCCTGCTTGCGCTCACCACCCTGCAGGGCCTGTTCGTGGGGGCGATGCTGACCTGGCGCGAGATCGTCCGCGCCGTGGCCTCGGCGCTGAAGTGGGTGCTCGGGCTGTCGCTGCTGTTCGAACTCGCGGTGTCGCTCTTCGTGCAGGGGCCTCTTCTTCCCGGCTTCGTCCTCCCTGACCCGAATGTCGACTACGACCCCATCGTCTACTGGTCGCGCGACAACCTCTTCGACGGCGGACGCCTCCAGGGCCTCATGGGCAACGCCAACCTCCTCGGCCCCGTGGCCCTCCTCGGCATCATCGTCTTCGCGATCCGCTTCGCCGCTCGCGCCCCTCGCCGGGTGCTGCTCATCGGCTGGATCGCCCTGGCCGCGTTCCTGTACGTGCGGGCCGCGTCGGCCACGGCGTTCCTCGCCGGCGCGCTGGCCCTCATCGTGCTCGTCACGGTGCTGCTCATGCGCCGCACCCGCCGCCCCGGCGAACGCACGCGCTGGTACATCGCCTACGCCGTCATCGCGATCGGCGGCGCCGTGTCACTGTGGGTCTTCCGCGATGTGCTGTTCCGCGCCGTCGGACGCGAAAGCGACCTCACCGGCCGCCAGGGCATCTGGCAGGCGGTGCTCGAGCGGGCGAACGAGCGCCCCCTCGTCGGGTGGGGTTTCGCCACCCCCTGGCTGCCGTCGGAGCCGCTGTTCGACCGGTGGATCGTCGATCACGGCGAGACCGTGATGCAGGCGCACAACATGTGGCTCGACGTGTATCTCCAGCTCGGCATCATCGGCGTCGTCATCTTCGCCGCGGCTCTGCTGGCCTTCATCTGGCGGGCGTGGTTCTTCGCCGTCGACCGCCCCCGGTGGGACCTGCGCGCAGACCGGCCCTACTCCCCGCTCACGCTCCTCCCCACCCTCGTCGGGGCGATCCTCCTCGTGCAGGGGGTCGCCGAGTCCACGCCGCTGCTCATGTGGGGCTGGATGTTCCTGGTGATGCTCGGCGGCAAGATCAAGCAGGCCCCGCACGTCGGGGTGGGCCCGACAGAGCGCTCGCTCGCCATCGAACGCGGCGAGCTGATGCTCGACACCGTCCGCTCCGACAACCCCCGCCCCCGCGGGCCGGTCTCGGCGCCTGTCGGTGCGGTGCCCACCGATGCGGTGAGCGACTCCGCGGCCAGCACGCCCGCACCCGGCACCGCCGCACCGGACATCGACGCGAAACCGGCACCGTGACGGCAGCGGAGGCGGGCGCGCCCCACCGCGGGTGGGTGTCGCATCTCCTCGACTCGGCCGCGTTCGCCCGGGCCTATTCCCTCTGCGTCCTCGGCGCGGTGTTCTCCGGTTTCCTGATCGAGCGGATGACCGGGCGCGTGACGTACGTCACGGTCCTCACCGTCCTCTGCCTCCTCGGCGGCGCGATGCTCTTCGTCCGCCGCGGGGAGATCTCCCTCCTCAGGCTCGTTCCGACCACCCTCATACTCCTCGCGGGCTGGGCCTTCGTCAGCATCTTCTGGAGCTCCGACCCGGCGGGATCGTTCTGGGGGTGGCTGTCCTTCGTCGCCGTCGCGTTCCTCGCCGTCACGCTCGGCCATGTGCGCGACACCCTGCAGACCGCCCGGGCTCTCGGCGACGTCCTCCGTGTGCTGCTGACGGTGTCACTCGGTGTGGAGATCCTCAGCGGCATCCTTCTGGACACCCCGTTCCGCTTCCTCGGCATCCAGGGCAACATCGCCCAGCTCGGGCCCATCCAGGGCATCTTCGGCACCCGCAACGTGCTGGGGTTCGTCGCTGTGCTCGCCCTCATCACCTTCCTCATCGAGTACCGCACCCAGTCGGTCAGGCCCGGAACGGCGCTCTACTCCGTCATCCTCGCGGGGTCCCTGGCCGCGCTCAGCGACTCCCCCACCGTGCTCGTCCTGGCCGTCGGGGTGGGGCTTGCCACCGCCGCACTGGCACTCGTGCGCCACACCGCCCCGGCCCGCCGCGGTGCGGTGCAGGGGGCGCTCGGCGCCCTCGTCGTCATCGGCATCGGCGTCGGGTACGTCGCCCGGCAGCCGATCGTCACGTTTCTCGGCGCCGGCACGGATTTCTCCATCCGGGTCGAACTGTGGAACCGCATGGTCGACCTGATGCGCTTCCGTCCCGTGCAGGGGCAGGGATGGTACGGACCCTGGGATGTCGACGAGTGGCCCTTCAACGCGCTCAATGCCCTGACGCGCACGAACCACGCCACGGGGCTCAACGCCTACCTCGACGTGCTGCTGCAGGTCGGGTGGGTGGGACTTCTGCTGTTCCTCGCGTTCTGCACCACCGCCCTCGTGCGCGCGTGGCTCGACGCCAGCGAGCGCCGGTCGGTGATCTACGCGTGGACACCCCTGATCCTCGTGGCGTTGCTGATCGACTCGCTGTTCGAGAGCTTCACCCTCTTCGGCATCGGATGGCTCATGCTCGTCCTCTGCGCCGTGCGCGCCGGGCATTCCCGCTCCTGGCGCGAGCGCCTGGGCACCCCCGACGATGTCGGCCCGGCGCTACCGGTCTTCGACGTGCCGCGGTAGCGGAGCGTTCACCCGGTGTTCGGATGCGCCGCTGTTAGAATCCTCGCGCCATGACACTCGCCGACGCACGCCCGGAACAGACCGTGACTGAACAGTTCTCCCCGGCGACGGCGACCATCGCCATCGTGACCTTCAACCGTTCGGGGCTCCTCTCCCGGCTCCTCGAGAGCATCGAGCGGATGGACCCGAAGCCCGGCCACGTCGTGATCGTCGACAACGCTTCGACCGATGACACCGGCGACGTCGTCGAATCCTTCCGCGAGCGCCTCGGCACCCAGCTCGTGTACCGCCGGATGGACACCAACACCGGCGGATCCGGCGGCTTCAGCGAGGGGATGCGGGTCGCCTACGACCTCGGCTCGACCTGGATCTGGCTGATGGACGACGACGTCGAGGTCATCCCCGACGGCCTGGCGAAGATGGGCAAATGGGCTCCGCGATTCAAGAGCATCCAGGGCCGCCGCTACGACTACGACGGCAGCGAGTTCTATTGGCAGTACCGGATCGCCGAGCCGCTCGGCATCCCGATCCCCTTCGCTCCCGCGAGCTTCGACGCTTCCGGATTCAAGGAGATGAACTCGGGATGCTTCGAGGGGATGTTCATCCACCGCGACATCGTCACCGAGATCGGCCTTCCCGACCCCCGCTTCTTCATCTACTGGGACGACCAGGTCTACGGGTGGCTGGCATCGCGGAAGACCACCTCGGTGATCGTCGACGAGTTCGTCCTGCGGCGGACGCGCGAGATCAAGCAGTGGGACATGGGCATCCGCCACATGAACGCCTCGAGCAACGCCTACCGGTACTACATCATGCGCAACCGGGCCCACATCAAGCGCTACTACCGCTCCCTCGGCGTGTACAACCCGGCGCTCTTCGGGCTCGGCACGGCGCTCACCTTCGGCAAGGAGCTGATCCGGCTGCTCTTCGTGGAGCGGACGGTGCGCGGCACCTCGCACCTCTTCCGCGGGCTCCGCGACGGCCGCAAGATCGCGAACGACCGCTCGTGGTCGCCGATGCCGCCGCTGTCTGCACCCGCCGCCCCCGGTCGCTGAGCGAGCGCAGCACGCCGGTCGTTGAGCGAGCGTAGCGAGTCGAAACGCTTCAGCCGCCGTTGTAGTCGGCGTTGTACCGGTCGAGCACCTCGTGGATCGACGCATCCATCGACAGCCGCCCTTTGTCGAGATAGAGCCCCCGCTCACAGAAACGCCGAAGATCGCGTTCGCTGTGCGAGACGAAGAAGAGAGTCCTGCCGTCGGCCAGGAGCTCGTCGATCCGCGTGTAGCACTTCTCGCGGAACGCCTTGTCGCCGACGGCGAGCACCTCGTCGACGAGCAGGATCGGCTCTTCCAGCTGCGAGACCACGCTGAAGGCCAAGCGCACCTTCATCCCGTTGCTCAGGTGCTTGTAGGGGGTGTCGACGAAGTCGTCGAGCTCGGCGAAGTCGATGATGCCGTCGAAGCGGCGCGAGACCTCGGCCCGCGGCATCCCGTGCAGTCCAGAGGTCAGGCGCACGTTTTCGCGAACCGTCAGGTCACCGACGAAACCGCCCGTGATCTCGATCAGCGGGGCGACTCCCCCGTTGACCCGGACGGAACCCTCATCGGGAAGAAGGACTCCTGCGACGAGTTTGAGCAATGTGGACTTCCCCTGCCCGTTTCGGCCCACCACACCGATCGACTCCCCGGGCGCGACGGTGAAGCTGACGTCCCGCAGGGCCCAGAATTCGCCGGGCCGCGAACGCCGGTTCGAATCTGCGAACAAGTCCTTGAAGCTGCGTCGCCCACGGCGGTTCCGACGGAACCGGACCCCGAGATCGTCCACCTCGATCGCGTGCGTCATCACAGCTCCTTCAACACGGGCCGCTCGAGGCTGCGGAACACGAAAAGCCCCAGCGCCAGGAAGCCGACGCTCATCGTCACCCCGACGACGACCGAGAGGGTGTCCCACACCTCGGGGAAGAAGCCGACCCGGTAGAGCGTGAAGATGCCGGACAGCGGGTTGAACGCGGCGAGCTGGGGGAAGATCCCCGGCAGGTCTGAAACCGAGTAGATGATCGGCGAGGCGTAGAAGAGCACGCGGAGGATGAGCTTCGTCGTGCGCTCGAGGTCGGAGTAGAGCACGCACAGGGGCGCGACGATGAGCCCCAGTCCGACGAGGAGCATCGTCTGCAGCAGGATTCCCACAGGGAAAAGGAGAAGGCCCCAGTTCATCTCGACCGGCGTGGCGCTGGTGAACGCTGCGACGACCACGAATCCGACGAGCACCGGAAGTGAGCAGAGGAACTCGACGCCCTTGCTGAGCACGATGCGGTTGACCCAGATCGAGCGCGGGATGGCCGTCGACCGGACCAGCCGCGCGTCTTTGTTGAACGCACGGGTGAAGTCCGACACCGCCGCGTTGAACCACACCCACGGCAGCAGTGCGGTGATGAGGAAGACGATGTACGGCTCATGCCCGACGGTGCGCTGGAAGACCTGCGTGAAGACGAACCAGTAGATGAGGCTCATCACCAGCGGGTCGAGGACCGACCAGAGGTAGCCCAGGGCGCTGGTGGCGTAGCGGACCCTGAGGTCGCGCGCTGAGAGCAGCCACAGCGAGTGGAGGTAGCGGCGCGGGGACCCGGGGGCACCGACGGTCGCTGTGGTCACGGATCGATCCTAGGCGATGAGACTTTCCGCGCTGAGCCCGTCGCGCCTCACGAAAAGGGCGGTGGATCGGAGTTCGAACAGTACCAATTCTCGGGATAGGTGATGTTCGTCACCAGCGGCGGCGGAGATCCCATCGCTCTCCATTCCGGGTAGGTGAGCGCTCGGGCGGGGGCCTCACTCGTGATCTGGCCCGGAGCGTAGCGCCTGACAATCGGGCCGGAGTAGTAGATGGTCGGTGATGCGGAGCCAGCAACTTGGTACAGGAAGTCCGCGGGGGTACGGGTCAACCTTGACGGGGTGGGAGAGCCCAACGCCACCCATTGCTCATACGTCAGCCGACCACCGCGACCGGCTGCGACATCGCACATGTACGCGATGGCTCCCGAACTGTCCCACGTCATTGAAACGAAGCCGCGATTTTCACGCGAAACGAACGAAGGATACGAAGCGGCGCTCCACTGCGCGTAGCTGAGCTTCACCGTGAGCCCCGCGGCATCGGTGGCGAACAGCTCCGGTCCCGTCGACCACCTGTGCACCTCGATTCCGTCGATCCACGGGACGATCGTCGGCCCCGGACTTCCGGCCGCGACAAACTGCGAATAGTTGATGGCCTCCATCAACTCTGACTGAGCCAACTCAAACCAGGTGACGGCATAAACAGTAAGAAAGGGAGCTGCCTTGACATATTCTGTGTTCGCCTGCGAATAGGCCGGATACCCCAGCCCCGACCATTCCTCGTAGGACAATGGGTAGGCTCCCGATGAAGTCACCGACCAGATCCGCCCGTCATAGGAAGTCCTCTCGTAAGCCACGGAGTCCTCGGCGCTTGCGGGTCCGGCTGGGAAGAATACGACAAGCGATAAGGCCGCCACAAATATTCCCGCCACGCGCGCTTGCGCCAACATCCGCTTCGTCATTAAGCCCTCGCCTCGGAAGATCAATGGATTGACGGGATCATTCGGACACGCAAAAAGCCGACGCGAGGCCCGAGCCGCACCTACGGTGCATACGTGCCTCCCCCACCATTCAGGAGGAGGGAGTCGGGCACGTCTGCGGGGATGGAGAGACTGTTGGTCACGGCGCGGAACTGTGCGGGAGTGCGACAGATCACGTAGCGCGAATACACGGTCTGGAGGAACGTTACATCCGCCATCGCCGTTTCATGCCGCATGTATCGGGGACCTACTGTGTAAATGTGACCGCGATCGCTCTGCACTAGAAACGGCATATCATCGTCCTCTCCGCTAGGAATCTTTTCCGGAAACGGCGCATTCTCCACAAGCCATAGCGGGTTCCAGATGACAGGATTGGACCCGGGCTCGGAATAGATGGTGAGGTGAAGGTGCGCCGTCTCCGGGGTCTTGGGAACCACACGACCTGACCAACCCGTCGAGCCGAGCGGGAACCCCCGGGGGATGTTCTGGCCGACCGCAACCCGGGTCGACCCCGGCGTCATGTGTCCGTACGACGAATACATGCCCGACTGATGCCGTAGACGCACATACTGACCAAGGTCCCTTTCCGTATCGAGCGGATTTGAGACTTCGACGACTGTGCCTTCAGCGACGGCGTGGATGGGAGTTCCAACGCGAGGCGTGGTGAAGTAGTCGACCCCACTATGCCCGCTATACGTGTCACCCGGGTATCCGTCGACTCCTAGGTTTCGAGAGGCCCTGGAAGAGAATGGATAACCCCACGACACCGAGAGGTTGCGATGCTGTTGCTCGGTGGCGATCCGGAACGGTGGCGCCGCCGCCGCACGCGGCGTAGGAGTAAGCACGATGCCGGAGAACAGTGCGACTGCTCCCCCGACGAAAAGGCCGCGACGCGAGGTCGATGCTCCGCGAAACTCTCCGTCAGGGCCGATCACGGGTCGATGGTACGGCCAAACCATTCGATTCATCGGATTGAGCCCACGACATACCGCGCCAAGGTGAAAGACAAAGGCGAGCCCGATGCCCAGGCGTTTCGTCCCGAGTCAGTCCCCGTCTATGACGCCTGCTGAAACAAGCTCTTCCTCAAGCATCGGAGCAAGCGTTCGAGCATAGGAACCCGAGAGGTGATTATCGTCTATGTACACCGCGATGTTGCCGATGACGGGCAGACAGGTGTCGCCGGGACACAGAAAGTCTGAGAGGTCCACAAGGTGGGCATCCCCGGCTGCTCCGGCGGCCGGGTTCGTTCTCGCTAATGCGTCGGTTCTGTCCACCCGGCAATCGAGGGATTGAGGACCATTCTCGATGACGCAGGTGAACGGGTCCGTAGCGAACCGAGGATTGTCACGAAAAAGCACCACTTCTGTGCCGCTGCCTCCAAGCCTGTCGACGGTTTCGCGCAGCCCGCGCAGAACACGTTCCTCGCCTCCGGGCGCGGTCTTCGTCGCCATTCCGAAGACGAGATCCGGATTGAGTCGGTCGATGTAGCGGCCGGCGGCATCCCGCCACTGCTCGCAATCTTGGGCGCCCGGAACAGGGGGCTCATCGACGGCAAACGAACATCCGCCTCTGAGAACCGCTACGACATCCCAGTGGCGCGCTTCCGCGAGGGGAACAAGGGCGCCCATCCATTGCTGAGCATGGGAGTCTCCTACGACGACCACCTTCGCCGTGGGAGCGTCGGAAGCTGTGAGCTGGTAGCAGGTGGCACCGACCAGTGGAGAACTGGGTCGATACGGTCCTGCGCACGAGGAATCGAGAGTGACCCACTCCTCCCCAAGAGCCGTCGGGTCCGGCACCAGCGGAATCTCGGCCGTTGCGTAGGGTTCGTGCCCTAGTCGGAGCGCGGCCGCACCGACGTATCCTTCAGAGATCGCACCGGCACGCAGCCGCTCGATCGTCTGCCATGTCGCTGTCGGCAGGGCAACCGCGACGACGCACACGACGGAGATCAGGCGCTTCACCGCCGCTCGCCCGTCCGAGCTGGTGAGCCGGCGGAGCGGCCCTTCCACGCCCCGGGCGATTATGTGGGCAAGCGCGAACGACAAGGCAATGATCACGAGACCCGCGAGCGGATCGACGCTGGTTACGTCGCTGACGACCATCCAGGTGATGAGTATGGGCCAATGCACGAGATACAGGGAATAGGCATCACGCCCCAACCACCTAAGTGGTCTCGAAGACAGGAACGGGGTAGGGCCGCCTGGGGCTGGCGTTCCCCCGGCAAGGATTACAGCGGCAGTGCACCCCACCGGCCACAGCGCGAGATACCCGGGGAAGCCACCCTGAACGTCGATGACGATGCCGCAGGCTACGATGCCCGCAACGCCCACCCACCCGGCGACAGCACGCAAGACGGCCGGGGCGCGGAAGTAGGGCAGGGCGAGCGCGACAAGGGAACCAACCGCGAACTCCCACAGACGTGTTCGTGTGTCGAAGTAGGCGAACTCCTGATTCGAGGCCGTCTCGGAGATCGAGAACGCGAGCGACCCCACGAATATGACGCTGAATATCACCCAGAGCATGACATCGGCGCGCCATGAAGTGCGGCGGATCACCAACCCGACGACGAGGAAGATGAGCGGCCACAACACGAACACCTGGCCTTGAACCGAAAGCGACCAGAAATGCTGTAATGGACTCGGGATGCTGTCGGCGCGGGCGTAATAATCAACCTTTTGGAATGCCAATTCCCAGTTTTGCGCGTAGAAAAGCGATGCCCACGTCTGACGCCATATGGTCATCCAAAGCGTAGGCGGGTAAAGCAGGTAGGCGATGGCCAATACGCCGATCAACGTGACCGCAGCGGCGGGTAAAAGACGTGTTGACTTTCGCAGCCAGTAACTGCGGATACCCAGCGCATTCCCGGTGTTCACCCTGTTGAGAAAGGAAACGGTGAGAAGAAAGGCCGAGATCATCAGGAAAACATCGACGCCACCCGAGACCCGTGAGAACCAGACGTGGTAAACGACGACCAGCAAGATCGCGAGGGCCCGCAGACCGTCGATGTCCGCGCGATACACCGGCCGATGAGTTGATGCCGCCGGCGCTGAACTCCGCTCAACGCGTCGATTTCCGAGCGAAGCGTCGCCGACTGTGTGCGATGCCGTTGCAGCAGTCACAGCTGCGGGGAGGGAGCCAAGTCGTTGTTCCACATTGCAAGGGCTGAACCGATCGCCATGTGCATATCCAGGTACTGGTAGGTGCCGAGCCGACCGCCGAAGTGAACGCCGCTTTCTCCGCGGGCCAGTTGACGATACGCCAAGAGACCCGCTCGGTCGCTCGCCGTATTGACCGGGTAGTACGGCTCATCATCGGATCCCGCGAACCGCGAGAATTCCCGCATGATCACAGTGCGGTCAGCGGGGTATCGCTCTGCTCGCTCCGGGTGGAAATGCTTAAATTCGTGGATCCGGGTATAGGGAACGTCAGCGTCCGCATAATTCATCACGGACGTTCCTTGATAATCCGCGACCGGCAGGACCTCTTTTTCGAAGTCAAGTGTCCGCCACGACAGCGCTCCCTCGGCGTAATCGAAGTACCTGTCGATCGGCCCAGTGAAGACGATCGGTACTTGGCCGACGGTATCCGATTTGTTCAGCGGCTGATCTGGGTCGAAGAAATCAGTCGCCAGCCGGACCTCGATGTTGACGTGATCCGCCATCCGTTCCATCCAGGCGGTGTAACCGTCGCGGGGAAGTCCCTCCCACTTGTCATTGAAGTACCGGTTGTCGTAGGTGTATCGGACAGGTAACCGACTGATGACCTCGGCGGGGAGGTGTTTGGGGTCAGTCTGCCACTGCTTCGCGGTGTAATCGCGGATGAATGCTTCGTAGAGCGGCCGCCCGATAAGGGCGATCGCTTTTTCTTCCAGGTTCGTCGCGTCTCTCGGGTCGAATTCGCCGGAGAGGTTTTGGACCAACTCCCGCGCCTCGGCCGGAGAGTAGGCGGCTCCGAAGAACTGATTGATCGTCCCCAGATTGATCGGCAGCGGATAGACAACACCGTTGTGATTGGTGTAGACGCGGTGAACGTAACTGGTGAAGGTGGTGAACCGGTTGACGTAATCCCACACTGCTGGGTTCGAGGTGTGGAACAGATGAGCCCCGTAGCGGTGAACCTCGATCCCGGTCTCGGCGTCATCCTCGCTGTAGGCGTTACCCCCGATGTGATCTCGCCGATCAATCACTGTCACTTTGCGTCCCGCAGACGCTGCTCGCTCCGCGATCGTGAGCCCGAAAAAGCCCGAACCGACAATCAAGAGATCCATGGAGATTGCTTTCGTTTCGGCGGTCGGGGCTCCGCCGGAGGGGAGGTCAGCGGACGGCTAGACAGTCTACCCGTCGACCATTCGCGTGTCGGAACGCGCCGACTCACCGTCATCCGTCCCGTGCGGGTCCTCCTCGACTGCGACCATCCCCGCCGGCTCGGCGCCAGTCTTCCGGAACGAGAATGATCGATGGAGCACATAGGTGATGACGACCAGCACAACGGTGACGACCAGCTGGCTGACGAGCTTCTCGGTCGCACTGTCGAAGCCCAATACTTCCGCCGAGAACCAACTCAAACCGAGGTTTGCGAGGAAGGATCCGAAGGTGACCGACGTGAACTTGATGAACTCTCTGACCGGCCTCCCTGTTCCTCGGAACACGAAGCGACGTTGCAGCAGAAACGACGTAAGGTTCGAAACCAACCAACTGAAGGTGATCGCAATCGCGTAGTCCCCAGGGACTGACCACGCATGGAGTGCGAGCAGGCAGAGCGAGAAAAGCAGGTAGGAGAAGGCGGTGTTGAGTCCACCGAAAACCAGATAACGCACTTCAGGGCGTTTCGTGACCGCTGCCATCAGGTCTCGCATTGCGCCCAGACTACACCGAGCCCGACTTGGGCTCATCTTCCAGCAACCGGCCAGACCCTGTGCGTTATGGTAACGGCGGTCGCTCAGCCACAAACTCCGAGCCCCGCTGCGTCCGCCCACACGGCGCCGGAGCCGACTGATCTCCTTGCCTCGAAAGGACCCCCGACCGTGACTGCTCCCACGCTCAGCGTCGTGATCCCAGCCTTCAACAACGGCAGGACGATCGCCGAGACCATCGAATCAATCCTCGATCAGCAAGGCGTCGACTTCGAGCTCATCGTGGCTGACCACTCCTCCGGCGATGACACGCGAGACATCGCGGAAGATTACCGACACGACCCCCGTGTCACGATCCTCGAGACTCCCGGAGGGGGTGGCGCCGCGAGGAACTGGAATCGTGTCACCGCCGCGGCGACCGGCGAGTACATCAAGCTGGTTTGCGGCGACGATCTTCTCCGGCCTGGGGTGCTGGCTCGCCAGGTCGAGATCCTTCGTTCCTCAGGAGCCGTCCTAACCGCGTGTAAACGAGACATTATCGACGTCCGCGGAGGCGTGCTGAAGCGCGGGTGGGGGCTTCGCGGAATCGAGCGTTCCCTGCCCGGTTCGATAGCGGTGCGGAAGGCAGTGATCGCGGGGTCGAATCTGTTCGGCGAGCCGGCATCGGTGATGATGAGGCGCGCCCTGCTTGCAGACGTCGGGGGGTGGTTCTCCGAATTCCCCTATCTCATTGATCAAGCAACCTATAGCCGCGTCCTCCTGGAAGGTGACTTCGCGCCGGACCCGCAGATCGGCGCAACGTTTCGGATGTCAACAACGCAGTGGAGCGTGGCCCTTACCAACGATCAGGCGAGACAGGCTCGCGGCTTCCACGAATGGCTACGGAGAGATCGCCCGGATATCATCTCGCGCGCGGATCTCCTAAGAGGAAACGCAAACGCCACGATGATGGCCCACGCGCGGCGAGCGTCCTACTGGCTCTTGAAGAAGCGGATGGGATGATGGTCATCACCCGGTCCGACATCCCCGAGCTCCTACAGCGGTTGCAGCGCTCCGCGTCAGAAGCGCGTCTATCGCGGCGGCCCTGTGGCTGCGGTGTGGGTGGTCGGCGCTGACAGAATGAGAGTCATGCGAGTTGACACCCCTCCAGCAGTCAGCGGCGCATGCCTCGCTGCGACCGACGCCGAGTTCACGATAGATAGCGCGTGCGCTGCTACGCGCGCCATGGAGAGACACGAATGAACGCCTCCGCATCAATCGACTACGTCCATCGGATCAGCGTCGTCATCCCCGTGTACCAAGGAGAGAAAACCCTGCGGGGTGTAATCGCGGAGGTCGCGCCGCTCGTCGAGGGCTTTACAACGCCCGCCGGATACCTCGCGCGTATTGACGAAGTAGTCCTCGCCTATGATCGTGGCCCCGACAGATCAGACGCTGTGATCAGGGAACTTGCCGCGTCGTACGCCTGGATCAAGCCGGTGTGGCTCAGTCGCAACTTCGGGCAGCATGCGGCCACTCTCGCCGGCATCGCGAGTTCCGGCGGCGACTGGGTGGTGACAATGGACGAGGACGGTCAGCACGATCCTCGCTTCATCGCGGATCTCCTCGATGAGGCCTTGGCGCACGCGTCTGACCTTGTGTACGCAGAACCTGTCAACCGCCCACCTCATGGTTTCGTTCGCAATTCCGCGTCGAAAGTTTCAAAGCGAATGCTCGAGTCGGTCTTCGGCGGCGGCAAGGCATCCCACTTCAACAGCTTCCGCTTGATACTCGGCGAGATCGCGCGGAGCGTCGCTGCCTACGCGGGCAACGGCGTGTATCTCGACGTGGCCCTGGGGTGGGTCGCGTCGCACGTGTCGACTGCTCCCGTCACTCTGCGGGAAGAGGGCGACAGGAAGTCGGGCTACTCCTATCGCAGGCTATTCGCTCACTTCTGGCGCATGATCCTTACCTCCGGGACCCGAGGGCTACGGATGGTGACCGGCGTTGGGGTTCTCTTCTTCATCGGCGGCATCCTCTTCGCCCTCTATCTCGTCGTGGTTCGATTCGCTGTCGGCGACATACCTGAAGGTTGGACCTCGCAGATGGTGCTCACTGCTCTCGGTTTCGGCGTCATCCTCGTATCGCTCGGCGTCGTGGCCGAGTATCTTGGCGTTGCCGTGAACGCTGCCCTGGGCAAGCCCGCTTATCTGATCGTTCGGGACCCTGATGCGGGTCCTCTTGGCCGCGCCGCATCAGATGTCGACCGCTAGATGGGTCATCGGCCGAGGCCTGCTGGGCTCAGCGGTGACGAGACAAGGCGGCGATTCGGTCGAGCACCACGTCGTCGATTGGTCATCGGCTGAGAACTCGTTGCGCGACCTCCACTCTGGCCTGTCTCAGTTCGTGGACGCGACCGCGGAGCGGCTTGAGATCTACTGGTGCGCCGGCAAAGGGGTCACGTCCTCTCCTCGGGAACAACTGGACGCCGAGTTAGACGTCTTCCGACGCTTTCTCGATCTGCTGCTGGAACTCCCGCAGTCAGACCGCTCCCGGCTCGGATTTTTTCTGGCTTCCTCGGTGGGAGGCGCCTACGCCGGCTCCGAAAGGCCGCCGTTCACCGAAACCACGCCCGTTTCGCCCGCATCCGCATATGGTGCAACCAAGATCGCTATGGAGACGTCGTTGGAGTGGGCGACCCGCTCCGGCGGATGGCGATCTTTCATCGCGCGGATCACGAACCTGTATGGCCCGGGTCAGGATCTCGAAAAGGGCCAGGGACTCTTGTCGGTCATCGTTGCGAGTTACCTTACGAGACGGCCGGTGTCGATATTCGTCTCTCTGGATACGCTTCGCGACTACATCTTCGAGGACGATTGCGCCCGAGTCGTCGTCGCAGGCATGGATCGGTGCTTTACCCTTGACGCTGGATCGACGACCATCAAGATCGTAGGGGCGATGGCCGCGCAGTCGATAGGCGCAATTCTTGGAGAGAACCGTCGGCTTCGAGGAAGAGCACCGTTGGTCATTCTCGGACAAGGCAACGGGGCAGGACAGGCCTCCGATTTGCGCGTGCGTTCCAAGGTCTGGACAGATCTCGATGCACTCGTCCGGACGACCCTTCCGGAAGGTCTCGACAGTCTTTACCGGGCCCAGCTGTCAAGTCTCGGAGCAGGTAACCCCTGATCGAGGTCATGCCGGTCGCCGGTACCGTCTGCCGATGCTTCGATCCACCTTGCGATACAAGAGAGTCCAGGCGATCGCCAGTAACGCCGCAGAACTTGCCGCGATGACTTCCACGGTCCAACCGGGTGGCCGGAACGTGACCACGATCGTTTCGCCGACGTCCGACTGGTCGACCGCCAACGCGAGCAGGAATCCCCGCTCCGGTGAGTCAAGTCGCCCGCCCGTCGAACTGTAACCTGGCCACGCAAGCCGGCTGAACACGACGCTGCCCCCGGAGGTGGGTGCAGCGTCAATACGTAAAGTGACGCTGGTGTCGTCCCGGGCGATCGTCGTGACGTCGGTACCAGACGTCGCTCGGACGACGCCGCCGGCGGAATCGACCGGCGTGTCGCGACGAAGCGTCCACGTGTATTCGCCTTCCTGAATACTCCAGCCGGTGGGCACGTCGGGGATTGATCTCAGACCTGGTCCCTTGATGACGACGACGGTATTGAGTGCCATATCGTCTGCGAGAGGTTGATCGGAGTCTCGGAACAACTCGTCGAACGCCGCCGGGCACGTGGCGCCGCGAAGGTCAAGGCACAGCGCGTTGGCGAACGTCGTGAAGGGGAGGACGGTGTAGACGCTGGCGGCATCCTTTTCTGTGAGATACCAGAGGTTCGCGATGAGCGACTCCCCGTAGGATTCGGGATTTGACTGCAGCGAGTAGACATCTCCTACCGTCATGATGCCCGGGTCCATGTCCGCTGCGACGTCCCTCATGAGCGCGACCGAAGACGGGACGTTGAAGTTTCCGAGCGGGCTCGAGGGGTATCGATCAACCTGCGGCGCAAGCGCAACCAGCGAGGCGATCAAGAGGAAAGCCGGCACAGCAACCTGTCCGGCGCCGACGCTGGTCAGCCGTCGCCACCGCGTGGCGATGACGATGAGCACAATCTGAAGTGCAGTCGCGACAGCTACCCACCACCATGAATCTGGTTGCGCAGCCCATGCCAACCATCCCGAACCGGCAGTCAGCGCGACCGCCAGCCACAGCCTGCGCGAGCTCACTTCACGCGGCCACCCTCGCGAGGCGATCACAGCGAACACGATGACCACAGCAACCACAACGTACGGCATCATTCGCGCGGGGTATCGCAGCGGTCCGATGACACTGGGCCCGATGATGAAGGCCACGGTCAGAGCGAGCAGCGCCAACGGGATCGCAATCGACCGCAGAGGACGCCATCCGGCGCGGCCGACGATGACGAGGAGCGGAAGCAGCCAGGTCACGTACTGGAGCGGCACGGGAAGAAGGTCTCCCCAGTATCCGCGGACGGAGCTGACGGCCGTCACGATCGGCGAGGTCGCGAGGTCGCCGAGGTCCATGTTCAAGAATTGGTCGTTCTGTATCTCAGAGCCCGAACGCGAGGTCACGGGCGATGTCAGGATCCCGGGCAGGTAAACAAAGACTGTAAGGAGCGCGGCGAAGACGCCGAGGATGAGCACACGTAGGGCCTTGACCGGCGCCCGCCGGATCACCGAATCGACGAGCGTAGCAATGAGGAGCATTGCCAGTTCGATGACGCCGAAGATGTAGCCGAAGGTGACCAGTAGATAGGCGAAGCCAAGGAAGGGAAACGGACTGAGCCCCCTGTCGACGTGCCGCTTCAGTGCCCACCAGCTCATGGCAAACAAGGCGACATTCTGGAGCCCGGTGACCCAGGACGGCGCATCCATGAAAACCGTCTGGCCTCCGACTGTTGAGCTGAAGCCTGCCAGCGCCGCCCACCACCGAGTCGCGCCGTACTCTCGGGCTACCAGGTACACGCCGAGACACAGAACGAGCAGGAATGCGATCTTGATCGCCGTCGCGTAGGCAGTCGCCCCCGGGACAACGTGCGTTCCCAACGCAACGAGCCAGGTGAGGGGGTTCCACAGCCCCCACTGCCCCTCGGCAAGGTAGTTCCCACCCTGCCATGCGCCAGGAGACATGATTGTGAGTTCGCCGGCTAGGATCCGGGAACCCAATCCGTACCACTGCCCGAATGCGCCGAGCTGCGTGTCGTCCCAGAAGAAGAACCGAGGTTCCTTAAAAAGCCTCAGTCCGCAGTAGACGAGGACCGCAAGAGCCGCAGCTGCCGGCGCGGTGAGGGGATGCCTCCACAGAGCGACCGACCTACGATCATCGGTTGGCTCTGCGGAGCTCACGGACTCGACGAGCTGATGCTGCACGGATCGAGGCTACCAAGCGGGATTCGTCGACCGGCACGCAGAGGCGGCATCGCAAAAGTCCACGTGCTAACCTCCCTGGGGCCGTTCGAGCCGGGGACCTGTCCCAGAGCCGGTACCCGCACGATGATCAACGACGGGGAGACCGAGAACGAGGTGAGTGGAAGCCGACTCGTCCCATTGCGGGAGCACCTGTCAGACCGTTTCTGGCTTGCGTCGACGGCCGTCGTGGTTCTCGTGACAGCGCTCGTCCCCCTCGTCTTCAATCGGTTGCACTACTTCGTAGATGACTCCGTCAACGGCGCATTCGGACAGTGGTTCCACCTCGGTTCGAGCCTCCGTGAGGGCCGATTGCCATTGCTCGAGCCGAGTGTATGGTCGAGTGGCAACCTCTTCGCCGAGGGACAGTGGGGCTTCTTCAACCCGCTGATCCTGCTTGTGAGCGTATTCGCAAGTCTCGCGCAAGACGCGGCCGTCTTCACGACTGTCGTGAAAATCGGGGCCATCCTCGTCGGCGCGTGCGGCGTTTATGCGCTGACGCGTGAGTTCGGCGCGCGCCCCGTCTACGCCTTCGGCGCCGGAATCCTTGCCCCGTTCACGGGCTTCACGACGTTCTTCGATGCTCCCTCGTGGGTCACCGGTCTATTCGCGTGGAGCCTACTTCCCTGGGCCTGGGCCTACGTATCGCGCTTATGCAGGGGGGTGTCCGGTCCCATTCCTGCCTTCATCTTCGGCTACCTCCTCATCTCGATCGGGTACGTGCACGGAACGATTGCGCTCGCGCTGGTCATCGGCCTCACTCTCTCTATTCGTGCTGTGTGGCGGGACTGGCGCGCGGTTCGGAATCTGCTGTTGATCGGTGTGGCACTGGGTCTCGTCGCTGTGGCGGTACATATCACGAGCCTTCTCACGGCGCCGGTGACGAACCGCGGTGGAAGCGCCGTCTACATGGATCAGTTCATGACACTGGACCTCTCGGGTATGGCTATGTCGCCGGTCGCGACTGCGCTACCACAGGCTGCAGCCTGGTGGTGGGTGGGGCTCACCGCTCCCGTACCGATCGCGTACCTCGCGTGGGTATTGCCTCTTGCTGCCGTCATCCGCTGGACCCATCTACTGAGGGTGAATCGCCGCCTGGTGGATGTCCTCGTGGGGCTTGGCGTCTTCTCCGCGTTCATTATGCTTCCCACCGTCATCGGCCCATTGCGTTATCCGACGCGGATGCTCCCCTATCTCGCCCTCTGCGGCATCGTTCTCATCGCAGTCGGGCTGGATCGCGCCCTGAAGGTGACCGCGCCCCGCGTCGCCGTCGTCTTCGCCGTCCTCGCGGTATCAGCATTCCTGTCATGGGCGCAGGGGCCGCAATACATTCGCCGAATCGCCGTCGCCGTGTTTCTGGTTTCAGCGGGAACGGCGCTGGTTCTCCGCATCCTGGGGAGTTGGCAGAGGGGGCGAACGAGAACCATTTCGCTCGGAGTGGCCTGGTCACTCATCGGGCTGTCGGTATTCACGCTCCAGCAAGCCGTGTATCCTCGCTCGATCTGGCCGGATCAGGAGATCCCGACTCAGATCTCGCAACTGCAGACACAGCTGAAGGAATCGGTGAACGACACGATCGTCGTCGGTGATCCGCTCGCTCTGCCAGCCTCCGACGCGCTGTGGTCGGAGACTCTTTTCGCCAATTCCTGGTACGTCAACCCCAACTCCGTACTCAACCGCTATCAGCTGCTGGGATTCAACGGATTCAACAGCGCGCTGTGCCTCGGTTACCTCGGTGAGACCTGCCCTGATCTGGCCGCGAGTCTGTTCGAAGTGAGAGAGGCAACCGGCCTCGCCCTCGTTGATCAGCTCTCTGTGGATTCCGTCCAGATCATCAAAACGGAGCAGACGAGTGTCTATCTGGACGACCCACCCGCTGGATGGCACGTCGCCACTGATGGCGAATTCACCCAATTATGGGTGCGCGACGAGCCGCGTGGCAGTGCGGGCGGAATTGTAGCGACGACCGAAGGTGTGGAGATCGCCGATGTCATTCAGTCCCCTGAAGGCGTCAGCTTCGCGGTCACGGAAGCACCCGACGGCGGTGGCAAAGTCGTCTTCAGCAGGCTTGCGTGGCCCGGCTACGCGGTGGATGGAGCCTCGATCGGTGATCCCGCTGACGGTTTTCTTTTGACCGTCGACGTCACCGCCGACTCCATCGTGAACGTTGCCTTTCGACCCGCGGGCATTCAGTTCGCGCTTGTGAGCCTGTCAGCCGCCATTCTCATCGTCGGTTCCTGGGCGGCGAGCGGAGCAGTATCCCGTCGGCGCGCTGCGCACCTTCCCACACCAAGAGGGCAACACTCAGCCTGACGCCCCGACCAGACCGGCGAGTGTTCCGTCAGACACGTTCAGGATCCTCGGGACCTTGCCGCCGCTGGCGTCCAAAAGCTCCTGCCAGGAACCAACCTTCCGCCAGACGCCACCCTCAGCTACGAACACCGCTGGGGAGGAACCCTTCACGAACACTCGACTGAGTGCAGCTCGATCGACGGTCAACCGATCGCAGGTCTCCGAACTGAGTTCAACCGTGCTGAACCCGGCCGCCGCGGCGGGAGCCACAGTCACGATTCGACCGTCCGCAGCGAAACCTGCCGAAGCGTCGCACTGGAGCCACGAACTGAGCGCTGGCGCTACCGTCATCGCCTCGAGCTCGGCGTCCGCCACGCTCAGGAAGGACGGCGGAATGCCTGCATCCCGGGCAATATCGAACGACTGCAACCAGTGTGCATTCGTCCCGCTCGCGAGGGATAGGGATGCGCCGCTCGCCTTCAAAAGGAGTCCGTCGGCGATTGGCGGGCCGTATGGCGCCGCGTTCAAGGTCGACGTTTGGACGGTCAGCACAAGGGGGTTCTGTCCATTGTTTAGAGCAACCAGATGACTCCACGTGGCGACCCGTCTGCGCTCGCCAGCCTGGACAGCGTAAACGGTCGGCGAGTCTGGACTCCGGACGGCCAGGGGACCTGTGACCGGCTGACCGAGGGGATACTGCGCGCAACTTATCTCGGCGGCGGCCACGGATCGAAGTCCAGGAGCGGTCGGGGAGGACAGCCGATGAATCGCTCCGCCAGCCAAGAAGTATGACCCGCTGCTGCACGAAAGGACGGGCGCTACGGCACCGTCCTGTCGGTAACGACTGAGATCATTCGCCGGGACGGTGGCGACGTCGCCCGGCGTCCGACCATACTCGACGACATCCGACCACGTGTTGACCGCCAGGAGCCGGTCGAAATCGACCGTCATGAAAACCCTTGCGTCCGAAGGGGTGCGCACGAGCTGGCCTGGTGCAAACACCATCGCGGACTTGGTCAGTCCGGGATAACGGGCGCTCGGGAGATAAGGCGCGTAGGGCGTCGCTCGCATGTCACCGTTCGCGGCTCGCGCGGCGGCCTCGTTGTAAAGGGGAGTGACCGTCGTCGCACTGTCAAACCGTCCCCATGTGCTTCCGCTCCGCAATCGGAAGTAGATACCGACGTCGGGCCCCTGGGGGATTCTGCTCAGCATGCCATCCGGAACGGTCGTCGGCCTTCCACACGCGGCACCCCACATGGTGGCGATTTCGCACGTCGGAATCCGATGGAGCGCTCCTCCTTCGACGAGGGACATCACACCTGTGCTCGCGTTGTGCAGTACCGCACCGGTGGATCCACGCGCAGCGAATCCCGCCAGGAAGCTGTCGCTTACGGTCGCCGCGGGCCCGAAAACCCGAGCCAGCTCTGAGTAATCATCTGCATCCGCGACGTGCCAGCGCGAGGTGCCTGCGAGGAGGAACACCGCGGGATTGGAAGCCGTACGGGCGAGAGCGAGGCCGCTCGATTGGGTACTTCCGAACCAATCGACGAAGTAGCTGAAGAAGTTGCGGTTCCCGTATGCGGAGCAGGCGTCCCCTTCGCCATATCCGGCTCGGAGCGCCGCGGCGTTGGGCTGGTAGGGCGTGTAGTAGTAGAGATTCGCGGTCGCCTGATTTTCAATGAAGACCGGCGCGGAACCGCACGAGCTGTTGGGATTGAACCTGATGTTCCATGTCTTACCCGGCGCATACCAGGTGAAATAGGCACTTGTTCCTGGCGGATTGGCGTAGCGCTTAAGTTGCCACGCGGCGCCGAACACCTGATTGAAGAACCCGTAATAGCGAGTGTCGCAGGCAGCTGTGTCCGGGCACCCCTGGCCCATCGCAATCGTGTAACGCCAGTCGCTCGGCCAGGTGTGCGTGACCAGCCCCTGTTCCTTCTGCAGGGTAACGAGCAGGACGCGCGGATTGATCCCGCACGACTGTGCAACTTTGAAGATGATCTGCGCCGCGCGTTCGTTCGAAACGCCTGAGTACCCCGCACACATCGCATCGGCAGGGATGGTGCGGGAGCTGTCCGTCCAATCCTTCAGGCATGTATAACCTGCTTGGCACGACGGGACCCGTGCGTTGAGGAAGGACTGAATCTGCGCAGCCGACATTGTCGAGGAGTCGAAGAACGTCGCGTCATTGATGATGTTCCCTGGCTTGAACAAGGCCAGGTCGGCTGCCGGCCGCTGACTCGCTGGCTTGGACACTGGAGCCGACCCAACATGTCCGGCCGCAACAGCGGAAGCATCCCCGACGCTCAGAATGCTGACAGCGAGCAGCAGCACCATCCCGAGTCCAAACAGGCGTTGATGAAGCCGTCGAGTCTTGCGCACTCGCTCATTGTGGCGGATTTATACCCGTGTGGCCAGTGTTACATCTGTACACCGCTGGGAATCACTGCGCGGCGAGGGCTGTGTCAGGATTGTGGGGTGAAAGGCATCATTCTCGCCGGGGGCTCGGGCACCCGACTGCATCCCATCACCCTCGGGACCTCTAAGCAGCTTGTGCCGGTTTATGACAAACCAATGGTCTACTACCCCCTGTCGACGCTGATGCTCGCCGGAATCCGCGAGATCCTGGTCATCACCACCCCGCACGATGCCGCGGCCTTCCGCCGACTTCTGGGGGACGGATCGCAATTTGGGATCTCGATCACATTCGCGGTTCAGCCTTCGCCGGACGGCCTTGCTCAGGCATTCACCATCGGCGCCGACTTCATCGGGAACGACAAGGTCTCCCTGGTGCTCGGTGACAACTTGCTCTACGGACCCGGATTAGGCACTCAACTCAAGCGGTACGCGGACGTAGACGGCGGCGCAGTCTTCGCTTACTGGGTCGCAGAGCCTGAGGCCTACGGTGTCGTGGAGTTCGACGACTCCGGACGGGCAGTCTCCCTTGAGGAGAAACCGATCCTCCCTCGCAGCAACTACGCAGTGCCGGGACTGTACTTCTACGACCACGACGTCGTGCAGATCGCCCGAGACCTGCACCCATCGGCCCGCGGAGAGTACGAGATCACGGACGTCAACCGGGCGTACCTGGAGCGCGGGAAGCTGCACGTCGAGGTGCTGCCGCGCGGCACCGCGTGGCTCGACACCGGGACATTCGATCAGATGACGGATGCCGCGGACTACGTTCGGACGATGGAACGCCGCACCGGCCTGAAGATCGGCGTCCCGGAGGAGATCGCCTGGCGGCAGGGATTCCTCACGGATGACGAGGTGCGCGAGCGAGCCGAAAAGCTCGTGAAATCCGGCTACGGAGCCTACCTGCTCGAGACCCTCGAAAGGGGCCTCTGATGGCTGCTCGCAACTTGCTCGTCACGGGCGGAGCCGGGTTCATCGGATCGAACTTCGTTCACCACGTCGTCGACAACACAGATGACCACGTCACCGTCCTGGACAAGCTGACCTACGCAGGCAACCTGGCATCGCTCGACGGTCTTCCCTCAAATCGCGTTCGATTCGTGCAGGGCGACATCGCCGATGCCGGCCTGGTAGACGAACTCTTCTCCGAGGCCGACGCCGTCGTGCACTACGCCGCGGAGTCTCACAACGACAACTCTCTGCACGACCCGCGTCCCTTCCTCGACACGAACATCGTAGGTACCTACACTCTCCTCGAGGCTGCACGCCGTCATGACCGACGATTGCACCACATCTCCACAGACGAGGTGTACGGGGACCTCGAGCTCGACGACCCGGCTCGGTTTACCGAGGCCACCCCGTACAACCCCTCGTCGCCCTATTCTTCGACGAAAGCGGCTTCGGATCTGCTCGTTCGCGCCTGGGTGCGGTCATTCGGCGTGCGGGCGACGATCTCGAACTGCTCGAATAACTACGGGCCCTATCAGCATGTCGAGAAATTCATCCCGCGCCAGATCACAAACGTTCTTCGCGGGATCCGACCGAAACTTTACGGGAAGGGCGAGAACGTCCGCGACTGGATTCACGCGGATGACCACTCTTCAGCCGTCCTCAGAATCCTGGATGACGGCCGCATCGGCGAGACCTACCTGATCGGCGCTGACGGGGAGAAGGACAACAAAGCGGTCATTGAACTCATCCTCGAACTGATGGGTCTACCAGCGGACGCGTATGACCATGTCACGGACCGCGCTGGTCACGATCTTCGATACGCCATTGACTCGAGCAAGCTGCGAGCCGAGCTCGGGTGGAAACCTCAGTACGGCGATTTTGAGGCTGGCCTTGCTGCGACCATCGACTGGTATCGGAAGAACGAGCCCTGGTGGGCGCCGTCGAAGAACGACGTCGAAGCGTTCTACTCTTCCAAGGGACAATGATCGCCTTCGGCAAGGCGCTGACGCCGCGACCCACCCCCATCCCCGGACTGGTGCTGTGGGACATCCCTGTGCACGGCGATGCTCGAGGCTGGTTCAAGGAGAACTGGCAGCGCGAGAAGATGCGGTCACTGGGGCTGCCTGATTTCGGTCCTGTTCAGAACAACATTTCGTTCAACGACGCCGTCGGGACGACCCGTGGGATACATGCCGAGCCGTGGGACAAGTGGGTATCGGTCGCTGCCGGGCGAGTGTTCGGGGCGTGGGTGGATCTTCGTCCGGGTCCGACCTTCGGGACAACCTTCACTGCCGAGATCGACCCATCCATAGCGATCTTCGTACCTCGCGGAGTGGGCAACTCCTACCAAACGCTTGCGCCCGACACGGCGTACACGTACCTGGTGAACGATCATTGGTCACCCGACGCTGACTACACCTTTCTAAACTTGGGTGACCCTACGGTCGCGATCGAGTGGCCGATTCCGCTCGAAGCCTGCGAGATCTCCTCGAAGGACTTGAATCACCCTGCCCTCGAAGACGTCGTGCCGATGGGGCCGAAAAGAATGCTGGTGCTCGGAGCGCTTGGGCAGCTTGGGAAGGCGTTGCGAGCCGAGATCGGCGAGGTCGACAATGTCGAGTTCGCCGACCGGACCGAACTCGACATCACTGCCCCGGGTCTTGAGCAAGCGAGAGCATGGAGCGAATACGACACCATCATCAACGCGGCCGCCTACACATCCGTCGATCTCGCAGAGACCGCTGCAGGCCGCGTGGACTCGTGGTCAGCCAACGTGGCGGCTGTGTCAGCTCTTACTCGTATTGCCACCTCTCACCGCATCACGCTCGTGCATGTGTCCAGCGACTACGTCTTCGATGGGCTCCTCGGCCGGCCATATACGGAGGACGATCCGGTTGCACCATTGAGCGTGTACGGGCAGACGAAAGCGGCCGGCGACGCCCTTGTCTCGACCGTTCCCCAGCATTACATCTTGCGAACGAGCTGGGTGGTGGGAGACGGACAGAACTTCATCTCCACGATGGCCTCCCTCGCAGCACGGGGTATTGATCCAAGTGTCGTCGATGACCAGGTCGGTCGCTTGACGTTCACCTCCGACATCGCGCGCGGCATCCGCCATCTTCTCGACAATCGGCCTGCATACGGAACCTACAACCTCACGTGCTCGGGCGAACCGAGTAGCTGGGCTGACATCGCTCGCCACGTGTTTGCCGCGGTCGGCCATGACACGAAGCGTATTCACGGCGTGACGACGGAAGAGTATTTCGCAAAGACCAAAGGACCAGTCGCCCCAAGACCGAGATACAGCGTTCTGTCCCTCGAGAAGATCACCGCAACCGGTTTTGCACCGACAGAGATGCTGTCAGCCTTGCGCCACTACCTCGAGCGAGTTGGCGTCTAGACCTTGTTCAAGACCGGCTCGACCTCATCGACGGGGCGAGCGACGGGATATCTCACGGCGGGATTGAAGGCAATTCCTCGCAGCCACTTCCGCAGAAGCCGCGCCCGCAGGCCCAGAGAGACCCGTCCGCGATGCAAGCTCACCGCTAGCCGAGCGCCGAACTCGAGATAGTAGAGAATGCCTCGATGATGAAGCTGATAGGACGCTTCGTTCCTGACGCCGTACTCGAACTTCCAGGCACTCTTCGCATCGACCATCGCGAAGTTCACGCCGCGGTTGTCGCCCATGTCGTGAACGACCACGCTATCGAGCACCTGTACGCCGGGACACCGGCGAGTGAGTCGGAGCGTGTACTCTCGATCGTCGAACCAGATGAAGTACTCCGCGTACGGCAGCCCGTATTCGGCGATGACCCAACGAGGGATGAGCACCGACACGAAGGAACAGGCCGTCACCATGACGTTGCGCTGGCCCTGGACCAGGAGTCGCCCCCAGTCCCACGTCGGCAGAGGGTTGTTCATCTCGCAGATGTTGCCGTCCGTGAAGGTGACGACTGAGCAAGCGAACGGCACGTCCGGTCCCAGGGCATCGACGGCCTCGTCGAAGCCACCCAACAGACGGGCCAACGCCTCGGGCTCCGGGTAGCAGTCGTCATCCATGATCCAGACGTGATCGGCCCCGAGGCTGTACCCGCGCCGCATGCCCTCCGTGAAGCCGCCCGCTCCCCCGGTGTTCTCCGGCATCGTGACCACGACGAGCGGGACAGTCGCGTCGAGGGAGGCGAGATACTGATCGGTGCCGTCGGTGGAGGCATTGTCCACCACGAGCAGGGTGGAGACGGCATGCGACTGGCCCTCGATGGCCGAGATGACCTTTTTCAGCTTCTCGAGTCGGTTGTACGTGACGACCACTGCTGCCACGGTCACCATGCGGCCACCTCGTTCGTGAACCATTCTGTTGCAGACGGGTGTGACAACAACGCGTTCTCTGCCTCTCTCTCACTTCGCCAAAGGTCGTACCGGGCCTGTTCGTCGCGGGCGAGCCAGGTGACTTTTGCGGCGAGCTGCCCCACCGCCCGATGCGCGTTCCGTGACGTCAACGCCCTGGGAGGAACCACATCGGACTGGGCTCCCACGTCGGTTGAAACGACGGGGACCCCGTGGGCGATCGCTTCCAAAGTCGTGAGCGTCAGTCCTTCGTTGTGCGAAGGGATCACAAGTAGGTGCGCATCCGACAGCGTTTCCACGACAGGAACGCCAGATGTGCGGCGCTCGATCGTGCCCTCCAGTCCCAAGGCACGGATGAAATGATCGATGGCCGCGGCCATATCGCCGTCACCGTGCATGATGAAGCGCGCACGTACGCCGGCACGGCGAAGGCGGTGCGCCATCGCCACGAAGACCTCCGGGGCCTTCTGCCGAGCCATGCGGCCAACGAAGGCGACGGTGAACGGGTCAGCCTCATCCCTCCGGCGGAAGTCCTCCGAACGATCGGTGACCGTAAGGCCCACGAGAGGGGCCATGACGACCTTTCCTCCCGCGATGCCCTGGGTCTGCGTCATCCATCGTTCAAGCGCTGGAGATATCACGTGGTGGGTCGTGATCACTTCTTCCACCAGAGCGCTGCTCATGGGGTAGCCACCACCCCGGAACTCCAGGATGTGGGTCGAGTCGACGATCGGGATATCGGGACGGGAGTCCGAGATCCAGTGGAGGCGATCGTAGAGCCACTGATTGTGGTGCACCACCACGCCGCGGACGTCGAAGGATCGGAGAATTCCGCGGAGAAGCTGCTCGACCCCTGGCGTCTGCGATCGCGCCGTCGGCTCCGAGAAGGGGATGAGCAGTGCTCCGTCGAGTTCTGGCCGCGCCAACCAGGGGTGGTGGGATTCTCTGTTGCTGAGCACGATGGGTAGCAACCCCGCCTCGCGAACAAGACGAATGGTTTCGAATGCCCAGCGCTCCGCGCCGCCCATCTCGAACCAGTGAATGCCGATGATGACAGCGCGGGATGCACCGTCGGGGGGCGCCGGTGCGGGAATGATCGAGAATTCTTCGTGGACCCCGCCCGGGTCGAACTCCCGGTGAAACTGTCGCCGGGGGGCACGCCGCATGTGGCTCCTGTGACGCAGCAGTTCCAGGTCGCGCGCCTCGTCGTAAAGAAGCGGTGCGCGAAGACGGACGTCGCGCAGCACACGTCGGATCGGATTGGGCGAGCGGTCTCTCGGTGGATCGTGGGCGAGCACGTCGTCTCGCGAGATGTGAATGTGGCGAACCGGTCGCTCGGCCAAAGACGTCGCGACTGCTTCGCCCGGTTGCGGTTGCCTCTCCTCGGCTTCGATCTCGCTCTTCATCACGAGCGAGAAGAGCCGACGGCGGAAGGCTCGGGACAGGCCGGTGAATGTTGCGTCGTCAGTCGTCCTCGGCAGGGTCTCCCACGACCCGTCGTACGCGTGCACCGTGAGCTCCCTCGAAGGAGCCATCAGGGCATGGAAGTTAAGCGCGCCGACAAGGAGACGACGTTCCCGCAATGACAGATCATCGGGTACATCATCGGCATCGGAAAAGGAGAACAGAGAAGGCTGGCCGAGGACGAGTGGCATGGTCACAACAGGTCGCTCTCTCGGTGAAATCGGTTCGGACGGCCGGGTGGCAGCCTGACGAAGCCTAGCAATGCGCGCTTGGAGCAACCCGACAGCCGCGCGTCACTAAGATGAAACGGCCCGCTTCGGGTCCCCCTATGCCCTGAGGAAACCATGTCTCGCGCCCTGACCGACTCCACTGCGCTCGAGCAGCCCGGACGCAGCGTCGGACTGTTCGATGTGTTCCGACGTCGTTACCTGCTGTCGTTGATCGTGCGCAAGGAGGTCCAGATCCGCTATCGCGGGTCGGTGCTCGGCTGGGCCTGGTCTTATGTCAAGCCGCTCGTGCAGTTCGTCGTCTTCTACGTGGCCATCGGGGTGTTTCTCGGCATGAACGGTCGCGTCGACTTCTTCCCGATCTACCTACTAGCCGGGATCACCGTGGTGACCTTCTTCAATGAGGCCTTCGCCAACGGGACTCGGTCGCTGGTCGATAACGCGGCCTTGATCAAGAAGATCTATCTTCCGCGCGAGATGTTCCCTGTATCCAGCATGTTGATCGCTGCGGTGAACTCCCTTCCGCAGATCCTGGTCATCATCGTCATCGCGCTGTTCTTCGGGTGGGCACCCTCTCTATTGCACATCGCCGCGCTTCTCCTCGCGCTCGTGATCGTGGCCTGCCTCGCAACCGGTCTCGGACTTCTCTTCGGAGCGATCAACGTGACTTTCCGCGACGCGCAGAGCTTCGTGGAGATCATCGTGATGATGTCCGTCTGGGCGTCGCCGGTCATGTACCAGTGGGAGATGGTCGCGGGAGTGCTGCCCGAGTGGATGTTCACCGCCTATCGGCTGAACCCCATCACTCCTGCCGTGGAACTGTTCCACTACGGGATCTGGTCGCCGCTGAATCCGCGGAACGGGCAGTTGCTCCCTGATCTATGGCTGTTCGCCGGTATATCGATGCTCACCGCGCTGATCGTTCTCGTTGCTGGTCAGTTCGTCTTCCGCCGTTTGGAGGGCCGCTTTGCACAAGACCTCTGAGTCGACCGACACCATGTCGAGCATCCTCGTCGAGAACGTGCGGAAGGACTTCAAGCTCAGGCACACCCACTCGATCAAGGAGACCTTTCTCGCTGCTGTGCGGCGAAAGCCGTTGACGACGGACTTCCACGCACTCGACGGCGTATCTTTCGAGATCGAAGAAGGAGAGTCTGTCGCGCTCCTCGGGTTCAACGGTTCTGGTAAGTCGACGATGCTCAAGCTGATCTCCGGTGTCCTGACGCCTGATCACGGATCGATTCGTACGCGCGGCCGAGTTGCTGGCCTGATCGAAGTCGGAGCTGGCTTCCACCCCGACCTTTCCGGGCGAGAGAACATCTACCTGAACGCAGCGATCCTTGGAATGACCAAGAAGGAGACACTGGCGCGGTTCGATGACATTGTCGCCTTCAGCGAGATCGAGCAGTTCATCGACACGGAGGTCAAGCACTACTCCTCTGGGATGTTCCTCCGCTTGGCATTCTCCGTCGCCATCCACACCGAAGTCGACATCCTGCTCATCGATGAGATTCTGTCGGTCGGAGACGAACCCTTCCAGAAGAAGTGTCTGGCACGCATTCGCGAGCTGCACGCCGAGGGCAAGACGATGGTCGTGGTCTCCCACGACCTGGACATGGTTTCGCAGCTCTGTCAGCGGGGCATTCTCCTCCGCTCGGGACGAGTCGAGTTCGATGGGGACAGTAAGCGCGCCGTTCAACTCATGCGAGCCTGACGGCCGACCTGGTTTCTCGATCGAGTGACGCTAGAGTCTTTCCAGCGCGCCAACGGAGGCGATGCTCTCATTGGAGGATGAATGCTGGGGGAACGAGGCCGTTCAGGCGGCAAAGCGTCGCGAGTCGCTCGCACCGGAATGACGGCACTGGTCGTCGGAGCGATGGGCTCGGCGTTGTTAACGAACACCGCAAATGCAGCCGTGGTAGAAGCACCAGTAACGGCCGCAGTCGTGGTCGACTGCGGCGCAGCGCAGAATTTCGTCGTGCAGATCCAGAATGCAGGTTCGGATACTGTCGAGGTGCTGATCGACGTCGATTCAGATCTTGACGGCGCACCTGATTTCGGCGACGGTGTTCTCGCGGAGCCAAACGCATCGACCGAGCTCGGATTCGGATATCGGGCCGACGGGGACTATGGCGTTCGGATCTACTCGACGGGCATCGACATCCTCAACGAGACAGTCGTAGTTGATTGTGAACCTGAAGCCGAGACCCCTGCCTATTTCGTGACGTCGTACGACGGGACAGTCTGGCAAGTGTCGGCTTCGGCGATCGTTCCGCTCTCCTTCGAGGAATGGCAGGAGCTTGGTTTCCCGTCCCCGACCGCGGCCCCGACGGATTACGTCCGCTACGCTTGGTCTCCTTCGATCAGCGCCGTCACGTTCTTCGGGCCCGACCCGAGCCGCTGGGTGTGGAAGCACCTGACACTGGGCGAATGGACGAGAGCGGGAAACCCTGGACCGCGATTGGCGGGATGGATCGAGGGTTCGACCTATTACCAGTGGGCTAGTTCGGACCAGATTTTCGTCCAGGACGTCGGCGGGGTGAAGCATGCCCTCACTTATGAGGAATGGGCAGCTTCGGATTTCAGGCCATTTGACCGACGCGCGGACCAGGGCTTCGTCAAGCTGAGCTGGGATAACAACATCGCCTTCCTCACCGACTTTTCAGCAGGTGCAGGTGCGCCTATCGACTACGCGCGGTGGAGTAACGAAGGATTCCCGAATCCCTCTGTCCAAGCTCGATTCCCCGGAGACCAGGTTTATCGCCAGTACGGCGACGCGACAATCTGGTACGCCGGTCCGACTGTCAATCGTCCGATTAGTCTGGCCGAGTGGACTGCGATGGGCCGACCCGCCCCAGACGTGCGAGGAATACCGCCTCGTCCCGCGGATAAGGACTGTGGCAATTTCGGTTCACAGGCCGAAGCCCAGGCTGAGTTCAACTTCTACTTTCCGGCGTACGGAGACGTCTACGGACTCGATGGCGATGGCGATGGCATAGCCTGCGAGTCCTACTTCGATTAGCTGAAGGGCGGTGGGGGTTCGCGCGCCGAATCCCCACCGCCGTCGCGCTCCGGAACGAAGCCACTCAGAGGTCGGCGTGCAGGTGCCACACCTTGTCGGCCGCTTCCGCCCAGGAGAACGCCCGTCCGCGGTCTGCCGCGAGCACGCCCAGCCGCTCGGCGGCCGACACCGACCCGAGCGTCTCCGCCAGGGTGGCGCCGAGGGCGTCGCCGAGAACGGCGTCGTCCGCTTCGTCGACGAGCCGACCGCCGTCGGAGACGACCTCTGTGTGCGAATCGGATGCCGCGGCCAGCACCGGCACGCCGAGGGTCAGCGCGTCCACGACGCGCCAGGGGAACGCCTCGCGCCGCGACGGCGCGAGAAACGCCAGCGCCGCACCGAAGACTGCAGCGCGGTTCCAGGTCTCCAACGCTCCGCGCACGTGAAGGCGTCGTTCGGGGAGCCCGGCCGCCTCGGCGAGGTCGGCGATCGCGGGCTCCTCCCCCTCCGGCGCGTCGATCACCACGACGGGGAGATCCACACCCGATCGCGCGACCGCGGCCAGCCCGACGGCGAGCCCGTCCGAATTCCGCGACGCCGAACCGGCGAGCAGCACGAACCCCTCGGGCAGGTCGAGCTCTCGCCGCCGGCCGACCTCGTCGTTCGGCACGGCGAAGCCGAGCGGCGCCGCGCCGGGAATGACACGGATCCGCTCCCCCAGGTTCACAACCCCCGCGATCCTTCGTGCGAGGGCGTGGGTCGGCACGACGACAGCGTCGGCGTGCTTCGCGGCGCGCTTGATCATCGCCCGCTGGAACGACAGCGCGCCGCGGGGCAGCTCGCCCGGCGCATCCCACGCCCGGCTGTCCCAGACGGTGACGACCGTCTGGTCGTGATTGTGCACCCGGTCGTGGCGCACGAGCGGCGCCATGAGCGTCGGCGAGTGGATCATGCCCGCACCGATGCCCGTGGGTGCGCCCAGCTGCACGGCCACCGACAGCTCGCGGCGCGGCAGCGCCGCGGGATGTACCCCCGCAAGCCCGGGAACGGCGGCACGCAGCGCCGTGGCATCCGTCTGCGCGGGCACGATCGCTTCGACCTCGGTTCCCGAGGGAGCCCCGGCGACGAGTGCGCGGGCGAGTTCGCGGGATGCCTCGGCGAGGTCGTTGTCGGTCGGCACCGCGACCTGGTCGAGCATGACTCGGAGCGTGGCGGTCATCAGCCCTCCGGCGTCGGCGTCGGGGTGGGCGGATGAAGCGCGGTGCGCACGAGCTCTTGCACGTAGGCGTAGTCGGGGTCGTACTCGTCGATGCCGAACTCGGGGATGAGCTCGATCGTCGTGACCGGCTGCTCCTGCGCCTTCAGCGCCAGCTCGGCGAGGTAGGGCAGCAGCGACTGCGGCAGGTCGGTCTCGACGATGTCGGCACCGGCGGCGGCGATGTCCTGGAACCGGGTCAGCACCGTCTGCGGAGTGAACTGGTTGAGGATCGCCTGCTGCAGGATGCGCTGGCGCTGCATCCGGTCGAAGTCGCTCGTGGTGTATCGCGAACGGGCGTACCACTGCGCGGTGTCGCCGTCCATGCGCTGCAGGCCCGGCTCGATCCATCCGATCGCCCATTCCTCGGCGGGCTGACCGTCGTAGGCCGGACCGCCGCCCTTGGGCAGACGCTCGGCGACCTCGATCTCGACGCCGCCGAGGGCGTCCACGAGCGAGGCGAAGCCGTGCATGTCGATGAAGACGTAGTACGGGATCTCGATCCCGAGTATGCCTTCGGCGGCATCCTTCGTCGCCTCGATGCCGGGAGCCGAGCCGTTGGCCACCGCATCGGGGTAGATGGTGTTGCCGTCCTGGCAGACCTCCACCTCGGTGCGGAGCTGGTTGATCCCGCTCCCCCACCCGCAGCTGGGGTCGGCGAATCCCTGGTGGCCGTCGGGATAGCGGTCCTGCATCGGCCCGGGTGCGAAGGGGAAGTGGGGCATGTCGCGCGGGATGCCGGTGATGGTCGTCGCACCGGTGTCGGCGTTCACCGAGACGACCGAAATGCTGTCGAACCGCATCGAATCGCGGCCCTCTCCGCTGTCGGCACCGAGGAGCAGGATGTTGTAGTACCCGTCCGACGGGGGGACGGAGGGTCCACTCGCACCGAAGATCGCGCCGAGGGTGTCGCGTGCCGTACCGGTGACCTGCGCGGCGTACCCGACGGTGCCGCTGGCGACGACGAGCAGGGCGACGGCGAACGCGGCGATGCCGAAGCGGGCGGCTCGTCCGGTGCGGACCAGCCGGACCAGCCGCAGCGTGTCGATCGTCAGCACGATCCACAGGGCGGCATACGCGATGAGGATCACCTGGACGAGCAAAAGCACGAACCAGTTGGTCGCGAGGGTGAGGAAAAGGGTCTGCGCGAAGGCGGACGTGAGCACGGCGCCGACGGCCAGGAGCCACGACACCAGGGTCGCGGCGATGCCGACCCGGCCGAGGCGGCGATTGCCGGCGACGATCTGCGCCGAGCCCGGGAGCAGGAAGTTGAGTCCCACCAGCCACCAGCCGCGCCTGGTCATCATCGCCGTCGAGCGGGCGTCGGGGAAACGCAGCGGGCGCTCCTCGAGCACGCGGCCGCGCGCACCGGATGATCCGCGTGTCGTCGTCCGCGGCGGGCTCGCCACGCTCACAGCGACTCCTTCAGGCGGCGGTTCTTCTCCTCCACCGCCGTCTCGAGGTCACGGGCGTACGCCTCGACCTGCTCGGCGACGCGGGGGTCGCCCGCCCCGATGATGCGGATGGCGAGGAGCCCGGCGTTCTTGGCCCCGTTGATCGACACGGTCGCGACGGGGATGCCGGCGGGCATCTGGACGATGCTCAGCAGCGAGTCGAGCCCGTCGAGGGTCGCCAGCTGCACCGGCACGCCGACCACAGGTAGGGCGGTGACCGAGGCGAGCATGCCGGGCAGGTGCGCGGCACCGCCGGCGCCGGCGATGATCACACGGATGCCGCGGGCCCGCGCCCCGCGCCCGTACGCCATGAGCTTGTCGGGCGTGCGGTGGGCCGAGACGACCTCGACCTCGTGCGGGATGCCGAAGTCGGTGAGCACCTGGGAGGCGTCGCTCATGACCCGCCAGTCGGAATCAGACCCCATGACCACGCCGACCAGCGGCTCGGAGGCCGCGTGCAGCGGGGAGTCGTGATGCGGAGCGGTGCGCGCGTCGGATTCAGCGCTCGCGAAAGACCCTGTCACCCGATAAGGCTAGGGCGCCGAACTGGAAGAAGCCCGCAACGGCGCGCAGCGCCGGTGCTGCTCAGTGCAGGAACACCGCCGCCGCCGCCCGGGCGGCGTAGGCGACGTCGTCGAGGTCGTCGCCCGAGACGTTGACGTGCCCCACCTTCCGGCCGGGTCGCGGCGCCTTGCCGTACGTGTGCACCTTCGCCTCGGGGTGGCGGGCCATCGCGTCGCTGAATCGTTCGGTGAGGCCGCCTTCGGCGGGACCCCCGAGGATGTTGATCATGACGGTCCACGGTGCCTTGGGTGACGGGTCGCCGAGCGGCAGGTCGAGCACGGCGCGCAGGTGCTGCTCGAACTGACTCGTGACCGCGCCGTCCTGGGTCCAGTGGCCGCTGTTGTGGGGGCGCATCGCGAGCTCGTTCACGAGCACACGGCCGGCGGTCTCGAAGAGTTCGACCGCCAGCATCCCCGATACATCCAGCCCCTCGGCGATACCGACGGCGATCTCACTGGTGACCTGCTGCTCGCGTTCACCGGTGCGCTGGGCCGGAGCGAGCACCTCGGCGCAGACGCCGTCGCGCTGGACCGTCTCGACGAGCGGGAACGCCCGCACCTCGCCCGACGGGCGCCGAGCGACCTGCTGGGCGAGTTCGCGGGTGAAGGGAACGAGTTCCTCGATGAGAAGCTCGCCGCCGCGACCGTCTTCGGCGAGGGCCGTGAACCAGTCGTCGGCGTCGTGTTCGGATGACACCACGCGCACGCCCTTTCCGTCATAGCCACCCCGCGGGGTCTTCACCACGGCACGGCCGCCATGATCGGCGAGGAAGGCCCCGACCCCGGCGGCATCGCTGACGGCTGCCCAGTCGGGCTGGGGCATGCCGAGCTCGGCGAGGCGCCGGCGCATGTGCAGCTTGTCCTGAGCGAACCGCAGCGCGTGGGGCCCGGGGCGCACGGCCACACCTGCATCGACGAGGGCGCCGAGGACGTCCTGGGGCACATGCTCGTGGTCGAAGGTGACGACATCGACATCGCGGGCGAACCGCAGCACGGTGTCGGCGTCGCGGTAGTCGCCGACCGCGGTGGCCGCGAGCGCCGCGGCCATTCCGTCGTCCTCAGCCAGGACCCGCAGTTCGACCCCCAGCTCGACGGCCGGCGCGATCATCATCCGCGCCAGCTGCCCTCCCCCGACGACTCCGACTCGCAACGCCATGGGACATCCTTCCGCTCGACTGCTTCTTTCGCGCCGTGGCCTTTTCGCGCCGTGGCCATCTTCGCGCAGTCGGCGAGTTCACGCAGACGCGAGGCCGGCGCAGACGGCCGCTCCCGCCCCGTCGCCGGCCACCCGCAGGCGCGGACCGCCTCAGCCGAGCTGCGGCAGAGGCGGCGGCGGTCCCGGCGGGTACGGCCCCGACACCGAGGCCTGCGCATCACGATGCGCGAGGATCTGGTTGACCTCGACCTGGTCGACGAGCACCTCGTGCACGAGGACGACGCCGGGGATGTTCTTCATCCGGAGCGGCTCGTCGGCACCGTTGGAGAGGGTGAGGGTTCCCGCTCCCCACATCCGCTGCAGAATGCCTCGACGCACCTGGATCGTGTAGCCCCGCACGTGCGACAGATCGCGGCGACGGGTTGCGAAGATGCCGGAACGCTCGATGACCCTTCGCGTCGTGATCGTGTAGACGCGACTCCACCAGGCCACGAACGGCAGGAGCACGAGGAGGAACACGACGACGGCGGCTGCGGTCAGCAGCATCCAGTTCTCGAACGGCGCCGGAAGATTCCCCCAGAAGAAACCGGCCGCGCCGGCGACCGCGATGAGGATGAGCGCCGACCAGAAGAGCCTCCGGGCATGCGAGCGCACCCGCGCGATCCGCAGCTCGGGCGTCGGCACTCCCGGTGCGGGAGTGGCAGGACGCCCGGCGAAGCTGGTCGGGTGCGTCATGCACCCATTGTCGGGGCAGGGCCCGACATTCGGGCGCACCACACCCGGCGAGCGCCGCTCCCGCCCGGAATCGGATCAGCGCACGTGCACGACGTCTCCGGCCGAGACCGCGGTCTCGAGCCCCGTGGCGTCCTCCACGACCAGCCGCCCGTCGGCGTCGAGCCGGGCGGCGCGGCCGGTGAGGCGGGTGCCGTCGGGCAGGTGCACGGCGACGTCGGCGCCGAGGGTCGAGCACAGGGCGCTCACCTCTCCGGAGACCCCGGATGCCGCGGCATCCCCTCCTCCGGCGACCAGCGCACTGAGCTGCTCATCGAGCGCCGAGAGGAAGTCGGCGACGAGGCGGTCGTCGTCGCAGGTGAGGCCGAGTGCGGCGAAGGAGATGGCGGTGTCGACCGGGAGGTCTGCCCGTGTCATCCGTGTGTTCACCCCGGCACCGACGACGACGGCGTCGGGGGCGCCCGGAACGACCTCGGCGAGGATGCCGCAGACCTTGCCGCCGTCGATGAGCACGTCGTTCGGCCACTTGAGCGTGGCCGAGTGGGGCGTGCCGCGCAGCTGAGCGCCGACGGCGCGGGCCATCGCGGCGCCGGCGACGAGCGGGATCCACCCGCGTGCTCCGACGGGGAGGGCGGGCACGCGGACGACGACCGACATGGCCAGCGCGGTGCCGGGCGGAGTGGTCCAGCTGCGGTCGAGGCGGCCGCGACCGGCGCGCTGGTCGGTGGTGAGGAGCACCGAGAGATGCGGCCAGCCGGCCGGGTCGGCGCCGGCGGCGGCGAGGACGTCGGCGTTGGTGGAGTCGGTGGACTCGGTGATCTGGACGCGGGGGCTGACGGCGGCGGCGCGGGGATACCCGTCGGTGGGGATCGGCATGACCTCACCCTATGCGCGGTCGATCCAGCACGCGGGGGGCTTGCGCGCGGCTCGGTCGCCCCTCGACTCCCGCTTCGCGCGCGGACGATCGGCCGGAACGAGGACTCTCCGCCGCACGGTGTACGCGTCTAGGCCGCGCGGGCACGCGCGCGGGGAGAGGGACGGACGGATGCCGCGGGCGCGCCGCGGGCCGCAGGCGTGCGCCGAGCACAGCGGAATCGCGAACCGCTTGTGCGAACCCTCCAAGGGCTCGCGAGCCCCCGCCGATAGGGTGGAACCCGTGACCGATCAGCCCGACCTCTACACGACCGCAGGCAAGATCGCAGACCTTCGGGCGCGCTATCAGGAGGCCGTTCTCGACGCCGAGGCGACGGCGCAGCAGAAGCAGCACGCCAAGCACAAGCTCACCGCCCGCGAACGGATCGAGCTGCTGGTCGACACCGGCTCGTTCGTCGAGTTCGACGAGTACGTCCGCCACCGCACGACCGCGTTCGGCATGGACAAATCCCGCCCCTACGGCGACTCGGTCGTCACGGGGACCGGCACGATCCACGGCCGGACGGTCGCGGTCTACGCGCAGGACTTCTCCACCTTCGGCGGTTCGCTCGGCGAGGTCGCCGGCGACAAGATCATCAAGATCATGGAGTTCGCCCTCCGCGGCGGCATCCCGATCATCGGAATCCTCGACTCCGGCGGGGCCCGCATCCAGGAGGGCGTGGTGGCCCTGGGCAAGTACGGCGAGATCTTCCGCCTGAACACCGCCGCCTCCGGCGTCATCCCCCAGATCTCGATCATCATGGGGCCCGCCGCCGGTGGCGCGGTGTACTCCCCCGCCCTGACCGACTTCGTCATCATGGTCGACAAGACCAGCCAGATGTTCGTCACCGGGCCCGACGTCATCAAGACCGTCACCGGCGAAGACGTCGGGATGGAGGAGCTCGGCGGCGCGCACACCCACAACACCCGCTCCGGCGTGGCGCACTACCTCGCCGAGGACGAGGACGACGCGATCGACTACGCCCGCACGCTCCTGGGGTTCCTCCCCGACAACAACATGTCGGAGCTGCCGGTCTACGAGACGGCGTTCGAGTTCGAGACGACCGACGCCGATCGAAGCCTCAACACCGTCATCCCCGACTCCGCGAACCAGCCCTACGACATCCACGGCGTCATCGGCCACCTGGTCGACGACGGCGACTTCCTCGAGGTACAGCCCCTCTTCGCCCCCAACATCGTGATCGGCTTCGGCCGGGTCGAGGGGCGCACGGTCGGCGTGATCGCCAATCAGCCCTCGCAGATGGCGGGGACCCTGAATATCGACGCGGGCGAGAAGGCGAGCCGGTTCGTGCGCTTCTGCGATGCGTTCTCCGTGCCGATCCTCACCCTGGTCGACGTGCCCGGGTATCTCCCCGGCACCGATCAGGAGTGGACCGGCGTCATCCGCCGCGGCGCGAAGCTGCTGTACGCCTACGCCGAGGCCACGGTTCCGCTGGTCACCGTCATCCTCCGCAAGGCCTACGGCGGCGCCTACATCGTGATGGGCTCCAAACAGCTCGGCGCCGACGTGAACCTCGCCTGGCCGACCGCCGAGATCGCGGTGATGGGTGGTCAGGGCGCGGTGAACATCCTCTACCGCGGCGAGATCAAGCGCGCTGAGGAAGCGGGTGAGGATGTCGCGGCGGTGCGCACCCGCCTCGCGAACGAATACACCTACAACGTCGCGTCTCCCTTCCTCGCCGCCGAGCGCGGTGAACTCGACGGGATCATCGAGCCTGCCCAGACGCGGGTCGCGGTCGCCAAGGCGCTGCGGTCCCTCCGCGGCAAGCGGGCGAGCCTGCCCCCGAAGAAGCACGGGAACATCCCGCTGTGAGCACGGCGAGCGATCCGCGCGGCGGCGGAGCGGGCGAATCCGGCGAGACCCTGCCGCCCGTCGCGATCGACGTGCGTCGCGGTGCGCCCACCGAGGAGGAGCTCGCCGCCCTCATCGCCGTGGTCAGCGAGGAGTACGCCGCCGAATCGGCCGAGGCCGTCGCCGATGACCGCCCCGCCCGGAGCGCCTGGTCGCTCTCGCAGCGGGGGCTGCGCCAGCCCCTTCGCCGCGACGTCGGATGGGGTCGGTACGCGGGCTGAAAAAATCCGTCGAAATCGACGATTTGTCCCCCAAACTACCTACAGACAGACCGTTTCCGACCTTGCATACTGGAGGAGCTGGAACGCTCTGCGTTCGGCCCGACCGCCCGTCGTCTCTTCGACGGTCCAAGCGGTTTGGCTGTGCGAACGGTTTTCGGGTAACCGTTCGCTCAGGCGAGGGGCGGGCGGCTTCGCCGCCCCTCGCCTCCTCCCCCTCCTGGGGGTGAGGCAGACGGAAGATCCCGCGTGGCGACCGGAGAGGTCACCGACCGGGGTGGTCGATCTCACGCCAGAGGTCGACGGAATCCTCGTCGGACAGGCCGTTCTCGGTGCCCGAGCGCCCCACCACGGTGACGGCCACGCGCGTGTGCGGCGACGTGCGGATGTAGAGCCGGTCGGACGTGGCCGAGCGCAGCGTCTCGGCGAGTTCTGCGCGGATGACCGCGAGCGACCGTTCGTCGATGCCGTCGAGGCCGCCCTCGTCGAGCATCGTCACCGAAGCGCCCCGCCGCCGCAGGCGTTCGACCTCGGTGCGGACGTCGTCGTCCAGCAGGCGCGGCCCCCGCATGTCGTCGCGGAGCCGGCCTTCGGCGAGGCGCGCCTGCAGGCGCTCCTCGGGCGTGAGCCGGCCGCCCGTCGACACAGTGCGGGTCAGGAGCGGACCGGCGATCGCAAGGGCGCGCTGCACCTGGATCCGCCGCTCGCGCTGGCGGGTGAGCTGTGAGGCCTGCCAGGCCGACGACACCCGCTGCAGTTCGGCGAGCTGCGCGGTGTCCCGGGCCGCACGATCAAGCCCGCGAATGAGCAACTGAGCGACGACGACCCACACCACCGACCCGACCAGCCCGAGTGCGAGGGCATTCAGTCCGCCCATCCACCATGCCGACAGTGCGGCGAGGATGGCGGTGCCGATCCAGGCGAACAGGGGTCGCCGTCGCGCCATCACGATCGTCATCAGCGCGCCGATGCCCCCGAGATACCAGGTGGCGAACGGCTCGGTGCGGATATCGGCGGCGACCCCCATCGAGATGGCCGCGGGCACGACGACGGCGTTCGCGATGGCGAGGAGGGAGATCCACACCGGCAGGCGTGTGGGTCCACGCACGCCCGCGGTCACGGACGAGTCGACGGGGTCGTCGGTGGTGAGCCGGGGCTCCCAGAAGATGCAGAGCCAGGTCGTGGGCAGGTACAGCAAAAGCGCGGCGATCACCAGCGAAGGGTTCTGGACGTCCTCCGTCCACCACAGCCCGCGCGCGGCGAGGTAGGCGGTGAAGGCGAAGGCGAGGCCGAGAAGGATGCCGCGGACACTGATCATGCGGTCACCGGCCGCCATTCCAGAGTCACCGTGGTCCCCTGCGGCGTCGGTTCGACGGCGGCGATACCGCCGACGGCGGCGACGCGGGCGACGATGGACGCACGGATCCCCAGCCGATCGTCGGGGATCGCGTGCAGGTCGAAACCGTGGCCGGTGTCGGAGACGACGACGGCGATCCGGTCGGCCCGCCCCGACACGTGGACGGCGAGCCCCTCACCGTGCGCGTGCTCGACCGCGTTGGCGACGGCCTGGGTCGCGGCGAGGGTGAGCGCGCGCGCGACGCGGCCCGGCAGCGGCGGCGTGTCGAGCCCGATGTCGCGACTCCGCACGGGGTCGGCCCCCAGGTTCGCAGCGGCGCGCTCGACGGCGTCGGCGAGTGCCTGGGCGTCGGTGGGCTCGTCGCTTCCTTCCTCCACACCCTGCTCGGTGTTGGCGAAGCGGGTCAGCGCCTCACGGGCCATCGCCACGGCGAGGGTGCGCTCACGCTCGGTGTCGGCACGCTCGCTGGCGATGAGCGCGGCCAGCACGCTGTCGTGCATGAGGGCGGCAACCGCGACCCGCTCCTCCTCCGCGGCGTTGGCCGCGGCGGCACGGGCGTAGCTGGCGACGGCCTTGGTGCGGGCATCATCGACGTCGGCCGCGATCCGCCGGAACACCCGGCCGAGGGTGATGAGCATCATTCCCAGGATGAGGGCGAACGAGACGTCCAGCACCAGAGGGATCCACAGCTGCGGCGCCGCATCGGTCTGGAGGATCCGCACCGAGCCGAAGAACATCGGCACCATCAGCGTCCACGCCACCTGCCACATGAAGGGCACGACGACCACCGAGGCGACCGTGGCGACGTTCACCAGGTACCAGATCCAGGGCTGCGTGGTGGGGTCCGACGGTTGACCGGCGGTCGCTGCCGGCCAGAGGGCAAGCGCGATGACGTAGCAGACGCAGAACAGTGCGGCGAAGACCCGCACGGCGCGCCCGACCGCGCAGGCGATGAGCATGGCCGCCAGCGGTCCGAAGGTGAGGACCATCAGGGGCACGTGCCATCCGGGAGCCTCGTCGCTCGGCCCGAGGGCGGTGACGAAGGCCTGAGCGCCGAGGATGAGGCATCCGATCGCGATCGCGATGGTGAGGATGCGCTCGACCCGGCGCCGGGTGAACGAGCCGAGGGATGCCGCGCTCTCCGGTCCCTGCGGAATGCGCCCGACGGCCTCAGGTGGCGCCGCGCGCTGAGCCTCAGCGCCGACGCTCATGGCCGACCGATCCGTCCGCGGCCGGTGGGGTCAGGATGCCGTCCTCGATCGCGCGGCGCATGAGGTCGAGCTTGGTGGGCGCCGGCCGCCCGACCTCGACGTACTTCACCCGAACGCGCGTGATGTTCTCCTTGGCCGTGGAGTAGGCCACTCCCAGCCGTTCCGCGACCGCGCGCAGCGGCAGGCCCGCCGCATACAGGCGCAGAACATCGCGCTCGCGCGCGGACAGCTGCGCGTCGGCGAACGCGCGGTCGCCTTCGATGGCACTCGCCCACTCGACGTTGTTGAGCGGCTCGCCCCGGGACACCGTGGCGATCGCGGCGGTGACGTCGTCGATGCGGGAGGACTTGCTGACGATCCCCGCTGCTCCCGCCAGCAGCGCTTCGCGCACGGCTTCGGGCCGGTCGGCGACGCTGTGGATGATGACGCTCGAGCCGTCGCGGACGAGCCGGCGGACGTTCTCGGAGACGGTCGTCCCATCGCCGAGCGTGAGGTCGAGCACGACGACATCGGCGGGTGACGAGGCGCTGAAGGCTCGCCAATCGAGATAGGCGGCGACCGAACTGCCCGAGAACACCACGGTCTGAGCGCCGACGCGGGCGCAGGCCGCCTCCAGCCCGAGGCGCACCGACTCGTGATCGTCGATGAGGGCCACGCGGGTCATGTCAGCACTCTATCCACGCGGCCCCTCGCCGGTGAGCACCGCCACCGCTTCAACGTGGTGGGAGTGGGGGAAGAGGTCGATCGCCTCGATGAGGGCGGTGTCGTAGCCGTGGTCGCGGAAGGTGCGGAGGTCGCGCGCGAGCGCGACCGGGTCGCAGGCGACGTAGACCACGGCGGCGGGCGTCAGCGCGGCGACGGCGTCGACGACCTCGCGCCCGGCGCCGGCCCGCGGCGGGTCGAGGAGGATCGTGCCGCGGGCGAGCGCCGCGGCGTCGGCGCGCGTGAGCCCCTGGGCGAAGCGGGGAAGCCAACGGTCGACGCGCCCGGTCTCGGCACTCATGGCCGGCCACGCGGTGAGGTTCTGTGCGGCGTGACCGGTGGCGCGGGGGTCGGACTCGACGCTGATCGCCCGGGTGCGCGGGCCGCCGAGGTCCCCGAGAGCCGCCGCGAAGAGACCGACACCCCCGTAGAGGTCGAGGTGCAGGGCGTCGGGATCGAAGGCGCCCGACCGGCGCACTGCGCCCGTGACGACATCGGTGAGGGTCTCGGCGGCCAGGCGATGCACCTGCCAGAAGCCGCCGGCATCGACGCGGAACGCGCGCTCGCCCACGTGCTCGATGATCACCTCGTGGGCGGTCGGATCGACGGGGTTCGCCGGGCTGCGGCGCGTGCGCTCCGGACGAGGGATGACGCGCACGCGCCCGTCGGCGGGCTGAACGAGGTCCACCCGCCCCGGGCGCAGACGTCCGAGCGACGACGTCGCCTCTTCGATCTCGGCTGTCGCCAGCGGCAGCTCGGTGACCTCCACCACGCGGTGACTGCGCACCGCGTAGGGCCCGACGGCGCCGCGGGCGTCGACGTGGAGGCTGACGCGGGTGCGCCAGCGCGTGGCATCCGGGGTCTCCGTTCCCCCACCCGCGGTGCCTGCCGGCGCCATCGTGACCTCTCGCTCGGCGCCGCCGATGCGGCGGAGCGCGTCGTCGATCACCCGCTTCTTCAGCGCACGCTGCGCACCCAGGGCGATGTGCCCGAAGTCGGCGCCGCCGGGGCGGTTCGCCGGGGGCGTGGTCAGGTCGGCCTGCGGCCAGATGTGGGGGCGTCGATCGGGTGAGACCTCGGTGACCTCGACGACCTCGGCGCGCCAGAACGCCTTCTTCGAGGTGTCGACGAGCCGCGCACGGACCACTTCGCCGGGCAGGGTATCGGGCACGAAGACGACCCGACCCCGCTCCCCGTCTCCGGCACCGTGACGGGCGACGAAGACGCCGCCGTGGGCGACGTCGTCGATGCGGAGATCGAGCAGGTCACCGACATCCATCCCTCAACCCTAATGACCGACCGGGGCCGCTCCCTCGCTAGCGTGGGAGTCATGCGTGTGCTCCTCGCCTCGACGTCGCCCGCCCGTCTCATGCTGCTGCGCAGCGCCGGCATCGAACCCGAGACCCTCGCCCCCGACGTCGACGAGGAAGAGGTCATCGCGGCCGTCGAGGCGGGTGAAGGGCGCACCCTCAGTCCTCAGGAGCACGTCCTGCTGCTCGCGCGGCGGAAGGCGGCGGATGTCGCGGCGCGCGTGGTCGCGGAGGATCCGGCCTTCGACGGTGTCGTGATCGGCGGCGACTCGATGTTCGAGCTCGGCGGCGAGATCCTCGGGAAGCCGTATGAACCCGACGTGGCGGTCGCGCGGTGGCGCGAGATGCGCGGCCGCACCGGCGTGCTGCACTCGGGCCACAGCGTGTTCCGCATCTCCCCCGGTGCGCCCGCGCACGAGGAGCACGCCGTGGCCGAGGCGTCGGTGAGCTTCTGCGCCGACGTCACCGACGACGAGATCGACGCGTACGTGGCCACCGGCGAGCCGCTGCAGGTCGCGGGCGCCTTCACCGTCGACAGCCTGGGCGGACCCTTCATCGAGCGGGTCGAGGGCGATCCGTCGACGGTGGTCGGGATGTCGCTGTCGACCCTTCGACGCCTGATCACGCGTCACGGGGTCGCCTGGACCTCGCTCTGGGGGACTTCCGACTGAGGCGGCGAGTTGTGGTTGGACGCCCACGTTTCTTCCCGGTTCTTGTACGAACCAGTCAAATGACCGAGCATCCGCGTGGGTAGGCTGGCCTCCATGCCTCGAATCGCCAAGGTGCTCATCGCGAATCGCGGCGAGATCGCCGTCCGCGTCATCCGTGCCGCCCGCGACGCCGGGAAGGCGTCCGTCGCCGTCTACGCCGACCAGGATCGCGACGCCCTCCACGCCCGTCTCGCCGACGAGGCGTACGCCCTCGAGGGCTCCACGAGCGCCGAGACGTACCTCTCGATCGAGAAGATCCTCTCGATCGCCCGCCGCTCGGGCGCCGACGCGGTGCACCCCGGCTACGGCTTCCTCGCCGAGAACGCCGACTTCGCCCGGGCCGTCATCGCCGCGGGCCTGGTGTGGATCGGTCCCTCGCCCGAGGCGATCGAGGCGCTAGGCGACAAGGTCACCGCGCGCGCCGTCGCCGAGAAGGTCGGCGCTCCCCTGGCTCCCGGCACGCCGGGGCCGGTCGCGGGCGCGGACGAAGTCGTGGCCTTCGCCGAGTCGGTGGGGCTCCCCATCGCGATCAAGGCCGCCTACGGCGGCGGCGGGCGGGGCCTGAAGGTCGCGCGCACCCTCGACGAGGTGCCCGAGATGTTCGAGTCGGCGACCCGCGAGGCGATCGCGGCCTTCGGCCGGGGCGAGTGCTTCGTGGAGAAGTACCTCGACAAGCCCCGACACGTCGAGACCCAGTGCCTCGCCGACAGCGCGGGCAACGTCGTGGTCGTCTCCACGCGCGACTGCTCGCTCCAGCGCCGCCACCAGAAGCTCGTCGAAGAGGCCCCCGCACCGTTCCTCACCGAGGAGCAGAACCGCATCCTCTACGACGCCTCGAAGGCCATCCTCCGTGAGGTGGGCTACCTCGGCGCGGGAACGTGCGAGTTCCTGATCGGCGCCGACGGCACCATCTCCTTCCTCGAGGTGAACACCCGCCTCCAGGTGGAGCACCCCGTCTCCGAGGAGGTGACCGGGCTCGACCTCGTGCGCGAGCAGTTCCGCCTCGCCGAGGGCGAAGAGCTCGGCTACGACGACCCGGCGCCGGTGGGCCACTCGATCGAGTTCCGCATCAACGGCGAAGACCCCGGTCGCGGCTTCCTCCCTCAGCCCGGCCCGATCCACGTCTTCAAGACGTTCGGCGGCCCGGGCCTGCGTCTGGACTCCGGCGTGACCGCCGGCGACAGCGTGTCGGGGGCGTTCGACTCGCTGCTGGCCAAGATCATCGTGACCGGCCGCGACCGCGCGGAGGCGCTCGAGCGCGCGCGAAGGGCTCTGGACGAGTTCGAGGTGGCGGGACTCCCCACCGTTCTGCCGTTCCATCGCAAGGTCGTCCGTGACCCCGCTTTCACCGCCGAGGACGGCGTGTTCGGCGTGTACACCAGGTGGATCGAGACGGAGTTCGACAATGACATCCCGCCGTGGGACGGCGAGCTCGACGCTCCCGCCGCCGGCGAAGGCCGCCACACCGTCGTCGTCGAGGTCGCCGGCAAGCGCCTCGAGGTCAGCCTCCCCGACCGGGTCGCCACCACCGCCTCGCACACGGCCGGTCGTCCGGCAGCCGTGCCGCCGTCGCGGCGCTCCCACACCGCCTCCGCCGTCGCGGGCGCATCGGGCGACGCGGTGAAGGCGCCGATGCAGGCGACGATCGTCAAGGTCGCGGTGGCGGAGGGGCAGCAGGTCGTCAAGGGCGACCTGGTCGTGGTGCTCGAGGCCATGAAGATGGAGCAGCCCATCCAGGCGCACAAGGACGGCACCGTCGGCGCCATCAACGCCGATCCCGGCACGACTGTCGCGGCGGGTCACCAGCTCCTGACGATCGCGTAGCGCGCCCGCACGCGGGCGGAGAGCGCGGCAGGCGATCGTGCGGGCGTGACGCGCGGAGCGGTCGCGCGGAGCCCTGCTGGCGCGGGCGCGCGCGGGCGGCGTTGTGCGCCCGCTCCGGAGCATTCCTCCGCCCCGCGCTCATCGCTGCGCACGCGCCCGGTGTCCCCCGACCCGTCAGAATCTGCGGCCTGACGCCGCACCAGGCCGCCGTTCTTGACGGGTCGCGGACAGGAGGCGATCGGAGGCGACGCGCGACCCGCTATCCCGCGCGGAGCTTCGCGAGAAAGGCTGCGGTGCGCTCGAAGGCGATGTCGCCCTCGGGCACCTGGACGTCCGGGAAGAAGTAGAACCCGTGCGGCATCCCCTCGGGGAAGTAGCCGTCGACGGCGACGCCTTCGGCGGCGAGCGCCTGGGCGAACGCCCTGGCCGAATCCACGATCGGGTCGTGGGTCCCGGTGGCGAGGAAGGTGGGCGGGTAACCGGCGAGGTCGCCGTAGATGGGGCTCGCGAGGGGATCGGTCCAGGGCGTCGTCGGCAGGTAGGCCCCCCGGATGAACCCGAAGAACGCGCTGTCGTAGACGATCCCCCGCGGCGCCTGCGCCTGGAACGACGGCCACCGCTCCTGTGCGAAGTCGACGAACGCGCCGTACATCAGCACCGCGTCGGGGGCGGGAAGCCCGCGCGTGCGCGCGAGAAGGGGAAGCGCCGCGGCGAAGTTCGACCCCGCCGAGTCGCCCGCCACCGCCACCCACGCCGGGTCGCCGCCGAGCCGGTGCGCATCGGTGCGCAGCCACGCGTAAAGGTCGGCGACGTCGTCGAGCGGGGTCGGGAACGGGTACTCGGGCGCCAGCCGGTAGTTGGCCGACACGACGATGACCCCGTTCTCCTTGGCCAGGCGACGCGTGATGTAGTCGGTGTCGGCGGCCGAGCCGACGGTGAACCCGCCGCCGTGGACATACAGGATGACGCCGAGCGCGTCATCGGCGGCGACGCCCTGAGGGCGGTAGACCAGGGCGGAGGCGACCCCGTCTCGGACGGGAAGGTACACGGTGTCGACGTCGACGTCGGGCACCGCCTCCGCGCCGGTCGGAGGCACCAGAGCAGGGTCGGGCTTGATCCGGTCCTGCCCGATGTAGCCCGTGCGGACCGGGAGGATCATCATGTCGCGCAGGGCCACGGGCTGGCGGTTGTTGGCGATCACCCGGTAAGAGGGCATGGCCGGGTCGTCCGGATCGATGTAGCTCAGGCCGTCGATCTCGCGGACGACGGTGACATCGACCGCGCCGTCGGGGATCGTCAGCAGCGCGGGATCGATCGGGCGGGATGCTGCGGGGGCGGCGTCGGCGCCGGGCGCCGAGCGCGCCGCGGGATTGATCGGCACGGGGGAATTCTAGAGGTGGGCGGGGGCGTGTCGTCTCGCTGCGCTCGCTCGACGACGGGGTGCCTCGCACGCGGGCGGGTCAGACCTGGGCGGCGTCCATCGGCCGATCGACGATGTGCATGGCGCGCGCGGCATCGGTGATGCTGCCCGACAGCGAGGGATAGACGGCGAACACCCGCGAGACCTGATCGACGGTGAGGCGGCGCTCCACGGCGATCGCGATCGGGTAGATCAGCTCCGACGCCCGCGGGGCGACGATGACCCCGCCGATGACGGTGCCGCTGCCGCGACGGGCGATGAGCTTGACGAACCCGTCGCGCACACCCATCATCTTCGCCCGCGGATTGGCCGAGAGAGGAAGCTTCAGCACCTGTCCGTCGATGGCGCCGGAGGTGACATCCTTCTCCTGGAAGCCGATGGTGGCGATCTCGGGAGCGGTGAAGATGTTCGAGGTGATGCGGCGCTGCTCGAGCGGGATCACCACGTCTCCGAGGGCGTGGAAGACGGCGGTGCGGCCCTGCATCGAGGCGACCGAAGCCAGCGGCACGAAGGTGGTGCAGTCGCCCGCCGCGTAGATGTTCGGCACGCTCGTGCGTGCGACCCGGTTGACCTGGATGTGACCGGAGTCGGTCATCTGCACCCCGGCCTCCTCCAGGCCGATGCCGGCGGTGTTCGGGATGGCGCCGACCGCCATGAGGCAGTGGCTCCCCTCGACGACGCGTCCGTCGCCCAGGGTCACCTGGACGCCGTCGCCGGTGTTGACGACGCTCTCGGCGCGGCACCGCGACAGCACCGTCATGCCGCCGCGCTTGAACACCTTCTCGAGCACGGTCGCGGCGTCGGCATCCTCGCCCGGGAGCACCTGGTCGCGGCTGGAGATGAGCGTGACCTGGGCTCCGAGGTTCATGTACGCCGAGGCGAACTCGGCCCCGGTGACCCCCGATCCCACGACGATGAGGTGCGAGGGGAGGGCGTTCATCGTGTAGAGCTGCGTCCAGGTGAGGATGCGCTGCCCGTCGGGCTTGGCGCTCGGCAGCTGACGGGGCGAGGCGCCGACCGAGACGACGAGGGTGTCGGCCTCCACCCGATCGAAATCGGTACCGCCGATGTCGGTGGAGACGATGACCTCGTTGCGCCCCTCGAGACGCCCGTGGCCCGAGATGATGCGCACCCCGGCTTCGACCAGCGACGCCCGCATGTCGTCGGACTGCTGGCGCGCGAGCGAGAGCACGCGCTTGTTCACCGCCGCGAGGTTGATCGCGATCTCGGGCTTGAGGGGCTTTCCCGTCTCGCCTCGGGCGAACAGCTGCACGCCCAGGTCGCTCGCCTCCGAGATCGCCACGGCGGCGTCGGCCGTGGCGATGAGCGTCTTGGAGGGGACGACATCGGTGATGACGGCCGACCCGCCGACGCCGGCACGCTCGACGAGGGTGACCTCGGCGCCCAGCTGAGCGGCTGCCAGGGCCGCCTCGTACCCGCCGGGACCGCCGCCCAGGATCGCCACGCTCTGGGTCCGCTCGAAGCTCAACGACATGCCTCCATTCAAACAGCCGCGGGGGGTCGCTCGGGGTCGGTGCAGTGGCAGGGCGTCGGATCTGGTCCGTATCGTGATCTCATGCATCATTCCCCTGCCCATCCGCTCGACGACCCGAACGCCGATCCGTTCGCCGTCGCCGCCCAGGCGGCCGACGACATCGCCCGCCTCACGGGCGTGGACCACCACGACATCGCCCTCACCCTCGGAAGCGGGTGGGGGAAGGCCGCCGACCTGATCGGCGAGACCGTCGCGACGGTTCCCGCCACCGAGGTGACCGGTTTCAGCCGCCCGGCGCTCGAGGGTCACGTGGGCACGATCCGCAGCATCCTCACCCCTGCCGGCCGCCGGGTGCTCGTCATCGGCGCGCGCACGCATTTCTACGAGGGCCACGGGGTGCGCCGTGTCGTGCACAGCGTCCGGACCGCCGCCGCGACCGGGGCCCGGATCATGGTCCTCACCAACGGCGCGGGCGGCATCCGCCGCACGTGGCATCCGGGGCAGCCGGTGCTCATCAGCGACCACATCAACCTCACGGCCGCCTCACCGCTCGAAGGCGCGACCTTCATCGACCTCACCGACCTGTACTCGGAGCGCCTGCGCGAGATCGCGCGCTCGGTCGACCCGACGCTCGACGAGGGCGTGTACTGCCAGTTCCGCGGGCCGCACTACGAGACCCCGGCAGAAGTCCGGATGGCCGAGCGCATCGGCGGCGACATCGTCGGCATGTCCACCGCCCTCGAGGCGATCGCGGCCCGACAGGCCGGGATGGAGATCCTCGGGTTCTCGCTCATCACCAACCTCGCGGCGGGCATCCAGACCACGCCTCTCAGCCACGAGGAGGTTCTCGAGGCCGGACGCGACGCCGAGCCGGTGATCTCCTCCCTCCTCGCCCGGGTGGTGGAGAAGCTGTGACCGCACCGGTGGGGTCGCACGCGATCGCGCAGGCGCGCGCCTGGCGCGATCAGGATCCCGATGACGAGACCCGCGCCGAGCTCGATGACCTGATCGCGCGCACGGAGGCCGGAGACGAGGCCGCGGCCACCGAGCTGACCGACCGCTTCGCCGCGCGCCTGGCCTTCGGCACCGCGGGCCTGCGCGGTGAGCTGGGAGCGGGCAGCAATCGGATGAACCGGGTGCTGGTCTCGCAGGCCGCGGCCGGGCTCGGGGCCTATGTGCTGGCGCAGGCCGACGAGATCGGACCGGGAGCCGGAGACGAGGCCCCTCTCGTCGTGATCGGTTACGACGGGCGTCGCAACTCCGACGTCTTCGCCCGCGACTCCGCCGAGATCATGGCGGGCATGGGACTGCGCGTGACCGTCCTCCCCCGTCTTCTCCCGACTCCTGTGCTCGCCTTCGCCGTACGCCACCTCGGCGCCCACGCGGGCGTCATGGTGACGGCGAGCCACAATCCGCCGAACGACAACGGCTACAAGGTGTATCTCGGAGGGGTGCACGGCGGGTCGCAGATCGTCGCGCCCGCCGACGCGCACATCGCCTCCGAGATCCAGCGCGTGGCCGACACCCTGCGGGTCGACGAGCTGCCGCGGTCGGACGCGTGGGAGCTCGCCGACGAGGCCGTCGTCGACGCCTACGTCGCCGCGACCGCGCGGGTCGCACCGGCCGGGCCGGGTGCGGCCGGGCTCCGCTGGGTCTACACCGCGATGCACGGCGTGGGCTGGGAGACACTGTCGAAGATCGTCGCTGCGGCGGGTTACCCCGAGCCGATCCTCGTCGAGCAGCAGACCGCCCCCGACGGGCGCTTCCCCACCGTCGCCTTCCCCAACCCCGAAGAGCCCGGGGCGATGGTTCTGGCCTTCGAGACCGCACGCGCCTCAGGTGCGGAACTCGTCGTGGCGAACGACCCCGACGCCGATCGGCTCGCGGTCGCTGTGCCCGACCCGGCCGCCGAGGGCGGCTGGCGCCGGCTCACCGGCAACCAGGTCGGACTGCTCCTCGGATGGCGTGCCGCCCGTGCGGCCGCGGCTGATGCGGGGCGCGGGCCCGCGGCATCCCTTGCGTGTTCTCTCGTCTCCTCCCCCGGGCTGGAAGCCGTCGCGCACCACTACGGCCTCGACTTCCACGCGACCCTCACAGGTTTCAAGTGGATCTCGCGCGCGCCGGGCATCGTCTACGGCTTCGAGGAGGCCCTCGGCTACCTCGTCAACCCCGAGACGGTGCGCGACAAGGACGGGATCTCCGCCGCCATCGCCCTGCTCGGCATCGTCACCGACGCGCGTGCCGAGGGGCGCACACTGGCCGACGTGCTGCGCGAGTTCGATGAGACCTTCGGGTTCTTCGCCAGCGACCAGATCTCGGTGCGGGTCGATGACCTCTCGGCGATCGACCGGGTGATGGCGGCGCTGCGCGCCGACCCTCCTGTCCGCATCGGCACGGTCGCCGTCGAGCGGTTCGAAGACCTCAGCCAGGGCGTCGGCGACCTGCCGCCCGGCGATGTGCTGAGACTGTGGCTCGCCCAGGGCGCCCGGGTCATCGTGCGCCCGAGCGGGACGGAACCGAAGCTGAAGCTCTATCTGGATGTGCGCGGGTCATCGGCCGCCGACGCCGCCGCGCAGGTCGCCGACATCGCCGCCGGTGCGCGCGCCCTCCTCGCGCAGATCGAGGGGAGATGACCTCCGACGCGGCCCCGGTCGACACCGCAGAGGCCCCGGGCTGGCTGCGGAACGTCGTCTTCTTCCTCAGCGGTCAGACCGCGAGCCTCCTCGGCTCGATGCTCGTGCAGTACGCCGTCTTCTGGTATCTCACGATCACGTACGAGTCGGGGCTGATCATGACCCTGGCGGCCGTCTTCGGGTTCCTGCCGCAGGCGATCGTGTCGATCTTCGGCGGTGTGTGGGCCGACCGGCACAACCGCAAGTTCCTGATCATGGGGGCCGATGCCGCCATCGCGGCCACCACGCTCGGCCTCGCGCTGATCATGCTGACCGGCTACGACGATCTGTGGCTGGTCTTCCTGGCCCTCGCGATCCGTTCGGCCGGAGCGGGCATCCAGATGCCGGCGGTCTCGGCGCTCATCCCGCAGATCACCCCGACGCGCCACCTGATGCGGATCAACGGCCTCAACGGGTCGATCCAGTCGGCGATGGCGCTGCTTGCCCCGGCCGCGGCCGGCGCGATCTACGCCTGGGCGTCCGCCGCGACCGGCGGCACCGCGGCATCCCTCGTCCCGATCTTCTTCATCGACGTCGTCACCGCCGTCATCGGGATCGGCCTGCTGGCGCTCATCCCGGTGCGGGCGGTGCGCCGGGCGGAGGGTGCACCGACGGCGTACTTCGCCGATCTCGTCGACGGTGTGCGATACATCGCCCACCACGCCTTCGTGCGGTGGCTGCTGATCGTGTTCGCGATCATCTTCCTCCTCACCGTCGCCCCCTCGAACCTGACCCCGCTGATGCTGGTGCGCTCGTTCGACGCGGGTGAGCAGCAGAACGTCGTCAACCTCGCGGTGCTAGAGGTCGCCTTCAGTATCGGGATGACGCTGGGCGGCGTCGTGGTCGCGACCTTCTTCGCACGGCGAAGCCGTATCGGTCTCATCGTGGTGTCGTCGCTGGTGTTCGGCGGGCTCTCGGTAGGCCTTGGACTGTCACCGAACGTGTGGGTGTTCTTCGGCTTCATGTTCCTCGTCGGGCTGGCGGTGCCGTTCTTCTCGACGCCGTCGATGACGCTCCTGCAGGAGACGGTCGAACCCGAACGGCAGGGTCGCGTGTTCGGCTTCGTCGGGATCGTCATGGCCGTGGCGATGCCGATCGGGATGGTGTTCTTCGGGCCGCTCGCCGACAGAGTGCCGATCGAGACCCTCCTGGTGGCGGCGGGTGTGCTGACATTCATCGTCATCGGGTTGGCGGTCACCGTGCCGGCCGGGCGCCGGGCGATCGTCGCCGCGCGGGCGGCGTCGCGCGCACCGGATCCCGCGACCGGGGCGGTGGTGGTCCAGGCCGCGATGGGTGAGACATCGGGAGCCGACGACCGCGGCGGTGACCGGGCCGGCGACAGCGGCGAGCGCGCGTAGGCTGACGGGCGTGCTGCTGACCGACCCCGTCATCCTCGAAAACGCTCACGTCCGGCTCGAGCCCCTGGCGGCTGGGCACGCCGCCGACCTGCGCGAGGCTGCCGCGGGTCTCGAGCATGCGTGGTACACCTCCGTGCCGACCCCCGCCGACGTGGATGCCGAGATCGCACGGCGGCGGGCGTGGGGGGAGCGCGGCGAGATGAACCCGTGGGCGGTCGTGCGCGCCGACACCGGCGCGGCCGTCGGCATGACGACCTTCTGCAACATCGACCAGGCGAATCGGCACGTCGAGATCGGTTACACCTGGCTGGGCGTGGCGTCGCAGCGCACGGCGGTGAACACGGCCGCGAAGCTTCTCCTGCTCGGGCACGCCTTCGAGGCGTGCGACGCGATCGCGGTGGAATTCCGCACCCACTTCCACAACCGGCAGTCGCGCGCGGCGATCGAGCGCCTCGGCGCGAAGCTCGACGGGATTCTGCGCAACCATCGCCTGGGCCCCGACGGGGCGCTGCGCGACACCGCGGTGTACTCGCTCCTCCCCCACGAGTGGCCCGCCGCACGGCTGGGCCTCCAGGCGCGGCTTCGCCGCGGCTGACCGCGGGCTCCCAGCGCCGGGTTCGCTCCGCCGGGTGTCCGCAACTCCTGCAGAACGGGGCCGACGCCGCCCGAAGCGCCGTCGAGGCCGGGCACGCGGCGATTCTGCAGGAGTTCAGGACGCGCGAGCGACGCTAGCCGTCGATGACGGCGACGAGCTCGTCGAGGAAGGCGGGGAAGTCGGTACCCCGCCGGACGATGCGCGACACGCTCTCGCGCTCGGAGAAGACCTCGACCAGCTGCTCGAAGACCGTCTGGAAGGCTTCCCGGTCGCCCTCGGAGAACGCCACCAGCGCGACGACCTGCACCCGCGAGTCCCCCCACGGAATCGACCCCTCGGCGACCCCCACCGCGATGGCGGTGCGCGTCGCGGTCATCCCGATCGCATGAGGCACGGCCAGCGCGTCGGTGAATGCCGTCGACGACATCCGCTCCCGCTGGATCGACCGCTCGACGTAGTCGTCGTCGATGACGCCCTGGGCGACGAGCATGCCGCCGAGGCGGCGGATGATCCCCTCCTCGCCGGTGTCGTCGACGTCGAGTCCGCGCACGAAGGCATCGGCGGGGAAGTAGCGCTCGAGCTCGGTGCGCAGCCGTGCGAGGCGCCGCGCGCGGCGCACCCGGCCCGCCGCGGCCTGCACCCGCTCGACGTCGGCGTCGGTGAGGAACGGCTGGATCCGCACGATCCGCTCCCCCGTCACCGGCGCGTCGATCGTCGTGAGCACGAGGTCGGTGCCGAGGTTCTCCCAGTCGGGGTCGACGCGCGTCTCCACGCCGACGACCTCGATCGCCTGGCCGAGCGAGCGGTCCACGCTCGAGCGCAGCAGCTCGTGGAGCTCGTAGTATCCCGGGCACACGATCGTGGCTGTGAGCAGCTGAGCGTTCTGGCGGCTCCGCTCGAGCCGGCCCCCGACGTGCATCGCGATGTAGGCGATCTCGTCGTCGGGCAGGGGGAAGCCGAGCTCGGCGTCGAGCTCACCGGCGATGTACACCGCCAGCTCGAAGATCATCGGATACGTCGACTTCAACGACCGGGTGAGTGGGTTGCGCGACCATGCCTGGTCCTGCGCACGGTGGCGGAGGTTCTGGACGTGAAGCGCCAGACGGGTGATGAAGTCCTCATCGTCGATGTCGACGAGGAACTCCCGCGCCGCGCGGCCGACGGCCGTCCGCACCGCCGCCTCCACCCGAGGGTCGAGCGACGGCCGCGCCCGCGCCTGCACGCCCTCGCCGCCCGGCGCGATCACACGGGTGAGCACGAGCGCGGCGAGATGCTGCACGTCGCCCTCTCCCAGCCGCACGCCGAAGTGCTGCTGCACGAGGCGTTCGATCACGGCCGCGACGTCGGCCCCGGCGGCGCTGCCCGACGCGGGGTCGTGAGAGAGCGGATGCCGGTGGGCGACCCGGTCGGCGGCGATGGCGATATGCATGACGACGTCGGCGATCCCGAGCTCATTGACGTAGTAGCCGAGTCCGCCGAGCTCGGTGACGAGATCGGACTTGAACGCGCCGAACGCGTCGGCGTCGACGGCGGTGCCGGCGAGGCTCCGCCGGAGCGCCCCGAGGTCGAACGCCCCGGCATCCATCTCGTCGTGCGCGAGCCTGCTGAGAAGGCGCCGCCGGGCCATCTCGCCGCCGCGCAGTCGCGCCGTGGACGCCGAACGCTCCAGGGTCAGGTCGGTGCCGCTGAGAAGGCCCCGGACGCGCGCGAGGTCGGCCTCGAGCGTGGCGGGACTGACGTGCAGCTCCATCGCGGTGTCGAACAGGTCGATCCCGGTGTCGGTGTCGAGGAGACCCCGGATGACGGTGTGCAGCCGGTCACGCGGGGTCCCGGCATCCGTCCCCCCGGCGGCCCGCAGAGCGACGGCACCCTCGGGCCCCGCCCGATAGCCCAGCGGACCCGACTCGATCGCGACGCCGGGAGCGACGCGCGCGTTGATGGAGGTGACGTACGAGCGGATGCTGCGGGGGGTGACCCCGAGCGCATCGGCCAGGGTCGAGGCCGTCGCCCAGGTGCCGTCCCGCAGCAGCAGCGTCAGCAGGCGATCCTGCCTGGCTTTGGTCACGGGCACCCCTCCGCCGGGCCGCCGTGCCGCGGTCCGGATCGAGCACCAGTCAACCACGCCGGGGCCCGCGGAGCCCGGGGCAGGCAGGGGTTTCCGCCCGGGCGGAAGAATGCGTGACTTGTCGGCCCTCAGCGAGTTCACAAGAATCGCTCACGAGGAGGGCGGATCGATGCGGATCCTTGTCGTGTGTGGAGCGGGTGCGTCCAGCACCTTCGTGGCGCAGCGTGTGCGCCGCGCCGCACAGGATGCGGGACTGCCCTGGACCGCCATCGCCGGGACCGAGCAGTCGCTCCCGATCGACCTCGATGCCACCGACGTGATCCTCGTCGGTCCGCACCTTGCCGATGCGCTCCCGCACATCGAGGAGGCAGCGGCCCTGCGGATGACGACGGTGGTGCTGCTGCCCGATGACGTCTTCGCCGACCTCGACGGCACCCGCACGCTGGAACTCGTGCGTCGCGCGGTCGCCGTCGCGGCACCGGAGACCACGACGGATGCCGGGGCCGAGAACCCCGCGCACACCTGACTCCCCGCGAGTCAGCCCCCACTGAGAACCGAGGAGAGGAATCACCATGGCCCCCCTGACCCGCACGGTGCGCATCGGATCGTCGCACGGGCTGCACGCCCGCCCCGCAAAGCTCTTCGCGCAGGCGGCGAAGGAAGCCGGCATCCCGATCACGGTGGCCAAGGGCTCGGGTGAGCCGGTGAACGCCGCGAGCATCCTCGGCGTGATCTCGCTGGGCGTCGACCAGGGCGACTACGTCACGCTCACCGCCGACGGCGAGAACGCCGAGAACGTGCTCGACGCTCTCAGCGAGCTGCTGACCACCGACCACGACGCGGCGTGAGCACCGTGACACGTTCCGAGATCCGCGGCGTCGGGATCGGTCTTGGCGTCGCGCAGGGCCCGGTGGCCCGCATGGCCGAGCCGCTGCCCGCCCCCGCCGACGAGCCGAGCACGATCGGCGAGGCCGCCGAACGGGAGCGCGTCGACGAGGCGGTGGCCGCGGTCGCCCGCGAGCTCGAGGAACGCGCCGAGCAGGCCGGCGGCGCGGCGCAGGACGTGCTCGAGGCGCAGGCCATGATGGCCGAGGACCCGACGCTGTCCGACGAGATCGGCACGCGACTGGCCGACGGAAAGACCGGCGAGCGCGCGGTGTTCGAGGCGTTCGCCGCGTTCCGCGAGCAGCTCACCGCCGTCGGCGGCTACCTCGGCGAGCGCGCCGCCGACCTCGACGACGTCGCCCAGCGTGTCATCGCGCGGCTGCGAGGCGTGGCGGCTCCGGGTGTGCCCGAACCGGGTCATCCGTTCGTCCTCGTCGCGAAGGACCTCGCCCCTGCCGACACCGCTCTGCTCGATCTCGACCAGGTGCTCGCGCTCGTGACCACCGAGGGCGGACCCACCTCGCACACCGCCATCCTCGCCCGCGAGAAGGGGATCGTCGCCATCGTCGGCGCCGCCGGCGCCGCCGCGCTCACCGAGGGGCAGAGCGTGATCGTCGACGCCGCCGCCGGCGTCGTCACCGCCGACCCGACCGACGACGAGCTGCAGCGCGCACGCGTGCGCGCCGACGCCCGCGCGAACGCGGCGTCCGCGCCGATCACCAACGGCGCCCTGGCCGACGGCACACCCGTGCCGCTCCTGGCGAACCTCGGCAAGCCCGAGGGTGCCGCCGAGGCCGTGGCGCTCGGCGCAGAGGGGGTGGGACTGTTCCGCACCGAGTTCCTCTTCCTCAGCGCCTCCTCGGCGCCGACGGTCGAGCAGCAGCGGACGTCGTACGAGCAGCTCCTCCGGGCGTTCCCCGGAAAGAAGGTCGTCGTGCGCGTGCTCGACGCCGGAGCCGACAAACCCCTGCCGTTCCTCAACGACGCGCACGAGGAGAACCCCGCCCTCGGGCTCCGGGGTCTGCGCGCGCTCCGCGCGAGCGAGGACATCCTGCGCGAGCAGCTCACGGCGCTGGCAGAGGCGGATGCCGCGACGAGGCGCTCCCCCGAGGGCCCGGCCGATCTGTGGGTCATGGCGCCCATGGTCGCCACCGTCGAGGAGACGGCGTACTTCACGGCGCTGGCGAAGGAGTACGGCATCCGCACCGCGGGGGTGATGGTGGAGGTGCCCTCCTCGGCGCTCCTCGCCGACCGCGTGCTCGCCCACGCCGACTTCGCCTCGATCGGCACGAACGACCTCACCCAGTACACCCTCGCCGCCGACCGTCTGCTCGGTTCGGTCGCGGGGTTCCAGGACCCGTGGCATCCGGCCGTCCTCCGCCTCATCCGTGAGGTGGGCGACGCCGGCCGCGCACACGGCAAGCCTGTGGGGATCTGCGGCGAAGCCGCTGCCGACCCCCTGCTGGCGGTCGTGCTGGTCGGGCTCGGCGCGACGAGCCTGTCGATGGCGCCGAGCGCCCTCGCGGACGTGCGCGCCACCCTCCTGCAGTACACCCTCGACGACGCACGCGCGATCGCCGAGGCAGCCCTCGCCGCGGATGATGCCGCGGCAGCCCGAGATGCGGCCCTCCTCGCCACCCAACGCGGGGCCGCGACCACAACGAAGGAGACACAGCAATGACAACGACGTCTGCACCGGCGCGAAAGTCCGGAGGGGTGCGGGTCGGCGTTCAGCGTTTCGGAACGTTCCTGTCCGGCATGATCATGCCGAACATTCCGGCGCTGATCGCCTGGGGCATCTTCACGGCGTTCTTCATCGAGGTGGGCTGGACGCCCAACGCCGACCTCGCGACGATCGTCGGACCCTTCATCCACTACCTGTTGCCGATCATCATCGCCTACACCGGCGGCACCATCGTCTACGGCGTGCGCGGCGGCGTGGTCGCCTCGATCGCCGTGATGGGCGCCATCGCCGGGTCGGACAAGCTGATCGCCGACATCAACGCGACCCTCCCCGCCGACAACCAGCTCGGCCAGGTGCACATGTTCATCGGCGCGATGATCATGGCGCCGCTGGCGGCCTACACCATGAAGTGGCTCGACAGCCTGTGGGACGGAAAGATCCGCGCCGGCTTCGAGATGCTCGTGAACATGTTCTCGGCCGGCATCTGGGGCTTCGTCATGGCCGTCGTCGGGTTCTACCCCATCGCGTGGCTGGTCAACGGCCTCATGACCACGCTCAGCAACGCCGTGGACTTCCTCGTCGAAGCGAACCTCCTGCCACTGACGAGCATCATCATCGAGCCGGCGAAGGTGCTCTTCCTCAACAACGCCATCAACCACGGCGTGCTGACACCGCTCGGCATCCAGCAGGCCGACGAGCAGGGCTCGTCGATCCTGTTCCTCCTCGAGGCCAACCCCGGCCCGGGCCTCGGCCTGCTGCTGGCGTTCGCGATCTTCGGACTCGGCGCCGCCCGCGCGTCGGCCCCGGGCGCCGCGATCATCCAGTTCTTCGGCGGCATCCACGAGGTCTACTTCCCCTACGCGCTGATGAAGCCGGCCGTCATCCTGGCCCTCATCGCGGGGGGTATGACCGGTGTCACCACCAACATGCTCCTCGGTGGGGCGCTTCGGGCGCCGGCTGCGCCCGGAAGCATCATCGCGGTGATGCTGCAGACCGCGAACGGCGCCTACTTCGCGGTCATCCTCTCGGTCATCCTCTCGGCGGGAGTGACATTCCTCATCGCCGCCGTCATCCTCCGAGCTTCGCGCAAGCGCGACCTCGAGGCCCTCGCGGCGACCGACGACGCCTTCGGCGCGGCGATCACCCAGACCGAGGCGGCCAAGGGCAAGTCCTCCGACGCGCTGTCCAACCTGCGCGGCGGGGCGGCCACCCAGGCCGGCGGCGGCGTGGAGCCGGCGGTCATGACCGAGCGCGAAGTGAAGAGCATCGTGTTCGCCTGCGACGCCGGCATGGGCTCCTCGGCCATGGGCGCCAGCGTCCTGCGCAACAAGATCAAGAAGGCCGGCATCGAAGACGTGACCGTGGTCAACAAGGCCATCGCCGCGCTCGACGATTCGGCCGACCTCGTGATCACGCAGAACCAGCTCACCGACCGCGCGCGGCGCCAGACACCGGGCGCGATCCACGTGTCGGTGGACAACTTCATGAACTCGCCGCGGTACGACGAGGTCGTGGAATTGGTGCGCGATCAGCACAAGGATGGTGCGTGAGCATCTGATCGACCCGGATGCCGGGGGCCGGCGCGTGGACGCGCGGCTCCCGGCATCCGTCATCCACACCGCGACAACGACGTACGACGAGACGAGCGAAAGGCGAAATCATGGCACGTGAGGTCCTCACCCCCGGGCAGGTCCGCATCCACTCCGGCAGCGCGACCCGCGAGGAGGCGATGCGCGAGGCCGCCGAGATCCTCGAGTCGGTCGGCGCCGTCACCGGCGCCTACTTCGATGCGATGCAGCAGCGCGAGCAGACGGTCTCGACCTACATGGGCAACGAGCTGGCGATCCCGCACGGCACCAACGAGACGAAGGACACCATCCTCGAGTCGGGCCTCTCGGTCGTGCGCTACGACGGCGGCGTCGACTGGGGCGGCGAGCAGGTGACCTTCGTCATCGGCATCGCCGGCAAGGGCGACGAGCACCTCGAGATCCTCTCGCGGATCGCGCTGCTGTTCTCGGAGGAGGATGACGTGGCGCGACTGAAGGCGACCTCGACCGCGCAGGAGCTCTACGACGCCGTCGCGGCGGGCGTGGAATGAAGGCGGTCCACTTCGGCGCCGGGAACATCGGGCGGGGCTTCGTCGGACTGCTGCTGCACGAGGGCGGCTACGAGGTGGTGTTCTCCGATGTCGCGGGGCCGCTCGTCGACGCCATCAACGCCGTGTCGGAGTACACCGTGCACGAGGTCGGTGAGGGCGGGCGCGACCACGTCGTCACGGGGTTCCGGGCGATCAACAGCGCCGAGCATCCCGACCAGGTGATCGAGGAGGTCGCGGGCGCGAACGTCGTGACGACGGCGGTGGGTCCGACCATCCTGCGCTTCGTCGCGCCGCACCTCGTGGCGGGTCTCGCGCTGCGCGATCCGTCGTCGCCGCCGCTGCAGATCATGGCCTGCGAGAACGCGATCAACGCCACCGACCTGCTCCGCGACGAGATGGTCGAAGCGGCGGGTGAGGCGTGGGCGGCGCTGGAGCAGCGCGCGGTGTTCGCCAATACCGCCGTCGACAGGATCGTGCCCGAGCAGCCCGCGGGCGCGGGGGTCGATGTCACCGTCGAGCCGTTCTTCGAATGGGCGATCGAGCGGCATCCCTTCGGTGACGACCCGCCCGCGATCCCCGGGGCGCACTTCGTCGACGACCTCGCCCCGTACATCGAGCGGAAGCTGTTCACTGTCAACACCGGGCATGCCGCGACGGCGTACTTCGGCGCGCAGGCGGGTGTCGAGCGGATCGCCGACGCCCTCGCCGACCCGGCGACCGCCGCGCGGGTGGCGGCGGCGCTCGAGGAGACCTCGGCGGTGCTGATCGCCAAGCACGAGTTCGCCCCCGAGGAGCTGGCGGAGTACCGCGCGACGATCCTCGCGCGCTTCGCCAACCCCGCACTGCCCGATCACGTGCGCCGGGTCGCGCGGCAGCCGCTGCGGAAGCTCTCGCGCAACGAGCGGTTCGTCGGGCCGGCGGCCGAAGCGGCCGAGCGGGGGCTCTCAGTGGAGGCGCTCGTCGCGGCCATGGGGGCGGCGCTCGCGTTCGACGACCCCGACGACCCCCAGGCGGTGGAACTACAGGCGATGCTGCGGGAGCAGGACGCCGACGCGGTGACGGCTGCGGTGACCGGGCTCGAGCGGAGTCATCCTCTGTACGCGCGCGTGCGCGACGCGGTCGCCGCGCGGCAGGCGGCGCTCGCGGGCTGACCTGCGGCGCCGTGCGGCTGCGGGCGTCGGGCGTGGGCCGGGGGGCACGGGCGGCGGTACGCTCGGGGGGTGTCATCCGGGTCTTCCGACAGGGCTGCAGACGAGTCGTCCGAATCGTCTGATGCGGCGCCCCGCCCGCGGCGCCGGTGGCGGCGCGTGCTGGCGTGGGTGCTCGGCTCGATCGGCGTGCTGCTCCTCCTCGCCGTCGGCGGCCTCGTCGTCTGGAGCCAGGTCGGGGTGATGCAGGCCGAGGCCGGTCCGCTCGCCGAGGTGCAGAGCGATCCCGGCATCCGGTTCACCGACACCTCGACGGCCGTCATCCTCGAGCCGTCCGACGGGCCGGGAGAGGTCGGCCTCGTCTACATCCCCGGGGCGAAGGTCGAGGCTGCGGCGTATGCGGCGACGATGGCGGACGTCGTGGCCGAAGACGGAGTGACGGTCGTCATCACCAAGCCCTGGCTGAACCTGGCGTTCTTCGATCTGCGGCCGCTGTCGAGCTTCACCGACCTGGTGCCCGGCGTCGACGAGTGGATCGTCGGCGGGCACTCGCTCGGCGGCGTGCGGGCGTGCCAGCTCGCCGGCGACGCCGACGCGCTCGCACTGTTCGCGTCCTACTGCGCGGGCGACGTCTCTGACTCGGATCTGCCCGTCATCAGCATCGCGGGCAGTGAGGACGGGCTCTCCACCCCCGAGAAGATCGCAGAGGCGCGGCCGCTGCTGCCCGAGGACGCGCTGATGACCGAGATCGAGGGTGCCAACCACGCCGCCTTCGGCGCCTACGGCCCGCAGGCGGGCGACAACGAGGCGTCGATCACGCTGCCGGAGATGCGCGCGGAGCTCGCGGGGCTGCTGGCCCCCTTCGTCGACGCCCTCCCCCGCTGACCGCCCGCCCGCCGCGGCCGGGGTGTCCCGAACTCCTGCACAACGTCACTGGCGGGCCCCGAATGACTCTCCCGTCACCGTACGAGGTCGATTCTGCAGGAGTGAGGGACACGGGCCGGGTCGCACCCACCCCTCCTGCACAGCGAAGTGAACCGCGCACCCTGTCCACGGATCGCCCGCGCGACGACCCGCAACGGGTCCGCGCCCGTGGAATGGACGTGTGGTCGACTCCTACCTCGCCTCGTCGCAGGTTCTTTCCGCGACCTTCCTCAGTACGCAGGGACTCGCCCAGCGCGGGCTCGACAAGCGGATGATCCGGCGGTTGGTGACAGAGGGACGGCTCATCCGGCTGCGCAGGGGCCGGTACGCCGATCCGCGCTGCCACCCGCACATCCTCGACGCCGGACGCGCCGGACGCCGCCTCGATTGCGTCTCGCTTCTCGCCACCCTCGGCGTCTTCGTACGGGAGCGCCCAGAGTTGCACATCCAGTTCGACCGCGCAGCCAGCCGCATCCCTCCGCGCCGGCACGACGTCACCGCTCACTGGCGAAACGGCGGAAAGCCCTCCGACGAGCTCTGCGCCGACCTGATCGGGGCGCTGGCCCAAGCGGTGAAGTGCCAGTCTCCACGGGACGCGATCGCCACCCTCGACAGCGCGTGGCACCTCGGCGTGGTGGATGAAGCGGGGATAGCCGAGGTGTTCCGACGGCTCCCCCGTCGCTACCAGGCGCTCCGACGACTCCTCGATCGTCGTATGGAGTCGGGGCCCGAGACGCTGGTCCGCCTGATTCTGCGAGGGCTCGGGTGCAAGGTCGACGTCCAGGTGCAGATCCCCGGCGTGGGCCGGGTCGACTTCGTCGTCGACGGATGGCTCATCATCGAGTGCGACAGCAAGGCTCACCACGACGGGTGGGATGCTCAGCGGCGAGACCGGCGCCGCGATATCGCTGCTGCCGCACTCGGTTACACGACCATTCGCCCCATGGCCGAAGACCTTCTCTACGCCTACGACGCCACGGCGACCGCCCTCCGAGCCATCGTTCTCACGCGCCGGACGCGGTGACGCATGTCCCTCACTCCTGCTTATGGCGTCCCGACAGGCCGAAATCCGGGGTTTCGGGCCCCGGCCGGGGATTCTGCAGGAGTTGGGACACCGGCACGCGGCCCGCCGCCGCGCCTAGCGGTCGAAGCCGTCGGAGATGAGGTCGATCAGCTCCTCGCGCTGCTCCACGGGGAGGAACGCGCCCGCGGCGGCGTTCATCTGGAACGCCTCGAGGTCGTCGAGTCCGTAGTCGAAGGCCTCGGCAAGGAGCGCGAGCTCGCGGGTGAGCGAGGTGCGGCTCATGAGCCGGTTGTCGACGTTGACCGTCACCGCGAAACCCAGCTGGTAGAGCAGGTCGAACGGGTGGTCTTCGAGGTCGGTGCCCCACCGCTGGATCGCACCGGTCTGCAGGTTCGACGACGGCGACAGCTCCAGCGGGATCTCGCGGTCGCGCACCCACCGGGCGAGGTCGCCGAACTCCACGAGCACCTCTTCGCCCGACCGCTGCACGATGTCGAGGTCTTCGGCGATGCGCACGCCGTGCCCGAGACGCAGGGCGCGGCCGTCGATGAGCGCCGACCGGATGGACTCGAGCCCCGCCGCCTCGCCGGCGTGGACGGTGACGGGGAAGAACTGGCCGGCGAGGTAGTCGAACGCCTTGCGGTGCCGCGACGGGAGGAAGCCGTCCTCGGGGCCGGCGATGTCGAACCCGACGGCGCCGCGCCCGCGCCACTCCACCGCGAGCCGCGCGATCTCGTGCGAGCGGTCGGTGTGGCGCATGGCGGTGATGAGCTGCCCGACACGGATGTCGCGTCCGGCGTCGGCGGCGAGATCTTCGCCCTCTTCGATGCCGTCCTGCACCGCCTCCACGACCTCGTCGAGGGTGAGGCCGCCGCCGAGGTGCTGCTCAGGCGCCCACCGCACCTCGCCGTAGATCACGCCGTCGGCGGCGAGGTCCTCGACGAACTCACGGGCGACGCGCGTGAGGCCCTCGCGGGACTGCAGCACCGACAGGGTGACGTCGAAGGTCTTGAGGTACTCCACGAGCGACCCCGAGTCGCTCTTCTCGGCGAACCACTCCCCGAGCGCCTCGGCGTCGTCCTCGGGCAGGTCGACGTCGGCGTCGTCGGCGAGCTCCACGATCGTGGCGGGGCGCAGACCGCCGTCGAGGTGGTCGTGCAGGGAGATCTTGGGCAGGCTCCGCAGAGACACACCCTCCAGCTGGGCGTCACCGTGCTGATCGATGGCCATCGTGTTCCTCCGGGGGTTGGGCGGGCGGCGAATCAGATCGAGTCGGCGGTGATGCGTTCGCGAACGAGGGATGACGCGGCGGGCGCGTCTTCGCCAATGTCCCACGCCCCCTCGATGGCGTCCAGTGCCCGGGCGAAACGGGCCGGATCATCGGCCGAGAGGGTGAAGACGGGTGCGCCTTCGGCGACCTCGTCGCCGGGCTTGACGTGCAGGTCGATACCGGCCGCGTGGATGACGGCGTCCTCGGCCCGGGCGCGGCCCGCTCCCAGGCGCCAGGCGGCGATGCCGAAGGGCAGCGCCTCCATGCGGGTGACGATGCCCCCGCGCGGCGCGGTGACGGTGTGCGTCTCGCGTGCCGTGGGGAGTGCGGCGTCGGGGTCGCCGTCCTGGGCGCGGATCATCGCCCTCCAGACGTCCATCGCCCGACCGTCCTGCAGGGCGGCCGCCACGTCGGCATCCGGCTGACCGGCGAGGGCGAGCATCTCGCGCGCCAGCGCGACGGTCAGTTCGACGACGTCGGCAGGGCCCCCACCGGCGAGCACCTCGACAGACTCGCGCACCTCGTTGGCGTTGCCGATCGCAAGACCCAGCGGCGTGTTCATGTCGGTGAGGAGTGCCGTGGTCGCCACGCCCGAATCGGTGCCGAGTCCGACCATCGTGCTCGCGAGCTCGCGGGCTCGGTCGATGTCCTGCATGAACGCGCCCGAGCCGAACTTCACGTCCAGCACCAGCGCGGCCGTCCCCTCCGCGATCTTCTTGGACATGATGCTCGATGCGATGAGCGGGATGGCCTCGACGGTCCCGGTGACATCACGCAGTGCGTAGAGGCGCTTGTCCGCCGGCGCCAGGCCCGAGCCCGCGGCGCAGATGACCGCTCCGACGTCGCGCAGCTGCGCGTGGAGTTCGTCGTTCGACAGCGCGGCGCGCCAACCGGGGATCGACTCCAGCTTGTCGAGCGTGCCACCGGTGTGCCCGAGCCCGCGGCCCGAGAGCTGCGGAACAGCCACGCCGAAGGCCGCGACGAGCGGCGCGAGGGGGAGGGTGATCTTGTCACCGACGCCGCCGGTGGAGTGCTTGTCGACGGTGGTCTTGCCGAGACCCTCGAAGCTCATCCGCTCGCCGGAGGCGATCATCGCGTCGGTCATCACGCGGATCTCGTCCCGCGACATGCCGTTGAGCAGCACCGCCATCGTGAACGCCGACATCTGCGCGTCCATGACGTAGCCGCGGGTGTACGCATCGATCATCCATCGCAGCGCGTCCTCGGAGACCGGCTTGCCGTCGCGCTTGGCGCGGATGACATCGACGGCGTCGAAGGGCTCGGGTGCGGCAGCACCGCTCATCGCGCCGACTCCGACTCGCGGTTCGGCCGCGCCTCGAGATCGCGCGGACCGAAGGCATCGGGCAGTACCTCGTCGATGGTACGGATGCCCGAGACGGTCTCCAGCAGCATCCCGGGGATCGCGTGCTCGAACAGCAGCTGCCGGCAGCGACCGCACGGCATGATCGTCTCACCCTCGCCGTTGACGCACAGGAAGGCGACGAGCTGACCGCCGCCGGACATGTGCAGCTCCGACACCAGCCCGCATTCCGCGCAGAGGGTGACGCCGTAGGAGGCGTTCTCGACGTTGCACCCCGCCACCACGCGCCCGTCGGAGACGAGCGCCGCCGCGCCCACGCGATAGCGCGAGTACGGTGCGTAAGCCCGCGATGCCGCCTCGTTGGCGACGGTCCTCAGGTGGTCCCAGTCGATATCGACCGGGACCTGATCGTCATGGTCGTCGGATGACGCGTCCCAGCCGCGTCCGGATCGTCGTGCCACACTCACCCCTTGATGTACGGCTTGCCCGCCGCCGCAGGTCCGCGCACCTGGCCGGCGAAGCCGACCACCGCCAGGACCGTCACGACGTACGGCAGCATCGCCATGAATTCCGACGGGATCGGCGATCCCAGGTTGGTCAGCAGCGTCCGCAGGTTCGTGGCGAACCCGAACAGCAGCGCCGCCAGAGAGGCCTTCACCGGATCCCAGCCGCCGAAGATGACGGCGGCCAGCGCGATGAATCCGAGACCTCCGGTCATCTCCTTGTCGAAGGACCCCACCGAGCCGAGCGTGAAGTACGCGCCGCCGATGCCGGCCACAGCGCCGGCGAGGAGGACGTTCCAGAAGCGGGTCGGGTTCACCCGGATGCCGACGGTGTCGGCGGCCTGCGGATGCTCGCCGACCGCGCGAAGGCGCAGACCCCAGCGGGTCTTGTACAGGCCCCACGCCACGAGCGGGACGGCGATGTACATGATGTAGACGATCAGCGTCTGATTGAAAACGACCGGTCCGATGACGGGGATGTCGGAGAGGAACGGGATCGCCCAGCGCGGGAAGCGCGGCGGGGAGTTCAGCGCCTCGGAGTTGGGGGTCAGCAGCGCCCCGTGGAGGAAGCTCGTGAGGCCCGTGATGAGGACGTTGAGCACCACACCGACGATCACCTGATCGACGAGGTACTTGATCGAGAACGCCGCGAGCACCGAGGCCACGAGCGCGCCGGCCAGCATCGCCGCGACGAGCCCGAGGAGGAACGAGCCGGTGATCGACGCGACGATCGCCGAGGAGAACGCCGCGAAGAGGAACTGGGCCTCGATCGCGACGTTGACCACACCCGCGCGCTCGCCGATGACACCGCCGAGCGCGCCGAACACCAGCGGTACCGACAGCGAGACCGCCCCGAAGAGCAGACCCGTCACCGGGACCAGTCCGTCGGCGGCCGACCACGTGAGGAAGGCGAACACGGCCACGAACGCGAACACGATCGGGAGCCAGAGCCCCGGGCGCCGGTAGGTGTAGGCCGCCCACACCGCGTACGCGGTCATGATGACCATCAGGACGACGCAGACGGCGACGGTGGCGAACGTCGGCAGTCCGATGTCCCCGAGGTCGACCGACGAGGTGCGGTCGCCCAGTCGATACGTGCTCACCCCGTCGCGCGGGAACGCGAAGGCCATGATGCCGATGAGGACGGTGGCGACGGCGAGCGAGATCGCGAGCTTCCAACGCCGCTGGCGCACGGTCTGACGGGTGATGACCTCGTCGGCCTCGGCGGGGGCGGGGTTCACGGTCGCGGTGCTCATGCGCTCACCTCCTCCTTGCGTGCGGGTGCGGACGTGTTCTTCGCAGCGGCCTTCGCGGCTCGGCGCGCTCGCCGGCCGGCCGAGAGCTCACCGGGGTCCTTCGGGAGGAAGAAGATCGTCCTCACCAGGGGCGGTGCGGCGATGAAGAGCACGATGAGCGCCTGGACGACCACGACGATGTCGACGGGAATCCCCTCGGAGACCTGCATCGTGAAGCTGCCGGCCTTCAGGGCTCCGAACAGGATGCCGGCGGCGAAGACGCCCCACGCCCTGCTGCGACCGAGCAGGGCGACGGTGATCGCGTCGAAGCCGATGCCCGCATCGATGCCGTTGCCGAAGCCGCTGGTGATCGTCCCCGAGATCTGATTGACCCCGGCGAGCCCGGCCAGTCCGCCGGCGAAGGCCATCGCGTAGATGATGATGCGCTCGACGTTGATGCCGGCCGCGCGCGCAGCGAACGGGTTCTCTCCGACCGCGCGCATGCGGAAGCCGAGGCTCGACCGCTCGACGAGCCACCAGACGAAGACCGTCGCGGCGATCGCGACGATGAATCCCCAGTTCACCGTCAGCGGCGCGCCGAACAGGCTCGGGAACTGCGCCGAGGCGGGGGTGGGCGATGAGATCGGCTGCGACCCGCCGGGACGCTGCAGCAGACCCGGGGTGTTCAGCAGCCAGGAGAGGAAGTAGAACGCCACGAAGTTCAACATGATCGTGAGGATCACTTCGTTCGCCCCGGTGCGCGCTTTGAGGAGACCCACGAGGCCACCCCAGATCATGCCGCCCACGATGCCGGCCGCGATCGTCAGCGGCAGGTGGATGAACAGCGGGGCGCTGATGCCGGTGGCCACGAACGCGGCGGTCGTCACGCCGATGAGCATCTGACCGCGGGCGCCGATGTTGAACAGGCCGACGCGGAAGGCCAGTCCCACGCCGAGGCCTGCGGCGATCAGCGGCGTGGCGAAGTTCAGGGTGTCGGTGATCGGCTTGATCGCGCGGACGAACGTCTCCGCCTCGTAATTCCAGATCGCGCCCCGGAACAGCGCGGCGTAGGCGCCCGCGACCGCATCCCAGATGGCGACGAGGGTGTCCTGGGGGCGAGCGAAGAAGTAGCCCGACGTCCGCTGCACCTCGGGGTTGGTGAAGGCCACGAGCACGCCGCCGATGAGCATCGCCAGCACGATCGCCAGCACCGTCGCGACGGCGTTGCTGCGCAGGATCTCGCGGATGATCTGGTTCTGCCGTGGGGGCGGCGGGATCTCGGCGACCGGCGTCTGCACGCCCGGTTCGCCCTGCGCCGTGCGGGTGATCCCGGGATCGACGCCGGGACCGAGGTTCGTGCCCTCGGGGGGAAGACCGCTCATGCCGACACCCCCTGGGCGGGAACGGCCTCGGCGGGCAGCTCGCCCGCCATCATCAGGCCGAGGGTCTCACGCGGGGCGTCGCCGGGCACGATCCCGACGATCTTGCCGCGGTACATCACCGCGATGCGGTCGGCGAGGGCGGAGACCTCGTCGAGTTCGGTGGAGACCACGATCACCGGCACCCCCGCGTCGCGGGTGGCGACGATGCGCTTGTGGACGAACTCGATCGATCCCACGTCGATGCCGCGGGTCGGCTGCGAGGCGACGAAGAGGCTCAGGTCGCGACTGAGCTCGCGGGCGAGCACCACCTTCTGCTGGTTTCCCCCCGAGAGCCGCCCGGCGGCGAGGTCGGGACCCTGGGTGCGGATGTCGAACTCCGCGATCCGTTCCTCGGCGAATGCGCGCAGCACGCCGCGACGAAGGGTCGCCGCGGAGAAGAAGGGAGCGCCGCTGGAACGGTTGAGGATGAGGTTGGCGGCGACGCTGAACTCGCCCACCAGGCCCTCCACCTTGCGGTCCTCCGGGACGAAACCGACGCCTTCGTCGATGATGTGCTTGACCGACTTGCCGGTGAGCTCGCGGTCGTTCAGGCGGATGGAGCCCGAGACCTTGCGCTGAAGGCCGATGATCGCCTCGGTGAGCTCGGTCTGACCGTTGCCCTGCACCCCGGCGATCGCGAGGATCTCGCCGGGCCGCACCTCGAAGCTGACCCCGTCGACGACGATCTGGTCGTGATCGTCGAGCACGCGGAGGTTGTCGACGACCAGTCCGCCGGGAGCGGGCTGAGCCGGCTCCTTGTGAACGGTGAGCTCGACGGCGCGACCGACCATGAGGTTCGCGAGGTCGGCGTTGGTGGCGGTGGGCTCGGCCTCCCCCACGATCTTCCCGAGACGCATGACCGTGATGCGGTCGGCGACCTCGCGGACCTCACGGAGCTTGTGGGTGATGAAGACGATCGCCGTGCCGTCATCGCGCAGCTGGCGCATGATCGCCATGAGCTCGTCGGTCTCCTGCGGCGTCAGCACCGCGGTCGGCTCGTCGAAGACGAGCACCTTCGCGTCGCGCGAGAGCGCCTTGATGATCTCCACACGCTGCTGCGCGCCGACCGGAAGGTCGCCGACCAGCGCGTCGGGGTCGATCTGGAAACCGAACCGTGCCGCCACTTCGCGGACGTGGGCGCGGGCCTTGTCGAGATCGAGGGCGCCGGCGAACCGGGTGTCTTCATGGCCGAGCATGACGTTCTCGGCGACGGTGAAGACGGGGATGAGCATGAAGTGCTGGTGCACCATGCCGATTCCTGCGGTCATCGCGTCACCGGGTCCGGTGAAGTGCTGCACCTCGTCGTCGAGGAGGATCTCACCTTCATCGGCGGTGTAGAGGCCGTAGAGGACATTCATGAGAGTCGATTTGCCGGCGCCGTTCTCGCCGAGCAGGCAATGGATCTCTCCGGGCTTGACCACCAGGTCGATGTGGTCGTTCGCCACGAGGGCGCCGAACCGCTTGGTGATGCCCCGAAGTTCGAGCGTCATAGCCGCCAATCTAATCGAGTCGTGAGGCGGCCGGACAGATGCACGCATCTGTCCGGCCGCCGGTGTGTTTCGAAGAGGTGTTACGGCGATGCAGGCGAACGGGCGTCGATCGACCCGTCGATGATGCCCGCGCGGATCTCCTCCAGCTCGTCCGCGAGCGCCGGGTCGACGAGCGACTCGAAGTCGTGGAACGAGGAGATGCCGACGCCGTCGTTCTCGAGCGTGCCGATGAACGGGGTCGGGTCGAACTCGCCGTTCGCCGCCTCGGTCGCGGCTTCGCTCACGGCGACGTCCATGCCCTTGAGCACGGACACCAGCAGCAGGTCGGCGACGCTCGGGTCGGTCTCGTACACGTCGGCGTCGACACCGAGCAGCGCGATGTTGCCGCCCGAGTCACGGATCGCCTCAGCGGCCGACTGGTAGATCGGGCCACCGACCGGCAGCAGCACGTCGGCGCCCTGGTCGATCAGACCCTGCGCGACCTGCTTGGCGGTGTCGTTCGCGAGGAACTCCTCGGTGAACTGGCCCTCCTGGGTCTCCATGTCCCAGCCGACGACCTGGACGTCCTCGCCCTTCTGCTCGTTCCAGTACTCGACGCCCATCTGGAAGCCGTCCATGAAGATGGTCACCGGCGGGATCTTGGCGCCACCGAAGGTGCCGACGATGCCGGACTCGCTGTACGACGCCGACGCGTAGCCGGCGAGGAACGCGGCCTGCGCGGTGTCGAAGACGAGCGGCTTGATGTTCGGGGCATCGGTCTCGCCGTCGAAGTCGTTGTCGGCGTAGTCGTCGATGATCGCGTACTCGATGTCGGGGTTGGCCAGAGCCGCCTCGACGGTGGGAGCCGAGAGCAGGAAGCCGACCGAGACGATGAAGTTGCAGCCCTCGGCGGCGAGGTTGTCGAGGTTGGCGGCGTAGTCGCTCTCGGACTGCGACTCGGTCGTCGCGATCTCGAAGCCGAGCTCCTCGGATGCGGCGGTCAGGCCTTCGAGGCCCAGCTGGTTGAACGACTTGTCGTCGAACCCGCCCGCGTCGGAGACCATGCAGGCCTTGAAGTCGGACGTCGCCTCGCCCCCACCGGATGCTTCTCCGGACGGCGCTGCTTCGGGTGCGGCGCCGCAGCCCGCCAGGGCCACGAGCAGGCCCGCGGCGGCGGCAGCGCCAGCGAGCTTCTTGGTGCGTGAGATGGTCAACTCAGCCTCCACATCGATGCCCCGCGTCCTTCACGGGGACTGCACAAAGTTACCTACTGTGACAGCGCACGGGTAGACGTGCTGAGCCCGGCGTACCCAAAGGTTACAAAGACGCAATCTGCGCGTGACCAAAAGGCCGGATGCCACGCTTCCGCGCCCGTCGGGCGGCCCCTCATCGGGTCAGAGGACGTCGCCGCGTCCGGTGAGCTTCAGGGCGTCGACGACGCCCTTCACGCGCTGCGCGTTCTCGCTGGTGGTGACCAGCAGCGCGTCGTCGGTGTCGACGATGACGATGTCCTTGACGCCGATGACGCTGATGATCCGTTGGGTCTGCGAGACGACGATGCCGCTGGAGGTATCGGCGAGGATCCGGGCGTTCTCACCGAGGATCGCGAGGTCGTTGCCGCGTCCGTGCGAGTTGAGCTTGGTGAGGCTGGCGAAATCGCCCACGTCGTCCCAGTCGAAGTGACCGGGGATGACGGCCAGGCGCCCCGCCGCCGCCGCGGGCTCGGCGACGCTGTAGTCGATGGCGATCTTCTCCAGCGTCGGCCACACCCGGTCGACGACGGGCCCCCGGCGTTCCCGGTCGTCCCACGCTTCGGCGAGTTCGATCAGCCCGGCGTGGAGCTCCGGACGGTTCTCCTCGATCGCGGCGAGAAGCACATCGGCGCGCGAGATGAACATGCCGGCGTTCCACAGGTAGGAGCGGTCGGCGAAATACTCCCGCGCGGTGTCGAGGTCGGGCTTCTCCACGAAGCGCTCGACGAGGGCTGCCTCGGGCGCCCCCTCGACGATGAGCTCGGAACCCTTCTTGATGTAGCCGAATCCGATCGACGGCTCCGTCGGCTGGATGCCGAGGGTGCAGATGTATCCCTCGCGCGCGACGGCGATCGCCTGCCGGACCCCCCAGTCGAACAGGTGGGTGGGGCGGATGACGTGGTCGGCGGCGAACGAGCCGATGATGACGTCGGGTTCGCGGCGGACGAGGATGGCGGCGGCGAGGCCGATCGCCGCCGTGGAGTCGCGGGGTTCGGACTCGAGGAAGACGTTCTTGTCGGGAATGCCCGGGAGCTCGCGCTCGACGGCGGCGCGGTGAGCGCGCCCCGTGACCACCGCGATGCGGTCGGATCCGCTCAGCGGCTCGAGCCGGTCCCAGGTGTCGCGCAGCAGCGTCTGCCCCGATCCGGTGAGATCGTGGAGGAACTTGGGGGCGTCGGCCCGCGACAGCGGCCACAGCCGGCTGCCGATGCCGCCGGCGGGGATCACGGCGTAGAAGTCGGCGATGGGTTCAGGCATGGCGACAGGGTATCCGGCCCGTGTTTCCGATGCGGTCTCGCAGCGCCACGGCGAGCCGGTCCGGAGGGCCCGAGGCGGCATCCTCTTGTCTCGATATCGAGACAGTTAGGTTCGCCTCATCGCCGCCCGAAGACCTCCCGCCATAGGATTGCGGTGCGCCCGTGTGACGCCGTGAGGGCCCCGTGTCCCGCGAGGGGCAATGCCTGCCCCGCACCGTGTTCGACCCAGGGAGGACGACCGTGTCAGCACCAGCACGCGTCACACCGACGGTTTCGGAGACCACCTCGACCGTGCCACGCGGAACGCTCTACCGCGGCCGTGAGGGCATGTGGTCATGGGTGCTTCACCGCATCACCGGCGTGGCCATCTTCTTCTTCCTGCTGGTGCATATCCTCGACACCGCGCTCATCCGGGTCTCCCCCGAGGCGTACGACGCGGTCATCGGCACCTACAAGAACCCCGTCATGGGCGTCGGCGAGGTGGCTCTCGTGGGAGCGATCGCCTACCACGCCTACAACGGGCTGCGGATCATCCTCGTCGACTTCTGGAGCTGGGCCACCCGCCACCAGCGGCAGCTGTGGTGGGGCGTCCTCGGCCTCTGGGTCGTGACGATGCTCGCCTTCACCCCGCGACACCTGATCAACGTCTTCGCCGAGCTCGGAGGGAACTGATGACCACCGACCTGCTCGCCGCACCCCGCAGCCCCCGCTCGGCCACCCAGCGCCGCCGCGGCAACCTCGAGAAGTGGGGCTGGATCTACATGCGCGCCTCGGGCGTGCTGCTGATCGTCCTCATCTTCGGGCACCTCTTCGTCAACCTGATGGTCGGCGAGGGCATCCGCGGCATCGACTTCGCCTTCGTCGCCGGTAAGTTCGCCACCCCGTTCTGGCAGTGGTGGGATGTCGCGATGCTCTGGCTCGCGCTCATCCACGGCACCAACGGCATGCGCACGATCGTCAACGACTACGTCGCCAACGAGACCACCCGCAGGGTCCTCGTCTACGGCCTCTGGGCATCCGCCGCCTTCCTCATCCTCCTCGGCACCCTCGTGGTGTTCACCTTCGACCCGTGCCTGGGCCTGAGCAGCACCAGCGCCGACTGGCTGCAGGAGCTGTGCGCCTGACCGGCGCTGCGGTTCACGGCCCTCTCACCAGAACGGAAGACATCCTCCAGTGAGCACGCAGACCTCCGACAGCGTCGTTCGCGACGGCGTCCACTACCACCAGTTCGACATCGTCATCGTCGGCGCCGGCGGCGCCGGCATGCGAGCGGCGATCGAGGCGGGTTCGGGTGCGAAGACCGCTGTCATCTCCAAGCTCTACCCCACGCGCTCGCACACCGGTGCGGCCCAGGGCGGGATGGCCGCGGCCCTCGCCAACGTCGAAGAGGACTCGTGGGAGTGGCACACCTTCGACACCGTCAAGGGCGGCGACTACCTCGTCGACCAGGACGCGGCCGAGATCCTGGCCAAGGAGGCCATCGACGCCGTCATCGACCTCGAGAACATGGGCCTGCCCTTCAACCGCACGCCCGACGGCAAGATCGATCAGCGCCGATTCGGCGGTCACACCGCCGACCACGGCAAGACCCCCGTGCGCCGCGCGTGCTACGCCGCCGACCGCACCGGGCACATGATCCTGCAGACGCTGTTCCAGAACTGCGTGAAGCTCGGCATCAACTTCTTCAACGAGTTCTACGTCCTCGACCTGCTCACCGTGAAGGACGCCGAGGGCAAGACCCAGACCGCCGGCGTCGTCGCGTACGACCTCGCGACCGGTGAGCTGCACGTGTTCCACTCCAAGGCCGTGGTGTTCGCCACCGGCGGTTTCGGCAAGATCTACAAGACGACCTCCAACGCCCACACCCTCACCGGTGATGGTGTCGGGATCGTCTGGCGCAAGGGCCTCCCGCTGGAGGACATGGAGTTCTTCCAGTTCCACCCCACCGGTCTCGCCGGTCTCGGCATCCTCCTCACGGAGGGAGCACGCGGCGAGGGAGCGATCCTCCGCAACGTCAGCGGCGAGCGCTTCATGGAGCGCTACGCCCCCACGATCAAGGACCTCGCACCGCGCGACATCATCAGCCGTTGCATGCAGCAGGAGGTCGCCGAGGGCCGCGGCGCCGGCCCCAACCGCGACTACGTGCTGCTGGACTGCACGCACCTGGGCGCCGAGGTGCTCGAGACGAAGCTTCCCGACATCACCGAGTTCGCCCGCACCTACCTCGGTGTCGACCCGGTGGTCGAGCCGGTGCCGGTGATGCCGACGGCCCACTACGCCATGGGCGGCATCCCCACCAACATCAAGGCCGAGGTGCTGGCCGACAACGACACCGTCGTGCCGGGCCTGTACGCCGCGGGCGAATGCGCGTGCGTGTCGGTGCACGGCTCGAACCGTCTCGGCACCAACTCCCTGCTCGACATCAACGTCTTCGGCAAGCGCGCCGGTCGCTACGCCGTCGAGTACGCCGCGACCGCCGACTTCGTGCCCCTCCCCGACGACCCCGCCCGCGGCGTGCGCGAGATGATCGAGGGCCTGCGCAACAACGCCGGCACCGAGCGCATCTCGGTGCTGCGCAAGAAGCTGCAGGAGGAGATGGACAAGGGCGCCCAGGTGTTCCGCACCGAGGAGTCGCTCGCCCACGTCCTCGACGTCATCGCCGATCTGCGCGAGCGCTACAAGAACATCCACGTCGACGACAAGGGCAAGCGGTTCAACACCGATCTGCTCGAGGCGGTCGAGCTCGGCTTCCTCCTCGACATCGCCGAGGTGGTCGTCGTCACGGCGCGCAACCGCAAGGAGAGCCGCGGCGGCCACATGCGCGACGACTTCCCCACGCGCGACGACGAGAACTACATGCAGCACACGATGGCCTACCTCACGGGCGACCCCACCTCGTCCCACGCCGACGACCACATCACGCTCGGGTGGAAACCCGTGGTCATCACCCGCTACCAGCCGATGGAGAGGAAGTACTGATGTCGACGGTTCTCGACACTCGGACGGATGCCGCAGGCGATCGCGTCGCGGACGGAGAAGACCGCGTCGAGCAGGCGCCCGAAGACACCGGCATCCAGTCGTTCCTGGTCACCTTCAACATCCGCCGCTTCGATCCCGAGGTCGATGATGAGCCGCGCTGGGTCGACTACGACGTAGAGCTGTATTCCACCGACCGTGTGCTCGACGCCCTCCACAAGATCAAGTGGGAGGTCGACGGCTCGCTGACCTTCCGCCGCTCGTGTGCGCACGGCATCTGCGGATCGGACGCGATGCGCATCAACGGCCGCAACCGCCTGGCCTGCAAGACCCTCATCAAGGACCTCGACATCTCGCAGCCGATCTACGTCGAGGCCATCAAGGGTCTGCCGTTGGAGAAGGACCTCGTGGTGGACATGGAGCCGTTCTTCGCCTCCTACCGCGAGATCAAGCCGTTCCTCATCGCGAACTCGACGCCCGAGCCGGGCAAGGAGCGCATCCAGTCGATCGCGAACCGCGAGATCTTCGACGACACCACCAAGTGCATCCTGTGCGCCGCGTGCACGTCGTCGTGCCCGGTGTTCTGGACCGACGGGCAGTACTTCGGCCCCGCCGCGATCGTCAACGCCCACCGGTTCATCTTCGACTCGCGCGACGACGCCGGGGATGTTCGTCTGGACATCCTGAACGACAAGGAGGGCGTGTGGCGCTGCCGCACCACCTTCAACTGCACCGAGGCCTGCCCTCGCGGCATCGAGGTCACCAAGGCCATCGCCGAGGTGAAGCAGGCGGTCCTGCGCGGGCGCTGACGTCTCCGAGGGGCGACCGCGACGACTCCGCGGGCGCACCCCTCGATACAGTGGGCCTGTGACCAGAGGAGCGGATGACGCCGGGCGCGCCGATCCGGATGCCGGGTCGTCGCCGACGTCGACGGCCTCGCGACGATGGTCGGACACCGAGGGCCGGTTGCGTGAGCGCTTCGATGTTCCCCTGACGCGGGCAACCGAGCTCACCCGACGAACACTGGCCTGGTTTCCCGTGCGCGTCTGGCGCCACTTCCTGCAGCACAACGGCTTTCTCCTCGCCGCCGGCGTGAGCTATCAGTCCCTCTTCGCGATCTTCGGTGTCATCTACCTCGCCTTCGCGATCGTGGGGCTGTGGCTCGGCGCGTCGAGCGCCGCGATCCAGCGTGCGATCGAGATCATCAACGAGTACATCCCGAACCTCATCAGTGAGAACGGGCTCGTCACGCCCGAGCAGGCGGAGGATGTGGCCAACCAGTCGGCAAGCGCCCTCGGGATCACGGGTGCGATCGCGCTCGTCGTGGTCATCTGGACGGCGATCGGATTCATCACCTTCACCCGCCGCGCGGTGCGCGACATCTTCGGGCTGCCCTTCGATCGACGACCGTACGTGCTGTTGAAGGCCCGCGACCTCGTCGCCGCCGTCATCTTCGGCGTCGCCCTGCTGGCGGGGGCTTCGCTCAGCAGCGTCGCGGTCTGGGCGTTGGAGGGGGTCTTCGACCTCCTCGGCCTCGCGGCGCTGAGCACGGTGACGGATCTGCTCACCCGACTTCTCTCGCTCAGCGTCTCCTTCGCGATCAACGCCGCCGCTCTCGCCGCGCTCATCCGCTTCCTCACCGGCGCCGCGCTCGGCTGGCGGCGCATCTGGCCGGGGGCGATGCTCGGTGGTGCGGCGATCGTGGTGCTGCAGATCGGCGCGGGTCTGCTGCTGCGCTACACCCCTTCCAATCCGCTGTTGACGACCTTCACGGTGTTCATCGGGTTCCTGCTCTGGTTCCGCCTGAACAGCATCGTGATCCTCGTCGCGGGTGCGTGGATCGCCGTGGCGGCCGCCGACCGCAACGTCGCTCTCGCCGAGCTGAGCGAAGAGGAGCGTCGTCTGCACGAGCACGAGGCGCTCGTCGTCGCCGCGCGCGTCAGGGTGCGAGAGGCCCAGGAGGATCTGGCGACGGCGCCGTGGTTCCGACGGTGGAACGCGGCACGCACGCTCCGACGTGCCGAGGAGGATCTCGCCTTGCTGGAGGCGTCCCCTCCCCCACCGGTCAAGCGCTCGCTGCTGCTCGAGTGACTCCGCCGCGCACCGGCCCCGATGTCGGAGGCGCCGGTTAGGCTGGCGGGCGTGTCTCGCCGGGTTCGTATCGCCACTGTCAACGTCAACGGCATCCGTGCCGCCGTCCGCAAGGGGATGACCGAGTGGTTGGCCGACGCCGACGTGGACGTCCTCGCCCTGCAGGAGGTGCGGGCGACGGCCGACGAGCTGGGGGCCGCGCTGCCCGGCTGGCAGATCGTGAACGAGGAGGCCGTGGCCAAGGGCCGCGCCGGAGTGGCGATCGCGACCAGGGAGCCGGCGGCGGCCGTTCGCCGCGGACTGGGCCCCGACGACGACGACCGCACGGAATGGGCCGGGCGGTGGATCGAGGCAGACCTCGACATCGACGGCGAGCGCCTCACGGTCGTCAGCGCCTATGTGCACAGCGGTGAGGCCGACACCCCGCGTCAGGAAGCGAAGTGGGCCTTCCTCGACGCCATGGAGGCACGGATGCCGCAGCTCGCCGCATCGTCTCCCCTCAGCCTCATCATGGGTGACCTCAATGTCGGACACCGCACCCTCGACATCCGCAATTGGAAAGGCAATGTGAAGAAGGCCGGCTTCCTCCCGCGGGAGCGTGCCTACTTCGATCGGTTCACCGGGCCCGCAGGAGAGGAGATCACCGCGAATGACGGCTCGGTGGGCACCGGGCTCGGCTGGGTGGATATCGGGCGCCGCGCGGCCGGCGAGGTCGACGGCCCCTACACCTGGTGGTCGATGCGCGGGCGGGCCTTCGACAACGACGCAGGGTGGCGGATCGACTACCACCTGGCGACGCCCGCGCTCGCGGAGCGGGCGAGTGACTATCGGGTGGTGCGCGCGCCGTCGTGGGATACGCGGTGGAGCGATCACTCACCGGTCGTCGTGGACTACACGCTCGGTCTCTGACCGCGCCGGGTGGACGGGTGTCTCGCTAGACTGCGCCTGACGATCGGGGGATCGATGGCGCGGCGCCCACACATCCTTGTCTTCGCGGCGGCTCTGGGGCTCTCGGCCTTCGTCGTCTCAGCCTGCACCGGGGCTCCTCCGGCGGACGCCTCCTCCCTCACGGGTGGGATCTCCCCCGTCGTCGACGGCGTCGATGCCTCCGGCTGGGAGGTCACGGCGTGGGAGATCGCCGACGCCGAGGCGCGCGAGGTCGCGTCGGCCACCGCCGGAGCGGACGGCGCCTTCACGCTGGACCTCGCAGACGACACCCGCCGCCCGATCATCGTCGACGCGCGCCCGGCCGGGGCTGAGGCGCCGCTGCTGGCCGGGGTGATCGCCGAGGACACCACCGATGTGACGCTCAACGAGCGGACGACGGTGGCCGCAGGCTACGGCATGGCGCAGTTCTTCAGCGACGCGCAGCCGTCGGGCGAGGAGATGCCGCTCGCCAACGCGGCCGCGATGGCGGCCAATCTCGCCGATGTCGCCACCGGCGAGTACGGCGAGGTGCTCACCTCGTCGCCCAACGGGTCGGAGACCGAGGCGCTGGCGACCTTCACGTCCCTGACCGCGATGCTGTCGGCGTGCCTCACGGAGGAGGCGGCGTGCGTGTCGCTCTTCGAGACGGCTGCGGGGGCGTCGCCGGTCGCCTCGGCCGCCGCCGCCTTCGCCGCCATCGCGCGCGACCCGTCGGCCGAACCCGATGCGCTGTTCGATCTCGCCCAGGAAGCCGCGGGCGCGGAACCGGGACTCTCCGATCCCCCCGCGGCCTGGACGCTCGCCCTGCGCTTCGACGGTGACGGGCAGTCCCTCGACGGTCCGGGGAACTTCGCGATCGACCCCCGCGGTCACATCTGGATCAACAACAACTACGAGTACGGCGACGACCCGACGGTGCCCGTGTGCGGCAGCGACGAGATGTTCGAGTTCGCCCCCGACGGGGAGCTCGTCGGCACCTACAGCGGCGGCGGACTCAGCGGCTCGGGGTTCGGCATCGACTTCGATGCGCAAGGCCGGCTGTGGCTGAGCAACTACGGCTTCGCTGCGCCCGAGCCGGGGTGTCCTGCCGACCAGCAGCCGCTGCACAACAGCATGACGCTCTTCGACGACGGCGAATTCCTCTCTCCCGACACGGGCTTCACGCAGGGCGACCTCAGCTGGCCGCAGGGGATCGAGGTCGCCCGAAACGGCGACGTCTGGATCGCCAACTGCGGCAACGACACCGTCGCGGTCTATCCCGACGGCGACCCCGAACAGGCGCGGAACCTCGGAAGCCTCGGTCTGGAGCAGCCCTTCACGGTGATCGACAACGGTCAGCTCCTGTTCGTCAGTGCGATGGTCAACAGCGCCGTCGCCGTGGTCGACCGCGACGGCACGCCGATCGCGGGGTCGCCCCTCACCGGGCCGTTCGACCGTCCGATGGGACTGGGCAGCGACGCGGCGGGCAACGTCTGGGTGGCCAATTCGGGCGGGATCAGCCTCCCCTGCCCCGACCGGGTCGAGGAGGGCCGGGGTGTGCCGTCCGTGACGATGATCGCACCCGACGGCTCGACCACGGCAGGTCCCTTCACCGGGGGTGGCGTGGTGCTTCCCTGGGGTCTCGCGGTCGACGGTGTCGGCAATGTCTGGGTGGCGAACTTCGACGGTCAGCGGGTGTCGGCGTTCTGCGGGGCCGATCCGTCGGTCTGCCCGCGCGGGCTCGACACCGGCGACGGGATCTCCCCGGATGACACCGGCTACGCCTTCGACGGGCTCACCCGCAGCACCGGCATCGCGGTCGACCCGTCGGGGAACGTCTGGGTGATGAACAACTGGGAACAGGTGCCCCAGCAGACCAACCCCGGGGGCCACCAGATCGTCGCCTTCGTCGGTGCGGCGCCACCCGTGCCGGTCGCGGCCTTCGCCGACGGCGGGTGACACAGGGCGCCTAGGATTGACGAGTGAAGAAAGCGCGTCTCTACTCCGGCATGCAGCCCTCGGCCGACTCCCTCCAGATCGGCAATTACATCGGGGCGCTCATGCAGTGGCGAGACCTGCAGGAGACCTACGACGCGTTCTTCTCCGTGGTCGATCTGCACGCGCTGACGCAGCCGAACGACCCGGCCGAGCTTCGCGAGAAGACCCGTCGAACCGCAGCCCAATACATCGCCGCCGGCATCGAGCCGTCGAAGTCGACCCTGTACGTGCAGTCGCACGTGCCGGCGCACGCCGAGCTCGCCTGGATCCTGTCGACCATCACCGGGTTCGGTGAGGCCGGGCGCATGACCCAGTTCAAGGACAAGTCGCAGCGGTACGGGTCGGACGCGACATCCGTCGGCCTTTTCACCTATCCGGTGCTCATGGCCGCCGACATCCTGCTCTACCAGACCGACATCGTGCCGGTCGGCGACGACCAGAAGCAGCACGTCGAGCTCACACGCGATCTCGCCGAGCGTTTCAACGGCCGTTACAGCGAGGTCTTCCGCGTGCCGATGCCGGTCATCCAGCAGGAGACCGCCCGGATCTACGACCTGCAGAACCCGCTGGCGAAGATGTCGAAGTCGGCCGAGTCGGAGGCGGGCGTGCTGTGGCTGCTGGACGACCCGGCGGTCAGCGCGAAGAAGATCATGCGTGCCGTCACCGACAGTGAGGGTGCGGTGCGCTACGACCGTGAGAACAAGCCCGGAGTGTCCAACCTGCTGGTGATCTACGCCGCCCTCACCGGGCGCCAGATCGCCTCGATCGAGGACGAGTACGCCGGCCGCGGGTACGGCGACTTCAAGAAGGGCCTCGCCGAGGTCGTCGTCGCCGAGTTCGAGCCCGTGCGCGCCCGCGCGATGGAGCTGCTTAGCGACCCGGCCGAGCTCGACCGGGTGCTGGCGGTCAACGCCGCGCGCGCGGCGGAGGTCGCCGACGACACGCTGGCCAAGGTGTACGACAGCGTCGGGCTGCTGCGCCGCGCCTGAGGCCGCTGCGAGGCGGACCCGCGCGAGGTCGTAGGGTGGCGACATGCAGCCCGCCATCCTCCGCACCCGCCGACTGGTGCTGTCGCTGCCGACCAGGGCCGATACCGACGCCGTGTATCACGCGTGTCAGGACCCCGACATCCAGCGGTTCACCACCGTGCCCCGGCCGTACGTGCGCGAGCACGCCGAGAAGTTCATCGACCTCGTGCCCAAGCAGTGGGCGGAGGGCGTCTCGACGAACTGGGCGATCCGTCACGACGGTGCCCTGGCGGGCATGATCGGCATGCACCGGCTGGGCGCGACCGAAGGATGCGGTGAGATCGGGTTCTGGATGGCTGCGCCCTTCCGCGGCAAGGGCCTGCTGGCTGAGGCTGCGACGGCCGTGCTCGACTTCGCCTTCGCCCCGCAGGGGCTCGATCTCGTGCGGGTGGAATGGCGAGCGGTCGCCGGCAACGTCGGTTCGGCGTCCGCGGCCCGCGCCGTCGGGTTCCGTTACGAGGGGCTGCTCCGCCAGGCGCTCGTCGGGCCCGGCGGACGCGACGACGGCTGGGTCGCCGGCATCCTCCGCACCGACGACCGCTCTCCCGTCCCCTGGCCGGTGCTGCGCCCCTGACCTCAGGCCGTCCTCGCGTGCCAGGATGAGGGGATGCCGGAGATGCCCGAGGTGCAGGGACTGGTCGATTTCCTCCGCGGCCGCCTGATCGATCACACCGTCACCCGCGCCACCGTCGCGAACATCGCCGCGCTGAAGACGTACGACCCGCCCATCACCGCTCTGGTCGGCGCCACCGTGACCGGCGTCGAACGCCACGGCAAGTTCATCGACATCGCCACCGCCGCCACGGGCGAAGACAGCGGCACCGCGACGGCCCCCCACCTCGTCTTCCACCTCGCCAAAGCCGGCTGGCTGCGGTGGTACGACGCCCTCCCGTCGACGGTGATCCGCCCCGGGAAGACCCCCATCGCCCTCCGTGTCGGCTTCGACGACGGCTCGGGCTTCGACCTCACCGAGGCCGGGACGAAAAAGTCGCTCGCCGTCTCGGTCGTCCGCGACCCTGATGAGGTTCCCGGCGTCGCGCGGCTCGGACCCGATCCGCTCGACCCCGCCTTCGACCGCGACGCCTTCGCAGCGCTCCTCGCCGGACGTCGCACCCAGATCAAGGGGGTGCTGCGCGACCAGTCGATCATCGCGGGTGTCGGCAACGCCTACTCCGACGAGATCCTGCACGCCGCGAAGATGTCGCCGTACGCCCTCGCCGCCGGCCTCGACGACGTCGAGATCGACCGGCTGTACCAGGCGATGACCGACACCCTCGCGGAGGCGTTGGCCGCGGCATCCGGAAAGCCACCCGCCGACCTGAAGGATGCCAAGCGTCGGGGGATGCGGGTGCACGGTCGCCGCGGGGAGGCATGCCCGGTCTGTGGTGACGAGGTGCGCAGCGTGTTCTTCGCCGACAACTCGTTGGAATACTGCCCCACGTGTCAGACGGGCGGGAAGATCCTCGCCGACCGGCGGCTCTCCCGGCTTCTCAAATGACGCCGGCGGGAAAGAAGACGGGGAGGCCGCCGCAGCGACCTCCCCGTTGTTCACACGCGCATCACGACACGTCTTCGTCGACCCAGTCGAAGGTCTTGGTGACGGCCTTCTTCCAGTTGCGCAGCAGACGGTCGCGCTCGGCGTCATCCATCTTCGGCTCCCAGCGGCGGTCCTCCTGCCAGTTCTTGGACAGGTCGTCCAGGCCCGACCAGAACCCGACGGCCAGCCCCGCCGCATAGGCGGCACCGAGGGCCGTGGTCTCGGCGACCACCGGGCGGACGACGGGCACGCCGAGGATGTCGGCCTGGAACTGCATCAGCAGGTCGTTGGCGATCATGCCGCCGTCGACCTTCAGCTCCGTCAGCGGCACCCCCGAGTCGGCGTTGACCGCATCGATCACCTCGCGGGTCTGGAAGGCCGTGGCCTCCAGCGCCGCGCGGGCGATGTGCCCCTTGTTGACGTACCGGGTCAGACCCACCAGCGCACCGCGGGCGTCGGGACGCCAGTACGGCGCGAACAGACCGGAGAACGCGGGGACGAAGTACGCCCCGCCGTTGTCCTCGACGCTCGCCGCGAGGGTCTCGACCTCCGGCGCAGAGGAGATGATGCCGAGGTTGTCACGCAGCCACTGCACGAGCGATCCGGTGACGGCGATCGAACCCTCCAGGGCGTAGTGGGCCGGCTCGTCGCCGAGCTTGTAGCCGAGGGTGGTTAGCAGACCGTTCTGCGAGTGGACGATCTCGGTGTCGGTGTTGAAGATGATGAAGTTGCCCGTGCCGTAGGTGTTCTTCGCCTCCCCCTGCTCGAACGCCGCCTGACCGAAGGTCGCGGCCTGCTGGTCGCCGAGGATGCCGGCGATCGGGGTCTCGCGCAGCAGGCTCGAGCTCTCGGCGTGACCGTAGACCTCGGACGAGCTGCGGATCTCGGGCATCATCGACAGCGGCACCCCGAACGTGTCGAGGATGTCCTCCCGCCACGTCAGCGTCTCGAGGTCCATGAACATCGTCCGCGAGGCGTTCGTCACATCGGTGGCGTGCACACCGCCGTCGACGCCGCCGGTGAGATTCCACAGCACCCAGGTGTCGGTCGTGCCGAAGAGGAGGTCGCCACGCTCGGCGCGCTCGCGCGCACCCTCGACGTTGTCGAGGATCCAGACGATCTTCGTCCCCGAGAAGTAGGTCGCCAGCGGCAGACCGACGACCGACTTGAACCGCTCGGTGCCGCCGTCGGCGGCGAGCTTGTCGACGATGCCCTGCGTGCGGGTGTCCTGCCAGACGATGGCGTTGTAGACGGGCTCACCGGTGTTCTTGTCCCAGACCACGGCGGTCTCGCGCTGGTTGGTGATGCCGATCGCCGCGATGTCGTGACGCGTGAGGTCGGCCTTCGACAGCGCCTGACCGATCACCTCACGGGTGTTCCGCCAGATCTCCATGGGGTCGTGCTCGACCCACCCGGCCCTCGGGAAGATCTGCTCGTGCTCGAGCTGACCGCTCTGGATGATGTTGCCGGACTTGTCGAAGATGATCGACCGGGTGGACGTGGTGCCCTGGTCGATCGCGAGGATGTAGTCGGCCATGCGTGATACTCCTTTGTCTCGTTGAAGATGGTTCGTCGTGCGGAGGGGCTGTGGTGCCCGGGATGCCGGGACTCAGCCCAGGATCGGCATGAGCGGGATCGCGGCGAAACCGGCCAGGACACCACCGATGATCGGTCCGACGATCGGCACCCACGCGTAGCTCCAGTCGCTGCCGCCCTTGTTCTTGATCGGCAGGATCGCGTGGGCGATGCGGGGGCCGAGGTCACGCGCAGGGTTGATCGCGTAACCGGTGGGACCACCGAGCGAGGCGCCGATGCCGACGACGAGCAGGGCGACGGGAAGGGCGCCGAGGGCTGCCAGACCCGAGGGATCGCCGTTTCGGCCGAAGCCGATGACGACGAAGACCAGCACGAAGGTGCCGATGATCTCGGTGACGAGGTTCCAGCCGTAGGTGCGGATGGCGGGGCCGGTGGAGAAGACGCCGAGCTTGGTCGCCGCGTCCTCCTCGGCGTCGAAGTGCTTCTTGTAGGCCGCCCAGGCCAGCACGGCACCGATGAAGGCACCGATCATCTGCGCCCCGATGTACACGAGGATCGAGAGGGGGCCGACCGGCACGCCCTGACCGAACTCCGTCGCGCCGTTGGCGACGAGACCCAGCGTCACGGCGGGGTTCAGGTGCGCCCCCGACACGTAGGCGACGGTCACACCGGCGAAGACCGCCAGGCCCCAGCCGAAGTTCACCAGCAGGAAGCCGCCGGCGAAGCCCTTGGTCTTCGTCAGGGCGACGTTGGCGACGACGCCACAACCCAGGAGGGTCAGCAGCATCGTGCCGATCACCTCCGAGATGAAGACGATACCCAGATTGTCCACATTGACCTTCTTTCGTCGTGCGGCCCCAATGCCGCGTCAGGGATGGTCGCCGACAAGCGCGCCCCCCGGCGACCGGGGCGACATGACCGGCGCCGGAGCGTCGGTCATGACGATCACGAGAGTACGGCGTCCTGCGTCAGATCGACACCATGCCGCTCCGCAAGCAGGCGGGCGCTGGCGGCGACTTCTTCGCCACGCCGCTCGGCGTCCCAGCCGAGCGTGTCGCCGACGACCTCGGCGAGTTCCTGCAGGACCGGCATGGTGACCGATCCCACGAACGCCACGCTCGTGCGTCGCAGCAGCACGTCGATGAGGTGCACGACGTACTCCGTGCGCGTGAGGTAGGCGATCTCACCGGTGCTGTAGTCGGGCAGGGTCCGCAGCGGCCGGTCGTCTTCGGGCAGGGCCTCGATGAGCGCGGCGGCGCGAGTGCCGTAGCGCTCGAGGAGCTGGTCGGTGCGTGCGGCGTCGAGGTGACCCCGGTGACTCTCGACCCAGGTCGCGCGGGCGCGCTGGGTACGGGGGTACCCTTCAGCGCCGCCGATCATGAGGCCGGCGGTGCTGCGCACCCGACGGCGTCCGAGGATGCCCAGTACGCGGTCGGAGAGCTGCTCGCCGAGGGCGCGGAACGTCGTCCACTTGCCGCCGACGAGGCTCAGCACCGTGGTCTGCGGGCGACCCGAGGCCGTGGCCTGCTCGACGCGGTAGTCGCGCGAGACGAAGCCGGGCTGGGTGTCGTCGTGGCGCGGAAGGGGGCGGACGCCGGCGAAACGGTAGACGATCTCGGAGCGGTCGACGGGAATGTCGGGGAAGACGTGCGAGACGAGGTCGAAGAAGTAGTCGACCTCTTCCTCGGTGCACACCGCGGGGGTCCGCATGTCGTGGTCGATGTCGGTGGTGCCGACCATCACTCGACCCTTGAGTGGGTAGATGAGGACGATGCGCCCGTCTTCATGCTCGAAGAAGATCTCGCGTCCCCCGGTGGCCTCACGCAGCGCCGGGTTGTCGAGCACGATATGCGACCCCTTGGTGCCGCCCATGTACGCGGTGTCGCGACCGAGCGACTCGTTGGTGAGGTCGGTCCAGGGTCCGGAGGCGTTGACGACGACGTCGGAGGTGAGCTCGAACTCCTCGCCCGTCACTTCGTCGCGCACCCGCAGACCGGATGCCGACATCCCGACCGCCGACAGATAGTTCGCCGCTCGCGCGTGGGGACCGGCGGCCAGGCCGTCGTAGAGGACGTCGAGCGCGAGACGCTCGGGGTCGTGCATGCTGGCGTCGAAGTAGGTGGCGGTGTACTTCACATCGGTGTTCAGCGACGGAAGCTCGGAGAGCGAACGCTTGCGGCCGTAGAACCGGTGCCGGGGCACCGCACCGCCGTCGCGCGAGAAGAAGTCGTAGATCGTCAGCCCGACCTTGATCAGCAGGGCACCCCGCTCGGAGGGCTTGCCCTGCTTGTGGGTGAGGAAGCGCAAGGGGGCGGAGAACAGACCCGAGAAGGTGGAGAAGATCGGCACCGTCGTGGGCAGCGGGCGCACGTAGTGCGGTGCGGTCTTGATGAGGGCGTTGCGCTCGACGACCGACTCGCGCACGAGGCGGAACTCGCCGTTCTCGAGGTAGCGGATGCCGCCGTGGATCATGTGCGACGACGCGCTCGAGGCTCCCGAGACGAAGTCGTCACGCTCGACGAGGATCACCTTCACGCCCTGCAGCGCCAGATCTCGGAAGGTCGCGATGCCGTTGATGCCGCCGCCGACGATGACGACGTCGGCGGTCGGGTCCGCGGCGATGGCGCGAACGTCAGCGCGCTGCGACGCGGGCTCTGATGTGGCGGGCTGGCTGCTCATCGGGACTCCTCTCACGGTGCCCCTTGCGCGACACCGCATCATCTGGATGAATACATCCTGAACCCGCTCGAACGTCAGTGCAATCATCTTGCACATATGTGCAAAGGAGAGGATGATGCCGAAGTCGGCCGACATCTCGGAGACCGTCCTCCCCGAGCGGACGCGCGACGCTCTGCGTGCCGCGCAGCTGTACTACATGCAGGACCTCACGATGGATGCCATCGCCCGCGAGCTGCGCACCTCACGGTCATCCGTGTCGCGGCTGCTCAGTCAGGCGCGCGAGACCGGCCTGGTCGAGATCGTCATCCACTCCCCCCTCGAGGGCCCGTCCCGCCTCGCCGCCGACATCCGCGATCGGTTCGGGGTGACAGCCCACATCGTGCCGGTGCCCGACCGTGCGAGCGACGTCGAGCGCCTCGACCGCGTCGCCCTGTCCGCCGCGCGGACCCTCGCGAGCTGGGTCGATTCCAACCAGAGCGTCGGAATCGCGTGGGGCTCCACGATCGGCGCGGTCAGCCGCCACCTGCCGCGGCGCGTGACCCACAACACCGAGGTGGTGCAGCTCAACGGCGCCGGCAACATGCGCACGACGGGCATCATGTACGCCAGCGAGCTGCTGAGCCGGTTCGGCGACGCGTTCGGGGCGCAGGTCCACCAGTTCCCCGTGCCGGCCTTCTTCGACGACCCGGCGACCAAGCGGGCGTTCTGGCGCGAGCGCTCGATCCGGCGGGTGCTCGAGATGCAGGCCAGCCTCGACCTCGCGGTCTTCGGCGTCGGCTCGCCCTTCGCCGAGGTGCCGAGCCACGTCTATCAGGGCGGCTATCTCGACGCCGAGGACTACCGGGCCCTCAGCCGCGAGCACGTCGTGGGCGACGTCGCGACGGTGTTCTACCGCGCGGACGGTTCGAGTGACGGCATCCCCCTGAACGAACGTGCGACGGGACCGGACTTCACGGTTCTGCGCCGCGCGCCCCGGCGCGTCGGCATCGTCGCCGGTCGCGCGAAAGTGCCGAGCCTTCGCGGCGCCCTGCGCGCCGGGCTGATCACCGACGTCATCCTCGACGAGTCCACCGCGCGCGACCTCGCCGCGACGCCGGTCGACGCCGGCCACGCGCGCCCGCATGCGCGGGAATGAATCCGCGGAGAGTGCGTTGACTACACTCGAGAGCAGCAACGTGCTCCGGGGTCGGTGAGAATCCGAACCGGCGGTCAGAGTCCGCGAGCGACGGCGTCGCATCCGAAAGGGTGTCGCCCGACCTGATCCGGTGGAATTCCGGAACCGACGGTGATGCGAGGGAAGGTCCTCGCGAGTCCGGATGGGAGAAGCACGTCAGGCGCCTGCGCCTGTCCTTCCCGTGCCCCGGTGCCCGTAAGGGTCGATGGGATGACGAGGGAAGACGGATGACGGTGCGAGACGTCGAGCGTGACGCGATGCGTCGCGCTCTCGCGCTGGCGCTGAACGGCCCCGCGGGGGTCAACCCGCAGGTGGGAGCGGTCATCCTCGCACCCGACGGCCGCATCCTGGCCGAGGGGTGGCATCGCGGCGCAGGCACTCCCCATGCCGAGGTCGATGCGCTGTCCCACCTCTCCCCCGGCGAGGCGGAGGGCGCCACGGCCGTGGTGACCCTCGAGCCGTGCAATCACACCGGACGCACCGGGCCGTGCAGCCAGGCGCTGTTGGCCGCCGGGATCTCGCGCGTCCTCTACGCCGTCGACGATCCCGGCGTCGTCTCCGCCGGCGGCGCCGACACGCTGCGCGCGGCAGGCGTGGAGGTCGAAGCCGATGTGCTCGGCGACGAGGGCCGCGCGCTCCTCTCGGCCTGGCTGACCGTGCAGCGCCTCGGCCGCCCGCACGTCACCGTGAAGTGGGCGCAGTCCCTCGACGGCCGCGCCGCGGCATCCGACGGCACCAGCCAGTGGATCACCGGCCCGGCCGCGCGGGAAGACGTCCACCGGCGCCGGGCGATGGCCGATGCGATCGTCGTCGGGACCGGCACCGTGCTCGCGGATGACCCGTCGTTGACGGCGCGCGATGCCGACGGCGCGCTTCTCGCCCACCAGCCGCGCCCCGTGGTGATCGGCGAGCGGCAGACCCCGTCCGGCGCGGCCGTCCGGCGGCATCCTCGGGAACCCTTGTTCTTCTCCTCCCGCGACCTCACCCGGGTCCTGGATGACCTCCGCCGCGAGGGCGTGCAGCGCGTGTTCATCGAGGGCGGTCCGACTCTCGCCTCGGCGTTCGTGCGCGCGGGACTGGTGGACGAGGTGCTCGCCTACATCGCACCCGCCCTGCTCGGCGGTCCGCGTCTGGCGCTCGACGACATCGGCGTCGAGACGATCGGCGATGCCGTGCGCCTCACCCTCTCCTCCGTCGAGCGTCTCGGCGAAGACATCCTGCTCGTCGCGCGCCCCGCGACGGCCCCCTCCCCCGCGAATGTGAAGGACAGCTGATGTTCACCGGAATCATCGAAGAGATCGGCGCCGTCACCGCCGTCGCCCCGTCCGGCGACGGGCTGAGACTGACGGTGCGCGCCCCCAAAGCGGTGTCGGACGCCGGCCACGGCGACTCGATCGCCGTCAGCGGCGTGTGCCTCACCGTCGTCGACCGCGGCGAGGACTGGTTCACCGCCGATGTGATGCGTCAGACCCTCGACATGTCGACCCTCGCCGGCGTCGCCGCCGGGCGCGCCGTGAACCTCGAGCGCGCGACCGCCGCTCACGGACGCCTCGGCGGCCACATCGTGCAGGGTCACATCGACGGCACCGGCACCGTCGTCGAGGTGCGCCCGGGCGCCGAATGGCGGGTCGTGCGCATCGCCCTCCCCGCGCACCTCGCTCCTCTCGTCGTCGACAAGGGCTCGATCGCGGTCGACGGGGTCTCGCTCACCGTCAGCGCCGTGAGCACGCCCGAGGCGGCCGAGCCGTGGTTCGAGGTGTCGCTCATCCCCGAGACGCTCGAAGCCACCACCCTCGGCACCCGCGCGGCCGGCGATGCCGTCAACCTCGAGACCGACATTCTGGCGCGGCACGTGCAGCGCCTGCTCGCATTCCCTCCGACGGCGCCCGCCGTCCCGAAAGAAGGAGGCTCCCGATGAGCCTTTCCCCCCTCTCCGACGCCCTCGACGCCCTGCGCGCGGGCAAGCCCGTCATCGTCGTCGACGATGAGAACCGCGAGAACGAGGGCGACATCATCCTGTCGGCGCAGCTGGCGACCCCCGAATGGGTCGCCTGGACGGTGCGCTGGTCGAGCGGCTTCGTCTGCGCGCCGATGCCCGCCGACTGGGCCGATCGGCTCGACCTCCCGCCGATGGTCGAGGTGAACGAGGACGCCCGCGGCACCGCCTACACCGTGAGTGTCGACGCCGCCGACCGGGTGTCCACCGGCATCAGCGCGAGCGACCGGGCGCACACCCTGAACGTGCTCGCCGACGTCGAGTCGACACCGAGCTCGGTCATCCGCCCCGGACACATCCTGCCGCTGCGCGCGGTCGACGGGGGCGTGCGCGAGCGCGCCGGGCACACCGAGGCCGCCGTGGAGCTGATGAAGCTCGCCGGCCTCCCGCCGGTCGGCGCGATCGCCGAGGTCGTCGCCGAGGACGGATCCATGATGCGGATGCCGGGGCTCGTCGACCTCGCCGCCCGCGACGGTATCCCGCTCATCACCATCGAGCAGCTCATCGCCCACCTCGACGAGGTCGACCCCGTCGACGTCTCGGCGCACGCTACCCAGCGGCGCCGCGTGAGCCTGCGCGCCGAGGCGAAGGTCCCGACCTCGCACGGCGAGTTCCGCTTCCGCGCCTACAAGGACCGGGTCACCGGCACCGACCACCTCGCGGTCATCTCGGGCGAGCTCACCGATGCCGCTCCGCTCGTGCGGGTGCACTCGGAGTGCCTCACCGGCGAGGCCTTCGGCTCGCTGAAGTGCGAGTGCGGTCCGCAGCTGGATGCGGCGCTGGACGCCATCGAACGGGACGGCGGCGTGGTCATCTACATGCGTGGCCACGAGGGGCGCGGAATCGGGCTCATCAACAAGCTCCGCGCGTACAGCCTGCAGGAACGAGGACTCGACACCGTCGACGCGAATCTCGCCCTCGGCCTGCCCGCCGATGCCCGCGACTACGCCGCCGCCGCGGGGATCCTCGCCGACCTCGGCATCGAGAAGGTGCGGCTGCTGACCAACAACACCGACAAGGTCGCGCAGCTGCGCGGGTTCGGTCTGGACATCGTCGAGCAGGTGCCGCTTCTCGTCGGCATCGGCCCGAACAACCACCAGTACCTGGCCACGAAGCGTGACCGCATGGGGCACATCATCGACGAGGGCGATCTGGCCGATGCCATCGCCCACATGAAGGAGGGGGTCGCGTGAGCGGCAAGGGAGCACCGATCGCGGTCGACGAGATCGACGGCGCCGGCCTGCAGATCGTGGTCGTCGCCGGCACGTGGCACGCGACCATCAGCGACGGCTTGATCGCCGGTGCCGAGCGCGTGCTCGACGCCTCCGGCGCCGATCACCGCCTGGTGCGCGTGCCGGGATCGTTCGAGCTGCCGGTCGCCGCGAAAGCGGCGCTCGAGGCCGGAGCAGACGCCGTGGTCGCCCTCGGCGTGATCATCCGCGGTGGCACCCCGCACTTCGAGTACGTCTCGGCCGCCGCGACCGACGGTCTCACGCGGGTAGCGCTGGACACGGGCAAGCCCGTCGGATTCGGCGTGCTCACCCTCGACGATGAGCAGCAGGGCCTCGACCGTGCCGGCCTGGAGGGATCGAAGGAGGACAAGGGGGCCGAGGCAGCCGACGCGGCCCTGCGCACCGCGCTCGTCCTCCGCGCCCTGCGCGGCTGATCCCCCTTCCCCTCCCGTTCCCCGCGAGAGCGGGGGGGGGAGACGGAGCGAAGCGGGGGACGGTTGAGGCGCGCCTTCCTGGCGAGGCGCCGGTGCGCACCCTACCCTCTGAGCTATGGAATTCCTGCGCCACCTCGTCGTGCTCGTCCACCTCGTCGGATTCGCCGTGATCTTCGGCGCCTGGGTCGTCGAGGCCGTCTCGCGCCGCCGCCAGGCGACCTCCCTGATGAACTGGGGACTGCTCATCGCCGGCGTGGCAGGCCTGATCCTGGCAGCTCCCTGGCCGGCGGGCATCGAGCTGAACTACGCCAAGATCGGCGTGAAGCTCGTGATCCTCCTCGCGATCGGCGCGGTGATCGGCATCGCCCGCGCCCGCCAGCGGAAGACGGATGCCACGCCGCCGGCCCTCTTCTGGGCGATCGGCGTCCTGACCTTCGCCAACGCCGCCATCGCGGTGCTGTGGTGAGGCGATGACCCAGGCCACCGACTCCGCCGCCGCTTCCTCGCCCGCCGCCCCGGCCAACCCCCGCTCGCGCGTCATCACGGCGAGCCTGGTCGGCACGACGATCGAGTTCTACGACTTCTACGTCTACGCCACTGCGTCGGTGCTGGTCTTCCCGCTGCTCTTCTTCCCCACGGGCAACGACACCACCTCGCTCCTGGCCTCGTTCGGCGTCTTCGGCGCCGCAATGGTCGCCCGGCCGCTTGGTGCGGTCATCTTCGGCCACTTCGGCGACCGCTTCGGGCGCAAGGCCACGCTCGTGGCATCCCTTCTCACCATGGGCATCGCGACCTTCCTCATCGGGTGCCTCCCGACCTTCAACGACATCGGCCTGTGGGCGGCGCTCCTGCTGCTGATCCTGCGTCTCGCGCAGGGGTTCGCTCTCGGCGGCGAGTGGTCGGGGGCTGCCCTCGTGGCGACGGAGAACGCGCCCGCCGGCAAGCGCGCCTGGTACGGCACGTTCCCCCAGCTCGGAGCCCCGCTCGGCTTCATCATCGCCAACTCGGTGTTCCTGACGATCTACTTCCTCCTCCCCCACCCCGAGGATCCGGCGCTGCGCTCCGACGCCTTCCTCGCGTGGGGGTGGCGCGTGCCGTTCCTCTTCTCGGCCGTCATGGTGATCATCGGCCTGTGGGTGCGTCTGCGGCTGGTGGAGTCCGACACGTTCGTGAAGGCCGAGCAGAAGGGCGTCATCCGCCGCTTCCCCGTGGGCACGGTGCTTCGCCGCTACTGGCGGCAGGCGATCCTCGGCACGTTCATCATGCTGGCGACCTACGTGCTGTTCTACCTGATGACGCAGTTCACGCTGTCGTACGGGACGAAGCCCGCCGACCTGGAGTCCGCGAGCGCGGCGGCGCGGGCGGCCGCGGAATCCGCCGGCCGCGCCTTCGACGAGGCCGCCTTCGCCGCGCAGTTCTATCCGGGGCTCGGCTTCGGGTACACCGACTTCGTCATCATGCAGATCATCGGCGTGGTCTTCTTCGGCATCTTCACCCTGCTGTCGGGTCCGATCGCCGACGCGATCGGACGGCGGACCCTGCTGATGTGGGTCACCGGCCTCATCGTGGTGTTCGGGCTGTCGTTCTCGATCTTCCTGTTGCCCTCGGCAGACCCGAAGTTCACCGGCGCGCTGACCCAGGCGTTCCTCATCTTCGGCTTCATGCTCATGGGGTGGAGTTTCGGGCCCATGGGCGCGGTCCTTCCGGAACTCTTCCCGACGAACGTGCGCTACTCGGGCTCGGCGATCGCGTACAATGTCTCGTCGATCCTGGGTGCCGCCGTGGCGCCGATCATCGCCGTGGCCCTGTGGCAGCTCGGCGACGGGAATCCCTGGCTCGTGGGGCTCTACCTCTCGGCGATGGGCGTGCTCACCTTCATCGCCCTGGCGCTTGCGCCTGAGACGAAGGACGTCGACTACGACGCCGACCTCGGGGTCGGTGCCACCGGATCGCTCTGAGACTCAGGCGGAAGCCCGTCGGGATGTCGCCAGCCACGCAGCGAGCCCGAGCAGCACCGCACCCGAGACCCGCTCGAGCCACACCGCGCCCCGTCGCTTGAGGAGGCGCACGGCACCGGACCCCAGCACGGCGTAGCCGAGCATGATAGCGAAGTCGAGCGCGCAGAACACCACGCCGATGAGCAGATACTGCGGCAGCGGCGGTGCGGCGGGGTCGATGAACTGCGGCAGGAGCGCGCCGACGAAGAGGTATCCCTTGGGGTTCGTCACCGCGACAAGGAAGCTGCGGAGGAACAGCGCGCGGCGCGAGCCGCGCGGGTCGGCTGCCGGATCGCCGTGGAGGAGCGCGCCGCGGGACAGCAGCATCCGGATCCCGAGGAAAGCGAGATACGCCACCCCCACCCACTTCACGACGGTGAACGCCAGCTCGCTCGCAAGGAGCAGGGCCCCGAGGCCGATGCCGACCGCGACGACGAGGACGACATCGGATGCCACGGCACCGAGCATCCCGGCGGTGGCGCGCTTGACGCCGTACCGGGAGCCGTTCGCGAGGGCGAGCAGGACGGTCGGCCCGGGGATCGCGATGGCGACCACCGCGGCGAGGGAGAAGGCGAGGAGGGTGGCGAGGTCCACAGGCGTCCCTTCCGTGACAGCACGGTGCTGGGGTGCAACAGTGGCGCCGAGTGTAGTGCGGCGCCCGTTCTCAGTCGAGGAAGAGGGCGCGCAGGCGCTTCGTGGTGAAGATCAGGCCGACCGCGATCATCACGACGAAGTAGAGCACGTGCCAGAGCATGCCCCAGCTGAGATCGCCGAGGGTGAGACCGCGGATGAGCTCGACGCCGTGCCAGAGCGGGAGGGCCTGGATGACGGGGACGAGCCAGTCGGGGTAGACGCTCAGCGGATAGAACGTCGCCGAGAACAGGAACATCGGCAGCATGACGAAGTTGATCCAGTCCATGTGCTGGAACGCCTTCATGTAGCTTGTGATCGCCATTCCGAGGCTTGCGAACCCGAACGCGATGAGAAGGACCGCGGGGATGGCGAGAATAGCCGTCCAGGCGAGGTTCAGCCCCGCGAACTGCATGATCACCATGAACCCGCTGGCGTAGACGAGTCCGCGTAGCAGCGCGTAGAGGATCTCTCCCAGCGCCACGTCGAGCGGGCCGAGCGAGGTCGCCAGCATCCCCTCGTAGAGCTTGCCGTAGTTGAGCTTGAAGAAGACGTTCCAGGTCGAGTCGTAGACGGCGCCGTTCATGGCCGACACCGCCAGGAGTGCGGGGGCGATGAAGGCGGCGTAGGACACCTCCAGGCCCGAGGCGGTCGTGACGTCGCCGATGAGCGCGCCCAGTCCGACCCCCATCGAGAGGAGGTAGAAGACCGGCTCGAAGAACCCCGAGAGCACGACGATCCAATTCGACGAGCGCGCCGCGATGAGCCCGCGCTGCACGACGGCCTGCGGGTTGCCGGCCCAGAGCGACCGGACTCCCCCGGCGCGGGCGCGGGGCTCTGCAGCGATGGCGGTGGCGGTCATTTCGCGAGCCTCCGCACGAAGATCCGGCGCGCGAGGAACGCGGCGCCGACGGTGAGGGCGACGAGGTACAGGATGTGCACCCCGATCATCAGGAGGCTCTCGGGCCGGCCGTAGGTGACGAGTCGCCCGAGCTCGGTGGCGTGCCAGAGCGGCGAGATCCAGCCGATCACCTGCAGCCAGCCGAGCGTGGACAGCGGGTAGAACGTGCCGGAGAAGAGGAACATCGGCATGAAGATGAAGCGCTGCACGAGAGCGAACTGCCCTTTGTCGTCTTCGATCGATCCGGCGTAGGCCATGATCGGCACCCCGAAGGCGAGCCCCGCCAGGATCGAGATGAAGATCGAGATCCAGCCCGTCTCGGGGTTCGGGATCGCCTGGAAGAGCACGAGGAAGACGTAGTAGGCCGCTCCCACCACGACCATGCGGGCGGTGGCGCCGAGGATCACACCGTGGGCGATCTGCGGCGAGGACAGCGCCGACGCGTTGAAGCCGTAGAAGTAGCGTCGCCACTTGAACCCCGCCATCACCGGGTAGGTGAACTCCTCGCTCGCGACGGCGATGGTCGCGGTCATGAGGAGGGCGGGCGCCACGAACACGACGTAATCGACGGTGACGCCGCCGTCAGAGACCGGCGCGTCGATCAGCGCCGCCAGACCCAGGCCGAGGCCCAGGAGATACACGATCGGTTGACCGAGGGCACCGACGACGATGGTCCAGCCGTAGGCGCGCATCGCGCGCACCATGTGCTCGGTGACGTACCACGAGCCGTAAGCGCGGGGCTTGCGTCCCCACGCCATCGCTTCGGCGCGCAGCTCGTCGAGGCTCGGCTGGGCGACCTTCGCGGTCGCCTGGGCGGCGCTTCTCGGGCCGGCGCTGTTCGGGTCGGCGCTCATCGCATCGGCGCTGCTCGGGTCGACGCTCATTCGATCAGCGACCTTCCGGTCAGGCGCAGGAAGACGTCTTCGAGGCTGGAGCGACGCACGAGCGAGGTGACGGGCTCGAAGCCGAGCTGCGTGACGCGCTCGAGTGCCCGCTCGCCGTTGTCGGTGTAGATAAGGATGCGATCCGGGAGCACCTCGACACTGTCGCCGAGGCCCTGCAGCTGCGGTGCGACCTGCTCGTTGCGGTCGGAGCCGAAGCGCACCTCGAGCACCTCACGACTGGAGTGCTCGCGGATGAGCGATGCCGGCGTCCCCTCGGCCATGATGCGGCCCTTGTCGACGACGATCAGACGGTCGCAGAGCTGCTCGGCCTCATCCATGTAGTGGGTCGTGAGCACCAGCGTGGTGCCGCGCTCCTTCAGCCGGAACAGGCGATCCCACAGCACGTGCCGGGCCTGGGGATCAAGGCCCGTGGTCGGTTCGTCGAGGAGGAGGATGCGCGGGTCGTTGATGAGGCCGCGCGCGATGGTGAGGCGGCGCTTCATCCCACCCGACAGCTGCTCGACCTTGTTCTTGGCCTTGTCTTCGAGCTGCGCGAACGCCAGCAGCTCGTCGGCCTTCTCGTGGCACACCTTGCTCGGCAGACCGAAGTAGCGACCGTAGATGTAGAGATTCTCGCGGGCGTTGAGCTCGGCGTCGAGGTTGTCCTGCTGCGGCACGACACCCAGGCGGGAGCGGATCTCGGGGCCGTACCGGTCGGGGTCGAGCCCCAAGATGCTCAGCTCTCCGCGCGTGCGCGTCGACACCGCGCCGATCATCTTCATGGTGGTCGATTTGCCGGCGCCGTTGGGCCCGAGGAGCCCGAAGGACTCGCCCGGCGCGACCTCGAACGACAGCCCGTCGACGGCGACGAAGTCGGGCTTCCCCTTCGACGAATACGTCTTCACGAGGTTCTCGGCGCGGATCACGGGCTCAGGCACCGGACCACCCTACCCGCGACCTCCGACACGGTGGACGGCGGCTGACCGGCCGCCCCCGCGGCATCCGTTCTCTTGCTTTCCCGCCGCCCCGCGCATCCATCGCCTGTCTCTTTCTCCGCTTCGTTCGCCGCCCTCTTCCTCCGTCCCCCGCTTCGTTCGTCGCATATGCACGCCACGGCGCCCTCCGGCGTACATCTGCGACGAACGGAGTCGCGTGGGGGTGGCCCGGGTCGGCTCGGGTGCGATGGCTGGCGGGTGAGCGTCGAACCCGCCCTATCCGACTCGTCCGTCGCAAACGCACGCCTATCCCGCCCGAACGTGTACATCTGCGACGAACGAGGCAGGGGACGGTGACCTGGGGGGGCGAGCCGGTGGTAATAGCGGCGGTCGGCTCACGTCCCCCGGGGCCGCTGGCACGCGTTTGTTCGTCGCATATGTACGCCTAACCCCCTCGATCGCGTACATCTGCGACGAACGAAGAGGGAGAGGGAGCCGGACGTGGGTGGGCGGCGGGAGTCGGGGCGGACGCGAGCGCGGGCGCGGGCGCCGGCGCGCGGGCGCGGGGGCGGGCGCGGGGGCGGACGCGAGCACGGGCGCGGACGCGCGTCAACCTCGGTTGACAGAGCGCAGAACGTCACCTACGGTTGACGACGGATGCCGCGCCGCGGCCGAGAGGGAGAGAGACCGTGTCCAGCGACGACCTGCGCACCCTGATCGGGTCCGCGCCCGATTCGGAGCCGATCGCCGAACTGCGACGACTCGCAGGGGTCCGCGTCGAGCTGTCGCGGGCCGAGGAGGTGCAGGTACGCCGCGCGCGCACGCTCGGATACTCCTGGCAGGCCATCGCCGGGGCACTCGGTGTGAGCAAACAGGCAGCTCACAAGAAGTACGGTCGTAGCTGAGCCCTAGCCCTCGGAGCATCCCCATGTCTGACACCACCCGCCCGTCCCGTCGCCGCGGCCGTCGCGCAGCCTCCCAGGAGGGCCCCCGCGCGAGCCTGAAGCAGCTGATCCCCTTCCTCCTCGAGCACAAGGGCGTGCTCGTGGTGGTGGCGGTCCTCAGCATCATCGGGGCGATCGCCACGCTCGGCCAGCCCGTGCTCGTCGGCCAGGTGATCGAGCGCGTGCAGGCGGGCGAGACCCTCGGCCTGCTGGTGTGGGGCATCGTCGCCCTCGTCGTCGCCGCGTCGCTGATCGGCGGATACCAGCATTACCTGCTGCAGCGCACCGGAACCGCGGTGGTGTACTCCAGCCGCCGGAAGCTCATCTCGCGCATCCTCCACCTGCCGATCAGCGAGTTCGACTCCCGCCGCACCGGCGATCTGGTGTCGCGCGTCGGCACCGACACCACCCTCCTCTACGCCGTCCTCACCCAGGGCCTCGCCGACGCCGTGGGCAACTCGCTCATCTTCGTCGGCGCCATCATCGGCATGGCCATCATCGATCCGGTGCTGCTCGGGGCGATCGTTCTGGTCCTGGGTGTGTCGGTGGTGGGCGTGGTCCTTCTCAGCGGCCGGATCCGCCGGGCCACCCAGGTGCAGCAGGAGAAGGTGGGCGAGCTGGCTTCGGGGGTGGAGCGCGCCATCGGGTCGATCCGCACCGTCCGCGCGGCCGGGGCGACCGAGCGCGAGACCGCGGCGATCAGCGCGATGGCCACCGACGTCTACCACGTCGGGGTCCGCATCGCGAAGGTGTCGGCGCTCGTCGTTCCCGTCGCCGGCATCGCCCTGCAGGTCTCGCTGCTGGTCGTCCTCGGCTTCGGGGGCTTCCGCGTCGCATCCGGAGCGATCGAGATCGCGAGCCTGGTGACCTTCGTCATCTTCCTCTTCCTCCTCATCGGGCCCCTCGGCACGTTCTTCGGCGCGATCACGTCGGTGAACCAGGCACTGGGTGCCCTCGGCCGCATCCAGGAAGTGCTCGATCTCCCGACCGAGGACGCCGACGACGCCCGCACCGCCGCGGCCGTGCCCGCCGCCCCGGCGGTCGATACGACCGCGCCGGCCGCCATCGAATTCGTCGACGTGCGGTTCTCATATCCCGAGAACGTCATCGCCGCGCGGCGCACGGCCGAGAAGGAGGCCAAGGCGCTGCTCGAATCGGCCCATGTCGACACCACGACGATCGACGTGGTGCGCCGGGACGATGGATCGGATGCGGGGGCATCACCGCCCTCACAGGAGGCGACGCCCGACGGCGAGGTGCTGCGGGGCGTCTCGTTCCGCGTCCCGCGCGGAGCGCGCGTGGCCCTCGTCGGCCCGTCGGGCGCCGGAAAGAGCACGACGCTCGCCCTCATCGAGCGGTTCTACGATCCCACCGGAGGCGCGATCCTCCTCGACGGCGCGGACGTCCGCACGATCGACCGGGCGGCGCTGCGCTCACAGCTCGGCTACGTCGAGCAGGATGCTCCGACCCTCGCCGGCACGATCGCCGAGAACCTGCGACTGGCGGCGCCGGAGGCCTCGGACGCCGAATGCGAGCGGGTGCTCCGCGCGGTCAACCTCGGCGAGGTGCTGGAGCGCAGCCCCCTCGGTCTGGAGGCACCGGTCGGCGAGAGTGGCGTGATGCTCTCGGGGGGTGAGCGTCAGCGCCTCGCGATCGCGCGGGCGCTGCTGGCGGCGCCGCCCATCCTGCTGCTGGACGAATCGACCTCGTCGCTCGACGGCCTGAACGAGCAGCGGATGCGCGACGCGATCGACGCCGTGGCGGCCGGACGCACGCTGATCGTCATTGCGCACCGGCTGTCGACGGTGGTCGACAGCGACCTCATCGTGGTTCTCGACCACGGCCGCGTGGTCGGCCAGGGCACACACGGGGAGCTGGTGGAGACGACGCCGCTGTACCGCGACCTCGCCCGCCACCAGCTCCTGGTGTGACGCGGCGTCAGGCCCGCTGGAGGCGGTAGCGCAGCGCCGCGAGCTCGGCGTACAGCGCCGCGGGAATCCGTCCCTCGAAGGTGCGGAAGAACTCGTCGGTGAGATCGGCTTCCTGGAGCCACGACTGCGGGTCGATGGCGAAGAGGCGCTCGAGGTCGTCGGCCGAGACGTCGATGCCGTCGACATCGAGGTCTTCGGTGCGCGGCAGGCGCCCGACCGGGCTGTCGACCGCGGGGACCTCGCCCTCGATTCGGCGGATGATCCAGTCGATGACCCGGGCGTTGTCGCCGAAGCCGGGCCATAGGAAGCGTCCGTCGGGGCCCTTGCGGAACCAGTTGACCTGGAAGATGCGGGGAGCGCGGTCGAAGCGGAGCTTCTGACCGACCTTCAGCCAGTGCCCGAAATAGTCGGCCATGTTGTACCCGCAGAACGGCAGCATGGCGAACGGGTCGCGGCGGAGCTCGCCGACGGTGCCCTCGGCGGCGGCGGTGCGCTCCGACGAGATCGTCGCGCCCATGAACACGCCGTGGGTCCAGTCGGTCGCCTCGACGACGAGCGGGACGTTCGTCGCCCGGCGGCCGCCGAAGAGGATCGCATCCAGCGGCACTCCCTGCGGGGCATCCCAGTCCTCGGCGATCTGGGGGCACTGGGCGGCACCGACGGTGAAGCGCGAATTGGGGTGGGCGGCGGGTCGACCGCTCTCGGGCGTCCAGGGGTTGCCCTCCCAGTCGGTGAGCTCAGCGGGCGGGGTGTCGGTCAAACCCTCCCACCAGACATCACCGTCGGGGCGGAGCGCGACGTTGGTGAAGATGGTGTTGCCCCACAGGGTCTCGACCGCGGTCACGTTGGTCGATTCGCCGGTGCCGGGCGCCACCCCGAAGAAGCCCGCCTCGGGGTTGATCGCCCAGAGGCGTCCGTCCTCGCCCGGACGGAGCCAGGCGATGTCGTCGCCGAGGGTCTCCACGCGCCATCCGGGAATGGTGGGGCGCAGCATGGCCAGGTTCGTCTTGCCGCAGGCCGAGGGGAACGCCGCGGCGACGTGGTAGGCGCGACCGGCCGGGTCGATCACGCGGATGAGCAGCATGTGCTCGGCGAGCCAGCCCTCGTCTCGGCCGATCACCGAGGCGATCCGCAGCGCGAAGCACTTCTTCGCCAGGATCGCATTGCCGCCGTACCCCGAGCCGAACGACCAGACCTCGAGGGTGTCGGGGAAGTGCACGATGTACTTCTCGTCGTTGCACGGCCACGCCACATCGGGCTCGCCGGGGCGCAGAGGAGCACCGACCGAGTGCACGGTCTTCACCCAGGGCTTCCCGGCAGCGATCTCCCGCAGCACCTGCGTGCCCACGCGGGTCATGATCCCGATGGATGCCACGGCGTACGCGCTGTCGGTCACCTGCACGCCGATGTGCGACAGCGGACCGCCGACCGGGCCCATCGAGAAGGGCACGACGTACATCGTGCGACCGCGCATCGATCCCTCGAACAGCGGCGTGATCGTCGCGCGGATCTCGGCAGGAGGGGCCCAGTTGTTCGTGGGGCCGGCGTCTTCTTCGAGCTCCGAGGCGATGAAGGTGCGCGCCTCGGTGCGCGCGACGTCGCTCGGGTGGGAGCGGGCGAGGTACGAACCCGGGCGCCACTCGGGGTTGAGCTTGATCAGCTTCCCCTCGTCGACCATCTGGCGCAGCAGCGCATCGTTCTCGCCGCGCGACCCGTCGACCCAGTGGATGCGATCGGGCTGGGTGAGAGTGGCGATCTCCTCCACCCACGCCTCCAACTCGGCCATCCCGCCGCCGATGATCGTGGGGCGGGCGCCGTACGCACGGGAGTCTCCGGCGTCCATCGCGGCGGACGCGGTACGCGAGAAGATGTCGGCGATAGCCATGGAAGCTCCCTCAGCTCGGCATGAAACCTGGTGTTCCTCCACTATCTCGGGTTGCGATACCGTGTTTAGGGGCAGCTACCGCGCAAAAATACTGATTCTTTCGCTATCCTCAAATCATGGCGCTTCCCACCGCGACCTCGACGGCACCGCTGCACCTCACGACGCTGGGCCACCGGATCCGTCACCACCGGCTCTCCCGCGGTTTCACGCTCGACGAGCTCGGAGAGCAGGTCGGCGTCGCCGGCAGCCAACTGAGCCTCATCGAGAACGGCAAGCGGGAGCCGAAGCTGTCGCTGCTGCAGGCGATCGCCGGGGCCACCGGCGTCGAGGTCACCGACCTCCTCTCCACCGAGCCGCCCAATCGACGCGCGGCGCTGGAGATCGAGCTCGCGCGCGCGCAGACGAGTCCCGTCTTCCGCCAGCTGGGGGTCGCCCCCATCAAGGTGTCGAAGTCGATGACCGATGAGACGCTCGAATCGATCCTGGCGCTGCATCGCGAACTGCAGCGTCGCGAGCGCGAGGCGATCGCCACGCCGGAGGAGGCCCGCCGGGCCAACACCGAGCTGCGGGTACGGATGCGCGACGCCGACAACTACCTCCCGGACATCGAACGCCTCGCCGAGAAGCAGCTGAAGGCCGCCGGCCACGTCTCCGGCGCCCTCACCCACCGAACCGTGAGCATCATGGCCGAGCAGCTCGGCTTCGAGCTGATCTACGTCAACGATCTGCCGCACTCGGCGCGCTCGGTCACCGACCTCGAGCACGGACGCATCTACCTGCCTCCCGCGTCGATCCCCGGCGGGCACGGCCTGCGCTCCATGGCTCTGCAGGCGATGGCGCACCGTCTGCTGGGGCACGAGCGGCCCACCGACTACGCCGACTTCCTGCAGCAGCGTCTGGAGATCAACTACTACGCCGCGTGCTGTCTCATGCCCGAAACCGCCGCCGTGTCCTTCCTCCAGCAGGCGAAGAAGGACCGCAACCTCGCCGTCGAAGACTTCCGCGATGCGTTCGGGGTGACCCACGAAGCCGCGGCGATGCGCCTGACGAACCTCCTCACCCACCATCTCGGCATCCGACTGCACTTCCTGCGGGTCGACGGCAACGGCGGGATCTCCCGCGTGTACGAGAACGACGACCTCCCGGTGCCGATGGATGTCACGGGGTCGGTCGAGGGACAGATCGTGTGCCGCCAGTGGTCAGCGCGCTCGGCGTTCGAAGAGCAGAACCGCACCACGGAGCACTACCAGTACACCGATACCCCGGCGGGCACCTTCTGGTGCTCGACGCAGACGGGCGTGACCAGCGACGGGGAGTTCTCGATCACGGTCGGCGTGCCCTTCGACGACGCCAAGTGGTTCCGCGGTCGCGAGACGGCCACGCGGGCCACCTCCACCTGCCCTGACGAGTCGTGCTGCCGCCGTCCCCCCACCGACGTCGCCTCGCGCTGGAGCGGCAAGGCCTGGCCGAGCGCGCGGGTGCACCAGCACATGTTCTCCCCTCTCCCCCGCGGCGCGTTCCCGGGAGTCGACGACACCGAGGTGTACGCCTTCCTCGAGCGGCATTCCCCGGCGGAGTAGTCCGCCTGCGGGTCATCCCGCGCGGAACGCGGTGAACCGGGCGACCGCCGCGCGCGCGTCGGCGACCGAGACGCTGTCGGCGTCGAACAGGTCGATGCCGGCCGCACCTCTGGCAGGCGTCCAGGTGCCCGCCACCCGGCCGTCGGCGATCAGCACGGCGCGGACCATGCCGTTCTTCGACGGCCCCACCCGGTCGAGATGCTGCGGCGCGCACGTGGCCGAGCGGTCGTCGTAGGAGAGGTAGTACTCGTCGAAGGGCGGCAGCGCCAGTGCGTCGTCGTACGCCGTCGCGCGGGGCGCCGCGGCGGCGTCGACGTACAGCGGCTCGGCGCCCTCGCGCCAGACCGTGACGCGATCACCGGCATCGGCGAGCGCCGCGCGGACGGCCGTGAGCGGCAGACCCGACCACCACGCCGCATCGCGTGCGGAAGCCGGCCCGTGGCCGCGGATGTAGCCGACGATCAGCTCGACGAGAGGATCGGCCGGCGTCGCGGCATCCGGCCTCAGGTCATCGACGAGGATGACGGTCTGCTCCCGTGCCGCACGGCTCGGCCGCTCCTGGACGGGCCCCAGGCACAGCACACCCGCAACGGCGAGCGCGGAGAGCAGGTGATAGCCGCGCTGTCCCGCGGTGGGAATGCCCGCGGCATCCCACGCGGCGAAGAGGTCGGCGCGGGTCATCCGCTCGTCGTCGTCGAGCGCTCGGCGCGCGGCCTGCTCGGCGCGCACCAGCACGGCGCCGTCGACCCCCTCGCGCCGGAGCACCGGGGCGGCACGGCGCTCCTGCCTCGCCCGGGTCGCCTCCAGGATCCATCGGAGGTCGGCTGCGGAGACGATGTGGAGCGTTCCGCGCATCGTCCACGAGCGCACCAGCCGGCCGCCGTCGAAGAGCGCGTCGACGGCGCAGAGCGAGGGAGCACCACGCGTGCGCGTCGCGAGCGCCCACCGGCCGCCCACGAAATCCTGCGCCTGGACCGCGAGCAGCGACCGCGCGGCGGCCTCCAGCGTCGCGGCGGGCGCGCTCAGACGGTGCGAGCGCAGGCGGCGTGCGAGCAGCGGTGACGTCATCACTCGGTCATCCTGCCCCGCGCCCCCGACACCCGGTCGCCGCCCCTTCCGAGGCGCGCCGCCGCGCTCAGGCGAACGGGTTCGGGGTGAGCGTGTACTTCGTCTGCAGGTACTCGTGGATGCCCTCGGCGCCGCCCTCGCGGCCGAGGCCCGAGAACTTCCACCCGCCGAACGGGGCGGCGGCGTTGGAGACGACCCCCATGTTCAGGCCCATCATGCCGGTCTCGAGCCGCTCGATCATGCGCTGCCCGCGGGCGAGGTTCTCGGTGTAGACGTAGGAGACCAGGCCGTACTCGGTGTCGTTGGCGATGCGGACGGCATCGTCCTCGTCGTCGAACGGGATGATGGCGAGCACCGGCCCGAAGATCTCCTCGCGGAGGATGTCGCTTCCCGGCCGCACATCCGAGACCACCGTCGGCTCGTAGAACGTTCCCGGACCGTCGACGGCCTTGCCGCCGGTGCGCAGCTCCGCACCGCGGCTCACGGCGTCGTCGACCAGGGCCGTGGCCTTGGCCACCGCGCGATCGTCGATGAGCGGGCCGATGGTGACGCCCTCCTCCGTGCCGCGACCGATGCGGAAGCCCTGCACGCGCGCGGTGACGCGACGGGCGAACTCGTCGGCGACGGAGCGGTGCACGATGAACCGGTTCGCCGCGGTGCACGCCTGACCGATGTTGCGGAACTTCGCCGCCATCGCGCCGTCGACCGCCTTGTCGAGGTCGGCGTCGTCGAAGACGACGAAGGGCGCATTGCCGCCGAGCTCCATCGAGGTGCGGAGCACGCCCTCTGCGGCCTGCTCGAGCAGCCGCTGCCCCACCGGCGTCGAACCGGTGAAGGAGAGCTTGCGCAGGCGCGGGTCGCGGATGATCGGCTCGGAGACCTTCCCCGAGCTCGACGTGGTGAGGACGTTCACGACACCCGCCGGGAGCCCGGCCTCCTCGAGCAGTTTGACGAAGAACAGCGTCGTCAGCGGCGTGAGCTCGGCGGGCTTGATGACCACGGTGCAGCCGGCGGCGAGCGCCGGGGCGATCTTGCGGGTGGCCATCGCGAGGGGGAAGTTCCACGGGGTGATGAGGTAGCAGGGACCCACCGGGTGCTGCGAGACGATCATGCGCCCGGTGCCCTCGGGGTTCGCGCCGTAGCGACCCTGCACGTGCGCGGCCTCCTCGCTGAACCAGCGGATGAACTCCCCGCCGTACACGACTTCGCCGCGCGCCTCGGCGAGGGGCTTGCCCATCTCGATCGTCATCAGGAGCGCGAGGTCCTCCTTGCGTTCCTGGACGAGGTCGAAGGTGCGACGCAGCAGTTCGGCGCGCTCGCGCGCCGGGGTGCGCGACCACTCCGGGAACGCCGCGACAGCGGCATCCAGTGCCGCTTTGCCGTCGTCGACCGAGGCGTCGGCGATCGTCTTGACCGCGTGGCCGGTGGCGGGATCGAAGACGCGGAGCGTCCGGCCCTCCGAAGCGTGCCGCCAGGACCCTCCGATGAACAGTCCATCGGGGACCTCGGCGAGCAGGGCGGCTTCACGATCGGCGGTCATGGGACTCCTCGGGATCGGGGGCGGTCGTGGTCATTGTGCCCGGCTGTCGGCGCAGGCTTCGATATACACGGCGTACAGTCGGCGCAAACGCGGTGTGCGCCGGGGCGGGCGGATGTCTCAGCGCGCCGACGTACCGGCCCCAGCGACCTCGCGCTGCGGCAGGAAGGCGCCCGAGAGGAAGGCATCGAGCTCAGCGGCCGCCCGGAGCGGCAGGACGGCGGCGACGTACTGGTCGGGACGCACCACCACGACGACGCCATCGCGCGAGAGGCCACGCTCGTCGAAGATGTCGGTGCGGGTCCAGGCGCTCGGTGCCGCCGCGAACACCTTCTCGCCGTCGACGAGGCCCAGCGGGCCGGAGCGGGGCCGGAAGATCTGGGGCACAGCGGCGAGCTCGACGTCGTCGAACGCCTGCTGGTAGATCACCTTCACGTCGAAGACGGTGTCGAGGTCGGCGCCCTCGGGCGTCAGCCGGCGCACGGGTCCGTCGGGGGCGTCCACCCGCTCCGCCCAGTCTGCGAGCGCCGAGGACTCGCCGGCGGCCGGGCGATCGGCGAAGGCGTAGATGCGCCAGCGCCCGTCGGCCTTGGCGTGGTGACCGAGGTGGACGGCGTTGCCGTCGACCACCCTCACCACCTCGGAGCTCTTGAATCGCAAGCCCACGGGGAAGCCCTCCGCCAGCGGCTGGTGCGCGCCATCCGCCACGATCGAAGACGGCGCGTAGCGAGTCATGAACCCCGACGGGAACTCGGCGGTGCCCAGGTAGTAGGTCGCGAGCTCCTGGGGGTCGGAGATCTCGGCGGGTTTGCGAGCCATGAGCGACGACCACTCCCGGTCGAAGTCGATGAGCTGCTGGGCCACGGGCTTGCGCTCGGCGTCGTAGGTACGGAGGAGGGATGCCGGAGCGAGGCCGGAGAGCACGTGACCGAGTTTCCAGCCCAGGTTGAACCCGTCCTGCATGGAGACGTTCATCCCCTGCCCGGCCTTGGCGCTGTGGGTGTGGCAGGCGTCGCCGGTGAGGAAGACGCGCGGATCGCGGTCGTCGTCGGCAGCGACGTCGTCGAAGCCGTCGGTGACCCGGTGGCCGACCTCGTAGACACTGTGCCAGGCGACCTGCTTCACCTCGATCGTGTAGGGGTGGAGGATCGCATTGGCGCGCCGGATGATCTCCTCGATCGGGGTCTCGCGGACGCGGTGGTTGTCATCGGCGGCGACCTCTCCGAGGTCGATGTACATGCGGCTGAGGTAGCCGCCCTCGCGCGGAATGTGAAGGATGTTTCCCGCCTCCGCCGCGATCGCGCATTTGATGCGCCAGTCGGGGAAGTCGGTGTCGACGAGCACGTCCATGACACCCCAGGCGTGCTGGGCGGTGCTGCCGACGTGGGTGCGCCCGATCGCCTCGCGGACGCGGCTGCGCGCGCCGTCGCATCCGACGACGTAGCGCGCTCGGATGGCGCGCTCCTCCCCCGCACGGGGGCCGGCGACGTGACGCACGCGCACCTCCACGGGGTGGTCGGTGTCGGCGCCGGGGTCGATGTCGGCATCGCGAACGGTGAGGCCGAGGAACTCCACGCCGTAGTCGGGCGCGATGCGGGCGGGGCCGAGCGCCGCGGCCTCGGCGAAGTAGTCGAGCACCCGCGCCTGGTTGACGATGAGGTGCGGGAATTCGCTGATCTTGTAGCCGTAGTCCTCGGTACGCGCGGTGCGGGTGATTCGTGACGGGTCGGTCGGGTCGGGGCCCCAGAAGTTCATCCAGCCGATGTTGTAGGCCTCGGCGATGATGCGCTCGGCGAACCCGAAGGCCTGGAAGGTCTCGACGCTCCGCGGTTGGATGCCGTCTGCCTGACCGAGCGGCAGGCGCCCGTCGCGGCGCTCGATGAGTCGGGTCGTGAGAGTCGGGAACTGCGACATCTGTGCGGCCAGGAGCATGCCCGCGGGCCCCGAGCCGACGATCAGCACGTCGACGACGTCGGGGAGATCGTCGGGCCGGTCGATCCCGGTGCCGGCGGCGGGCTGGACGCGGGGATCGCCCGAGACGTAGCCGTGGTGATGGAACTGCATGGATTCTCCTTGACGCCGATGTCCGGGCGGCGCGGCGGTGCGCTGTTGAGAAGAGTCGGTATGTTCTATATTCGAACACGCCGTTCTACTATTGAACGGATCGTATACGACGAGTCGAGGATGCGGCAAGGACCGGTCCGGGAGGGGGGCAGTCGTGACGGATGCCGCGCCGAGCGCACCCGCATCGCAGACGCTCAGCCGTGGCATCCGGGTCCTCGAGACGCTCGCCGATGCCCGGGCGCCCTTGACGATCGACGAGGTCGCCGAACGACTCGAGGTGCACCGATCGGTCGCGTACCGCCTCGTACGCACGCTCGAGCAGCACGGACTCGTCGTGCGCGAGCGCAGCGGGCGACTGACGCTGGGTGCGCGGATGGCGGCCCTCGCCGCCGGTGTCGCCCACGATCTGCAGGCCGAGGCTCTCCCCGAACTCACGGGGGTCGCGAACGACCTCGGGATGACATGCTTCCTCGCCGTCCTCGACCATGAGGAGTGCGTCACGCTCGTCAGCGTCGAACCCCGCCACTCCGTCGCCGCCGTCGCGCAGCGGCCGGGCACCCGGCATCCGGTCGGCGTCGGCGCGCCGGGCAAGGCGATTCTCGCGCAACTCCCCGAACGTGCCTGGCCGAGCGTGCCCGCCCCGGTGGCCGCCGAGATACGGGAGGCTGCTGCGCGCGGCTTCGCCACGAGCCACGACGAGGTGCTGCCGAGCGTGCATGCCGTCGCCGTGCCGCTGACGCTGCGGTCCCGACCGCCCGCGACGATCGCCGTGGTTCACGTCGCCGGCGGAACAGAGCCCTCGGTCATCGCGGCGCGCCTGGCCCGCTCCGCCGAGGCCATCCGCGACGCCCTCGGCGGCTGAGGCTGTCGTCGGGGACTGCCGGGGGCAGATCAGGCGCCGCGGAAGGTGGGCCGCCGCTTCTGCTGGAACGCGGCGAAGCCCTCGCGGTAGTCGTCGGTGGCGCGCAGCGCCTCCTGACCGGCCGTCTCGGCGGCGACCACCGCCCACAGCCGCTCGTCGCGGAGCGAGCCGATGAGGCGCTTGGACCTCAGGAACGCCTGCGTCGGACCGGATGCCGCGGCCCGGGCCTTCTCACGGGTGAACGACAGCAGGTCGGCGTCGGGGACGGCGCGGCTGAACAGTCCCGCTGCGACGGCCTCGGTGCCGCCGAGCAGGTCGCCGGTGTAGATGAGGTCGAGCGCGCGATGAGCGCCGAGCCGATCGAACAGCAACGCGTGACCGCCGGAGTCCAGCAGAGCCCCGAGCTGGGCGAACGGCGAGCCGACCTTGGCCGCCTCGCCGACGTAGACGACGTCGGTGGCGATCGCGAGGCCGAGCCCGACGCCGAGCGCCGCGCCCTGCACGGCAGCGAACGTGGGGGCGGGATGCCCCGCCATCCGTCGCATCAGCCGCTCGACGGCTCCGAGGTAGCCGGTGACGTCGTCGGTCTCGGGGTCGACGCCGGAGATGTCGCGACCCGCGCAGAACACGCGGCCCTCGCCGCGCAGCACCAGTGCGCGGGAGCCCGCGTCGGCGGCGCGTCGGTAGGCGGCATCCAGGTTCGTCAGATCGTCCAGGGTGAGCGCGTTTCGTCGTTCGGGAGCGTCGAGGACGATCTCCGCGACGCCGTCGTCGAGGGTGAGGGTGATCACCTCTCATCCGTACCACACCGTCCGCGCGGTTGTGGGCGGCGCCCGCGCCCGCGAGAGTGGAGCGCATGAAGCGGGATGTGGGCGCGAACCTGGAGCTCGAGGTCACCGAGCCGTCGGAGCTGGTGTTCTCCATCGCCGTCGCCGCCGGGGTGCCGCGCGAGCGTGAGCAGCTGAGCGTCACGATCGATGGCGAGCCGATCGAGGCGGACGAACTCTCAGACGAGCACGGCACGCGGCTGCACCGGATCGTCACGCGTCCCGGCGCCCTCGTGGTCGACTACTCGGCGACGATCGTCGGCTGGGCCGAGCCCGCCACCGCGAGCGATGCGGAGCTCGTGCGCTACCGGCGGCCGAGCCGCTACGCCGAGTCGGACGCCCTCTTCCCCACCGCCGCTGCCGAGTTCGCCGGGATCAGTGACCCGGCAGAGCTGCTCGCATCGGTGTCATCATGGGTCGGCACACGTCTGGCCTACGTCAGCGGATCGAGCCTGCCGACCGACGGCGCGATGCGCACGCTCCTTGCCCGACAGGGCGTCTGCCGCGACTTCGCCCACCTGACCGTTGCCCTGCTGCGTGCCCGGAACGTTCCGGCCCGGCTCGTCTCGGTGTACGCCCCGGGACTTCACCCGATGGACTTCCACGCCGTCGCCGAGGCTCACATCGACGGCGCCTGGTACGTCGTGGATGCGACGACCCTCGCGCCTCGCAGCACACTCGTGCGCATCGCCACCGGCCGGGACGCCGCCGACACCGCCTTCCTCACCACTATCTCCGGGGCCGTCGCGCTCGGCACCATGACGGTGACCGCCGTCGCCGACGTGCTGCCCGACGACGACCTGACCGAGCTCGTGCCCCTGCGCTGACCCGTGGCCCCCGCGAAGCGGGCGTGGCACGCTGGAGCCATGAAGACCTGGGTCGTGCGGTTCGTCTCGCTGCTGGTGTTCAACATCGCGGTGCTGCTGATGATCGGGTTCCTCACGCCCGCGCGCGTCGGGTGGGCGGCCCTGTGGGCGGGCATCGTGCTCACCGCGATCGTGATCTGGATCAAGCCGCTCCTCTCCCGATGGTTCGGCGGCATGGCGGCCCGCTCCGCCGACCGGCGGACCCGGGTGGGCGAGAAGGTCGCGGAGTTCCTCGTCGCCTTCGCGGTCGCCTTCCTCGTGTGGATCGCCACGGTGCTGCTGACCGGCGTGTCGATCGGGGGATGGTTCTGGGGGTGGCTCCTTCCTCCCGTGCTGCTCATCATCGGCTGGGCGATCTACGACGTCATCGACGATCGAGTCGAGGCGCACGCCGGCGCCCTGTACGACCGCGCCACCGGCGCGAGGTCGGCGGGCGCCGCGGCGCCGGCGGGAGCGGATGCCACGGGCCCGCGCCCCGGGGTCGGCGACTCCCGCGCCGCCGCGCAGGGGCGGAAGGAACTCCGCGACGGCCTGACCGAGGAACAGCGCCGCATGCTCGATGAGCTCTGACCCCGCCCCTCCCCGCGCGTGAAGAGCGTGTAACAAAGCGACGCGTGGCGGCGCAGCATCCGCTCTCTCGCAGGATGATGGAGGGGCGCATACCGCGGCAGCACGCGGCGCGCGACATCCCGTATCTGGAGGCAGCCATGTCCCGCACCCGTTCCCGCCTGCACCTGGCCCTGGCCGGCATCGCCGTGGCCGCCCTCGCCCTCACCGGCTGCGCCACCGGTAGCGGCGATTCCGACGCCGACACCGGTTCCGACGCGTCGTCGGCTCCGGCCGACGAGGGGTACATCACCCCCGGCAAGCTCACGATCGCCACGGGCGAGCCGGCGTACTACCCGTACGTCATCGACGACGATCCGGCCTCGGGCGAGGGTTTCGAGGCGGCGGTCGCCTACGCCGTCGCCGAGGAGCTGGGCTTCGCCCCCGAGGATGTCGAGTGGGTGCGCACCACGTTCGAAGCCGCGATCGCGCCGGGGCCGAAGGACTTCGACATCAACATCCAGCAGTACTCCATCACCCCCGAACGCGCCGAGAACGTCGACTTCTCCTCGCCGTACTACGCCGCGAGCCAGGCGATCGTCGCGATCGAAGGCAACGAGGCCGCCGAGGGCGTCACCTCGCTAGCCGACACCAAGGGTCTGCTGCTGGGCGCCATGGTCGGGTCGACCAGTGCGCAGACGATCGAAGAGGTCGTCCAGCCCGACACCCCCGCGCAGCTCTACAACACCAACGAAGACGCCAAGGCCGCCCTCGAGGCCGGCCAGATCGACGGGCTCGTGCTCGACACGCCGACGGCGTACTACGCCACCGGCGTCTACATCGACAACTCGTTCATCGTGGGCGAGCTCCCCACCGCCGGCATCCCCGACGAGTGGGGCCTGGTGCTGGCCAAGGACTCGCCGCTGACCGAGCGCGTCACCGCCGCCGTCGACGCGCTGCGCGAGAACGGAACGCTCGAGGCCATCACCCAGGAGTGGCTGGGCGAAGGTGCCGGCGTCACGCTGCTGGAGTGAAGCCCGGCCCGGAGCGGTCGGCTAGCGTCGAAGGGTGAGCGCCGACATCCATCAGCCGAGCGCGCTCGAGCTGGAGCGTCGCGCCTATCGCGCGCGCCAGTCGACCCGGTCGGTGCTGATCGCCGTCATCTCCACCGTCGTCTTCGCGGTGGCGGTCTGGCTCACCGTGGTCAACACCCCCGGGTGGGAGTCGGTCCAGCGATCGTTCTTCGACCCCGAGACCGCCATCGCCTCTCTCCCGCGCGTGTGGGAGGGGTTCCTGCTCAACCTGCAGGTGCTGGGACTCTCGGTGATCACCGTCGCGATCGGCGCGACCGTCATCGCGCTGCTTCGCACCCTGCGCGGCGCGGTGTTCTTCCCGCTCCGGGCGCTCGCGGCCGGCTACACCGACGTCTTCCGGGGCATCCCGCTGATCATCGTGCTCTACCTCGTGGGGTTCGGGATCCCGGGGCTCGTGAACGAGCGCATCCCCCCGGTCATCCTGGGTACCGCGGCGATCACGATCACCTATTCGGCGTACGTGAGCGAGGTGATCCGCGCCGGCATCGAGGCCGTGCACCCCTCGCAGCGCCTGGCCGCACGGGCGATGGGCCTCGGCTATGCCCAGTCGCTTCGCCTCGTGGTGATGCCGCAGGCGCTCCGCAAGATGACGCCCCCGCTCATGAACGACTTCGTCGCGATGCAGAAGGACGTGGGGCTCGTCTCGGTCATCGGCGCCGTCGATGCGGTTCGGGCCGCGCAGATCGAGACATCGCTGGCGTACAACTTCACCCCGTACATCGTCGCGGCGGTGCTGTTCGTGCTGCTGGCGATCCCCACCATCCGCCTCGCGGACTGGTGGACGGCACGGCTGCAGCGACGCGAGCAGATGGGATCGATCCTGTGACGGCGCTCCTGCAGGCAGACGGCATCTGGAAGTCGTTCGGAGACCGCTCGGTGCTGCGCGGCGTGGGGCTCGACCTCTCGGCGCACGAGGTGGTCGCCGTCATCGGGGCAAGCGGGTCGGGCAAGTCGACGCTGCTGCGCTGCCTGAATCTTCTCGAGACGATCGACGACGGCGTCATCCGGCTGGGTGGCGATGACATCTCCGACCCCCGCGTCGACGGCAACCGGGTGCGCGCGCGGTTCGGCGCGGTCTTCCAGCATTACAACCTCTTCCCCCACCTGTCGGTCATCGACAACGTCACCCTCGCCGCGCGGAAAGTGCACCGGATGCCGCGGCGCGACGCCGAAGCGAAGGCGATGGCCCTGCTCGAGCGCATCGGGTTGGCCGACAAGGCGCGCGAGCATCCCGACCGGCTGTCGGGCGGTCAGCAGCAGCGCGCGGCGATCGTGCGCGCCGTCGTGACCGACCCCGAGGTGCTCTTCCTCGACGAGATCACCTCGGCGCTCGACCCCGAGCTCGTCGGAGAGGTGCTCGAGCTGGTGCAGTCCCTCGCCGAGGAGGGGGCGACCATCCTCATGGCGACCCACGAGATGGCGTTCGCCCGCGATGTCGCTCACCGCGTGCTGTTCCTCGACGAGGGACGGGTGGTCGAGGAGGGGCCGCCGGATGAGGTCCTCGTCGCGCCCCGCGAGGAGCGGACGCGACGGTTCCTGTCGCGCTTCACGACCTGATCAGCCCTGGTGCGAGCCACGCCGGCCGCGCGTCAGACCGGCTCAGTGGTCCGGATGACGCCGCAGTTCACACAGGACCACGCCACGAGGAAGCGCTCGTCGTCGAGGATCTCGTACCGCAACCGGTCGCCGCAGGTCGGGCAGCGGGGCCGATCGGGGGTCACGCCGGGAGCCCGTCGCCGAAGAGGTTCCCCTGCCGCTCGAGCGACGTGATCTCGAAGCGCGTGCGGGCGACGAGCGGATAGTCCACGCTCAGCCTCGTGAGGATCACCCGGACCTGCGCCTCCACCCACGGTTGGGCCTCCAGCGCGACGCGCTCGATCTCGGTGCGCGTCCGCAGCCACACCACCGGCGTGCCATCCGGACCGGGGAGCCAGTGCGCGTCGACCACTCCCCACGCCCCCGTCGACACGACGAGGGGCATGAGCGCCCGGTCGATCGCGCGGCGCGCGGTGTCGTCCATCCCCCTACGCTAATCCGGCTCCACAGGCCGGGGTCGATGAGGAGGGGCGGATGCCGCGGCTCAGGCCTCCAGCGAGCGCTCGGCGGCCTCCACGACGTTCGTCATGAGGAGCGCGACGGTCATCGGGCCGACTCCGCCGGGGTTCGGCGACAGCCAGCCGGCGACCTCCGCGACATCGGGATGCACGTCGCCGTACACGCGCTGAGCGCCGGTCTCGGGGTCGTCCTCGCGGGTCACCCCGACGTCGAGCACGGCGGCGCCGGGCTTGACGTCCTCCGCTCGCACGAGGTGCTTGACCCCCGCGGCGGCGACGATGACGTCGGCCTGGCGGAGGAAGGACGGGATGTCAGGGGTGCCGGTGTGGGTGAGGGTGACCGTGGCGTTGATCTCGCGGCGGGTCAGGAGCAAGCCGATCGACCGCCCGATCGTCACGCCGCGGCCGACGACGACGACGTGCTTGCCCTTCAGGTCGTAGCCGTTTCGCAGCAGGAGCTCGATCACACCCCGCGGAGTGCAGGGCAGGGGCGTCGTGATCGGCGCGTTGACGTTGAGAACCAGACGGCCGAGGTTGGTCGGGTGGAGCCCGTCGGCATCTTTCGCCGGGTCGATCCGCTCGAGGACCCGGTCGGTGTCGAGGTGCTTCGGCAGCGGCAGCTGAACGATGTAGCCGTGGCATTCCGGATCGGCGTTCAACTCGTCGATGAGGGCCTCGACATCCTCCTGCGTGGCATCCGCCGGCAGCTCACGCTGGATCGAGTTCATCCCGATGCCCACCGACTGCTTGTGCTTCATGCCCACGTACAGCTGCGAGGCGGGGTCGGCGCCGACGAGCACCGTCGCGATGCCCGGGGTGACGCCCCGTGCTGTGAGCGCGGCGACCCGTTCGGTCAACTCCGCGCGGATCGCCGCAGCGGCGGCCTTGCCGTCGAGCTTCTGAGCCGTCATGTCGTCTCTCCTTCTGCGTCCCTGCGGCGAGAGTGCATCTGCGCGCCGAGAGTGCGGGGTGTGCCCGCATCCTCGGCGTCCAGATGCATTCTCGCGGGAAGGCGCGGGGCGCCGGGGGGCGGGTGCCCGGTGAGTGGGATTCCGCGGAGCGGGCCGCGGGTTACTGCGTGAGGCCGGGGTACAGCGGGAACGCGTCGGCGAGGGCGGCGACCCGCGCGCGGAGCGCCTCGACGTCGGCACCCGGCTGGAGCGCGAGGCCGATGATGTCGGCCACCTCGGTGAACTCGGCGTCACCGAACCCGCGCGTGGCGAGCGCGGGGGTGCCGATCCGCAGGCCCGAGGTCACCATCGGCGGACGCGGGTCGTTCGGCACGGCATTGCGGTTGACGGTGATCCGGATGTCGTGGAGGAGGTCCTCGGCCTGCTTGCCGTCGATCGCGGCATCGCGCAGGTCGACGAGCACGAGGTGCACGTCGGTGCCCCCCGAGCGCACCGCCACGCCGGCGGCGGCGACATCGGGCTGCATGAGCCGGTCGGCCAGGATCTTCGCGCCGCGGAGCGTCCGCTCCTGACGCTCTCGGAACTCCGGCGTCGCCGCCAGTTTGAATGCGGTCGCCTTCGCGGCGATGACGTGCATGAGAGGCCCGCCCTGCTGCCCCGGGAAGACGGCGGTGTTGATCTTCTTGGCCAGGTCGGGATCGTCGGTGAGGATGATGCCCGAGCGCGGACCGCCGATGGTCTTGTGAACGGTGGAAGACACGACGTGGGCGTGCGGGAAGGGCGAGGGGTGCACACCGGCGGCCACGAGGCCGGCGAAGTGGGCCATGTCGACCCACAGGTAGGCGCCCACCTCATCGGCGATCTCGCGGAACCGCGCGAAGTCCAGCTGACGGGGGTAGGCCGACCAGCCCGCGATGATGACCTTGGGCTTGTGCTCCACGGCGAGGCGCCGCACCTCGTCCATGTCGATCAGGGAGGTCTCGGGGTCGACGCCGTAGGCGACGATGTCGAACAGCCGACCGGAGAAGTTGATCTTCATCCCGTGTGTGAGGTGACCGCCCTGGTCGAGCGCGAGACCGAGCAGTGTGTCACCGGGGCGGGCGATCGCGTGCAGCACGGCGGCGTTCGCCGTGGCACCCGAGTGCGGCTGGACGTTGGCGAACCCGGAACCGAACAGCGCCTTCGCGCGCTCGATGGCGAGCTCCTCAGCGATGTCGACGACCTCGCAGCCGCCGTAGTAGCGGCGACCGGGGTACCCCTCGGCGTACTTGTTGGTCAGCACCGAGCCCTGGGACTGCAGCACCGAGACGGGCACGAAGTTCTCGGACGCGATCATCTCGAGGAAGCCCCGCTGGCGGTCGAGCTCGCGCTCGAGCACGTCGGCGATCTCAGGGTCGACCTCGGAGAGAGGGGCGTTGAAGATCGGATCGGACACGACGGTCTCCTTCCACAGCGGCGGATCGGACATCGGCCCAGGCGTGCGGTCGGATGCTCTGCGGTCGGACGGATGACTCCCGGTCGCTCCCCGGTGGTGTCCCACCTCAACGCCAGTCGCGACACCCCGAGCATAGTGGATCGCGAACGGTAGGCTGATCGGACCGCTTTTTGTAAAGGATCCTTACATGACGGCGATTCCGGCCCTCGTCCCCCTTCCGCGCTCCGTGGTCGCCATCGAGGGCGCCCCGTTCGTCCTGACCGCGCAGACCCCCCTGATCGCTGATCCGGATGCGGCGGCCGCGGCCCGCCGCATCCTTTCCGCCGCCACCGCGCAGGCCCTCGCTCTGCCCTCCGACGGCTCCGCTTCCTCCCTCGCGCTCACCCTCTCGCAGCGGTCCGACATCGGGCCGCTCAGCGCGTACCGGCTCGTCGCCGCCGACACCGGCGTGGAGATCTCCGCCGCCGACGCCACCGGGCTCGCCGCCGGCCTTCACACCCTTGCGCAGCTGCTCACCCCCGTCTCCGAGGGATGGCTCGTGCCCGCCATCCGCATCGACGACGCTCCCCGCTTCGCCTATCGCGGGCTCATGCTCGATGTCGCGCGCCACTTCTTCCCGGTGGCCGACGTCTGCGCCGTCATCGACCGGGCCGCGAGCCTGAAGCTCACGCACCTGCACCTCCACCTCACCGACGACCAGGGGTGGCGTCTGCAGCTGCGTGCGCACCCGGCCCTCACCGCGGCGGCGTCGGGCTCGGAGATCGGCGGCGGTCCGGGAGGTTTCTACACGCGGGAGGACTACCAGGAGATCGTCGCGTACGCCGCCGCCCGCCACCTCACCGTGGTCCCCGAGATCGATCTGCCGGGGCATACGCACGCCGTCGGCCTCGCCTACCCGCATCTCGCAGCCGACCCCGTCGTCACCCCCGAGCTCGCCGCTGAAGCCGGCACCCGCGGCGAGGCCCTCCCCGCTGCAGGGGCGCCGTACACCGGGCTCGGCGTGGGGTTCTCCTCGCTCCGCCTCGATGACGAGGCGACGTTCGACTTCGTCGCCGATGTGCTCGGGGAGCTCGCCCACCTCACGCCGGGTCCGTACCTGCACCTGGGGGGCGACGAGGCGTTCGGCACCGCCCCCGACCAGTACGACTCCTTCCTCTCGCGCGTCACGCAGCTCGTCGCCGATCTGGGCAAGGTGCCGCTGACCTGGCACGACGCGGGGCGCGCCGACGTCGCCCCCGAGACCGTGGGGCAGTACTGGGGCCTGACGACCCCCGACGCCGAGAGCGCCGACGCGGCGCGCGCCTTCGTGCGCCGCGCGAGCGGCGTCATCCTCTCCCCCGCCGACGCGGTCTACCTCGACATGAAGTACGACGGCGACACCCCCCGCGGCCTCACCTGGGCGAACGGCCCCACGAGTGTCCGGCGGGCCTACGAGTGGGATCCGGCCTCGATCATCGACGGGATCGCCGACGACGACATCGTCGGCGTCGAGGCGGCCGTGTGGACCGAGACCATCGACGACCTCGCGGGCCTGGACACCATGATGTTCCCGCGCGTGGCGGCCGCAGCCGAGGCGGCGTGGTCGGCACCGCTCGGCTCCACCCCCGAGCGCTCGTGGGAATCGTTCCGCCGCCGCGTCGGCGGACTCGGCCCGCTCTGGCGGCGACAGGGGATCGCGTTCCACCCCGACGGGGGGATCACCTGGTCGGAAGACTGACCCCGTTCCGTCATCCGCCGAGGCGAGGCGCGCGCTCCTCCCATGTCAGCGGCGCCGTGTGCAGCATCCGGTAGGTGTACGACGAGTCCCATCCGTGGAACACCAGCCACGATTCTCCGTCCGGACCCGTGACGACGTCCTGCCCGCCGGGGCCGCGCACTTCCTCGTCGAGCGACGCCGTCGAGATCCAGGGCCCGTCCGCCTTCTCCCAGGGTCCCGCGAGATCGTCGGCGATGGCATACCCCATCGCGTACTCGTCGCCCCCGTACGAATTGGCGGAATAGAGCAGGGTGAAGCCGCCTTCGTCATGGGCGACGACGGTCGGCGCCTCGATGAGGTCGCCCTCCCACGCCTGGTCCTGTTTGAGCATCCTCACCGGTTCACCGGCGAGGGCGAGTCCATCGGAGGTGAGCGGAGCGGTCTGTATCCACGTGTCGACACCGACGGCGTTCCCGTCGTTCTTCCACACCAGGTGCCACTCGTCATCGATCTCGACCGTCGTCGCATCGATCGCTCCGCCCTCCTCCGGTGGGCAGACGAGCATCTCGTCGCCCTGAACGGTGAAGGGTCCGAGAGGATCGTCGGCGACGGCGACCCCGATGCACTGGAAGGTCGGCTGGAAATTCGTCGCCGTGAAGTACATGACGTACCGGCCCGGCGAGATCTCGGTGACCTCCGGCGCCCAGGTCTTGCCCGGGATGATCCACGACGGCAGGTCGGGCAGCGCGTCGTCCTCCAACTCCCAGGAGCGGAGGTCGTCGGAGGTCGCGACCGGCACATTCCTCCTGTTCCCATCCGACGAGTACGCGACGTATCCGCCGTCCACCTGCAGGACGTCGGGATCGGCGAAGTTCTCCCGCAGCACCGGCGTGAGGTCCGGCCCGCCGGCACACCCGCTCGCTGTGACGGTGAGGAGGAGGAAGAGGGCCGAGCCCAGGATGACGCGGCGCGGCGTCATCCTTTGATTCCCGACTGGGACACGCCCTCGACGATGAAGCGCTGCAACGCCACGAAGAGCAGCACGACGGGGGCGCTGGCGATGACCGCACCCGCCATCAGCAGGTCGTATCGCACCGCGTTGGCCGACTGGAGGGTCGACAGACCCGCGGGGAGCGTCTGCACGTCAGGGCTGAAGAGCACATACACCGGCCAGAGGAAGTCATTCCAGTTCGTCAGGAGCGCCAGAAGTCCCAACGTGGCGAGAGCGGGCTTGGCCAACGGCAGCACCACGCTGACGAAGGTGCGCAATCTGTTCGCGCCGTCCAGACGCGCAGCCTCCTCGAGTTCCACCGGGATGGAGAGGAAGAACTGCCTCATCAGGAAGACTCCGAAAGCGCCGGCAGCGGTCGGCACGATGACCGCCACGAGGGAGTTCAGCCAGCCCAGCTCGCTGACGATCAGGTAGTTCGGGATGACGAGGATGACGGGCGGCACGAGGAGCGTGGCGATGATCGCGCCGAAGACGAGATTCTTACCCCGGAACTGCATGCGCGCCAAGGGGTACGCGGCCAGCGACGCCGTGATCACGACGAGGACCGAGTTCGCCACCGCCGCGGTGACGCTGTTGAGGAACCAGGTGAAGACCGGCGTGGATGCCGATCCGAGAATCGTCTGGTACGCCTGGAGGGTCCACTCCTCGGGGATCCAGCTCGGGGGGACACTCGTGGCATCCGCGCGCGTCTTGAACGAGGTCATCAGCATGAACACCAGCGGGCTGATGAACACCAGCGCGATTCCGACGAGCGCGACCAGACGCAGACTGCCGCGCACTCGCTGACCGGCGCTCGCCTTCCGACGCTTCGGGATGGCCTCCGAGGCTGTCGGCGAAGCGGCTTGCGCGCCCCGGGGCGCGGATCGGACGGTGGTCATTTGCGCGCTCCCTTGCGCTCACGGAACAGCCAGAACACCATGACGCTCAACCCGATGAGGAAGAGGGTCAGGATGTAGCTCATCGCCGCCGCATCCCCCATCTGGAAATTGCGCAGCCCCGTTTCGGCGATCTGGTAGATCGCGGTCCGCGTCTCGCGCCCTGGTCCGCCCTGGGTCATCAGGTAGGACTGGCCGAACATGTTCGCCGAAGCGATGAGGGTGTTGATGGTGACGAAGGTCAGGATGGGTCGAAGACCCGGAAGGGTCACGTTGCGGAACTGCTGCCAGCGACCGGCGCCATCCATCCGCGCCGCCTCGTAGAGCTCGGCGGGGATGTCTTGGAGAGCGGCGAGGTAGATGATGGCGTTGAACCCGAGGGTCCACCACACCGTGACGCCGACGAGGGCGACCCAGGCTGCCGGGGTGGAGGTCAGCCAGGCGGTGTCATCGGGAAGACCGAGAACACCGAGGTAGTAGTTGACGAGCCCGATGTTGTTGTCGAGCAGGTACCGCCAGAGCACGGCCACGACCGCGACACCCAGGACGTAGGGGGCGAAGTACACGGCGCGGAAGAAATTGCGCCCCGGGAACTTCGCATTCATCAGCAGCGCCACCAGCAGGGGGATGACGAGCAGGAAGGGCACGCTCGCGACGGTGAAGATCGCCGTGGCCTGCATCGCCTGCCAGAAGATCCCCGACGTGGTCGATCCGGGCGTGAACAGGTCGACGTAGTTGTCGAGCCCCACGAAGGGTTTCAGAGGAAGCGTGTAGTCCCACTGGTGGAGGCTCATCCAGAGGCCGAGGACCACCGGGATGACGACGAACCCCGTGAACAGCAGGAGGTAGGGCGCGAGGAACAACCACGGCGTGGCGCGACCGTGATCACGCAGCCGCCGCGCGGGCGCACTCGCTGTGGCGAGTGCGCCCGCGCCGGAGGGAAAGGTCGTCTGGCTCATTGCCCGAACGTGGCCAGGTTCTCTTCCATGAGCTGCGTGGCGCGGCCCTGCGCCTCCTCGAGCACGCTGGCCGGCTCACCAGCGCCGAGGACACCGTCGGCGACGGCGACCTCCAGCGTCTCGGTGGTCACCGTTCCGATGCCGGGTGCCGTGGGCGTGAAGCGCATGCTGTCCAAGGCCTCGGCGATCGGAGCCTGCGGCATGCCGTCCAGCGCCCCGCTGTCGAGGACCGACTGTCGGGCGGGGATCATGGCCGCGCCGGCCCAGTCCTCGGAGTGCTCGCTCATCCAGGCGATGAAGACCTTCGCGGCGTTCATGCGATTCTCGTCGTCCTGACGGGGCAGGAAGAACTGGTGCGATGACGCCCACGTGGACTCCTGCCCACCGATGTTCGGAATCGGGGCGCCGGCGTAGGGCAGCCCCGAGTCTTCGAGATCGTTGAACTGCCAGATACCGTCCCAGGTGATGGACGTCTCACCGTTCTTGAAGGCGACGTACTGCGCATCGATGGCGACGTCCTCGGGACTGTACCCCTCGTCGACGATCCCGCGCATCCACTCCAGCGCCTGCACGCCGGACTCATCGGCGAAGGTCGCCTCCGACCCGTCCTGCGCGTACGGCTCACCACCGAACTGCCAGTCGAGGGTCATGAACATGAGGTGTCCGGGCCACCGGGCGGGCATCCAGAACGGCGTCTCGTACCCAGCCGCCTGCAGAGCGTCCAGCGCCGCCATGAACGACGCCTCGTCGGTCGGCGCCTCGGTGATGCCCGCGGCCGCGAAGTGCTCGGTGTTGTAGTACATCGCAAGGGAGTGGACATCGAGCGGAATGCCGTAGCGCTGGCCGTCGTATTCACCGGCTTCCCACACCGTCTCGGTGAAGTCGTCGGCGCTGAGCCCGAGCTCGTCGACCATGTCGTCGAGGGGAAGGATGACCTGCCGCGCCGCGTTCGAACCGAGCTGATCGAAGTGCATCACCCCGACGTCGGGGCCTTCCCCGGCCGTGACGGCGGCGGGGAGTCGCTGGTAGAAGTCGGCCCACTGCATCGTGTTGGACTCGACCGTGATGTTGTCGTGCTCCTCGTTGAACTGGTCGACCATCTGCTGCATGAACGGTCCGTCCCCGCCGGTGAAGCCGTTCCAGAACGACAGAGTCACCTCCGGTCCGTCGTACTCGCCGGTGAACTCCCCGCCCGTCGACGGAGCGCCGCCGCCGCAGGCACTGAGTACCAGCGCGGTCGCCAGTGTCGCGGAGGCGGCGAGCACTGCCCGTCCTCGTCCCCGTCGATGTGACCTTGTCATGAAGTCCTCCTCGTTGAAAACGCATCGCGCGGCCCAGCTGTGACAGCCGCGATGAGGGACACTGTACAGCGCTGTAAATTTTTCCGCTAGACCGCGCTCGGAAGGTCGAACCCTAGGATGGCGACGAAGGGAGGCCCGATGCGGCGAGTTCGTCTGATCGATGTGGCCGAACGTGCCGGGGTGTCCATGAAGACGGTCTCGAACGTCATCCATGACTACCCGCATGTCGCGCCTGCACTCCGCGCCCGCGTGCAGGCGGCCATCGACGAGCTGGGCTATCGACCGAACCTGACCGCTCGCCGGCTGGCCACCGGGCGCACCGGCATGATCGCTCTCGCGATACCCGAGATCGACCACCCCTACTTCTCGGAGCTCTCACGCCGGATCGCGGAGGAGGCGACCACGCTGGGCTATCGGGTCATCTTCGAGCAGACTCTGAGCGACGCCTCGGCGGAGCGCGCGGTCCTCCACGACCGCGAAGCGGGCCTGGTCGACGGGGTGATCTTCCATCCCGTGCAGATGGGCACGATGGAGATCGCTCGCCTGGCGCCCGACGTCCCCCTGGTCCTTCTCGGCGAGGCCGCGATGCCGGTCACCACCGACCACGTCATGATCGACAACGTCGCCGCCGCCGCCGACGGAGTGGCCCTCCTGCTCGGGGCCGGTCGCCGGCGGATCGCCTTCCTCGGCACGGTCCGCGACGACATCACCGGCTCGACCGGCCAGAGGTTGCTCGGTTATCAGGATCGACTCATCGCCACGGGGATCACCCCCAGCCCCGACCTGATCCTTCCGGTCGACGGATTCTCGATCGAGGACAGCCGCGACGCCCTGCTTCGCGCGATCGATCGCGGCGTGGAGTTCGACGCCGTGCTCTGCCGAGACGACAAGTTCGCGATCGGCGCTCTCAAGGCCCTCGCGACGGCCGGTCGCGCCGTTCCCGCCGATGTCGCCGTCCTCGGGTGGGACGACACCCATCTGGCAAGCTACAGCTCGCCCGCTCTGACCTCGATCGCTCCGGACAAGCGGGCCCTGGCGCGAACGGCGCTGGAGCTGCTGCTCGAGCGGATCGAGGGATACAAGGGCGTCGGTCGCCATCGCATCGTCCCGCACGCCATCTCTGTTCGAGAGACGACGCCCTCCTCGACGCCCGGCTTTACAGCGCTGGAAACCTAGGCCATGATGACCTCATGGCCGAAGATGTCTTCTCCCGACCGAGCCGCCAAGACGGCACGCACCCGCGACCGCAGCTCCTGCGCCCGGTGTGGCACAGCCTTGACGGAGTCTGGGGGTTCGAGTACGACGACGGCGACGTCGGCCTGACCGAGGGCTGGAGCGAGCCGAACCGTCCGCCGGCGCGGACGATCATGGTTCCGTACCCCCCGGAATCCGCCCTGTCCGGAGTCGGCGACACCGGACACCACCCGGTGGTGTGGTACCGCCGCCGTGTCACGGAAGAGGATCTCGCCGCCGCGGAATGGGACGAGGGCGGCCGACTTCTCATCCACTTCGGTGCTGTCGATTACCGAGCTTCGGTCTGGGCCGACGGGCGTCTGCTCGGGGTCCACGAGGGGGGCCACACACCGTTCACCCTCGATGCCACCGCGGCCGCACGGCGAGGCTCGTTCGAGATCGTGGTGCGCGCTGAAGATGATCCCGACGACCTCGAGCAGCCTCGCGGCAAGCAGGATTGGCTCCCCGACCCGCATGTCATCTGGTACCACCGGACGACGGGGATCTGGCAGACGGTGTGGCTCGAGACCGTTCCCTCCCTGTACCTGACGGGCCTGGCTTGGGAGACCGACGTGGCGGCAGGCACCGTCACCGCCGACATCGAACTGAGCGGCCGACCTTCCGGCGGCGTCGACGTCGAGGTCGAACTCACCTACGAGGGCACGGCGCTCGCGCGAGTCGGCGCCTCGGTCAGCGAGCCGCGGTCGCGCATCGTCCTCCCCCTGCCGCCGCTGACCAATGGACAGGGCTACGAGGACCTCCTCTGGACGCCCGACCATCCCCGCCTCGTCGACGCCCGCGTGACGGTCCGCACAACGGCCGGTGCGACCGACACGGTGGCCTCCTACTTCGGAATGCGCACTGTCGGGGTCGACGGCGCTCACTTCCTCCTCAACGATCGCCCGAGCCCCATCGTGGCGGTGCTCGCGCAGGGGTACTGGCCGCAGTCCCACCTGGCCGCTCCGAGCGTCGACGCGCTCCGCGAAGAGGTGCAGCTCATCAAGGATCTCGGCTTCACCACCGCTCGGGTCCATCAGAAGATCGAAGACCCGCGGTTCCTGTACTGGGCGGATCGACTGGGGCTGATGGTGTGGGAGGAGCTGCCGAGCGCCTATCGCTTCTCGGCGACATCCGTCTCTCGATTGAGCAGGGAATGGACGGAGGCGATCGCGCGTGATCGTTCGCACCCATCCGTGGTCGCCTGGGTGCCCGTGAACGAGAGCTGGGGCGTCCAACAGGTCGCCCACGACCCGCGTCAGCGTGACTTCGTGCGTGCTCTCTTCCACCTCACGAAGGCGCTGGACGGCACGCGCCCGGTGATCTCGAACGATGGATGGGAGCACACCGATTCCTCGCTCCTGACCGTTCACGACTACCAGAACGACCCCGAGACCCTCTCGGCGTCCTACCGGGATGACGACGCGATGAGGGCGACGATCGCCGGTATCGGGCCGGCGGGGCGCCGCATGACTCTCCTCGCCGAGAACGAAGCGCCGCTGCTGTCTTCGGCGCCCGTCGTGGTCAGCGAGTTCGGCGGCGTCACCTACGCGCCGGATGCACAGATCGAGACGTGGGGATACGCCGTCGCCGAGTCGCCCGACGAGTTCGAACGTCGCCTGCGCGGGGTGTTCGGTGCGCTTCAGGCGAGCAGGGTCCTGGGCGGGTACTGCTACACCCAGCTCACGGACACGCTCCAGGAGGCCAACGGTCTCGTGGACGAGAACCGGGTGCCGAAACTGGCGACCGAAGTCATCCGCGCGATCGTCAGGGGGGAGTCCTGACGGTCTCGTCCGCGCCCCCGCGTGCAGGACGCGCGGCAACAGGCGGCGGGTAAACTGGCCCGCGTGTCAGAGACGCCGAACGTCGCACCGCAGCAGCCGCACGCGCCGACAGAGGGGCGCCCCGCCGGCACCCGTGCACCACTGACGGGAATCGACATCCTCGCCTTCGTCTGCGAGCTGTTCGCCTTCGTCTCGCTGGCTTTCTGGGGCTTCGTCGCCTGGCCCCTCCCCTGGAACATCGTCGCCGGCATCGGCGCGCCGGTGATCGCGATCCTCATCTGGGCGCTGTTCGTCTCGCCCCGCGCCGTGTTCGCGGTGCACCCGTTCGTGCGGGCCTTCGTCGAGCTGCTCGTCTACGCCGCGGCCGTCCTGGCCTGGTGGGACCTCGGCGCGGTCTGGGTGGGCGTCGTCTTCGGCGTCATCGCCGTCACCGCCGGGGTGTTCGCCGGCCGGCGGCAGCTGTCGTCGTGACCGCCGACGCCCGCGCGGTGCTCGCCACGCTCCGCGCGGCGCTGGGCGATCGCGTGGATGACTCCGACGCCGCCCGCGAGGCGGCGCGCGCCGACAAGTCCGGTCACGCCGCTGCCGGCCCGCCCCTCGCCGTCGTCCACGCGCGCGACGTCTCCGATGTGCAGACGACCCTCCGCATCGCGAGCGAGACCGCGACCCCCGTCGTCACCCAGGGGGCGCGCACCGGCCTCGCCGGCGGCGCGAACGCCGGCGCGGGTGAGATCGCCCTCTCGGTCCGCGGGATGGACCGCGTGCTCGAGGTGCGCGGCGACGACCTGATCGCGGTCGTCGAACCCGGCATCCTCAACGCCGATCTGAATGCCGCCCTCGCTCCGCACGGACTGTGGTGGGCTCCCGACCCGGCGAGCAGGGCCATCTCGACCGTGGGCGGCAACATCGCCACCGGTGCCGGCGGCCTCCTGTGCGCGAAGTACGGCGTCGTCCGCGACGCGGTGCTCGGCCTCGATGTCGTCCTCGCCGACGGGCGCCTGCTCTCCCTCGGGCACCGCACCGTCAAGGGCGTCACGGGCCTCGACCTCACCTCGCTCTTCATCGGCTCGGAGGGGACCCTCGGCGTCATCGTCGGCGCCACCCTGAAGCTCCGCCGCCTCACCGCCGGTGAGGTCTGCACGATCGCAGCGACCTTCCCCACCGTGCGCGCCGCTGCCGGCGGTTCCGCGGCGGTGACCGCGGCGGGCATCCAGCCGGCGATCATGGAGCTGATGGATGCCGCGTCCCTCGCCGCCGTCCACGCGCTGCTGGACCTCCCCCACCCCACGCCCGGCGCCTCGCAGCTGACCATCCAGACCGACGGCGCCGCCGCACGCGCCGAGGCCGAGCAGATCGCCGCGATCCTCGCCGCCGCGGGCGGTACGGTCGCGCTCTCGCACGACCCGGAGGAGGGCGAGCGGCTGCTGGCGATCCGCCGGTCGATGCATCCCGCGATGGAGAGCCTCGGCACCACGCTCATCGAAGACGTCTCGGTGCCCCGCAGCGCCCTCCCGGCGATGTTCGACGAGATCGCGCGCATCGAGCGCGAGTACGACATGACCATCCCCACCGTCGCCCACGCCGGCGACGGGAACCTCCACCCGAACTTCATCTACCGGGGACCGGGCGAGGTTCCCGCCGAGGTGTGGGCGGCCGCCGACGAGCTCTTCCGCGCGGCGCTGCGGCTCGGCGGCACGCTCACCGGCGAACACGGTGTGGGCATTCTGAAGCGCCGCTGGCTCGCCGACGAGCTCGGCGATGACCAGTGGCGGCTCCAACGCGAGATCGCCCGCGTCTTCGACCCCCAGGGGATCCTCAACCCCGGCAAAGTGTTCGCGTGAACCCGCCGTCGATCCGTGTCAGCGCGGGGCTGGTGACGGATGCCGCGGGCCGCGCGCTCCTCGTGCGCAAGACCGGCACGCGGCTGTTCATGAACCCCGGCGGTAAGCCCGAGCCGGGCGAGACCCCCGCAGAGACGCTCGTGCGCGAGCTCCAGGAGGAACTCGGCCTCTCGGTCACGGCCGCGTCGCTGCATCCGCTCGGGGTCTTCCGCACCGCCGCCGCCAACGAACCGGGCCACGACGTCGTCGCCGACGCGTTCCGACTTCAGATCGATCCCGCCGACGCGGCGCCCCGGGCCGAGATCGCCGAGGCCCGGTGGATCACGACGGAGGATGCCGCACAGACTCCGCTCGCTCCCCTGTGCGTCGTGCTCCTGCCTCTCGTGTGGGGCGCGGACTACAGGCCCTGACCGTCGGGCTTGTTGTCCCAGGCGTAGCGGTAGTAGTCGGCCAGGCGCAGCTGAGACGCCGCCGCCTCGTCGACGACGACGGTGGCATGAGGATGCAGCTGGATCGCCGACGCCGGAAGCGAGGCGGTGAGCGGGCCCTCGACGGCCCCGGCGACCGCCGCGGCCTTGCCCTCACCGAAGGCGAGGAGCACGAGGTGTCGCGCGCGCAGGATCGTGCCGAGCCCCTGCGTGATGCAGTGCCGCGGCACGTCGTCGAGGCTCGGGAAGAAGCGGGCGTTGTCGCGGCGGGTCTGGGCGGTGAGCGTCTTCACCCGCGTCCGCGATGCGAACGACGACCCCGGCTCGTTGAACCCGAGGTGGCCATCGGTGCCGATGCCGAGGATCTGGAGGTCGACGCCGCCGGCGTCGTCGATCGCCCGCTCGTACTCCTCGCCCGACACGGTGATCCGCTCCAGGTCACCGTCGGGCACGTGGACGAGCGCCGGGTCGAGGCCGAGCAGTTCGACGACCTCACGGCGGATGACCGACGCGTAGCTCTCGGGGTGGTCGGGCGCGATTCCGACGTATTCGTCGAGGGCGAAGCCCCGGATGCCGGAGAGGTCGATCCCGGCGGTCCGCTCCCGCAGGGCCCGGTAGACGGGAAGGGGCGTCGACCCGGTGGCGAGTCCCAGCACAGTCCGGGGGTTCTCACCGATGAGACGGACGATCTCGGCGGCGACGAGGGCGCCGGCGGCGTCAGGGCTGTCGACGATGACGATCTCAGCCAACGGTCAGCACCTCCTCGCCCCGCTCGGCGCCGAGAAGGGCCGCACCGAGCGCCGCGGCCGGCGATCCGGTGGGAAGAAGCTCGATCCGCTCGTCCAGATGCAGCGACCGGAGGAACGGCGAGGTCTCGCCGCTCCGCCGCAGCGCCGCGCGCACCGGCGCGACGAGCCGGTCGCCGAGGGCCGTGAGCCCGCCGCCGAGCATCACGACGTCCACGTCGGCGGTGAGGACGAGCACCCGCACCGCTGCGGCCACTCCGCGCACGAGGTCGTCGCGAAGCTCGCGCGCCCGCTCACGGACAGCGCTGTCGGGTCGCTCTTCGTCGACGCAGTCGAACACGTCGGCGACGGGGAGCGCCGCGGGCCTCTCCCACCGCTCGGCGATGGCGCGGCCGCCGGCGAGCGCCTCGATGCATCCGCGTTGACCGCAACCACACCGGGGTCCGGCGGGATCGACGCTCAGGTGTCCGATCTCACCGGCCGCACCGCGCGACCCACGCCAGAGGTCCCCGCCGATGACGAGCCCCGCGGCCACCCCGGTGCCGAGGTTCAGGTACGCAAGACCCGACTCCGCAGCCCCGGAGGCCCCGGGCGACGCGGAGCGGCGGAGGACGGCAGCGCCGAGCGCGGCGGCCTTGACGTCATTCTCGACGTCGACGGGGACCGCGAGATCGGCGCCGACCACGGCGGCGACGTCGAGGGAGCGCACGCCGAGGTTCACCGCGTGGGAGATGACCCCCGAGCCGGGGACGATCTGTCCCGGCATCCCGATCCCGACCGATGTCGCGAGCCCGCCGGCGTGCGTGCTCACCTCCTCGACCGCGGCGAGGATCGAGGCGATGACACCATCGGGGCCGAAAGCCGTGGGGCGGCGCACGCGTGCGACGACCGACCCCTCGTCATCCAGCGCCACCGCTTCGGTCTTGGTGCCGCCGACGTCCAATCCGACCCGCATCAGCCCTTCACCGCCCCGGAGACCAGGCCCGACGTCATCCGGCTCTGCACGATGAGGAAGAACACCACGACCGGGATCGACACGAGCGTCGATCCTGCCATGAGCTCGGCCCAGTTGATGCCGCCGTTGGGGTCGAGGAACGTGCGGAGCCACACCGGCAGGGTCATGGCCTCGGGGCGCGGGTTGAGCACGAGCGCGAAGACGAACTCGTTCCAGGCCTGGATGAACCCGAAGACCCCGGTGGCGACCAGGCCGGGGGCCAGAAGGGGGAAGGTCACCCGCCAGAACGCCTGCGACCTGCTCAAACCGTCGATCATCGCCGCCTCCTCCAGCTCGATCGGCACGCCGTTGACGAAGCCGCGGAGCGTCCAGATCGTGAAGGGCAGCACCGTCGCGAGGTAGACCGCGGTGAGACCGATGACGGTGTTGAGCAGCTGCCAGCCGTCGATGAGGCGGAAGACCGAGATGATGAGCGCCTCGGCGGGGATCATCTGGATGATGAGGATCGTGACGATGAACGCCGCGCGGCTGCGGAACCGGAACCGCGTCACGGCGAGCGCGGCGAGGAAGGCGAAGACCAGCGAGACCGCGACGGTGAGCAGGGTCACGGCGAGGGAGTTGCCGAGCGCGGGGAGGAACGGCGCGCGGTCGTGGTCGAAGATCACGCCGAGGTAGTTCTCGAGGGTCGCGTTCTCGGGCCACAGGCGGAGGGTGCTGCCGCGCACCTGGCCGTTGGGCTGCAGCGAGGTGTTGACCATCCAGTACACGGGGAACACCGAGCACGCGAAGACGATCAACCCCGCGACGGCCGCGAGGACGGATGCGACACGGCGGCGGGTCCGCGCAGACGTCAGGTTCCGCGAGGGAGCGAGCGTGGTCACAGCGACTCCTCCCGGAGGTTGCGGCGGACGTAGAAGATCGACAGGGCCACCAGCAGCAGCACGACGATCACCGAGATGGCTCCGCCCACGCCGAAGTCGCCGGCGCCGAGCGAGACCCGGTAGATGTACACCCCGAGGGTGTTCGTCTGCTCCGCCAGGCCCCCGATCGACTGGAGGGCGTAGATCTGCGTGAACACGCGCAGATCCCAGATCACCTGGAGGATCGTGACGACCACGAGGATCGGGCGGATGAAGGGAACGATGACGAGGAAGAACCGCTTCGTCGCACCCGCCCCGTCGAGCTGCGCGGCCTCGAGCACCTCGTCGTGAACCTGGGTGAGCCCCGCGTAGACGGTGAAGGCGACGAACGGGATCGCGCCCCACACGATGATGATCGTCGCGACGAAGAAGAAGCTCAACGGCTCGATCAGCCAGGAGTGCCCCGCGAACTGCTCGAGGCCGAACACCTGGGAGAGCACCTGATTCAGCACGCCGTACTGGGTGTCGAAGATCCAGCCCCAGACGATCGTCGCTGACAGCGGGGGCATCGCCCACGCCAGCAGCAGCCCGATCGAGACGAGGGTGCGGATGACCGCGCCCAGGCGTCGCATCAGGAGGGCGATGAGGATGCCGAGCACCATCGTCGCGATGACGCACACCGCGGCGAACAGCAGCGAACGGGTGAGCACCTGCCAGAACTGCGGATCGCTGAGGATGCCGATGTAGTTGGCCAGGCCGATGAATTCCGGCGGGGCGCCGAAGACCTGCGGCCGGCCGAACTCCTGGAACGACATGATGACCAGCTGCACGAGCGGCCATCCGGTGATGGCGGCGAGGACGATCAGCGCAGGCGTGAGCAGGGCGTACGGGGTGAGGGTGCCGGGGCGAAGCGCTCGGCGCCTGCCGGGGCTCGGCGGCGGTGCGGGGGCGACGAGGCGTTCACCGTCGATCGCGCTCACGGCGGGGCTGACGTCGCTGTGCAGCGTCGACATGGCGGGTCTCCAGGGGTGGTTCTGAGCCGGGACGTGGGGGCGGGCCGGCGGCGCAAGACCGCCGGCCCGGATGGAGGGAGGAATCAGCCGTTGAGGATGTCCTCGATCTGGGTGTCGACCTCGGCCGCGAGCGCGGCGACGTCACCGCCCTGAGCGACCTTGACGAAGAAGTCCTCCAGAACGCGAGATGCTTCGACCTCGGCCCAGTTCGCAGACGCAGGGGTCAGCTTGGCGTTGCTCGCGGCCTCGGCGAACGCAGCCGCCTCGGGGGTGTCGCCGAGGGTGGAGGCGAGGGACTTCTTCGCGGGGATCAGACCGTTTTCGCCGTAGATCGTCTGGAACTCGTCGCTGAGGATGATCGCCAGCGCTTCTTTGGCGAGGTCGGGGTTGGCAGACCGGGCCGAGATGCCGATGTTCGAACCGCCGGCGAAGACCTGGGCGGGTCCGCCATCCATGCCGGGAAGGGCATAGACGAGCGGCGCCGCGGGCGGGTTCTCGGTCTCGCACGCGCTCGCGAGACCCAGGGCCCAGTTCGGAGCGGAGAACTGGATCGCCGATCCCTCGCAATAGGGAGTCCACGGCTCGGCATTGTCGCCGTCCTTGGGCGCGGTCGACGCCGTCGTCATCAGTTCCTGCACCTGGAGGAGGCCCGCGACCGACTCGTCCGAGCTCAGCTGCGCGTCCCACTCGCCGTCCGATTCGACGGCGATCTCGCCGCCGTTCTCCCAGATGAACGGAAGGGCGTTGTACCAGTCCTGACCGGCGAAGTAGATGCCCGACTTTCCGGGATTCGCCTCGGCGAGGGCGGTCGCCGAGGCGATGTAATCGTCGAGTGTCGCGGGTGCCTCGGTGACGAGCGCCGGATCGGCGAACACCACGCGGGCGCCGGAGTACAGCGGCGGCGCGTAGAACGCCCCGTCGTACGACCCGGCTTCGACGAATCCGGGCAGCAGGTCGTCACCGCCGAGGGCCTCGAACTCGTCGCTGAGGTCGAGGAGGGCGCCGACCGAGGTGAAGGCGGGCGCCTGGGTGTTACCGAACTCCACGATGTCGGGGCTGTCGGAGCTGGACAGGCTGGTGGTGAGCTTGTCGACCAGCCCCTCCCAGCTCTGCTCCTCGATCACGAGGGTGGAGCCGGGGTTATCCGCCTCGAACGTCTCGACGAGGTAGTCGCGGGCCTCCTGCGGCGTGTCGGCGCCGACCAGCCACACGCGGATCTCCGCGCCCTCGTCCGAGCCTGCCGAGCCCGTGCCGCCGGCGCAGCCGGCCAGCACCACGGCGCCGACCCCGAGCAGGGCGGCGCTCACGAGCGTCTTCTTCATAGCGTTCCTTCTTCTGGGTGGGGTCGGAGAACCGACCGGGTGTGCGGGGAGAGGAAGTGGAAGGGCATCAGGAGACCCCGAGCTGACCGGAGAGCACCATGACGGCGGCGCCGCGCAGGACGATGTCCTGACCGTGCGAGGTCATGCGGATGCGCACCCCCTCGTGGAAGGGGGCGAGGGTGCGGGCGCGGAGGGTGTCGAGGGTGGCGGCCGCGAGGGGCCCGTCCAGGAGCTCGGGAGGGCCGGAGAGCACGATCTCGGACAGATCGAGGGTGGCGACCACCGGAGCGAGTGCGATCCCGAGCCTCTCCCCCGCGTCGCGGAGCACGCCCTCGCGGGCGGCGTCGTCGGATGCCGCGGCGAGACGCGCGGCGAGCGAGGGGACCGAGAGCCACGCCTCGAGGCATCCGATCTTCCCGCACGCGCACTGCGGGCCGCCGTCGGTGCCGACGGTGACGTGGCCGATCTCGCCGGCGGCGAAGCGCGAGCCGCGGAGGGGGCTGCCACCGGTGAGAAGTCCCGCGCCGACACCGCGGCCGACCTTGATGAGCATCACATCGTCGGCGGCGCCACCGAGGGTGTACTCGGCGAGGACGGCGGCGTTGGCGTCGTTGGCCACGAGGACCGGCAGCTGCAGGGCGTCGGTGAGTGCGCGTTCCAGGTCGAAACCCACCCAGCCGAAGTTCGGCGCAGCGAGGATCACGCCGTGCTCGTCGACGACACCGGGGGTTCCCACCCCGACGCCGAGGACGGGAGCGTGGGCATCGGCGACGAGCGACCGCGCCAGAGCCACCGCCGTGTCCACCACATCCGCGGCCGCCTCGGGAACCGCCACCTCTTGCCGGGCGACGATCTCCCCGTCCAAGGTGAGCACCGCACCGATGAAGGTCTCGCTCCCGGAGAGGTCCAAGCCGACGATGCGGTGACCCGCACGGTCGAGGTCGACGAGGATCGCGGGCTTTCCGGGGCCGGCGCTCTCGCGGGTGCCGAATTCGGCGAGGAATCCGTCGGCGATCAATTCCGCCACGAGGTCGGAGATGGTCACGCGCGTCAGCCGGGTCTCCCGAGCCAGGTCGGCCCGGCTCATCGCCCCGCCGTGGAAGAGCGTCTGCAGCACCAGGGCACGGTTGTGTCGACGCGCCTGCTCGGGCAGCACCTTCGCGGTCTGGCGGCGCCCGCGCGACGGCAGGCTCTGCGCCGGGAAGGCGGTGTCGCCGAGGGAGGTGCGGGATGCGTCGACCGGAGTCATGTTTGTTAGTACACCTTACGAACTAAGTCCGTGGCAAGGGGTAACGGGTATTTGCTCGGAGTCTTTACGAATTCGTGATCAACGCCATTGACCTAGGGTGGAGGTCGACGAAGGAGGTCGCCATGCGATCCACAGCCGCCATCGGCACCCTCAGCCTGCTCGCCGTCCTGGCCCTCGCCGGGTGCACGGGTTCGCCCGCCTCCTCCCCTTCGGAGGACTCGGCGGCCTCGCAGGGCACCACCGACGAAGGATCCTCCGACACCTCGGGCGACGGCGGTCAGTCGACGCAGGACGCGTGCCTGCTCATCTCCGACAGCATCACCGAGGCGACCACCGAGTTCCAGGAGGCTTCGGCCGAAGATCCCGGCGCCGTCGCCGAGGCCGCCCGCGCCGCCGCCGACAGCCTGGCTTCCGCCGCCTCGCAGGTGACGAACGACGAGATCGCCGCCCTCCTGCCCGAGCTTCAGGACATGTTCACCCAGACCGCCGAGGTGATGGACTCCGTCGCCAGCGGCGACCTCACCCAGATCGAGGATGCCGCCGCGATCGGCGAGTCGTTCCAGGTGACGGTGACGAAGTTCCAGGAGCTCTGCGCGCCCTGACGGGCCGCACCCCGGGTCGTGATAAGACCGTTGCCCTCGCCGGTGACAGCGTCGTTTAGCATGTAACGACGACACTGACGCAGTCGGGGGGACCGCGTGACTGACCTTGTGACCCGGCCGAATGCCGACGGGGCCGCTGAATCGCAGCCGCAGGCTGCTGATTCCACTCAGCCGCTGGCTGCCGACGTCACCGACGCGGCGACGTCCGACACCCCTGGCGGGGATGCCCCGACCTACGCCTGGGCGCCCGCAGAACCTGCTCCCAAGAAGCGCCGCTGGGGCCTCTGGATCGGTGTGACGGCCGCGGCCGCTGCGATCGGCATGGTTGCGGCATCCGTCTTCCTCATCGCTCCGGGCACGGCGGTGGCCGGAGTACCCGTGGGCTTCATGACCCCCGGCGCCGCCGCCGCCGCGATCGAGACCCGTCTCGCCGAGACGACGGTCGTCCTCACCGGGCCCGGTGGCGACGCCGAACTGACCGGCGCCGATCTCGGCGCCACCGTCGACGCGCAGGCCCTCGCAGAGACCGCCTTCGCCGAGCATCCCATGTGGAACCCGACCGTCTGGTTCCCCTCCCCCGTCGACGCCGAGGTGCAGCTCGATCCGGTGCTCGCCGCCGAGGCCCTGCAGGCCGCCGCCCCCGATCTCGCCGTCTCACCCGTCGATGCGGCCGTCGCCTTCGACGCGACTTCGGCCACCTACCAGGTCACGCCCGCCGTTCCCGGCGAGGGCATCGACGCCGATGCCGTGCGGCAGAGCCTGCAGGACGCGTTCCTCGCAGGCCGGCAGCGTGTCGAGGTCGCTCCGTCGCTGGCGGCCGTCGAGGCCGAGACGACCACGACGATCGCCGAAGCGACCGCCTCGCGCCTGAACGCCATGCTCGACACCGCGGGGTTCTACGTCGGCGAAGAGCGGACCGTGCCGCTCGACCGCGCCGTCGTGGCGTCGTGGATCACCCTCGGCGACGGCGACCGCGGAACGATCTCGATCGAGGTCGACGAGGCCGGCATCCAGTCGGTCATCGACACCCTGCCGGGCCTGGTCAACCGCGAGGCCGTGAACGCCACCGTCATCACCAACAAGGCCGGTGCGGTCCTTCGCGAGGACGTCGCCGGCGTGAACGGCCGGGCGCTGGAGTCGACCGACGGGCTCGCGGCCGACGCCGCATCGCAGATCGCCGCCGGCGATGGTGTCGTCGAGCTCGGCGTCACCGAGACACCCTTCACCACGGTCGCTCTGGCCCGCTCGGTCGAGGTCGATCTCAGCGCGCAGCGTGCCTACCTTTTCGAGAACGGCAACATGGTGGAGTCGTTCACCATCTCGTCGGGGACGGCCGCCACGCCCACCCCGACCGGCAACTTCACCGTCTTCGCCTACACGCGCGTTCAGGACATGGGTGCGCTCTGCTACAACCCCGATGCGGTGAACAGCTACTGCACCGAGGACGTGCCCTACATCACCTGGTTCGCTCCCGACATCGCGTTCCATGGCGCATCGAACTTCCGCTCGTCGCTCGGCTTCCCGCAGAGCCACGGCTGCGTGAACATGTGGGATGACGCGGCACGCTTCATCTACGAGTGGACCGCCACCGGCACCGAGGTCAGCGTCTACTCCTGAGCCGCGGCGATCGACTCCGGGAGGGCGCTACGCTGACCCGGTGCCCCGCTTCGATCTGAGCCCCGCCGACCTGGCGACCTATCGCCCCACCGTGGCCGAACCGGCCGACTTCGACGAGTTCTGGACCGGGACGATCGGTGCCGCCCGCGCTGCGGGCGGCGACGTCGTCGTCACCCCGGTGGCGACGCCGCTGACCCTCGTCGACACCTACGACGTGACGTTCCCGGGGTTCTCCGGCGACCCTGTCAGAGCCTGGCTGTGGGTGCCGCGCGGCGCCGACGGCCCCCTCCCGGCCGTCGTGGAGTTCAACGGGTACGGTGGCGGCCGCGGGCTCCCCCACGAGCGTCTGTCCTGGGCGAACGCGGGGTATGCCCACCTGTTCATGGACACCCGCGGGCAGGGCAGCGGCTGGGGTTCGGGCGGCGAGACACCCGACCCGCACGGGTCGGGACCCGCGGCATCCGGGTTCATGACCCGCGGCATCGACGACCCCGCGACGTACTACTACCGGCGTCTTTTCACCGACGGCGTTCGTGCCGTCGACGCCGTGCGGGGGCTGCCGCAGATCGACCCCGCACGCGTCGCCGTCACCGGCGGCAGCCAGGGGGGCGGGATCGCCATCGCCGTGGGCGGGCTGGTCGAAGGTCTTCGCGCCGTCATGCCCGACGTGCCCTTCCTCTGCCACTTCGAACGCGCCGTGGGTCTCACCGACGCAGACCCCTACCAGGAGATCGTGCGCTACCTGCGGGTGCACCGCGGCGCCGAGGAGCGGGTCTTCCGCACCCTGTCATACGTGGACGGCGTGAACTTCGCCGCCCGGATCTCGGCGCCGGCGCTGTTCTCGGCCGCCCTCCACGACATGATCTGCCCCCCGTCGACGGTGTTCGCGGCGTACAACCGCGTGCCGGTGGGCGACAAGGCGATCGAGGTCTACCCCTTCAACGAGCACGAGGGCGGGCAGTCCTACCAGTGGCTCGTGCAGGCGGCGTTCCTGCGCGAGCGACTGTAGGCTGCCCGCCCTCGCGGCGAGTCGGCGAGCGGATCAGGCGATGCCGTCGATGATTCCGTTCAGGGTCGCCGAGGGGCGCATCACCTGCGCGACCAGCTCGGGGTCGGGACGGTAGTAGCCGCCGATCTCGGCGGGCGAGCCCTGCACGGCGATGAGCTCGTCGACGATGCGCTGCTCGTTCTCGGCGAGAGCCTCGGCGATGGGCGCGAAGGCTGCGGCGAGCTCGGGGTCGGCGCTCTGGCGAGCCAGCTCCTGCGCCCAGTACAGCGCGAGGTAGTAGTGGCTTCCCCGGTTGTCGATGGTCCCGAGGGCGCGGCCGGGGGACTTGTCGTTCTCGAGGAAGGTCCCGGTCGCGGCATCCAGGGTGTCGGCGAGGACCTGCGCCTTGCCGTTGCCGGTGACATCGGCGAGGTGCTCGAGCGAAGCGGCGAGGGCGAAGAACTCGCCGAGCGAGTCCCAGCGGAGGTAGTTCTCGGCGACGAGCTGCTGCACGTGCTTGGGCGCCGATCCCCCGGCCCCGGTCTCGAACAGGCCGCCACCGGCCAGGAGCGGCACGATCGACAGCATCTTGGCGCTCGTGCCGACCTCGAGGATCGGGAAGAGGTCGGTGAGGTAGTCGCGCAGCACGTTGCCGGTGACCGAGATCGTGTCCTCACCGCGGCGGAGGCGGTCGAGGGAGTACTGCGTCGCCTCCGAGGGGGCGAGGATCTCGATCGTGAGGCCGGCGGTGTCGTGGTCGGCGAGGTAGGTGTGCACCTTCTCGATGAGCGTGGCGTCGTGGGCCCGGGTCTGGTCGAGCCAGAACACCGCGGGAGCACCGGTGGCGCGGGCACGGGTGACCGCGAGCTTCACCCAGTCGCGGATCGCGACATCCTTCGTCTGCATCGCCCGCCAGATGTCGCCCGCCTCCACCTCGTGCTCGATGAGCACGTCGCCGGCGGCGTTGACCACCTGGACGGTGCCCGCAGCCGAGATCTCGAAGGTCTTGTCGTGGCTGCCGTACTCCTCGGCCGCCTGGGCCATGAGCCCGACGTTGGGCACGGTGCCGATCGTGGCCGGGTCGAGCGGGCCGTGCGCGAGACAATCGTCGATGACCGTCTGGTAGACGCTCGCGTAGGACGAGTCGGGGATGACGGCGAGCGTGTCGTCTTCGCCGCCGTCGGCGCCCCAGAGCTTGCCGCCGTTGCGGATCAGCGCGGGCATCGACGCGTCGACGATCACGTCGGAGGGGACGTGGAGGTTGGTGATGCCCTTGTCGGAGTTGACGTACGACAGGCGCGGTCCGCCGTCGAGGTCGGCACGAATGGCCGCCGCGATCTCGTCGCCGCCGTCGACTGTCGACAGTCCGGCCAGGATCGCGCCGAGACCGTCGTTGGGGGTGAGACCGGCCGCGGCGAGAGCCGCGCCGTGGCGTGCGAAGACGTCGGGGAGGAAGGCCTTCACGACGTGGCCGAAGATGATCGGGTCGCTGACCTTCATCATCGTCGCCTTAAGGTGCACCGAGTAGAGCACGTCGTCGGCCCGGGCGGTCTCGATGCTCTCGGCGAGGAAGGCGTCGAGGGCCTTCGCAGACAGGAACGTGGCATCCACGATCTCGCCCGGGAGTACCTTGATGCCGTCCTTGAGCACCGTCTCGGTGCCGTCGGCTGCGACATGGCGGATCGTCAGCACGTCGTCGGCGGGGATCAGCACCGACTTCTCGTTCGAGCGGAAGTCGTCGTGACCCATGGTCGCCACCCGGGTCTTCGACCCCTCGGCGAACGGCTTGTTGCGGTGGGGGTGCTTGCGCGCGTAGCTCTTCACCGACAGCGGCGCGCGGCGGTCGCTGTTGCCCTCGCGCAGCACCGGGTTGACCGCGGAGCCCTTGATGCGGTCGTAGCGGGCACGGATGTCCTTCTCCTCGACCGTGCTCGGCTCGTCGGGGTAGGCGGGGATGTCGTATCCCTGGCTCTGCAGCTCGGCGATCGCAGCTTTCAGCTGCGGGATCGACGCGGAGATGTTGGGAAGCTTGATGATGTTGGCCTCGGGAAGCGTGGCGAGGCCGCCGAGCTCGGCGAGGGCGTCGCCGACCTGCTGCTCGGGCGTCAGGTTCTGCGGAAAGGCGGCGAGGATGCGGCCGCCCAGCGAGATGTCGCGGGTTTCAATGTCCACACCCGCGGTGCGCGTCACCGCCTGCACCATGGGCAGGAAGGAGGCCGTCGCCAGCGCGGGCGCCTCGTCGGTGTAGGTGTAGATGATGGTGGATTCCGTCACGTCACTGTCCTTCATGCGGCTGCTGCCGGCCGTCGTTCGACTGTCGTTCACGTCGCATCCCACCCTATCCCAACCGGCTGAAGTATCTTGACGTCGAGATACTTACGGGGGTGGTGTGGGGCGTCATCCAGCGACCTCGGCGCGCGTGACAAGACCTTTCTCGCTAGCCTGTCGGGTATGGCCGAACTTCGCCTCGAGGAACTGTCCGCGTCCACGATCGTCGCGGTCAACAACATGTCCCTGAAGCCGGGCCAGGAGGAGTTCCTCTCGCCGGTGAGCTACGGCATCGCCGCAACCGTGGTCAACCCCCAGACCTCGTGGCAGCGGGTCGTGCTCGACGGCGACGAGGTGGTCGGCTTCGTCAGCGCCAACTTCGACCCCGACTTCCCCCAGGAGTACTTCCGCTCCGTGCTCTGGCGCATCAACGTCGACGCCGACGATCAGGGCCGCGGCGTCGGCCGGTTCGCGGTGGAGCAGCTGCTCGCCGAGGCCCGCTCGCGCGGCATGAGATCGGTCAACGTCATCTACGAGGCCGGCGAGGGCGGCCCCGAGGCCTTCTTCCGCCGAGTCGGCTTCTCCCCCGTCGGTGAGACCGAATACGGCGAGGTCATCGCCGAGGTCTCCCTCTAACCACCGGCCCGCGCCACCGGCCCGGCGCCTCCAACCATCCGGTTTGTCGGAGATCCGGTCGGTTGTCGGATACAGCGCGTTGCAGCATCCGATCTCGCCGGGTTTCACCGACATTCGTCCTCTCCTGCACACCGCAGGTCTGGCCTGTGTTGTGCACGACTTCGATATCGCGGCCGCACTTCCTCCGCCACGTCGCACACACTGGCCGAATGACGCAGACCGCCCCCTCGCATCCGACCGCGTTCAGTCCTCGCTCTCTGGAGCGCTGCGGACGACTGCGCACCTGGATCGATGAGCGCGGGGGCATCGCCCACCGTGACGCCGCGTCCGACGCCGGCTTCGCGCTGACTGTTCAGCGGGAAGCGGTGCGGATGGGCATCGTCGGAAAGGTCCGCCGCCACTGGCTCATGACCCCTTCATGTGCGGGCGACCTGCTCACCGCGGCGCGGAGCTCCGGCGTCTTGACCTGTGTGTCGGCGGCCCGGCGCTACGGGTGGTGGCTGCCCCCTGATGTCGATCAACGCGTCCACATCCAGCTGAAGCCTCACGGACGCCCGCCGTGTGAGGACGCGGTAGCCCACTGGTCCGCGCCGCTCGCGCCCGCGCGCGGGAAGTTGTTGGCGTCCGTCGAGGACACCCTGCGCGATGTGGCCTCGTGTCTGGGACACGCCTCGGCGTTGGTGGTGTGGGAGTCAGCCATCCGCACGGAGAACCTTGCGATCGACGCTCTCCGACTCATTCCCTGGCGACGGATCGAGGCGGCCCGTCTTGCGGACGAGGTGCGCGGGCTCTCCGACTCGGGCCTGGAGACGTTTTTTGCGGTACGGCTGACTGCGTGGGGGGTGCCCTTCGTCCAGCAGGCCGTGGTCGCAGGCCACCGCGTAGATCTCCTCGTCGGCCGGCGACTGGTGATCCAGATCGACGGGTTCTCGTACCACTCGACGGCCGCACAGCGCGGGCGCGACGTCGCCCTCGACGCAGAGCTGGTCATGCGCGGATACACCGTGCTGCGCTTCACCTACGCGCAGGTCATTCACGACTGGGCCAGCGTCGAGCGAGCGCTGTCGCGCGCGATCGCCGCGGGGCTGCATCGTTGATGACGCTGGATCGTCGGGGAATCCGCGCGTTGTCGGTGCCCAAAACCTCTCGAGCTCCGACAACGGAGCGAATCTCCGACAACCGGGGCAGGGGTTTCCCGGACTGACCGACGCGCGCGTCAGACCAGGGACTGCCGCCACGCCCGATGCAGCTGGGCGAACTTGCCGTCGCCGTTGATCAACACGTCGGGGGCGTCGTCCTCGATGATGCGGCCGTGCTCCATCACCAGCACCCGGTCGGCGATCGCGACGGTCGACAGGCGGTGGGCGATGATGATCGCCGTCCGATCGGCGAGGAGGGTCTGCAGCGCTTCCTGGATCGCGCGTTCGCTCGGGATGTCGAGCGACGCCGTCGCCTCGTCGAGGATCAGCACCGCGGGGTCGGCGAGGAACGCACGGGCGAACGAGATCAGCTGACGCTGCCCCGCCGAGACCCGGCCGCCGCGCTTGTTCACGTCGGTGTCGTACCCGTCGGGCAGCTTCTCGATGAACGCCTCCGCGCCGACCGCCCGCGCCGCGGCACGGATCTGGTCCATGGTGGCGTCGGGCTTGCCGAGGGCGATGTTGTCCGCGACCGTCCCGCTGAACAGGTACGCCTCCTGCGTGACCATGACGATCGCGCGCCGCAGGTCTTTCGGGTGGAGGTTGCGCAGGTCCACCCCGTCGAGCGACACCGAACCGATCGTTGGGTCGTAGAACCGCGAGACGAGCTTGGCCAGCGTCGATTTCCCCGCCCCGGTCGTGCCGACGAGCGCGATCGTCTGGCCTGCGGGGATATCGAGGCTGAAGTCGGGCAGGATGACGCGGTCATCGCCGTATCCGAAGGTGACGCCGTCGAACCTCACGTGGCCGCGCGCCGACCACAGGTCGACCGGGCGCTTCGGGTCGGGAACCGTCGGCTGCTCCTCCAGCACGCCCGACACCTTCTCCAGCGCCGCGACGGCGGACTGGTAGGAGTTCAGGAAGAACGCCACCTCCTGCAGCGGCGAGAAGAAGTTGCGCACGTACAGCACCGCCGACAGCAGGAAGCCGAGCCCGAGCGCCCCGGTCGACACCCGGATGCCGCCCCAGAGCACCACCATCGCGATGGCGACCGAGGCCACGGCCATCAGGCCCGGCTCGAAGGTGCCGAACAGGCGGATGGAGCGGATGTTGACATCGCGGTAGCTGAGGGCCAGGTCGCCGAACTCCTTGTCGTTGCGCTCCTCGCGCCGGAAGGCCTTGACGGCCCGGATACCCGTCATCGACTCGACGAACTTCACGATCACCGACGCGCTCACCACCCGCGACTGGCGGTAGACCATCTGCGAGCGCTTGTAGAACCAGCGCATGAGGAGGAAGAGCGGAATCCCCATGATGATGAGGATGACGCCGGACTGCCAGTCCACGAGCAGCAGCGCGATGAGGGTGAACAGGCCGAAGAGGATGCCGGAGACGAGCTCGTTCAGCCCGCCGTCGAGGAGTTCGCGGATCGTGTCGAGGTCGCTCGTCTGCCGCGAGATGATGCGGCCCGACGTGTAGGACTCGTGGAACTCCAGGCTCAGCTTCTGGGTGTGCAGGAAGATCCGCTTGCGCAGGTCGAGCATGACCGCCTGGGTCAGACGCGCGGCGACCACCACGTACCACCCGATGAGGGCGGCTCCGCCGATGCCGCTGACGAGGTAGAGGCCCACGACGACGATGGTCGGCATCCAGTCGTTGCGGTCCACCACGGCGGGCAGGGCGTTGTTGATGCCGAATCCGATGAGCGCGGGGCCGGCGACGCGCAGCGCCGTGGAGACGACGAGCACCGCGGCGGCGAGCACCAGCTGCCAGCGCACGGGGGCGATCAGCGACCCGAGGAGCCGGAGCGAGCGGCGCCGGATGGCGCGACTCTCTTCCCGGGTGTAGTCGGAGCGGTCTTCGCCGCTGGTTCCGGTGACGGTGGCCGTGCTCATCGGGTCACCTCCTTCTCGAGGGCATCGAAGGGTTTCTCGCGGTCTTCGGACGAGGCCTCGAGCACATCCGAGGGGTCACGCGCCTCGCGCTCGGCGAGCTCGAGGCTGGAAATGACGTGCCGGTAATGCTCGCTCTCGCGCAGCAGGTCGGAATGGCGGCCCACCGCGGTGACACGTCCCGCTTCCAGCAGCGCGACGCGGTCGGCGAGCATGACGGTCGAGGGCCGGTGCGCCACCACGAGGGCGGTGGTGTCCTTCAGCACGACGCGAAGCGCGTCTTCGACGAGCGCCTCGGTGTCGACGTCGAGCGCCGACAGCGGGTCATCCAGCACCAGCACGCTGGGTCGGGCCGCCACTGCCCGCGCGAGCGCGAGACGTTGACGCTGGCCGCCCGAGAGGCTCAGCCCCTCCTCGCCGATGACGGTGTCGACCCCGTCGGGGAGGTCGTAGACGAAGCTCGCCTGCGCGACCCCGAGTGCCTCGTGCAGGATGCGCTCGGCCTCCTCCGAGCCCGGCTCGAGATCTTCGCGCCCCAGGAGGATGTTCTCGCGAACGGTCTGCGAGAACAGCGTCGCGTCTTCGAAGGCCATGCCGATGTGACGGCGGAGCTCCTTCAGGGTCAGGTCTCGGACATCCGTCCCGTCGAGGGTCACCCGCCCGCCGGTGACGTCGTAGAGACGCGTCGGCAGCGTGGTGAGTGTGGTCTTGCCGCTTCCGGTCAGCCCCACGAGCGCCATCGTCTCCCCCGGCTCGAGCACGAGGTCGATGCCGTTGAGCAGGTCGGCTTCGTGGGCGCCGGCGTCCTGGTAGCGGAAGTGGGCGTCTTCGAAAGCGAGCTGACCGCGCACGTTCGACAGCTGCACCGGTCGGGCGGGGTCGGTGATCGTGTTCTCCTCGTCGAAGACCTCGAAGATGCGGTCGGTGGCCGTCCGCGCGTCGAGGGTGAAGGAGAAGAGGAACCCGATCGATTCCATCGGCCAGCGCAGCACGGTGGTCATGGCGAAGAACGCGATAAGGGCGTCGACGTCGAGCTGGCCGGTCGCGGCGAGGTAGATGCCGGTGCCAAGGCACAGCGCGAAGGCGATGTCGGGCAGGATGACCAGCCAGAACCAGATCCATCCGACCGCGCGGGCCTTGCGCAGCTCGGTCTGGCGGAGGGTCTCGGCCTGGCGGGCGAACTTCTGCAGGGCGTGCTTGCCCCGACCGAAGGCTTTCAGCACCCGGATGCCGTGGACGCTCTCCTCCACGGACGTCGCGAGGTCGCCGGCCTGGTCCTGACTCTGGCGGGCCAGGGTGCCGTAGGCCTTCTCGAACCGGTAGCCGGCGTACCACAGCGGCGCCGACACCACGAGGAACACGGTGCCCAGGAGCCAGTGCCAGCGGAAGAGCAGCGCGGTGCCGACGACGATCGTCAGCACGTTCACCACGAGCAGCACGAGGCCGAAGGCCATCCACCGGCGGAGAGTGCTGATGTCCTGCATCATCCGGCTGAGGAGCTGTCCTGACTGCCAGCGATCGTGGAAGGAGACCGGGAGGCGCTGCAGGCGGGAGTAGAACGTCTGGCGCAGCTCGTACTCCACCATCGTGGCGGGGGCGAGCACGAACCAGCGACGCAGATACACCATCGCCGCCTCGGCGATGCCGAGCCCGAGGATGGCGGCGGCACCCCAGCCGATGAGGCCGATGTCACCGGAGTTGATCGGCCCCTGGATGATCGCCTCGAGGACGAGCGGGATGGCCAGGGCGAGCAGGCTGGCGATGAGCGCGCTGCCGGCGCCGAGGGCGAGGCGCGGGAGCACCGGGCGGACGAACGGCAGCAGCCGCGCGAGTGCGCGGGCGGTGGACAGGTGGGCTTTCGCGGATGACGCGGGCGGAGCGGAGGAGGTCATGATCCTTGGTGGGACGTGGCGGAGAAGCGCTCACTCGTGGCGAGACGCGGAAAGAAGCGCTGCTCGAGCGGAAACGCTCGGAGCGCGGCGGTTATGCCGGAAGAGAACCCGAAAGCTGCGAGCTACCGCGCCGCGGGGAGGACGGCGGCGATCTTCGCGACGTGGTCGACCTGATACATGGCATCCTCCAGGGTGTGGGGTGATCCGAAGCCGCCGCGGTCGCGACAGCCCTCCAGACTAAACCTGGGAGGAGGCTGTGATCAAGAGGCAGTTCGCGCCAGGGCGAACCGGCTCTCGCGATCGAGGAGCGAACGCTTGACGTCGAGTCCCCACGCGAACCCGCCGAGGGTGCCGTCGGAGCGGAGCACGCGGTGGCAGGGGACGAAGAGCGCCGGCGCGTTGCGCGCGCAGATCGAGGCCGCGACGCGGACGGCGCGGGGGTTGCCGAGCCGGGCGGCGAACGCCGTGTAGGTGAGCGGCTGCCCCGGTGAGATGCCGCGAAGCGCCTCCCACCCGGCTCGCTGCAGGGCCGTGCCGTGCTGGCGGACCGGGACGGCGTCGATCGCGTCGACGTCGCCGGCGTAGTAGGCGGTGACGGCGACGGCCGCCGCGGTGTCGCCCTCGGCGACCGCGTCGGGACGGTGAGCCGGGGCGAGGCGGGCGAGGAGTGCGGCGTGGTCGGCGGTCCACCCCGAGGCCTCGACGTGACCCTCGCTCTCGAGGATCGTGAAGGGTCCGTCGGGTGTGTCGAGGGTCTGGATGATCGCGGTGCTCATGAGGCGGTCCTCCGGCGGGTCGGTGCGGTGACGGGTGCGGGATCGGTGGGGCGCAGGGTAACGGGTGGGGCGGGTGAGGCACCGGGCACGGGGTCGGCCCTGCGGGTGTCCGTGCTGGCGGGGATCTCCCTGGTGACCGCGTCGGTGCGCCAGGCGCGCGTCACGGGTGCCGCGTACCAGAAGTGGGCCATTGCGTAGCTGCGCCAGGGCGCGGTGCGCTCGGCCCACGCCGTGAAGCTGCGCGGGTCGGCGGGGAGGCCGAGGGCTGCCGCCCCGGTGCGGGCGGCGACGTCGCCCGGCAGCAGCACGTCGGGGTCACCCAGCACGCGCATGCGGACGTAGTCGGCCGTCCACGGTCCGACCCCCGGGAGGGCGAGGAGCCGCAGGCGCTGCTCGGCGCGGTCGTCGCCCGGCCCGAGCGTCAGCGAGCCGTCGGCGAGCGCCGCGGCGGCGGCGACCACCGCACGCACGCGCGCCGCCGGGCCCCGCAGCACCTCGTGGCCGCGGTCGGCGATCACCGCCGGATCGGGGAAGAGCGTCATCGATCCCTCGGGAGTGTCGACCTCGGCGCCGAGGGCCGCGGCGAGCCGCCCCTGCATCGTGCGCGCGGCGGCGACGCTGATCTGCTGCCCGATCATCGCGCGCAGCAGCATCTCGTCGGCGTCGATCGCGCCCGGGACCCGCACACCCGGGATGTCCGCGACCGCGGCCCTGAGCTCGGGGTGGATCGACAGCGCCTCGTCGACGGCCAGCGGGTCGGCGTCGAGGTCGAACAGCCGCCGCACCCGGGCGATGAGAGTGCTGAGGTCGTGCAGCGACGACGGTCGGGCGCGCAGGCGCAGCCTGCCGGCCTCCTCGCGCACCTCGAACCAGGCGGGTCCGGACGGCAGGCGCACGACCCGGGCGAAGGATGTCGCGTCACCGCGCTCCACACCCGGAACGGCGTGCGCGCGCATCCAGCCGAACAGTCCCGCGGTGTCGATGGGTCCGCGAAGCGGGAGAGCGAGATCGATCGTTCCGGGGGCGAGGTCGCTCGTCCCGGGGACGACGGCCGACCCTGGGGAGCCCTGGCGCCGGGCGCGGAGGTCGCGCGGCGGCATCCCGAACACCTCGCCGATCGTGTCGGTGAACTGGCGGACGCTGGAGAATCCCGCCGCGAACGCGACATCCGCCGATGACAGGTCGGTGCCGACGAGCAGGGTGCGGGCGGTGTGGGCGCGTTGCGCGCGGGCGAGGGCGAGGGGGCCGGCACCGAGTTCGGCGGTGAGCAGACGGGTGAGGTGGCGCGCCGAATAGCCGAGTCGCCGGGCGAGGCCGGGTACTCCCTCGCGGTCGACGACGCCGTCGATGATGAGCCGCATGGCGCGGGCCGCGAGGTCGCCGCGGACGTCCCAGGCGGGCGAGCCGGGCGCCGCTTCGGGCAGGCAGCGCTTGCACGCGCGATAGCCGGCTTCGTGTGCGGCAGCCGAGGTGGCGAAGAAGGTGACGTTCTGCTCTTTGGGCGTGCGGGCGGGGCAGCTGGGCCGGCAGTAGATGCCCGTCGAGCGCACCGCGGTGACGAACTGCCCGTCGAAGCGCCGGTCGCGCGACCGGATGACCCGGTAGCGTTCGGCGAAGCCCATCTCGCGGGGCGTGCCCTGCACCGGCGGAGGCGGCGTCTCGGGAGTCGTCATGACCCCAGCCTGTCACGCTCGGGGGACACATTCCGGCGGAAATCGGACACGGGGGTGGGCGCCCAGGCACCCACCCCCGTGTGTCTTCGGGACTCAGCCCTCGGCGAGCGCGAACCCCCCGCGCGGGACGACCACGCTCGTCTCGCCCGTCACCGACGTCGTGCGCACGAGCTCTCCGGCCTCGTCGAAGACGCGGATCGTCGACTCGACCCCGTCGGCGCCGAGGGTTGCACGCTGCGTGCCGGTCGCGGTGGACTGCACGAGCTCGGTGCGCGCCCCGTCTCCCTCGAGGACGAGTCGCGACAGCCACGGGCGCACGAGGATCGCATCGAGCATGAGCTCACCGCTGAGGGCTTTCACGCTGACCTCGTCGCGGTTCGCCGACAGCGGGGCGGTCAACGCATACGGCAGCAGCACGCCCGGTGTGGGCGAGATGCCCTGCGCGGGTCCTGTCACCGTGAGCTGCCCGCCCGACCGCCAGGTCGACCTCGACGTCTCGCCGGGGTCGGACCAGACGACCGGCTCGAGCCAGCGCCGCGTGTCTGCCGGACCGACATCCCAGGTCGCCTCCTCCCCCGGGGCGAGCGACAGGGCGTCACCCGACCAGCTCGACTCGCCCGTCCACGACTCAGGGGTGGTGACGGTGCCGTCGGTGGTCACGGCGGTCTCGGCCTCGACGACACGCAGTCCGTCCTGCGCGGCGACGGTCGTCAGCGCCGTGGCGCGCGCCGCGACCGCCGGGTGCGCATCGAGGGCGAGCATCGTCAGCAGGCCGTGGATGGCACTTTCTGCACCGCTGTTGCGGTTGATGGAGCCGTCGGGCTGGAGCCCGTCGTAGGTGACACCGGTCGCGGCGTCGTACATCGGCTCCCCCGCCCGGTTCGCACCGAAGTACCAGGCCGCCTGCAGACCCGCGAGACCCTCGAGACCGGCCGAGCCCGTGGCATCCGCCACCGACAGCAGCGACTGCACCCGGGAGTCGACACCGTACGCGATCTGCACCCGGTCGGTGGGGCTGGGGAACCAGCCGTTGTCCGCCCCGCCGGCGGTCAGCAGCGTCGGGGTGAAGACGGCGGTGTCGGCCACGGCGGGTTCGAGCAGCGACGGGTCGTCGAGGACGTCGGATGCCACGGCGAGAGCCGCCGGCATCTGCGACGCCCACGCGTGCCACATGCTCCGCGACTGCGCCCACGGGAGCACCGCGCCGTAGGGCCACGATTTCTCGTCACCGGCCGACATCGCCGCGATACCGTCGGCGAGCTTGGCCAGCGCGTCGCGCGCCGCGGGCGCGTCGGGTCCGGCGGCCACCCGCGCCGCCAGTCCGATCACGGCCTCAGCCGAGGCATCCGCTCCGTCGACGATCAGCCACGCCGGAACGCGCAGTCCGTCGGATTCGGTCCACTCGCCGTAACGCGAGAGCACCTGCCGGTCGAGGGCCTGCAGAGCGAGGTCGAGCCGCTCGTCGAGGAATGCCGCGAACGCGGGGTCGACGTCGGCGAAGGCGGCGTAGCCCTCGCCGAGCGCCCAGATCGTGCGGGCGAGCCAGTAGCTGGCGCCCGAGTCCGACGGGTCGGGCAGCTCGATCGGCTCGGCCGAGGGGTTCAGGGTGCCGTCGGGCTGCATCCACAGCACGACGTTGCCGGCGTTCGGGCCGGTCACGGTCTGCATGTAGGTGAGCCCGCGCAGGAGTTCGTACGCCTTGTCGGCGCTCGCCTCGTCGCCCGTCTGCTCGAAGTGCCGGAGGTACACCACCGCGGCGCGGGAGATGTCGTCGGCGTTGTAAGCCCCCTGACCCCAGTATCCGGTCGCAGGATCGAGGGGCCCGCCGCCGACCCGCTCGAACGTGCCGCCGTCACGGGCGTCGGCGTAGGTCCAGGGGAAGGTCAGGGTGGGTTCCTCGGCCAGGCGGTAGGTGGTGTGCCCTTCGACGTCTGCGGGCGGGGTCGCCTGGTCGAGCAGGAAGTCCAGGTGCGCGAGGTTCGTCAGCGGAGCGGACGGGACGGATGTCGCCACCGCAGCCGTCGCCGGCGGCGTCGCCGTCGCCGCCGCAGGGCTCACGAGCCCCACGGTGAGGGCGAGAACGGCGGCGCCGGTGACGGCCCAGCGCGCACCTCGTCGTGCGTGCATATTCATGTGCTTCTCCTTTTCAGTCGGCCATGCTCGGACGGTCATGCCCCCTCGATCGGGGCGTCGGTGCGCTCCAGAAGCGCGACGCCGATCTTGGAGTCGGCCATGCCGTAGAAGACGAAATGGCGTCCGTCGATCTCCTCTATCGCGGTCGGGAAGACGACGTTCGGCACGATGCCGCTGCGCTCGTCGTCGGTCTCGGGCCGCAGGAGCGGTTCGGGGGTGCGCGCGATCACCCGGCTCGGGTCGTCGGCGTCGAGCAGCAGCGCCCCGGCGGCGTAGTTGACCTTCTGCTGCTGCGAGAAGGCGTTGTCGATGACGCCCGTCACCCCGTGGTGGAGCACCAGCCACCCCTCGGGCACGCGAAGCGGCGGCGGGCCGCCGCCGATCTTGACCTCTTCGAAGGGGAACTCCGGCCCCGCGACGAAGCGGTGCTGCTCCCACAGCACGAGGTTGGCGATGTCTTCGCGCACCGCATCGAGGGGGACGTAGCTGATCCAGATCGACTGGCGCTCGTCGGTGACACCGGCGGGCACCCGCACACCCTGGCCGGGCCTGGTCTCACCGAGATCCCACATGGGACGGTGCAGCACCGCGAGACTGAGCGTGCCGTCGGGTGCGGACACCGGCTCGGGGAAGAACACGGTGTCTTTGTTGTGGAACAGGTTCAGGTCCATGTCGAGCGCGTCGTCGTACCGGAACAGCGCGGGACCCAGGCGGCGCCACTGACGGAGGTCGGGCGAGACCGCGAGCGCGGTCCGGGGCCCGAGCGGACCGTAGGCGACATAGGTCATCACGTGCAGCCCGAGGGTCTCGATCCAGGTGACCCGGGGGTCTTCGACGCCGGCGTTGTCGGCTCCCCGCTCCCACCCGCGGTCGGGCTCGAGCACGACACCCTCGCGCTCGACTCCCGCCGGCACGCCGTCGTCGAGCACGACGCGGGCGAGGCCGACCCGTGAGACGTTGCCCTCGGCGACGAGCCGGGGCAGGAGGTAGAGGGTGCCGTCCGGGCTGCGACCCGAGGCGGGGTTCAGCACCCCCTCGGCCTCCTGCGGGTCGCCGGGGGTCGGTGTCATCACGACGCCGACGCGGGTCATCCGATAGGGAACGGTGGTCAGGGGGGATGTCATGGTCATCCTTTCACTCCGGATCCGAGGTCGTTGCTGGTGAAGTAGCGCTGGAAGACGAGGAACAGCGCGACGGCGGGCGCGGCCAGGGCGACGGCGCCCGCGAGGGTCGCGCCGAACGGGTTGGCGGTGGACGCGGCGATGTTCGACAGGAAGTTCGCCAGCGACACCGCGAGGGGTTGCATGGAGGCCTCCTTGGTGATGAGGAAGGGCCAGAGGAACTCGTTCCACGGGCCGATGAAGGTCAGCAGCACCACCGTCAGGAGCGCCGGGCGCACGAGCGGCAGCGCGACGTTCCACAGCAGCCGCAGCTCGCCGGCGCCGTCGATGCGGGCGGCGTCGAAGAGCTCTTTGGGAAGCTGCAGGAAGTACTGACGGAAGATGATGACGGCGGTGGAGTTGATGAAGAACGGCAGGATCATGCCGGCGTAGGAGTCGGCGAGCCCGTAATCCCGCGCGATCATCACGTAGAGCGGGATCATCAGCAGCTGGAACGGGATCACCTGCACCAGCAGCACCAGCGAGAAGGTGGCGCTCCTCCCCCGCCAGTGCAGCACCGCCAGGGCGTACCCGGCGAGCACGCCGAACACCACGGTGCCGAGGATCACGCCGCCGGTGAAGATGCCCGAGTTGGCCAGGCCCTGCAGCAGGTCGATCCGCGCGTTGATGGCGCCGTAGTTGTCGAGCGTCAGGTTGCCGGGGTCGGGGAACGCCCCGCTCGGCGACGGGTCGACCGTCGTCTGCAGCGACCCGATCACCATGTAGTAGAAGGGGAAGAGGAACGCCAGAGCGCCCAGGCTCAGCACGACGTACATCGCGGCGGAACTGCCGAGTACGCGTTTCATCGGTCCTCCCCTCCTACCAAGCGACGCTGGAGCGCCGCGATGATCAGCACGAAGATGATGAGGATGACCCCGATCGCCGCGGCGATGTCGGGGTTCCCCTGTTCGATGCCGCGCTGATAGATCAGGAGCACCGGGGAGGTGGACGCGCCGTTGGGTCCGCCCCCGCCGGTGAGCAGGTACGGCTCGGTGAAGAGGTTCGCCCCGGTGATGGTCGCCAGCAGCACGACGAGGAGTGTGGCGGGGCGCACGCTCGGCACCGTGACGGAGAAGAACTGCCGGATGCGGCCACCGCCGTCCATCGACACCGACTCGTAGAGCTCGCGGGGCACGTTCTGCAGCGCCGCGAGGTAGAGCAGGATGTAGAACCCGAGCCCCTTCCACGTGACGAACAGGGCGATCGTCGGCATCGCCAGCGCGGAGTTGATCAGCCAGGACGGGTCGGGCGCGAGCGGACCGAGGATGTTGTTGACCAGGCCGTTGCCCGAGAAGAGGAACAGCCACACCGCGACCACGGCCACCGACGCGGTGACGTAGGGGACGTAGTAGGCGACGCGGAAGAAGGTCTTCGCGCGCGCGACGCGATCCAGCGCCGTGGCGAGCAGCATCGACAGCGCCACCGTCAGCGGCACGTTGATGACGAGGAAGATCCCCACGTTGCCGAACGAGCGCCAGACGTCGGGGTCGCTCAGCACCGTGACGTAGTTGTCGAACCCGACGAACGGGCGGTCCACGACCGCCCCGGGCGCGGCGAAGAAGTAATCGTGGAACGACATCCACACCGCGAACACGATCGGGTACGCGAAGACGACGCCGATGAAGATCAGATACGGCGCGGCGAAGACGAGGCCCAGCGGATGCGAACCCAGGATGCGGCGCAGCATCCCCTTCGGTCGATCGGACCCTTCTGCGCCGTCCCGTCCGGGCGCCTCCCGGTCGGGGCGCGCGTCGGCGCCCTGACCGGGAGTGCCGGTGGAGACGGTCATCTCAGTCTCCCGCCGCCAGGTCGTCGACCTCGGTCGCGGTGTCGGAGAGGAACGTGGGGATCTCGCCCTCGCCGAAGACCACCGCCTCGGAGTATCCGTCGCGGAACGTCTGCCAGATCTCCACCGAGTTCGGCACGTTGGGCACCTCGACGGTGCGCGAGGCCTGATCGCCGAACTGCTCGTAGGCGGGGTTCGCGGCGAAGTAGTCGGGGTAGGTGCCGGTGAGATCCTGACGCAGCGGCATCTGGCCCGTGGCCTCGAGCCACAGTCCGTCCTGCTCCTCGCTGGTGGCGAACTTCAGCACGTCCCACGCCGTGCCTTTGTTCTCGCACGCGGTGAAGAGGCCGACGTTCTTGGCGTCGCTGAAGGTCCAGGTCTCCTCGGGCGCGGTGCCGCCGGAGGTCGGGACCGGAACCGAGCCCCACTCCACGGTGTCGCCGTAGACCGAGATGGCCCACGGGCCGACGATGGCCATGGCGGCGTAGCCGTCTGCGAACGCGTCGCCCTGGTACTGCTCCTGGCCGGCCAGGCCCTCGGCGTAGAGGGTGCGCCAGAAGTCGGCGACCGCTTCGCCCTCGGGGCTGTCGAAGGTCGCGGCGCCGTCCTCGACCAGCTGGGTGCCGCCGGTCTCCGCGGCATAGAGCGGGTAGAAGTCGAACCACGACTGGAAGAACTCGCTCGTCGGTGCGGGGTTGATGGCGTACTCGGCCACGCCCGCCTCGCTGAGGGTGCGAGACGTCTCGAGGAACTCGTCGTAGGTCGACAGCGACGGGTTCTCAGGGTCGAGCCCGGCTTCGGCGAAGAGCGCCTTGTTGTAGAAGATCATCACGGGGTTGCTCTTCCACGGCATCTGGTAGAAGCCGCCGTCCTCCGAGCGGTACTGCTCGGCGAGGTCGCCCGAGCGCTCGGTGATGTACTCCTCGCCGTCTTCGAACTCGGTGAGATCGACCAGCCCTCCCTGGCGCTGGAACTCCGGCACGGCCGCGGGCGAGGTGTTGAAGATCAGGCAGGGGGCATTTCCGGCGGTGATGGCCGCGCTGATGACCTCTTCGCTGGAGGAGCCGGCGGGGATCTCCTGAGCGGTGATCTGCTCGTCGGCGTTCTCGGCGTTCCATGCCTCGACCATCTGCTCGGCCCAGGCGATCTCGGCCTCGTTGTTGGAGTACCAGATCGTGATGTCGCCGCGGCTGTCCATGCCGCCGGCTCCGCCGCCGCCGCTGCCGCCGCTGCAGGCGCTCAGGGCGAGGATGGCCGCGGCGGCTCCCGCCACGGGAATGATGCGTCGTCGCATGTTCATCTCCTTGTGCGTGCGGGCGGAGCCCGCGGGTGGTGTCAGCCGCGCGGCGCGCCGGTGGAGGCGCGCACGACGAGCCGGGGGTCGGGGAGGTCGATCGCGCCGGCTTCGGCACCGGCGATGGCTTCGAGCAGCGCCCGCGCCGCCGCCGCGCCCCAGCCGCGGGCGTCGGTGGAGACGCTCGTGATGGCGGGGTGGACGTGACGACCGATCTCGGTGTCGTCGAAGCCGGTGATCGACAGGTCGCGCGGGACGTCGAGGCCGCGCCGCTGGGCGACCCCGAGACCGGCGATGGCCATGTTGTCGTTGGAGTACACGATCGCGGTCGGCGGCGTCGCGGCATCCAGCAGCTCTTCCGTGACGCGAGCGCCGTCTGCCGCGCTGAAGTCGGTCTCGACGATGCGGGACCGCATGCCGCGGGCCGCCGCCGCCTCTTCGAACGCCGCCGCACGGTGCTGTCCGTGCAGCATCGAGAAGGGACCGGCCGCATGGGCGATGTCGGTGTGCCCGAGGTCGGCGAGGTGGTCGACGGCCAGGCGGATGCCCGCGCCGTCGTCGACCGAGATCGAGGTGAAGGGGCTCGCCACGTCGGGGACCCCGAGGGTTACGGCGGCAAGACCCAACTCGCCGATGAGCGCGATGCGCTCGTCACCGGCGCGGAGGTCGGAGAGGATGACGCCGTCCACGCGTCGGTCGGCAGCAAGGCCCCGGTAGGTCTCGGCCTCCTGTCGACCGGGGGTCGCCGCGGCGAGCACCAGCACCTGGCCCGACACCGAGAACTCGTCCTCGACACCGGCGATGAACGACGGGAAGAACGGGTCTGCGGCGATGACGTCGGGGCTGCGCCCGATCACCAGGCCGCACGCGAAAGCGCGGCCGACGCTGAGGGAGCGGGCGCGGAGGTTCGGGCTCCAGCCGAGCTCGGCGGCAGCGGAGAGGATGCGCTCACGCGTGTCGGGGGCGACCCCGGCACGGTCGTTGAGGGCGAACGAGACGAGGCCCTTGCTGACCCCCGCACGGCGTGCGACGTCGGCGATGGTGGGGCGGCCGTGCTGCGTCATCCGTCACCTCTTCGTGTCGTCAGCCGGTGTCCTAAACCGGTTAAGAGCTACCCTAAAGCGGTTTAGCCCCGCGCGCAACCCCTCGGCGCGGCTCCCCTCCGCCCAGCGCCCCTCCTCACCGCATGGCCGCCCTCCTCGCCCGAACTTCGGAGAATGCGGTCATCTTCGGCGTGAACGCGCTGGAAGCTCCGCACTACGCGCGAATCTCCGACGCGCGTGGCTCGAGGGAAGGACCCGCAACCTCGCCCGCGCGCGGGCGCGCGGCGTTAGGGTCGGGTCCATGGACATCATCCGTGAGTACGACGTCGTCGTCGTCGGCGCCGGAGCGGTCGGCGAGAACGTGGCCGACCGAGCGGTTCAAGGGGGAATGAAGACCGTCATCGTCGAAGCCGAGCTCGTCGGCGGCGAGTGCTCGTACTGGGCGTGCATGCCGTCGAAGGCGCTGCTGCGGAGCGCCGCGGCACTGCGCGCGGCGCAGGCGGTGGATGGCGCGAAGCAGGCGGTGACGGGAGACCTCGACGTCTCGGCGGTGCTGCGTCGCCGCGACGGCATCACCCACGAATGGAACGACGACTCGCAGGTGCAGTGGCTCCAGAAGGCGAAGATCGACCTCGTCCGCGGCCACGCGCGTCTGGACGGCGAGAAGCGGGTCATCGTGACCGATGACGAGGGCATCGACACGATCCTCGTCGCCCGACACGCGGTGGCCCTCTGCACCGGCTCGGCGGCGCTTCTTCCCGATATCCCGGGGCTGCGCGACATCGAGCCGTGGACGAGTCGCGATGCGACCGCGGTGCAGAATCCTCCCGCATCCCTGACGGTCCTCGGCGGCGGGGTCGTGGGCGCCGAGATGGCGACCGCATACGCCGGCTTCGGCACCGAGGTGACGCTGGTGGCCCGCTCGGGGCTGCTCGGGGGCACCGAGCCGTTCGCGGGAGAGATGGTCGAGGAGTCGCTTCGCGGGCTCGGGGTCGACGTGCGGACGAACGTCGACGTCACCCGCGCCCGCGCCGCCGACGACGGGCTCGCTGTGCTCGAGCTGTCCGATGGCTCGGAGGTCGCGGCCGAGCGCGTGCTCGTCGCCACCGGCCGCGTACCGCGCACGACCGACCTGGGCCTGGAGAGCATCGGCCTGGAGTCGGGGACCTGGCTCGACGTCGACGACACGATGCTCGTGCGCGGCACCGACTGGCTCTACGCCGTCGGCGACGTCAACCACCGCGCCCTCCTCACCCACCAGGGCAAGTACCAGGCCCGTGCCGCCGGCGACGTGATCGCCGCACGCGCGACGGGCGCGCCGGTCGACGACGCCCCCTGGGGCGTGCACGTCGCGACCGCCGACCACGCCGCGGTGCCGCAGGTGACCTTCACCGACCCCGAGGTCGCGTCGGTCGGACTCACCGCCGCCGCTGCCGAGAAGGCGGGCCTGCCGGTGCGGGTCATCGACTACGACCTGTCGTGGGTCGCGGGGGCATCGACGGTGTCGGACGACTACTCCGGTCGCGCGCGCGCGATCATCGACACCGAGCGCGAGGTGCTCGTGGGCGCCACCTTCGTGGGGCCCGATGTCGCCGAGCTGCTCCACTCCGCCACCATCGCCGTCGTCGGCGAGGTGCCGCTCTCGCGGCTGTGGCATGCGGTGCCGTCGTATCCGACGGTGAGCGAGGTGTGGCTCCGCTTCCTCGAGGAGTACGGCCGCCCGACGGCGGTCTGAGCTCGCGGCACCGTCACTCCGCGCCGCCCCTCGCCCACCCGCTCCCCGCGCGCGACTCGCCCCGGGGCGAGGATGCAACGCCGAGCGCCGTGCGCGCTCAGTGGAAGAAGTGGCGCTCCCCGGTGAAGAACATCGTCACTCCGGCGTCGCGCGCAGCGGCGATGACCTCGTCGTCGCGCACCGATCCGCCCGGCTGCACGATCGCCGAGACGCCGGCGTCGATGAGCACGCGCGGCCCGTCGGCGAAGGGGAAGAAGGCATCGGATGCCGCGACCGAACCGCTCACACGGTCCCCCGCCCGCTCGACGGCGAGACGGCAGGAGTCGACCCGGTTGACCTGTCCCATCCCGATGCCGACCGTGGCGGAGTTCTTCGCCAGCACGATGGCGTTCGACTTCACCGCGCGGCAGGCCTTCCAGGCGAAGATGAGATTCGTCATCTCGTCTTCCGCGGGCCGGTCGCCCGACACCAGCTGCCAGTCCTTCGCGACCGACTCGATGTCGTCGGGGAACCGGTCGGCGTCCTGCAGCAGCAGGCCGCCCGAGACGAGACGTACGTCCATCCGCTCCTGCCGCCAGTCGGCGGGCAGCTGCAGGATGCGCAGGTTCTTCTTCAGCCGGAACACCTCCAGCGCCGCCGGCTCGAAGTCGGGCGCGACGATGACCTCGGTGAAGATGTCGCGCAGGTTCTCGGCCATCTTCAGCGTGACGGTCCGGTTCGCCGCGATGACGCCGCCGAAGGCCGACACCGGGTCGCACTCGTGTGCGCGCAGGTGCGCGGAGGCGATCGGATCGAGGGCGTTCGGCGCCGTGACGGCGATGCCGCACGGGTTGGCGTGCTTGATGATCGCCACCGCGGGCTTGACCATGTCGAACGCCGCGCGCAGCGCCGCATCGGCGTCGACGTAGTTGTTGTACGACATCTCCTTGCCCTGCAGCTGGGTGGCCTGGGCGATGCCGTGTCCGCCGACACGGGTGTAGATCGCCGCGCGCTGGTGCGCGTTCTCGCCGTAGCGGAGGGTCGCCAGCCGCTCGGCCTTGATCGTCAGGTGCGCCGGGAGGTCTTCCTCGGCGAGCGTCCCCTCGGCGAACCAGGCGGCCACGGCGGTGTCGTACGAGGCGGTGTGCGCGAACGCGCGGGCGGCGAGCTCGCGCCGCTGGGTCAGGGTGGTGCCGCCGCCGCGCACAGCCTCGATGATGGCGGGATACGACTCGGGTGACACGACGATCGCGACATTGGCGTGGTTCTTCGCCGACGCGCGCACCATCGCGGGACCGCCGATGTCGATCTGCTCGACGACCGTGTCACCCTCGGCGCCGGAGGCGACGGTCTGGACGAACGGGTAGAGGTTCACCACGACGAGCTCGAACGCGCCGATGCCCAGTTCGGCGAGCTGACGCTCGTGGTCTTCCAGCCGCAGATCGGCGAGGAGTCCCGCGTGCACTGCGGGATGCAGGGTCTTCACACGCCCGTCGAGCGACTCGGGGAAGCCGGTCACGGACGAGACGTCGGTCACCGGGAAGCCGGCGTCGCGGATCGTCGCCGCCGTCGATCCGGTGGAGACGATCTCGACACCGGACGAGGCGAGGGCCTCGGCGAGCGGCAGCAGATCGGTCTTGTCGCTGACCGACACCAGTGCGCGGCGGATCGGCACGACATCGCGGTCGCGGTACAGGGACGGGTCGTGACTCGGGCCGGCCATGGGTCTCCTTCTCGAGGCGAGCGGGGTGTCGGGGCGAGGGGTCAGGCGGGAGCGGATGTCGGTGACGCGGGCGTGCCGGGAACCGCGGCGCGAGCGAGGTCGAGCTCCCCGGTCGCGATCCGGCGGACCACGTCGATCATGAGGCGTCGCTCGACGGGCTTGATGCGTTCGTGCAGGCGGTGCTCGTCGTCATCGGGAAGGATCGGCACACGCTCTTGAGCGAGGATCGGACCGGTGTCGACTCCGGTGTCGACGAGGATGACGCTGGCCCCGGTCTCGGTCGCGCCGGCCGCGAGGGCATCGCGCACCGCGTGCGCTCCCGGGAACTCGGGGAGATACGCGGGATGGGTGTTGATGATGCGCGGGCTCCACGATTCGACGAAGGCGGCGGGGAGGAGGCGCATGAGCCCGCTCAACACGATGAGGTCGGGGTTCCAGACGCGCAGCTGCGCGTCGAGCTCGGCCCCCCACGCCTCACGCTCGGCGGCACCGCGCCACGGCACGAGGAGGGTCGGCACGCCGAAGTTCTCGGCGTGGGCGAATCCGTCGGCCTCGCGGTCGGCGCCGACGGCGATGATGCGCGCCGGATAGTCGGATTCGGCCGCGGCCTCGAGGAGCGCCCGGAGATTGGACCCCGCGCCCGAGATGAGGACCGCGACGGTGAGCACCGGCCTAGTCTAGCGGCGAGCCTCCGCCGCGCCGGGGGTGCGGCAAGAGCGGCTGGGTGTCGGTCTGATCGGGGTTCCCGGCGGGCTCGTCGTCCGCTGCGCCGGCCACGGGAGCCGTATCCGCCGCGGTGTCCGCCGGCGGAGTCTCGGATTCGACCGTCGGGTCCGGCTCCCCCACCCGCCACCCCTCGGCATCATCGTCGCCGCTCCCCCGACCGGACGGCAGCGCAAGCAGGATCGCCGCCCCGACGAGCACCTCGACGCCGACGGCCAGACCGACCGCGCCGGGCGCCGGTCCCACCTGCGCGAGCGCCCCCGGCCCGATCGCACCACCGGCGAGCTGCGCGAGGAGCGCCGCGGCGCCCCCCGACAGCACGGCGATCGCGCCGGCGATCGTCGCCCGCAGGCCCCACCCGTCGGCGATCGCACGCGGGCGGTCGGCGACCAGGCGCGAACGCACCATCCATCCCGCGAGTGCTCCGAGCGCGACCGGTACGAGCGCGAGGAGGAGTAGCCACGAGGTGGTCGATTCGGGGATGACGCCCAGGAGCGGCACCGGCGGCAGAACCCCCACCTGAGTGCCGGCGGGGGCGACCGTGGTCGCCGCGCCGACGGCGAAGCCGGGCCCGGCGATGAAGGACGACGCCCAGATGATCAGGGTCGGCAGATACGCGAGCTGGCCGAGCGCGATGACGCTCGCGCCGAGCACGTCGGCGTTGCCGGCCTGCGAGAGGGCGACCACCTGCGGGCCGCGGGCGACGAGCGCCACGGTGAGGAGGGCAGCACCCGCCCCGACGAATCCGGTGACGACGATCCCGACGCCGCGCGTGGTCTCCGACACCGCCGCGAGACCCGCCTCGCCGATCCGGATCTCGAGGGCGTCGCGGCCGCGGGCGATGAGTCCGACGTCGGCCTCCCGCCACTCGGTGATGAGCGCGGCGAGGGTCGCCGGAATCGCGAAGACGAGGGCCGGAAGGGCGATCGCGACCCCGAGCGGTGTGGCGGCGAGCGGGTTGGCACCGGTGACCGCGATGCCCGCGGCGAGCGCCGTGAAGACGCCGATCCCGCCGATGAGCCCGCTCTCCCACGCCTCCGACCGTGAAGCCCGCACGCCCGTGCGCGCGGCGAGGCCCGCGGTCAGGGCCGTCAGTGCGAGCGGTGCGAGCGAGAGCGAGAACGATGCGGCGGCCTCGTCGATGCCGGCGGCGGTGAGGTAGATCGGCGGAAGCGTGATGTCCAGCGGCACGAGATGGCCGAGCTGCCACACCGAGGCGGTCGCCGCCCACAGCGCCGACCAGTCGGCGGCGGTGCCGAACCCGAACACCCACAGCAGCGTCGCCGGCGCGAGGATCAGCGCAAGGCCGATCGCCGCCGCGATTGCGGCGTCGACGGCGGCGAGAAGAGCGACCACGAAGCGTTGCATGCCTCAACGACCCTACCGATCGGTGCCGCCGGAACCCGCTAACGTCGAGGGGGAGGTCTCAGTGAGCGACACATCTGACGCGCCGACGATCGGCGCCGCGACATCGAACCGGCACGACGAAGGCACCTCGAAGAACCGGCTCGACCGGTTCTTCGAGATCACCAAGCGAGGCTCGTCGGTCGCCGCCGAGGTCCGTGGCGGGGTGGTCACGTTCGTGACGATGGCGTACATCGTCATCCTGAACCCGATCATCCTCTCCAGCGGTGTCGACGTCGACGGCAACAGCCTGGACTTCGCTCAGCTCTCGGCGGTGACGGGACTGACGGCGGGCGTGATGACGATCCTGTTCGGCCTCGTCGCCCGACTGCCGTTCGGGTTCGCCGCGGGCCTCGGCATCAACTCGTTCCTCGCCGTCTCGGTCGTGGGTGAGGTGACCTGGCCCGAGGCGATGGGCCTGGTGATCATCAACGGTCTCATCATCGTGCTCCTGGCCGCGACGGGCCTGCGCCGCATGATCTTCGACGCCGTGCCCCTGCAGCTGAAGCTCGCCATCACGGTCGGCATCGGTCTCTTCATCGCCTTCATCGGGTTCGTCAACGCCGGGTTCGTCACCGCGACCGGTGTCGGCTCACCCCCGGTCGGGCTCGGAGTGGAAGGCTCGATCGGGACGATCCCGACGCTGGTGTTCGTCTTCACGCTGCTGCTCACCGGCATCCTCATGGCACGACGGGTGCGGGGCGGCATCCTCATCGGACTGGTCAGCGGCACCGTGCTGGCGGTGATCGTCGAGGCGGTGTGGAACCTCGGCTCGGCCGTCGACACTCCGGGCGGCTGGGGGCTGTCGGTGCCCGAGCTGCCCGCACAGTGGGTGAGCCTGCCCGACCTCGCGCTGGTCGGACAGGTCGATCTCTTCGGCGCGTTCGCCCGCATCGGCATCCTCGCCGCCCTCATGCTCGTCTTCACGCTGGTCTTCACGAACTTCTTCGACGCCATGGGTACCCTCACGGGCCTGGCGAAGGAGGCCGGCCTGTCCGACGCGCAGGGGAACTTCCCGCGCCTGCGCTCCGCGCTGATCGTCGAGGGTGTCGGCGCGGTCGCGGGCGGGTACACCTCCGGGTCGTCCAACACCGTCTTCATCGAGTCCGGCGCCGGCATCGGCGAGGGAGCTCGCACGGGCCTGGCCAACCTCGTCACCGGTGGCCTCTTCCTCGTCGCCATGTTCTTCACGCCGCTGGTGTCGATCGTGCCCACCGAGGTGGCCGCGGCGGCGCTGGTGATCGTCGGCGCCCTGATGATGTCGCAGATCCGGGCGATCGACTTCAGCGATTTCTCGGTGCTGCTGCCGGTCTTCCTCGCCGTGACGGTGATGCCCCTGACCTACTCGATCGCCAACGGCATCGGCGCGGGCTTCGTCTCGTGGGTGATCGTGCGGGTCTTCGCCGGGAAGGCGCGGGAGATCAGTCCGCTGCTGTGGATCGTGTCGGCCGGGTTCGTCGTCTACTTCGCCCGCGGCCCGATCGAGGCCCTCCTGGGCGCCTGACGTTCCCGAAAGGGCAGCAGGCAGGCGCTGTGGGTCAGCGCCCCGAGGTCCATGCCCCGGACGTCGGTACGTCGCCTTCGAAGATCTGCGTGACCGTCACCAGCGAGAAGCCGCGGTCGAGCAGTCCGTCGTAGGTGGCGGCGGCGGCGGCCGCGGTGCCGGGGTGGATGTCGTGCATCAGCACGATGGAGCCCGGACGGGGGGCGTCGACAGCCCGCGAGATGAGCGTGTCGACCTCGGGTCGCTGGTAGTCGAAGGTGTCGACATCCCACAGGATCGCCGGCAGCCCCGCGATCCGCAGGACGTTCTGGTTGTACTCGCCGTACGGCGGACGGAAGTTCGTCGGACGCGTCCCCACCACGTTCTGGATGGCAGCGCTCGTGTCGCGCAGCTGTGCGGCGACCTGCTCATCGGTGAGAGAGGGGAGGCTCGGGTGACTCCACGAGTGGTTGGCGATCTCGTGCCCCTCGTCGCGCATGCGGCGCAGCGTATCGGCCCAGCCCCGGGCCTTCTCGCCCAGAACGTAGAACGTGGCGGCAGCCGCGCGGGCACGGAGCTCGTCGAGGATGCCGGCGGTGTACTCCGACGGGCCGTCGTCGTAGGTCACCGCCACGCAGGGAACAAGTTCGCAGTCGATCGCGTCGGCACCGGCGGGGATGCTCGCCGGTGCTTCGTAGGGAAGAGCGGATGCCACGGCGCCGACGAGGCCCGCTCCGAACGGCGTCAGATACGGCGCCGCGACCTCCAGCGGTACCGCGACCGGCATCGGCGCGGTCGTCGCGGCGATGCCGAGTGCCTGCAGTTCGGGCGGGCTGAATCCGGCCGGCACCTCGACGACGACGGCGCCCCCGGCGGGGACGGAACGGGCGAGCGCCGCGCCGATGACGGCGAGCCCCGCCTCGTCAGGGGGTTGGACCGGAGCGAGGCTCAGCGCGCCCGCGTCGCGCCGGAGGGCCTCGACGATGTCTCCCCACAGCGCGGGCCCCGCCTCGGGGGTCCACAGCGCGTCGGCCGAGAGGGTCTCGCCGGTGCGGAGGTCGGTGTAGAGCGTGGTCGAGGTATCACCGCCGATCGTCGCCGCATCGCCGGAGACCGTCCGCACCCGCACCCCGAGGTAGGGTCCTGCGGCGGCGACGATGTCGCAGGCCACCGCGGTGCCCGAACCGTCGACCGGTCCGAGACGGGGGTCGGCGAGCAGCTCGGCAGCAGGAAGCCGGGTCGATCCGGTGATGCACATCCGCTCGCCGAGTCCCGCCCCGCGCGCCTGCACCTGGGGTGCGTAGGAGACGCCGGTGGCCGCTTCGCGGGCGCCGATCGCCTCGCGCACCGCGCCGACGACACGGTCGTTCAGCGGCGTGCGGCCGGGCAGGAGCGCCACCCGGGCCTGGACCCCCACCTCGTCGTTGCGGATGCGGATCGGACGAAGCGCCGGCACCGTTGCGGGATCGATGGCGGCGGGGAATTCCGTCACCGCCACCCGGGCGGCGGGGAAGGCGGTCGGCCGCCAGGCGGCATATGTCGCCGGTGCGCACGCGACGAGAGCGAGTGCGCCGATCAGGACGACGGGGAACACGATGCGGCGGTCCCGCGAGCCCCGCGACGCCGGACGCCGCCTCGGGCGCCCTTTCACGACGGCACCCGAACGGTGTCGAGCACCTCGGCGATCGCATAGCGGTAGTCGCCGATGCTCGCGTCGGTGACCCGCGCGACGATCCCCGCGCTGACCGGACCGCGCTCATCTCCGACGGCCGCCAGGACGACGCCGCCGTGTTCGTCGAGAACCTCGGTGTGCCGGGCGCGCGAGCCCGACGACAGGGTCTCGGTCACGGCCTCGGCGCCCTCCGCGTCGCCTCCGCGGACGAGGTCGGCGTACGCGGTGTCGAAGCCCCCGTTCAGCTCGGTGACCGCGATCTCGAGTCGCCCGTCGGGGCTGGTGAGGCTCAGCTCGTCGTCGTCGAAGGGCGGGCGGCGAACGACCCAGCCCGCCGGCGCGGTGAGACTCACCGAGGCGTCGGCGATCGTGACCTCGGTCGGCGTCTCGTACACCGTGGCTCCGAGGTTCGCCAGGCTCGGCGGAATGGCGACCGCGGCTGCGAGACCGATCCCCGCCGCGGCGCCGAGCGCGCCGACGCACGCCAGCACCAGGGCGATCTCCGACCTCACGGCCCGATCGTAAACCGGCGATCCGGCGCGACCACGGCGCGGCGCGGCATCCTCCGGGGATTCTCGGGGATTACTCCGAGGGCGGGTCGAACGGCTCGAGGACGAAGAGCGCGATCTTGCGGTCGGTCTTCTTCTGGTACTCGTTGTAGTCCGGCCACACCTCGGCCGAGCGGTTCCACCACTCGCTGTACTCGTCGCCCGACAGCTCGCGCGCCAGGTAGTCGCGCTTGACCGCCCCATCCTGCAGTTCCACGTGCGCGTGCGCGCGCATGTTCGCCGCCCACGCGGGCTCGTCGGGGGCGCCGCCCTTCGATGCGACGACCGCGTAGCGCCCCTCGTGCTCGACGCGCATGAGCGCCGTCTTGCGCAGGCCCCCGCTCTTCGCGCCGACCGTGGTCAGCACGATGATCGGCACACCGCGCAGGAGATTGGCTTCGGTTCCGCCCGAGGCCTCGTACTGCTCGGCCTGCTCACGGGCCCACTGCGACGTGCTGGGCTTGTACTCGCCCTTCAGCGGCACCGGACTCAGAGCCCCTCGATGATCTCGCGCATGAGGGCCGCAGTCTCAGACGGGGTCTTCCCGACCTTGACGCCCGCGGCCTCGAGCGCCTCCTTCTTCGCCTGGGCCGTTCCGGCCGAGCCCGACACGATCGCGCCGGCGTGACCCATGGTCTTGCCCTCGGGCGCGGTGAAGCCGGCGACGTAGCCGACGACGGGCTTGGTGACGTTCGCCTTGATGAAGTCGGCCGCGCGCTCCTCGGCGTCACCGCCGATCTCACCGATCATGACGATCGCCTTCGTCTCGGGGTCGGCCTCGAACGCGGCCAGCGCATCGATGTGCGTCGTGCCGATGATCGGGTCGCCGCCGATGCCGATGGCGGTGGAGAAGCCGATGTCACGCAGTTCGAACATCATCTGGTAGGTCAGGGTGCCCGACTTCGACACCAGGCCGATCGGGCCTTTGCCGGTGATGTTGGCCGGGGTGATGCCGACCAGAGCCTCATCGGGGGTGATGATCCCGGGGCAGTTCGGCCCGATGATGCGGGTCTTGTTGCCCTTCGAGGTGGCGTAGGCCCAGGCCTCCGCCGAGTCGCCCACGGGCACGCCCTCGGTGATGACGACCAGAAGCGGGATCTCGGCGTCGATCGCCTCGATCATGGCGGCCTTGGTGAACGCGGCGGGGACGAACGCGATCGAGACGTCGGCACCGGTCTTCTCGATGGCCTCGGCCACCGACCCGAAGACGGGAAGCTCGACGTCGGCGCCGTCCTTGTCCTTATGCAGAACAGTGGAGCCTGCCTTGCGGGCGTTCACGCCACCCACGACGTTGGTGCCCGCCTTCAGCATGAGTGCGGTGTGCTTGGTGCCTTCGCCGCCGGTGATGCCCTGGACGATGACCTTGGAGTCCTTGGTGAGGAAGATCGACATTTCTTGTTCCTTATCCGGATGCTGCGGGTCAGGCGTTCGCGAGTTCGGCGGCCTTGTCGGCGCCCTCGTCCATGGTCGAGGCGAGCGCCACCAGGGGGTGGTTCGCCTCCTGGAGGATGCGGCGGCCCTCCTCGACGCGGTTGCCGTCGATGCGGACGACCAGGGGCTTGGTGGCGGTGGAGCCGAGCTCGGCGAGAGCGCCGACGATGCCCTTGGCGACCGCGTCGCAGGCGGTGATGCCGCCGAAGACGTTCACGAACACGCTCTTGACCTGGGGGTCGCCGAGGATGACGTCCAGGCCCGCGGCCATGACCTCCGCCGAGGCGCCGCCGCCGATGTCGAGGAAGTTCGCCGGCTTCACGCCGCCGTGGTTCTCACCGGCGTAGGCGACGACGTCGAGGGTCGACATGACCAAGCCCGCGCCGTTGCCGATGACACCGACCTCGCCGTCGAGCTTGACGTAGTTGAGGTCGTTCTCCTTGGCCTTGGCCTCAAGCGGGTCGGCGGCGTCCTTGTCTTCCAGACGCGCGTGGCCGGGGTGACGGAACTCGGCGTTCTCGTCGAGCGTGACCTTGCCGTCGAGGGCGATGACGTCGCCCTCCTCGGTGAGGACGAGCGGGTTGACCTCGACGAGTGTGGCGTCCTCGCCCTTGTAGACGTCGTAGAGCTTGACGAAGACGTTCGCGACCTGATCGACGAGGTCGTCGGGGAAGTTCGCGGCGCGGGCGATCTCGACGGCCTTGGCGTGGTCGATGCCGGTCAGCGGATCGACCTCGACGCGGGCGAGCGCCTCGGGCTTCTCCACGGCCAGCTGCTCGATCTCCATGCCGCCCTCGACACTGCAGAGCGAGAGGTACGAGCGGTTGGCGCGGTCGAGCAGCACCGAGAAGTAGAACTCCTGGGCGATGCGGGCGCCGGCGGCGATCATCACGCGCTTGACGACGTGGCCCTTGATGTCGAGGCCGAGGATGGCCTTCGCGGCCTCGTAGGCCTCGTCGGGGGTCTTGGCGACCTTGACGCCGCCGGCCTTGCCGCGGCCTCCGGTCTTGACCTGCGCCTTGACGACGACCACGCCTCCGAGCTTCTCGGCGGCGGCCTTCGCCTCCTCGGGGGTGTCGGCGACGATGCCGGCGAGAACCGGCACCTCGTACTTCTCGAACAGATCGCGGGCCTGGTACTCGTAGAGATCCACAGAGAGTCCTTCGCTGGGCGAACGGTGGGATGTGTGGGTCAAGAAAATCTCGATGTCGAGATATCGACCAGTCCCCTACCCTACTACCGGCGACGGACCGCCTCATCCCGGTTGTCTCGACGCCGAGTCCCTTCGCGCCCTCCCTCCCGAGGGCGTACGCCCGCCGTCGCGGCGCCGCTCTCGCCCTCGCCCAGGTGCGGCACCTTCCCTCGACCGCCCCGCACTCGGCGTAGCGTTGTCGGCATGGGGAGGGGCGTCGCGCGGATCCACCATCGTCATCAACGGGGGTGGTGAGGATGAGGCGAGGGATCGCCGCCACGGCGGCCGGCCTCCTGCTCGTGACACTCGCCGCGTGCACCCCGTCTCCCGCTGATGGGCCGCTGACCCTCGAGCACGCCAAGGCCGACTACATGGATGCGCAGTCGGAGCTGCGCGCAGCGATTCCCGACGACGTCGTGATCGACGACCTCGACTCACCCCAGACCGCCTCGCTGCTCCTCTGCGACGACGGGAAGACCTACACCTGGCCGGGAGCGAGTGCCGTCGTCATCTCCCCCGACACCGACACGGCGTCGCTGATCGACGACATCGCCGCCGAGTGGGCGGACAGACCGGGCTGGACGCAGCGGACCAGCGCGCTCGGCGGCGGTGCTGCCGCCCTCGACCTGTTTCGGGAGGACGGCCTGACTCTGGGGATCGCCGCTCTCGAAGACAACACCCAGCTCATGATCTCGGGCTTCAGCGCCTGCTTCGCGATGTCCGATCACGATCCGCTCGAGCGCTACTGAGCACGACCGCCCTCAGATCCAGCCACGCTCGCGCGCGAGGATCGCCGCCTGCTGCCGGGTCGCGAGGCCGAGCTTTCCGAGCACGGCAGAGACGTGGTTGCGCACCGTGCCGGGCGAGAGGTGCAGCGTCGCCGCGATCTCGGCGATCGTCTCGCCGCGCGACCCCGCGCGCAGCACGTCGAGTTCACGATCGGTCAACGGACTCCGCTCGTCGGTCAGCGCGTCCGCGGCGATCTCGGGGTCGACGTAGCGCCGCCCGGCGGCGACGTCGCGGATCACCGCGGCGACATCCTGCGCCCGGCGCGACTTCGGCAGGAACCCGTCGACCCCGGCGCTCAAGGCCCGGCGCAGCACCCCGGGCCGCGCGTGGCGCGTCACCACCACGCAGCGCGACCCCGCCTGCCGGCGGATGCGCGCGGCGGCGTCGACGCCGTCGAGGCCGGGCATCTCCAGGTCGAGCAGGCACACGGTGGGCCGAAGCCGCACCGCCTCGGCCACGGCCTCCTCCCCGTCGCGGCACTCGGCGACGACCTCGAAATCGTCCTCGAGTCGCAGCAGTGCCGCGAGGGCCGAGCGGATCATGTCTTCGTCGTCGGCGATGAGGATCCGGATCATGCGACACCTCCGACGGATGCCGCGGGCACCGTGACCTCGAGGGCGAAGCGCTCGTGCGCGGCTTCCCAGTGCGCTGCTCCCCCGACCGAGCCCACCCGCTCGGCGATACCCGCGAGCCCCGATCCGGCGGGCGTCGCGGGCGCGGGTGTCGGCGGGGCGGGCAGGTCGTTGCTGACGCCGAACCGCCACACCTCGCCGCCCCCTCCCGCCTCGCGCGCGAGGCTCAACCGCACCCACGCGCCGCCGCCGTGCTTGAGGATGTTCGTCGTGCTCTCGCGCACGACCGGACCGAGGATGTCGGCGGGCGCCGCGTCGGCGCGGGGGTCGACGTCGAGCGTGACGCTCAGGCCCGCCGCCCGCAGCAGGTCGGCGGCGTTGGCGAGTTCGTCCGACAGCGGAACGCCGCGGAACCGTGCGGCGAGGGCTCGCGTGCCGTTGCGCGCCTCATCGACCGACGCGCGGGCGAGCCGCACCTGCTCCACGGCGGCGAGAGGGTCGCGCGGCAGCATCCGCTCGGCGAGCTCGAGCTGGAGGGCGATCACCTGCAGGTGGTGCCCCTGCAGGTCGTGCAGGTCGCCCGCGAGCCGCAGCCGTTCCTGGGCCGCGGCCAGCCGGCCCTCGGCGGCGCGGGCCTCGTCGAGGGCAAGGACGATGTCCCACCACCACAGGCACAGCACGGCCGTGGGCGGCAGCAGCACCGAGAACAGGTTGTAGACGAAAACGACCTCGCCGGTGAGCGTCCGACCCGTCGCGACCGGCTCGATGATCCAGATCGCGACGAGCACGACGGTGACGCCCGTCACCAGACGCAGACGCACACCGGGCTGCCAGCGCAGCAGCAGCACCGCCAGCGCGACGAGCGCCGCGGCTTCCAGCACCGACGATGCGATCACCCCGACCACCGCTGCGGCACCGGCGGCGACCACGAGCGACCAGAGCACCGTGGAAGAGAATCGCTCCTCGTCGTCGGAATCCTCACGTCGCCGCCGGCCGTACCGCGCGAGCAGTGGCACGCTCGAGGCGAGCGACACCGCCGCGGCGGCGAGGTACACCGCAACTTCGAGGGCCTCGCCGCCGGTGAGCGTCGGCACGAGCCAGAAGAAGAGCGTCACGGCCTGGAAGATCATCACCGACCCGGCGGTGTACCACCAGGTCGCCGTCACCCCGCGCGCCAAGGCGCGCGCGGCCGGCAGCGGCGCGAACGCCGAGGCGGTTCGGGAGACGTCGGTCACACTGCCACAGTACGACCATGACTTTTGTCACACCTCGCCCGCAGCATCCTCCCGGCGGCAGGTGACGCTCCGACACTGCCGCAGAACGCCCCGATCCCGTGGGATGGAATCACCGTCCGACAGACGGCCCGTCCGATCCACAGGGAGACATCGTGAACCCCATCGCCGACCTCATCCTCGGCTTCCAGAACCTGGTCGCCCAGATGCCCGAGCTGCTCCGCCCCCTCATCGTCGCCCTCGCGGGTGCCGTGCCGTTCATCGAGGGCGAGGGCGCCTCGGCGATCGGCATCATCGGCGGCATCCATCCCGTCGTCGCCGGCGTCGCCGGCTTCGCCGGAAACCTGCTCTGCGTCGCCGTGATCGTCTTCGCCGGCGCCCGGGTCCGCACCGCGGTGACCACGCGCGGAGGACGGGAGGAACCGGAACTCTCGCCGCGCCGTCAGAAGGTCATGCGCGCCTACGAGCGCTACGGCACTCCCGGGGTGAGCCTGCTCGGCCCGCTGCTGGTTCCGACGCAGTTCACCGCCGCGGCGCTGGTGTCCACCGGCGTCGCCCCGGGCCGGGTGCTGTTCTGGCAGGCGGTCGCGATCGCCTTGTGGACCACCCTTATCACGCTCATCATCACGGGTGTGATCACGTTCGTCGGCTGAGTGGGGGCTCTCCGACCCTGACGCCCCGCCACGCGAGAACGTCGTCGCCGTCACGCGACCGACGAGGTCGCGGGCGGGGTGTCGGGTTTCCGGGCGGTCTTGACGAACTGCGCATGCTGCGCCGCCTGCGCCTTCTGGAGTGTCACCTTCCACCCCGGTCGGTCGACACGGGCGAGCTGGAGGATGTCGGCGACCACCTCGAGCGCCGCGGGTGCCGCGCGCGTCCGGCCCCGCCCGTGGCAGGAGGTGACGAATCGGATGCGACCGAGCGCACGCGGCAGCTTGCCCACCATCGGCGCGGGTCCGATGACATCGGCCGGGCGGCGTGGCGCGTCATCCGTCCCCGGCGTCGCTGCGGTCGGCGCCGGCAGCAGGTACGACGCCGCGCGCCAGCGCGACGGGGTCGGGCCGGGACGGTAGACCGACTCGGCGTCGCGAGCGCCGGTGGCGAGGATCACCTGATCGGCGAAGAGCGGACCGTGTTCGGTGTCGAGCCGGCACGGGTTCGCCGACGTGACGGCGTGAACGAGCGTGCGGGTGTGCAGAGCGGCACCGGCGGCGACGAGCGCCGCGGCGAGCGCGGTCTCCTCATTCGCATCTCGGCTCCCGCCAGGGCGAGCCGGGCTGATCACCCCCGCTTCGACGAGTGCGACCCGGCGCCCGGACTGCGTGAGCATGAGGGTCGCGACGAGCCCGGTGAGCGAGGCCCCGACCACCACGACGTCGTAGTGCTCACCGCGCGGAAGCGCTTGGCCCGTGGTGTTGACGGCGGCGGCGAAAAGGGACATGAACACAGTGAAGGACCATGAACCCAACCGGACCATGGCCTTGACAAACGTGCGCACACCACACCCGCCGTGTTCCCCGGCGACCCCGCCGCTAAGCTCGGACCGTGAGCGACGCCGATCCTGCGTTCGTCGGCCGCACCGGTGTCGTGGCGGCCGCGGTCGAGTTGTTTCACACGCAGGGGTTCGAGCAGACGTCGGTCGATCAGATCGCGCGCGCGGCGGGGATGTCGCGCTCGACGTTCTTCCGCCAGTACGGCGGCAAGGAAGACGTGGTGTTCGCCGACCACGAGGGCCTGCTCGAAGAACTCCGGACCTTCCTCGCACAGCCGCACGATGATCCGTGGGCGGCCGTGTGCGAGGCATCCGTGCAGGTGTATCAGCACTTCGCCGCCGATCCCGACCTGGCCCGACGTCGCTACGCGGTGGTACGCCAGATCCCGGCGCTGCGCGACCGCGAGATCGTCACGGTCTTCCGCTACGAGCGCCTCTTCGACGAGTACCTCCGCCAGGCCCTGCCGGGCCTCGACCCGCTCGACGCGGTCGGATTCTCGGCTCTCGTCACCGCGGTGCACAACCACGTGCTGCGGCGGCTGATCCGCGGGCCGAAGCGCGTGCCGGTATCGGTGCTCACGCGGGCGCTCGACGATGCGCGGCGCCGCTTCGGGGTGCTGCCCGAGGCATCCGACCCGGCGCCCGACGACCTCGTGGTCGCGGTGTTCCCGCGCCGGACCCCCAGCGCCGAGGTGGCGCGGCGCCTGCGCGACGCTTTGTCGGAGTAGCGCTCAGGCGAACGCGCTCACACCCGTGATGTCGCGGCCGAGGAGAAGCGCCTGGATCGACTCGGTGCCCTCATAGGTGTGGATGGCCTCGATGTCGGCCATGTGCTGCATCACGCCGTACTCCAGGAGGATTCCGTTGCCGCCGAGGAGGTCGCGCGCCGTGGCGGCGATCCGGCGGGCGGTGCGCGTGTTGTGATACTTCGCCAGCGACGCCTGCGTGGGTCGCAGACCCCCGGATGCCTCCAGGTCGGCGAGGTGACGGCAGTACAGCTGCATCGCGGTGAGCTCGGAGAGCATCTGGGTGAGACGCTCCTGCACCATCTGGAACCCCGCGAGGCGCTTGCCGAACTGCTCGCGCTGCTGGGAATACTGCAGCGCCGCCTCGTAGCAGGCGGTCGCGTGCCCGAGAGCCGACCAGGCGACTCCCGACCGGGTGGCGTAGAGCACCGTCGAGGCGTCCTTGAAGCTGTGGCTGCCTGGAAGCACCGCGTCGGCGGGGAGCTGGACGCCGCGCAGGGTGATGTGAGCCTGATGGATGCCCCGCAGCGACGCCTTCCCGGTGATGGGCTCGCCGTGGTAGCCCTCGGTCTCCTGCGGCACGAGGAAGCATCGCACCTTGCCGTGGTCGTCGGCCCCGGGCGATTCGACGCGGGCCCAGACGAAGGTGACCCCGCCCGAGGCGCCGTTGCCGATCCACTTCTTCGCGCCGTCGATGATCCAGCCGCCGTCATCGGCGCGCGTCGCGCGGGTCTCGAGCGAGACCGAGTCGGAGCCGTGGTCGGGCTCGGTCAGAGCGAACGAACCGGGGATCTCACCGCGGGCGATCGGCTGCAGGTACTGCGCCTTCTGCGCGTCGCTGCCGAACAGCGCCAGGGTGCGCAGCGCCAGGCCGCCCTGCACCGCGAGGACGGTGCCGAGCGATCCGTCGCCGCGCGAGATCTCCATGTTGACAAGCCCCGCAGCCAGAGGCGACAGGGCGGTCAGGCCCTCGTGCTCGATGCCGTCGACGAAGAGGTCGAGCTCGCCCATCCGACGCACGATCGAGATGTCGTACTCGCCGGCATCCCACTGCGCCGCCGACCGATCGCCGTACTCCGAGATCAGTACCCGGGCGCGCGACCAGGCGTCACGCTCGGCGCCGCCGATGTCGGCGAAGACGCCGTAGTAGTCGGTGTCGAGCGGATCGGTCACGCGGTAGGCGCCCGCGCGGTCGCCCGGGAGGGCGCCGGCGGCGGCGGAACCGGCGCCGTGCGAGGTCTCGGCGCTGTCGGTGCTGTCGGTCGCGGTGGGGGCGGGCACAGACGTCATGACATCCAGTCTCGCACGGCGTGACACTCGATGTCACGACCCGGAAGCGCCGTCGGCTCGGGGAGCTCGTATCCCCCTGCGACGTGCCGCGCAACCACCTGACCGGCGCGTCGACACGGCCGTATGGTTCAGCCATGGGACTCTTCCGTCGCGCCCCGCGCCGCCACGCTTTCGACACCGGTGCACTCGGCTCCGCCGGTGACGCCGGGTCGGCCGCGGCCAAGGCCGCAAAGGCACCCGTCGCCCTCGGGCTCTGGGCCGATGGATTCGGCAAACTCGCGACCCGGTCGCTCCAGATCGCGATCGTCATCGGCATCGCCACGCTCGCCGTCCTCGGCCTTCAGCAGGTGACGGTGGTGTGGATCCCCGTCATCATCGCCCTGATCTTCGCCTGCGCTTTCGCGCCGCTGATGTCGTGGCTCCGCCGCCGAGGCGTACCGTCGGTCGTCGCGACGCTCATCACCATGCTCGCCGTCGTAATCGTGCTGGGGCTCGCCGGATGGCTCATCGTCTGGGCGGTGCGCAACCAGTGGGACGACCTCTACTCTCAGGCCGAGGCGGGGTTCCGCGAGTTGCTGAGCTGGATCAACACCCTTCCGTTCGCTCCCGACGAGGCCCAGCTCGAGCAGTGGCGCGATCAGGTCATCGACTTCGTCACCAGCGCACAGTTCGGCTCCGGGGCCCTCGCCGGCGTCAGCGTGCTGGCCAACTTCGTCACCGGCCTGATCCTCATGATCGTCGTCCTCTTCTTCTTCCTGAAGGACGGCCCGTGGCTCTGGGAGTTCCTGCTGCGCCCCTTCCGCGGGGCGGACGAGGCGCGCGCCCGCCGCATCGGCGACAAGACCGTCGTGACGCTCGGGTCGTACGTGCGCGGCACCGCCGCGGTCGCGTTCGTCGACGCCGTCGGCATCGGCATCGGCCTGGTCATCCTGCAGGTGCCGCTCGCGCTGCCGCTGGCGGTGCTGGTGTTCCTTCTGGCGTTCATCCCGATCGTCGGGGCGACCGTCGCCGGCATCCTCGCAGCACTCGTCGCCCTCGTCGCGAACGACTGGGTCAACGCCCTCTTCGTCGTGGGTGTGGTCGTGCTGGTGAACCAGCTCGAGGGCAACTTCCTCCAGCCCGTTCTCATGGGGCGGACGCTGAAGCTCCACGCCTTCGTCATCCTCATCGCCCTGACCGTCGGCACCGTACTCGGCGGGATCCTCGGTGCAGTGCTCGCCGTGCCGATCACCGCGGTGGTCTGGGGGATCGTCAAGGTGTGGAACGGCCCGAACGAGCCCGCCCGCTGGGCGCAGAAGAAAGCGGTCGAACCCGCGGTATAGCGCGGGAGTCCGCAGCGCGCGAGCAGTTCAGGCGCCCCCTGGGCTCACAGTCCGGGCAGGATGTCGGACAGCGTGAAGCTCGCCGGCACCTCCAGTTGCGCGAAGGTGCACGAGCGCGGGTCGCGGTCGGGGCGCCAGCGTCGGAACGACGGGATGTGGCGAAAACGCTCGCCCTCCATGTGGTCGTACGCGACCTCGACCACGAGCTCGGGGCGCAGCGGCTCGAAGGAGAGGTCCTTGCCGGCGTTCCACCGGCTGCCCGCGCCCGCGAGCCGGCCGCCGTCACCGGCGTGCTCGGCCCAGCCGCCCCAGGGGTGGGCGGAGAGGTCGACGTTGCGGTAGGGCGCGAGATCGTCGAGCAGGGTCTTCCTTCGAGCCATCGGGAAGGATGCCGTCACCCCGACGTGGTGCAGGGTGCCGTCGTCGCCGTAAAGGCCCAGGAGGAGTGAGCCGACGATCGGCCCCGACTTGTGCCAGCGGAATCCCGCGACCACGCAGTCGGCGGTGCGCTCGTGCTTGATCTTGAACATCGTGCGCTTGTTGGGCTGATACGGACCGTCGAGGGGTTTGGCGATCACGCCATCCAAGCCCGCGCCTTCGAAGGTCTCGAACCACTCCTGCGCGACGGCGGGATCGCCGGTCGCGGGCGTGACGTAGATCGGCGGCTCGACGCCCGAGAGCGCCTCGACCAGAAGGGCGCGACGCTCGGCGAAGGGACGGCCGGTGAGGTCGTCGTCGCCGAGCGCGAGCAGGTCGAAGGCGATGAACGACGCCGGCGTCTGGGCGGCGAGCAGGTTCACCCGGCTCGCCGCGGGGTGGATGCGCTGCTGCAGCGCCTCGAAATCCAGGCCGCCGTCGGTGGCGACGACGATCTCTCCGTCGACGACGCAGCGCTCGGGGAGCTGAGCGCGCAGGGCCTCGACGAGCTCGGGGAAGTACCGCGTCATCGGCCGTTCGTTGCGGCTTCCGAGTTCGACCTCGTCGCCATCGCGGAACACGATCGTGCGGAACCCGTCCCATTTCGGCTCGACATGCCCGAGGTCGGGGATCGCCGCGACCGATTTGGCGAGCATCGGCGCGACCGGGGGCATGACGGGAAGGTCCATCGCCTCAGTCTCGCGTGCGCGCCGGTGTCGCGCCATCCCGCCGCACACTCCCTCGCCTTCGGGCGCTCATCGCGCGACCTCACGTCCCTCGATACCGGCACAGACGACGTCCGGTGCCGGGTCGGGTGGTGGGCCGCGAAACGCGCCACCCGGCGATCCGCCGCACGAGCGCGTCAGACGCGAGCGGCGACCGCGGCTGCGCGCTCGAGCGCCCACGCGACGTCGCGCGCGGCGCCGCGGGCGCGCGCCGCATCCCACGCCGCGCCGAGTGCAGCGGCGGCACGCGCGCGGAACGGCTCGGCGTACGACCCGTCCGACGCCACGGGGTGGAACCCGAAGCGCGGCCCGAGCGCGTCGACCAGGCCGAAGAGCTCCCCGGCATCTTCGAACGCTCCGAGCTCCCCCAGCGCCACCGCGATCGCGTTGACCGCGGCGAGCGCGCTGATCCGGTCTTCACGGGCGAGGGAGTGGCCGGCACCGGTGCGGAGGATCCCCACCGCATCACGCGGCCGTCCGACCTCGGTCAGCACCTTGCCCGTGATGTAGCACGACGCCGCAAGCGTCCACGTGTGACCGATCTCGGCGGCCAGGCGGTAGCCCTCCTCGAGGCTGTCGAGCGCCTGCGCCGGGTGTCCGGCGATCCGCAGCGCATCACCCCGGATATAGAGGTGGTCCGCGATCGCCCACCGGTCGCCTTCTCCGACCTCGGCGCGCCATCGCTCGGCGATCGCAAGCTCGGCCTGCCGCGTGTCGATGTTGCCCTCGACGGCAGCGAGCGAGCCGAGCAGGGTGTGCGCGATCATCGCGTGCGCCGGGTCGGCGGCGGCATCGGCGGCCTCGGCGAAGCGCCGGAGTGCGTGCACGGTCCCGAGCGGGTCTCCTCCCACAGCCTGCATGAAGGTCGCGGCATACAGCGCGCGCGCCTCGGGTCCTGAGAGGCGCGGTCCGGGTACGGCGAGCGCCTGATCGATGAGGTTGAGCGCCTCGTCCGCCTGCCCGCGCTCGTACCAGAACCACGCGAGCGACCCGACGAGCTCGACCGCGAGCGAACGATCCCCCGAGCGGATGGCGCGGGCCGTGGCATCCTGCAGATCGGCGGCGTAGCCGCGCAAGGACGCGCGCGCCTTCGGCGCCGCCGTCGAGCGCAGCAGCGGTGCCGTGCGCTCGGCGTACGCGGCCATCCAGCGTCCGTGCCGCCCCTCCCAGTCCCCGCCGTCATCGGCCTGAAGGTGCGCTCGGGCGTACCGGCGCACGGTGTCCAGCAGCCGGAATCGCCTCTCGCCTCCTCCCGCACCCGCGGGGACGACGAGCGAGCGGCGCACGAGCGCGATGGTCATCTCCCGTGCGTCGGCTCCCTCGATCCGGCAGATGCCTGCCACGGCATCGAGTCCGAACGGGCCCGAGAAGCGGGCCAGCTGCCCGAGCGTGCGGCGCTCGTCGTCGGAGATCATCCCGACGCTCCAGTCGATCGCGGCATCGAGCGAATCGTGCCGGCCCGTCCCGCGACCCGGCGCGAGGGCCTCGAGCGAACCGGCGACTTCGCCGAGGCTCAGGACGTCCAGACGGGCGGCGGCGAGCTCGATGGCGAGCGGCAGACCGTCGAGCGCGACGCACAGTCGCCGCACGGCGGTGCGGTCGTCGTCGTTCCACGCCGTCGTCCCGCTGCTCTCGGAGGCGCGCTGCAGGAACAGGTCGACCGCGTCATCCAGGGCCCCGCCGAGCAGCGGCTCGACCGCCACGACCCGCTCGCCCGCCATGCGCATCGCCTCGCGGCTCGTGACGAGCACGCTGAGCCCGGCGCACCGCTCGAGCAGGGCGGACGCCAGGGCGGCCGTCGCCCCCAGCACGTGCTCGACGTTGTCGAACACCACGAGCGTCCGCCGTCCACCGAGCGCCGCCGCGATCGCGTCGATCTCGCTGGCGCATCCGAGCGTCTCGGCGACCGCGCCGATGAGGCGGTCGGGCGAGCGGATGACGGTGAGATCGACGAACCACTGGGCGTCGTCGTCGCTGCCCGCACCCCGGCGGGCCACCTCGGCGGCCAGGCGGGTCTTGCCGACACCGGCGGGGCCGGTGAGCGTCACGAGCCGCGACTGCGCCCGGGCATCGGCGATCCGATCGAGCTCGGCGGCCCTGCCGATCAGCGCCGAACGCCGCGATTGCACCCCCGCGGCGGGATCGACCGGGCCCCCGTGCTCCCCGACGCGCACGCCCCGCGCCGCGCCGACGGCCCCCGATGCGTCGCCGCCCCGCACCGCACCGGCGTCCGCCGCCGGGCCCGGGGCGCCCCCCGCACCGCCGTGCGACTCGCCGCGCAGGATCCCGTCGCGCAGCCGCGACCACGTCTCGGGCACCGCTCCCCCGACCTCGCGTCGATGCGCGACCCGCCGGTCGATCTCGCCGAGGGCGTCGGCGGTGCGTCCCCCCTCGGCGAGCGCCTGCGCCAGCCGACGGCCCATCTCGTCATCGTCGAGGTCGTCGGCCCATGGCGCGAGAGCTGCCAGCGCGTTGGCGGGGCGGGCGGCGGCGAGCTCCCGATCGGCCCGTTCGGCGGCGGCGGCGCGCCGCAGCATCCCGAGCTCGGTGATCACCGGCGCGGCGAAGGGGAACTCCGACACCCGGGCCAGCGGCGCCCCCGTCCAGAGGGCCTCGGCCTCGGCGAGCGCCGCCGCGCGGTCGTCACCGGTGGTCTCGAGCAATCGGCGGAAGCGGATGACGTCGACCGCTGCGGGGTCGACGGCCAGCCGGTATCCGCCGCGCCCGCCGGGCAGGAGGTCGTCCCATCCGCGTGTGCGCAGTCGGGACAGGTGCGCCCGAAGACTCGAGACGACACTGTCGGATGCCGCGGGCCAGAGTGCCTCGACGAGCTCGCCGGTCGTGAACGATCGCTCCGGGTCGAGCGCGAGACGGCAGAGGATCGCCTCGGGGATCGCGCCGCGCACCGGCGGCGGCGCCCCGTCGCCGGTGACACGCAAGCCGCCGAAGAGGTGGATCCGCACGTCGGTCACGGCGAGGCATCCGGGTCGGCGGGCGATGCGCCTTCGGGCGACGGGTCGGCGGCCATCGAGAACTCCCGGCGCGGGAGGCGCGCGAGCATGTCGCGCACCTCGGGCCACCCGCATCGCCTGCCCTGCTCGTACTGGTGCGCGAACTCGGGCCGGGTCATCCCCGCACTGAGCGAGTCCCGCAGGCGCTCCGCGTCCTCCCCCTCGACGACGGCGGTGCTGTAGTCGTACTGGCGCCCGATCTCCCCGACAGCTCCGAGCAGGCGCGCCCCGGTCTCGTGGCGCTCGACGAAGGCGCAGGCCCCGGCGATGACGAACACCACCGCGAGCGCGCCGGCGGCGTCCTCGTTCGCGCGGGCCTCGTCCACCGCGCCGACCGCGACGTCGATGGCCTCCTTCGGCCGGCGCGCATCCACGAGGGTCTTGGCGGCGACGTACTTCGACGTCGTGATCATCCAGGTGTAGCCGATCGACGCCGCGATCCGGTACGAGGCGCGCAGCGCACGGAGCGCGTCATCCGTCCTCCCCTGCGCCCGCCGGATCTGGCCTTCCGACATGCTGACCTCCGCCCGCGCCCACGCCTGGGCCTCGCCCGTCAGGTGACGAGCCTGCGCGAGAAGGGTCTCGCCCACGTCGGCCTGACCGAAGATCGCCCGGCCGTAGGCCTCGCGGGCAAGGGCCACCGCGGTCACCGACGGGTCGGCGAGCCGCTCGCCCTCGGCGCGCGCCCGCGCGATGGCGCCGAACCCCGCCGCGGCGTCGCCGGTCTGATAGGCGAGGTTCGCCAGCTCGAGCCACGCGATCCCATCCAGCGGCGTCGGATCGCCCGGCAGCTCGAGCGCCCGCTCGAGCCGGCTTCTCCCCTCGACCATGAGGCCGCGGAGGAACCAGTACTGCGCCTGTCCCGCCGCCAGCCGCACCGCCGCGTCGCGGTCACCCGCCGCCACCGCCGTCTCGAACGCCTCGGTGAGATCGGCCCGGAAGTCATCGAGCACCGCCATGCTGTCGCGCGCCTCGAAGGTGCGCAGCGTCGGACCGAGCGAGGTGGTGAGGTCGGCGAACCACCACCGGTACCGCAGCCGCCACATCGCCGCCCGCGCCGGATCTTCCCGCTCGGCGAGGTACTCCCGCGTCGACTCGAGCATACGGAACCGGCGCCGACCGGTGCTGCCGCGCTCGACGGCGAGGAGCGACTTGCCCACGAGCTCGTCGAGAAGGGCGACGGTGTCGGCCCAGGGGCGACCGGATGCTCCGGAGACGGCCCCCACGGTGAAGGCACCGGCGAAGCGCGAGGTCTCCTGGAGCAGGTCGCGCTGCGCGTCGCTCAGCTGGCCGAAGGTCCAGTCGATCGCGGTGCGGACGCTGTCGTGCCGTCCCCGCGTCGCGGCGTGCGCACCGATCCCCTCGCGCACCTGGGCGGCGTCGAGCACGTCGAGCCGCGCCGCGGCCAGCTCGAGTGCGAGCGGGATGCCCTCGAGCTCCGCGCAGAGTGCGCGGGCGTCGTCGAGCTCGCCGTCGTCGAAGCCGTACCCGCCTCGGGCGTCGGCCGCGCGTTCGGCGAAAAGTCGCCACGCATCGGCGTGCGCCTCGCCCACGAGCGGGCGCAGCACGACGACCTCCTCGCCCGACAGCCGGAGCGGCTCGCGGCTGGTCACCACGATGCGCACCCCGTCGGTTCCCTGCAGCAGCCGATCGACGGCGACGGCGAGCGCGCCGAGCACGTGGTCGGCGTTGTCGAGGAGCAGCAGGATGCGGCCGGAGCGAAGACGCCGCACGATGGCATCCATCGTCAGTTCACGCGCGCGCACGACCGCCGCGATCGCCGCGACCACCTCGTCGGGCTGGCGGAAATCCGCGAGGTCGACCATGTACTGCTCGTCGTCGAGGGCGGTCGTGGCCTCGCGGGCGAGCTCGACCGCGGTACGGGTCTTCCCCACCCCGGCGGGCCCGACGATCGTGATGAGGCGTCGGTCGCGGCGACGCTCGCGCAGGCGTGCGAGATCGTCGGCGCGTCCGACGAAGCGGGTGAGGGGGATGCCGACGCCCACCCGTCGCACGGCCGCACCGGTGTGGTGGGTGACCACCTCGGGGTCCATCCGCACGATGGAGGCACGCAGCGACTGCAGCCGGGGTGAGGGGTCGAGGCCGCGGTCGTCGCGGAGGCGCGTGGTGAACGCGTCGATGGCGGTGAGCGCGTCGGGAATGCGCGCGGAGCGGGCGAGGGCGGTGGCGAGCAGGCGCACCGGTCGCTCGTCGAAGGGGTGGCGCTGGGCGGTGCCGGCGAGCACCGAGGTAGCGAGCGCCGCGTCGCCGAGGTCGAGGGCCTGCTCGCCGAGATCCTCCTCCAGCAGCCGCCGATCGGCGAGATGGCGCGCGCGCACGGCGGAGACGAACGGGATGGCGTCAAGGCCCGGGAGCGGGTCTCGCGCCGCCCGCGCGGCGATCTCGCCGAGGGCGGCCAGACGTTCCTCCGATGCCGGCAGGCGGCCGGCCGCGGCGAGCTCCGCGCGCAGCCGCAGCAGGTCGACCCGATCGGCCGGCACGTCGAGGGAGTAGCCTCCACGGGCTCCGACCAGGTGCGCGCCGAGCCCGGCGGCCCGCAGCCGCGACAGGTGGGCCCGGAGAGTGGAGAGCACGTTCGCGGGGGGCTGCGGCCAGACATCCGCGATCAGCTCCTCCGCCGAGACGATGTCACCCGCGCTGAGTGCCAGCCGCGAGACGAGGGCTTTGGGGATGTCGCCCCGCAGCGCGACGACCCCGTCGTCCACGCGCACCTCGACCAGGCCCAGTAGGCGCACGTCCACCGTCACGCTCACTCCCCCCTCGGCGAAGCGCGTCGTCCCCGCGCCGGTGACCGGAGCGGGGGCCGTCAGTGATGATTCCGTTGCCATTGTGGTGCAATCCTGTCGTGCGGTGGGGCCCCGACCCGGCGGTCGGGGCCCCACGATTTCAGAAGGCAGCGGCGAAGCTGCCCAGGGCGTGATCGATCGCGTAGAGGTCGTTCTCCGTCAGGGCGGTGACCGCGAGCACGATGACGTACTGTCCGTCGTTGGAGTAGGCGGCGAGCATCAGATAGTCGGCTGCGGATTCGCCGCATCCGGTCCAGTACTGGAAGACCCCGGTGTGGAGGTCGTCGGTGTACTCGTCGATGGCGCCCTGCGAGCACCCCGACTGCTCCAGGTAGTCGGCGGTCATGCCCAGCCACTCCTCGGGCTGGATCGTCGCCGTATCCGCGGGAGCCGCGACCACCGAGACACCCGGCACCGACCAGCCCGATGCGAACGCCGCGACATCCGTGCTGGCATCGATGCGCGCCCACTGCCCGCCGCGCGGGTCGGTGTAGACCGAGGTGTCGAGGTCGCCCCAGGCGGCCGGCACATCGACCGTGACGCTTCCCGTGTCATCCACGATCGAGACGTACTCCTCGGCCGAGACGGCTCCCGAACCGCCGGAACCGCCGGTTCCCCCGCCGCCCGAGCCGGCGCCGGCCTGCGTGGCCACCGAGACCGCTTCAACGGGCTCGCCGTTGAACTGCCCGGTGTAGTAGACGCCCTCGGCGGGGCGGTACAGCTCCACCGACAGCGTGGCGTCATGGCCGTGTGTGCGCAGCACGTCGCAGTAGTCGGCCATGGTGCCGTCGACGCCCACCGAGACGCCCTCCATCTTTGTGAGGAGGTCGCCGGGCGCGACGCCGGCGGTATCGGCCGCCGACCCCGAGGCGACGGAGTTGACCCAGATGCCGAGCCCCTCGCCCTCCTCGGTCATGAGGGCGGTGCCGTTGATGCCGAGGCTCAGCACGCTCTCGCCCTCGCTCAGCTGCTCGATGACCTTCTGCACCTCGTCGCGGTGGATGGCGAGGTTCTGGTCGTACTGGTCGTTGCCGGCGTAGTTCACGCCGACCAGGCGCCCTTCACTGTCGATGAGGGGCCCGCCGGAGTTGCCGCCGCGGATGCGGGCGTCGTGCTCGATCACGTGGTCGAGTGAGGCCCAGGGAGTGTCGACGGCGGTGTCGGCCTTCGACACGATGCCGCGGGTCATGGTGAACTCGGGATCGCCGAGCGGGAAGCCGGCGGCGTAGACGTCGGTCGCGGTGGTGATCTCGCCCTCACGCCAGGTGAAGTGCGGGTATTCGTCCTCCTGCAGCTGGATGACCGCGAGGTCGAGACACTCCGACGACCCGAGCACCTTGGCGTTCAGCGTCTCGCTCGTGTCGCCGCCGCGCCAGACCTTCAGCGTGCCGGCGCCGACGACCACGTGGTTGTTGGTCACGGCGAGGCCGTCTTCGCTGATGAGGAAGCCCGAACCGCGGCCGGCGGCCTCGTAGCCGCCCATCTCGGGCGAGACGAAGGTGCCGACGGCCTCGATCTGGATGGTCGCGGTCTGGATGTCGTCGAAGCCGACGCCCGCAGGCTGGGCGGCTTCGGGAGTGACGAAGCTCATGCACCCGGTGAGGGCCAGAGCGGTCGTCGTGAGCATGGCCGCACCGGCCGGCAGAAGCCGTGAGCGAGTGCGACGAGAAGGTGCGGTGGTGTTCATGTCGCCGAAGCTACGGACGGGATCGGATGCCGGAGCGAGCCGTTTCGGGCGTGCAATGTTCGTGCAATCCGACCTTGCAGTGCGCGCGGCATTCATTGCGCGGCCAGCCTCTTGGTGAGTTCGTCGCCGTACGCGCGCACCGCGTCGGTGAAGTCGTCGGTCGGGCCGACGCAGGTGTCTGAGGTGGAGATGTCGCACTCGGCGGCGCGGAACGCGGCGGCGGCGTCTTCTGCCGCGGTCGCCGCGGTGACGAGCTCATCGTCGGCACCGGCAGCGGTGGCGCGGTCGGCCGCGCCGTCGATCATCTCGAGGGCCTCGATCGCGATGCCGACGCAGTTCTCGTCGCCCATCGCGATGTTGACGCTGGAGCAGAAGTTGTCGTACCAGCGGTCTTGAAAGAGCGCGATCGCACCGGCCTCGGTCTCGACGAATCCCGCGTCGCCGCCCGCCGGGCGGGTGCCGCCGGGGTCGGTGACGTCGGGGTCGGGGTCGGTCGTCGTTGTGGCGGCCGGCTCGGTTGCGCCGGGTTCGGCGCCGGAGGCGCCGAGTGTGAAGGTGCAGCCGGTGAGCGTGACGGCGGCGAGCAGCCCCGCTGCGGCGGCGGCCGCCAATCGGCGCTGCAGCGGAGTCGACGCTTCCGGCGCGTGGGCGGATGCGGGTGCGGGTGTGGTGTGCATGGGTGGTCCCCCTCGGTCCGTGGTGCCGGATCATCCGGCACGCGCCGACGCTATGAGGACCGTTGCGCGGTTTTCGGCGCGCTCTGCGCCGCGCAATCTTCGTGCAATGTTCCGCCCGACATCCGCTCCCCCGGCAACATCCGCCCCGCTTCGCGCGCTGGCAGGGCCGAACGTGACGGAGGAAGCCGGGCGCCCCATGCTCCCCCGGCAACATCCGCCCCTCTTCGCGCGCTGGCAGGGCCGAACGTGACGGGGGAAGCAGGGTAACCGCTCCCGTTTGAGGAGCACACCGCGCGACCTCGCGCTGCGGCATCCCGTGCCGGGAGCCCCGCGCGCGAGCCACCTGTCACAAAGAGCGGCCACGCGGGCCGTTTGCGACAGGCGAACGGGAGAAGCTCGACACGAGGCGCGCCGCGGCATCCGTCCCTTCGCCGGGGAACGAACCGCGCTACTCCTTCGGCCAATTCTCCGGATTCTTGCGGCTGGGCTGCACGCGGGGCGGCTCGCCGGGCATCTTCGGGAAGTCGGGCGGGAACGGCAGCTCGCCGAGCCCGTCGTCGAGGTCGCGCTGCCACCACTCCAGCAGCACGTCGATGCGCCCCGGCGTCTCGAGCATCCCCTGCCACGGGTCTCCGACCGAGGCCAGCCGCTCCGGCACCGAACGCACCGTGAAGGCCGCGGGGTCGACACCCGCGAGTTCATCCCACGTGATCGGCGTCGAGACGGTCGCGCGCGCGAGCGCCCGCGGGCTGTAGGCCCCCGCCATCGTGCGGTCACGATTGGCCTGGTTGAAGTCGATGAAGATGCGCTCGCCGCGCTCTTCCTTCCACCAGTTCGTCGTCACGCGGTCGGGCATCCGGCGCTCGAGCTCCCGTCCGGCGGCGATCACGGCGTGCCGCACGTCGAGGAACTCCCACTCGGGCTCGATGGGGCAGAACACATGGATGCCGCGATTGCCGCTCGTCTTCAGGAACGCCGTCAACCCCGCCTCGGCGAGCACGTCACGCAGGGCGGGCGCGACCGCGGCGGCATCGGCGAAGTCGGTGCCCGGCTGCGGATCGAGGTCGATCCGCAGCTCGACGGGGTTGTCGGTGTTGCTCGTCAGCGACGCCCAGGGGTGGAACACGATCGTGTTCATCTGGGCCGCCCACACGACGGCCGCAGGTTCGGTCAGCACGATCTGCGGATGCCGCCGTCCGCTGTTGTACCGCACGGTCACCGCTTCGACGTAGTCGGGCGTCCCCTTCGGCGGGTTCTTGGAATAGAACCGCTCCCCCTCCACCGATTCGGGGAACCGTTCGAGCGACACCGGCCGGTTGCCGTTCGCGGCGAGGAACGGACCCGACACCGCCATGAGGTATTCGGCGAGCTCGCGCTTGGTGATCCCGAGCGCCGGCCACAGCACCCGGTCGGGGTTCGACAGGCGCACCTCGCGGTCGCCCGCGGGCCCGGGAACGGTCAGCATCGTGAACGGGCTCGCCATGCAGGCGACGCTACAACGTCGCGACGGCACCCGTCAGGAGAGGACTCGCCTCAGGGGAGGATCGGGCCGAGGTCTTCGCGTCCGAGCCGGATCCACGGACCGGCGGCGTCAACGAGGATGCCGGCGAGCGCCGCATCGGCGGCGAGCGCGGCCCCCAGCCGGTCGGCCGTGATCGGGGCGGCCCTGTCGCCGCGGCCGATGGCCGCGACCTCGAGCGGGTGCGTGAACACCTGCAGCAGCCGCTCGCCGTTCGCGCGGGCTTCGGCGACGCCGACCTTTCCGTCGGGCGTTTCGTTGACCGCGACCCAGAGCCGTGCCCCGGGCATCGCCGCGACGATCTCGGCGCCGGTGGCGGGCGTGCGCGGGCCCGCGAGCAGGTGCTTGACCAGCGCGTTGGGGTCGGCCTGGTCGAGCATCCGCTCGATGAGTTCCCGCGGGATCACCGCGCGCGCGGGCGCCGACGACGGGTCGATGATGATTCCGGCGTAGGTTCCCGAGACCACGTGACGGAGCACCGTGGCCGCGGGCTGCGCGACAGCGGATGTCTGCTGATCGCCGTCCGACGCGACGCTCGCCTGCAGGGCTGCCCCGCCACTGAAGGCCAGCACGTACTGCTTGTCACCGACGGTCGCGACGGCGAGCGGAAGCTGGGCGCCCTCCGACAGCAGCTGCCGGGCGTCGCCCTTGATGCGCAGGAACAGCTGGCCCTGCAGGAGCTGACGGGCGACGTGGATGAGGTCGAGCGACTCGGGCTTGTCGGGAAGCGCGCGCAGCGCCTGGATGACCAGGCCGTTGTCGGGAAGGCCCGGAACGGTCTGCGACGGCGCGGGCGCCTCGGCGGGGCCGGGGGTGCGCGGCGCCGAGGCCGCTGCGCCGGCGGCGGTGGCCGGTGCGCTCGCGGAGGAGTCGGCGGCGACCGGTCGCGCAGCCGGCGCCGTGCGCGGCGCGCCATAGGTCGACACCGAGATGTTCACGTGCGGAACCGGCTCCTCGGCCGCGGGAGCAGCGGATGCGGCGTCACCGCCCCCCGCGGAGTCCTCACCCTCTCGCGGGGCGAGCCCGGGGGCATCGGCGACATCGACATCCGTCTCGGGCGCCTCGGAGTCGGGCGTTCCCGTCTGCGGAGTCGCGTCGTCGCGGTGGTCGTCGGTCTTCTTACGTCGCCCGAAGAGTGCCATCGTGCCAGCCTACGCGGCGGCCCTGCGGGCCGCGCCCGGCTCGGCCTCCGCGACCCGTCACAAAACGTCGCCCGCAGCTTCGAGGGGCGGCAGATTCTGACGGGTCGCGGACTCGCCATCACGACCTGTCAGCGCGACCCGTCAGAAAACGCGGCCCACATCGAGACCGAGCAGCAGAATCTGACGGGTCGCGAATTGGGTTGCGGACAGGCGCCCGGCAGAGCGCGACGCTCCGCCCGTCGTTCTGCCTGCGCCCGCCGCGACCCGTCACAAAACGTCGCCCGCAACCACGACGAGCCGCAGAATCTGACGGGTCTCGAACTACGCACGGGCGCGGCCTGCGCGCGGCTACAGCTTCGCGATCGGTGCGATCTTCACCAGGAGCTTCTTCATGCCGACCTTCTCGAAGCGCACATGCGCGACACGCTTCGCGCCCTCACCGGTGATGGCGTCGATGCGGCCCTCGCCGAAGTCGTCGTGACGGATGCGGTCTCCCGGCGCGAGCTCCATATCGCCGTTGTCGCGCACCTTCGCCGGGATGCGGTTGGCGAACTTCTCCAGCGACGTCGACTTCGGCACGAGGTCGTCGCCGTACCGTCGGCCCGACCCCGACGCGCCGAAGCCCGACCCCGCGGAGCCGCGCCGCGCATTGAGCGCCCGCGACTGCGTCCCGCCGCGTGAGTTGACGTCGCCCGGCGACTGGCGCCAGTCGAGCAGATCCGACGGGATCTCCTGCAGGAACCGGCTCGGCATCGCCACCGACACCTCGCCGAACTGCGCACGGGTCATCGCCAGGGTCAGGTACAGGCGCTTGCGCGCCCGGGTGACGCCGACGTAGAACAGCCGCCGCTCCTCCTGGGGACCGCCCGGTTCGCCGGCCGAGATCCGGTGCGGGATCAGGTCTTCTTCCACCCCGGTGAGGAACACGGCGTCGTACTCGAGGCCCTTCGCGGTGTGCATCGTCATGAGCGACACCGATCCCGAGGCATCTTCCAGGTCATCCGCGTCGGAGACGAGCGCCACCTCGGTGAGGAAGTCGACGATCGTCCCTTCCGGATTGTTGCGCGCGAACTCGCGGGCGACAGCGACGAGCTCGTCGAGGTTCTCAACGCGCGCTTCGTCCTGCGGGTCACGGCTCGCGCGCAACGCGTCGAGGTAGCCGCTCTTCGACAGCAGCAGCTGCAGTCCGTCGGCCACCGCGGTCGGCGGGGGCAGCTCGCCCGATGCGGGAAGCATGAGATCGGATGCTTCGGCGAGAACCGCATCCAGGTGCGCGATCGCCGCCTGGATCTTGGGTCCGACGCCCAGCGCCGAGGCATTGCCGAGCGCGTCGCGGAAGGTGATCTGCTCGTCGGCGGCATAGCGACTGATCGTCTCGATCGTCACGTCGCCGATGCCGCGGCGCGGCCGGTTGATGATGCGGCGCATCGCCATCTCATCGGCGGGGTTGGCCACGGCGACGAGGTAGGCCAGGGCGTCCTTGATCTCAGCGCGCTCGTAGAACTTCGTGCCGCCCATGATCTTGTACGGCACGGCGGCACGGATGAAGATCTCCTCCAGCGCACGCGACTGCGAGTTGGTGCGATAGAAGACCGCCATCTGGTCGTACGGCACGCCGCCCTTGTGCAGCACCTCGATCTCGTCGGCGACGAACTGGGCCTCGTCGTGCTGCGAGTAGCCGGTGAACCCGACGATCTTCTCCCCCGCGCCGACGTCGGTCCACAGCCGCTTGTCTTTCCGGTCGAAGTTGTGGCTGATCACCGCGTTCGCCGCCGACAGGATGTTCTGCGTCGACCGGTAGTTCTGCTCGAGGAGCACCACCTTCGCGCCCGGGAAATCGCGCTCGAACTCGCTGATGTTGCGGATGTCCGCTCCGCGGAACGCGTAGATCGACTGGTCGGAGTCGCCGACGACCGTCAGCGACGCGGCTTCCTCGGTCGCCGGCGCGTCGAAGATCATCATTCCGCCCGACGAAGCGATCGGGCCACCGTCGGATCCCGGCGCCCGCGTCAGCTCGTGGATCAGCGCGTACTGCGAGTGGTTGGTGTCCTGGTACTCGTCGACGAGGATGTGCCGGAACCGCCGGCGATACACATCCGCCACCTGCGGGAACGCCCGGAACAGGTACACCGTCTGGGCGATGAGGTCGTCGAAGTCGAATGCGTTCGCGCGCTGCAGCTCTCGCTGGTACGCCGCGAACACGTCGCAGAAGACGCGCTCGGCCGGGTCGTTCATGTTCGCCGACCGGGCGTACGACTCCGCATCGGCGAGCTCGTTCTTGAGCTTGGAGATCTTCCCCTGCACCGCCGACGGGGTCAGTCCGTAGGCATCCGCTTCATGCTCTTTCACCAGTCTCTTGACCAGCGCGCGCGAGTCGCCGGAGTCGTAGATCGTGAACGACTTGGTGAACCCGAACTGCTCGGCTTCACGCCGCAGGATGCGCACGCAGGCCGAGTGGAACGTCGAGATCCACATGCCCTGCGACCGGTCGCCCACGAGCTGGTGCACGCGCTCGCGCATCTCTCCTGCGGCTTTGTTGGTGAACGTGATCGCGAGGATCTGGCTCGGCCACGCCTCTTTGTTGCGCAGCAGCGACGCGATGCGCCGCGTGAGCACGCTGGTCTTGCCCGAACCGGCGCCGGCGACGATGAGGAGCGCCTGACCGCGGTAGGTCACCGCCTCGCGCTGCTCGGGGTTGAGGCCGGCGAGCAGGTCTTCGTCGACGCGAGCGCCCGAGCCCGGTTGGGGCCCGCGATCGCCGTCGACGATGAGAGGGACGGATGCCGCGGGGCGCGCGGCCGGAGAGACGTCAGTCATTGCCCGTCAAGTCTAGGTCGGGCCCCCGACACCCGCCCCTCCCGCGATCGGCTGCGCGGCGGCATCCGGTCCGGGAAGCAGTTGCCCGAGAAGGTCGTCGATCGTGACCACGCCGAGCAGGCGCTGACCGTCCACGACGATCGCCAGCTGCACGCGCCCACGGCGCATCCGCAGCAGCGTGTCGTACGCCGACGCGGCCGGCTCGACCACGAGCGGCTTCCGCGCGATCGCGGCCACCGGCGTCGTCGGGATGAGCTTCAGCGTGTCGCGCACATGCGCAACCGCGCAGTCGGTGGTCGACCCCACGAGGATGCGAAGGTGCCCCGACTCCGCGGCCACGCGCTGCAGGTCGGCGACCGTGGCGTCGGCGGGGACGGATGTCGGCGCCCGGTCGACCCGGACGATCTCCCCCACCGTGCGCGTGCTCATGGCGATCGCCTGCGCGATCGGCTCGGAGTACTGCCGCTCGAGCGTGCCCGCCTCGCGCGAGTGCGCGACGAGTTCGCGGATGGTGTCCGCGTCCTGGCCGCCCACCGCCGCCTTCTCGACGGGCTCGACGCCGGACGCCCTGACGAGGCGGTTGGCGATGTGGTTGATCCACAGGAGGAACGGTCGCAGCGGCCAGGTGAGGGCGCGCGCCAGGATGCCGGTGGCTTTGGCCGCAACCTCAGGATGCGCGATCGCCCACGACTTGGGGGCCATCTCACCGACCACGAGGTGCAGGAAGGTCACCAGGATCAGGGCGAGCATGAACGCGATCACGCCCGAGAGCACCGCGGGCAGGCCCCACGCCTCCAAGACGGGGGCGAGCGCGTAGTCGATCGCCGGCTTGGTGATCGCGCCCAAAAGGAACGTGCAGGCGGTGATCCCCAGCTGCGCGAAGGCGAGCATGACCGTCAGCTCGTTCATTCCTCTCAGGGCCGCGCGCGCCGACGCGCTGCGGTCGGCCTCCTGCTCCAGCCGGTGGCGGCGGGCGGCGAGCAGGGCGAACTCGACGATGACGAAGAACGCGCTGGCGATGATCAGCAGCGTCGTGATGAGAGCGACGGTCCATCCGTTCATCGGTCCGCCTCCGTTTCCGCGCTGTCATCCGCATCGTGCTCGGCGTCGAGATCCCGCTCGTGGAGATGGACGGTCAGACGCGACGGCACGTGCCGCTCGATCTCGAGCACCTCGATCTCGAGCCAGCGCTGGATGTTCAGCCCCTGCACGGCCTCGCCCGCCCGCTCGGGCAGGTCGACCCGCACGACGGCACCCAGGGGTGGGAGGTCGCCGTGCTCGCTGATCGTCAGTCCCGCGACCGTCTCCGCTCCGTCGCGCTCCAGATCGTGCCCGATGAGCCGCTCCAGCTCGTCGAGGTGGACGTCGCCCGGCACCGTCCACGACGCGTCGCCGTCGGAGGTCACCTCGTCGACCTCCAGGTCGTGCTCGTCGGAGATCTCCCCCACGACCTCTTCCGTCAGATCCTCCAGGGTGAGGATGCCGTCGAAGTTGCCGTATTCGTCGACGACGCAGGCCATCTCGTTGCGAGTGCGGCGCATCCGCTCGAGCGCGATCGGCAACCGCATGGATGTCGGCAGGACGACCGCCTCGCGCATCACGCTGGACACCGGCGCGGAGGGGTCGTAGTGCCCGCGGAGCAGGTCGATGAGATTGACGATGCCGACCGGGGTGTCCTCGTCGCCGATGACCGGGTAGCGGGTGTGACCGGTCGACATCAGCGAGAGCACCTCGGCGATCGTGGTGTCGGGGGCGATCGAATCGATGTGGGAACGCGGCACCATCGCGTGCTCGACATCGCGCTGCGGGAAGTCCAGGATGCGGTCGATGATGTTCGACAGGTCGTCGGGCAGGTCGCCACTCGCGCGGGAGTCCTCGATGATCGCTTCCAGGTCGCGGGCGGTCGCGCTCTCGTCGACGTCTTCGAGCGGTTCGATGCGCAGAAGCCGCAGCAGGGCGTTCGCGGCGAGATCGAAGACCGCGATCAGCCAGCCGAACAGCGTCAGGTAGATGCGCGTGGGGACGGCGAGGGCACGCGCGAGCGGATCGGGGTTCGCGATCGCGAGGTTCTTCGGATACAGCTCGCCGAAGATCATCGTCACGATCGTCGCCAGGAGCAGAGCCCCCGTGGTGCCGATGATCACCGAGACCGTCGGGTCGAGTCCGACGCCGCCGAGCAGCGTGCCGATCGACTGTCCGATGAGCGGCTCGGCGACGTACCCGATGAGCAGGCCGGTGACCGTGATGCCCAGCTGCGCGCCCGAGAGCATGAAGGAGGTGCGCTTGGTGATCGAGAGCACCCGCCCCGCCTGCACGTCGCCCTTCTCGGCCTTGGCCGCCATCCGCGAACGATCGACGGACATGTAGGCGAACTCCTGGGCGACGAAGAAGCCGCAGGCGACGATGATCGCCAGTGTGACGATGATCCCCAGCAGCAGGGTCAGTGTCGCCGCCAGCATCCGGATTCACCCCCTCGCGAATGGAGGGGGTACGAAGATCGACCCTCCTGGTCGGTGGAGGTTCGGTGGTGGCGCACGGATTGCTCCCGTGGGTCAGTGGCGGGGATGAATCCACGATACGGGGTCGTCGGCGACCGCCACTCGGCGCCGGCCGTGAATCGACCTACGATCGAGGCATGACCGACTCTGCGCTCGTGCTCGTTGCCAACGCCGGAGACGGCTCGATCAGCGTCTTCCGTCTCGACGGAGAGCGGATGACGCGTCTCGCCGTCACGGAGGGGCTCCCCGCGTGCTCGACCTTCGCCGTCGACGCCGCACGCGACCTCGTCTACGCGGGGGTGAAGGGGTCGAAGGAGGGCGAGCCCGCCGGCATCGTCACCCTCGTGCTCGACAGGCAGACCGGTCGACTGGAGCCGCGCTCGCGGCTCGACCTCCCCGACGGCGGCATGAACTATCTCGCGCTCACGCGCGACGGATCGGGTCTCCTCGGCGCCGCGTACAGCGGGGGGTACGGCATCTCGTGCCGGATCGACGACGGGGTCGTCGGCGAGCCGGTGAGCCGGGTCGAGTTCGCGAACCTGCACGCAGTGCTGCCGAGCGCCGACGGGCGCTTCGCGTACTTCGTCTCACTCGGCGACGACCTCGTCGCGCAGTACGCGCTCGACGACGACCTGGCGCTCGTCCCGCTCGACCCCGAGACCGTGGCGGCGCCCGCCGGCAGCGGCCCCCGTCACCTCGTCGTGAACGCCGCGCAGGATGCGGTGTACGTGTTGACGGAGTTCTCGGGCGAGGTTCTGCACTACGCCCGCGACACGGTCGACGGCGCACTGCGTCTCATCGGTGCGGCGACGGCATTCGACACGACGAAGAACCTCACGCACAGCACGTTCGGCGCCGACCCGATGGCGGGGCACCTCATCTGGGGCGCCGACCTGCACTTCGGGGCCGACGAAGCGTTCGTCTGGGCGACCGAGCGCACCGAGAGCACCCTCGCGGCTGTTGCGGTGGGCGCCGACGGAGGGGTCACGGCGCCGAGCCGGTTCTTCGTGACCGAGCCGCAGCCGCGCGGCTTCGCGCTGAGCGCCGACGGTCGCTTCCTCGTCGCCGCGGGCGAGCGCTCGAGGACCGTGTCGCTGTACGCGGTCGACGGCGACGCGCTCGACCTCCTCCAGCAGGTGGAGACCGGTCGCGGCGCGAACTGGGTCCGCTTCGTCTGACCCCGCGAGGGTGCACTCCCCACCCGCGAGGGTGCACTCCCCACCCGTCCGGGGTGCGCTCGCCCCCGCCGCGACCTCAGCGAAACATCGCTTCGTACTCCTCGAGGGGCACAACCCCGTCCGCTCCCGCGATCAAGAGCGCGTCCTGAGTCACGATCGCGTCGGCCTGCAGCTTCGCGACGGCGAGGTATTCGGCCGGTCCCGTGTCATCCCAGTTCCGCTCGCGTGCGAGCGCGAACGCCGTCGCCCGCGACACCCGGTCGGCCAGCACCCGCACCTTCTGCGATGCGAGCGCCTCGAGCGTCCGCTTTGCCGCACGGTCATCGAGCCGCCCGGCTCGAACGTCGGCATAGACGTGACGCAGGGCGTCGGACCGCATGATCGCGGGCGCGACGAGGGAGTGCCCGCTCCCGACATCCCTCCCGTCAGCAAGAAGTCGTAACGCTGTCGCCGCATCGATCGCGAATCTCATGCGCCGAGCCTGCCACCGGTCGCCGACGCCCGCGAGGGTGCACGAACGGACGCCGGGCCGCCGCGCTCTCCGCAAGACGCGATGTGTCGACCCCGTTTTCCTGCCGACGCCTCGCGGCGTAGCGTCATTCGAGGAGCATCCGGATCGCCGGAAGGCCTGGATCCTCGGAAAGAGAGACACGATGCACACACGCACCCTCGGTCACGGACTTCAGGTCTCCGCGATCGGACTCGGATGCATGGGGATGTCGCAGAGCTACGGCCCGAACCCCGGCAGCCGCGACGACATGATCGGCGTCCTCCGCTCGGCGGTCGACCTCGGCGTCACCCTCTTCGACACCGCGGAGGTGTACGGGCCGTACGTCAACGAGGAACTCGTCGGCGAGGCGCTCGCGCCGGTGCGCGAGCAGGTCGTCATCGCCACGAAGTTCGGATGGGACATCCAGGACGGCAAGAGCGTCGGGGTCAACAGCCGACCTGACCACATCCGGCGGGTCGCCGATGCGTCGCTGCGGCGCCTCGGCACCGACGTGATCGACCTCTTCTACCAGCACCGCGTCGACCCCGAGGTGCCGATCGAAGACGTCGCCGGCGCCGTCGCCGACCTCGTCGCCGAAGGCAAGGTGCGGCACTTCGGCCTCTCGGAGGCATCGGTCGGGACGATTCGACGTGCGCACGCGGTATACCCCGTCACCGCGCTGCAGAGCGAGTACTCACTGTGGACGCGTGACCCCGAGACCGATGTGCTGCCGGTCGTCGCCGAGCTCGGCATCGGGTTCGTGCCCTTCAGTCCGCTCGGCCGCGGGTACCTCACCGGCACGATGGACGCGGCGACGACGCTGGCCGACGACGACATGCGTCGCGCACTCCCCCGGTTCGAGAAGGAGAACCTCGCGGCCAACCGCGCGCTCATCGACCATGTCGCGAGGCTCGCGGAGACGAAGGGGGCGACGCCGGGGCAGGTCGCGCTGGCGTGGCTGCTCGCGCAGCATCCCTGGATCGTGCCGATCCCCGGTACCCGGCGGATCGAGCGCATCCAGGAGAACATCGCTGCGACGACCGTTGCCTTGTCCGCGGATGAGCGCGACGACCTCGACCGGCTCGCGCAGCGCATCGGGGTTCAGGGCGAGCGCTACAACGCGCAGCACTTCCGCTTCGTCGACCGCTGACCGCGCTTCCCGCCCGCCCCCTCGCGAGGGTGCACTCCCTCAGCGCGAGGGTGCACTCCCTGAGCCCGAGGGTGCACTCCTTCCGCCTGAAGGTGCACTCCTTGCGCCTGAGGGTGCACTTCGCGAGCGCAAGGGCGCATTCCCTCGGTCGAGCGCACTCTCCGAGATGGGGGTGCGATTCACGCTGGAGGGTGAGGAACGAGTGCACCCCCGCGGGAAACGAGTACACCCCCGCGTGGCAGGAGTGCACCCTCGCGGGGAACGAGTGCACCCTCGCGGGGAACGAGCGCACCCCCGCGGGAAACGAGTGCACCCTCGCGGCGCGGCGCGGGCGCTATGCGATACGAGTGCCCGGGGGGAGCCGCCGCGACGGCGTGTGCGTCCGCACCGCGGCGCGCCACATCAGCAGCGCCAGGAGCGCCAGCTGCACCCCGAGCCCCACGAACCAGCTCGGCACGGTGCCCGCGACCTGCTCCTCGGCCGTCGGGTACGCCTCACCGGGTTCCAAGGTGGCGGTCTCGCACTCGTCGTAGACCTGCTGCGTCTCCGGCGCGATCTGCGCGGTGCGCACCCCGACCTTGAGCGTCCCGAACGCATCGACCGGGTAGCCGTCGCGCCACACCGTCGGCGTCGCATCGGCGAGGATCACGAACGGGTTCGCCGACAGCAGCCACCACACGCGGTCGAACCGCGGCACGGTGTAGGTCGAGGTCATCCACTCGCCGCACACATAGTCGGGCTCCTCCACCCCGGGCCCGAAACCGAGGTCGACGCACTCCGGCGACGGCGAGGTCGCACCGGGCTCGGCCGTCATGCACTCCTCGGGCACCTGCATCGGCTCCTGGAACACCGGCTGCAGGTACCGCTGCCGCGACTCGATCTCGGTCGGGAAGGCCGTTCCCACGAGCCCGAACGCAATGGGCGTCCCCACGACGAGCGCGGCGACCGTCAGATAGGTCACCGCCACCGAGAAAAGTGGACGAGCGAGGATGCCGCTGAGCGCGACCCCCAGCCCCGCGACGACCGCCACCTCGATGATGAGGATCACCAGCGACACCAGCAGCACGTCGGGCCGCACCTCGCCGAACACGGCGGCGAAGATGAGGAACGGCGCCGAGACGACGAGGAACGCGAGCCCCGTGATCCACGCCGCGAGGAACTTGCCGATGATGATGTCGGTCGTCGTCGCGAGCGTCACCTGCACCGGCGCCAGCGTCGCCGCATCGCGGTCGCCGTTGATGGCGTTGCCGCTGAGGGTGGGCGAGACCAGCACCACCAGCAGCAGCACGAAGAACACGATGATCGAGTACGCGGTGCTCCCCGCCTGCTGGAACGCGTCGCGCGGCACCGAAATGAAGGTCAGGGCTGTCACCCCGAGCAGCAGCAGACCGAAGATCCCGAGCAGCACGTACCAGGCGACGCTCCGCACCCGCTGGGTCAGTTCCAGACGGATGATGGTGGCGATACGTTGAGCGTTCATCGGTCACCCTCCCCCGCGGTCGGGGTATCGTCCACGGCCACCGGCGCCGCCCCTTCCCGCAGGTCGAGCAGGGTCTGCTCGAGCCGGCCGGTCGACGGGGCGAACTCCGCCACCGCGATCCCCGCGCCGACGATCGCCGCGAGCCCCGCCGCAGCGTCGGCGTCGCTCGCGAAGGCGACGAGCGCACCGGCACGGTCGCCCGTGACATCCGTCCTCCCCAGCGCGGTCGCGATCGCTGCTTGCGCTGCGAGCACATCGCCGCCCGCGATCCGCACGCGCCAGTACCGCTGACGCTGCGCCGACGCGGCGACCCGCTCGGCCGAGACCGACTCGCCGGCGATGAGGAACGCCGCGTCGTCGACGAGCTCTTCGAGCTCGGAGAGGATGTGGCTCGAGATCAGGACCGTCCGACCGTCATCGGCGAGTCGGCGCAGGAGCGTCCGAAGGTGCACACGCGATTCGGGGTCGAGGCCCGAGGCCGGCTCGTCGAGCAGCAGCACCCGCGGGTTGTGCACGAGCGCGCGGGCGAGCCCCAGACGCTGCTTCTGTCCGCGCGAGAGCACGCGCGCCGGCGCGGCGGCGAGCGCGCGCAGGTCGAGCAGGTCGATGAGCGCCTCGGCGCGTTGAGCGGCCTCGTTTCGCGGCAGGTCGTACAGGCGCCCGGTCGTGACGAGGGTCTCGCGCACCGTGAGTGAGCCCCATGCGCCGAGCGCATCGGGCATCCACCCGATGACGGCGCGGGCACGCTGCGGCTCGGCGACCGGGTCGATGCCGGCGACACGGATCTCACCCGCATCGGGAGCCAGAAGCGATGACAGCATCAGCAGCAGCGTGGTCTTGCCCGACCCGTTGGGCCCGACGAGCCCGGTGACCTTGCCGGGGAGGGCGTGCAGACTCACATCGCGCACGGCGTGGACGTCGCCGAACGACCGGCGGACGTGCGTGGCGACGATCCCGTCCGAGACGACTCCGCCGGATGCGATCCCCTCCGGGGCGATCCCGTCGCCGCCCCCCGCGGCAGCAGGGTCGGGTGCGGCGCCGTCAGGCATGGTCACGGGCTGGCATCGTCACGGTCAGGCAGGTCACGCGGCTCAGCCTAGGGCGCGGCCCCGACAAACCCGAGGAACCCCGGATGTACGTTTTCCGGGAATCTCACTCAGGAGGCGCACCGGCGCCCGCGCGTCGTCCCGGGACCGCCAGCGCTCCGCCGACGACGCACAGCACGCCGCCGGCCGTCGCCGCCCACCACGCCGCTGCGACCGGGAACTCCAGCCACACGAACGGAGCAGGGGCGAGACCTCCGAGCGGAGCGAGCGACGTCGCCCACGCTTCCGCAACGGTCTGACCGCCGATGATCCCGATGACCAGCGCGGGCAGCGCAAGCCCCGCACCGATCGCCGCGAGCACGAACCCGGTGGCCGCCCTGGGCCCCACCTGCATCACGAGCGCCCATGCCGCCGCCACGAACACCCAGACGAACAGCACCGCCGCGACGAGTGCGTAGATCCAGCGCAGCACCGGCTCGGTCCACAGGGCCGACCACGCCGCCGCCGGCCCGCCGATCGCGACCGGGATGAGTGTCCACACGCAGCGCAGCACGACCGCGCCCCCCGCAGCGGCCAGCACCGGCCACGGCGACCGCGCGCCCACGAGCGCCCTCAGCACGAGGACGGCGACGCACCATCCGCTCATCACGATCAGGAGGTGCACCCACGAGAGGAACGAGGTCTGCACCGCCCGCGTGCCGAGCAGCAGGGCTCCCGGAACGAGGATGAGCAGCCACTTGTCCAGCTGCAGCAGGCCGAGTGTCGACTCCCGGGCCCGCCAGGGCCGGGTCGAGCCGAGCCAGCTGGCGCGTGCGGCCGCGGCTCCCGGCCGACGCACGAGCCGCGTACGTGCGGCGAACATGCCGATCACGCCCCAGACGAGGGCGAGAAGAAGGATGCCGCGGGCCAGCCACGCCATGGACGCGTCGCGTCCGGGGTCGGCAGCTGCCGCACCGGTCAGCTGCACCCCGATCGTGGTGTCATCGACCACCGGGCTCTCTCCGGCGGGAAGCACCTGAAGGGTGGTGAGCACGACCGCGGTCACCAACCCGACGGCCAGCACCCCGGCCACGGCGGCCGCGACACCGGCGAGGATGCCCCGCCGTGTCACCGTCGCCATCCGATAACGCTAACGGATGCCGCGGCCCACCCCCGACCTGTCGCGATCGGCCGCGCTGCGGCATCCTGGAATGAAACAGATGATTCATGCGTTTGCATAGACATCATCCGGCATCGGACTTCAGGAGAGATCATGACCGCCGCCACACAGGGTCTGCACCACGTTACCGCGCTCGCGGGAGACCCGCAGAAGAACATCGACTTCTACATCACCGGGCTGGGGCTTCGACTGGTCAAGAAGACCGTCAACTTCGACGCCCCCGGCACCTACCACCTCTACTACGGAGACGAGGCGGGCCGCCCCGGCAGCCTCATGACCTTCTTCCCGTGGCGCGGCATCGCGCCCGGCCGCATCGGGGCGGGCCAGTCGACTTCGACGGCGTTCTCGGTTCCCGCCGGGTCGCTCGGCTGGTGGGTCGACCACTTCGCATCGGTCGGGTCCGAGGCGAAGATCACCTCGACGAGCTCGAGCGAGGAGCGCCTGCTCGTCCGCGACCCCGACGGGCTGCAGATCGAGCTCGTCGCCACGAACGAGAACGACCCGCGCGACCCGTGGGACTCCAAGAGCGTGCCGGCGGAGTACGCGATCCGCGGGCAGCACTCCAGCGTTCTGACCGTCCGCGACGCCGAGGGAACAGTCGGGCTCATGGTGAACGACCTCGGCATGCGCATCGTCGAGCAGGAGGGCGGGCGCACGCGCCTCGCTGCCGGCCCCGGTGGGCCCGGCGCCCTCGTCGACGTGCACGCCTCCGGTCTCGCGCCCGAGGGTCTGACCGCCGGCGGCACGGTGCACCACATCGCCTTCCGAGTGCCCGACCAGGAGACGCAGCTGGCGTGGCGCAACGACCTCGTCTCACGCGGACACCAGGTGACCGAGATCCTCGACCGGCAGTACTTCACGAGCATCTACTTCCGTGAGCCCGGCGGAGTGCTCTTCGAGATCGCGACCGACACCCCCGGCTTCGACATCGACGAACCCCTGCTCGAACTCGGCCGCTCGCTGAAGCTGCCGCCGTGGCTCGAGCCCTCTCGCGAGGCGATCGAGGCGCGCGTGCAGCCGGTGACGCTGCCGACCGAGAACAACCCCGAGGTCGCCGCGTGAGCGGGGCCGGCACGGCGGTCGACCTCGACGGCTGGCCGCACCTGTTCGAGCCGGGCGACGCCGACGCCCCGGTGCTGCTGACCCTCCACGGCACCGGCGGCAACGAGCGCGAGATCACCGCGCTGGTGTCGCACCTGTGGCCGGGCGCCGGCGTGCTCTCGCCTCGCGGACGGGTGAGCGAGCAGGAGATGACGCGGTGGTTCCGTCGCAGGGGCGAGGGGGTGTTCGACGTCGACGATGTGATCGTGCGGGCGGGTGAGCTCGCCGGGTTCCTCGCCGTCGCGCGGGAGCGGTACGGGCTCGGCGACAGGCGGGTCATCGCGGCCGGATTCTCGAACGGGGCGAACATCGGGCTGGCGACCGCGCTACTGCATCCCGAGACCCTCGACCGGGTCGTGGCGTTCAGCGGGATGTACCCGTTCGCCGACCGCGACCCCGTCGGGGATGCGTCGGCGGTCGAGCTCGTGCTGCTGAACGGCGCCGCGGACCCGATGGCGCCGTCGTCGAGCGTCGACCGTCTGGTCGAGGTGGCGCAGGCGCACGGCGCGGCCGTCGAGCGGCACGTCCGCCCCGGAGGCCACGGCCTCGCCCAGAGCGACGTCGACGCGGCGCGGAAGTGGCTGGCGGCGCGCTGACACGCGTCGCCCCGCGCCCCCCGCATTCGCGGGAGGGCGCCAAGGAGTAGCGTGAGCGACGACGCGAGGAGGCACTGGTGGGCAGGCTCATCTACACGACGAATGTCTCCCTCGACGGCTTCATCGAAGATCCACGCGGGGGCTTCGACTTCCTCCCGCCCGGCGACGATGTCTTCGCCGCGCACACGGAGCTGATGCAGTCGATCGGCACGCTCGTCTACGGCCGGCGCCTCTACGAGAAGATGGCGGTCTGGGAGATCGATCCGTCCTTCGCCGCACAGTCACCCGCTCTCGCCGCGTTCGCGGCGGCGTTCACCGACACCGACAAAGTCGTGTATTCATCGGCCCTGGTCGAGACGCCGACGGCGCGCACCCGAATCGAGCGCGACTTCGATCCGGCGGCGATCCGCGAAAGGAAGGATGCCGCTGACCGCGACCTCCTCATCGGCGGCGCCGACCTCGCGGGGCAGGCGCTGCGCGCAGGCCTCGTCGACGAGGTGCAGCTCTACGTCGCGCCGGTCTCGGTCGGCGGAGGGAAGTCGGGCCTGCCCACCGGCATCCGACTCGACCTCGAGATCCTCGGCGAGCGTCGCTTCGGCAACGGCGTGATGCTGCTGCGCTATCGCCCGCGCCCCGTGTGACCGAGGGGGCGCCCGCTCTCTCCGCCACCGCGCCGCGCCTCCAGCCCATCGAGGATGAGGTCGAGTCCGAACAGGAACTCCTCCGACGGGTCGTAACCCGCGGCGGCCAACGTCGTGGCGGATTCGCTGAGGTAGGGGAACTGCTCTGCCGGAAGCTGCGGCAGGTAGACGTCGTCGATCGCCTCGGCGAAGTCATCCGGGGTGTCCAGCGACAGTCCCCCCGCCTGCAGCGCGTGACCGTACAGGTAGCTGTCGAGCACCCAGTTGGCGTGCGTGGCCATCGCGACCGAGAAACCGGCCTTCCGCAGGCACGCCGTCACGGCCTCGTGATGACGGAGGTTCGCCGGCCCCGGCGCGGTCCGCGTATCGAGCAACCCGATCGCCCAGCGGTGACGAGCGAGCACCCCCCGGGCCGACAGCGCCCGCTCGCGGATCGCTTGCCGCCACTCGACGTCTTCGCGTGGCAACGCGATCTCGTCGAACACGACGTCGACCATCGCGTCGAGCAGCTCCTCCTTGTTCGCGACGTAGTGGTAGAGCGTCATCGCCCCCGCATTCAGAACGGTCGCGAGCCGGCGCATGCTCAGCCCGTGGACACCCTCGGCGTCGGCGAGCCGGATCGCCTCGAGGACCACTCGACGCGTGCTCAGACCCGCGGATGCCGCGGCACCGCCCTCCTCGTCGACTGACACCGCTCTCCCTCCGCCGTCTTGACAACCGTACAGCGTACGGGTCATAGTACAGCGTACGACGTACGGTGTACGACTCACCGCCGTCGCTCATCCACGGGCCGTGAGGCCCGGATCCTCCCAGAGAGAGAAGACACCATGACCACATCGACCTCACCCCGGCCGCTGCTCGACAGCACCCCGATGCCCGTCCGCGCGAAGCTCACCGCCGCCTGGACGAGCTTCGTGTTCCTGTACGTCTACGTCGACATCTTGAACTTCTACAAGCCGGGCGTGATCGATGGGATCACCGATGGATTCATCTGGCGCTTCGACATCAGCTCGACACTGCTGACGATCTTCCTGGTGTCGGTGTCGATCCCCGCCGTGATGGTGATCCTCTCGATGACCCTGCCGGCCCGCGTCAACCGCACGCTGAACCTCGTCGCCGCCGCGCTCCTCATCCCCTACTCGATCTTCAACGCGGCCGGCTCGACCTGGGAGTGGGCGGCGTTCTACGCCATCTCGATCGGGGTCGAGCTGCTGATCCTGGCGTTCATCCTCCGCACGGCCTGGACGTGGCCCCGCGGCACGGCCGTGCCGGTCGCGACCCGAGGGGAGTCCTCCCTGATGCGGGACTCCGCTCGCCGCTGACCGCGGGGACCACGCGCCCCGGCCTCCGTCCTAACTCCTGCAAAATCGGCGCTGAGGAGCGCGAACAGCCCCGCCGGGGCGCCCGCCCACCGATTCTGCAGGAGTTGGGGACACGCCCCGGCTCAGCCGCTCTTGCGCATCCCCCGCACCCCGACCGCGAGCCCCACCGCAGCCAGCAGCAGCGCCGCGAGCCAGCCCCACAGCACGACCGGAGCCGCGAGGTCGCCCGAGAGGAGCGCCCGCTCGGCCTGGACGACCCAGTTGACAGGGTTGACGCTTGCGATCGCGCGCATCCATGCGGGCCCGTCGTCCAGGGGCAGGAGCACGCCGGAGAGGATCAGCAGCGGGAAGATCAGGGTCTGCTGCACCCCCCAGAACAGCCATTCCCGGTCTTTCGTCTTCAGCGCCAGCGCGTACGACAGCGACCCCAGACCGACACCGAACACCGCCAGCAGCCCGAGGCCGACCACGAGCCCCGGCACATTCACCGCGAAGCCGAACGGCAGCGCGATCAACACGATGATGATCGCCTGGATGACGATGGGCGCCACCTCCTTCAGCGCCCGCCCGACGAGCAGCGACCCGCGCGAGATGGGCGCGACGAGGGTTCGCTCGTGCGAGCCTGTCATCATCTCGTACTGCAGGTTCGACCCGGTCGCACCGGTGCCGAAGAGCACGATCATCACCAGCACACCCGGCACGAACCAGCTCAAGGTCTCGCCGACGGGTTCTCCCGACTGCCCGACGAGCAGGGGAGCGAAGAGCCCCAGGAACACCAGCGGTTGCACGAGGCTGAAGATGAGCGTGAACGGGTCGCGCACCGTCGGACGCAGCTCCCGGGTGAGCACGTTCCAGGTGTCGCGCGCCGGGTTGGGCTTGACCGCGGTATCGGGGCGGGGGGAGGTCTCGGCGATGTCCGTCTGCGTGCTCATCGCACTGCTCCTTCGGTCTCGGCTGTCACAGCATCGTTGTCGGGCGCGGCGCTCGCGCCCGCGTCATCCGTCTCTTCGACCGGGTGCTCGGCGTCGCGGAGGGTCCGCCCGGTGAGACTCAGGAACACGTCGTCGAGAGTCGGCGGCACACCGGTCGCCCGCACCACCTCGATGCCGGCGGCGTCGAGTTCGCGCACCGCCCGCGGCAGCAGCGCGTCGCCTTCCGGCACCGCGACGACGAGATCCACGCCGCCTTCGCGTCGCACTTCACGCCGGCTCAGCGTCGCCACCACCGGAAGCGCGCGCTTCGCGGCATCCGCGGTTCTGAACCCCAGGGTCAGCACGTCACCCGCGAGCTCGGCCTTCAGCCGCGCGGCGGTGTCATCGGCGATGACGCGCCCCCTGTCCATCACCATGACCCGTTCGGCGTAGCGATCGGCCTCCTCGAGGTAGTGCGTGGTGAGGAAGACGGTCGTGCCGAATCGCTTACGGAGGTCGAGGATGTGCTGCCACAGGTTCGCCCGGCTCTGCGGGTCGAGTCCCGTCGACGGCTCGTCGAGGAAGATCAGCGGCGGGGCGTGCATGAGTCCCAACGCGACGTCGAGCCGCCGCTTCTGTCCGCCGCTGAGCTGCTGCACGGTGCGGGTCGCGAACCCCGAGAGATCGAGCGATTCGATGAGCTCGTCTGCCCGAGCGGATGCCGCGGCACGGCCCATCCCGTAGAAGGCACCTTGACTCAGCAGCTCGTCACGGGCGCGCTGGGCGAAGCTGCCGCTGGTGAGCTGACCGACGTACCCGATGCGGGCGCGAACGCCCGCAGGGTCTCGCAGGATGTCATGACCGACGACCCGCGCGGTGCCGGACGTCGGCGGGAGCAGGGTGGTGAGCATGCGCAGGCTCGTGGACTTGCCCGCGCCGTTGGGTCCGAGGAACGCGACGAGCTCGCCGCGCTGCACCTCGAACGTCAGGTCGGTGACCGCCGCCACGGTCTTCTTCTTGACGGTGAAGCGCTTGGTGAGCCCCTGCGCTTCGATGATCGGTTGATTCGCCATGGGTCGAAGGTAGAAGCGCACCCGGACAGATCCTGTCCGCAATCACGGGCAGAATCAATGCATGTCCGACACGACGACCCGCGCGCTCGCACTGCTGAACCTCCTGCAGACGCATCGGCACTGGCCCGGCACCGAACTCGCCGCGCGGCTGGGCGTCACCGAGCGCACCGTGCGGCGCGATGTCGAGCGGCTCCGCGACCTCGGCTACCGCATCGAGTCGACGCCCGGCATCACCGGCGGCTACCGCCTTGAAGCCGGGAGCGCGGTGCCCCCGCTGCTCCTCACCGACGAAGAGGCGGTGGCGATGGCGATCGGGCTGCGCGTCGCGGCATCCCAGCGTCTGGTGAGTGGACCCGAGACCACACTCACCGCGCTCGCGAAGCTCGAGCAGGTGCTGCCCGCGCCCCTTCGCCGCCGCGTGAACGCCCTCGCCGACGCGGTGCAGCCGGCGGGCATCCAGACGGGTGCAGCCGTCTCGAGCGAGGTGCTCGGCGAGCTCGCCCTCGCAATCCGCGACCACGAGCGGGTGCGATTCGACTACACCTCGATGACCGGCGCCGAGACCCGCCGCCGGGTCGAACCGCATGCCCTCGCCCCCGCCGACCGGCACTGGTATCTGCTCTGCTGGGACCTCGAACGCGACGACTGGCGCACCTTCCGCGTCGATCGTCTTGCTCGTGTCGAGCACACCCGGGTGCTCTTCGAGCCGCGGCCGCTGACCCCCGACGAGGTGGAGGACTTCATCCTCGTCGCCCGGTCGTGGACGCGGCAGCCCGTCGAGGCCGACGCCGTCATCGACCTGCCGTTCGAGGTGATGAAAGAGCACTTCGGCATCTGGGGGCAGGGCGCCACCGAAGAGGATGCCGCGCACACGCGGTGGCCCGTCGGTGGCGCCGACTTCCGCGAGACCATGTACGGCCTGTCGTGGATCCCGGCGGGGGTGGACTACACGACCGACCTCGCCGAGCCGTCGCGCTCCGAGCTGCGCGAGGTGCTCGAGCGGATGCTGCGCGCCCTCGACGCTCCTGCGCCGCCCGCTCGCGCTCCCGGTCGGTGAGCGCAAACGAAGACGAGGCTCCGGCTCGAAGGACCTCCGGCCCGCATCGTCGAGGTAGGCGGAGGAAGATGAGTGGTGCCATGAGATTCCTCGCGAACGCACCACGGTTCTTGTTCTTCACCGGCAAGGGCGGCGTCGGCAAGACGTCGGTCGCGTGCGCCACGGCCGTCCACCTCGCGACCGTGGGGCAGCGCGTCCTGCTCGTGAGCACTGATCCCGCGTCCAACCTCGGCCAGGTGTTCGGCATCGCGATCGGCAACGCCGTCACGGGGATCGCGTCGGTTCCCGGCCTCGATGCGCTGGAGATCGATCCCGCGCAAGCGGCCGACGCCTATCGGGAGCGCATCATCGGGCCCCTCCGAGGGCTGCTGCCCGAATCGGAGATCGCCGGGGTCATCGAAGGGCTCTCGGGTTCGTGCACCACCGAGGTCGCATCCTTTGATGAGTTCACGCAGCTTCTGACGGACGACGCCGCATACGGGCGATACGACCACATCCTCTTCGACACCGCTCCTACCGGCCACACCATCCGCCTCCTGCAGTTGCCCGGATCGTGGACGCGGTTCCTCTCGACCGGCGGAAACGCGTCGTGCCTTGGTCCCCTCGCCGGACTGGACAAGCACCGGGCAACGTACGCAGCGGCGGTGTCTGCGCTCACCGATCCCGACCGCACCCGGCTGATCCTGGTCACCCGCCCGCAACCGTGCGCGCTCAAGGAGATCGACCGCACGTTCGCCGAGCTGACCGCGATCGGCATGACGAACGCGTTCGTCGTGATCAACGGCGTCCTCCCCGAGAGAGCCGGCGACGAGCCGATCGCGGTGGCGCTGCGTCGTCGGGAGGCCGCCGCGCTGTCGGCCGTTCCGGCGGCGATCGCCGATCTGCCCCGCGATGTTCTGGAGCTCAAGGCCCGCGACGTCGTCGGCCTCGAAGCGGTCCGCACGTTCTTCGACCCCGAACTCGCCGATGAGGCGGTGGGGGATGCCGCCGAGACCGCCGTTCTGCCGGACGCGCCCCTGGTCGCCCTCGTGGATGAGATCGAGCGCGACGGGCGTGGTCTGGTGATGTGCATGGGCAAGGGCGGTGTCGGCAAGACGACCGTCGCCGCTGCCGTCGCCCTCGCCCTGGCCAACCGCGGTCACGAGGTGCTCCTGACCACCACCGATCCGGCCGCCCACCTCGACGACACGCTCGGCGCAGCGGTCGACGGCCTCACCGTGACACGGATCGACCCCGACATCGCACTCGAGCAGTACCGTGCGCACGTCATGGCGACGAAGGGGAAGGAGTTGGACGAATCGGGACGCGCGGCGTTGGCCGAGGACCTGACGTCGCCGTGCACCGCGGAGGTCGCGGTCTTCCACCAGTTCTCTCGGGCGATACACGACTCCCGACGGAAGTTCGTCGTGATGGACACCGCACCGACCGGACACACCCTGCTGCTCCTCGACACCGCCAGCTCGTACCATCGCGAGATCGCCCGCCAGATGGGAGCCGTGAACATGGCCTATTCGACGCCGTTGATGCGACTTCAAAACCCCGCACAGACGAAGATCCTTCTGGTGACGCTCGCCGAGACGACGCCTGTGCTGGAAGCGACGGGGCTGCAGGACGACCTGGAACGTGCCGGCATCCACCCCTGGGCGTGGGTGGCGAACAACTCGATCGCCGCGACGCACCCCCGCTCGCCGTTCCTGCGGACGCGAGCCCGCAACGAAGTCGCGCAGATCGACCGCATTCAGGAACTGACCGATCGCATCGCGATCGTCCCGCTGCTGCCCGACGAGCCGATCGGCGTCGCGCGGCTGTCGGCGTTGACAGGCGGAATTCCGCAGGGCGTCGAAGATCGCCCGACGACACACGCCGTCACACCCTGACACTCTCCTTCACATTCCTGGCCGCTGTCGCCGCCCTCACGTAACGTCGAGGGCATCGCGGCGATCCGGGCGGTCCCGGGCTCCGGCTCATATCCGGCAGCGTTGCGGGTTCGACTCCCGCCGTCGCGTCCACCTCACGCCGGGACTTCCGGCCCACCCGCGCGGTCCACTTGCCGGAATGGTCGAATCAACGGAAACCGGGATTCGATCGAGGAAGACGGTGGCGAGGTGCAGCAGAAGGTGGTGGTCGGGGTCACGGATGCGGCGGTGTCGCGTCGTGCCGTGGACTGGGCGGTAGACAGAGCAGCCGCGCGGGGAGATCGGCTCGAGCTGCTGTCGATCGTCGACGGGGCCGTCGGCGTCGGCGACGAAGGCGACGTGGTCGGCTGGGCGCAGGAGTGGAAAGAAGACGTGCTCAGGAACGAAGCCGAGCGCGTCCGCGCACGCGGAGTACCCGTGGAGATACGCCTCGAACGCGGCAAGCCGGTCGAACGATTGATCGACGCGTCGAAGGACGCGTCACTGCTCGTCATCGGCAGCGACTACCGCGGAACCGAGTCCCAACCGGCGCGGGGTCCGCACGGGATCCGCATCACGGCCGGCGCGCACTGCCCGGTCGCGGTGGTTCCCGATCTCGACCTCACCGGCCGGTCCGGCGTCATCGTCGGGGTCGACGGCTCAGAAGCATCCGAGGCCGCGATCGTCTTCGCCGCCGCCGAAGCGGACCGATCGGGCGAGGCGCTGACGGCGGTGACCAGCTGGTCCCCCATCGCCATTCCCCTGTCTGTCCGGTCGTATCCCGACGGCTATCTGCGGAACATGCAGTCGCTGACCGAAGAGGCGCTCGGCATATCGATGTCCGGGATCTCGCAGCAGTACCCCGACCTGGAGGTGCGCCGTGTCGTGGAGAGCAGCGACAGGCCCGAGACGGTGATCAATCGGCTCGCCTCCGGCGCCCGGCTCACCGTCATCGGTTCGCACGGCCGCAGCCGGCTCGCGCGTTTCCTCCTCGGATCCACCAGCCAGCAGGTGCTCCTCCGGCTCGCCACCGCGACGGTGGTCGTGCGATGACACCCTCACCGGAACGGACGGTCACCATGGAACGCATTCTTCTGGGTTACGACGCCAGCGACGGAGCAGACGCTGCGCTCGACTGGGTCACCGATCGCGCACTGAGCCGTCGGGCGCGCGTGGAGGTCGTCATCGTGACCAACCCGTTTCTCCAGGATCAGCCGCGGGCCGAGGACGACCTCGCCCGCGCCGAGCACCGTCTCCGCGCGGCGAACCCCACACTCCCGATCGAGACGGAGCGCATCGACGGCCTGATGCCGCGCGCCCTGACCGACGCCGCGGCAGACGCGGACCTCCTGGTGATCGGCGTCGATACCGACAGCTCCATCCGCGAAGCACTGCACGGATGGATGTCGCTTCGCGTGAGTGCGACGGCGACCGTGCCCACCTGCATCGTCCCTTCAGGATGGTCCGAGAAGAGCGGACCGATCACGGTGGGCCTCGCGTCGGACCCGTCGAGCGATGCGGCGCTGACCTTCGCCGCATCCGAGTCGGCCGCCGCGGGTGAGAGCCTTCGTATCGTCCACGCATGGTTGGGCCCGATCCCCGCAACGACCGTATCCTCCCAGCGCGACGTGCGGGCGCAGCATATGCAGCTCATGGACCGGGCCGTCGAGCGACTTCAGGAGGTTGCTCCCGACTCCGCGGTCGATCGTGTGCTCATCCACGACAACGCCGCGTCCGCCCTGAGCATCGCCGCGAGTGACAGCTCCCTGATGGTGCTGGGCACCCACGGGCGGGGAGTGCTGGCCGGGGGGTTCTTCGGTTCGGTCGGGCAAGACCTCATCGGCCGTCTCGAGGTTCCCATCATCGTCGTGCCATCGGGTCGCTGATCATCGGGCTTCGCGCTTCGCCAACGACAACCACGTCTCGATGATGCTGTCGGGGTTGAGGGAGATCGATCCGATGCCGTGGCTGACGAGCCAGTCGGCGAGATCAGGATGATCCGACGGGCCCTGTCCGCAGATGCCGACGTACTTCCCTCGCCGACTGCACGCCTCGATCGCCATCTGGAGCACGCTGAGCACGGCGGGGTTCCGCTCGTCGAAGGCCGCAGCGACGAGATCGGAATCCCGATCGACGCCGAGGACGAGCTGGGTCATGTCGTTGGACCCGATGGAGAAGCCGTCGAAGTGGTCGAGGAAGCGATCGGCGAGCAGGGCGTTCGACGGGATCTCGCACATCATCAGGACCTCGAGGCCGTTCTCACCGCGGCGCAGGCCATTCTCGGCGAGCACCCGCTCGACGGCTGCGGCCTCATCGACCGTGCGGACGAACGGGACCATGATCTTCACGTTCGTCAGACCCATGGCGTCACGGACGTGGCGCAGCGCGTCGCATTCCATGGCGAAGCAGTCGGCGAACCGGTCGGTGACGTAGCGCGACGCTCCCCGCCACCCGAGCATCGGGTTCTCCTCCTGCGGCTCGTATCGCTCGCCTCCGAGCAGATGCGCGTACTCGTTGGTCTTGAAGTCGCTCGTGCGGACGATCACCGGTTTGGGTGCGAACGCGGCCGCGATGGTCGAGACACCCTCGGCGAGGCGCCGGACGAAGAACTCCCGCGGCCCGCCGTAGGGGCTCGTGCGGAGCATGATCTCCGCGCGCAGTGGTTCGTCCAGCGCCGCGACGTCCAGCAGCGCCTGCGGGTGGATGCCGATGAGTTCGTTGATGATGAACTCCAGTCGGGCGAGCCCCACCCCGGCGTTGGGGAGCGCGGCGAAGGCGAATGCCTGATCGGGTGCGCCCACGTTCATCATCAGCTCGACCGGAATGGGCGGCATCCGATCGATTCGCGTGTGCTCCTCTGAGAAGTCTGCACGTCCGGCGAACACGTGCCCCTCGTCGCCGTCGCTGCAGCTGACCGTGACGAGCGTCCCGTCGGTGAGCTCGCGGGTGGCGGTGACCGTGCCGACGACGGCGGGGATGCCGAGCTCGCGCGCGACGATCGCGGCGTGACAGGTGCGACCGCCGCGGTCGGTGATGATCGCGGCGGCCTTCTTCATCACCGGCTCCCAGTCGGGGTCGGTCATGTCGGCCACGATCACATCGCCGTCCTGCACCCGTTCCATGTGTTCGGCCGACGACATCACCCGCACGCGCCCCACACCGATGCGGCGACCGATCGCGCGACCCGAGATGAGAAGGTCGCCGTGCTCGCGCAGCACGAAGCGGTCGAGGGTCACGGCATCCTCCCGCGACACGACCGTCTCCGGGCGCGCCTGCAGGATGTACAGGCGACCCTCCTGCCCGTCGCGGGCCCACTCGATGTCCATCGGCCGGCCGTAGTGCTCCTCGATCACGAGCGCGGATCGTGCGAGTTCGGAGACATCGTCATCGGTGATGCTGAACCGCGAGCGCGCGCTGTCGGGAACGTCCTCGAACGACGTGCTGTGTTCGACGGTGCTCTCGGTGGCGAACCGAAGGGCGATGGCCTTCTCGCCGAGGCGCCGGCGGAGGATCGCGGGCCGGCCCGCCCGGAGCCCGGGCTTGTACACCAGGAACTCATCCGGGTTGACCGCCCCCTGCACCACCGCCTCCCCCAGTCCATAGGCACTGGTGACGAGGACGCTGTCGCGGAAACCCGACTCGGTGTCGACGGTGAAGATCACACCCGACGCGCCGATGTCGGAGCGCACCATGCGCTGCACGCTCGCCGACAGCGCCACATCGGAGTGCGCGAACCCCTGGTGCACCCGATAGGCGATCGCGCGATCGTTGTAGAGCGAGGCGAACACCCTCTTGATCGCCGCGAGGATGTTCTCGACGCCGGCGATGTGCAGAAAGGTCTCCTGCTGCCCGGCGAAGGACGCATCCGGCAGGTCCTCGGCGGTCGCCGACGAACGGACCGCCCAGGTGATGTCGGTGCCCCCGGCATCTTCGACGACGACGGCGAAGGCGTCGCAGATGTCGCGTTCGAGATCGGCCGGAAGGGGCTGGGCGCCGATCATCGCACGGATCTCGGCTCCGGCTCGGGCGAGCGCCGCGACGTCGGACACGTCGAGCTCCGCCAGCATCCGCGTGATCCGAGCCGCGAGTCCGTCTGCCGCGAGGAAGGCACGGTAGGCCTGCGCCGTGGTGGCGAACCCGCCCGGCACCCGCACGCCGCTCGAGGCCAGGCGCGAGATCATCTCGCCGAGGGAGGCGTTCTTCCCCCCCACCTGGGGCAGGTCCGCCATCCCGATCTCGGACAGTGGGATGACGTTGCTCACTCCTGCTGCGGCCATCATGTCCTCTTCCGACCTCGTTCGTCCGGTGCAGGGTCAGTGTCGAGGGATGGTCGCGACCAGCCCGGGCCGAAGGTCCTGCCAGGACCCGCCCCGGATGCCGCGGGACCAATGTCCCGGGTCCGGCCAGGGGGCGCCGGGAGACTCCTCCCGACGCCGACGCCGACGCCGACGCCGACGCCGAGAAGGAGCACACCGATGGATGACATCACCGAAGCCCCCGTGTGGAGTCTCAGCGAGGACGAATGCTGGAGCCTGCTCGCACGTGGTCAGGTGGGTCGTCTTGCGGTGTCGATCCAGGGGGAGCCCGACATCTTCCCCATCAACTACGTGACCGACGGGCCGCACGTGCTGTTCCGCACGGCGCCCGGGTCGAAGCTCGCGGAGCTCTCGGCCAACCCCCGCATCGCGTTCGAGGTCGACGAGTACGACGACGACGGTGCCGCGAGCGTGGTGTTCAAGGGAACGGCGACCCGGCTCGAACTGCAGAGCGAGATCGACGCGGCCGAGGCTCTGCCGCTCACACCCTGGATCCCGACCCTCAAATACCGCTGGGTCCGGCTCTCACCGACGTCGATCACCGGCCGGCGCTTCCAGCGCGGACCGGAGCCCGACCGGTACGACGCCGCCGCGAACGACCAGTGGACGTGAGGGCGCGCGTCATCCCCGCGCGCGTGGTGGCCGCTCCCCGGTGCCGCGCTCCATGATCCACGTCGGCAGTTCGATCTGACGACTGAACCCGGTGGGGTCCTCGATCCGCTCGAGCGCCAAGCGGGCGGCCTGCCGGCCGAGATCGACCGGGTCGTACGAGATCACCGTGACCCCCATGAGGTCGGCGGTGTCGAAGTCGTCGAACCCGATCAGGGCGGTGGTGTCGTCGCCTCGGGCACGCAGGGCGCGCAGCGCCCCGATCGTCATGCGGTTGTTGCCCGCGATGATCGCCGTCGGCGGTTCGGCTGCATCGAGCAGCTGGCCCACCAGTCGCTCGGGCGGCTCAGCGGGATCGTCCGCCAAGAGCTCCCACCGTGCGGCGTCATCTATCCCCGCGGCGGCGAGCGCCGCGCGGCGTCCGGCGAGCCGCTCCTCCTGCGAGTACACCGCTGCCGGGTTGCACACGTACGCGATGCGACGGTGGCCGTGGGCGATGAGCCGGGATGTCGCATCCGCCACGCCTGCGCGGTTGGCGAGCACCACCGAGTCGGCGATGAGGTTGCGCGCCGGTCGGTCCACGCTGACGACGGCCGTGCCGAGCTGCCGCTCCCCCTCGAGATAGCCCTGGTCGCGGCTGACAGGGATGAGCAGCAGTGCGTCGATACGCTGCCCGAGGAGCGTCTCGGCGACCTGCTCCTCCCCCTCCTCGGTGTCGTCGGTCGTGGCGAGCACCAGTCCGTATCCCTCCTCGCGCAGAACGCGTTCGATACCTGAGGCGACCTTGTAATAGAACGGGTTGCCGAGCTCGCCGATGATGAGGCCCATGGTGCGCGTTCTGCCGCCGCGGCGCAGCCCCTGGGCGAGGGCGTTCGGGCGGAAGCGCAGGCGCTTGGCCGCCGCGAGCACCCGCTCGGCCGTCTCGGGCGCCACGAGCTCGCGCTGACTGAACACCCTCGACACGGTCTTGGCGCTGACGTGCGCCAACCGCGCCACGTCTTCGACGGTTGCGCGCTGCGACGTCACCGGCTTACGCCCGCGTCAACAACGCCGAAACCGCTCATGTCTGACGTGGACATAAAGTTGGACATCCACTTCCCCTCACCGATCGGATGAAACGCATAAAGCCCCGGTCAAAGGCATTCTGTACCTGCGGATCGTCATCGGTCAAGCCTGGACAACCTTGTCCCGTGGCCTTGTCAACGTAGGACATTGCCATTTATCGTCGACGAGACGCCGCGAGGTCGCGGTCGCACAGACGGATCAACGGTGAATCTGCAAAGGAGATGCACATGAGGCGCAAGACGATTGCGATCGCCTCCCTCGGGGTGGTGAGCGCACTGGCACTGGCAGGCTGCGCGGGTGGCGCGGGGGCCGACGACCCCGACAACACCATCGACGGTGAGGTGCAGGGCGAGGTGACCTTCGTGACCTGGCGCACCGACCTGGTGCAGGACGGCACCTTCGAGGCCTACGCCGAGCAGTTCACCGAGATGTACCCCGACGCCTCGGTCACCTTCGAGGGCATCACCGACTACGAGGGTGAGATGCGCACCCGCCTGTCGACGGAGAGCTACGGCGACGTGCTGGGAATCCCCAACAGCGTGCAGCCCGACCAGTTCGCCGACTACTTCGAGCCGCTCGGCCAGACCGACGACCTCGAAAGCACGTACCGGTTCCTGGCCCCGAAGAGCTTCGACGGGGTGCAGTACGGTCTGGCTCTCGGAGGCAACGCCAACGGCCTGGTCTACAACACCGCCGTCTTCGAAGAGGCGGGCGTCACCGAGGTTCCCAAGACCGAGGAGGTGTTCCTCGCGGCACTGCAGGCGATCGAGGAGAACACCGACGCCATCCCGATGTACACGAACTACAAGGATGGCTGGCCGCTGAGCCAGTGGACCAGCAACATCGGAGCCCCGAGCGGCGATGCCGACGCGATGAACGCGATGACCACGGAGGATGCTCCCTGGACCGAGGGCACCGACATCTACGCCATCGACTCGCTCATCTTCGACGCCGTCGCCGGCGGGTACACCGAAGACGACCCGCTCACCACCAACTGGGAGCAGTCGAAGGTCGACTTCGCCACCGGCAAGATCGGCGTGATGGGACTCGGATCGTGGGCGATCTCGCAGCTGCAGGCCGCCGCGGAAGACAACGGCGAGTCCGCGGATGTCGTGGGCTACATGACCTTCCCCGCCACCGCGTCCGACGGCACCCAGTACGCCATGGTCGGCGGCGACTACAACCTCGGCATCAACGTCAACTCCGACGTGAAGGCCGCGGCGAAGGCCTGGATCGACTTCCTCCTGGAGGAGTCGGGCTTCACCGAGACGCAGGGCATGGTCTCCGCGCTGACGGCCGATCCGCTGCCGTCGAACCTCGGCGGACTGGAGGAAGAGGGCGTCGAGCTGCTCGAACTCAGCCCCGCCCCCGCCGGCGAAGAGTCGCTCGTCAACGACATCGCCGACGGCGCGCAGATCGACCTCTACGGCAACATCTACCGCCAGAAGCTCGTCGACATCGCCCGTGGCGCCGCCGACGGCGACAAGGAGTCGTACTTCGAGGAACTGAACACCGCGTGGGCCGACTCCCGCGCTCAGGTGGGCTGAGCCCGCACACCGACCGTTCCGGCCGGGGCATCCCGCCCCGGCCGGAACCACGGAGGAATCATGTCGTTCACCGCCGCAGCCCCCGACGCTCCCGCCGCGCCGGGCCCCGCCATCGTCCCGATCGCCCCGCGGCCGTCGCGCAGCAGCCGGCGCCGTGGCCGCCGCCCGGCCGGCCGGCGCAGCATCCTGAATCGACTGACGCCCTATCTCTTCATCGCGGCCGCCGTCGGTCTGCTGCTTCTGCTGACCTACCTGCCCGCGGCCAACATGCTCTGGTACAGCCTCACCGACTGGGACGGCATCGACAAAGAGCAGAACTTCATCGGACTGCAGAACTACCTCGAGGTGTTCACCAACCCTCGCGTGTTCGGGGTCTTCTTCGTCAGCATCTATTACTTCATCGGCGCCTTCGTGCAGATGGCGATCGCGCTCTACTTCGCCGCGCTCCTGTCGACCCGCACGCGGTTCTCGAACTTCTTCCGCGGGGTGCTCTTCTTCCCCTACCTCGTCAACGGCGTCGCCATCGGATTCGTCTTCCTCTACCTCTTCCAGCCCGGCGGCACGCTCGACACCGTGCTCGGCTGGTTCGGCATGGCCGACACTCCCCAGTGGCTCGGCGACCCAAACGTGGCGAACTTCTCTCTGGCCGGCACGAGTGTGTGGCGCTACACCGGTATGAACTTCGTGCTCTTCCTCGGCGCGATGCAGTCGATCCCCCGCGAGCTGTACGAGGCTGCCGAGATCGACGGCGCGAACGACTGGCAGCAGTTCTGGGCGCTGACCTTCCCCGGCATCCGTCGGATCATCGGGCTGAGCTTCATCCTCGCCGTCGCCGGCAGCCTCTCGGTGTTCGAGATCCCCTTCATCATGACCGGCGGGGCCAATGGCACCTCGACCTTCGTCATCCAGACCTTGCAGACGGCGTTCACATTCCGGCAGGTCGGGCTGGCGTCGGCCATGGCGATCGTTCTCCTGGCGATCGTGCTCATCGTGACCTGGGTGCAGCGAAGAGTGTTCCCCGACGAGAAGGTGGACCTGACATGAGCGCGACCGCCCTCCGTCCTCCCCGCGCCGGCCGCTCGATCGGCGCGACTGTGAAGTACCTGTCGCTCATCGCCGGGGTGGTGGTCACGCTCGTGCCCCTGTCGGTCGTGCTGATCGCGAGCCTGAAGACCTCGCAGGAGATCGGCACGACCGGGCCCTTCGAGGCGCCGGGGTCATGGTTCAACCTCGAGAACTTCGTCATCGCCTTCGAGCAGGGCGGCATGGTCGAGGGGTTCATCAACACCACGATCGTGCTGGCGTTCTCGCTGGTGGGCACCATCTTCATCGGCACCACCGCCGCGTACGCGCTCGACCGCTTCCGCTTCCGAGGAAAGAAGCTGGTCGTCGGGCTCTTCCTCGTCGCCACGCTGATCCCCGGAGTGACGAGTCAGGTCGCGACGTTCCAGATCATCAACGGTCTGGGGCTCTACGACTCGATGGCGGCGCTCGTGCTGCTGTTCATGGGCACCGACATCATCTCGATCTACATCTTCATCCAGTTCATGCAGTCGATCCCCGTCTCCCTCGACGAGGCGGCGATGATCGACGGCGCGAACCGGTGGACGATCTACTGGCGCATCGTGCTGCCGCTGCTCAAGCCCGCGATCGCCACGGTCGTGATCATCAAGGGGATCGCCATCTACAACGAGTTCTACCTTCCCTTCCTGTACCTGCCGTCGGAGGGCCTGATCTCCACGTCGCTGTTCCGATTCAAAGGACCGTTCGGCGCGAACTGGGAGATCATCGCCGCCGGCACGATCCTCGTCATCATCCCCACCCTCGTCGCGTTCCTCGCTCTGCAGCGCTGGATCTATCGCGGCCTGACCGCCGGAGCCGTCAAGTGACCCTCACCCCTCTCATCCGCCGCCCGATCGCCGACGGATGGACCCTGCAGGCCACCGCGGGCCCGGTGCCCGACGCGATGCGGACGCAGGTGGTCGACGCGCCCGTGCCGGCGGAGGTTCCCGGCTGCGTGCACACCGATCTGCTTGCCGCGGGTCTCATTCCCGACCCGTACCTCGATGACAACGAGGCGCTTCTCGCCTGGATCGGCCGCGTCGACTGGTCCTACCGCACGACGTTCTCGTGGGCCCCCGACGGCCACGAACGCCACGACCTCGTCTTCGACGGCCTCGACACCGTCGCCCGCGTCGAGGTCAACGGGCGCACCGTCGCCGAGACGGCGAATCAGCACCGCTCCTACCGCATCCCGCTCGACACGGCCGGGCTGCTCCGCGATGGTGAGAACGACCTCGTGGTGCACTTCACCGCGCCGGTGCCCTACGCCAACGCGCAGAGCGTCGCACTCGGTGCGCGCCCGCGGCCCTATCCCCTCCCCTACGAAGCGATCCGCAAATCGGCCTGCAACTTCGGCTGGGACTGGGGCATCGCCACCTTCACCTCCGGCATCTGGCGCGAGGTGCGCCTGGAGTCGTGGTCGACCGCGCGGCTGGCCGAGGTACGCACCCACGCCACGCCCGAAGGCGAGGGAGGGCGCGTCGCCGCGACCGTGCGGATCGAACGAGCGGATGCCGCGGCGCGGCCGGCAACGGATGACCTGCGCGTGCGGCTCCGTGTCGGCGGTGCCGAGACCGTCGCCTCGGTGCCGGCAGGCGGCGACGAGGTCACGGGTCAGCTGAACCTCGACCAGGTCGAGCGCTGGTGGCCTGCCGGCTACGGCGAGCCCCACCTGTACGAGGTGGCGGTCGACCTGCTCGAGGCCGAGGAGACCGTCGACACCGCCGAGCGCCGTGTGGGCTTCCGCACCGTGGAGTGGGACACCGCGCCCGACGACGCCGGCACACCGTTCACCCTCGTCGTCAACGACCAGCCGGTCTTCGTCAAGGGGGCGAACTGGATCCCCGACGACGCCCTGCCGGTTCGGGTCGACCGTGCCTGCTACGAGCGACGGCTGCGCCAGGCGCTCGAGGCGAACCTCAACCTCATCCGGGTGTGGGGCGGCGGCATCTACGAGAGCGACGACTTCTACGACCTGTGCGATGAGCTCGGCCTCCTCACCTGGCAGGACTTCCTCTTCGCCTGCGCCGCGTACCCCGAGGAGGAGCCGCTGCGCTCCGAGATCGAGGCGGAGGCACGCGAGAACATCGTTCGTCTGGCATCCCATGCCTCACTCGTCCTGCTCACCGGCAACAACGAGAACCTCTGGGGTTACGAGGACTGGGACTGGAAGCGCCGACTCGACGGCCGCACCTGGGGCGCGTACTACTATCACGACCTCTTCCCTCGTCTCATCTCCGAGCTCGCCTCGCACGTGCCGTACGCGCCGGGGAGTCCCTTCAGCCCGGGCGGACAGCACCCGAACGCCGAAGAGCACGGATCGATGCACCTGTGGGAGCAGTGGAACCGGCAGGACTGGCTCACCTACCGCGAGCACCGGCCGCGCTTCGTCGCCGAGTTCGGCTGGCAGGGCCCGCCCGCGTGGACGACCCTTCGCCGTTCGGTGTCGGACGACCCGCTCACGCCCGAGTCGCCGGGCATGATCGTGCACCAGAAGGCGATGGAGGGCAACGTCAAGCTCACCGCCGGTCTCGTGCCGCACCTGCGCGTGCCCGACGACATGGAGACCTGGCACTGGGCGATGCAGCTGAACCAGGCGATCGCGGTGCGTACGGCGCTGGAGCACTTCCGCTCGTGGGCGCCGCACACCATGGGGGCGATCGTGTGGCAGCTCAACGACTGCTGGCCGGTCACCTCGTGGGCGGCGATCGACGGAGACGAGCGACCGAAGCCGCTCTTCCACGCGCTGCGACGCGCTTTCGCGGCGCGCACCGTCTCTTTCCAGCCGCGTGAGGGCGGGCTGGCAGCCATCGTGACGAACGACACCGGCGAGGAGTGGTCGGGCACGCTGCATGTGCGTCGTCTCACTTTCGGCGGTGACCTCCGCGCGGACGAGTCGCTCGGGTTCGCCGTCGCCGCGCACGGGACGGCGACGCTGGCGTTGTCGAGCGAGCTGGCGCAGACGGATGCTGCGAACGCCGAGTTCCTGATCGCCGACGCCGGTGAGGTGCGCGGCACGTGGTTCTTCGCCGAGGCTCGCGACAGCGCGCTTCCGCCGGCGGAGTTCGACCTCGAGGTCTCCCCCGTCGAGGGCGGCAGCATGGTGACCGTCACCGCGACCTCGCTGGTGCGCGACCTGACCTTCCTCGTCGACAAGGTCGACCCGGCCGCGCACGCCGAGGAGGGCCTCATCACGCTCCTTCCCGGCGAGCGCACGACCGTGCGCATTCGCCACGAGGGCACGCTGGATGCTGCGCAGCTGGCCGACCCGCGCGTGGCGCGCACGCTCAACGAACTGGTGAGCCCGTGACGATCGAGGGCGGGCCGGTCTGCGGCATGACCTGGGGCTGGGTCGGCGTCCGCGGCGAGTGGGACACCCCCGAGGCCGAGGCCTCGATGACCGCGATGGCCGAGCACGGGGTCACCTGGACGGCGCTGGCGTATGCGGCCGAGCAGGCGACCGCGTTCTCCACCGACATCCCTTTCGAAAACGACCCCACGGTCACCGACGATGAGATCGTCGCCGCCATCCGTCGCGCCCACGGGCTCGGGCTGAAGGTGGCGCTCAAGCCTGTGGTGAACGTCGCCGACGGCACCTGGCGGGCGCACATCGGCTTCTTCGACTGGGAGGTGCCGGGCGAGCCGTCATGGACGCAGTGGTTCGCCTCGTACCGGCGGTTCCTGCTGCACGCCGCGCGGATCGCCGAAGCGGAGGGTGTGGCGATGCTCTGCATCGGCTGCGAGATGGTGCGTGCCGACGGGCAGGAGGCGCACTGGCGGGCGCTCATCGCCGACATCCGTGCGGTGTACTCCGGCCTCCTCACCTACAACTGCGACAAGTACCAGGAAGACCACATCACCTGGTGGGACGCCGTCGACGTGATCTCGTCGAGCGGCTACTACCCCACCGGCACCTGGACGCAGCACCTCGACCGGATCGAGGCCGTGGTGAAGCGCGAGGGCAAGCCGTTCTTCTTCATGGAGGCGGGGTGCCCGAGCCGTGAGGGGTCGGCGCGGTTGCCGAACGACTGGAGCCTCGCCGGGGCGCCGTCGGGCGAGGAGCAGCGGGCGTACTACGCCGAGATGTTCGAGGCGTGCGAGGGCCGCGACTGGGTGGGCGGGCTGATGTTGTGGGATTGGCCGGCACGACTGTACGCGCGTGAAGACGCGGTCGAGAACGACGACTACTGCCCGTACGGCAAACCCGCGGGTGAGCTCATGCGCGAGACGTACCGGCGCTGGCAGAGGGAGGCGGCACGATGACTGCTGCGAGCGCGGTGGTCGCGATCGATGCCGGCCAGACGGGGATGAAGGTGCGCGTCGCTCCGCACGGTTCGGCGCCGGTCGATCAGGTCTTTCCCGGTATCCGCACCCATGAGCCGCTGCTTCCGCAGCTGGCGTCGGTGGCGATCGCCGCCGCCCGCCATCACCGGGTGCAGATCGACGTGCTGGCCGCCGGGGTTTCGGGGCTCACCGAGGCGGAGTCGGATGCCGCGTCGCTTCGCGCCGCGGTCGCCGCCGAGTCACCCGATCGGGTGCTCCTCGCCCACGACTCGGTCACCTCCTATCTGGGGGCGCTCGGCGATCGTCCGGGCGCCGTCGTCGCCGCCGGAACCGGAGTGGTCACGCTCGCCGTCGGCCGGCACCGCGTCGCGCGGGTCGACGGGTGGGGCAACATCATGGGCGACGCCGGCAGCGGCTATTGGATCGGCCGCGAGGCCCTCGAGGCCGTGATGCGCGCCTACGACGGACGGGGTCGGCTCACCGCGCTGTCGACGCTGGTCGCCGAGCGGTGGCCAGAGGTCGAGAGCGCCTACATCGAGCTGCAGGGGGCCGACGACCGGGTCGCTCAGATCGCCGCGCTCGCGCGCGGTGTCGCCGAGCTCGCCGCGGATGACGCGGTAGCGGCCGACATCTGCCGCCGCGCCGCCGCCGAGCTGGCGCTGTCGGTCGCGACGGCGCTCGATCGGGTGGCCGACGACCCAGGGGCCGAGGCCCAGGTCGCCGCGATCGGCGGCGTGTTCCGCGCCGAGGTCATCCGCGAGGGTTTCGCGCGCGAGCTCGCCCTGCGGCACCCTCGGGCCGTCGTCCGCCGTGCGCAGGGCGCCGGCGTCGACGGCACCGCCGAGCTTGCCCGGCTCGGTCCGGGGCACCCGCTGCTGTCCCACGTATCGGTGGCGTGACCCCGGTCGTCGAGCGAGCGCAGCGAGACGAGCCGCCCGGTGTCGGCGCGGCGCTCTACCCTTCGACCATGGTCGCCACCTCCGCCAAGCCAGAGCTGCACGTCGACACCGTCGAGGAGTGGGAGCGCTGGCTCGCCTCCGACCCCGGTCCCGACGGCGTGCGGCTGCGTGTGCGCAAGACGGCGTCGCGCCGGCCGGGCATCACCTATGCCCAGGCGCTCGAGGTCGCCCTGTGCTTCGGCTGGATCGACGGCCAGAAGCAGTCGCTGGACGCCGACTACTTCCTGCAGGTGTTCACGCCACGCAGGCCCCGCGGAGTGTGGTCGAAGGTCAACATCGAGCACGCCGAGCGCCTGATCTCCGAGGGCCGGATGCGCCCCGCCGGCCAGCACGAGATCGACCGCGCCAAGGCCGACGGCCGCTGGGACGCCGCGTACCGTCAGAGCGACGGCGACATTCCCGCCGAACTCCAAGCGGCTCTCGACGCCGACCCGGAGATCGCTGCCGCCTTCGCTGCGCAATCGGCCCAGAATCGGTTCGCGATGACGTTCCGCATCAGCAACCTCAAGCGTCCGGAAACCCGTGCCGCGCGCGTCGCCCAGTACGTCGCCATGCTCGAGCGGGGCGAGACGATCCACTAGCGCGAAGGCCGGCTCGACACCGTGACGGCGGGAACGCGCCGGTGGATCGTCGACGTCGAGGAACGCTCGCCGACGCGGAATCATCTCGCGCGGATGATGCCCCCTGGCGGCTCACGGTCCACGGTTGCCTGAGTGGGCCACCGGCGGACCGCTTGGGCCCCTGGGAGGTGAACGTGCGGAAAGCGACGAGGAACCGTACCGGGGGGTTCCTGCCGATCGTGCAGTGGTTGCCCCGATACGAGCGACGGTGGTTGCGCCCCGACCTCATCGCGGGCGTCGCCGTGGTGGCGATGATCGTGCCGAAGAACCTCGGATACGCCGAGATCGCGGCGGTGCCGGTGCAGAACGGCCTGTACGCCGCGGCGGCGGGTGCTGTCATCTACGCGCTGTTCTGCACGTCGCGACAGATCTCAACCGGTCCGAGCTCGGCACTGGCGACCGTGGCGGGGGGCGCGGTCATCGTGACCGGCGTGACGGGCGGCGATGCCGCACAGCTCGTGGCCGCGATCACGTTGGTCACCGGCATCCTCCTTCTGCTCCTCGCGCTGTTCCGGATGGGTTGGATCGCCCAGTTCCTCTCGCGGGCTGTCGTCACAGGGTTCCTCGCCGGGGCTGCCATCGACGTCGTCGCCGGCGAACTGCCGAAACTGACCGGAACCGCGGCAGACGGTGACAACGTCTGGCGAGAACTCGCGTCGTGGGTCATCGGTCTCGGCGATACCCATCTCCCGACCTTGCTGGTCGGCGCCGCAGCTCTCGCTGTCATCCTGGCGTTGCGATTCTGGGCGCCGAAGGTGCCGGGCGCCCTGGTGCTCGTGGTCGGGGGCCTTCTCGCCTCCGCCCTGCTCGATCTGGGCGAGCGAGGCGTTGCGCTGGTGGGCACCGTGCCGAGCGGTCTCCCTCTTCCTCAACTGCCGAGCCTGGACGTCGTGCGGGAGAACATCCCGGAGATCGCGATCGCGGCGCTGGCCCTGCTGCTGATCGGTTTCTCGCAGACGGCGGGTGACGCCCGGTCGTTCGCGACCCGACACCACTACCGGATCGATGCGAACCAGGAGGCGGTCGCGCAGGGCATGGCCAACGTCGGCGCCGGCCTCGTTCAGGGAATGCCGGTCTCCACCAGCCTGTCGGCCAGTTCGCTGAACGAATCGGCCGGCGCCAGGACTCCTGTTGCGTCGCTGACCACCGGGGGGTTGGTGATCCTGACACTCGTCTTCCTCGCACCTCTCTTCGCCGACCTGCCGAAAGCGGTGCTGGGAGCGGTCATCATCGATGCGGTCGTCTTCGGGATGATCGACCTCAAGGAGTTCTCGCGCCTGCGGCGCGTGTCGAGATTCGACTTCTGGATCGCTGTGGCCGCGACGGCGGGCGTGCTCTGGTCAGGGGTGCTCTTCGGGATCGTGATCGGCATCGCCCTGTCGCTTCTGTGGCTGATCTACGTCTCGACCCGGCCCGCCATGCCGCTGCTCGGCCGCGAGCCCGGAACGCAGGTCTTCCGCGACATCGTCCTCAACCCCGCGGATGAGACGTTCCCCGGCATCGCCGTGGTCCGGCTCGACGGCGGCCTGTTCTTCGCCACCGCCGAGGCGTTCGACGAGCGCGTGCGCGAACTCATGCTCGGAGAGCCACCGATCACGACCGTCGTGATCGACCTCGAAGGCGTGGCCTTCGTCGACTCGCAGGGCGCGGCAACGCTCACCGAACTCGTCGACCTCGCCGAAGAGAGGGGAATCGCCCTTCGACTGGCGCGGATGAAGCCTCAGCTGATCCCGGCGCTCGACGCGGAGGGTGTCCTGGATCGGATCGGCGCCGATCGCATACACGGCAACGTCCACCGCGCCGTTCAGGCCCAGCTCGCTCAGGGGGCGGGCGATGACGCCCTCAGCTGACTTCCACCGCCACCCCGTCAGGTAGCCACCGCACCCTCGCGCCCGCTCCACGCGGAGCAGCCGCCAGAGCCCGACGCAGCCCGTCCTCCCCGTCGCGGAAGTGCGACCACCCGTCGTAGTGCGCCGGCACCACGACACCCGCCCGCAGCGCCTCGATGAAGCGCACGACGTCGCGCCCGGTCATCGTGTACGTCAGCGGCCCCGTCGCGGGAAATCCGACCCCGCCGGCGTGGACGATGGCGACATCCACTGTCATCCCGCGAGCCACCCGCAGAAGCTTCCGCGTGAGCACGGTGTCACCGGTGATCCACAGATCCGGATGCGGGCGGTGCTGCCGCCGCAGAGTGAACCCGATCACATCACCGACGATCGCTCTGCTGAGCGGCGGCCCATGACGCCCGGGCGTCGCCAGCACCCGGAGCGCCTCCTTGCCGTCAGCCTCGAGCAGGATCGACTCGTCGGGCCGCAGGCCATGCGCCGCCGGGAGCCCCAGTCGCCGTGCGCCACTGTGCGTCGTGATGACGTGCGTCGCTCCGGGAAGGAGCGCGCGGCCCGCGTCATCCAGATTGTCGGCGTGGTGATCGTGACTGAGCAGGATCACATCGATCGGCCCGATGTCCGCGGCCGCCACGAGAGGACCTTTCGTCTTCGTGCTCGAGGTGCCGAGAGCGAAGGCGTACCGCCGCCCCGGCGGGTCGAAGGTGGGGTCGACGAGGATGCGCCACCCGGCCAATTGGACGAGCACGGTCGGCCCGCCGATCCGCGTGAGGCGCATCCCCGTTCCCCGCCGGTCCGCGCCGCTCAGGCGTCCGACCGGGCCGACAGCGGCCGCGCGTGCTGCAGCGCCCAGTCGAGGGCGTAGTCGGCGACGGCCTCCCATCCGGGTTCGCCGCAGGTCCAGTGGCCGCGTCCCTCGAACTCGTAGTAGTCCGTCAGCGCAGGGGACTTGCCCCAGTGCTTGGCGTTGGACTTGTTCACCGCCGGGGGCATGATGTGGTCGATGCTCCCCCCGATGAAGAGCAGCGGCGCGCGGTCGACCGAGTAGTCCACCCACGTCTCCTGGTGCCCGGGCTGGAAGTTCGCCAGCAACCCGTAGGCCCACACCCAGTTGCCCGGTGCCGGGATCGCGTAGCGCTCCCACGCGGCATCCGATTCCTCCCGGCTGAGAGCGTTGGCGAACGCGTAGTGCCACTCCTCCTTCGTGAAGCCGACGGCGCGACGGAAGTTCGCGGGATTCTTCAGCGCCGGGAAGAGCGATCGCGCCTGCGACAGCGGCGTGACCCGTACCCCCTCGGTCGGTGCGGAGTCGATCGCGAACCCTGCGGCCCCGAGCCCGCGGGCGAGAAGCATTTGGGTGAGAAGCCCGCGCGACCCCGCCGTCGTCGGGCTCCGCAGAGTGCTGATCGCCGAACAGCCTCGGCACCCGTCACTTGCCGCAACCTGGCGTTCGGCGACAGTTGATGCGACCGTCGAGGAACTGACCGCCCACTTCACGGCCCTCCAACGGCGCGGCCTGCTGCGCACCTTCCCTGCGGCGAGCGTCGCAAGGCAATTTCTCTGGATGTTGATCGGCGATGCACTCGACGTCGGACTCCTCGACCCCTCAGCTCGGCTACCCCCCGCGCGTTCCACGGCGGAGAACGCGGTGAAGATGCTGCTGGCGGCGTACCAGATCAGCGCGGAGGAGCGCGCCTGACTCAGGGAGACCCGTGCCAACGGGGCGAACGACAAGAGAAAGACCCGCTCGGCGCCCCCGCTCTCGACGCCGATGTTCACGCCGTATACATTGGGGCTGTGCCCAGCGTCATCCTCTACGCATCGATATCACTCGACGGGTTCGCCGCTGGCCCCGATGGCGATGTGTCGGTGTTGCACGGGTGGGCGTTCGGAGATTCGTCGATGCAGATGCACCCGCAGGTGACCGGCGAGTTCTTCGCGGCAGGAGCGGTCGTCTTCGGCGCCCGGACGCTCCGTGCCGGCGATGCCGCGTGGGGCGACGATGCGATCTTCTCGATGCCCGTCTTCATCCCCACGCATGAGCGCCGCGAACCGGTGACGAGAAACGGGGCACTCTTCACGTTCGCCCCGTCGGCCGCCCAAGCCCTGCACCTGGCACGGGACGCGGCCCGCGAACGAGACGTCTATGTGATGGGGAGCCCCACCGTTGCACGACAGCTCTTCGATGCCCACGCTATCGATGAGATGGAGCTCGCCATCACGGGGGTGGTTCTCGGCGCCGGAATCAAGCTCTTCGATGAGCTCGCCGACATACCGATCCGGATGACGCCGACGCGCGTCATCCCGTCTCGAGGGATCACCCACGTCAGGTATCGGGTGGAGCGATGACGGGGGAATGACGGCGCGCGCTCGCAGAGGCATCCGGCCCGCCGTCGTTCGAAACACAATGTCGGAGGATGGTGCCATCATTCATACATGCGTTCGAACCCGCGGCTCACCCTCCTCAGCGAGGAGGACCGGTCTGAGCTGACGGGTGTGCTGACGCGGGTGGAGGCTGCGCAGGTGGCGTTGGCGGCGGCGGAGGCGGAGCAGACGCGTGCGTTGGCGGAGGCGGGGGCGTTCGCGGCACGATTGGCGGAGGGGTCGACCGCGGTGGTGCGGGACAGGGACATGGCGCTGCGGGGTGTGGCAGCGGAGATCGCGGCCGCGGTGCGACTGTCGGACCGGTCGGTTCAGCGCCAGATCGACACCGCGCACGCGCTGGTGAACGACTACCCCGCGACGGTGCACTGCCTCGAGAAGGGGCTGATCACGCGGGCGCATGTCGCGGTGGTGGAGGATGTCGGGCGACGCCTGCCGCCGGAGGTGAAGGGTGAGTTCGATCAGCTCGCGGCGGAGATCTGTCTCGACGAGACCCCGGGGCGTGCGCGGGCGGATCTGGAGATCCTCGCCGAACGGATGCACCCCCGGACGCTCACGGAGCGGCACGCGGGGGCGTTCCGCGAACGGAAGATCACCCGGTACACGATCGGTGACGGGATGTCAGAGCTGCGGTCGGTGCACTCCACGGCGCTGGTGGAGGGGATCTTCCAGCGGATCACCGATCAGGCGAACGAGGTCATCGCCTCTCGGGAACCGGGAGCCGGTGACACCCGGTCTCTGGACGAGGTCCGCGCCGACCTGTTCGCCGACATGCTCCTCACCGCTGTCCCGAGCCTGGACCCCACCGGTCACGGCGACCTTCCGGGCCGGCTGGGGACGATCACCGCGAAAGTGCAGGTCGTCATCCCCGTCATGGCGCTCATGGGTCAGAGTGACGTCCCGTGCGATCTCGCCGGGGTGGGACCGATCGACGCGGACACCGCCCGGCTTCTCGCGGGGAACACCGACGGGACGTGGGAGCGGCTGCTCGTCCATCCGATCACCGGGTTGACGATGGCGGTGGATCAGTACCGGCCGACCGGGGCGATGATGCGGTTCCTCAAAGGCCGGGACAAGCACTGCCGGTGGCCAGGATGCCGGATGCCCGCCCGCACCTGCGAGGTCGACCACAACCACGACGCCGCCCTCGGTGGAAGAACCGAGATCTGCAACCTGTCCTGCCTGTGCCAACGGCATCACAGCATGAAACAGTTCACCGCCTGGAAAGTGAAGCAACTCGACGGCGGGGTCATCGAGTGGACCTCCCCCACCGGAAGGGTCTACACCGACAACCCACCCGGCCACGGGGTGCACTTCTCACCGGAAGAGGATCTCCCCGACGACCTTTGGGTGAAATGGACCACCCCCGGCACCGAATTCCGCATCCTCGACGAACCCGTCGACGACCCACATGCGCCAGCACCCTTCTGACCGCGACGCGCTCGCGCCTCTCGTTCGACGTCACGCGGCCGTCTACCGGGTCGGCCACGTGGCCCGGGCCACCGCAGGCTTCGCCGCTCCTCGGCACAGGTGTCCTGGATCACCGAGGACTCAGTGCTGCCTGGATCTGCCGGATGTGCGCTGCGAGATCACCGCGGGCAAGCAGGCCACTGCCGAGCGGCCCTGCCGCGTCGGCGCCGAGCGGAGGCAACCGACGAAGAGCCGCTCGCGCGTCGGGTGCGACAGCGGCGAGCTGCCAGCGGATCTCATCGGCAGCGGCATACGGACGATCTGCCGCCGCCAGTCGCACTGCCCGCACGGCGTAAGCCGCCGCGCCGAGCGCGTGCGCGCCCATGTGCGCCACTCCGGCCGCCTGCCCAGCCGCGCGGGCTGCGGCGACCGCAGCCGGATCGGCGAGTCCGCCCGCGGCACGCCCCGCCTCGAAGCGGCGCCGGATCTCGCCCGCCGCATCCAGCTCGCCGCGCGCGAAAGCACGGGTCCGCGCGATCGCACCGCGGGGCCGCGGATCATCGGGCGCTACACGCTCGAACAGCGGCAGCACGCGCTCGGCGCAATCCGCCGCCCACGCTGCGACCAGGCGGCGGTCGATCTCACTCAGAGTCTGCGGCGAGGGCACGCCTCAGCTCCCGGACAAGCGACGGTTCGCGCGGGCCCGCGCGGCAGCATGCGCGTCACGAAGCAGAGCGATCACGCGGTCGGAGGTCATCGGACCCGGGTTGACGACAGACACCCAGCCCGCGTCGCCGTAGAGCGGGTGCGGCACGAAGGCATCCTTCGTCCTGGGCTCCGCGCCGGCATCCGTCAGCATCCCCACCTGATCACGACCGACGTGGATGTTCACGCGGAAGCGATCGGGCTCGTCGAGCCGAGACGCCACATCGTCGGGGTAGTTCTTCGTCACGATGGTCGCGTACGGCTGCGTGCGCTCGGGCATCACGCCATCTGGTGCGTAGTAGAGGAACACATCGCCCCAGGCGAGCTCGGGCATTCCGCTCCCCTCGTCGGGGATGACCACGAGCACGCCGTCGAAGGCTCGGACGGCGTCGACGATCTCTTGAATCTCCATCTCTCCATCGTGAGCTTGATGTGCTTGTGTGGACTTCTCGGCGAAAGGTGCAGTCACAGAGGTGCGAAACCCTCAAGAGCGATTCGTCACGACCGCGGCAGCCGGCCGACAGGTGGGCTACTCCACGCAGCAGGTTCGGGACCTGGAGCGGCTCGGCGTCATCCCTGTCGCTGAGCGCGGAGAGAACGGCTATCGGCGCTACGGGCCCTCTCACATCCTCGCGCTCCGCGCCTATCGCGCACTGGCCGCCGCGATCGGACCCGTCCCTGCGCGCCGGCTGATGCCCGCGCTGATCCACGACCCGATCGAAACAGCCGCCGAACGCATCGACGACCTCCACGTCGACCTCGCGCGATCACGCGGACATCTCCGAGAGGCCCTCCGAGGCCTGGACGCCGTCCTCGCAGACCGCGCTGCGGTGTTCGACGAGCGCGATGCGATGACGATCGGCGAACTGGCCGACGCGCTCGGCGTCCGCACCTCGGCGCTCCGCCACTGGGAAGAGGAGGGCCTGATCGCCCCCGATCGCAGCGCGAGATCGGGCGCTCGTCGATACGGGGCGCGAGCCGTCAGCGAGGCGCGGATCGTCGCGGCGCTGCGAAGCGGCGGGTACCCATTGCCGCCCATCGCGCGGGTGCTCGGGCAGCTCCGTACGGACGGGATGACCGATGACACCCGTGCTCTGCTGGAGGAGCGACTGGCCGATCTCACCCGCCGGAGCGTGGCGCTGCTGGAAGCGGCGGGGTACCTTCACGAGCTGCTGCGCGATCGGGCGACCCGGCAGCCCTAGCCGGCGGCGGCGGGGTCGGTCCGCGCGCCGGAAGATGAACGTCCCGAGCACCACGCGATAGACCAGGACGTCCACCAGATCGATCGGACGGATCCGCAGGACGTGAGTGTATCGACGTGCTCTCCCGGCCGGAACGGGACCACCCGTCAGGCGTCGCGCGACCGCCACAGCAGCCAGACGAAGTACGGCGCACCGATGAGCGCGACGACCAGGCCCGCCGGCAGCTGCGCCGGGGCGATGACGGTGCGACCCAGGGTGTCGGCGACGCCGACCAGGACGGCGCCGAGCAGCACGGCGACCGGAATCGACCGACCGTGTTTTGCGCCGACGAGCGCCCGCGCGGCGTGGGGCGCGACCAGCCCCACGAACCCGATGACGCCCACCGCGACGACGCCGAGCGCCGCGAGCACCGCCGCTGTCACGAGCAGCGCGAGGCGCGTGCGCTCGAGGCGGATGCCGACGAGCTTCGGGGTGTCCTCATCCATGGCGAGGATGTCGAGGTCGCGGCGGCGCGCGAGCGCGAAGGGCAGGGCGATCGCCAGCACGATCGCGAGCGGGACCACCTGCTCCCAGATGCGCCCGTATGTGGTGCCCGACAGCCACGTGTAGATGCGCGGGGTGTCCCACGGGTTCGCGCGCAGGAGCACGAAGGTGGTCAGCGCCACTGCGCCGTACGAGACGCCGATGCCGATCAGGATGAACCGGTCGGCGCTCAGCCCACCGCGCCAGGCCAGCGCGTAGACCAGCCCGAACGCCAGCAGCCCCCCGACGACGGCGGCCACCAGCATCCCGAGATTGCTCGCCGTCGCACTCGTGACGACCAGCACGGCACCCAGGCCCGCGCCCCCGGTGATGCCGAGGAGGCCGGGTTCAGCGAGCGGGTTACGGCTGACCGCCTGCGTGATGCTTCCCGACAGACCGAGCGCAGCGCCCGCGACGACGGCGGCGACGACGCGCGGAGCGCGCTCATCCAACGCGAACGCCACGAGCGGCGGGGCGGAGTCGGTGAGCCACAGCACGATGTCGCCGGTGAGAAGGCGCGTGCTGCCCAGCAGCAACCCGGCGAGGACCGTCGCGCCCAGCACGAGCGCCGAGACGGCGACGACCACGACGAAGCGTCGCTGTGTGCGCACGCCGATACGCATCGTCGGGGGCCGGCGCGTGGGACCCGAGTCGCGGAGGCGCCGCGCCATCAGCACGAGCACGATCGCCCCGAACACCGTTGTCGCCACGCCCGTCGGAACGGCGATCGCGTCCTCCGCGCCGATGAGCGCGCGCAGCAGAGCGTCGGCGAGGATGACGACGATCGCGCCGATCAGTCCCGACAGCGGGATCAGCAGCAGGTGCCGCCCGAGCGCCGGCACTACCCGCACGAGCAGCCGCGCGAGCACGGGGGCGCAGAGGCCGACGAATCCGATCGGGCCGGCGAGGGTGACGGCGGTCGCGGTGAGGAGCACCGAGATGAGGATGCCGGCAACCCGCGTCGAACGGATCGGCACCCCGAGCGACGAGGCGGTGTCATCGCCCAGAGCGAGCACGTCGAGGCGGCGAGAGAGCACGAGGGCGAGGATCACCGCGACGACGACGACCGGCGCCGCCCGAAGGAAGGCCTCGAGCCCGAGCTGCGAGAGGCTGCCGCTCCCCCACGCGAGCAGGCCCTTCGTCTCCTCGGAGAACAGGACGAGCAGCGCCGACGTCCCGGCCTGGAAGGCCAGCGCGAGCGCTGAGCCGGCGAGCACGAGACGCGTGGTCGAGGTGCCCGCACCCCCGGCGAGGCCGAGGACGATCACAGCGGCGACGAGCCCGCCCACGAACGCGACGACGCCCGACGCCCAGATCGGCACGACGATGCCGAACGCCGCGATGGCGGTGACGGCGAGGTACGACCCGGCCGTGACGCCGAGGGTGTCGGGCGAAGCGAGGGCGTTGCGCGAGAGAGACTGCATCAGGAGCCCCGCAACCCCCAGCGCGACGCCGACGGCGACCCCCGCTGCCAGACGCGGGATGCGCGACCCCCAGAGCACGTCCGGGTCGGCGAAGATCGCGCCGCTCGTCCCCTGGGTGAGGTGCCACCCCGCCGAGAGGACGAGCACCACGAAGAGCGCGGCGAGCACGCCGAGCGCTACCCCTGTCGAGGAGCGCTCGGCGATGCGCGTGCTCACTGCGTGATGGCGGCGACGTACGCGTCGATGATCTGCTCGGCCGAGCGCGGTCCTCCGAAGGTCCAGATGCCGGCGGGGAACGCGGCGATTCGGCCCTCGGCGACGGCCGGGATCGACGCCCACGCCGGGTTCGACTCGGCCGCGTCGATGAAGCTCTCCGACTCGGGGTCTTCGGTGCCGGTGTAGAAGAGGTGCGCGCCGCCCACCGTGGTCATGCCCTCGATATCGGTCTGACCGAGGCCGTAGGCGGGGTCGACCTCGCCGGTCCAGGCGTTGGTCAGGCCCAGTTCTTCGCCGAGCTCGCCGACGAGCGACCCCTGTCCGAACGGGCGGATCGAGACGTTGCCGCCGTCGACCCAGCCGTCGAAGTAGACGAAGTCGGTGACCTCGGGGCTTGCGCCCTCGACCTCGGCCTTGGCGTCGGCGAGGTGCTGCTCGAACTCCTCGGTGACGACCTGGGCGCGCTCCTCGCGGCCGGTCGCCTCGGCGATGAGACCGAAGGTGTCGAGCATCTGCGCGATCGGGTCTTCGGCGTTCGCGCCGACGGTGGCGAGCACGGGCACGCCGTACTCCTCGAGCTGCGCGATGATCGCGTCATCCCGGGTGTAGGCCTCGACGACGACGAGGTCGGGCTCGGTGGCGAAGAGCGCGTCGAGGTTCGGCTCCTGGCGGGTGCCGACGCTCTCGACGCTCTCAGGCAGTTCCTCCGCGGAGTTCCAGGTGCGGTATCCGTCGGCGTCGGCCACGGCGACCGGGGTGAGGCAGAGGCTCAGCACGTCTTCGATCTGCTGCCACTCCAGCACCGCGACCCGCTCGGCAGGCTGGTCGAGGGTGACGGTGCGACCGAAGGCATCGGTCAGCTCGACCGGGCCGGTCGAGGTCGTTGTGGTGTCGTCGGCGCAGCCCTCGCTCGTCGAGGTCGCGGGTGCGGCGCTGCCCTCGGCCGCCGGAGTGGTCTGCGTCGTACCGCAGCCGGTGAGCGCGAGGGCGAGGGCGGCCGCTCCGGCGAGGGCGGCGAGGGGCTTCTTGGTCATGACGAACTCCATCGATGAAGGGTGCGGTGAGAGAGAAGAACGGATGCCGGGGCGCGACGCTTTCGCCGCGGCCGACGTCAGGCGGAAACGGCGTGCAGGTGGGCGCGACTGCGGGCCTTGGCCCGTGCGTGGTGGCGTCCACGCGGTATCACCCGGACGCGCCCCGTTGCGGCATCCAGTTCTGTATCGATGGCGAACTCGTAGACCTCGGTGAGGTTCGCAGCCGTCAGCACCTCGGCGGGCGAGCCCGTCGCGTGAACCCGTCCGCGGCTCATGAGCACGACCTCGTCGGCGATGAGCGCGGCATGGTCGAGGTCGTGGAGCACGACGCCGACGGCGGTGCCGTGATCAGCGAGATCGCAGATGAGATCGAGGGTCTCGACCTGGTAGCGCAGGTCGAGGTGGTTGGTGGGCTCATCGAGGAGAAGGATGCCGGTGCCCTGCGCGAGCGCGGTGGCCAGCCACACGCGCTGCAGCTCGCCCCCCGAGAGCTCGTCGACGGGGCGGTGCTCCATCGTGAGGAGGCCGGTGAGGCGCAGCGCATGGTCGATCGCGGCGCGGTCGGCGTCGCTGAGCCCGGCGAAACGGCTGCGATGCGGGTGGCGTCCGTGGGCGACGATGTCGCGCACCTCGAGACCCGAAGGGTGAGGGCGCGACTGCGAGAGCATGGCGACAGCCTTGGCGAACTCCTTGGCCGAGAGCGATGCGGCGTCGCGGGAGCCATCGGGGCCGTTGAGGTGGACGGCGCCGCCGTCGATGCGGTGGAGGCGTGCGAGCGCGCGGAGTGCGGTGGACTTGCCGCTGCCGTTCGGACCGATGAGCGCGGTGACGACGCCGGGACGGAGATGGAGCGACACGTCGTGCACCACTCGGGTGCGACCGTAGCCGAGGGCCAGCGCGTCGCCGCGCAGCTCGCTCGCCGGCTTCGTGTTCTCCATTGTGGTCCTCACGTTAGGTGAGCCTAACCTAGGGTCGCGAACGGTTCAAACGGATTTCTCTCGACGGTGAGACAAGGCCGCAGGACCAACGCCCCTTTCCCTCCGGGATGAATCCGACACGGTGAAATCGCCGGCCGGCAGCGCTCGAGCGAGGAGGGGCCGCCATGACCACCAGGGCGACGCCGACTGCGACGACCCGCTCCCTATCGCCGTTGGCATGGCTGTGGTGCGCATCCCTCGTGCTTGCATCGGCCTTCCAGCTGTTCCGGGGTGCCTACGTCGACGCCGGCATCTTCGCAGCCGCCGCGATCGGGCTCGTCGCGGCCGAACGCACCGGGTTCGACGGCTCGCAGAGCGCGTCGATCACCCCGGTGCGGTCGAGGATACGCGTCATCCTTCTATGCAGCCTTGTTGCCTGCGGTGTGCTGCTCGCGCTGCCGCTGACCACGCTCGTGCATATCGGGGCGATGTCGCTGCTCGCCGTCATCGCGGTGTTCGCCATCGCCAGCGGGGTCGTGCGACGGCCACCCCGCGATGCGCCGCTCCGCCGAACGGAGATCGGCTGGGCGGCCCTGCTCGTTCTCCTCTGCCTCTGGGAGGTCACCGCGTTCTTCCTGGCGACATCCGGTCCGGCGGCGGCCACCGAGCATCCGACGATCTCGGCGCTCGTCACACCCGTTGTCGAATCGGATGTCGGACGCGTGGCCTTCACCGCCGTCTGGCTGTTTGCGGGTGGCACGCTGCTCCTGCGCCGATCGAAGAGCGACTGATGCGCGAGGCGACGATCGCGGGGTACCTGCTCCTCGTGTGCGGGGCGGTGGCGATGACCACGCTTCCCCGCGTGCGTCCGCATGGGTTCGCGCCCGCGACATCCGTCCTCGACGACACCCTCGCGTCGATGCCCGCCCGCATCACCGTCATCACCTTCTGGTGGTGGCTCGGGTGGCACTTTCTGATCGGATCGTGACGCATCAGAATGCGTAGCGCACGCGGCAGTACGGGAGCCTCTCGGCGATGAGCGCCTCGAGCTGGGCCACCGCCGCGCTCTTCAGGCCGTAGCGATACCGAACGTTGACGGCGCCGTTCTGCGAGAGCTTCGGTTCCTGAGTCTCGGGGGTCCACAGCAGCTCCTCAGCCTTCGGGTGCCATCCGAGATTCACGTCGTGAAGCTGCTCGTTGTGGGTGAGGAAGATCACCTCGCAGGCGAGCTGGGCCTTCGCGCGGGAGTGCAGTGTCTCATCGAGCTCATCGAAGAGAGCAGTCCACTCCTCCACCCAGCCGGGCGTGAGGATGACGGGCGAGAAGTTCACGTGCACCTCGAAACCGGCGTCGACGAAGTCGTTGATCGCGGCGATGCGCTCGCTCATCGGGGACGTGCGGATGTCGGTGACCTTCGCGACCGCGTGCGGCATCAGGGAGAAGCGCACGCGGACCCGCCCGGAGGGATCCCAGTCGAGCAGATCGCGGTTGACGAACTTCGTGGCGAAGGACGCCTTCGCCGTCGGTGTCATCCGGAACAACTCGCAGAGGTCGCGAACGTTCTCGCTGAGCATCGCGTCGACCGAGCAGTCGCTGTTCTCGCCGATGTCGTACACCCAGGCGTCAGGGTCGCACTGGTTGGGCGTGGCCTTCTCGCCCTGCTTGGCGATGTGACGCGCGAGGTGACGGGTGATCTGGTCGATGTTGGCGAAGACTGTGACGGGGTTGCTGTATCCCTTGCGGCGCGGCACGTAGCAATAGGCGCAGGCCATCGTGCATCCGTTCGCCGTGGACGGCGCGATGAAGTCGGCCGACCGGCCATTCGGGCGGGTGACGACGCTCTTCTTCACGCCGACGACGAGCGCCTCGGTCTTGATGCGCACCCAGCGGGCGACGTTGGCCTCGTCGCCGTGCACCTCGGGGATCTGCCAGTGAGAGGCGATCGGCACGATCTCGGCGTCAGGCCAACGCGAGACGATGTCCTGGCCGCGCGGCAGTTCGAGTGCAGCGTCCTCCGCGTAGATGCGGCTGATCTGCAGCAGGGGCGCGGCGGTCTTCGGCATCGCTCCTCTCTACTCGGGGGGTCGGACATGGAGGCGGTGTGAGTGATCTGGGGTCGCGCCGGATGGATGGGAATGGGTATCAACCTGGGGTTGAAGGTTTCGATGACGAATGTCGGAGGTGGGTGCCAGCATTCATACATGCGTTCGAACCCGCGGCTCACCCTCCTCAGTGACGAGGACCGGTCTGAGCTGACCGGGATCCTCGCCGAGGTTGAGGAGGCGCAGAGTCTGCTGGCAGCGGCCGAGGCGGCACAGACCCGGGTGCTCGCGAAAGCGGGGGCGTTCGCGGCGCGGCTGGCGGAGGGGTCGACCGCGGTGGTGCGGGACCGGGATATGGCGCTGCGGGGTGTGGCGGCGGAGATCGCGGCCGCGGTGCGGTTGTCGGACCGGTCGGTGCAGCGCCAGATCGACAGTTCTTTCGCGTTGGTGAACGACTACCCCGCGACGGTGCACTGCTGGGAGAAAGGGCTGATCACCCGCTCGCACGTGGCGGTGGTCGAGGATGTCGGGCGGCGCCTGCCGCCGGAGGTGAAGGGTGAGTTCGATCAGCTCGCGGCGGAGATCTGCCTCGACGAGACCCCGGGCCGTGCGCGGGCAGACTTGGAGATCCTCGCGGAACGGATGCACCCCCGGTCGTTGACGGAGCGGCATGCGGGGGCGTTTCGGGAGCGGAAGATCGTCCGCTATACGATCGGGGACGGGATGTCGGAACTGCGCGCGGTGCAGTCCACGGTGCTGATCGAGGGGATCTTCCAACGCATCACCGACGAAGCCACCGCGGTCATCACCGCCCGCGAACCGCAGCCGGGCGATGATGTGGCGCCGGACACCCGGTCCCTCGACGAGGTCCGCGCCGACGTGTTCGCCGACATGCTCCTCACCTCCGTACCGAGCCTCAACCCGACCGGCTCTGGTGACCTACCGGGAGGGTTGGGCGCGATCACCGCGAAGGTGCAGGTCGTCATCCCCATCATGGCCCTCATGGGGCAAAGCGATGTCCCGTGCGATCTTGCCGGGGTCGGGCCGATCGATGCCGAGACGGCGCGGTTGCTTGCGGGGAACAGTGACGGGATGTGGGAGCGACTCCTCACCCATCCGGTCACCGGGTTGACGATGGCAGTGGATCAGTACCGCCCGACCGGGGCGATGGTCCGGTTCCTCAAGGGCCGCGACAAGCACTGCCGGTGGCCGGGATGCCGGATGCCCGCCCGCACCTGCGAAGTCGACCACAATCACGACGCCGCCCTCGGCGGCAGAACCGAGATCTGCAACCTGTCCTGCCTGTGCCAACGACACCACAGCATGAAACAGTTCACCGCATGGAAAGTGAAACAACTCCCCGGCGGCGTCATCGAATGGACCTCCCCCACCGGCAGGATCTACACCGACAACCCACCGGGCCACGGGGTGCACTTCTCACCGGAAGAGGATCTCCCCGACGACCTGTGGGTGAAATGGACCACCTTCACCGGCGAATTCCGCATCACCGACGAACCCGCTGACAACCCCCACGAACCCGCACCCTTCTGAGGTCGAACCGGCGCGGCAGGTGACGCGACGACTCGACCCCAGCGGCCGGGCCCGGGGTACGGGGACCACTCAGATCGTGGTGACGTTCAGGCTCCAGGTCACGCCGAAGCGGTCGGTGAGCATGCCGAATCCGGCGCTCCACGCCGATGCGGCCAGCGGTTCGACGATCGCGGCTCCGGCGGACAGCTTCTCCCAGAAGCCCTGCAGTTCATCGAAGCTGTCGGAGCCGATGGACACGAACATCGCCTGATCGGTGAGGGTGGTGTTGTCCTCACGGCGAGTGGAGCCTCCGCCGGCGATCGAACCCCCGGTGCGACCCGGGATGTCGTAGGCCATGAGCCGGAAGCCGTTCTCGGCGGTGACGAGACCGAAGACGACCTTGTCCGCGCCGGGCACCGCAGACGGCATCCCAAAATCGGCATAGCTGTTGATGACGACGTGACCGCCGAAGACGGACTGGTAGAACTCCAGCGCCGCGCGCGCGTCGCCGCAGAAATTCAGGTGGGTGGTGGTCTGGATCGACATGCCTACTCCTCAGGGGTGGTGCCTGGCCTCGCGCCGGCGACATCCAGCCTTGCAACCGTGTAGGTCAGTTTCCGGCCTAGATGCGAACTAATCTCGACCCATGCCCCCCACGACGACCGCTCGGCTACTTCGCCTCCTGTCGCTGTTGCAGACCGGTCGCGAATGGCCCGGCTCCGTCCTCGCCGAGCGACTCGAGATCGCGCCCCGCACCGTCCGCCGCGACGTCGAGCGCCTTCGGGAGATGGGCTACAACATCGAAGCGACGATGGGGCCGATCGGGGGCTACCGCCTGGATGCCGGCAGCGAACTCCCACCCCTCCTGTTCGACGACGATCAGGTCGTCGCGCTCGCGATCGCCCTTCAGACGGCGACGGGCACCGGTGCCGGGATCGACGAAGCGGCGCTTCGGGCCCTCGCCACCCTCCGTCAGGTGATGCCCTCTCGGCTGCGCCATCGGCTGAACGCGCTCGACTTCACTGTGATCCCGCGCCGCCCTGGCACCACGACACTCGACACGGTCTCGCCGGAGGTCCTCATCGCGCTGTCGTCCGCTGTCCGCCTTCGACACGTGGTCCGGTTCGACTACCGCGATCACCTCCGCCGGGTCGAACCGCACCATCTCGTGTCGGCCGAGAGCCGTTGGTACCTCGTGGGGTGGGATCTCGAGCACGGGGACTGGCGCATCTTCCGCGCCGACCTCATCGAACCCCGCACCCCCACGGGTCCGCGCTTCGCGCCGCGCGACCTTCCCGAGCGCGATGTCGCCACCTTCGTGGCCGCCCGGTTCAAGGGTTCCGAGCAGGGCGACCAGTGGCCGCGCGTCGGAAAGGTCATCCTCCACCGACCCGCCCGAGATGTTCTCCCCTTCGCGGGCGACGCCATCGTGGAAGACCTCGGCCATGACCGGTGCAGCATCGAAGTCGGCTCCTGGTCGTGGATCGCCCTCGCCGCATCTCTCAACCGATTCGACACCGAGATCGAGGTGCTCTTCCCGGCGGAGCTCACCGAGGCCTTCCGAACGCTGGCCGCCCGGAACGCCGCGACAGCGCGTTCGTGGCGCGAATGAAGCGTCGCCGTCGTCATCTCCGGAGTCCCGGCACCGGCAAATCGGCCGTCGCGCCCCCTGGCGCCGCGCGAGCGCGGTGGCGGGGGCCGCACGAGCGGATCGCTGCGTCAGCGTCGATCGCCGCGGTCGCGGCATCCGCTCTCCATCGCTTGGAATCAGCCGAGCCGCACACGCCGTAGAGTCCGTTCGCGCGTAGGGTTTCGAGCATGGCCGCCGACCCGCCCGTAAAGAAGCCGCAGATCGACCAGCGGCCGTTCCTCGAGGCGACCTCCGAAGCGAAGGCGCGGTACGGCCGCTTCAACCTGGCGGTCATCGGCAACACCGGCGTCGGCAAGTCGTCGCTGGTCAATGCGGTCTTCCAGCGCGACTGGGCCGCGGTCGGCAAAGGCCTGCCCGTCACCAAGGGCGTGCGGTATTACCACGACGACTCCCTCGGCATCTGGGACATCGAAGGCTTCGAGATCGGCTCCGCGGTCCCGCCGCGTGAACAGCTCCGCGACCACCTGAAGACCATCGAGCAGCACCCGCGCAACGAGCAGATCGCCGTGGTCTGGTACTGCGTGAAGGCCAACGACGACCGGCTCACACGCGCCGACATCGAGATGATCCAGGAGCTGGATGCCCGCGGTCTGCCGGTGATCCTCGTGCTGACGAAGGTCGACTGGGAACGCAACGCACTCAAGGGGAGCCGGCGTCCGACGAAGGGCACCCGGGAGTTCATCGAGTGGCTCGAGAACCCCGTCGACGAAAGCGGCCGGCCCATCACGATCCCCTTCGCCCGGGTCATGCCCACCTCCACGCGCGAGAAAGACGGAAAGGGCACGGGCCACGGGCTCGGTGATCTCGTCGCGGAGACCCTCGCGCTGTCGCCCGCCGACGCGAAGGATGCGTTTCGCATCGCCCAGCGACTCAACCTCCCCTGGAAACGCGAGATGGCCCGGCCCATCATCACCGGCGCCGCAGGGCTCGCCGCCGGCGTCGCGGCGACGCCGATTCCCGTCGGTGACGCGCTGGCCCTGGCGCCGATCCAGCTCGGGATGATGGGGCGCATCGCCGCCATCTACGACCTCGAGCTGAAGACGATGATGTCGGCCGGTGCGCTCGCCCAGCTCGGCGTGCAGATCTCCGGCCAGGCGCTCGCGTGCAGCTTCCTGAAACTCATCCCCGGCGCCGGCAATGCCGTGAACGCCAGCGTCGCTGCCGCGCTCACGGTCGCGATGGGCGAGGGATGGATGCGCCTGTGCGAACAGGTCCACACCGGCAAGCTCGACCTCGCCAAGGTCGGGGATGCCTGGGGCGAATACGTTCCCGGAGCGCTCGACGTCGTGCGAAAGATGGCCGAGCAGCGGGTCGGGAAGAAGAAGCTCTAGCGAACGGCGGCGTCGGCGGGTCGCATCCGGATCCCCGACGACTTCAGCTCCAGCGCCGCGAGCTGCGCGAGGACGGCGGGGTCGCCGCGGCGCCACGCTCCCGAGGCGTCGGCGTGCACCGCCGCCAGACTCGTGAGCTTCTGGTTCGCCAGCGCGCGCAGCGCGAGCAGGTCCACGCCCGCGCCGCTGCGAAGCACGACTCTCGCCCGCCGCGCACGCCGGATGAAGCGCATGCGAGGCAGCAGCCAGATGGCCAGCACGAGCATCGTCGGAATCAGGGCGATCCCCAGTCCCAGCGTCAGCGCCAGCTGCTGCACGAGCGCCTGCTGACTCTCGCCCGCCTGCTCGAGCGCCGTCCCCGCCGAACTCGCACCGTCGAACGGCGCACGGACGGTTCCGCCGATGAGCGGGATGCCGGCGAGCTGATCGCCGATGTCGGTCATCGACTCCTGGAACCCGCTCCCCGCCCGCTGCATGTCGACGCCGAACGAGGCGAGGGCCGCGACGGCGGAGTACACGGCGATGCCGAACCAGATCCAGAGGATGATCGCGGCGAGCGCGAGCGTATCGGCGATGATCTGGCGCGTTCGCTGCGGCGCGAAGTCAGAATAGAGTTTCACGGCCCCACCCTGGCATGCGTACAGGAAAACGCGGGGCGGGGCGGTGTCGATCGAGGGAGATACGCATGCCGACAGCCGGAGAGGTGCTCACCCCGACGGCATGCGCGCACATCGCGGCCATCCTGCACAACGACCCCCGTGCCCGGCTCGACGAACCCGGCGGAGTGCATCAGATGCGCGTCGCGACGCGCCGCCTGCGAAGCCTGCTGCAGACCTTCGCGCCGATGTTCCGAGCCGAGGAGGTCGCGCCCCTTCGCACCGAACTGAAATGGCTCGCCGGCGAGCTCGGTGTCGCGCGCGACGCCGAGGTGATGCAGGCGGAGATCGCCACGGCGATCCGTGACGAGGACGCGCCGGCGGACGCCGGCGCCGGCATCGAAGCGAAGATGGATGACGCCCATCGGGCGGCGCACGCGCGGCTGTGCGGCGCGCTGGACTCCGACCGCTACCACCGGCTCGTCCTCGATCTGGATCGCTTCGTCGACGATCCTCCGCTGAGCGCCAAGGCCGGTAAACGCGCTCGACGCGTGCTGCCCCGACGGGTCGACAAGGCCTTCGCCCGCGTGCGGTCCGCCGTCGCGCACGCCCGCGAGGCGGACACACCGCAGGAACGCGACCGTGCGCTCCACGACGCGAGGAAGGCGGCGAAGCGCGCCCGATACGCCGGGGAAGCGTTGACGGAGGCCTTCGGAGAACCCGCGGCTCTCTTCGCGTCGCGGATGGAGGACGTGCAGGAGCAGCTCGGTGAGTATCAGGACAGCGTGGTCATGCGCGCGCGACTGCGCGAGTTGGCGGCCGCCGAGACGACGCCGACGACCGCATTCCTCTACGGCCGCCTCGATGCCCGCGAAGAGCGGCGGGGGGAGCTTGCGCTCGAACGCTTCGATGGGGCGTGGGAGGCGGCGAACGAGGAGTCGGTGACAGCCTGGACGCACTGACCTCAGGAGAAGCGTGACGCGGCCTCGACGAGCACGTCTTCACTGCCGGCGTAGATGCCGTCGGGCCGCGGCCAGTGCGTGATGACATCGGTGAACCCGAGGGAGGCGGCGCGGCCGGCGGCGTCTTCGAACTTCTGCACGCTCTCGAGGAAGTACGTGCTCTCGGAGTCGAGCGACAGGTACCGATCGAGCGTCTGCGGGTCGCGTCCCTGAGTGGCGAGGGCGTCGTCGAGACGTGCGCCCAGGGCGGCGATCGCCCGCCACCACTCCTCCTCGGGCTTGCCCTCGGGCCCCGTCGTCACCCACGCATCACCGCGCTCGGCTACCAACGCCAACCCCTTGGGTCCGTTCGCCGCGAGGATGAGGGGCACGCGCGGATGCTGCGCGGGCTCCCCCACCATCCGTGCGTTGTGGGCGGTGTACCAGTCGCCGTCGAAGCTGATCCCACCCGACCCGGGCGTTTCGAAGCGGAGCAGCTCATCGAGCGCGGCGACGAACTCGACGTAGCGTTCGTGGCGCTGACGGGGCGTGTACTCGGGCTGGCCGAGGACGAAGGCGTCGAACCCGGTGCCGCCGGATCCGACGCCCAGCAGCATCCGTCCGCCCGAGATCTCATCGACGGTCGCCACCTCTTTGGCGAAGGGCACCGGATGCCGGAAATTCGGCGACGCCACGAAGGTGCCGAGCCTGATCGTCGTGGTCGCAAGAGCCGCGGCCGTCAGCGTCGGAATCGTCGCATGCCAGGGCTGGGCGGCGAGCGAGCGCCACGAGAGGTGGTCGTAGGTCCAGGCGTGGTCGAAGCCGAGGTGTTCGGCGGCTTCCCACTTGCGGCGGGCCTCGGCCCAGGGCTCCTGCGGGAGGATGACGATGCCGTGGCGCATGAGCCCGAGTGTAGGAGGCAGAGCGCAGGGTCAGGCGAACTGCGCCGCGGTGGCGCGGACGAAGGCGGCGTAACCGCCGGGCGTCCGCCCCTCGACGCGGCCCGACGTGGTCACCTCGGCGGCATCGCTCGCCGTGACGATCGCGCCGAGCGCCCGCGCCGTCTCGACGAGCCGGACGTCTTCATGCTCGGGCACGTCGGTGAACCCTCCCGCGGCGCGGTACACACTCCCCCGCACCCCGAGGTTGGCGCCGTGGGTGTTCCCAGCCGGTCGACCACGGTGGTGAGTCGCTCGCCAATACGCGACGTGTGCCGGCGCGAGGTCGGCGAAGTCGGGCCGCACGGTACCGAGCACGATGTCGGAACCGGCGCGCATCAGCGCGAGCTGGTGGGTGAGCCAGTTCACGGGCACCGCCGAGTCGGCGTCGGTGTTCGCGATCCACACGTCGGCGAGGTCGACCGAGTCGAGCAGGCGGAGCGCCTCGGCGACTCCCGCTCGGCGGGCGGCGCCCACCCGTGCGGCCGTGACCGCGACCGTCGTCACCTCGAACTCGGCGGCGATGGCGGACGACCGGTCAGTGCAGGCATCCAGCACCAGGACGACCTCCACGCGCGCCCCCACCCCCTCGGCGGCGGCGACCGCGACAGCGAGCGACTCCAGGCAGCCCGCCAGCAGCTCCTCCTCGTCGTGGACGGGAACGACCACTGCCACGGCGGTCACAGCATGCCCGTCTCGCGCGCGACCGACGGCGCCGGCGGACGCGCGAACACCTCGAGCAGGAAATCGTCCTCCTCGTGCCGCACCACCACCGCGAGATCCTGCTGGGTGCGAAGTGCGATGTGGACCCCGTCGCCACTCACGGGATTGGTGTCGACCGGATGCCGCCAGTGGCATGCGACGAGGTGCCCGTCGGGCCGGAGCGAGGCGATCGCCTGCGCGATGGCACGTTCGAGGTCAGGGGCGTCCCAGAAGTAGCCGACCTCCGACATCACGATCAGGTCGAACGTGCCCGCCGGCCATTCCGCCGGAAGCGTCGCCCGCACGAGCTCGACGTTCTCGCGCTCGCCCAGCCGACCGCGCGCGGTCTCGAGCGCCGCCTCGGCGAAGTCGACGGCGACGAGTTCGTCGCACCGTTCGGCGAGCTGCGCGGTCAGCACCCCGGTCGCACTCCCGAGCTCGACCGCCCGCGCGTACTGTGGCCGCGGCAGCGACGCGAGCAGCACGGCGCGCTTGCGCTCCTCGTACCAGCGGGTCTCGAATCCCCAGGGGTCGGGGCGCCGGGCGTAGAGATCGGCGAAGTGCTCTTCCGGCGTCGACCCGTGCCACGATTCGTCGCGTGCCGGATCGTCGTCGACGCGGATGAGGGTCTCGAAGCCGCGGGTGAAGTGTCGCAGCATCCGTCCGCTCACGATCGCCTCGTCGCCGGGCGCGGCAGACAGCGCCGCTGTCTGGCTGCGGTGGGCGCCGAGCGCCTCGGTCTTCGCCCGGCGGGCCTCGGCATCCAGAGGCACCAGTTCGATGTGACCCCACGGCGGATCATCCGCCGTACCCCAGTGCCAGAGCCAGATCGGGTAGGCCCGGTATCGAACGCCCAGGTGACGGGCGACGGCGTGCGCGGCTTCGCCGGCGATGCGGTGGTCGCGGTGGCCGTCGCCGGTCCATGGTGAGACGACGAGCGTACGCGAGCGCGGTGAGCCGACCGTCCGCACGAGCGCCTCGATCTCGCCGGTGAGACGCGTCTGCACCGCATCGAGGCCACCGTCGGTGTGGCCGAGGAAGGCCACGGATGCTGCGGGGCAGACCTTGTCCAGCGCTTCGCGCACTTCGCCGCGGCGCACCGAACGCAGGTCGTCGGGCGTGTGGGTGGGTGAGGCGGGGTGGGAGTTCTCGCCGTCGGTCGCGACGACGACGATCACGCGACCGCCACCCGCGGCGACGGTGTGCATGAGCCCGGCGACCCCGAGCGTCTCGTCGTCGGGGTGCGCCGAGACGACGACGAGGGCGTCGACGTCGAGGTCGGCGTTCGGCAGCCGACGCGCGTCGAACGCGGCCTGCCAGCGCTCCTCGTCGGTGCCGGCATCGAGGTGGCTGAAGGTCACCACGGCTGCTCCGATGCCGTGAGGTCGCGCCCCATCCGCGCCGCGTCGCGCGCGCCGTGGTGCTGGCGGAGGTAGAGGTGCAGATCGGCCACGCGCCGCGCATGCGTCTCGTCGGCGACGAGCGGCAGCGGGCCGAGCGCGAGGTCGGCGGTCTCGAGCGCGGTCGTGGCCGCGCGGGCGGTGACGGTGCGGGCCCGGTTCGCCAGCAGCCCTGCGTCGGCACGCGGACCGGCCGAGAAGACGTCGGCGGTCTCGGCGAGCACCGCGCGTGCCGCCCACAGCGCCGCATCGGCGTCGCCCAGATGCTGATGGGCGATCTGGTCGGCGCGCTCGGTGCTCGCCGCGGCACGGAGCGCCGGCAGCAGCCCCATCGCCCCACCCCACCACGCTGCCGCGACCCCCACGCCGCCGTGCGCGAAGCCCGGGCGGCGCAGGTACCAGCCGTCGTCGCCGACCGGTTCGGCCGGGGTACCCGAGAAGTCGACCGGGGCACTGACGACCTGCGACAGGCCGCGGGCATGCCACGGACCTGCGTGCGCAGTCACGGTGTCGTGACGCAGCGGCACGGCGAAGAGCCGCCGACGTTCGTCGTCGACCCAGGCGGTCACGAGGGCGTGCGAGAGCGAGCCGGCGAGCGAGCACCACGGTTTGGTTCCGCGGAGCGTCCAGCCCGTGGCATCCCGTTCGGCCGTCAGCCGCGTGCCGGCGCCTTCAGCGGCGAAGACGCCCCAGGTCGCGGCGGCGTCCGGCTCGACGCCCGCCTCGTCGAGGATGGCGAGTGCGTCGAGGTGCGGTTCGAGGATGCGCGCGGCGCCGACATCGAGGAACGCGGCGCCGGCGAGGAGCTGCCAGCGGTCGGTGAGCGAGGCGTCGCGGGGCAACGTCCGTCCGACCTCGGCCGCCCACGCGAGGGTCACGGGCACGTCGACACCGAACCCGTCGATCACCGCCGCAGCGGCGAGCACCTCCTCGACCCACTCCGCCGGCTCGACGAACAGCGACAGGCGCGGCGGCTGTGATGACGTCATCTGGTGCGATCCTCCGAGACCAGTGTGACGGGGCGACCGTTATCGCGGCCTCGGGGTTGTCGCGTGGACGCCGCCCTGCTATCAGCCGGCTGCCGCGGGCGAGGCGCTGCTCCGTGCGGCGCGGAATCCGATCGCCGCGATCGAGGCGAGGAAGGCGACGAGCGCCAACGCGCTGGCGGCCATCAGGGGTGCCGCCCATGGCGAGTAGTCCGCGCCGCTGATGGCGAAGGTGTCAGCCAGGTTCATTCCCGGTGAGAAACTCGCGACGAACTCGGCGGGGGCGCCGAGCACCAGAATTCCGAGATAGCCCACGACGACCCACTCCGGCTCGTTCCTGAGGAGGATCTGACCGAGCACGAGCAGGATGAGCGCGAGGACGGGACCGACGGCGAGGATCGCCGGAACCACGAACCTGTCGATCGAACCCTGGGACAGTTCGGTCTGACGCCAGATCTCTTCCAGCGGCAGGCCCGGGACGGCGGCGAGCGGGTTCAGCACCATGATGTGGATGTAGGCCCACGCGGCGTACAGCGTCACCACCACCGTCCCGATGATGGAGATGGCGAGCGTGAGCCGGCGGCGAGGATCAGACGTCATCAGCCGGCGACCTGCTCGGTGAGCCACTCGCGCAGCAGGCCGAGGAACGGCTGCGGATACTCGACGCTCGGCATGTGCGCCGTTCCGGGGAAGACGTGGAGTGATGCGCCGGTGACGGCTTCGGCGAGATGCTCTGCCTGCGCCCGCGCGGCGGACGTGTCGTGCTCGCCCACGATGAACAGGGCGGGCACCGTGATCTCGGCGAGGCGCCCGTACGCGCGCGGCTCCATCGGCACGGGCCGGGGATCGCCGTCGAGCAGCGGCTTGTTCGCATCGCCCAGCTCGCGCAGCCGCTGGAGGAAGAGCGGGTCGACGTCGGCCGTTTCGCGCGTCGGGCCGACACCCCAGGAGAGGGCTTCGAGCTCGACGAGGAGATCCCAATCGCGCGCCTCCTCGGCCTGTTCGATCGAATGCTGCAGCTCCTCCTCGCGTCGGGTCGGTTCCACATCCGGGAACCCGCCCGGACCCGACCCGATCGTCACGAGACCCGCGACGCGGTCGGGGTGCTCGAGAGCGGTGTCGATGGCGACCGCACCCCCGTACGACGCCCCGATGAAGATCGCCTGCTCCACGCCGGCGGCATCGAGGACGGCGACCGCGTCGTCACGGTTGGAGTACTCCACATCGTCGGAGGGGCTGTTGCCGAACCAGCGAAGGTCGTACCGGATGACGCGGAAATCGCGCTGCAGGTCGGCCCACAGCGGATCCCACATCGCCGAGGTCGCGATGCCGGCGTGGAGGAAGAGGAGCGCGGGCGCGGCGTCAGGTCCGGCGGCCTCCCAGAAGAGGCGGGCACCGTTGTGGCGGAGAGTCGGCATGGGGACACCGTACCCACCACTGTCCGGTCGAGCGATGTGATGCTTCACTACCGGCATGACACTCGGAGCTGTGGGCGGGCAGGTGGCCGACGCACTCGGCTTCGGCGAGCAGGCGCGGGAACTCGTGGCCGAGCCGACCGGCGCATTCCCGTGGGGCGCGCACCTGCCGGTCGGCACCCTGGCGACCGACAGCGTCGCACTGGCATCGCTCGCGATCGCACTCCTCCGGGGCAACCCGTCGCCGGTGCGCGTGGACCGGGCGCGGGTGGCGGCATCCTTCGGCAGCGAGAAGGTGCTGCGCATCCACGGCGCCGCGCCGTCGGCGTGGGCCCCGCTGTCGGGCTTCTGGCGCGCTCGCGACGGATGGGTCCGCACGCACGCAAACTACCCGCACCACGAGCGGGCGCTCCGCCGGCTGCTCGGTCTCGGAGCAGACGCGGAGACGGATGCCGCAGCGGCGGCCATCGCGGCACGAACGGCCGCCGACCTCGAAGACCGCGCCGCCGAGATCGGTGCGATCGTCGGACGTGTGCGGGCTCCCGAAGAGTGGCGAGAGTACGAGCAGGGACGGATCGTCGCGACGTCGCCGATCGTGGAGCGGCGGCGGATCGGCGATGCGGCACCACGGCCCGAGGGTTTCCGGGTGCTCGACCTGACGCGGGTGATCGCAGGGCCCATCGCCACGCGCGACCTCGCACTCGCCGGCGCGGAGGTGCTGCGCGTCGACTCCCCTGCCCTGCCCGAGGCGGGGTGGATCCACCTCGACACCGGGCAGGGGAAGCGTTCGACTCTGCTCGACCTTCGACAGGCCGGTGATCACGCGACCTTCGAGCGCCTGCTGTCCCGCGCGCACGTCGTGGTCACCGGCTACCGGCCGGGGGCATTGGCGCGGTTCGGTCTCGAACCCGAAGACCTCGCCGCGCGGCATCCGGGACTCGTGACCGCCTCGGTCTCGGCGTGGGGAACCGACGGACCCTGGGCGGCGCGACGCGGATTCGACAGCATCGTGCAGGCGGTGAGCGGCATCGCGATGGTGGAGAGTCCCGACGGCGAGACGCCTGGCGCGCTCCCCGTCCAGGCCCTCGATCACGCGACCGGGCACTTCCTCGCCGCGGGCATCGTGCGGGCACTCGGCGCTCAGCGGAGGGAAGGCGGGTCGACCGACATCCGCATGTCTCTCGCCCGCACCGCTCACGCGCTGCTGACCTCGACAGACCCGGCGACCGAGGCGGCCGCGCTCGTCACCGCACCTCCGCCGCTGGCGTTCCCGGGCGCGCCCGAGCATTACCCCGTCGTCGGTGGCGAGTGGGGGGCGGATGCGGCGGAGTGGCTGGGCTGATCGCCGGAGCTCGGGGGAACGGTGATGCGCATCACGGTCTTGCTCCTGCCGATGTGCTGTCACGTGGCCGGGCGCCCATCCCCTTCGCCGGAGGGCTCCAACCCTCGCTCAGCAGGCGGCACGGCGGAAGGGACGGCACGCTCGGCCCGTGAGAAGGCGACGCGGCACACGAGGATTCCGAGGACGAACAGCCCGACGACCGACAGGACGTAGAGGGCGTAGACCGACATCACCCAGAAGAGCGGCCATCCCTCCGGCGCGGTGCGTCCGTCGCTGAGACCCGTGGCCTGCGAGACGAGGTCGGTCGCGAAGAAGGTGACGATGGTCGCGGCGGTGAGGATGCCGGCGGCCACCCTCAGCCGTCGGAGGATCACCGTCGCAAGCACGAGGAGGAGCGCTCCGGCGACGACGACGAAGAACAATTCGCCCGGAATCAGGAAATCGAAGAGGAAGCGGCCCGACCCCACAGCGAAGATGACCCCGAGAACGAGCGGCGCCAGCAGGGGGAAGCCTGTGAGGACCGTTCCCGCGACGGCGCTCACTCGCGCGGTGAGGGTTCCCCAGAGCATGACTGGCGTCCTCTCCGGGCGGCTCAGCCGAGAACGAGCATCAGGATGCCGCTGACGATGTTGATCACGAGGAAACCCCCGACGGCAGCCGCGCCGATGACGAACGGGAGCCAGGCGCCGTCGATACCGGCCCGCGTCTCGCGGGTGGCGACGAACGCCGTGAGCCCGAGAGGGGCGGCGAAGACCGCCCCGGCAGCCACCAGCACGAGCGCCATCACCCACCAGGGAGGAGTCGCCGAGGGCGCATCACCGCCGGCGAGCAGGGAGGCAAGGCCCTCGCCGACGATGAACGCGAGCGCCAGAGAGGGCACGAGGAGGAGGAGTGACCACCAGCCCGCGCGACGTGGGTGTGGCGTCATCGGCGCCGTCGCAGCGTGACCGTGTCCGGGCATCCCTCCCCCTCGCGCAAGGATCGTCGACGCGGCACCCCCATGCCCCCGTTGCCGATCCGTTACTTTGCATGGTGCCGCCGCTCGCGCGCCCAAGGCGGGACCAAGGTCCCGCGCCGTCGCCCGGGAAGTTCAGCTGATCGAGCGGAAGAGACCGGGGTAGTCGAGCACCAGACCGTCGTCGTCAACGGTGAGGAGGGCGCGGAAGTCGGAGTCGCGCGACTCGTACCGCCACTGCCGTTCACCGACGCGGGTGTAGCGCTGCGGATCGCGGACCACAGTGAGTGCGGGGACGGCGATCCACGCGGTGTCGATGTCGGCGCTCTGGCCGATCGGGAGGTCGAGCCGCCGGATCGGGAGCGTGTTGGCCAGCGGGGTCGCAGAGATGTCGATCTCGGTCGCGCCGTCGAGGTCGCCGCGGTGCTCACCGTTCACGAGCCACCGGCCGTCGGAGAACGACAGGCTGAGGGTGCGTCCGCCGATCGCGAGATCGGCAAGCCGGAAGAGACCTGCGGCGTCGGTCTCGACGCGGTACGCGAGGCGTCCGTCCGGAGTGTCGATGTCGCCGTTCGCAACCATGCTGTGCCCTGAGAAGTGGATTTCGCAGGTTTCGGTGCTGGCGGTTTCGAGCCCCTGCCACGTGATGCGCGACATCCGCTTCTCCTCGTTCTGAACATGGGTTCCGATGAACTCCGCCATGGCGGCATCGGTGGGCAGATCCACGCGAAGTCGGATGCTGTCGGTCGCCGGTCCCGCTCCGTTCACGACTGCTGCGCCCCCGAGCGTATCGAGGTGCGGGGCGACCGTCGCCGCCACGCGAGACGGCAGATATCCCACGTCGCGCCCGTTCGAGAAGACCGCGACCCGCGCGGCACGGCGCGAGCGGCGGTCGGTCTCGTGACGGAGGACGTACAACCGCTGACGGCGGTGATGCCGCTCGGGGTCGTTCACGACGTAGTGCGTGCGTTCGAGCGCGACCCGCCGTGTCGGCAGATGACGAAGATCGGGAAGATCGACATGACGACGGGAGCGACCGGTCGCCACGTGGATCAGGTGTTCCCACCATGTCGGCATGGGCGCCCCTCCTTGACTGTGGTGCGCCTTCTTCAAGGCGGAGCGAACTCCTATCTTTTCACGCTCGCCTGTGCGAGTGCCTGGCGCAGTGGAGGGCGGCTCGACGCTTTTCGCTCGCGCTGCCGCCGCGGCGTCGCGCGCTCAGGTTCGGCGGCTCAGCTGTCCGCGGATGATGCCGAAGAGCACGGTGCCGACGAACAGGATGATCCCGATCACACCGAGCCACAGCAAACCTTCGAAGACGAATCCGACCACCGTGAGAATCGCCCACACCACCAGGAGGATGACGACCACTGTCCACATACCCGGAGGCTACGCCTGAGGTGCGGCCTCCGATAGGGACCTTCGACTCATCCCGCTTCGCCGACTGTGGTGGAGACGCACCCGGGTGAGCACCGCGACCGGGGTGAACGGACGCCCGTTGAAGCGCGTCGCGGTCACCGACGTGTAGGCGCCCATGACGGGGCTTACCACGAGGTCGCCGACCCGCAGGTCGGGGAGGTCGCAGTCGCGCGCGATGACATCGGCCGAGTCGCACGTGGGCCCGGCGAGGGTGGCGCGGCGGCGTGGCGGGGCGGGCGCGATCAGATCGCGCTCGGCGAACACGAGCGGATGCACGCCTTCGGTGAGCACGTTCGAATACGAGCCGTACAGGCCGTCGTCGAGGTAGTACCAGCGCCCGTCGGGGCGTTCGGCGACACCGTCGACGCTCGTGACCAGCAGCGCCGACTCGGCGACGAGCACCCGGCCGGGTTCGGCGAGGATCTCGTAGCGCGCGGCGAGCGGCTCCAGCACCGGACGAATGACCCGCGCGATCTCCTCGAGCGCCGCGACCGGCCGGTCGTAGGCGATCGGAAACCCGCCGCCGATGTCGAGCAGGGTGAAGCGGCGACCACTCGCGCGCTCGAGGCGCGACATCAGCGCAGCCGTGTCGCGGATCGCGGCGGCGAAGCGGGCGGGGTCGTCGAGCTGGCTGCCGACGTGGAAGCTGAAACCTGCCACGGTGAGGCCCCATGCGTCGGCGCGAGCCACGAGCGCTTCGGCGCGCTCGGCGCTGACGCCGAACTTGCTCGACAGGTCGCTCCCGGCGTGGGGGCTGCGATAGGCCAGTCGCACGAGCAGGCGCACGTCGGGCGCACCGCCTCGGCGGAACTTCTCGAGCTCGATCTCGTTGTCGACGACGAAGGTGCGGATGCCGGCGGCGAGCGCCGCACCGATCTCGGCAGGCTTCTTGACGGGGTGGGTGTGGATGACGCGATGCGGCGCGACACCCTGGCGTTCGAGCAGCGCGATCTCCTCCCCCGAGGCGACGTCGAAGCCGCATCCCTCCTCGGCAAGAGCGGCGATCACCGCGGGGTGGGCGCAGACCTTCACCGCGTAGTGGAACCGCACGAAGGGAAGCGCCGTTCGCAGCCGTGTGTACTGGCGCACCACGATCGCGGGATCCAGGAGCAGCACCGGAGTGCCGTGGAGCGCGATGGCGGCGCGGGCGTCATCCGTCTGCATCACCGCCGCGCACTCGCGCCGGCGACGGTCGATGAGGGTCGCGGCGGTCTCGTTCATCAGTCCTCCTTCGGGTGCGCGGGGCGGAGCCGGGTCTTGGTGGTGAGCACGAAGCTCGTCGCGGCCATGGCGTAGAAGACCCCGTCGGCGAGGATCTTGCCGGCGAGCAGTCCCCAGAACGGATCGGGGATCAGCCAGACGCACAGCGAGATCGCCACCGGGCGCACGACGAGCGAGTCGACCAGCTCGGCGGCGCCGAACTCGGCGACCAGGAGGACGACGGTGAGGGTGAGCGCGCGGAAGCCGCGGCGCCCGAGCCGGCGCTGCTCGAGGACGACGATCGTCGCGAGCACGGCGTAGAACCCCAGGCTCTCGCCGATGATCGCCGCGACCGCGACGGCGACGGGGTGGGTGATCCACTCGAGGATCAGCAGTCCGAGAAGAAGGAGGGTGGCGGTGCCGACGATCTCCGCGAGCAGGTAGCGACGGATCCAGAATCGGATGCCGCGGCGCGGAGTCGTGGTGATGGTCGGCGGTGTGACGGCGGGGGCTGCTAGAACGGACATCGGTGTCCTCCTCCCCGTGAGAGAGGGCATCGGCGTGGTGGTGATACGCGCGAGCGCCGATCGGTCGGGCGTCAGACCTCGGCGAGGAGGTGTTCGAGCACCTGGGCGACGCCCTCTTCGGCGGAGGCGGGAGCGGTGCGATCGGCGATCTCACGGACGGACGGATGAGCGCCCGCCATCGCATAACTCGTGCCGGCCCACGACAGCATCGGGATGTCGTTCGGCATGTCGCCGAAGGCGATGACCTCGGCGGGGTCGACGTCGAGGCGCCCGCAGAGGGTGTGCAGGGCGCTGGCCTTCGTGACGCCGGCCGCGCTGATCTCGACAAGACCCGGCATGGTCCAGGTCACGGTCGCGGCGTCGCCGACGATCTCGGCGATCCTGCCGTGCAGCAGGTCGGCATCGACATCGGGATCCCTCACGAGAAGCTTCACCGCGGGGTCGGTCCAGATCTCGCGGAGCGGTCCGCGCGGCGCCCCTGCGACGGCGGTGCGTGCAGCGAATCGCGGGTCGAGACGGATGCCGTCGGCGCACTCGATCGCGAACCGTGCGCCGGGGAGCTCGGCGGAGATGATCGCCGAGAGGGCGAGACCATCCTCGGCTTCGATGCCGGTGAGTGAGATGATCTCGCGCGCGTGGGCGTCGTACGTGATGGCGCCGTTCGAGACGATCGCCATGCCGTGGTTTCCGACGTGCGGCCAGAAGCCGGTCATCCAGCGGAGGGGTCGGCCCGTGACGAAGACGACGGCGACGCCCGCGGCGTCGAGGCGGCGCAGGACGTCGGCGGTGTAGTCGGGAAGTTCGAGCGTGCCGTCGGGGACGAGTGTGCCGTCGATGTCGGTCGCCACCAGCGTTCGACGGCCTGTGTTCACAGTCTCAAGGGTAGGTGGCGTGCAGGCGGATCGGGCCTGTGCGGCCATACTCTGGCGGGACCATGACTCACGCCGCCGTCGCACCGATCGTCATCGCGATCGACTCCTTCAAAGGGTCGATCCGGGCGGCCGACGCGGCCCAGGCGATCGCCGAAGGATGGTGGAGCGTCGAACCCGAGCGCGACGTCGTCCTCTGCCCGATGGCCGACGGCGGAGAGGGAACCCTCGACGCATTCGCCGCCGCGGTCCCCGGGGCGCGACGGATGTCCTCCTGGCTGCTGCTCCCCGCAACCGACGACGCCCCGAACGGAACGGGCGTGGTCGAGCTCGCGTCCACCTCGGGGATCGAACTCCTCGGCTCGCCGCCGCAGCTGAGACCGTGGGACGCCGACACCCGCGGCTTCGGCGAGGCGATCGCCGCCGCGCTCGCGCACGGGGTGTCACGGCTGATCCTGGGCATCGGCAGCAGCGCATCCACGGACGGCGGCGCGGGGATGCTCACCGCCCTCGGGGCGCGATTCACCGATGCCGTGGGCAGGCCGATCGCCCCGGGGGCACGCGGGCTCTCGAGCGTCGCCGACGCCGACCTGCGCCACCTCGCTCCCCTGCCGCCGGGCGGCGTGACGGTCCTCACCGATGTGACCAGTCCGCTCCTCGGTGAGCGCGGGGCCGCGGCGGTCTTCGGACCGCAGAAAGGGGCCGGGATCACCGACATCCCACTCCTCGACGCCGCCCTCGCGCGCTTCGCGGACCTGCTCGATGCCGACCCCGAGACCCCGGGCGCGGGAGCCGCAGGCGGCACCGGCTTCGGCCTGCTCGCGTGGGGCGCACGCCTCGTGCCGGGTGCGGAGGCGGTGGCGCAACTCATCGACCTACCGGCCCGACTCGCCGCGGCATCCCTTGTCATCACGGGCGAGGGCTCCTTCGACCGGTCATCCGCAGCCGGGAAGACGGTCGCCCACGTGCACGATCTCGCGGCCGCGCACGGGGTGCCGGTCGCGCTCGTTGCGGGCCGCATCGCCGACGACACTGCCACCGACCGGTTCGCGACCGTGGTCTCACTGACGAAGATCGCGGGTTCCGCCGAGGCCTCCCTCGCCGACCCGCGGCTCCGACTGCGAGAGGCGGGGGCGATTCTCGCGCGATTCGGACCCACCCCCCGCCGGCCGCTGATAGCGTCCCACTCATGACCGTCGCCCGGGAGAGCGCGGCCACGGGAGCACCGCACACCACGGCCGGGCAGCCCGACACGGCCGAAAACCGGCCCGCGGTCACCCGCTTCACCCCTCTCACCTTCATCTGCGTCGGCGTCGCGATGGCGGGCGGGCTCGCCCTCGGCCTTCCGATCGCCGCCGTTCTCGCCGCAGCTTCCGCTCTGATCCTCGCCCTCGTCGGCGCCGCCGTCGCCCTCTCCCGTCACCACCCGTTCGCGCGCCTCGGCGGCGCGAACGTGGTCACCCTCATCCGGCTCACCGTCGTGGCCTTCCTCCTCGCCGTCCTCTTCGCCGGCGGCGGACATCCCGTCGCCGTCATCGCGGTCAGCGTCGTCGCGCTCAGCCTCGACGGCGTCGACGGGTATCTCGCGCGCCGCCAGGGACTCTCGTCACGATTCGGGGCGAGCTTCGACATGGAGGTCGACTCGGCCTTCGCCCTGGTCCTCGCCCTGCTCGCCGGACTCGGGCCCGCCGGGCCCCTCGCGATCCTCCTCGGCCTCCCCCGCTATCTCTTCGGCGCGGCCGCCCTCGCCTATCCGTGGCTGAACGGCCCCATCCGTCCCCGGTACAGCCGCAAGGTCATCTGCGTCCTCCAGCTCATCGCCCTCATCGCGCTGCAGTTCCCGTTCCTGTCGGCTCCGGTCGCGATCGCCATCGTGATCGTCACCGCGGGACTGTTGGCCTGGTCGTTCGGCGTCGACATCCTGGAGCTGCGTCGGAATGCGGATGACTCGGGCCGGCCGGCACTCATCCGCCTCGGGCAGGCTCTCCTCACCGCCCTGATCCTCGCGGTCGTGTGGCAGGTCGCAGGCGGCGTCGACGTGCTCGACATCCTCTTCACCGCGAACCCCTGGTGGCTGCTGGCCGCCTGCGTGCTCCTCGTCACCCACACCGTGCTCTCCGCGCTCCGCTGGCGGGTGACCGCCGCCCCGCTCGGCATCGACCTCTCGGGCGGGCACGCGATCCGCGAGTATTTCCTGGCCCAGCTCGTGAACACCACTCTGCCCGGCGGGGTCGTCGGCGACGCCGCCCGCGCCGCGCGGACCCGCCATCAGGCCACGCTCGGTCGCTCGGTCGGGGCGGTCGTCGTCGAGAGAGGAGTCGGCCAAGTCGCCCTCCTCGCGGTCTTCGCCGTCGCCTTCCTCGCCACCCTCTTCGCCCCCGGCGGCATCGCATGGCCCCCCGTCCTCGTGGCCGGAATCTCCGTGGCGCTCCTCGCCCTCGCGATCGCCGGGCTCGTCCTCGTCCTTCGCCTGCGGTTCGCGCCGCCCGCCCCCGGCTCGCGGCTCGGCCGACTCGTCGACGGCACCCGTCGGAGCCTCACCGCCCCCGGCGTGCTCCCCGCGCAGCTGGTCCTCAGCGCCGGCGCCACGGTGTGCATCCTCGCAGCCTTCGCCTGCTGCGCCGCTGCGGTCGGAGCCCCGCTCCCCCTCGGCGCGGTCTTCGCGGTGGTGCCGCTCGTGCTCTTCGCGATGGTGCTGCCGATCTCGGTCGGCGGCTGGGGTGTGCGCGAGGGTGCCGCCGTCGCGCTGCTTCCGATCGCCGGCCTCACCACCGCTCAAGCCTTCGCCGCGAGCGCCGCCTTCGGAGTGATGGCCCTCGTCGCCTCGCTCCCCGGCCTCGCCCTCGTCTGGACCCGCCGTCGCACCCTGGAGACCACCACATGACAGACCGCAAGACCCTCACCCGCCGCACCCTGCTCGGCGCCGGCATCGTCGGTGTCGCCGGCATCGCGGCGGCCGGCATCGGCCTGAGCACGCGCCCGGGAGGGCTGTTCGGCGGCGGAGACGCTGCACGCGCGGCATCCCTCCAGCTGTCATGGCTGCACTCGGTGCAGTTCGGGGGCAGCTACATCGCACAGGACCGCGGCTGGTACGAGGGTCTCGACGTCACCCTCCTGCAGGGCGGCCCCAACGCCCCCGTCGAGCCCCCGGTCGTATCGGGGTCGGCGCTCATCGGCATCTCTGCCGCCGACTACACCGCCGCCGCCGTCGCCGAGGGGGCGCCGTTCAAGATCATTGGCGTCGCGATGCAGAAGAACCCGTTCGTCATCGCCTCCCTCCCCGGAAATCCCGTGAACGAACCCGCCGACCTCGTCGGCAAGCGCATCGGCATGGCCCTGGCCAACACCCCGGTGCTCGAGACGCTGTGCACCCTGAACGACGTCGATGTCGACGGCATCGAGGTCGTGCCGACGCAGTACTCGGCCCAGCCCCTCCTCGCCGATGAAGTGGACTGCCTGCTCTGCTGGGAGACCGACCTGCCGGTGGCGATGACCGTGCAGGGAGTCGAGAGCGTCACGATGCTGATGGCCGACTACGGCTACGCCCTCCACTCGCAGACCTACATCGCCACCGAGGAGAGCCTCGCCAACCGGCGGGCCGACCTCGTCGCGCTCATGCGCGGCGAGGTGCGCGGATGGGACGAGTATCGCGCCGACACGAATGCCGCCGCCGCCCTCACGCTGGAGATGTTCCCCGACGCGGGCCTCGACCTCGAGACGCAGGAGCTGCAGGCCGAGCGGCAGGTGCCGCTGATGTTCTCGGAGGTCACCGACGAGAACGGGTTCGGATGGTGGACCGACGAGTCCGTGGCGCAGAACCGCGAGACGCTCGCCCTCCTGGGGCAGGACGTCCCCGCCGACCTCTGGGATCGGTCGGTGCTGGAAGAAGTCCATGGCAGCTGAGCCCCGGGTCCTCGTCGATGGGGCAGGCAAGGTCTACCCCGACGGGCTCGAGGCGGTCGCCTCCCTCGATCTGGAGTTCGCCGGCGGTTCGACGACCGCCCTGGTAGGGCCGTCGGGATGCGGCAAGTCGACGCTCCTGCGCATGATCGCCGGACTCGAAGACCCCACCTCCGGATCGATCACGATCGACGGCGACTCCCCCCATGCCGTCGCCGAGCGCGGCGAGCTCGCCGTCGCGTTCCAGGACCCCTCGCTCCTCCCCTGGCGGAGCGTTCGCCAGAACGCCGCTCTCGCGCTCACCCTCACCCACCGCGACGTCGACGCGGCAGCGATCGACCGCATGATCGCGCGCGTCGGCCTCGACGGCTTCGGCGACGCTCGGCCCGCCGCCCTGTCGGGCGGGATGCGACAGCGCGCCGCGATCGCGCGCGCTCTCATCACCGAGCCCCGCCTCCTGCTCCTGGACGAACCCTTCGGCGCGGTGGACGAACTCACCCGGCAGGACCTCATCGCCGAGCTGCCGCCGCTCTGGCGCGAGAGAGGCACCACCACGCTGCTGGTCACCCACTCCATCTCGGAGGCCGCACGCATCGCCGACCGCATCGTCGTCCTGAGCCCCCGCCCGGCACGGGTGGTGGACGACATCGCCGTCCCGCGCGGCGACGCCGCGGCGTTCGAGCGGGTGGTCGCCGCGGTGACCGAGGCGCTCTCGCGGTCGCGGGCGGCATGACCGTCCGATCTTCGACGGGCCGCAGGGTCTGGGTCGACACGGCCCTCGCCGTCGTTCTGCTGCTCGTCGTGTGGGAGGTCGCCGCACGCCTGCTCACCTCGGCCTTCGTCCTCGCGGCGCCGAGCGAGATCGCCGTCGCCCTCGTCACCCAGGCGGGGCTGCTGTGGCGGGCGCTCCTGGTCACCGGGCAGGCCGCGCTCGCCGGATTCGTCATCGGGAATCTCGCCGCCATCGCCCTAGCCGCCCTGGCGGTGCTGCTCCCGGCGACCGAGCGGATCGTCACCGCCGTCGCACTCGTGGTGTTCTGCCTGCCGCTCGTCGCGACCGGGCCGGTGCTCCGCGTCATCCTGGGCCCGGGCGACGGTCCCCAGGTCGTCCTCGCCGCCCTCGCGGTGTACTACACCACGATGATCCCGCTCCTCGTGGGGCTTCGCGCGGCGCCCGCCACGTGGTTCGACCTCGTCCGCAGCTACGGCCGCGGGGCGGGGGCGGCCCTGGTGCACGTGCGCGCCCGGGCGAGTCTGCCGTACCTGATCGCGGGGCTGCAGATCGCTGCGCCCGCCGCGTTCCTCGGTGCGATGGTCGGCGAGTTCACCGGTGCGCAGAGCGGCCTCGGGGTGCTGACGATCCGCGCGTCGCGCGACCTCGACATCCAGCTCACCTGGGCGCTCGCCACCGTCGCCACGGTGGTCTCGGTCGTGGCGTACGTCGTGATCGGCGCGATCGGGCGCCGCTTCGTCAGCGAGCGGCCCCCGCTCATCCTCGCACCGGTCCGGCCCCGCCTCCCGCGGCGAGAGCGGGTACGCAGCGCGGCGATCACGACCATCGCGTTCCTCGTCGTCATCGTCGTGCTCTGGTGGGGCGGGATCGCGGTCACCGGGATCAGCCCGTTCTTCGCGCGCACGCCGGTCGACGTCATCCGGATCTTCGCCGGCGTCGACGACGGCGGCGAGGTGCGCGGCATCCTCCTCGCCGCCCTCGGCGAGACCGCGCTGCTCGCGATCGCCGGATACCTCGCCGGGCTCGCCGTCGGCGCGATCGGCGCGATCGCCCTCACTCTCGCCCCGCGGGCGGCGACCGTGTCGATGCCCATCGCCATCGCGCTGCGCGCCGTGCCCATCGTCACCACGGCACCCCTGGTCATCCTGCTTCTGGGGCGCGGGCCCGTCGGCGCGATCTCGCTCGTGGCGCTCATGGTCTTCTTCCCCACGCTCATCGCCTGCCTCGAGGGCCTCCGTCAGGCGCCCGGCCAGGCCCTCGACGTGCTGCGCAGCTACGGCGCACCCGCACGCGTGCAGCTCGTGCGCGTGCGGATCCCCGCGATGCTGCCCGCCTTCTTCGCCGCCGCCCGCATGAGCGTGCCGGCCGCGGTGCTCGCCGTCACCGTGGTGGAGTGGCTCGCGATCGGCACGGGGGTAGGCGCTGCGATGGCCCTCGCCGCCTCGCAGTCGGGGTACGACCTGCTCGCCGTCGCGGTCGTCGCCGTCACCGCCCTGTCGGCGCTCGGGTACGCCTTGGTCGGTGTCGTCGAGTCGCGGGTGCTGCGCGTCTACGCTCCGGAGCAGCAGGCGTGAGCGGGCGGGCGGCCTTCGCCATCCCCGGTGACCTCGACACTGTCACGGGGGGCTACCTCTACGAGAAGCGTCTGCTCCTCGGGCTGCGCGAGGTCGGGGTCGACACCGCGTACGTGCCGCTCACGGGATCCTTCCCCGATCCCTCCGAGACCGAGGTGGATGCCGCGCTGGCGGCCCTGCAGCAGGTCGATCCGCGGCATCCGCTCATCCTCGACGGCTTCGTGTTCGGAGCGATGCCGACCGCGGCGCTCGCCCGCGTGCGCGCGCCGATCGTGGGGATGGTCCATCACCCGCTCGCCCACGAGGAGGGCCTGTCGCCGGAGCGACGGGAGTACCTCTTCGCCAACGAACGCGACAATCTCCATCTCGCGGCGGCCGTGCTCGTGCCGAGCCCGCACACCGCACGCATCCTCATCGACGAGTACGGGGCAGACCCGGGCACGATCACGGTCGCGCGGCCGGGCACCGATCCCGCGCCGGGGGTCCGGCGCGGCGCGGAGCCGCCGCTCATCCTGTCGGTGGGGATCCAGCATCCGCGGAAGGGTCACGACGTGCTGCTGCGCGCACTCGCGCGCCTCACCGACCTCCCCTGGTGTGCCGAGATCGTCGGAACGCCGTGGGACCAGGGGTTCTCCGCCTCGCTGCCGCCGTTACGCGACGAGCTCGGGCTCGCGGGGCGTGTGCACATCGCCGGCGGTATCGGCGACGACCAGCTCGACGGGCTCTGGGCGCGGGCGACGGTGTTCGCCCTCGCGACGCGTTACGAGGGGTACGGGCTGGTGTTCGACGAGGCCCTCGCCTGGGGTGTGCCGATCGTGTCGTGCCGCACCGGCGCAGTGCCCGAGACGGTGCCGGTCGAGGCCGGCGTGCTCGTGCCGCCCGCTGACCCCGAGGCCTTCGCCGCAGCCCTCCGCTCCGTGCTCGCCGATCACGACCTGCGTGACCGGATGACGCGCGCGGCGCGCGCCGCGGGCGCTGCCCTCCCGTCGTGGCTCGACACCGCCCGCACCGCGCAGCAGGTGCTGGAGTCGGTCACCCGTCGTTCACTCACCCCACGTTCCCCGTTCATCGACTTCGAGGGGTCGAAACCCGAGCATTGACCAACCGTTGTCTGACGGCTCGGATCGATGAGAGGCGCCACGATGACCGCACCCCTGCGGGTTCTGTCGCTGTACGAAGGGTTCTTCGCCGGAGGCGCGCGGGTGCTCCATACCGACGTCGTCGCCGGGCTGCACGCCGGCGGCCAGAGTCATCGTGTGCTCTCGGTGGCGGCGCGTGCGCGGCGCGAGTCGACCGTGCAGGTGATGTGGGATGACCCGCGCTGCCGTCGCCTCGTCGAGGCGGGCGTGGAGGTGCGCAGCCTCGGGCGCACCGCGGGCGATGCCCCGCTCGGTCCCGAGACCTTTGGCTCGCGGCACCTCCGCCGCGCGTCGGCGATGATCGCGCAGGCCGACATCGTCGTCTCGCTCAAGGAACAGCCGCTGGGGCTGTTGCTCGCCCTCCGCGACCGCGGCATGATGCCCGACGTTCCGGTCGCCGTCTGCCTGCACCGCTCCGACCCGGCGCACGCGGGATCGGCGCGCGACTGGCTCGCCGAGGCGGCACGGACGGGACTCGTCTCGGCCGCGATCGCCTGCGCCGCGTCGACCCGCGACGCCTACCGCGAGGTGCTCGGCGGCGGCGGGGAGGGCGGCGTGGAAGCGCAGGTGGTCGCGAACGGCATCGACACGGAGCGGTTCCGGCCGGGGACGGCGCGCGAGCGCGCGGCGATCCGGCGGTCGCTGGAGATTCCCGCCGACGCGCCCGTGGTGCTCTTCGCCGCGCGGTTCGACGCGATGAAGAACCCCGGGCTGTTCCTGCGGGCCGTCGCCGCGCACGCCCGGCGACGGCCCGAGACGCACTACCTGATGTGCGGGGCGGGGATGTCGTCGGCGAACCCTGCACTGCGTGCCGCGTTCGCGGAGGCCGGCGTCCCGGCATCCGCTCGGGTTCACCTGATGGGTATCCGCGACGACATGCCGGCCCTGCACCGGATCGCCGACATCGTCGCGCTCACCAGCGCCTTCGGCGAGGCGTCGCCGCTGTGCCTCATCGAGGGCGCCGCGTCGGGCGCCACACCGGCCACGACCCCGGTGGGCGACGCCGCACGCGTCGTCGAGGGGTTCGGGATCGTCACGGCCCACGACGCCGCGTCGATCGCCGGGGCGTGGGACGTGGTGCTCGCCGAGCGACCGGCGTTCCGGCGCCTCGCGCTCGCGGCACGGCCGCGTCTGTCGCGCGCGCGGATGATCGAGGAATACCGCGGTGCCATCGAGGCCCTCGCCACACGCCTGCCGCTGGCTGCGTGACCCCCGCCCGGCGACCCCCTGTCGGTGGGCGCGGTGGCAGGATACGCTGACCGTGTTGCCCCAGACCTCGGCAGCCTGCTCAGACGTTGCGCCGGAGGTGGGGGAATGTCACGGAAGACACCGCCGATCCCGACGGCGCGCTCGACCTGAACACCTGGGGGTTTTCAGCGCCGCGAAGACGTCGCCTCTCGGCGACCCACCGTCCTCGCGGCAGCGCCGTCGGCTGCCCGGCGAGGGGCGGCCGACGGCGTTCGCTCACGAAGACGCCGCGAGGCGCGCGAGGCCCTCGTCGATCGACACCGCCGGCGCCCACGCGAGCGCTTCGCGGGTTTCGCGCTGGTCGAACCAGTGCGCGGTGGAGAGCTGTTCGGCCAGGAAGCGGGTCATCGGCGGCTCGTCCTCACCCGGCCTCACCGCCCAGATCCGTTCGATGATCGACCCGGCGGCGCGCGCGAGAGACGCCGGAACACTCCACCGCGGCGGAGCGACGCCGGCGGCCAGGCAGATGCCCGCGAGGAGCTCGCCCACAGCGCGGGGCTCGCCGTTGGTCAGCACGAACGCGCGACCGTGCGCGTGCGCGGCGCGCGCGAGGGCGGTGCTGATGCCGGTCGCCGCGTTGTCGATGTAGGTGGAGTCGATGAGCGCGGTGCCGCCGTTCAGGAGCGGCAGCCGCCCGGCGCGGGCACGCGCGACGATGCGCCCCACCAGCTGCGGGTCCCCCGGTCCCCACACCAGATGCGGGCGGATCGCCACGACCGGCATCCGAGGCGTATCGCGCGCGAGGGCGAGGAGCTCGGCCTTGGCCTTGGTGCGGGCGTAGTCGCCGCGCGCATGCTCGGGTGAGGCGGGCTCGGCCCCGACGCCGGCCAGCGCCGTTCCGGCGTGGGCGACCGACGGTGACGAGACGAAGACGAACCGCGAGACCCCGGCGCGCTCGGCGGCATCCAGGATCGTGCGGGTGCCGCCGACATTCACCGCCTCGAACTCGCGCGGGTCACCCGCGAGCGACACCTTCGCGGCGAGGTGGATGACCCCGTCCACGCCGTCGAGCGCGCGCGTCGCGGCATCCTGATCCGTGACCGACCCCAGGATGTCGTCGGCTCCCGCCACCCCGGAAGGGCGACGCTGGAGCGTCCGCACCTCGTGTCCGGCGGCGACGAGGTCGGCGGCGACGGCGCCGCCGAGGAAGCCGGATGCTCCGGTGACGACGACCTTCACGGCGTCGTCGGCCTCTCGCCGGCGAGCACGCGCTCGGCCCAGACCGACAGTCGGGTGCGGTCGATCTTGGAGTTGTGGCGGATGTCGGTGGGAAGCGCCGGCACGGCGAGCACCGCGACGAGCGAGACGTCGGTGGCTGTCCGGATGCGGGCGGCGAGCTCGGGAGCGGCGAGGCCGGGGGCCTTCGTGGCCGGCGTCGTCTCGATCACCGCGACCGCCTGGCGGAGCCCCTGCGGACCCACGCCGACCACCGCGGCCCGGCGGACGCCGTCGACCTTCTCGATCTGCTGCTCGGGACCCACAGGGGCGAGCGGACCGTCGGCCGTGACGAGCACGTGCGGCACGCGCCCCTCGACCCAGAGGCGCCCCTCGGCGTCGAGGTGTCCGACGTCGCCGGTGCGGTGCCAGCGCCCGCCGTCCACAGGGGTCTCACGGGCGGCCTCGCGGTCGGTGAGCCAGAGACGGTCGTAGTGGTCTTTCAGATGCGGGGCCGAGACGAGGATCTCCCCGAGCACGCCGGAGGCCTCGCTCGGGTTTCCGGTGGCGCGGCCATCGGCGTCGAGGGCGCTGATGCGGATGCGATTCCCGCCGATCGGACTGCCGACGCAGACCCCGGCGTCGGGGGCGTCCGCCGCCGCGCGGATCCCTTCGAGGGTGATGTCGGTGACGAGGAGGCACTCGGTCATGCCGTACGGGGTGTGCGCGGTCGCGTTCGGCATGACGCGCGCGGCGGCGGCGAGAAGGGTCTCGCTGATCGGTGCGCCGGTGGAGAGGAACGTCTCGACGCCGGCGAGCGCGGCGCGGTCGTCGGCGGTGAGGGCGTCGGCGGTGGCGACGACGTTGAGGATCGCCGCCGGCGAGAGGAACACGATGCGCGCCTGCGAGGCGCGCACGGCCGCGGCGACGGCGGTCGCGGTGAGCGTGCGAGGCGCCGAGACGTCCATGTCGGGGGTCACCGAGAGCGTGCCGAGAGCGGGGCCGAGGAGGGCGAAGGGGGCGAAGCCGGTGACGAGGCCGGTGCCCGGCGAGACGTCGAAGTGTGCGGCGAGGATGTCGCGGAGCGCCGAGAGCTGCCGATGGGTGTACGCGACGCCCTTCGCTGGGCCCGTGGACCCGGAGGTGAAGAGGATGGCGGCGGGGTCATCCGGGCCGGGAATCGGGGGGAGCTCCGCGGCGGTGCCGGCGCGGGTGACATCGGCGAGGCTGTGGCGGATGCCGAGGGCCCGGGCGCTGACGGACGGCAGGGTCGGCACCGAGATGCGCATTCCCGGCCAGCCGAGCACCCGGGCGGCGGCGAGGCCGGGCAGCTCGCCGATGACGACGTCGGGCCAGGCACCGCGCACCGCGCGGGTGAGGCCCTTCAGACCCAGACCCGCGTCGGCGACGACGACGACCGCGCCGATGCGGAGGCATGCGTAGATGATCGCCGTCAGGGTGGGGCCCGGGGGAACGAGGAGGGAGACGCGATCGCCCGGGCGCACGCCGACGGCAGTGAGTCCCGCGGCGAGGGTGCGCACGCGGTCATCCAGGTGCCGCCAGCTCACCCGGCGGGTCGCGCCGGTCGCGCCCATCTCGATGACGGCCGTGGCGTCGTCGTCGCGGCGCGCGTCGAGACGCTCCCAGAGCGGCGTCCACTCGGTCAGCGGTTCGGCGTCGGTGTGTGACGTCGGTGCGACCTCGTAAGCGTCGGCGAGCCACGTCAGCACGGCGGAGGCGTAGTCGCGGTCCTCGGCGATGAGGTGCCCGGCGCCTTCGAAGCGGTGGACGTCGGCCTGCGGCATCCGCTCCGCGAGATCGTCGAGATACCGGTCGCCGAAGATCGGATCGCGGGGGCCCCAGAGCATGAGGGCGGGCACCGTGAGTCGGCTGACGCCGTCGGCGATCCGCTGCAGCTCGGCGAAGCTCCCGTGGCGGGCGTCGACAGGGATGTCGGCGACGAACCCGCCGATCGCGCGTCGACGATCGGCGGCGCCGTAGGGCGCGCGGAACGCGGCCTTCACCTCGGGGCTCAACGCCGGCGAGGCGAGGGCGAGGGTGGTGTCGAGGAACGCCGTCGTCTGCACCGTCGAGGCGGCGAGGACGCCGCGCGCGCCCGCGAGGCGGAGCGGCGCAGGGATCGGCACCCCCTCGGGGTGATGCACGGCGGTGTTGAGGAGCATGACGCCGGCGAGGAGCTCGGGGTGGTCGATGGCCCACCCGAGCGAGATGACTCCGCCCCAGTCGTGTCCGAGGGTCACGACCGGGCCGTCGAGCGCGAGCGTGTCGGTGAGCGCGGCGAGGTCGCGTACGCGCTGGGCGAGCGGGCGCGGCACGTCGGTGCGCTCGGAGAATCCCATGTCGAGCTGGTCGACCGCGACGACCCGCCATGCGGGCGCGCCCGCCTCGGCGGCCGCGAACGAACGGGCGACGACGCTCCGCCAGAGGTACGACCACGTCGGGTTGCCGTGCACGGCGAGGATCGTTCCGCGTGGGGCGACACCCAGCCTCTCGAGTGCAGGGCCGGTGTCGAGGACGTGCCAGGTGCGCGTCACCTGCTCGTCCACGCCGCGGCCGGGGACGGCGACGAGGCGTGAGAAACGAGGGTCGAGTCCGGGAAGGTCGGCGGGAGGCAGCGCGGCCGGCGAGGTCACCGGTCCGTCACCAGGCCAGTTCCATCATCGCGGTGTTCAGCCCCGAGCCGACGCCCATGAGCAGCACGCGGTCCCCGCGCTTCAGCGAGGACTGCTGCTCGGCCAGGGTGATCGGAATGGAGGCGGGCCCCACGTTGCCGTAGCGGTCGTAGGTGACCGGTACCCGCTCGGGGTCGAGTTTCGCGGCCCTCACGATCGCGGTGGTGTGCACCGAGGAGACCTGATGAGTGATGTAGCGGTCCATGCCCGACCACTTCCACTCGGGTGCCGCCTCTTTCCATGCCGAGACGACGAGGTTCAGGCCGCCCTTGAGGAGCGCTTTGGCGTCGGTGAACATCCCGTCGACGCTGCCGACGCAGAGCTCGTGGAACTGCGTGGCTGCGCGAGTCACCCCGCCGAGGAGCCGGTGGCCCTCCGGGTGCTCGTCTGCGCGGCCGAGGACCGCTGCCGCCGATCCCGAACCGAGGGTGAGAGAGGCGAACTCGCTCATGAAGCCGTCGCGGTCGGCGTCGGAGTTCACGAGGCGGTTGATGGTGTTGATCTGGATCTCGTCGGCGTCTTCGCCGTTGACGACGATCGCGTAACGGATCTGGCCCGACTCGATCATGCCCGCGGCGAGGCTCATGCCGTTGACGAACCCGAGGCAGGCGTTGGCGATGTCGAAGTTGATCGCCGAGGTGGGAAGGCCGAGGCCGTGGTGCAGGCGCACCGCCACCGAGGGCTCGAGGTGCTTGCGGGTCACCGAGGTGTTGATGAGAAGGCCCACCTCGCCCGGCGCGACACCCGCATCGGCGAGCGCCTTCGCGCCGGCGGCGATGGTGGCGTCATCCGACGACTCGCCCTCAGCCCAGTTGCGCCGTTCGTTGACGCCGGCCACGCGGCGGAGCAGCCCTGGACGCAGGCGGAGACGGGCAAGCGCCGCGGAGAGACGGCCTTCGATGTCGTCGGACGTCGTCACCCGGCTCGGCAGCACACTCGCCACCGACAGCAATGACACATTGCTGAACCGGGTGGTCGCATTTCCGGCCACGAAACCTCCGTTCGACGGGCTCGAGCACGCCCGCCGGTGAAACCAGAAGTCTACGCGGGCCGTATACGCACCCTGGCATGCAGCTCCCAGGAACCGGCTCGGGCTTGCATGTGCAACCGCGAGATGCAAGGTCTTCATTCCCGGCGCCCATCGACCCACAATCGCGCCATGGATGACGACGAGCAGAAGAAGATCGCGGATGACTTCGCCGAGGCCGTGAACATGACACCGAAGGAGCTGGAGGACTGGCTCGACACCGACGAGTCGAAGGACGTCGGGCAGAAGGACGGCGGCGGCGAATCGACGGGGCACGCCTCGGGGCGGCGGATCGTGACCATTCTTCGGAAGAAGAAGGCCGATCTCACCGACAGCGACTACGCGCACATGAAGAAGGTGTCGGGGTACGTCTCACGGCATTCATCGCAGCGTCCGAGCGGCGATGTGACCGACACTCCCTGGCGCTACTCGCTCATGAACTGGGGCCACGATCCGAAGAAGTGAGGCCGTCCCGGAAGAACTCGACACCGAGGTCGGCGTGGTCGACGAACACGCCGTCGACGCCCCCCTCGCCGTTCGCACCGTCTCTGATCAGGGCCCACTCCGCCTCGTAGTCACCGAAGGCGGCCTTGCCGCCGGGTCGCCGGAACTCCTTGACGAGGAACGGGTTCTCGGGCCGGCACGTCCAGGTGAAGACCTGGAGTCCGCGCGCGTGCGCGTCGGCGACGATGCGCGAGCGGTCGGTGGCTCGGCCCAGGCGGTCGGGGGCGAGCAGCATCCGTTTATCCACGCTGATGCCGTCGACGCGCCCGATCAGGCGATCGAGCCCGGCGGGGTGGGCGATCGACGGGTAGGTCGGAGCGTCGTCGCCGTGCGCGACCACCAGGTCGAAGGGCTTGCCCGCCGCCTCGAGCAGGTAGACATACCGGGCGGGGAGCCCGCGCTCCTGCAGGGCGAAGAGGATGCCGGACTCGAACGACTCCACGATGAGCGGCCACTCCCCCGCCGCCCACCCGGCAGCGCGCAGCTCGTCGTGGACGATGGCGGCGAGGTCGAAGCCGAGCGAGGCCATGAAGGTGGCGTGCTTGATCTCCAGCACGACGCCGATCTCACGCCCCTGGGCGAGCGACGCATCGCGCACGAGGTCGAGCACGTCGATGAGGCGCAGCACCGGCTGCCGACCGTCGAAGGTCGCACTCGTCGGGCGGACCTCGGGAAGGCGCTCGCGGCACCTGAGCGTGGCGAGCTCCTCCCAGGTGAAGTCCTCGGTGAACCAGCCGGTCAGGGCGACCCCGTCGACCTCCTTCGTGGTGCGACGATCGGCGAATTCGGGTCGCGTCGCGACATCCGTCGTTCCGGAGATCTCGTTCTCGTGACGCACGACCAGCACGCCGTCCTTCGACAGCACGACGTCGGGCTCCACCGCGTCGACGCCCATCTCGAGGGCGAGGGTGTACGAGGAGCGCGAGTGCTCGGGGCGATAGCCGGGGGCGCCCCGGTGGCCGATGACGAGGGGGCGGCGCACGATTTCAGGCTAGACGCTCAAAGTCCCTTCACAGCAGGCCGCCTGCCGGGAATCGGACAGGGTCCGATATCGTTGATTCACAGCACACCGCTGTGGCCCGAATACTTTGGAGTGTGAGAGCAGTGGCCCTCAACAACCCCGCATTCAACAACCCGGCGTTTCAGGACCCTCGCGCCGTGCAGTCATACCCGGGCGGTGCGCGTGCAGCAAGCCTGACTCCGCCGCCCGCCGCCGCCGCAGGGTCCGCCTCGCGCGGTGGCGTCGACCTCGCCGCACAGGCCCAGATGGAGGGCGCCTTCGCCGGCCCGCCCGCCGGCTCGGCCGAGACCGGCCGAATGACGATCGAGGACACCGTCGTCAAGACGGCGGTGCTCTTCGCGGTCTTGGTCGCCACCGCCGCCGTCGGCTGGGTCTGGACGCTCGGCGGCCTCGTGCCGACGACCCCGAACGTCTCGGCGCTGCCGATGATCGTCGGCGGCCTTGCCGGCTTCGTCCTGGCGCTCGTGATCATCTTCACCTCGCGCAAGAAGGTCCGCCCCGCGCTGATCTTCGGGTATGCCGCGGCCGAGGGACTCTTCGTCGGTGGCATCTCGGCATTCTTCGAGGTGATGTACCCCGGCATCGTCCTGCAGGCGACGCTCGCCACCCTGGTGGTGGTTGGTGTGACTCTCGCCCTCTTCGCCAGCGGCAAGATCCGCGCCTCTGCCCGTGCGACCAAGATCTTCCTGATCGCGATGGTCGGCTACCTGGTCTTCTCGCTGGTCAACGTCGGCTTCATGCTGTTCGGTGCCACCGACAGCGCGTTCGGCCTGCGCAGCGACATCCAGATCTTCGGCATCCCGCTCGGCGTCATCATCGGCATCGTCGTGGTTCTGATGGCCGCGTACTCGCTAGTGCTCGACTTCGACCAGGTGCAGCAGGGTGTCCGCAACGGCGCCCCGCGTCAGTACGGCTGGCTGAGCGCCTTCGGCATCATGGTCACCGTCGTCTGGCTCTACATCGAGATCCTCCGCATCCTCGCGATCCTTCGCGGCAGCGAGTAATCTCTCGCGTCTCGAACGGCCGGCCCGGTTTCGGGCCGGCCGTTCTGCTGTGAGCAGAACGCGTGGCGCAGCGCGGCATCCGCTCTTTAGCCTCGCTTCATGACCGACCGTCTCCCGCCCGAACCACTCTGGCGCGACGCCCTCGGCGAGCGCCTGCGGCGCCTGCGCCACGAGCGCGGCGAGCGCCTCACCGACACCGCCGATCGCGCGGGCGTGTCGCCGCAGTACCTCTCCGAGGTCGAACGCGGCCGCAAAGAGCCCTCGAGCGAGATGATCGCCGCCATCGCCGGCGCGCTCGACACCACTCTGGTCGACCTGACGCTCGGCGTCGCCGACGATCTGCGGAGCGTCCAGAGCGTGCGTACCACGAGCATCCGCGGCGCATTCGCCCTCGCCGCCTGAACCGCGCCCGGGTACGGTGGGCCGCATGGCCGCGAAGACACCGCCCGCGATCCTCGACGTCGACGGCGAGGAGGTGCGGATCTCCAGCCCCGACAAGGTCGTCTTCCCCGAGCCCGGGATCACCAAGCTCGACCTCGTCGAGTACTACCTCGCCGTCGCCGACGGAGCCCTCCGTGGGGCGGGCGGGCGCCCGATGGTGCTCAAGCGCTTCCCGCGCGGCATCGACGCCGAACCGTTCTTCCAGAAGCGCGTGCCCGAGAACCACCCCGCGTTCATCGACACCGCCACGCTGCACTACGCGTCGGGCACGTCCGCCGAAGAGGCCGTCATCCGAAACCCCGCCGGGCTCGCGTGGATCGTCAACCTCGGATGCCTCGACCTGAACCCGCACCCCGTGCGCGCGGAAGACCTCGACCACCCCGACGAGCTGCGGATCGACCTCGACCCGATGCCGGGCGTCGAGTGGTCGCAGATCGTCGACGTCGCCCTCGTCGCCCGCGAGGTGCTCGACGACGTGGGGCTCGTGGGCTGGCCCAAGACGAGCGGGTCGCGGGGCCTGCACATCCTCGTCCGTATCGCCCCGGAGTGGGACTACAAGCAGGTGCGCCTCGCGGCCGAGACCCTCGCCCGCGAGGTCGAGAACCGCGCACCCGGCCTCGCGACGGCGCGGTGGTGGAAGGAGGAGCGGGGCGAGAGCGTCTTCGTCGACTTCAATCAGAACGCCAAGGACCGCACCGTCGCCTCGGCGTATTCGGTGAGGCCCCGGCCCGACGCCCGGGTGTCGGCACCGCTGTCGTGGGACGAAGTGCGCACCGCTCTTCCCGAGACGTTCACCGTGCCGACGATGATCACCCGGTACGCCGAGATCGGCGACCCGCACGCCGGCATCGATGAGGCCGTCGGGTCGCTCGACGGACTGCTGCGGCTGGCCGATGAGCTCGGCCCTGCCGAGAAACCGCCCCGCGGCGGTGACGGATCCGGACGCCGCCAATCGACGATGCCGCTCATCGAGGTCGCCCGCACCAAGACCAAACCCGAGGCGGTGGAGGCGCTGGAGACGTGGAAGGCGCACCACTCCGGCGTCGCCGCGCAGCTGCATCCGGCCGACGTCATGATCGACGGCATGCGCGGATCATCCTCCCTCTGGTACCGGGTTCGGGTGAACCTGCAGCATGTCGCCGAGGGCGAGCGGCCCCCGCAGGAGGACCTCATCGCCGACTACGACCCGTGGGCCGGAAAGGTCTGGCCGAAGGCCGAGCGGTAGATCACGTCGGCCGCTGGAGCCCCGCGACGATGGTGTCGAGTCCGTACGCGTAGGCCTCGTCGAGATCACCGCCCAGGCGGAAGGCTCCGGCCAGCTCCATGGTGAGGAAACCCGTCGCCCACGCCGTGACCACGCGCGCGGCATCGAGACTCTTCGTCGCCTCGAGGATGGGGTCGGCGACGTCGCGGAACGCTCCCGCCGCCGACTCCGAGTCGAGCAGCAGGCGGAAGCTCGCCGGATTCGCTCGCGCGAACGCCCGGTACGCATGGGCGAGCTCGGCGACGCTTCCGTCGGTCGCGGCGAAGCGGCGGGAGAGATCGGATGCCGCATCCTCTGCTACGAGGCGCAGAAGCTCGTCGCGGCCCTCCACCCGCTTGTAGAGAGAGGGCGCGCGGACCCCCACACGCTCGGCCACAGCCTGCATGGTGACGCCCGCGAGCCCGTTCTTCTCGAGCAGATCGCGGGCGGTGGCGACGATCGCCGGGAGGGTGGTGCGCTCAGGGGTGGGCATCGCGTGTCTCCATCGAAGGCGAGGGGGCGTGGAATAACGAAGAGCTATTGACGTTAGCCATGAAGGCTATGTATCGTAGCCATCGTAACCCACGCAGAGAGAAGACGGCAATGCGACTCGCACCCCAGCTCCACCGCATCGGCAACGACATCGTCGCGGCGTATCTCGTCGAGACCGCCGACGGCATCACCCTCATCGACGCCGGACTCCCCGGGCACTGGCGAGACCTCCTCCGCGAGCTGCGTGCGATGGGACGGGAGCTCAGCGACATCCGAGGGGTCATCCTCACGCACGGCGACAGCGACCACCTTGGCTTCGCCGAGCGGCTGCGCAGCGAGCACGGTGTGCCCGTCTACATCCACGCCGCCGACGCCGAGCGGGCGAAGGGCGGCTCGAAGCCGCCGACGCCGATGGGACGCAAGCGGCTCGGCGCGCTGGTCGGCTTCTTCGCCTATGCGGCGCGCAAGGGCGGGGCACGTACCCGACACCTCACCGAGGTCATCGAGATCGAAGACGGGCAGGTGCTGCCCTTCCCCGGCGATCCGCAGATCGTCGCACTCCCCGGCCACTCGCCCGGAAGCATCGCGGTGCACGTCCCCGCGGTGCGGGCGGCGTTCGTCGGAGACGCCCTCACCACCCGCTCGGTGCTCACCGGCGAGGTCGGGCCGCAGCCGGCGCCCTTCACCGACGAGCCGGCCGAGGCGCTCGCCTCGCTCGACCGGCTCTCCGGGCTCGACGTCGAGTGGATCCTCCCCGGCCACGGCGCGCCCTGGCGCGGCCGGCCGACCGACGCGGTGGCCGCGGTGCGGGCGGCGGCGTCGGCCTCACTCCCCGGATTCGCGGGGTGAGGCCGGTCCCTAACTCCTGCACTTCGGCGCCCGGGGCAGCTCAGCGACCGGAAACCGGCGCCCGACGGCGCGAAACGCAGGAGTTGGGGGACACGGGGTGGCTCAAGCCCGGGTGAGAACGGTGTCGGCGAGGCCGTACTCGACGGCCGCGGCGGCGGTGAACACCCGATCGCGGTCGGTGTCGACGCGCAGCTTCGTCGCGTCGACGCCGGTGTGCCGGGCGAGGATCTCCTCCACCTCCCCGCGCACGCGCACCAATTCATCCGCCTGCAGGATGAGGTCGGGGATCGCTCCTCGGCCCTGTCCCGCCGGCTGGTGCAGCACGACGCGCGCGTGCGGCAGCACGGCCCGCTTGCCGGCGGCGACGGTCGTCGCGACATCAGGCCGCACGTGCTGCATCGTGTCGTAGATGGCGAGCATCGCCGCGGGGTCGCCGCCCTCGCAGTTGATGTAGAGCTGGATGTCGCGTTCGGGGCTGTCGGCATCCAGGTGCAGCAGCTGAGCGATGAGGGCGTTCGCGACGCCCGCGTCGATGGCGGTGCCGAGGTAGACCACGCGTTCTGCGAGAAGGTGCGAGTAGACATCCATGATGCGATCACCCCGGGGATGCTGCGCCACCACGTTCGGGATCGTGTACCCGCTCACGCCGCCACCTCCGATGCGCCGATACCGAGGCCGGCCGGCCGCCGCCGGCGCGGCACGACCTGGTCGAAGCCGTCGACGATCCCATCGATGAAGCCGTAGGCCTTCGCCTCGACTGCGGTGTACCAGCGGTCGCGGAGCGAGTCGTCGAAGACGCGGTCCACGGGCTGACCGGTGTCGTCGGCGATGAGGGCGAGGACGGTGTCGCGGGTGTGGCGGAGGTCGTCGGCCTGCATCTCCACCTCGACCGCCGACCCGCCGATGCCGGCTGAACCCTGGTGCATGAGCACCCGCGCGTGCGGGAGTGCGCGGCGCTTCCCCTTCGTCCCCGCCGACAGCAGGAATTGGCCGGCGCTGGCGGCCATGCCGAGGGCGAGGGTGGCGACGTCGTTCGGGATCAGGCGCATCACGTCGCGGATGGCGAGCATCGCCGGCACCGATCCGCCGGGCGAGTGGATCCACAGGGCGATGTCGGCGGCCTCGTCCTCGGCGGCCAGCGTCAGCAGCTGGGTGGTGAGGAGGGTGCCGTTGTCGTCGTCGAGTGCGCCGTCGAGCACGAGCACGCGATGGTGGAACAGTTCACGTCGGGTCTCGGGCCCGAACGCCGAAGGGCGGGGTGTGTCTGACATGCATCTCATCGTGCGACGGATGCCGCGGTCGCGGCCGCGCGCGCGGCCATCAGCGGATCAGCTCACGGCAGAGCGCCGCGAGGGCTTGGCCAGCACATCGCGCACCGAACCGGCGAGCGCCGACATCACGTGCTCGGGCTCGATGCGACGCGCCGCCTCCACCGCCTCGACGGAGAGCCGGTGCCGCAGGTCGAGGTCGGTGAGCACCCACACGAGTGCCTGCGTCATCGCCTCGATGTCACCGTTGGGCACGAGCAGTCCCCCACCGCCGGCGAGCGCTTCGGCGGGCCCGAAGGGCGCGTCGTAGGCCACGACCGGGCATCCGCGCACCAGGGCCTCCGCCAGCGAGAGCCCCTGCCCCTCGTGCCGGGAGGTGGAGAGGAAGACGGCGGCCTCGTCGAGCACACGCCCCGGGTCATCCGTCGGTCCACGCAGCACCACATGGGATCCGACGCCCAGCTCGTCGATGAGCGCCTGCACCTCTGCGCGCAGCGGCCCGTCGCCGAAGATGTCGAGCCGCGCCTCGGGAAGCACCTTGATGACGCCGGCGAACGCCCGTACGGCGTGGTCGACCCGCTTCTGGAACGCCAGCCGGTTGAGCATCACGACCTGGTGCGGGTCGCGGCCGGCGAGCGGCGCGACGGCGGATGCGGCGGGGACCCCGTTCGGCACGACGATGTGGACGTCCGACGCGCCGAAGCGCTCCTGGATGGCGTCACGCTGCGCCGCGGTCGGCCAGAGCACCGCATCGAACCGCTCGGCGACGCTGAACCACCTCTCCCACAGGGCGTTCGTCTCGGCGTCGAGGGTGTAAGGCGGCTCCATGTGCACCGTGTGGATCGAGTGCAGCAGCCGCACATCGGGGTCCTCCCACCCGGCGAGAAGCTCGCCGAGCTGCCGCGACTCGCACACGACGATCACCGGCCGTGTCGGGTCATCCGCTCGGAGCTCCGCCGTCACGTGTTCGAGCCATGCGCGGTAGAGCGCGCCGAACCCGGAGAGGATGCCGCGCACCCGCCCGTCGGTGCCGTGCACGGCGATCGGGGCCGAGGTGATGTGCCAGTCGGGGTCGTCGGGGATGACGGGCAGCGACAGCGCCGGGCGACCCGCGGGCACCGGGCGGTATTCCAGCGCCGGGTCGGGGTCTCCGGGATGCACCGCATCGAGCAGCCACGCGGCGGCACCGCCATCCGCTCCGCTCGCCTCGTCGAAGAGGTTCCGCATGCGGTCGACGCCGACGATGAGGTCGCGTCCGTCGAAGACGGCGCGGTGGTGGGCGTGTTCTTCGGGCGTGCCGGGGTCGACGGTGAGGAGGAGGGGCCCGCGCCCGCCATGCACGCCGGCGGCGGCCATCTGGCGCGCCCGCGCGAGGGTGGCCAGGGTGTATCCGCCGTCTCGGTCGGGGATCAGACGGCTGGAGAGGATGACGTACTCGGCGTCGGGGAAGACGGTCATCCGCTCAGCTCACTCCCACTCGATGGTGCCCGGGGGCTTGGACGTGACATCGAGCACCACCCGGTTCACCTCGCGGACCTCGTTGGTGATGCGGTTGGAGATCTTCGACAGCACGTCGTACGGCAGCCGCGTCCAGTCCGCCGTCATGGCGTCTTCCGAGGAGACGGGGCGGAGGACGATCGGGTGACCGTAGGTGCGGCCGTCTCCCTGCACCCCGACCGAGCGCACATCGGCCAGAAGCACGACGGGGCACTGCCAGATCTCGCCGTCGAGGCCGGCCTTCGTCAGCTCGGCCCGCGCGATGGCGTCGGCATCACGCAGAATCTCGAGACGGTCAGCGGTGACCTCACCCACGATCCGGATGCCGAGGCCGGGGCCCGGAAAGGGCTGGCGCGCGACGATCGCCTCGGGGAGGCCGAGCTCGCGACCGATGGCGCGGACCTCGTCTTTGAAAAGGGTGCGCAGCGGCTCGACGAGCTCGAACTGGAGGTCTTCGGGAAGGCCCCCGACGTTGTGGTGCGACTTGATGTTGGCCGCCCCCGTCCCGCCGCCGGATTCCACGACGTCGGGGTACAGCGTCCCCTGGACGAGGAACCGGATTGGCTCGCCGTCGGCGGCGGCCTCGGCGACGAGGTCGCGCTCGGCGGCCTCGAACGCGCGGATGAACTCACGCCCGATGATCTTGCGCTTCTGCTCCGGGTCGGAGACACCCTCGAGCGCAGCGAGGAACTGCTCGCGCGCGTCGACGGTGATCAGGCGCACGCCGGTGGAGGCGACGTAGTCGTTCTCGACCTGCTCGCGCTCGCCCTTCCGCAGCAGCCCGTGGTCGACGAAGATCGCCGTGAGCTGGTCGCCGACCGCGCGGTGGACGAGCGCGGTCGAGACCGCGGAGTCCACACCGCCCGAGAGCGCCGAGATGACGCGGGCGTCGCCGACCTGGGCGCGGATCTTCTCGACCTGCTCGGCGATCACGTTCCCGCTGTTCCAGTCGGCCGGGAGCCCCGCGGCCTTGTGCAGGAAGTTCTCGAGCACCGCCTGACCGTGGTCGGTGTGCTTGACCTCGGGATGCCACTGCACCCCGTACAGGCGACGGGCATCGTTCGCGAACGCGGCCACCGGGGTCGCAGCGGTGCGGGCGAGCACGTCGAAACCCTCGGGGGCCTTCGCGACCTGGTCGCCGTGGCTCATCCAGACGTTCTGCTCGGCGGGCTGACCCTCCAGGAGCGTTCCCTCGGTCACGATCGTGGCGTCGGTGGCGCCGTACTCGCGCAGGCCGGTGTGCGCGACCTCCCCGCCGAGGGCCTTCGCCATCGCCTGGAAGCCGTAGCAGATGCCGAGCGTCGGCACCCCGAGCTCGAGCACGCCCGGGTCGAGGGCCGGCGCGCCGTCTTCGTAGACCGACGACGGTCCGCCCGAGAGGATGATGCCGACGGGCTGGCGCGCGGCGATCTCGTCGGGGGTGGCGGTGTGCGGGACGATCTCGCTGTACACCCCGGCCTCGCGCACCCGTCGGGCGATCAGCTGGGCGTACTGCGCGCCGAAGTCGACGACGAGGACGGGACGCTGGGACGTCTCGGTCTGTTCGGTCACCGGGTGCCTTCCGAAGCGGGGACGGTGGATGAGGCGGACGCCGCGGCAGCGGCCTCGCGCTCGGCGAGGTAGCGGCGGACCTCACGGGCCACCCGCGCCTCCATGAAGAACGACAGCAGCGGCACGACGCCGCCGAGGGCGAGGGTGATGAAGCGCAGGAAGGGCCAGCGCATGAGGCTCCAGATGCGGAAGCACGCGAAGAGGTACACGACGTAGAACCAGCCGTGCGCGACGAGGATGAACAGCGAGATGTTGAACCCGTCGCCCGTGGAGATCATCTCGCAGGTGTTCGTCGCCGGCAGGAACAGCGACCACCACTGGCAGTCGGCGCCGGCGATGACGGGAGCGAACCAGAGGAATCCCCCGGAGCCTCCCGCGAACAGCTCGATGTGCAGCGGGGTGTACTTCAGGATCATCTCCGCCACGAGGAGGAGCAGGCCCACACCGGTGATGATCGAGCAGATCTGGTAGAAGGTCAGCGCTCCGCGGATCGCCGGAAATGAGGCGAGTTTCGGGGCACGCGGCATGCCCCGAGTCTACCGGCCGGGCCGCAGCGGCGATTCAGGATGTCTCGGCGCTGAACCAGGCGCGGGGCCGAGTCAGACGCGGGCGGCCACGATGCCCCCGTCGACGTCGATCGTCGCGCCGTGCAGGTACGCCGCCTCGTCCGACGCGAGGTAGCGGACGGCGAAGGCGATGTCGATCGGTCGGCCGGGCTTACCCGCCGGGGATCCGGCGGTCATGGCCTCGAGGATCTCGGCGGCGTCGGCGTTGCCGGGAGTCAGGGTCGCGCCGGGCGCGACCGCGTTCACACGCACCCCGCGCGGACCGTACTCCGCCGCCCATGCCTTCGTCAGGTGGTCGAGGGCGGCCTTCGTCGCGGGGTACAGGCCCACCGCCGGAGTTCCGACGTTCGCCATCCACGAGGTGATGTTCACCACCGCGCCCGCACCGCGCTCGGCCATGGCCGGAGCGAGGGCCCCGACGAGATCGTGCGGGACGCGGATGTTGGTGGCGAGGAGTGCGGCGACATCCGCATCGGGAAGATCTGCGGTCGGGCCGACGGGGAAGATCCCCGCATTGTTGACCAGGATGTCCACGCGGCCGCCCAGCGCTTCGACGGCGCGCGCGGCGAAATCCCGCGCGGCGTCGGGGCTCTCGGCGAGGTCGCCGGTGACGACGCTCGCTCGCCCCCCGCGCTCGGTGATGGCGACGGCGACGGCGTCGGCGCGCTCGGCGCTCCGGCCGTGGACGACGACGTGCGCTCCGGAGGCGGCCAGGACGTGGGCGATCGCCTCACCGATCCCGCTCGAGGATCCGGTCACGATCGCCGTTCGGTCGGCGAGCCGCTCATCGCGCGGGAGGGTGGGAAGGGAGGAGGAAGTGGTCATGTCCTCAGACTCCCGCTCGACGACGTGGACGGCTTGATTCTCACCGTCGTGACCTTGACGGAAACCGTCTGGGATTGAATGGTCGAATGGATACCCGCACGTCCGCGACCCTCGAGCGAGCGGCCGAGAAGGCTCGTCGTCACGGCCGCGACACCGCTCGCGCGGAGGCGTTGGGGGTCACGCTCGGGCGCACCACCGCGCCGACGCCGATGCTGTTCGTTCGCTACCCGCCATGCCTGGCGATGGTGCTTCACGGCCGCAAGCAGTCGCTCGACGCCGATGGTGCGGGAGCGGAGTGGGGGCCGGAGCACTTCCTCATCACGCCGGTGAATCTGCCGGTGATCGCCCGGGTGATCGAGATCGGCCCCGCCGGCGATTTCCTCTCGCTGAACTGGCGGCTCGACCCGACCATCGTCAGCGAGGTCGCCGCGCACCTGCCGGGAGCCGCGACGAGTGCACCGTCGCCGCGCCTGGGTACGGTGACCGCCGGCATCGCCGACGCCGTCGATCGTCTCCTCGGTCTCCTCGACACCCCGGAGGACGCGCCGGTCCTGCTTCCCCTGATCATCCGCGAGCTCACCCTCCGCCTGTTGCAGAGCGATCAAGCGCCGCGTCTGCACGCCGCCGCGGAGCACGCGCACGCCGATGCGGTCAGCACCGCGATCGACCACTTCGCCGCCGATCTCGCGCGCCCGTGGACGGTCGACGACGCCGCAGCCCTCTGCCATGTCAGCCCCGCGACGTTGACGCGGCGGTTCCGCGAGATCACGGGTCTCACACCGATGCGCTACCTGAAGCGGCTGCGCCTCGGCGAGGCCCGCCGTGTCATGCTGACCGAGGGGCGATCGGCGTCGCAGGCGGCCTTCGCCGTCGGCTACCTCAGCGCCGCCCACTTCTCGCGCGACTACCGCGCGGCGTATCGGCTGCCGCCGACCAGAGACATGCAGCGCGCGTCAGGCGGATGACTCGGCGCGGGCGTCTTCGAGGTCTTCGACCTCTTTCTCCCAGGCGTCCTTGGCCAGGCGGTACCAGAGGTAGAACGCGAAGCCGGCGAAGATGACCCACTCGGCGGCGTAGAAGACGTTCAGCCAGTTCACCGCCGACCCCGCCTCCGGCGGTGCCGAGACGATCTCGTCGAGACCCGCCTGGGGCGCCTCGGCGACGATGTACGAGCGGTAGACCTCCAGCCCCGCGGTGTCGCTCCACCGCGACAGCAGGGCGGCCGGCGACATCCGGATCAGGGTCTGCGGATCCGCGCCCGACGGCGGCGGCACCGCGCCCTCGTCGGAGATGAGCCGCCCCTCGATCGCGATCGGGGCACCCGCCGCCGCGGCGTCGGCGTTCAATCGCTCGGCCGCCGCCTCCGCGGCATCCTGTGTCGGCGCCCAGCCCACGGCAACGGCGATCGAGGTGGGGACGGCGGTGTCGGCCACGCGTAGCTGGCCGGTGACCCAGAGGCCCTCGACCCCGTCGTTGAACCGGGAGGAGACGACGATGAAGTCACCCGGCACCCATGCGCCGCTCACCATCACGCGCTGCCCGACGAAGGGCTCGGGGAGATACTCGCCGGGCTCGCTCACCTCGGCGAGCGGTCGGACCTGCTCGGTCGCCCCCGGCGGAAGCGGCGCGGTATCGATCGCCCGGCCGAGCTGCCACTGGCCGAGCCACGCGAACAGGCCCGCGACCACCAGGGAGAGGGCGAGGAGGGCGATCCACTGCGGCCGGATCAGCACCTCGCGCAGCGTCGGCGGGAACTCCTGCGTGGGAGCCGGCGGGGGCAGTGGGGCGGGCTGGGTCATCACTGCGGGTACGGCGCGACGACGACCTCCACGCGCTGGAACTCCTTGAGGTCGGAGTAGCCGGTCGTCGCCATGGATTTCTTCAGCGCCCCGATGAGGTTCGCGGTGCCGTCGGCGACGGGCGCCGGGCCGTAGAGGATCGACTCGAGTGTGGTGACCTGGTCGACCTTCACGCGGCGGCCGCGCGGGAGCTTGGCGTGGTGGGCCTCGGGACCCCAGTGGAACCCTCCGCCGGGAGCATCGGTCGCGCGCGCGAGCGCGACGCCGAGCATGACCGCGTCGGCGCCCATCGCGAGGGCCTTGACGATGTCGCCGGAGGTGCCGACACCTCCGTCGGCGATGACGTGCACGTAGCGTCCACCCGACTCGTCGAGGTAGTCGCGCCGCGCGCCCGCCACGTCGGCGACCGCCGTCGCCATCGGTGCGTGGATGCCGAGGGTCGCCCGCGTGGTCGAGGCCGCTCCCCCGCCGAAGCCGACGAGCACCCCCGCGGCACCGGTGCGCATGAGGTGGAGCGCGGCGGTGTAGGTCGCCGCGCCGCCGACGATGACGGGGACGTCGAGGTCGTAGATGAACTTCTTCAGGTTCAGCGGCTCAGCGACGCTCGAGACGTGCTCGGCCGAGACGGTGGTGCCGCGGATGACGAAGAGGTCGACCCCCGCCGCGACGACGGTCTCGTAGAGGTCGGCCGTGCGCTGCGGAGTGAGGGCGCCGGCGACGGTGACGCCGCCCGCACGGATCTCGGCGAGCCGGTCGCGCACGAGCTCGGGCTTGATCGGCTCGGTGTACAGCTCCTGCATGCGGCGGGTGGCGGCGGCATCGGGGAGGCTGGCGATCTCGGCGAGGAGCGGCTCGGGGTCGTCGTAGCGGGTCCACAGGCCCTCGAGATCGAGGACACCGAGACCGCCGAGCTGGCCGAGCATGATGGCCGTGCGGGGGCTGACGACGGAATCCATCGGGGCACCCAGCACCGGGATGTCGAACTGGTAGGCGTCGATCGACCACGCGGTCGAGACATCCTCGGGGTTCCTCGTCCGCCTGGAGGGGACCACGGCGATGTCGTCGAACGTGTAGGCGCGGCGAGCGCGCTTGGCGCGGCCGATCTCCATCTCCATGGTCACCGTCCCAGCCTACCCGGCGGGTCTGACGCGGCCGCGGGCGTCGTCCTTCTCAGGCGACCTGGTAGCGTCCCGACGCCACCGCGCGGGCGCGGGCCTTGGCGGCCTCCTCCTCGCGGTTCTTCGGGGGCGCGGTGGTCACGAGGTCGTCCAGCAGGTGCTGCGTGGCGTGGGCGATCTCGGCGACCGCCCGGTCGAAGGCCTCCTGGTTGGCCTTCGAGGGCTTGGTGGTCCCGGCGATCTTCCGCACGTACTGCAGGGCGGCGGCGTGCACCTCGTCCGACGAGGCGGCGGGGGCGAAGTTGTGGAGGGTGTGGATGTTCCGACACATGCGAGCGACGATACGCCGGGCTCGCGATGCTCACCAGGGTTCGTCGGCGCGGGGGGCGAGGTCGAGGATCTGCGGGAGCTTGGAGGGGAAGCACGTCTGCAGCAGCTCTGCGATGCGCGCGTCGGTGTCGTAGCTGTCGACCAGCCGCATCCCGATCATGACGTTGATGAGCATCCCCTGGGCGAGGAACGTGCTCGCCTCATCGGCCGAGAAGCCGACCTCCTCGCGGAAGAACTGCCACACGTCGGCGAAGATCGTGCGCGCGGCGGGCCCGATCACCGGATGACTGCCGAGCAGCCACGCGTGCGAGAGGGTCTGGTGCAGCCCCCGCACGCTCACGAGCTGCACGTACGCGTCGCCGATCCGCTGCGGGAGGTCGCGATCGGATGCCTCATCGGCGAGCGCCTGGCGAAACGCCGACATGAGGGCATCGGATGACGCGGCGAGCGCGGCGAGGAACAGGCTCTCCTTCGACCCGAACAGCCGCACCACGTAGGGCTGGCTGACACCGGCCGCGCGCGCGACGTCGTCGGTGGTCGTGCCTTCGTAGCCGCGCGCCCCGAAGATGGCGATGGCGGCGGCGACGATCTGCTCGCGGCGCTCGTCCGAACTCATCCGACGGGCGGGGCCGGGCGACGTCGTCGTCGTCGTCGAAGAAGAAGCCATGTTGACATGTTATCAGTCGATTACTACATTGGCCTCCAGCAAGTAATCATCCGATTACAACCAAGGAGTCCCGATGTCCCGTCGACCGTTCGCGCTCGTCCTCGCCGCGGCATCCCTGCCGATGTTCATGGCGACCCTCGACAACCTCGTCATGACCAATGCCCTGCCCGTGCTGAGCCGCGAGATGGGGGCGAGCGTGGAGGAGCTGCAGTGGTTCGTGAACGCCTACACGCTCGTGTTCGCCGGGGCGATCCTCGTCGCCGCGGCCCTCGGCGACCGCTTCGGCCGTCGCACCGTCTTCGCCATCGGCATCGGCGTCTTCGGGCTGGGCTCCGTGCTGGCCGCTCTCAGCACCGACCCGGGCCAGCTCATCGTCGCCCGGGCGATTCAGGGCCTCGGCGGGGCCGCCGTGCTGCCGCTCTCCCTCGCTCTCCTCAGCGGAGCGGTCGCGCCCGCCCGCCGACCGCTCGCCATCGGCATCTGGGGCGGGGTGTCAGGGCTCGGCGTCGCCGTCGGCCCGCTCGTGGGCGGGGCGATCATGGAGGGTTGGTCGTGGCAGGCGATCTTCTGGATCAACGTGCCCGTCGCCCTCGTCGCCATCCCCCTCGCCCTCCTCGTTCTCCCGAACGACCGTGGGGTGCGCGCGCGCATCGACCTCCCTGGCGCGCTCCTCGCCGCGGGCGGCGTGCTCGCCCTCGTGCACGCGATCGTGCGGGCCAACGACGACGGGTGGGACACGATCGGCGTCATCGGCGAACTCGCGCTCGGTGGCATCCTTCTCCTCGCGTTCGTCCTCTGGCAGGCGCGCACGGCGGCGCCCCTCATTCCGCTCCGCCTCTTTCGGGACCGGTCGTTCTCGGTGACGAACCTCGTCGGATTCGCGTTCAGCTTCGGCACGTTCGGCGCGGTGTTCCTCCTCATCCAGTTCCTCCAGGTCGAACAGGGTTCGACACCCCTCGAAGCGGCGCTGCAGACGACGCCCTGGACGCTCGCACCGATGATCGTCGCGCCGATCGCGGGGTTCATCGCGCCCCGCGTCGGCACGCGCGCCCTGCTCGTCACCGGGCTCGCCCTGCAGGGCGCCGCGCTGGCATGGATCGCCGCGGTGATGTCATCCGATGTGGCGTACGCGACGCTTGTGGCGCCCTTCATCACGGCGGGCGTCGGGATGGGACTCGTCTTCGCCCCGTCGGCGACGGCGCTGCTGGCGACCCTCGGCCTCGTCGACCACGCGAAGGCGTCGGGGGTGAACTCCACGGTGCGCGAGCTGGGCGTCGCCCTCGGCACAGCGGTCATGACCGCGGTGTTCGTCGGGGCCGGGGGCGCCCTGGTTCCCGGCGAGTACGTGGCCGCGGCGCGCCCGGCGATCTTCCTCGGCGCAGCGGTCCTGGCGATCGCGACGGTGGCGGCGCTGTTCCTCCCCGCCGGGCGGAGCGCGACCGAGGAGGCCCTGGCCGAGATCGACGTCGCCGAGGCCGGCGACGACGTCAGCGTCCCCGCAGCAGTCGGGTGAGCAGCCCGTCGAAGACGAACAGCAGGAAGGCCGCCGAGCCGATCCACGGCGAGATGATCACCACCAGCAGGGAGATGATCACCGCGCTCAGTGCGCCGCGGCCATAGGCGCGGGCGTCGGCCTCGGAAAGATCGGGCATGAGGTCGGCGCGCCGGCGCACCGCCCACGACCACTGCAACCAGCTGGTGAGGATCGCCAGGAAGAAGGTGATCGGCATGAGCACGCGTCCGGCCGTGTACGTCGAGTACTCGGTTGTCAGGCCGGTGGCGAAGGGGACGACGACGATGAAGAGCAGTCGGATGTTGTTCAGCCAGATCATCACGCCGTCGACCCGGACGATCCACTCGAACTGCTCCACGTGGGTCATCCACAGCAGGCACAGCAGCAGGAAGCTGAGAGCGAAGTTGAAGAACTGCGGCACCATCGCGGCCAGCGCCCCCCAGAGCTCGGCGTTGGACTGGACCGCGCCGAAGGTGTGGGTGGTGAGATCGAGCACGAGCAGGGTCGCCGCGATCGCGAAGACCCCGTCGGTGAAGGCGGCCAGGCGCGTCGCGCCGACCGTGGCCTCCGGGTGGACCTTCCCCCTGATCACCTCGCCAGGCTAGCGGTGGGCGGTTGGACTTCGGAGAAGTGCACGAGGATCGGAGCCGAGTGCGTCCAGGCTCCGAAGGTGCTGGCCCTCTCCGAAGAAGGTTCATTCACGCGGCGAGGTGAAGGCGGGCGGCGATGGCCCGACGGATGACACGGAGCACCGTCTCCCGGTCGTGCACGACCTGTGCGTAGCCGAAGCGCAGCACCGTGTATCCCCGCAGACGCAGCTCAGCGTCGTGAGCGATGTCCTTCGCGCGCTGCGCGGCCGAAGAATGGAACTGCCACCCGTCGAGCTGGATGACGAGCTTCTCGCCCACGACGATGTCGACGGGCCGCCCCGCGAGCCACACTTGCTGTCGAATATTGACGCCCCAGCGCCGCAGCGGCACGACGAGCAGGGTCTCGAGCCCGGAGTCGGACAGCCCCGTGACAGCCTCGGCCAGTTCGCGCGCCGCCTTCGAGGTCCAGGGCAGCGAGCGCAGGTACTCCGGCGCGAGCTTCTCCACGCGCACGGCCGACTCCCAGAGCACCAGAGCGTCGTCGTTCGGAAGGCAGCCGGCGATGTGCTGCAGCGCATCTTCGACCTCGGCGCACAACGATCGCGGTGCGGGAAGCAGGGGTTTCGTCCAGTGCAACGTCGCGTCGATCGGGCCGGTGAGGTGGGCCGAAGCGGCATGCGGGGGGAGGTGCAGGTGCACCCTGGAAGGAGGGGAAGCCACCCACCATTGGCGACGGTTCGCCAGCGAGACGCATGACACCCGCCCGCCGGCGCGGGCCGCAAGAACGAGAGCGGGGTCGGCATCGGATGTCGCCACCCATGCCCGGCGGATGAGAGTGCCGAAGCCGCTGCGGACGAACGACTGCAGCGACGGGAGGGCGAAACCCGCGGCGAGGATGTCAGCGCGATGAGCGATGCCGTCACGGGAGGCGAGCCACTGCAGGAGGTTCACATCGGCAGTGTGGCCACGTTCGCGGCATCCATCCGCCGGTTCGTTGCATTCCGTGGACAGCTCGACGCACGCCCGGCGTGTGCAGAAGAGGACGGGCGCGCGCGTGCTTCGGAGATCCACGCGCGGTTCGGACCCGAACGCCCGAAGCGCTCCGAAGAAGCGCGAATTCTCCGCAGCTCGGCGCGCCGCGGCGACTCAGCGCTTGTAGTTCGGAGCCTCCACGACGATCTGCACGTCGTGCGGGTGCGACTCCTTCAGCCCCGCAGACGTGATGCGCACGAACTTGCCCTTGGCCTTCAGCTCGTCGATCGTGCGGGCGCCGACGTAGAACATCGACTGCCGGAGGCCGCCGACGAGCTGGTAGGCCACCGCCGACACCGGGCCGCGGTAGGGAACCTGGCCCTCGATCCCCTCGGGGATGAGCTTGTCGTCGTTGGGCACATCGGCCTGGAAGTAGCGGTCCTTCGAGTACGACGTCTTCTTGCCGCGCGTCTGCAGAGCGCCGAGCGACCCCATGCCGCGGTACTGCTTGAACTGCTTCCCGCTCTGGAAGACGATCTCGCCCGGCGACTCGTCGGTGCCGGCGAGGAGCGAACCGAGCATGACGGTGTCGGCTCCGGCGACGAGCGCCTTGGCGATGTCACCCGAGTACTGCAGGCCGCCGTCGGCGATGATCGGCACGCCCGCCGCGCGGGCGGCGAGGGATGCCTCGTAGATCGCCGTCACCTGCGGCACGCCCACCCCGGCGACCACCCGGGTGGTGCAGATCGAGCCCGGCCCGACACCGACCTTGACCGCGTCCACGCCGGCGTCGATGAGAGCCTGTGCACCCTCCCGCGTCGCGACGTTGCCGCCGATGACGTCGACGCCCGCGAACGACGGGTCGGCCTTGAGGCGCCGCACGATGTCGATGACCCCGGCCGACTGGCCGTTGGCGGTGTCGACCACGAGCACGTCCACGCCCTTGTCGCGAAGCGCCTCGGCACGCTGCCACGCGTCGCCGAAGAAGCCGATCGCGGCCCCGACGCGCAGGCGCCCCTGCTCGTCCTTGGTCGCGAGGGGGTACTTCTCGCTCTTGTCGAAGTCCTTGATGGTGATGAGACCGGCGAGCTTGCCGTCGTCGTCGATGAGCGGCAGCTTCTCGACACGGTGCTTCGCGAAGAGGGCGATGACGTCGTTCGCGCCGATCCCGACGCGCGCGGTGATGAGCCCCTCGGTCGTCATCACATCTTTCACCAGCGTGGTCTGACGCTCGAAGCCCGAGACGAAGCGCATGTCGCGATTGGTGACGATGCCGACGAGCTGCCCCTCGGCGTCGACGACCGGGAGCCCCGAGATGCGGTACTTCGCGCACAGCGCGTCGACCTCTTCGATCGTGGCGTCGGGAGTGGTCGTGATGGGGTCGGAGATCATCCCCGACTCGCTGCGCTTGACCCGGTCCACCATCGCCGCCTGCTCCTCGATGGAGAGATTGCGATGGATGATGCCGATCCCGCCCTCACGCGCGATGGCGATCGCCATGCGGGCTTCGGTGACGGTGTCCATCGCGCTCGAGAGGAGCGGGGTGGCGACCGTGATCCGACGGGTCACACGCGAGGACGTGTCCGCCTCGCTCGGGATGACATCGGTGTGACCGGGAAGCAGCAGCACGTCGTCATAGGTGAGACCGACGAAGCCGAAGGGATCGTTTTCCATGGGGGCTCCTGCGCGCGAGAGGGGTGTGCTGATTCTAAACGCGGGAGGCTGCGACCTATTCCGACCGATCGGTCACTTATGCTCGACCGACACTGTTTTCAAATGCCAAGTCGGTTCGTAGGTGAAACACGCCCGACACATTACGCTCATACCGTTCATCAATGCCGATGCACCCCGATGTCGGCATTGGCGCCGGACTGGAGGATCTGTGAGTCCCACCATCGCTGCGGCTCAGCGGACGAGACGCAGGGCGATCCCCGCGATCATCGCCCTGTTCCTGATGCTCATGGGCATCTTCGTGTCATCCGTTCCCGCCTTCGCCACGGATTCCGAGAACCCGTATCGCATCAGCGGCAACGTCCAGCTCGACGGCGAACCCCTCGAAGGGGTGCGCCTCGTCATCGACGGGCCCGGCGGCGAGCAGGAGGTCGAGACCGACGAGAACGGCCAGTGGCGTGTCGGGGTGCCCGAGCGGGGTGAGACCTACACCGTCACCCTCGACGAAGAGACGCTCCCCGAGGGCATCGCCGTGGTCGACCCCGAGGACGACTCCCCCAACATCAAGGAAGTGGAGATGGGGCAGGGTGGCCGCGCGACGGTCAACTTCTTCATCGGCGAGGGTGAGCGAAACGTCACCGGCTTCCTCGACCAGTTCGTCCAGCGCATCATCCAGGGTCTGAGCTTCGGCCTCATGCTGGCCCTCGCGGCCATCGGGCTCTCCCTCGTCTACGGCACCACCGGCATCTCCAACTTCGCCCACGGCGAGATGGTGACCTTCGGGGCGGTGATGGCCGCGGTCCTTGTGGGGCCGGCGAGCCTGGCGCTGCCGTGGTGGCTCGGGTTCCCGGTCGCGGTGGTGCTGAGCGCCCTCCTCGGCCTCGTGATGGACATGGCGCTCTGGCGACCGTTGCGGCGCAGGCGCGTGGGCATCGTGCAGCTCATGATCGTCTCGATCGGTCTGTCGCTGGCGATGCGCTACACCTTCCAGTTCTTCATCGGCGGTGGCACCATCCAGCTCCCGGGCTCCAACGCCCCGCGCATTCCGCTCTTCGGCACGGTGGAACTCAGCGTCATCGACATCGCGTCGCTGGCGATCTCGATCATCGTCATCGTCGCCTTCGCGCTGTGGCTGACCCGCTCCCGGATCGGCAAGGCGACACGGGCGATCTCGGACAATCCGTCACTGGCGGCGGCATCCGGAATCGATGTGGACTTCGTGGTCCGCATCGTCTGGATCCTCGCCGGCGCCCTGGCCGGCCTCGCCGGCATCCTGTACGCGTATTACCGTCCGGGCATCCGCTGGGACATGGGAGCGCAGATCCTGCTGCTGATGTTCGCCGCCGTGATCCTCGGTGGCCTCGGCACCGCCTACGGCGCGCTCGTCGGCGCGATCATCGTGGGCATCGTGGTCGAGGTCTCGAGCCTGTGGATCCCGTCGGACCTCAAGTACGCCAGTGCGCTGTTCATCCTCATCGTGATCCTGCTGTTCCGACCACAGGGAATCCTGGGCCGGCGAGAGAGAATAGGTTAGGGCCCGGCAATGGACTGGCTGCAGATCCTCTCCAACACCGCCTCCTCGATCCTGAGTCCGGCGACCATCGGCTACGCCCTGGCGGCGCTCGGTCTCGCGGTGCACTTCGGCTACACCGGCCTGATCAACATGGGCATCGCCGGGTTCATGGCGATCGGGGCATACGGCTACGCGATCGGCGTTCTCACCTTCGGACTGGAGTGGTGGCTCGCCGCACTCCTGGGCCTCGTGGCGTCGGCGGTCTTCGCCGTCATCCTCGGTATCCCGACCCTCCGACTGCGCGGCGACTATCTCGCGATCGTCACGATAGCGGCGGCCGAGGTGGTGCGTCTGCTCTTCCTCACCACCGCGTTCGACGAGGTCACGGGCTCGGCCGACGGGCTCAGCGGGTATCACGCGAGTTTCCGCGGGGCGAACCCGATCCCCGACGGCACCTACGGCTTCGGACCCTTCACCTACAACGAGACCCAGTGGTGGGTGCGGATCATGGGGCTTTTGACCCTCGCGTTCGCGGTGCTCGTGGTGTGGATGCTGACCCGCAGCCCCTGGGGCCGGACGATCAAGGGCATCCGCGAGGACGAAGACGCCGTGCGCGCGCTCGGCAAGAACGTCTATGCGTACAAGATGCAGTCCCTCATCCTGGGTGGTGTGCTCGCCGCGGCGGGCGGCATCGTGTACGCCCTTCCCTCGGCGGTCAGCCCCGGTGTGTACGTGACCTCGCTGACGTTCTTCGTATGGACGGCGCTTCTGTTGGGCGGTGCGGCGACGGTGTTCGGCCCGCTCCTCGGATCGCTGATCTTCTGGGTGCTCCAGACCTTCCTCTCCAACGTCCTCCCGGCGTTGGTGGCGGCGGGCATCCTTCCCTTCATGACCCAGATCCAGGCGGGAACGCTGCGCTTCATCATCGTGGGCGTCGCGCTCATGCTCCTCGTGATCTTCATGCCGCAGGGCATCCTCGGCAACAAGAAGGAGCTGACCTTTGTCCGATAACCAGTCCTCCAACGAGCCCGTCGACGATGTCGATCCGATGGCCGCCCCCACGCCGCGCGCGAAGACCACCGGTCTCCACGTGGGCGAGGTGCGGCCCGGAGTGCCGAAGGTCGACCCGATCCTCGTCGCCGACGGCGTGCAGCGCTCCTTCGGCGGTGTCAACGCCGTCGACGTCGAGCATCTCGAGATCCCGCGGGGCGCCATCACGGCGCTCATCGGACCGAACGGTGCCGGCAAGACCACCCTGTTCAACCTGCTGACCGGCTTCGACAAGCCCAACACGGGCACGTGGAGCTTCGAGGGGAAGAACCTCTCCGGCATCCCGGCCTATCGCGTGTCGCGCATGGGACTGGTCCGCACCTTCCAGCTGACCAAGGCCCTCGGCCTCCTCACCGTCATGGAGAACATGAAGCTCGGCGCGACCGGGCAGCGCGGGGAGAAATTCTGGGCCTCGCTCTTCCCGCCGCTGTGGCGCAAGCAGGACGCCGAGATCGAGCAGCGCGCCGAGGGTCTGCTGAAGAAGTTCAAGCTCGACGCCAAGTCGGCCGACTTCGCCGCGAGCCTCTCGGGCGGTCAGCGCAAGCTCCTCGAGATGGCCCGGGCCCTCATGACCCAGCCGACGCTGGTCATGCTCGATGAGCCGATGGCCGGGGTGAACCCGGCGCTGACCCAGTCGCTCCTCGATCACATCCTCGACCTCAAGGACGAGGGGATGACGGTGCTCTTCGTCGAGCACGACATGCACATGGTCCGGCACATCGCCGACTGGGTGGTCGTCATGGCCGAGGGACGCATCGTCGCCGAAGGCGACCCGGCATCCGTCATGAAGAATCCCGCGGTCATCGATGCCTATCTCGGCGCGCACCAGGAGCTCGATCTCGGTGTCGTCACCGGCCGGATCCCGGTCGTCGAGGCCGATGCCGGAACGGATGCCGCGGCCTCAGCGTCGTACAGCGCCCAGACGCTCGTCGAAGAAGGCCTGGCCGAGGAAGAGCAGGAGGAGCAGAAGTGAGCACTCCCACCGAGGCCGGCGCGGCCACCGCCACCGGCACCCCCGTCGTCTTCGTCGATGACGTTCACGCCGGATACCTTCCCGGGGTGAACATCCTGAACGGATGCTCACTGGTCGCCCATCAGGGCGAGCTGATCGGCATCATCGGGCCGAACGGTGCAGGCAAGTCCACGCTCCTGAAGGCGATCTTCGGGCAGGTGAACATCCGGAAGGGCACCGTCACGCTCGAGGGCGACGACATCACGGGACTCAAGGCCAACAAGCTCGTGGCACGCGGGGTCGGGTTCATCCCCCAGACGAACAACGTCTTCCCCAGCCTCACCATCGAGGAGAACCTCCAGATGGGGCTGTATCAGCGCCCGAGTGCCTACAAGGAGCGCCTGGAGTTCGTCACCGGCATCTTCTCCGAGCTCGGCAAGCGGCTGAAGCAGCGCGCCGGGTCGCTCTCGGGTGGTGAACGTCAGATGGTGGCGATGAGCCGTGCGCTGATGATGAGCCCCAAGGTGCTGCTCCTCGACGAGCCGTCGGCGGGTCTCTCCCCCGTGCGGCAGGACGAGGCGTTCATCCGGGTCTCGGAGATCAACAAGGCCGGGGTCACGTGCATCATGGTGGAGCAGAACGCCCGCCGCTGCCTGCAGATCTGCGACCGCGGGTACGTCCTCGACCAGGGACGCGACGCGTACACCGGCACCGGCCGCGAACTGCTGAACGACCCCAAGGTCACCGAGCTGTACCTCGGCACGCTCGGCGCCTGACGCGCGCGGCGCCGCCGGTCGAGGTGGCGCAGATGGCCGTGTTGCGGCACACAGGGTGACCGTTCGCGCCACCTTCCTGCGAGCGTTCGGGGATAGGTGGCACATCTGGTCGGGTTCGCTGCACCCAGGCCGACCATCTGCGCCACCCCGGCCCTCCTCTTCCGCGCGCAGCGCGTGCACCCTCGCGCGCAGCGCGTGCACCCTCGCGCGCAGCGCGTGCACCCTCGCGCCGCATGGAGAACGGGCCCCGGAGTCGATGACTCCGGGGCCCGTTGCCGTATCAGACTGAATCAGCCCTCGTACGCCGAGTAGGTGTTGTCCTCGCCGTACTGGTAGATGCCGATCGACGCCTCGGTCGGGTCGCCGACCTCGTCGAAGGTGATCGGGCCCGAGATGCCGTCGTAGTCGGCCGTCCCGCCACCGAGGATGATGTCGGCGCACTCCGCGTAGCTGGTGCACTTCTCGCCTTCGCCCTCGCCACCGGACACGGTGATGAGGTTCTCAGCGATGTCGGCGGGGTCGGTCGAACCCGCCGCGAGCGACGCGAGAGCCAGCAGCACGACCGCGTCGAACGACTCGGCGGCGTAGCTGTACTCGGTGAGCTCGGGCAGGCCCTCGGCCGAGACCCACTCGTCGAGCGACGCGGTGAAGTCACCGATCGAATCGATCGAGAGACCGGGCAGCGTTCCCTTGGCACCGGTGAGGGCACCGGGCTCGAGCTCCTCGCTGAAGTCGGACAGGTTGCCGTCGACGAAGTACAGCTTGTCGGCGGGGAACGAGCCGAGCAGACCCGGGAGGATCGTCGTGACCTCTTCGAACGTGATCAGGGCGATCGCGTCGGGGTCGGCGGCGAGCACCTCGGAGATCTGCGCGTCGAAGTTCGTGTCACCGGTGTTGTACGTCGGCTGGGCCACGACCTCGCCGCCGGCCGCCTCGAACGCCTCGGTGACGTAGCCGGCGAGGCCGGTGCCGTACGAGTCGTTCAGGACGATCATGCCGAGGGTCTGGTTGCCGTCCTCGGCGATGAGGTTGCCGAGCACCTCACCCTGCAGGACGTCGGACGGTGCGGTACGGAAGTACAGCCCGTTGTCGTCGTAGGTGGTGAACGCGTCGGAGGTGTTGGCCGGCGAGAACTGGATGACGCCCGCGCCCACGACCTGGTCGATGAACTGCAGCGAGGTGCCCGACGAGGCGGCGCCGATGATGGCCGAGACGTCCTCGCCGAGGAGGCGGGGGATCTCGGTCTCGTAGGCCTTGTTGTCAGTGTCGCCCGAGTCGCCGTAGACGACGTCGATGGTGAGACCGGTCTCTTCGGAGACTTCGTTGATCTGCGAGGCGGCGTAGCCGACACCGGCTTCTTCCGGCGGGCCGAGGAAGGCGAGGTTACCGGTCTGCGGCAGGGCCGTACCGATCTTGAGGGCGAGTTCTTCGCCGGGTGCCGCGGCTGACGGCTCAGCGCTGTCGCCGCCGGTGTCGCCACCGCCGCCGGAACATCCGGCGAGGACGAGGGCGCTGGCGCCTGCGAGCGCGACGGCACCGAGGACGGTGCGCTTGCGCGAGCGAGTGAAGACGCTCATGTTGCTCCTTGCTGTGTAAGGGTGCGAAACGGCTCGGGAAAGCCGCTTCCAGTGGGATAAACCTAATCGCGATCCCGTCTCGCCAATGTTGCCGTTCGTTAACGATCTGTAACGCTTGCGCAGGCTCCCGGCGGCACTGTGCGAAAAGAGGTCGCGAATCGCACAACAGGGTGGAGGATGACACCCGTGGCACGCATCACGGTCGTCGGCGGCACCGGCCTCATCGGACGCAAGGTGATGGCGCGGCTGCGGGCCGACGGGCACGAGGCGTGTGCGGCCTCCCCCTCCACCGGAGTCGACCTCGTCACGGGGACGGGCGTGGACGACGCCCTCGCCGGATCATCCGTCGTCATCGATGTGTCCAAACCCCGCACCTACGACCCCGATGCGGTGTGGCGGCATTTCGACCTCGCCACGCGCACTCTCGTCGCAGCGGAGTCGCGCGCGGGCGTCATCCATCACGTCGCCCTGTCGGCGGTGGGAACCGAACGGATCCCGCAGCCGATCCCCTTCTACCGGGCCAAAGCGCACGGCGAGGCGATCCTGCGCGACTCGGGGGTGCCCTTCTCGATCGTGAGGGCGACGCAGTTCTTCGAGTTCGGTGCGCAGATCGGCGCGCAGGCGCGCGCCGGAGGGACGGATGACGCGCGCGTCGCCGACGTGGAGGTCGAGCCGATCGCGGGCGACGACGTCGCCGCTGTGCTCGCAGGTCTCGTGGACGAGTCGCCGTCGGGCGGCGCCGCCGAGATCGCCGGGCCGGAGGTGATGCCCCTCGCCGATTTCGTCGCGCGCTGCCTTGCGGCGACCGGCGACGACCGACCCGTCGTCGCCGACCCGCGTGCGCTCTACTTCGGCGCCGTCATCGACCGGAGCGAGCTGCTCCCCGGGCGGGACGCGTGGATCGCGCCGACCCGGCTGAGCGACTGGCTCGCGTGACCCTCACGTCACCGCGCCGACATCCGACACTCCGCGGCGGGCATGACGGATCGAGTCGACGGTCAGCACGATGAGGGCGATCCAGACGAGGCTGAAGCCGATCCAGCGCTCGAGCGGCATCGGCTCGCCCAGGAGGAACGTACCGGTGAGGAACTGCAGGATCGGCGCGACGAACTGCAGCAGACCGATCAGGCTGAGGGGGACGCGCCGCGCGCCGGCGGCGAAGAAGAGGAGGGGTGTGGCGGTCACGACGCCCGCCAGCGACAGCAGCACGGCGTGCCAGACGCCCGCCGTGCCCATCGTGATGCCCGAGGTGAGCCCGACGCTCACGAGCACAACGAGGGCGACGGGCGTCAGCCAGAGGGTTTCGAGGGTGAGTCCGCTCACGGCGTCGACGGAGGGGCCGATCTGCTTCTTCACCAGGCCGTACAGGCCGAACGAGAACGCCAGAGAGAGCGCGATCCACGGGAAGGCGCCGTAGCCGACCGCGATGACGATGCAGGCGACGGCGGCGATCGCGAGCGCGATCCACTGCGTGGTCCGCAGGCGCTCGCGCAGCACCACGACACCGAGCAGCACGGTGACGATCGGATTGATGAAGTACCCCAGGCTCGTCTCGATCACGTGCCCGGTGAGGGCCGCGATCAGGAACACCTGCCAGTTGATGTAGATGAGGATGCCGGCGACCGCCGTCCACAGCAGCAGTCGCCGGGTGCGCAGGATGACGAGGAACTTCCCCCAGCCACGCGTGACCGCGAGCAGCAGCGCGCAGAACAGCAGCGACAGCAGGATGCGCCAGGCGACGACCTCGAACGCGCCTGTCGGTTCGAGCAGGAGGAAGTAGAGCGGCAGGAAACCCCAGATGAGGTAGGCCGCGAGCGCGTACACGGCGCCGAGAGTGCGTTCCCGCGTCGGATCCGCGGGTGGGGCGACACCCCCGGTCGTCTCGGTCGTCTCACGCGTCACCGGCTCAGCCTACGCGCGGGTGGTGGCGCGGATGTCGGGCCGATCGGTCATCCGTGGCCTGTTCGATGTCGTGCGCACACACGAAACGGGGGCCGGATGCCGAAGCATCCGACCCCCGTGGAGTGTGTCGCCGAGATGGACTCAGCGGACGACGACCGCCAGCACGTCGCGAGCGGAGAGGACGAGGAACTCGTCCGCACCGAACTTGACCTCGGTGCCGCCGTACTTGGAGTAGATCACGCGGTCGCCGACGGCGACGTCGAGCGGGATCCGGTTGCCGTTGTCGTCGATGCGGCCGGGGCCCACGGCCACGACCTCGCCCTCCTGGGGCTTCTCCTTGGCGGTGTCGGGGATGACCAGACCGCTCGAGGTGGTCTGCTCGGCCTCGACCTGCTTGATGACGATGCGGTCCTCGAGCGGCTTGATGGAAACCTGAGTGGAAACCGTCACGGTCTACCTCTTCTTTCTTGAGATGAAGACTGGTTAGCACCCACACCTTGAGAGTGCTAATCCAGTGTAGGCAAACCGTTGGCACTCCCGCAACGTGAGTGCCAGATTCGGGGCGTGCACAGTAGCAGGTCGCGACGCACGGGGAAACGGTCGCCCGCCACCTACCGGAGGTCCGAGGAGGTGTGTATCATCCGAGGTGGGACGCCGCTCTCACAGCTGAGACCACTCAGTGACGAACAACGCGGCAAATAGAGTCGAATTGGGGCGGAACCTGGGGAGGTTCCGGAATCGACTCTCTTGGGGGAGATGAGATCTTGGCTACTGGGGCTACGTATTTTTTGGGGATCGACGTCGGAACGACGCGGATCGCTGCGGCAACCGCGCGGACCGCGCCCGACGGCAGCATCGTCGCGGCACCGTTCCCGCTGGGACGACGCAATGACAGCGCCGCGACGGTGGTGTTCGTCGCCGACGACGGCGAACTCCTGATCGGAGACGCCGCCGAGCGTCGTGGCATCACACAGCCCGAGCGGCTCGTGCGCGAGTTCAAGCGCAGCATCGGCGACGATGTTCCGGTGGTCGCCGGCGGACGGTCGATCCCGGCAGAGAAGCTGTGGGCGCACACCGTCGCGGCCGTCGTCGACGCGGTCGTCGAGCGCGAAGGCTCCCGCCCCGCCGCGGTGATGCTCACGCACCCCACGGCGTGGGGTCCCCACCGCATCGGCCTCATCCTGTCGGCGCTCGACAAGCTGGGCGTCAAGGACGTGCACCTGATCACCGAGCCCGAAGCGGCGGCCCGTCACTACGAGTCCGGTCGGGTGATGGCGGCCGGGCAGGCTCTCGCCGTCTACGACCTGGGCGGCGGCACCTTCGACTCCGTCATCCTGCGCAAGAGCGCCGACGGCTCCTTCGCTCCCGTGGGCATCCCGGTCGGGATCGACAACCTCGGCGGCGCGGACTTCGACGACGCCGTGTTCCGTCATGTCCTGCGCTCCTCGGGTGTCGCCGAAGCCGACCTCAACGACGCCGACCCCGACATCCGTCTCGCGTTGGCGCAGCTGCGCCGCGAGTGCGTCGAGGCCAAGGAAGCCCTCTCGTTCGACTCCGACGTCACCGTGCCGGTGCTGCTCCCCTCCGGGGCGACGAGCGTGCGCCTCACGCGCCAGGAGTTCGAGGAGATGATCGACGGCTCGATCGAGCGCACGATCGACACCCTCGAAGACGGGCTCGACTCGGCCGGTCTCGAGCCCGAGGCCCTGGAGAGCGTCCTCCTCATCGGCGGTTCCTCCCGGATCCCGCTCGTGGCCGAGCGCCTGTCCGAGCGTCTCGACCGACCGATCGCGATCGACGCCGACCCGAAGTCCTCCATCGCCCTGGGCGCCGCCCGCGCCCTCGTGCCTGTCACGGCGGAGGAGTCGGCAACGACGCTCGCGCTCGTTCCCGCAGGGGCTGCAGTCGGCGCTGCGGGTGCGTTGGCGACGACGGATGCCGCGGCTGCCGCCACGACCGACCTCGCCCTGTTCGACCCCAAGGGTCCGGCCGAGCAGAGGGCGGCGCGTCGCTGGTACCAGCGCGTGCCCGCCGTCGCCGCGGCCGGAGCGGGCGCCCTCGCCATCGCCACGGGCCTGGTCTTCGCCAGCGCCGGGGGGCTGGGTGCGGGCACCTTCGACACCACCGCGTCGACCGAGAATCTGCGCGAATGGGTCGACGTGGAGCTCACGCCGTCGCCGGCGGCTGCCGCTGATCTTCCGACGTCCGACCCGGTCGCCGCCGGCCCGCAGCCGCAGGCACCCCAGGCCAAGCAGGATCGGGGCTCGAGCCAGTCGAAGCCGAAGGCCACCAACCAGCGCAAGCAGGCGGCCGAGCGCAACGCCGCGGTGCGGCCGCCCGACCCGAAGCCGGCCGCGACCCAGTCGCCGACCTCGGGTAAGCCGTCGTCGCCGAAGCCCTCGCAGTCGAGCGGCGGCGGGAGCACGACGCCTCCGACGTCGAACCCGACGACGAGCAACCCCACAACCAATCCGACCAACGAACCGGATCCGACGCCGACTGACACCGGAACGCCGGACCCGACACCCACCGACACCGGAACGCCGGACCCGACACCCACCGACACCGGAACGCCGGACCCGACGCCGACCGACACCGGAACGCCGGACCCGACGCCGACCGAGACCACGCCGGACCCGACGCCGACGGAGACAACGCCCGCGCCTGAGGTCACTCAGACGCAAGCGCCGCAACCCGACCCACCGGCGGAATCTCCGCCCGCCGAGTCCACCCCGAGTCCCGACAACCCCGCCTGACCCGGTGAGCTCTCCGATGACGACTCTGCTGAACAGTTCGTCGGACAACCGGACCGCCTCGATGATGCCTCGTGCACTCCACGCGCTGACCGCGTTGCACGCCATCGTCGCGACGGACCGTCCGGTCCGCGCCGCCATCGTGGGGAGTTCCGGCTCGGGAAAGACCGACGCCCTCCGCTTCCTCCACGCCCAGCTCGAAGCCGAAGACCGGCCGGTCAGGCTGCTGTCCGCACGCGATCGCATCTCGACGGTCCCCGACGACGTCGCGCTCCTGGTCGATGACGCCCACACGCTCGACCCGGCACGTCTGTCCCAGCTGATCGATCGCGTCCACCGCCCTGATGCGGCCGTGGTGATCGCGTACCGCTCCTGGCCGGCTCCTTCGGAGCTCCTCGAGCTGACGCGCGCTGTCGAGCGCAATGCGCCCGCGATCCTCCTCGGCGAGGTGACCCTCGCCGAGCTGCGCGAGCTCCTTCCCGACGCCTCGGTGGAGTGCGAGGAACGCATCCTCGGCGCGACCGGCGGCATCGCCTGGCTGGTGTTCGAGTGCGCGCAGGCGCACGCCGCACTCGCTTACGACGGGCGGGACTGCGGGGACGACGAGGCCCACGCCGATGTGACCCGCGCGCTGATGCGCCGGATCAGCCACCGCCTCGATACCGTCTCGCCGCGTCTTCGGCGCCGGATCGAGTCGCTGAGCCTGGGCGTGAGCGACACGGAGGGCGATGACCGCGAGGCGCAGGCCGAGCTCTCGGCCGAGGGACAGGCCGAGGGTCTGCTACTGCACAACGGCCGGCCCGCTCCTGTCGTGGCGATGACCGCCCGTGCCAGCGTGCCGGTCGATCGGCTGGTCGATCTCGTCGAGGCCGGGACCCTCGACCTCGTTCCCGGCTCCGATATCGCGACGAGCCTCGACGGCATCGTCGATTCGCTCCTGGGCGATCGTCTCGCCGCCCGCGCTCGCCGCGAGGTGGGTCGGGATCCGCGGCTGGCGGTGACCCTCTTCGAGTACGCGATCCGCTGCGGCTCCGACTCACGCGTCCTCGCCGCGTCGCACGCGCACGCGTTGTGGGCCGCGGGCGACGTCGACGCGGCGGGTGCCCTTCTCGACGAGTTCGCCCGCGACGGCGACGGCGACGGGTCCACCCTCTCTCCCTCCGACCATGATCTCCTCGCCGACGCGGTCGCCGCCACCTGGGCGGACCGCGGACTGATGTCGCTCGCGCATCAGAGTTACCTCGCCGTCCCCCCGCTCTCCCCCGCGGCCAAGACGAGAGCTCTGGTCACGGCGGCAGGCGCTGGGTCGGTCGCTCAGAACGGGGATCCGGCGCCGGATGCCTCGGGCGCGGCCGGCTCGGCGCCATCGGCGAACGGCGTGGCGATGCAGCTGTGGGCACGGGGGCTGCGTGCCTCGCTGCAGGCGTCGCACTCCCGCAGCGCCCTCGACGATCTCCGGCGAGCGTCGGAGTTGGCGAATGCCGGCCACGACGCATCTCCGACCACCGAGCTGCCGGCGGTGGTGGCTGCCATCGTGGCCGTCGGACTGGGTGATGTCACCGCTGCACACGCCGTCCTCGATGACGCACTGCGCGCGCGGCAGGGAGGCGCCCGCTGGCTTCCGCACCTCCAATTGTGGAACGCCTGGGTCGCGCTGCAGCGGGAGCAGCCCGCCGAGGCGCGGGCGCTGCTGACAGCGGCGACCCAGGGCAGCCGCCTGTCGCCGCGCGATGATCTGATCGCCTCCGCGATCGCGGTCGGGCTCGCACGTCGGTACGACGACACCCCGACTCTCGAGGCGACGTGGGCGTCGGTGAAGTCGCGCGCGACGCGACCCGAGATCGACCTCTACCTCTTGCTGCCCCTCGGCGAGCTGGTGATCGTGGCCGCACGTCTGGGCGATACGCACTGGACGCAAGCCGCCTTCGATCGCGGTCTCGCTCTCCTCGCCGACCTGGGCGAGCCGTCGCTCTGGTCGGCTCCGCTGCATTGGGCCGGCATCCAGCGCGGGATCATGCTCAACCACCCCGACGACCTCGCTCCTCACGCGCGGGCGCTCGTCGCGGCATCGGGACGCAACCCGCTCGCCGCGAAGATGTCGCATGCCGGCCGCGTCTGGACCTCGGTGCTCGCAGGACAAGTCGACGCGGACGCGGTGGAGGATGCGGCCCGAGGGCTCGCCTCCGTCGGCCTCGCCTGGGACGGCGCACGACTTGCCGGACATGGCTCGCGCCGCTCCGACGACCGGAAGGTCAGTTCGCGCCTGCTCGCCTGCGCGCGCGAACTGCATCCTCGCGAGGCGCCGCGCACGAGCGAGGGAGAGTCCCCCACGGCTCCGTCCCGCACGGCCGCACCGAGTCTTCTGAGCGAGCGCGAGCGCGAAGTCGCCGAGCTCGTCCTGCAGGGGAAGACCTATGCCGAGATCGGCAAGGAGATCTTCATCTCGCCGCGGACGGCGGAACACCACATGGCGCAGATCAAGCGGCGCTTGGGTGCCACCTCGCGGTCGGATCTCATCGCGAAACTGCGCGTCACCCTGGGGGCGGCCGGATGAGCCGTCGCCTATCGGGGGAACCCCGTAGTACCCCCACGACTTTTCGGGCTAACCCCCGATTCCAGACCGAAGACCAACGCATAGCCTCTGAAAAGAGTCTCGCAGAGACAGGAGCCGACTTATGACTACCCCGCTGGCGACCATCGCCGACGCCCTTATCGAGTTCATTTTGAGCCTGCTGAACGATCCTGACGCAGCAGCTGAATATGACGCCAACCCTGAGGCCGCTCTCGCCAGCGCCGGCCTCGCCGAGTGCACGGCGGAGGATGTCCGCGCTGTCGCGCCGATCATCGTCGACCGCCCCGACGTGCACCCGACCCCGCACCCGAACCCTCCCGGCCCCGGCCCCAAGCCGCCGGTCGAGAAGGAGATCTGGAACATCGCGAACAACTTCCACATCGACAACCGGGCGACGATCGTCGACCAGTCGGTGAACCAGAACATCTGGGCCGAAGGCGACGTCAACCAGATCTTCGACCAGGAAGCCAACGTCGCATCGGGTGACGAGTCGATCGCCGCCGGTGATGACGCGTCCGTCGACAACTCCGAAACCGACGTCACTGTCGGCGACGTCTCCATCGGTAACGAGGAGACCAACGTCGACATCACGGATTCGTTCGATGACGAGTCGACGAACACCGACACCGACGTCGTCGTGGTGGCAGACGAGTCGTTCAACGACGAGTCGACGAACGTCGACGCCGATGTGTCGGCCGACAATTCGTTCAACGACACCACCGAGGTCGTCGTCGAGGAGTCCTACGATTACGACAACAGTGGCAACATCGCCTCTGACGACGCGATCGTCTACACCGAGGAGACTGACCAGCCGTAACGGTCTCCCCGTAAGGTTCTTCTGTGACCGACGATCAGAAGCCCCCTCAGCCGCGCGCCGATGCCCCAAGCCGGCGCGCGGCTGAGGATTCTTTCGTGGACGATGTCCTCGCGCAGCACGCGGCGACGGAAAAGAAGCGCCGTGACCGCCAGCGTCCGGCGAACGCAGTGCCGACACAGGCGCCGGCGCCGGAGGCTCAGATGCAGGGACAGGTGCCCCCACAGGGCAGCGGTACGCCGCAGCAGGCCGGACAGGTCGTTCCTCCTGGGGATCAGCGACGGCCGCACCCCCAGGGTCAACCGCAGCCGAACCAAGGACAGCAGCGCCCGCAGGGGCAGCAGGCGCCCAGCCGAGCTCAGCAGCGCCCACAGGGGCCGCAGCGCCCGCAGGGGCAGCAGGCGCCCAGCCAGGGGCCGCAGCGCCCGCAGGGGCAGCAGGCGCCCAGCCAGGGGCCGCAGCGCCCGCAGGGGCAGCAGGCGCCCAG